>NZ_JBFUFH010000001.1:0-1289220 GCF_056403535.1 Aeromicrobium sp. P2_G6 | reverse complement strand
CGTGGTCTCGATACGTCGGCCGCGGGCGGCCTCCTACTCGACCGGCGAGGCGTTCGACGTGGCCGAAACGGTCAGACGTACTGGACCGGGAGCTCCTTGATGCCGTTGATCCAGCCGTGGCGGAGGCGCTTGGCCTCGCCGAGCTGCTTGATGTCGGGCAGCCGGTCGGCGAGCGTGTTGAACATGATCTCGACCTCCAGACGGGCGAGGTTGGCGCCGATGCAGTAGTGCGCCCCGTGGCCACCGAAGGACAGGTGCGGGTTCGGGCTGCGGGTGATGTCGAACGTGTTGGGATCGGTGAAGACATCCTCGTCGTGGTTGGCGCTGGCGTAGTAGAGGCCGACGCGCTCGCCCTTCTTGACCTCGACATCGCCGACCATCACGTCGTTGATCGCGGTGCGCTGGAAGACCGTCACCGGCGTCGCCCAGCGGATCACCTCGTCGACCATCGTCGACGGCCGCTCGTTCTTCCACAGCTCCCACTGGTCGGGGAACTGGAAGAACGCGTTCATGCCGTGGGTGATCGCGTTACGCGTGGTCTCGTTGCCGGCCACCGCGAGCATGATGACGAAGTAGCCGAACTCGTCCTCGCCCAGCTGTCCGTGCCCGTCGACATCGGCGGTGATGAGCTTGGTGATGATGTCGTCCTGCGGGTTCTTGCGTCGCTCCTCGGCGAGGCCCATGGCGTACATGAGGATCTCGGCGGCGGCCTCGTCCGGGTTGCCCTCGAAGTCGGGGTCGTCGAACGACATCATCGTGTTGGACCAGTCGAAGAGCTTGCCGCGGTCTTCCTGCGGTACGCCCATCAGGTCGGCGATCGCCTGCAGCGGCAGCTCGGAGGCCACCTCGTTGACGAAGTCGCCCGAGCCCTTGGCGATGGCCTCGTCGACGATGTTGTTGGCCCGCTGGACGAGGACATCGTGCTGGGCGTTGATCGAGCGCGGGGTGAAGCCCCGGCTGATGATCTGGCGGATCTTGGT
The DNA here is from genome assembly GCF_056403535.1 of Aeromicrobium sp. P2_G6. Classification (NCBI taxonomy): domain Bacteria; kingdom Bacillati; phylum Actinomycetota; class Actinomycetes; order Propionibacteriales; family Nocardioidaceae; genus Aeromicrobium; species Aeromicrobium sp. P2_G6. Next base: position 1,288,240 of record NZ_JBFUFH010000001.1, on the reverse strand, counting down.
GTGGTCCGGCGGATCCTGGTTGATCAGCATGATGCCCTGCAGCTCGACCTGCTCACGGGTCATGTCCGGGGCGAAGCGAATGATCGCGCCGTTCTCGAGGCTGGAGAAGTTCTTGCTGTCCTTGGACACCGCGGACACGTCCGCGTGCTTGCTGATCGCCCAGAATCCCTCGCCGTTGAAGCCGGCGCGCGACTCCGGAGCTTGATTGACCCACCACACAGGAGCGGTCCGTCGCAGCTCCGCGAACTGTTCGAGCGGCACGCCGGCCTGACACAGGTCGGGATCGGTCGGGTCGAAATCAGCGGGAATGGCGGGTGCATCGGACGTCGTGGTCACATGGGCTCCTAGATTTCTATAACACGTTCTAGTTCATCCTGACACGACTCCCGGCGTTTCGGAAGGCTTGTGCAAGACGAGAACGTGTTCTAGTTTTGACCCATGGGCACCCCTGTGATCGTTGATGCCGTCCGCACGCCTCAGGGCAAGAGGAACGGCGTGCTGGCCGGTCTCCATCCCGCGGTGCTCCTCGGCATGACTCAGGCCGAGGTCATCTCCCGCGCCGGCATCGAGGCCGACATCGTCGAGCAGGTCATCGGCGGCTGCGTGACCCAGGCCGGCGAGCAGTCCAACAACATGGTGCGCCGCGCGTGGATGCACGCCGGGCTGCCCAACGCCACCGCCTCCACCGAGATCGACGCGCAGTGCTCGTCGGCCCAGCAGGCGACACACCTGATCCACGCCATGATCGGCGCCGGCCTGATCAAAGCCGGCATCGCCTGCGGCGTCGAGTCGATGTCGCGCGTACCTCTCGGTGCCAATGTCCCGCCCGGCACAGGATCTCCCCGCCCCGACGACTGGTCGATCGACCTGCCCAACCAGTTCGAAGGGGCCGACCGGATCGTACGAGACCGTGGCTTCTCCCGCGCCGAGGTCGACGCATTCGGCCTATGGTCGCAGGAGAAGGCCCGCGCTGCACGCGACGAGGGCCGCTTCGCCCGCGAGATCTTCGCGCTCAAGGCACCCGTCCTCGATGACAACGGCCAGCCCACCGACGACACGCAGCTGGTCGACGCCGACCAGGGCATCCGCGAGACCTCACTGGAACGACTCGCCGCACTCAACCCCGTACTCCCTGACGGCACGCACACGGCCGGCACCTCGTCGCAGATCTCCGACGGCTCGTCGGCGCTGCTGCTGATGGACTCCGACCTGGCTGCGTCCCTGGGGCTCACGCCGCGGGCCCGCATCGTCGCCTCCTGCCTCGTCGGTGCGGACCCGTACTACCACCTCGACGGCCCTGTGCAGGCGACCGAGAAGCTCCTCGCAGACACGGGTATGTCGATCTCCGACATCGACATCTGCGAGGTCAACGAGGCGTTCGCCGGCGTGGTGATGTCGTGGGCCAAGGTGCACTCGGTCCCCGAGGACAAGATCAACGTCAACGGCGGGGCCATCGCGCTCGGCCACCCGGTCGGCTCGACCGGCACCCGGCTGCTGACCACCGCCCTCCACGAGCTCGAGCGCCGGGACGCCAGCACCGCCCTGATCTCGATGTGTGCTGGCGGGGCGCAGGCATCAGGCACCATCATCGAACGCATCTGACCCGAAGGACTGCCATGACCAAGAACGACTCCCTGCGCACCGAGGCCGACTATGTCGTGGTCGGCGCCGGAAGCGCGGGGGCCGCTGCCGCTTCGCGTCTGGCAGCCTCCGGGGCCTCGGTGATCCTGCTCGAGGCGGGCAAGAAGGACACCTCGATGCTCGTCACCAAGCCCGGCATGATCGGGCCGATGCACGCCGAGCCGAACATCAAGAAGAAGGTCGACTGGGGCTACTACACGGTCCCCCAGAAGCACATGAACAACCGGGTGATCCCGCAGACCCGCGGCAAGGTCGTCGGCGGCTCGAGCTCGATCAACGGTCTGCTCTGGGTACGCGGCAATCGCGCCAACTACGACTCGTGGGCCGCTGAGGGCAACACCGGGTGGGACGCCGACTCGGTCAACGAGACGTACAAGCGCGTCGAGGACTTCGAGGACGGCGCCGATGACTACCGCGGCGCCGGCGGCCCGATCAAGGTCACCCGCCACACGCAACCGACCGAGGCGTCGCTGCAGTTCGAGCAGGCCACGGCGGACACGCTGGGCGTCAAGATCCTCAAGGACTACAACGCCGCCGAGCAGGAGGGCGTGAGCCGGTTCCAGCAGAGCGCCGAAAAGGGCAAGCGCTTCTCGTCATCGCGGGGTTATCTGACCAACACCAGCTGGCCGACCATCCAGGTGCAGCCCGAGGTCCACGTGCAGAAGGTCGTGATCGAGAACGGCCGCGCGACCGGCGTCGAGGTCCTCGACAAGGGCGGCAAGCGTCGGACGGTCCGCGCCGGCAAGGAGGTCATCCTCTCCGCCGGCGTGTTCGGCTCCGCGCAGATCCTGATGCTCTCGGGCGTCGGCCCTGCCGCGCATCTCGCCGAGCACGGCATCGAGGTCAAGGCTGACCTGCCCGTGGGCGACAACCTGCACGACCACCTGTTCGTACCGACCACCTGGCTGATGCCGAACGCGGTGCACCGGGGCATCCCCACCTACTTCGCCCGAGGGCTTGCCCGGGAGCTCACGGTCGGTGGCTCGTTCTTGGAGAACACCGTCTTCGAGACCGTCGGCTTCGTACGTACGTCATTGGCCACCGACGTCCCCGACCTGCAGATCCACGTGCTGCCGTGGGCATACCCGTCGCCCAACCAGGACGCCCCGATCCGGCACAAGGTCGACCGCCGGCGCGCGCTGACCGTGATGTCCACGCTGATCTATCCGCGCAGCCGCGGCACCGTGCGACTCGCGTCGAGCGATCCGAGTGCTGCGCCGCTCATCGACATGAACTACCTGGCTGAGGCCGGCGACCGGCAGGTGCTGGTCGAGGGCGTCGAGATCATCCGCGAGATCATGAAGTCCGCCGCGTTCGGCGGCAACGTGACGTCGGAGCTGCACCCCGGCGCGGCGATCGACTCCGAGGCCATGAAGTCCGAGGTCCTCAACCGGGCCACGACCGTCTATCACGGTGTGGGCACGTGTCGGATGGGCGTTGACGAGGGAGCTGTCGTGGGACCCGACCTGCGCGTACGCGGGATCGACGGCCTCCGGGTCGCCGACGCGTCGATCATGCCGTCGATCATCGGCGGCAACACCAATGCCCCGTCGATCATGATCGGCGACAAGTGCGCGGAGCTGGTGCTGGGATGACCACGACAAGACGGCCTGCGAGCCTGACCCCGGAGTTCCTCGACAGCCTGGTCAAGCGAGTCCCCGGGACCACCGGCAACACGTGGAAGCTGACCGAGGTCTACACCGGCGACCTGCTGGTCGAGCTGCCGCAGTCCTCGCCGAGTGACATCGCCAAGGCATTCGACGACGCGCGCGCGGCGCAGCAGGTGTGGGCGTCGTGGTCGCTGCGCAAGCGGCTCAAGGTACTCAAGAAGTTCCACGCGCTCGTGCTGGAGAACCAGTTCCTCATCACCGACCTCATCCAGGCCGAAAGTGGCAAGAACCGGCGGATGGCGTTCGAGGAGTCGTGCGACGTGCCGATGGGCGCCAGCCACTACATCAAGCGCGCTCCGTCCGTGCTCAAGGACCGCAAGCACGCCGGGCCCGTCCCGGTGCTGTCGCACTCGACCGAGGTGCGCCGCCCCAAGGGCGTCGTCGCGATCATCGCCCCGTGGAACTTCCCGTTCGCGACCGGCATCTCCGACACGATCCCGGCACTGATCGCCGGCAACGGTGTCGTGGTCAAGCCCGACAACAAGACGGCGCTCTCGCCTCTGCTGGGCGTACGCCTGCTGGAGCAGGCCGGCATGCCGCCCGGTCTGGTGCAGTTCGTCTGCGGAGAGGGGCCCGACGTCGGCGGACCGCTGCTGGAGAACGCCGACTACGTCATGTTCACCGGCTCGACGGCCTCCGGGCGGATCATCGGCGAGCTGGCCGGCAAGCACCTCATCGGCTGCTGCCTCGAGCTCGGCGGCAAGAACCCCATGCTCGTGCTCGAGGACGCCAACGTCGACGAAGCCGTGCACGCAGCGCTGTTCGGCGGGTTCGGCAACTCCGGCCAGATCTGCATGCACATCGAGCGGCTGTACGTACACGACTCGATCTATGACGAGTTCCGCGACAAGTTCGTGGCTGCCACCGAAGCCATGAAGATCGATGCCACGTATGACTTCGGGCCCGATATCGGCTCGCTGGTGTCGGTCGACCATCGCGACCGCGTGGCCACGCATGTCGAGGACGCCCGAGCCAAGGGCGCGACCGTGCTGACCGGCGGCAAGGCGAGGCCCGACCTCGGACCCGCGTTCTACGAGCCGACGATCCTCGAGGGCGTCACCAAGGACATGCTCGCCGGCTCGACCGAGACGTTCGGTCCAGTCGTCGGCCTCTACCGCTTCCACTCCGAGGACGAAGGCATCGCGCTCGCCAACGACACCGACTACGGCCTCAACGCGAGTGTTTGGACCAAGGACGTGAAGCGTGGGCTGGCAGTTGCCCGGCGAATCGACTCGGGCAACGTCAATGTCAACGACATCCTCGCCACGGCGTACGCCTCGAAGGGCTCGCCTTCCGGCGGCCTGAAGCAGTCCGGCGTCGGTGCGCGTCACGGAGACCAGGGCCTGCTGAAGTACACCGACGCGCAGAACATCGCGCTGCTCAAGAAGCAGGTCATGGAGCCGAAGCCGGACCAGACCTACGAGTCGTACGCCAAGCAGACGCAGCTGTCGCTCAAGCTGATGCGCAAGACGCGCCTGCGCTAGTTCCTATCCCTTCTCGTGCACTCGAGTCGAATTTGCGCGCGGCCGGGATGCTGTTGCGAGATGATCGCGGGATGAAGTTGCAGTCCGTTGCTTTGGGAAGATGCCGCCAAAAGTGATCGGCTCTTCCGCGTCGGGTACCTACTTGCGCTGACTGTTGCGGCCATCCTCCTTGCAACGGCTGACGCAGATTTCTGGCTTTACGTCGCCACGTGGCTAGGGGCATCTGCGGCCTACTTGACTGGCCACTGGTTCCTCCAACACCGACAGAATGGGAGCGGCGCCACGGACTAATTGGATCTGGGCAGGCCGATGGGCCGCCGGACTGGTGGTCAGGCGGCTTGGCGGTAGGTGGTTCGTCGTCGTTTGCGTAGGGTCCGGCCGTCGCGGTTGGCGAATTCGAATCCGTCGACGGCGTTGCCGGTGATGTGGAGCCGGCCTCGGTGGAGCAGCGTGTGGCAGCGGACGCAGAGGCCGATGAGGAGGTCGATGTCTGTGGGTCCGCCGTGGGACCACCAGACGGTGTGATGGATCTGCAGATGCGTGTGGTTGCAGCCTGGGGTGGCGCACACGCCGCGTTGGCGGGCGAGAACTGCGCGGCGTTGCAGGATGTTGGGTTGGTAGCGGCCGCGGCCGGCGTTGAGGATCTGGGCCTGACGGGCGCCGCCGTTCTGCTTCATCAAGAAGGCGGTGAAGTCACTGACGCACAGGAAGTGCATCAGCAGGTGGGGGCCGATCGCCCCGTGGCTGGCGAGCTTCGCCGGCTCGACATCGGGCATCGGGGCCGGGCTCACATACGGGCTCTCGGTGGTCTGCTTGACGTGCTGGGCGGCAGCTTCGAGGGTGTCGGCGTCCACGAACACCGACAGGTGCGGGCGGACGCCCTTGTCCGAGGGGAGACCGTTGGCAAGGACCGCGTCGCACAGGTCGTCGAGTCCCTGGACCCGGCGTTCGGACCCCGTGCGGTCGTCATCCTTGTCCCTCGGTGCCGAGACCGAATCGATGACGGCCTTCACCTTCGCCCCGGTGACGGTGTTGAGGAATCCGCTGACGTGCCAGCCGTCGGGGACCGCGTTCACCTGGAAGTCCTCGCGGTCCATGCCCCGCTCCCACGCGTCGTCGAGGTCCTCGGGGTGGACAACGTCCTTGAGATGCTTGACCGTTTCGAACAGTGCACCGGGGTCACGGTCGAGGGCGACCTCGAGGAGCACCTGTTCGTGCTGGCGCATCGGCGCCAGACCGACATGCTTGAGTCCGTAGACGAAAGCCCGCACGTGCTGGGCGCTGATCTGTCCAGCGAACGCCGCCTCGGCGACCAGGGGCAGGTCACGCAGCACCATCACGTTGCGGACCAAGGCGCTGGCCTGGCCGGAATTCATCCGCAGCTGGTTGCGCACCCAAGCATTCAGTGTCGAGGCGCCGTCGAGTTCGAAGTCCTTGGACGCCTCGAGCTCGGCCAACAACGCGGCCTGGGCGGCATCGACCGCATGCTGGACGGCCTGCAACGCGTGGATCTTGTCCCGCACATCACCGGAAGCGAGCGTGCGCGCAGCGGTGCGCATCGTCTCAACCACGGCCCCCGAGTTCATGCCTCAATTCTACTCGAACACATGTTCGATCACAAGAGCCAATTCACTGATATGACAGAGAAAATCGACTGTCTGACCCTTGTGCAAGGATGGACTGGCGAGGACTGTCGATCAGCCACTGGCGTCCTTTCGACAGGCTCAAGGACCGGTGGTTGCGAGCTCCTCCGCTCGCGCCTTCAGCGCGTACGCCACGGAGTCGAAGCCGGCCTTGATCCAGTCGCCGTTGAGCTCCATCACCAGGTCCGCGTGCTCGCCGCTCAGCGTGTCCGTCGTGTAGTACGCGCAACGGTCCGGACCCAGCTCAGCGATGTATTGGTCCCGGATCGCGAAGATGCCCTCCATCTCCTCACCCGTGTCATAGCGCAGGTGGTGAGGCCGGTCGACGACCCGGATGAACTCGCGATTGACGAACGTACCGTCCGAGCCATCCGGGTTCGGCAGCGTCAGGTCGATACGGTCGCCGAGCTCCAACGACGTCTCTGCTGCAACCGTGTACGGGTTCCACTCCGGATAGCGCGGATAGTCCACGAGCACGTCCCACACGGATGCTGCCGGCGCCTCGATCTCGACCGTCACCGACGTCACCACGTTCGTCATGCCGACACATCCGAGAAGAAGCGACGGTACGGACGTGGCGGCATGACATCCCGACTGTTCGCTCGCTGGCGCTCGCTCATGCCGGCATGTACTCCCCGCCATTGACGTCCAGCACCGCGCCGGTGACCTCGGAAGCGAGGCTCGACAGCAGGTAGAGGATCGCGCCGGCGCAAGCTTCATCGGTCGGGATCCGGCCGAGGGGGTTGCGGGAGGCAATGTCGTCGTAGACGTCCTGCTCCGTGATCCCCTTCTCCTCGGCCGTCATCGTCAGGTAGAACCGCACGCCGGGACCATCCAGCCAGCCGAGGATCGCCTGGTTGACCCGGATGCCCTTCTCGCCGAGCTCCAGCGCGAGGTACTGCGTCGCACAGCCCATCGCAGCCTTCGCCACCGCGTAGCCGCCCTCACCGCGCATCACCCTGCGCGTCGACATCGTGCCGACGTTGACGATCGATCCGCCGCCGGTCATGTGCGGCACCGCGGCTCGAGTCATCCCCAGCGCGCCGTGGAAGATGACGTCCATCGCCCGGCGCAGCTGCTTTTCGGGTGTCTCCAGCAGGTCCGTGAAGCCCGGGTGGGCGTATGCCGCGTTGACCAGCCCAGTCACCTTGCCGTAGCGCTCGACCGCCGTCGCCACGACCCGCTCGGCGTCCTCCTCCTTGCGCACATCGCACTGCACGGCCACGGCCTCGCCTCCGGCGGCGGTGATCTCCTTGACCACCTGCGCCGTGACGCCGTCGGACCTCGCCGCCAGCACGACCTTCGCGCCCTCGGCGGCCGCGCGGGCGGACAGCTTCGCGCCGAGACCGGCGCCGACGCCGGAGACGATGACCACCTCGTCCTTGAGGATCATGAGATCTCCTTCTGGTAGAACGCGAAGTCCTGCTCCAGCTCAACCTCGGACAGCCCGAAGTCCTCCGCCGTGTACGTGTGCGAGCCGTGCCGTTGCTCCTGGTTGCGGGTCATGTACGCCTCCAGTGCGTCACGATCGGCCGGCAGCCCGAGCTCGCCCATGACCTTCGTTGCCGTGCCGACCGGGTCCGAGACCGTGTCCTGGAACGTGACGTCGACGAACCGGTCGGGTCGCGCGGCCCGCACGACCTCGTACTCCTGCAGTGCCGTCACGAACCGGTCTCGCCAGTACGGGCCGACCGCCTTCGGGTCGACCTCGTCGCTGTACTGCCCGGAGATCGCGCAGACCATCGATGCGTACGAGGGCACGGCCTTCGTCGGCGACCGATGCGTCATGACGATCTTGCAGCCGGGGAACGTGTCGAGCACCGTGTCCACTGCGGTGAGGTGGTGCGGCGACTTGAGCATCCACGGCTTGCCGTCGCGGTCGGGGCTCTGCCACTGCAGGACCTGCAGCCACTCCTTGAGGTCTCGGTACGCAGGCGCCTGGTCGAACCCGCGGAGCCACAGGCCGTACGTCGGGACCCAGTAGAACGAGTCGTAGCTCATCGACGTGAACGTGCGGTCGAGCAGGATGACGTCCTCCTCGGGGCCGTCCCACTCGATCGTGTGGATGTCGCCGAAGTCGGGCGCCATCTCGAGGAACATCTCGTAGCGGTCCCGCGCGCGCTTCTTGCGCAGCTCCGCGTCCGGGCTCTCGCCGGGGAACGGCAGCGGGTACGAGCTCTCCCACGAGAGGGTCGAGGTGACCTCGGGCGACGATGCCAGGAGCCGGTGCAGGAGCGTGGATCCCGTACGGGGCAGACCGCAGATCTCGGCGGCGACGGTCACTTCCTCGTCGAGGATCTCCGGGTGCTCGGCCTGGAGCTGCTTGAGCCGCAGGCGGTCCGCCAACGACGCGACGAGCCGGCGATGGGTCAGGTCGAGGCCGAGCTCCGACAGCCGCGCCTCCTCCACCAGCGCCGAGGTCAGCACGTCGAGCGGCTCGACGAACCAGTCGTCGCCGTAGTCGCTGAGCCCGGTCTTGTCGCGGGCGGCGGCGAGCAGCCCGTCGACGTCCAGGACGCGGGCGGTCTCGGCGGTGGTCATGGTGCCTCCAGGTCGATCACTTTGGACTCAGGCAAGGGGTGGTGGTTGGCGCCGAGCCAGCGCAGCAACGCCGTGCCGCTCGTGTGCCCGCAGGTGTCGATCCAGTTGCCCCAGCCCGGGTCCTTGTCGGCGATGACGATCGTCAGCCGGCCGTCGTCGAGCTTCGCGGTGTGCTTGTTGATGGTCATCTGGCGCTCGTGGTCGAGCGACTCCATCCACCAGTTGTCGAGCTGGAAGTTCCAGTAGGGGCAGTCCGGCACCTCGGTCTCGATGACCCAGGCCTGGCCGGGCTCGAGCGTCCAGTAGCCGTGCAGGTAGAAGATCTCGGGGTCGCCGCCGGCCTTCTGGAACATCTCCTGCCCGAAGTCGACGAGCTCGTTGGGGCGGGCCATGAACATCTCGGTCCAGTTGGCGAACAGCGCCGCCGTGCCGTGCAGCGAGAAGGCGGCGGTTGCGAGCGCCTTGGCGAACTGCGCCGGGTCCAGCTCCTTGCGCTCGATCGGGTCACCGATCCGTTCGATGCGCCACTGCCCGGGGACCTCGGTCGTACGGTCGAGGTACGTCTGACGCACCACGAGTCCGGTGGAGTCCGGCGCGAGCGGCAGCCAGTTCTTGTCGTGCGGAGTTGCGCTGGCGATGATCTCGACGGTGCCGTCGGGCTCCACGACGAGGTCACGGTCGGAGACCTCACCGGTCGACGCCATGGTGCCGTCGATCGCGTAGCGGTTGGCCTTGGAGCCGATGCTGAAGTACGCGATCGAGCCGCGGGTGCCGGTGATCTTGTAGGTGCGGTCGCCGCGGATGTTGGCCGACAGGTAGACGTTGTCCGGGTTGTCGGCGCCGAGCTTGACGCGATCGAGCTCGTGCAGCCGCGGGAAGTCGGGATCGGCGTTCTCGACCGTCGTGTACAACATCTCCCTGAGCAGGCGCGTCAGATAGCGATAGCCCTCCGCCCGGTCCAGCGGCGTGTCGGGCGCGGTGTCGCGCAGGATGACCTCACCGGCCTGCTCCAATGCGCGGCAGAACTCGGTCCATGCCTGCCCGGACGACACCTCTCCAGCTCCGCCTGTCATGCCACCTCCACGGTGAAATCTAGAACACGTTCTACCAGTTTCGCACACATCGGACAACCGCTCGGTAGAGTTCGGCACCTCATGAGTGACGACCTTTCGACCGACTTCGCCGAGGCGACTGGTGGTGCCCTGGTGGTCGGCGGCAGCGGCGGACTGGGTGCCGAGATCGTCCGTATGCTCGCGGCGCGCGGCAGCGACGTCGCTGTGACGTTCCGCAGCAACGAGGTAGCCGGCAAGGCCGTCGCCTCAGCGGCCGCCGACCTCGGCGTACGTTCAAGCGCGCACGCGCTCGACGTCACGTCGGCCGAGGCGTGCGGTGCACTGCTGGCCGAGGTCGCCGAGGCGTACGGCGGCCTGCACACGCTCGTCTACGCCGCCGGTCCGCACGTCCCGATGGTGCATCTCTCGAACGTGTCACCCGCGGACTTCGCCGAGCAGCTCAACCAGGACGCGGTCGGCTTCTTCAACCTCGTGCAGCCTGCCCTGCCGATGCTGCGCCAGACCAAGGGCTCGATCGTCGCGGTCACGACGGCGGCGACCGCGCGGTTCCCCGTGCGGGACGGGCTCTCGTCAACGCCGAAGGGTGCGGTGGAGCAGCTCGTACGCGGGCTCGCTGCGGAAGAAGGGCGCTTCGGCGTCCGGGCCAACGCCGTCGGGCCCGGAATGCTCACCGACGGCATGGCCGCACGACTGATCGAGTCCGGCGAGCTCGACGACGAAGCTCTGGCAATCACCCGGACCAACATCCCGCTGCGCCGGTTCGGCAACGCCGCCGACATCGCCGAAGCCGTCTGCTTCCTGGCCTCGGACCGCGCCGGATTCATCACCGGCCAGAAGCTCGACGTCGACGGCGGCTACACCGTCTGACCTCCCGGCAAGGGCAAGACTTCAAGCGAGCACTCGGTGGTCGAGTCCGAGCGAGGGACGAGCGAGGGTATCGAGACCACGTCAGGTGACTTCCCCGGCTCGAGCGAGCTCACCGACTCGCGGGGTCTCGATACGGCCTGCTCGCAGAGCTCGCTGCCCTACTCGACCGGCAACAACGCTCAAGGCCTTCTCAGAAACTGGAACACGTTCTAGATTGTCGACATGATCATCGACGTGCCCGAGGGCAAGGACCCCATCAGCTACGTGTGGGGCGAGATGGTGCCCGGGATCGGCAGTGCGGCTGCCACGTTCTCGATGAAGGTCTACTCCGACTCGACCCTCGGCCTCCGAGAGTTCGAGGCGGCGCGACTGCGGATAGCCCAGATCAACGGCTGCCTGTTCTGCCAGGACTGGCGCACAGAGCGCGAGGGCGAGACGGTCGAGGACTCGTTCGACCAGGCTGTGCAGGAGTGGCGCACGACTGAGGCGTTCGACGAACGTACGCGGCTGGCTGCGGAGTACGCCGAGCGCTACGCGACCGACCATCACAGCATCGACGACGCATTCTGGCAGCGGATGCTGGCGGAGTACGACCAGCGCGAGATCGTCGAGCTGAGCATGTGCCTGGGCTCGTGGCTCGCATTCGGGCGGCTCAACCGCGTGCTCGGCCTCGACGCCGTGTGCGTGTTGCCGTCGCACCTGTCGGCCCGCTGATGGCCGAGTCTCAGTTCGCCGGCCGCAGCATCCTGGTGACGGGTGCGTCCTCGGGACTCGGCGCGGCGGCCGTACGCCGGTTCGCTGCGGGCGGCGGTCTCGTCCACGCCGCCTCCCGTGACCAGGAGAAGCTTGCCGAGGTCGCGGCATCCTGTGCGGACCTGCCCGGGAAGGTCCGGTTCGGTCACCTCGATGTCTCGTCAGCCGCCGACTGCCGGGCCGCGGTCGCTGCCACGGTCGACGCGTACGGGCGGCTCGACGTGCTGGTCAACAACGCGGGGCGACACGACTTCCGAGTGACCACCGACGTGACCGAGGAGCAGTGGGACGCGGACATCGCGCTGAACCTCAGCGGCGCGTTCCACCTGTCCCAGGCAGCGATCCCACATCTGCTCGAGACCGGGGGCAACATCGTGAACGTCGCCTCGGTGGCCGGGGTGATGGGCGAGGCATACTCAGCGGCGTACACAGCTGCCAAGCACGGCATCGTCGGCCTCACCAGGGCGCTGGCGATCGAGTACCTGAAGACACCGCTACGGGTGAACTGCGTGTGCCCGGGCGGGATGGACACCCCGCAGGCGCAGACCATCAGCGTTCCCGACGATGCGGACTGGGAGCTGATCATGCGCGTCGCTGCGAACCGCGGTCTGATGGATGCCGACAGCGTCGCGGCGGTCATCGTGTTTCTGGCCTCGGACGACGCGTCCTCGATCCACGGCAGCATCCAGATGGTCGATCACGGCCACCTCGCCGGCTGACTCAACGGCGAGCGTCAGGAGCAGAGCGAGTCGCTGGCCGTGCGGGTCGTCGCCTTGACGGCGTCGGGTGTGCTCGGCTCGAAGCCAGCCTGCACCCGATCGGTCCCCACGATCAGCCATACGCCCGTCATGCCGCTGGGCTGCTCGACGATCTCGGCCTTGAAGCCGAACTTCTTGTTGAGCGCCTTGGCCGTCGCGAGCGCCTCGGGGGTGCTGTCGACGAAGATGCGGGTCTTGGCTGAGTTCTTCTGCGCCGTCCCGATGCCGGAGACCACGTACCCCTCCTTGGCCAGCGCGGCCTGGCCCGATGAGGCGAGGCCCTGCGTGCTGGTGGCGTTGAGCACCCTGACGGGGGTCTTGGGGGCCGTCGTGGTCTCGGTGTCCTTGCTCTCGACCGGGACCTCTCGATCCTTGGCGATCGAGGCGAAGATCGTGTCCGCGTCAGCGGTCTTGACGACGCGGTTGGGGTCGGTCGGTGCTGCGCCGGTGGGCATCGTGATGAACCGGATCTTGGAGTCCGGCACCGCCTTGGCCCGCTTGGCGAGGCCCGTGAGCTTGGAGATCGATGAGATCCCCTCGTCGACCGTGATCGACGAGGTCAGGGCGTTGAGGAACTTGAAGAGCCGGTCGGGGCGGGTCAGCACACCTGCGCTCCGGGCGCGGCTGATGATCGACGACATGACGACCTGCTGGTGACCGAGACGGCCGATGTCGCTGCCATCGCCGACGGCGTGGCGCGTACGGGCCAGAGCCAGGGCGTTCTTGCCGTTGAGATGCTGCTTGCCGGCCGGCAGGTTGAGCTTGGCGTCGGGGTCGACCATGGGCTTGTCGAGGCACACGTTGACGCCGCCGAGGGCATTGACCATCGAGGCGAAGCCGTCGAAGTCCAGCTGCACGAAGTGGTCGATGTGGACGTTGCTGATGGCCTCGACCGCGCGCACGGAGCAGGCCGGACCGCCGGCCAGCGCCGAGTTGATCATCAGGTTGGCGCCGCCGGCGAAGGCTCCGCTTCCGGTGTCCTTGCAGGCGGGGAGGGTCGTGAGCGTGTCGCGCGGGATCTGGACTGCCTCGACGCGCTTGTTGCCCTTGGAGAAGTGCACGAGCATCAGCGCATCGCTGCGCTGTCCGGCTTCGTTGCCGTAGCCCTTGGACTTGAGCTTGCGGGAGTCGGAGCCGATGAACAGGATGTTGGTCGCGCCCTCAGGGGTGTCGTCCTTGACGAGCGACGGGCCCAGCTGGTTCGACTCGATGTTGCCGTTGAGCTTCTGGTAGGCCGCAGCACCGCCGATGCCGAGCACCAGCGCGAACACGCCGAAGCCGATCACGAGGCGTCGCCAGACCCGTTTCGGGCGGCGTCGAGCGCCCTTGGGTGTGGGTGGCGTGGCATCGCTCGTCACGGTCGAATCTCCTGCAGGTCGAGGGCCGATCACGGATCGGCAGAACTCCTGAGCATACGAGTCGGGCCTGAGAGAACGATGTGAACGCGACGTGATGCTCCACACGGCCCGACGCGGGACACACCGCCGTGGGTCAGGGCTTGGCGGTCAGCTGGAAGAGCTTGATCTGCCGGTCGGTGCGCTGCTCGTACTTGGCGAAGTTGGGCCACGTGTCGACCATGTGCGCCCACGCAATTTCGCGTTCGTCACCCTCGAGTCGGCGCGCGACCATCGCCGACGTACGGCGCCGGAATCGTGCCGTGACCTCGGGGTTCGCCTCGATGTTCTTGACCCACATCGGCTCCTTGTCCATGCCGAAGTTCGACCCGGCGACCAGGATGTCCTGGCCGTACGGCACGCAGAGCAGTGGGGTGTCGCGTGGGACGCCGCTCTTGCGCCCGATCGCGGTGAGCATCAGGTTGGGCAGCCCAGCCATGCCGAGCAGGCTGAGGCGTCCACGAGTCACCCGCTGCAGCAGCTTGTCGACCCACATGATCTGCGGCACGTAACGCGGCAGCCACGGAATGGAGCCGATACGCACGGCGAGCGGAGTGAACAGACCCATGCCGGAAGAGTATGGCGCGAAGCTAGCCGAGCCCGCCGTCCTCCACGGCGGGGAACTCGGTCTTGTCGTTCGGAGTGACCTTCTTGGCCTCGTCCGGTTGGATCGCCACGACGCGGCCCAGCTTGAGGTCGATCGAGATCGTCACCGTCCGCAGACCGACGATCGAGTCGTAGTGGAACGTGAACGGCTTGTAGTCATCTGTCGCCTCGTCCCACGCGATATCCGGAAGCGACACCGGCCCGAGCGTCAACGGCTGCGGCAGGATCACGTGTCGTGAGACACCGATCAACCGCAGGTCTTTCGCGTGCCAGGGTCCCTGCTCCTCCGGCGGCAGGCTCGTCAACAGGTCGAGCAACGTCTTGTCGAGATCCGGTAGAGCGGTCGGCAGGTCCTTGATGATCTGATCCGCCTCTGCGATGTCGTCCGCCGACAGGGTCGGGATCTCTGCGGCCGGCACGTCTTCGTGGATGACCGGTCGTGCGCTTGGGTCGTCAGACTGCCCGCATGCAGCGACGCCCATGAACACCGCTATGACGAACAGCCAGGCAGCCCGCCTCATTGCGTTCCGGGGCGTCATCAGCTCACGCCGTAGACAGGTTCCGGGTTTCCGGCCTCGGCGATCAGGTTCTTCAGCGCGGCGCCAACCTCGGCGGCGTCCCAGCGTCGACCGGCGTCCCGCTTCGGTCCGTGGGTCCAGCCCTGCTCGAGGCAGATCTGGCCACCCTCGACCTCGATGACCCGGCCCGTGACGTCACCGGCCTCGACCGACGCCAGCCAGGCCACCACGGGCGAGTTGTCCTCGGGCTCCGGCATCGCCGAGGTGTCGAACGCTCCCTCGGTCATACGCGTCTTGGCGACCGGCGCGATGGCGTTGACCGTCACGCCGTACCGGCCGAGCTCGGCAGCGGCGACCAGGGTCATACCGGCGATGCCGGCCTTGGCAGCGGAGTAGGTCGTCTGGCCGATCGAGCCCTGCAGCCCGGCACCCGAGGAGGTGTTGATGACACGGGCAGCGCGCGTACGACCTTCCTTCGACTCGTTGCGCCAGTACGCACCCGCATGACGCAGCGGCGCGAAGTGACCCTTGAGGTGCACCCGGATGACCGCGTCCCACTCGTCCTCGGACGTGTTGACCAGCATCCGGTCGCGGACGAAGCCGGCGTTGTTGACCAGGATGTCGAGGCCGCCGAACGTGTCGATGGCCTGCTGCACCATGGCCTCGGCCTGCGCGAAGTCCGCGACATCGGCACCGTTGGCGACCGCCTCGCCCCCGAGTGCCTTGATCTCGGAGACGACCGCGTCCGCCGGCGACTCGGCGTCGGACTCACCCGCCAGCGAGACACCGAAGTCGTTGACCACGACCTTCGCGCCCTGCCTGGCCAGCTCGAGCGCGTGCGCCCGGCCGATGCCGCGGCCCGCTCCGGTCACGATCGCGATACGGCCTTCGAGAAGATTCACTGCTGCTCCTTGGTGACGACGTGCAGGAAGACGGGAGGTTCGCCGCCGCCGTGGCAGGCGAGGGTGGCCCCGGAGACGTACGAGGCGAGGTCCGAGGCGAGGAACGCGACGACGCGGCCGACCTCCTCGGGCTCCGCCATCCGCCCCAACGGAATGGTGGCCTCGACCGCGGCGACCCTCGCATCGTCGCCGTAGTGGTCGGCGGTCTGCTCGGTGCGGCACAGCCCGACGTCGATGCTGTTGACCCTGACGCGGGGGCCCCACTCGACGGCAAGCGACTTCGTCAGGGAGTCGACGCCGGCCTTCGCGGCGCCGTACGACGCGGTGCCGGGCGACGGACGCAGCGCAGACACCGACGAGATGTTGACGATCGCGCCACCGTCGGGCTGCCCTTGCATCACGTCGTTGGCCGCCTTCGAGACGGTCAGCACCGCGGAGAGGTTGAGGCCGAGGATCTTGTCGTCGAGCCGGGAGCTCGAGTCGGCGGCAAGGGCGTACGGCGCCCCGCCGGCATTGTTGACGAGCAGGTCGAGGCGGCCGTGCGTGGCGACGACGCTGGCGATCAGTGCCTCGACTGCGTCCTCATCGCGTACATCGCAGATCAGGTGCTCCATGCCCTCCGCCGGATCCGAGGCGTCCGAGCGGCCACACGTGACCACCGTGGCGCCCGCCTCGACGAGCACCGCGGCAATCCCGCGACCGATCCCACGGGAGCCGCCGGTCACCAGCGCGACGCGTCCGGAGAGATCCAAGGCCAGAGTCATGCTGACAGGCTACCAAGCAAATGTTAGGTTGGCAGCCATGACCATACGTTCAGAGCTCCGCGACGACGGCATCCGCGTCGTCACGATGGACCACCCGCCGGTCAATGCGCTGACGGTCCAGGGCTGGTTCGACCTCGCGAGCGCGCTCGACGAGGCCGGCGCCGACCTCGCCACGAAGGTCGTCGTGCTCCGCGCCGAAGGCAAGGGGTTCAACGCCGGGGTCGACATCAAGGAGATGCAGAACACGACCGGATTCGACGCCCTGATCGGTGCGAACAAGGGCTGCTTCGCCGCGTTCAAGGCGGTGTACGAGTGCGCCGTCCCGGTGATCTCCGCGGTGCACGGCTTCTGCCTCGGTGGCGGGGTCGGCCTGGTCGGCAACTCCGACATCGTGGTCGCCAGCGACGACGCATACTTCGGGGTGCCCGAGGTCAACCAGGGCGCACTCGGCGCGGCGACGCACTTGGCGCGGCTCGTCCCCCAGCACCTGATGCGCACCCTCTACTTCACCGCCCGGACCATTCCGGCGACCGAGCTGGTCCAGCACGGCTCGGTGTTCGACGTCGTGCCGCGCGACCAGCTCGACGACCTGGCGCTGAGCCTCGCCGCGGAGATCGCCGCCAAGGACGGCCGGGTCATCCGTGCCGCCAAGGAAGCGCTCAACGGCATCGACCCGATCGACGTCAACACCAGCTATCGCTTCGAGCAAGGATTCACGATGGAGCTCAACCTGATGGGCGTGAGCGACGAGCTCCGCGACGACTTCGCCGGAACGGCGAAAAGTGTGCAGAGTGCTGGCACAGACAAGGCTGCCAAATGAGAGCACCGTCGAAGGAGCTGACGATCGACCAGGTCGTCGGCCGCATCGAGAGCGGGATGACCGTCGGCATCGGAGGCTGGGGTTCACGGCGCAAGCCGATGGCGCTCGTACGCGCGATCCTGCGCAGCGACCTCACCGACCTGCACATCGTGTCGTACGCCGGACCGGACGTCGGCCTGTTGCTGGCGTCCGGCAAGGCCAGCCGGGTGACGTATGCCTTCGCGACCCTCGACTCGATCCCCCTCGAGCCGCTGTTCAGCAAGGCGCGGGTGGAAGGTTCCGCGGAGTTCCGGGAGTGGGACGAAGGCATGTTCCAGACCGGCCTGCGAGCCGCCGCCCAGCGTGTCCCGTTCCTGCCGACGCGCGCCGGCCTCGGCTCCGCCGTGCTGGAGAACGACCCGGACCTGCGCACGGTCGTGTCGCCGTACGACGACGCCGAGGAGCTGGTCGCTGTGCCGGCTCTGACCCTCGATGTGGCCCTGGTGCACATGAACCGCTCCGACGAGTACGGGAACGCGCAGTACCTCGGCCCTGACCCGTACTTCGACGACCTGTTCTGCATGGCCGCGCGCGAGGCGTACGTCTCCACCGAGCAGATCATCGACTCGGCCGGGCTGACGGTCGACGCACCGCTGCAGAGCATGCTGCTCAACCGCACGATGGTCGCCGGCGTGGTCGAGACGCCGAACGGCGCGCACTTCACCACCTGCACCCCGGCGTACGAGCGGGACGAGAAGTTCCAGAAGGCGTACGCGACGGCCGCGAAGACGCCAGAGGACTGGACGGCGTTCCACGAACGGTTCCTCGCCGGCGATGAGGCGGCCTACCAAGCCGCCGTCACCGCGTTCCGAGCCGAGGAGGCGAAATGAGCGAGCGCCAGCGAGCGAATCAAAGGGCACTCATGCCGGCAGGTCCGTATCTTTGCCTTTCCACGGAGGTGCCGGCATGAGCGACGTGACCCGATCCGAGCACTGCGCGGTCGCCATCGCGGACTGCTTCGCCGACGACGGCGAGATCATGGGCAGCCCCATGGGACTGCTCCCCACGCTGGGCGCCCGGCTGGCCAAGAACACGACGAACCCGAGGCTGATGCTGACCGATGGCGAGGCTCGGATCCTGCGTGGCACGCCCCCGCTCGGCCAGACTGCCGACGTCACCGAGGGCTGGATGCCGTTCCGGCTCGTGCTGGAGTCCGTGGTCACCTACGGCAAGCGCCACGTGATGATGGGCGCCACCCAGATCGACCGGCACGGCAACCAGAACATCTCCGCGATCGGCCCGTGGGACAAGCCGACCCGCCAGCTGCTGGGCGTACGAGGCGCCCCCGGCAACACTGTGAACAACAAGACGTCTTACTGGGTGCCCAAGCACTCCACGCGAGTCGTGGTGGAGCAGGTCGACGTCGTGTCCGGCATCGGTCGCGCCCGGGCCGAGGCTGCCGGCCCTGCTGCGACGCGGTTCCACCATGTGCACCGGCTGGTCACGAACCTCGGCGTCTTCGACTTCGGCGGGCCCGAGCACACGATGCGCTTCGTCTCGGTGCACCCCGGGGTGACGATCGATGAGGTACGCGCGGCGAGTGGGTGCGAGATCCATGCCGACGGCGAGGTGCCCGAGACTCGTACGCCCACGGATGGCGAGCTGGTGCTGATCCGCGAGCTGCTCGACCCGTCGAACATCCGCGAGCGGGAAGTGCCGACCTCGTGATCGACCAGCTGCTGTCGACCCCGCTCACCGAGCTGACCGGCGTACGCCATCCGGTCGTCCAGACCGGCATGGGCTGGGTCGCCGGACCGAGCCTGGTCAGCGGTACCGCAAACGCCGGTGGCCTGGGCATCCTCGCGTCGGCCACGATGACGCTGCCCGAGCTCGAGCAGGCCATCATCGAGGTCAAGGAACGCACCGACCAGCCGTTCGGTGTGAACCTGCGGGCTGACGCCGCCGACGCCCCGGCGAGGTGCGACCTGCTGATCTCGTACGGCGTCAAGGTCGCCTCGTTCGCGCTGGCGCCCAAGCCCGAGCTGATCGCCCGCCTCAAGGAGCACGACATCGTCGTCATCCCCAGCGTCGGGCTGCCCAAGCACGCGGTGAAGGTCGCGTCGTGGGGCGCCGACGCGGTGATGATCCAAGGTGGCGAGGGCGGTGGCCACACCGGCTCGGTGCCGACCACGCTGCTGCTGCCGACAGTGCTCGACGCGGTCGACATCCCGGTCATCGCGGCGGGCGGGTTCTTCGACGGCCGCGGGCTCGCCGCTGCCCTCTCGTACGGCGCTGCCGGCGTCGGCATGGGCACCCGGTTCCTGCTGACGGCGGACAGCCGTGTGCCGGACGAGGTCAAGCAGCGCTACCTCGCCGCGGGCCTCGACGACACCGTGGTGACCAAGAAGGTCGACGGCATGCCGCACCGCATGCTCCGCACCGACCTCGTCAACCAGGTCGAGGGCGATGCCGGCATACGGCGCGTCCTCCCGACCGCGCGGCGCACGCTCGAGTTCAAGCGCATGGCCGGGATGACATGGAAGCAGCTCGCCGTCGACGGCCGCGCGATGCGCAAGGAACAAGGCCGCACCCTCGGCCAGCTCGCCCTCGCCGCGAACACGCCGATGATGCTCAAGGCCGGGCTCGTCGACGGCGACGCGACCGCCGGTGTCCTCGCCTCCGGTCAGGTGGTCGGCGTCATCGACGACCTGCCGACCTGCGAAGAGCTCATCGACCGCGTCATCACCGAGGCGGCGTCGGCCCTCAAGCGGGCCAGTGACTATGCGGTCTGAGGACGGTGGAGGAGCGGTGACTTAGGGCTCAAGAATCGACGCCCGGTGGGCCCTGACTCACCGCCAACGGGGGGTCTAGCTCGCTGCGGCGATCGCCGAGAGGATCTTCTCAGCGAGGTCTGCCCGGCAGATGACGAGGTCGGGCAGGTAGGGGTGAGCCGCGTTGTATGTCAGCGCCGACCCGTCCACCCGTGACGCGTGCAGGCCGGCCGCGAGCGCCACGCCGACCGGCGCGGCCGAGTCCCACTCCCACTGGCCGCCCGCGTGCAGGTAGGCGTCGGCGTCGCCGCGCAGCACGGCCATCGCCTTGGCGCCGGCCGAGCCCATCGGCTGCAGTTCCGCGTCGAGCTCCTCGGCCACCGCGGCAGCAAATGCCGGCGGGCGGGTGTCGCTCACCAGGAAGATCGGATGCGAGTGCGGGCCGCGCATCGCCGACGAACGCCCGGTCGAGTAGACCGTGGACAGAGCGGGCTGAGCCACCGCAGCGGCCGTGATCGCTGAGCCCGGTGCCCCCCGCTCCCACAGTGCGACGTGGACCGCCCAGTCCGCACGACCCGCCATGCCGTACTCCCGGGTGCCGTCGAGCGGGTCGATGATCCAGACCCGATCGGCGGAGAGGCGCTCGGGCGAGTCCGCCGACTCCTCGGACAGCACGGAGTCTCCCGGTCGTCGCTCGGCCAGGAGCGCGATGAGCAGCTCGTTGGCCTTGGCGTCCCCGGCCTTGCCGAGCTCCTTGCCGGTCAGGCCAGAGGTCTCCTGCAGCTCGAGCAGCAGTGCTCCCGCCCGCTCGGCCAGCTCAGCCGCCAGTGCCGCATCCCGCTCCTCGTTCATACCTGCTCCACCCGGTCGATGACGATTCCCGCGAGCGTACCTGCGTCACCGTCGCTCGGCCGCAACAACAGGTCCGGGCGCATCGGTGCCTCGTACGGCGCGTTGATCCCGGTGAAGTCCGAGATCTCGCCGGCGCGCGCCTTGGCATACAGCCCCTTGGTGTCCCGGGCCTCGGCCACCTCGAGCGGGGTGTCCATGAAGATCTCGAGGAACGGCAGGCCGTCGGCTTCATGGGCAGCGCGGGCCGCGTCACGGTCCGCGCGATAGGGGCTGACCAGCGAGACGATCGCGACGACGCCGGCATCCGCGATGAGCCTGGCCACCTCGGTCACCCGACGTACGTTCTCCTGCCGGTCCTCGGGGCTGAACCCGAGATCAGAGTTGAGGCCGTGGCGCAGGTTGTCGCCGTCGAGGATGTATGCCGGTTGGCCGGAGGCGACCAGGCGGCGCTCGATCTCGACCGCGACGCTCGACTTGCCGGAGCCGGACAGGCCGGTCAGCCACAGCGTCATGCCCTTGGTCTTGCGGTGCTCTCGCGTCACCGCACCGCTGTGCCAGACGATGTTGGGCTCGTTCTGGCTGGCGCCGAGGATCATGCCGGCGGCGACGGTGTTGTTGGTGGCCTCGTCGATCAGGATGAAGCTGCCGGTGTCACGGTTGCGGCGATAGGGGTCGAAGTGCAGCGGCTTCTGGGTGCGCAGTCGTACGCGGCCGATCTCGTTCAGCCCGAGCGTCGGCGCGTCCTCCACGCGGTGCAGCGTGTTGATGTCGAGCCGGTACTCGAGCTCCTTGACCGACACGCGGGTGTCCCGCGTGGTGTGCAGCATCGTGTACGTCGTGTCGGTCGACAGCGTCAGGTCGCTGTCCATCCAGCTGATCATCGCGTCGACGTCCTGCGTGCTGGTCGGCCGGTTGTTGGGCCGGCAGAGCATGTCGCCGCGGCTGATGTCGAGGTTGTCGGCCAGCTCGATCGTCACCGACTGACCGGTGAAAGCCTCGTCCAGCTTCGTCCCGCCGGGGCCCCAGACGTTGGTGACCATCGTCGAGAATCCCGACGGCAGCACCACGACCTCGTCGCCCGGCCGGAAGACACCGCCGGCCACCGTGCCGGCATACCCACGGAAGTCGTGGAAGTCGGCCTGCTGCGGCCGGATGACGTACTGCACCGGCATACGGGCGTCGATGAGGTTGCGGTCCGACGCGACGTGCAGCTCTTCGAGGTAGCCGAGCAGGGCCGGCCCTTCGTACCAGGGCATCGCGCTGCTCGGGGTGACGACGTTCTCGCCGGTGAGCGCCGAGACCGGGATGAACGTCAGGTCGGGGACCTCGAGCTTCGACGCGAACGCCTCGAACTCCGCGCGGATCTCGTTGAACCGCTCCTGGGAGTAGCCGACGAGGTCCATCTTGTTGACGCACAGCACGAGGTGAGGGATGCCGAGCAGGGTCGCGAGGAAGGCGTGGCGCCGGGACTGCTCGAGGACGCCGTTGCGCGCATCGATCAGGATCAGCGCGACGTCCGCAGTGGACGCACCGGTGACCATGTTGCGCGTGTACTGGATGTGGCCGGGGGTGTCGGCGATGATGAACTTGCGCTTCGGGGTCGCGAAGTAGCGGTATGCCACGTCGATCGTGATGCCCTGCTCCCGCTCCGCCCGCAGGCCGTCGGTGAACAGTGCGAGGTCGGGGCCTTCGTGACCGCGAGCAGCACTCGCCGACTCGATGGCACCGAGCTGGTCCTCGAAGATGGCCTTGCCGTCGAACAGCAGCCGGCCGATGAGGGTGGACTTCCCGTCGTCGACGCTTCCGGCGGTGGCGATACGCAGCAGCTGCGACATCAGAAGTAGCCCTCTTTCTTGCGGTCTTCCATGCCGGCCTCGGAGATCGCGTCGTCGGCACGCGTCGCACCTCGCTCGGTGATGCGAGCCGCGGCCACCTCGGCGACGACCGCCTCCGGCGTCGCGGCCTGCGACTCGACGCAGCCCGTGCAGGTGGCGTCGCCGATCGTGCGGAACCGCACCGTCATGTCGACCGGCTCCTCGCTCTGCTGCGGCTGGATGAACCGGTTGACCGCGAGCAGCATGCCGTCGCGCTCGACGACGGTGCGCTCGTGCGCGTAGTAGAGCTCCGGGAGGTCGATCTCCTCCTGGAGGATGTAGTTCCAGACGTCGAGCTCGGTCCAGTTGGAGATCGGGAAGACGCGGATGTTCTCGCCCTTGCGGTGCCGGCCGTTGTAGAGGCTCCACAGCTCCGGGCGCTGGTTCTTCGGGTCCCACTGGCCGAACTCGTCGCGGAAGCTGAAGACGCGCTCCTTGGCGCGCGCCTTCTCCTCGTCGCGCCGGGCACCGCCGAACACGGCGCCGAACTGGTTCTCCTTGATGCCGCGCAGCAACGACACAGTCTGCAGCTTGTTGCGGGGGCCGAGGGGTCCGCCGATCTCAGCGACGCGGCCGGCGTCGATGTCGTCCTGCACGCTGGCGACGATGAGCCGCAGCCCGAAGCGCTCGACCGTACGGTCGCGGAACTCGATGACCTCGTCGAAGTTCTGCCCGGTGTCGATGTGCATGACGGGGAACGGCACGGGTGCCGGCCAGAACGCCTTGGCCGCCAGGTGCAGCATCACGACCGAGTCCTTGCCGCCGGAGAACAGCAGCGCAGGTCGTTCGATCGTCGCCGCGACCTCGCGGAAGATGTGCACCGCTTCGGCCTCGAGCTTGTCCAGGTCGGTCAGCACGTACGTCTGGGTCATGCCGCACGCTCGCGAGGGGCAGGACTGAAATAGAACATGTTCTAGTTTTGCAGGCGGCAGCAAGAACCGCAACCAAACTCGCGCACACGGCTACAGTCGGCCCGTGAAGACGTACGTCGTCAGCGGGGCCGCCAGCGGGATCGGGGCTGCGACCACGTCGTTGCTGCGGTCCCAGGGCGATCAGGTGATCACGATCGACCGGCGCGATGCCGACATCGTCGCCGACCTGTCGACGCTCGACGGGCGTACGCACGCGGTGGCCGCGGTCCAGGAGCTGACCGACGTCGTGCACGGCCTCGTCCCCTGCGCGGGCATCGCCGGGGCGACCGGCGTCGACTCCGCACTCGTGGTCTCGGTCAACTTCTTCGGCGCGGTCGCGCTCGTACGCGGGCTGCAGCCCCAGCTGGCAGCCGCCGGTGGCGCCGGTGTCGTCCTGCTCGCGTCGAACTCGATCACGGGCATGCCGGGCTGGCGCGCCTCGGTCGCAGGGCACTGCCTCGCCGACGACGAGCCGGCCGCACGGGCCGACGCTGCCGGGGCCGAGTCCGTCATGGTCTACCCGGCGACCAAGGCCGCGCTGGCCTGGTGGGCCCGCCGCGAGTGCGTGACCGACGCGTGGATCGGGCAGGGCATACGACTCAACGCCGTGGCGCCCGGCATGATCGCCAGCCCGATGACCGACCAGCTCCTCGCCGACGTGGAGATCGGCCCGCTCGTCGAGGCCTATCCCACGGCGATCGGCCGGGCGGGCCGCACCGACGAGATCGCGGCACTGATCGCGTTCATGCTGTCGGACGCCAACAGCCTGATGGTCGGCTCCGTCGTGTACGCCGACGGTGGCACCGACGCCATGCTGCATCCCCAGTCACCCGAGGGCTGGAACGTCTGACATGGCCGACCCGGTGGCGTACGCGCGTTCGCAAGCTCGCGTCGTCCGAATCTGCGAGTCCGCTACCGATGCGAGGACACTGCGCCTCCAGCTGGTCGACGAGATCCGACGCGTGGTCGGCTTCGACGCGTACGCGTGGCTGTTGACCGATCCCGGGACCTCAGTCGGGTCTGCGCCGTTGGCGGACGTCCCCTGCCTGCCCGAGCTCCCGCTCCTGGTCCGCCTCAAGTACGTCACCGACATCAACCGATGGACGACGTTGACCGACTCGCCTGTCGCCTCGCTCCACGACGCGACCGATGGTGACCTGTCCCGAAGCCGCCTGTGGCGCGATCTGCTCTCTCGGTACGACATCGGCGACGTGGCGTCGCTTGTCCATCGGGACCGATTCGGGTGTTGGGGATTCCTCGACCTGTGGCGGTCCGGCACGGCGCGGTTCACTCCGGCCGAGATCGACTACCTCGCCGGCATCGTCGCTCCGGTGACGACGGCCTTGCGTCGGTGCCAGGCCAGCACGTTTGTGGCGGCGCACGGAGATGCCCGCCGGATCGGCCCGGTGGTGCTGCTGTTGTCCCCGGATCTCGACGTGCTCCGGCAGACCGCCGAGACACAGGAGTACCTGCGGGCGCTCGTGCCACCAGAGGAGGGCCAGGCGCCGATCCCGGCGAGCGCCTACAACGTCGCCGCCCAGCTCCTGGCCGTCGAGCAGGACATCGACCAGAATCCTCCGTCTGCCCGGGTGCATGTCTCGGACGGCCGATGGGTCACCCTGCGCGCTGCCCGGATCGGGGAAACGGCAGCCGTCGGCGACCGCGACATCGCCGTCACGATCGAGGAGACCTCGCCGACCGAACGAGCGGAGCTGTTCGCGAGCGCCTTCGGGTTCACCGCGCGTGAGCGCGAGCTGTTGAGCCACCTCATGACCGGGACCGACACCCGCCAGGTCGCAGGCCTCATGTTCCTGTCCGAGCACACCGTGCAGGACCACCTCAAGTCGATCTTCGCCAAGACCGCCACGCACAACCGTCCCACCCTGTTGTCCCGCGCCCTGGGCACCTGACCGCCTCGTGCTGCGCGGTGATGACCGCGATTGCCTTCATGAGCCACTCACCAGCTCGAGGATCCTGGTCTGCGGGGTTCCGACCAAGGCTGGCGCGTTCTCGGAGGATGTCCAGACCTTCTCCCGCAAGAACGTCAGGAACTTCTCTGCCTCGTCGACCGTGCCGAAGTCGAGATCGATGACCACGTAGTGCGGATCGTCGAGCGGTCGCTGGACCCGGTGCGCACGAACGCCGGCCTCCTCCCGGAGCTCCGCGAATCGGTCGAAGGCTGAGTTCCAGAGCTCGAAATCCACGATGGCGTGTTCGATCTGAAGCGTGGTCATGGCGACTCCTGCGTTGAGAGAGTGATCCTCATCAACGCTAGGTAGCGAGCCTGCGACGGCCCATCCCAGAATCCTGGGGTCCTCTGGTCAATGCTGGAGCGTCTAGCGACCTTCGACGTACGCCTTGAAACTTTTGCTCCCGGTGTCGAGCGCGCTCTTGAGCACCCGCTTGAGCACGAACCCGGGCATCGGCACCTTGACGCCGATCTCGAGGTCGAGGCGTACGTGTGTGCCGCCGTCGGTCGGCGTCAGCGTGTAGGTCGCGACCTGCATGGACTGGACCGAGCTCTCGGCCAGCGTCCAGGTCACGGATCGCGGCTCGTCCCACGTGTAGTCCGTGACCTCTTCATCGCTGAATCCCGCAGCCGAGACCTTGGCACGTACGCGCTGGGGTCGCCCGTCCGGGTGTCGCGACTCGACGGTTGCGGACTTGTGCGCGCTGGAGCGCTTGGGGAGATCCTCGACAGCTGCCACCGCGTCCATGACCTGCTCAGGTGTCGCGGCGACGTCGAACTCAGTGGTGCCAGAAACGGCCATGGCCGACAGCGTAGCCAGTCACCGCGTCGGCGGGATGTTGTTTCACGTCGCCCGTATACGTACAATTTCCTGTACGTACGCAGGAGGGCGTCATGAAGACCCTGAGCTATTCGCAGACGCGAGCAAATCTCGCGGCGACACTCGACGCCGTCACGGATGACCGCGAAGAAGTGGTGGTGACCCGCGCTGGTCACGAGCCTGTCGTCATCGTGTCCCTGGACGACTACGAATCGCTCAAGGAGACCGCGTTCCTCCTGAAGAGCCCAGAGAACGCTCGCCGACTTCTTGCCTCGATCGATCGACTCGAGAGCGGGGGCGGCGTCGAGCGGGAACTCGCTGAGTGAGGTTCGTCTGGGACGAGTCCGCGTGGGACGACTACGTCTGGTGGCAGCAGCAGGACCGGAAGCTCGTCAAGCGGATCAACCTGCTGTTGAAGGACGTCGCTCGCAACGGCAACGAGGGCATCGGCAAACCCGAACCTCTGAAGCACGGGTTTCAGGGCTACTGGTCGCGTCGCATCACCGACGAGCATCGCCTCGTCTACAAGGTCGTCGACGATGACGTCCGCATCGCCGCCTGCCGCTATCACTACGGCAGTTGACCCAGACGGGCCCGGGACGGTGGTTGAGGTGCGCAGGCCGCCCGCGGCCGAAGCCTCGAAACCACCGGCGAATGGGTGCTAGAGCCTTTCGATGATCGTGACGTTGGCCTGGCCGCCGCCCTCGCACATGACCTGCAGGCCGTAGCGGCCGCCGGTGCGCTCCAGCTCGTTGACGAGTGTCGTCATCAGGCGTGTGCCGGTGGCGCCGATCGGGTGGCCGAGGGCGATGCCACCACCGTTGACGTTGACCTTCTCGTGCGGCACGTCCAGCTCCTGCATCCAGGCCAGCACGACCGAGGCGAACGCCTCGTTGCACTCGAACAGGTCGATGTCGTCGACGGTCATACCCGCCTTGACGAGCGCGTGCCGGGTCGCGCCGATCGGGCCGGTCAGCATCCAGATCGGGTCGTCGGCACGTACAGACAGGTGTTGCACACGCGCTCTCGGGGTGAGCTGGTGATCCTTGACGGCCTGCTCCGACGCGATCAGCATGGCACTCGCCGCATCGCTGATCTGCGACGCGACGGCGGCGGTGATCCGGCCGCCGGGTGCCAGCGGCTGAAGGGCCGCCATCTTCTCCAGCGACGTCTCGCGCGGGCACTCGTCGGTCGCGAAGTCGCCGACCGGGGCGATCTCCCCCGCGAACCTGCCTTCGGCGATCGCCGTCCGCGCCCGCTCGTGCGACGCGAGGGCGAACTCCTCCATCTGCTCGCGGCTGATGTCCCACTTCTCGGCGATCATCTCTGCGGACTTGAACTGGCTGACCTCCTGGTTGCCGTAGCGCTCCAGCCAGCCCGGTGACTCCGCGAACGGCGTCGTGAAGCCGTACTGGTCGGCGACCAGCATCGCCGCGGAGATCGGGATCGCGCTCATGTTCTGCAGGCCTCCGGCGACGACCAGGTCCTGCGTCCCGGACATCACGCCCTGGGCGGCGAAGTGCACCGCCTGCTGGGACGAGCCGCACTGCCGGTCGATCGTCACGCCGGGCACGTGGTCGGGAAGCCCCGCGACCAACCAGGCCGTACGCGCGACGTCTCCGGCCTGCGAGCCGATCGTGTCGCAGCACCCCATGATGACGTCGTCGACGGCACCCGGGTCGATGCCGGTGCGATCCATCAAGGCCCGCAGGATGTGGCCGCCGAGGTCGGCCGAGTGCATGCCGGCGAGCGAGCCGCCGCGCTTCCCAACCGGCGTCCGGACGGCGTCGACGATGTACGCAGATGGGAGGCTCATGTGGTGATCCCGTCCAGGAGGATGGTGAGGTACTGGTCGGCCACGTCGTGGTGACTGAGCTTGGCGCCGGGGCGGTACCACCGCACCGCCACCCAGACGGTGTCGCGGATGAAGCGATAGACCAGCTCGACGTCGAGGTCCTGGCGCAAGGCGCCGGAGCTGACCCCTTCGCGCAGCAGCGTCAGCCAGACGTCGCGCGACTGCTGGTTGCGCTCGGCGAGGTAGGAGAACCGGTCGAACGTGCCGAGATAGTCGGCCTCGTTCTGGAAGATCGCCACCTCGTTGCGGTGGTGGTCGATCGCCTCGAACGACACCCGCACCGCCGCCTCGAGCTTGGCACGCGGGTCGTCGCTGCCGGCGAGGATCCCCGCGTACGCACCGAACAGCTCCTCCTGGAACGACGACAGGATCTCGTCGATCATCGACTCCTTGGAGTCGAAGTGGTGATAGAGCGAACCGCTCAGGATGCCGGCGGCGTCGGCGATGTCACGGACCGTCGTGTTCTTGAAGCCCTTGGTCGCGAACAGCTCTGCGGCGATCTGCAGCAGCTCCTCGCGGCGGGTCTGGGTCGCAGTCATCTCAGGCCCTCTGACTCGACACGGAGATGACCTCGCCGGTCAGGTACGACGAGTAGTCCGACGCCAGGAACACCATCACGTTGGCCACCTCCCACGGCTCGGCCGCCCGGCCGAACGCCTCACGTTGCTTGAGCTCGGCCAGCAGCTCGTCGCTGGTGACCTTCGCCAGGAACGGGTGCATCGCCAGCGACGGCGCGACCGCGTTCACCCGGATACCGTACGGCGCGACATCGAGCGCGGCACAACGGGTCAGGGCCATCACCCCGGCCTTCGCGGCGGCGTAGTGGGCCTGCCCCTCCTGGGCCCGCCAGCCGATCACCGAGGCGTTGTTGATGATCACGCCGCGCTTGTCCGCGTCCCGCATGCGGTTGCCGGCGGCGCGGACGCACCGGAACGTGCCGGTGAGGGTGATGTCGAGGACGCGCGACCACTCGTCGTCCTTCATCTCGAGGACGTCGGCGGTGCCGCCGAGACCGGCGTTGTTGATCATGATGTCGACCCCGCCGTGCTCGTCGGCGAGGTCGAGCAGCGCCTGCACCTGGTCCTCGTCCGTCACGTCGACCGCGAGCGCACGCACGCGCTCGTCGCCGAACTCCGCGGCCAGCGCATCACGCGCCTCCCCGAGTCGTCGCTCGTGGGTGTCGCTGATGACGACCACCCCGGCACCCTCCTCGAGAGCACGCCGGGCCACGGCCGCACCGATCCCGGCACCAGCGGCGGCGGTCACCACGACTACCTTGTCCGTCAGCAGGCCGTGCCCCGGAACGTACGCGGGGGTGGGTTGTTCCGGTCGCATCGTTGTCATCCGCGGGCCTCCTTGGGAAGGCCGAGCACGCGCTCGGCCAGGATGTTGCGCTGGATCTCGTCGCTGCCGCCATAGAGCGTGTCGGCGCGGGAGAACAGGAAGAGCCGCTGCCAGCGGTCGAGGTCGTACGACTCGCCGGCGGTCAGCGAGCCGGCGCCGCAGACCTCCATCGCCAGCTCGCCCAGGCGGCGGTGCCACCCGGCCCAGACGAGCTTCGCGACATTGTCCGCGCCCGGCGTTGCCTCGGTCAGTGACCGGACGGCGTTGACCCGCATGACCTCGAACTCCGCACTCTGCGCAGCGAGCCGGTCGCGGATGACCGGGTCGTCGAGGGCGCCGTTGCTGCGGGCCAGGTCGATCAGGTCGTTGAGCTCGCGCTCGAAGCCGACCTGCTGGCCGAGCACGGACACGCCGCGCTCGAAGCCCAGGAGACCCATCGCCACGCGCCACCCGTCGCCGGGTTCGCCGACGATCATCGCGGCCCGCGTCCGGGCGCCGGAGAAGAAGACTTCGTTGAACTCCGAGTCGCCGGTGATCTGCTCGATCGGCCGGATCTCGACGCCGTCCTGATCCAGCGGCACCAGCAGGAACGACAGCCCGTGGTGGCGCACCGAGCCCGGCTCGGTGCGGGCGATGACGAAGATCCAGTCGGCCTCGTGCGCCCACGACGTCCAGACCTTCTGGCCGTCGACGACCCACTCACCCGCAGCCTCGTCGAGCACCGCACGCGTGCTGACGGCGGCGAGGTCGGAGCCGGCGCCGGGCTCGGAATAGCCCTGGCACCAGAGCTCATCGACGGTCCGGATAACCGGCAGGAAGCGGGCCTTCTGCTCGTCGGTGCCGAACTCGATCAGCGTCGGGCCGAGCAGCTGCTCACCGAGGTGGTTGACCGTCTCCGGCGCATCAGCGCGGGCGTACTCCTCGTGGAAGATCGCCTGCTGCGCGAGGCTGAGTCCGCGACCGCCGTGCTCCTCCGGCCAGCCGAGGCAGGTCCAGCCATGCTCGGCGAGGTGACGGTTCCACGCGCGCCGTTCTTCGTACGCTTCCGACCCGCCGACGCCCTTGAGGGCCGCCCACTCGCCGACGAGATGCTCGGCGAGCCACGTACGCACCTGCTCGCGGAAGGCATCGTCGTCCGGGTTCATATGAGGTAGCCTACCAAGCACTTGCTTGGGCATCGACAAGCTCAGCCAGCAAAGAGGCGAAAGGAGGATTCGTGGCTCACACCGTCCCGGGACTCGTTCGTCGTGCCGCCACGGAGTACGGCGACGCCGCGGCCTGCTCGATGGACGGCCGCACGGTGTCATACGCCGAGCTGCACGATCAGGTCCGCCGCACCGCCGCCGCGTACCACCAGCGCGGCCTGGAGCCGGGCGGCCGCGTTGTCCTCTGGGCGCCCAACAGCATCGACTGGATCGTGGCCGGGCTCGCGGTGACGTACGCCGGAGGCACCCTCGTGCCGGCCAACTCGCGCTACACCGCCCACGAGGTCGTCGACATCGTCGAACGTACGAAGGCCAGACTCGTGGTCATCGCCGACGGCTTCCTCGGCCGCACCCAGATCTCCGACCTACGTGCACTCTCCCCCGCTGCACCGATCCTCGACCTCGCGGACCTCGAGTCCCTCTCATACGAGGCCGAAGACCTCGCCGCCGTCGAAGCGGCCGCCGACGCCGTCACTCCCGACGACATCGCCGACATCCTCTTCACATCCGGCACCAGCGGTCGACCGAAGGGCGTGCTCAGCGCGCACCGGCAGACCGTCGCCGCGGCGGCTGCCTGGAGCGCCGTCGGCGAGGTGAGCAGCGCCGACCGCTACCTGGTGATCAGCCCGTTCTTCCACTCGTACGGCTACAAGGTCGGCGTCCTCGTCGGCCTGCTGCACGGGTGCACCCTGCACCCGATGGCGACCTTCGACGCCGACGCAGCGCTCGCGCTGATCGAGTCGGAGCGGATCACGATGGTCCCCGGCGCTCCGGCGATCTTCCTCGGACTGCTCGAATCGCCGGCCTTCGCGACCACCGACACCTCATCGCTGCGCTTCGCCAACACCGGGGCCGCGAACGTGCCCGTCGCCCTGGTCGAGCGGCTGCAGCGCGAGCTGAGCTTCGACCTGGTCATCACAGCGTTCGGGATGACCGAGTGTGTCGTCGCGACGATGTGCCGACGCGGCGACAGCGACGAGACCGTCGCGACCACGTGCGGCCGCGCGATCGACGGCATGGAGACCGCGATCGCCGATCCCGAGACTGGCGAGCACCTCCCGGCCGGCACCGAAGGCGAGCTGCTGCTGCGCGGTTCGCAGGTCATGCTCGGCTACCTCGACGACCCCGCGGCAACCGCCGAGGCCATCGACGCCGACGGGTGGCTGCACACCGGCGACGTCGGGGTCCTCGAGGACAACGGCTACCTGCGCATCACCGACCGACTCAAGGACATGTACATCTGCGGCGGCTTCAACGTCTACCCCGCCGAGGTCGAACAGGCACTCGTACGCCTCGATGGTGTGGTCGATGTGGCGGTGATCGGCGCACCCGACGAGCGTCTGGGCGAGGTCGGCAAGGCGTTCGTCGTACGGCGTGACGGCGGTCCCGATGCGGACGCCGTGATCGTGTTCGCCCGGGAGCGGTTGGCCAACTTCAAGGTGCCGCGTGAGGTCGTCTTCGTCGACGCGCTGCCGCGGAACCTGGGCGGGAAAGTCTTGAAAACCGAGCTGAGGAGCACATCGTGACCGATGAAGACGTAGTGACATACGAGGTTGTCGACCAGGTCGCGCGCATCACGCTGAACCGGCCGGAGTATCGCAATGCGCAGAACTCCAAGATGACGTACGCGCTGGACGCCGCGTTCCAGCGCGCCACCGATGACGACGCGGTCAAGGTCATCGTCCTGGCCGGCAACGGCAAGCACTTCTGCGCCGGCCACGACATCGGGACGCCCGGCCGCGACGTGGACCAGACGTTCGAACGCAAGGCCGTGATCTGGTGGGACCACACCGACAAGGAGGGCGGCGACCTGCGCTTCGCCCGTGAGTCGGAGGTCTATCTCGGCATGTGCCGGCGCTGGCGCGAGGTGCCCAAGCCGGTCATCGCGATGGTGCACGGCGCCTGCATCGCGGGCGGGCTGATGCTCGCCTGGGCGTGCGACTTCATCATCGCGTCGGACGATGCATTCTTCTCCGACCCGGTCGTACGCATGGGGATCCCCGGCGTCGAGTACTTCGCGCATCCGTGGGTCATGAACCCCCGCGCCGCCAAGGAGTTCCTCTACTCCGGCGACCGGTTCACCGCTGACCGTGCGCTCGCGCTGGGCATGGTCAACCAGGTCGTGCCGGCCGAGGAGCTGGAGAGCACCGTCCTGGCGCTGGCCGGCCGCATCGCGGAGATGCCTCGCTTCGGCCTCGCGCTGACCAAGAAGGCGGTCAACCAGGCCGAGGACCTGCAGGGCATGCGCGCCGGGATGGACTCGGTGTTCGGGCTGCACCACTTCGCGCACGCCCACAACGCCGAGACCTCGGAGAACGCGCTCGGTGGGCTCGACGCCAAGGCGATGGCGGCGAAGAACAAAGAACAGGAGCCGGGGTGAACCTCGACTTCTCCCCCGACGAGCTCGCCTTCCGCGACGAGGCCCGCGGCTGGCTTGCCGCGAACGTACCAGCGGAGGCGCTGCCGTCGATGGACACCGCCGACGGGTTCGTCGCGCACCAGGAGTGGGAGCGCCGGCTCGCCGACGCTCGGTGGTCGGTCGTCTCGTGGCCCGAGGAGTTCGGTGGCCGCGGTGCGTCCCTCGTCGAGTGGGTCATCTTCGAGGAGGAGTACTACCGTGCGGGCGCTCCCGGTCGGGTCTCGCAGAACGGCATCTTCCTGCTCGCGCCGATCATCTTCGACCACGGCACCGCCGAGCAGCAGCAGCGCTGGCTGCCGTCCATGGCGACCGGCGAGACGATCTGGGCCCAGGCCTGGTCCGAGCCCGAGGCCGGCTCCGACCTCGCGTCGTTGCGTTCGACCGCCAAGCGCGCCGACGGCGGCTGGCTGCTCAACGGGCAGAAGACCTGGTCGTCCCGCGCGGCGTACGCCCATCAGGGGTTCGGCCTGTTCCGCTCCGATCCCGAGGCTGAGCGGCACCGCGGACTGACCTACTTCTGCTTCCCCCTCGACGCCCAGGGCGTGACGGTACGGCCGATCGCGCAGCTCGACGGTGAGGCCGGCTTCGCCGAATTGTTCTTCGACGACGTGTTCGTGCCGGACGCCGACGTGCTGGGCGAGCCCGGCGACGGCTGGCGGGTCGCGATGAGCACCGCCGGCAACGAGCGCGGGCTGTCGCTGCGTTCGCCCGGCCGCTTCTGCGCCTCTGCAGACCGGCTCCTCGACCTCTACAGTTCGGTCCCTGAGCCTGTCGAAGGGACGTCAACCTCTGTCGTCGATGCCTGGGTGCGCGCCGAGGCGTACCGGCTCTACACCTGGGGCACCGTTACGAAGCTGGCCGACGGTGGTGACATCGGCGCGGCCGGCTCGGTCAACAAGGTTTGGTGGAGCGAGCTCGACGTCGCCCTCCACGAGACCGCGCTCGACCTGCTCGGCGCCGAGGCCGAGGTCGAGTCGGCGTGGACCGACGGCTACCTGTTCTCGCTGTCCGGGCCGGTCTATGCCGGCACCAACGAGATCCAGCGCAACATCATCGCCGAGCGCATCCTCGGCCTCCCTCGCGAGGTGCGCGGATGAAGTTCGAGCTGACCGCTGAACAGACCGGCTTCGCCCGGTCCCTCGACGACCTGCTGTCGCGCGCCGACACCCCGGACGTCAACCGCACGTGGGCGGCCGGCGACCACGAGCCAGGACTCAAGCTCTGGTCCCGACTCGCCGATCTGGGTGTGACGTCGCTGGCCACCGAAGCCACACCCGTCGAGGTCTGCATCGCCTTCGAGGCGATCGGTCGCTACGCCGTGCCCGGCCCGTGGATCGAGTCGGCGGCCTACCTGCCAATGGCGCTCCCCGACGTCGACCTCTCGGAGTCACGCGCCACGGTGGCGATGCCGTACGCCTTGGACGCCGACGTCGCCGACGCGGTGTACGTCGTCGTCGAAGGCGAGCTGCACACCGCGTCGCCAGGTGCGCAGGTGACATCAGTCGACCCCAGCCGCCGACTGTTTGGGGTCGAGCCCACCACCGCTGGTCGAGTGCCGCTGGGGGTCCCCCCGCGAGCGCAGCGAGCAGGGGGCGGAACGAGCGGTGTATCGAGACCACTCGACGATGCCTTCGACCTTGCGACCCTCGCGACGGCTGCCGAGCTGCTCGGGGCCGGTGAGCGCGTGCTGGCGGACTCCGTGGCATACGTGAAGCAGCGCACCCAGTTCGGCCGTGCCATCGGCTCGTACCAGGCGATCAAGCACCAGCTGGCTGACGTACGCATCGCCCTCGACTTCGCCCGGCCTCTGGTGTTCGGCGCGGCGCTCGACCTGACGCCACGCGCTGTCTCGGCGGCCAAGATCCAGGCTGCGGACGCGGCGAACCTCGCAGCCCGCGTCGGCCTGCAGGTGCACGGCGCGATCGGCTACACCGAGGAGTACGACCTCAGCCGCTGGTTGCTCCGCATCCGAGCGCTGCAGTCGGCGTGGGGCTCGCCTGCGTACCACCGCGAGCGCGTGCTGACCGATCTCCTGACGGCCAGATCATGACCGACATGACGCCCACCCGGGAGCACACCGAGCTGGCTACGGCTGTCCGCAACCTGCTCGACCGTCGCTCCGACAGCCAGGCGGTACGCAGGGCGATCGAGCAGCCAGCGGGCTACGACGCCGACCTCTGGACGACGCTGTGCGAGCAGATCGGTGTGGCCGCCCTGGCCATCCCGGAGGAGCAGGGCGGAGCCGGCTTCACCCTTGCCGAGACCCACGTCGTGCTCGAGGAGCTCGGCCGCGCCCTGACGCCCTCACCGCTGCTGGCGTCGGTCATCGCAAGCGCCGCGCTCGCCGGACCCACGGATTATGAGTCCTTGGCTCGCATCGCCGGCGGCACGATCGCGACGCTTGCCTGGTCGGGAATCACCGGCGCCGCCACCGCACCGGTCGGGGTGACCTGGGACGGTGACGCTCTCCGTGGATCGGTCTCTCCTGTGCTGTACGGCGACAGCGCCGAGATCCTCCTAGTCGTCGCCGAGCATGACAACGGCGTCGGTCTGTTCAGCGTCGACCCGACGACGGTCACGCGTACGAAGGTTGCCGGACTGGATCCGACCCTCGCCTTCGCCAGCCTCGAGCTGGACGACGTCGCCGCCGAGCCAATCTCCCTGGATGCAACCAAGATCCTCGAGAGGACCCACCTCGTCGGCACCCTCGCGACCACGGCACTCCAGGTCGGCTGTGCCCAGCGCGGTCTGGCAATGACCGTCGACTACACCAAGCAGCGAGAGCAGTTCGGCCGACCGATCGGCTCGTTCCAGGCGCTCAAGCACCGTATGGCCGACATGCTCGTCAAGGTCCAGATGTCGCGGTCGGGCGCGTGGGCCGCCGTCCAGGCGTACATCCATGACTCGCCGAACGCCGACCGGCTGGCCGCGGCGGCCGGGTCGTACTGCTCCGAGGCCGCCATGGCCGTCGCCGCCGAGACGGTCCAGCTGCACGGCGGCATCGCGATCACCTGGGAGCACGACGCCCACCTCGTGCTCAAGCGCGCACAGGCGCTTCAGCAGCTCTTCGGCCTCCCCCACCAGCAACGCGCGTCGCTCATCTCCTGAAGCTCCGAGAGAGCTTGCTCTACCCGGGGTGCTGCCCGCCCGTGAGCTCAGCAGTGTGCTTGGCGCTCACGATGACCAACGCGATCAGGAGCACCGGCACTATCACTGTCCAGATCGTCGGAAGGATCCCGGCGACACAGCCGATCGTCGTGAGCACGAATCCGGGGATCGGCTTTCGCGGACGCAACAGCGTCCCCACCACCACGAGGAGGCCGCCACCGACGAGGGTCGGGAACCAGAACGCGAGGCCACCATCACCGCTGCGCGTGAGGCGAATCGTCTCTGCAATTCCGGCAGCGACCAGCAACCCGCCGAGGCCGAGCCCGAACCACCGTTCCCATCGACGCACGCGTTCAACGTATGCCATTTCCGTCGCGACCAGCGGCCACGTTGTGTGACATCGAGGGCATCGGGCTCTCGCCCGGGACGGTGAGCCCGGGAAGCGCGTCGGGGGCGACCAGCATCATGACGCCGAGCACGACCAGGACGATCGTCGTTCCGTAGGTCGCCACGCGACGCCACGGGATCGTCTTCTCGATCGCAATCATTCCGGCGACCGCCGCCATCCAGGTCACGCTCATCACGCCAAGCGCGAAGAGCGACGCCATCAGAGCCCAGCAGCAGCCCACGCACCATGCGCCGTTGCCGAGTCCCATGCGGAACGCACCCGCCCAGCCGGCTCGCCAAGAGCCGAGCAGCGTGCCCAGTGGGCTGCGGCACTTCCCCAGGCAGACGTCCTTGAGGGGGGTCAGCTCGTAGCCGGCGGCCATCAGCAGAGTCACCCCGGCAATCCCCTGCCCGGCGTTCTCCCACCGCAGGGCGCCGTGCGCAGCACGAGTCACCGTCAGCGCGATCAGGAACGCGACCACCCCGGCGGCGGCCCAGGTGGCGACGTAACCGGCGGTGAAAGCCACAGGGAGGACTCGCGACCTGCTCATTCGGGCATACAGGGCGACGGTCGGCGAAACCGAGGGGAACATCATCGCCGCCATCATCACCACCCAAATCCCGACGAACCAGCCGAAGCCGCCCAGGGCGGTCCACGGTCCGTCGTCCATGCCGCGCATCTCGGCGGCCGTCCACCACCAGCCGATGGCAGCCAGCACGAACAGGACGGCGACGATCCCCAGGTGGGTACGCGTCGCGGCGTACGCCGGTCGGACGCCCGAGCCGGTGACCGACTCTGCCTCGCTCATGACGTCAAGCGGCCCAGGTGAAGCTTGACTTCGACAGGCCTGTCTTTCCCTCATAGGTGATGCCGAAGGCGTCGATCCTGGTGTGCTTCGCCTCAGCCATCACCAGGTCAGACCCGAGCGGGTGGAACATCCCGTCGAACCGCACGGGTTCACCGGTCTCGACGCCGAACGGGACGATGTCCTGGATCTGATAGTCGATGACGTCGCCCACCCGGACGCTGTGCAGCAGGCCGTCGTCCTCAATGTCGATCGCCGCGCGCTCCACGCCGAGCATCTCCCCGATCAAAGGTGCGAGCCCGGCCATCGGCCCACCGAGCTGACCGCCGAAGACCTGGACCAGCTTGTCGAACTGCTCGTCGGACGCGTCCTGGTCGACGAACACGCCGACGCGCCAGTTGCCGTCTGTCATCACCTTCGGGGTGTCGGCGATGAGCACGACCTTTCGCCCAGCGATGTCGGTGCCGTCCACCGAGCCCTCATGGACGCTGAAGGCAAGCGTCACGCGGCAGAAGTCGTAGGTGGCCCCGTGGTCGAGTGACAGGTTGCAGGGGCACATGAGTTCGCAAGAACAGGTCTCGCTGTAGCTGCCCGCCAGGTTCCAAGACATCGGACTCCCCTTCGCGCTCACTTCTCGCCAGTGTCTCTCCCGCCGAGCAAGGCGTCAACGTGAGGCCCTCAGCCGGTTGAGCCGGCGACGCTCAGCACGACCTTGCCGTGCTTGCCTCGCTCGGCGACGCGTGCGAACGCTGCCTCGAAGTCCTCCAGCGGGAAGTCGCTGTCGACCTGCGGCTGCAGCTCCGGCAGCTCCGCGAGCTGTGCGCCGTCTGGTTCGACAATGAAGAAGTGGGCACCCGGCGCTTCGGCGGCGACCGTGACGACGGTTGCGGCGCCCCCGGCATTGCGGGCCAGTGACTCGCCGCCGACGGTGTCGAACAGCAGGTCGCAGGTCTCACCGTCCTCGACCACCACGGCGCCGAGCTGCTGCGCGATCTGCACGGCGACATGTCCCACACCACCGCCCGCGCCGGTCACCAGGATCCGCTGACCCGCGCTCAACGCACCGTGGACGACGAGGCCCTGCCACGCAGTGAGGCCCGGCATCGGGAGCGCTGCGGCTTCCTCATGACTCAGTCCGGCGGGCTTGGGAGCGAGGACAGAACGCGGCACACTTGCCCACTCGGCGGCAACGCCGTCGCGGTCGAAAGGCGTCAGCGCGATGACCTCCTCACCGGTGGACTCGACAACCCCCGAGAGCTCGTACGACGGGATCGCCGGCAGCCGATCAGTCGGCCAGGTCAGCTCGTCACGGGTGATCGCAGCCGCATGGACGCGGACCAGGACCTCGTCCGGACCCGGCTCGGGTCGCGGGATCTCCTCGAGCCGCAGCCCGTCGGCGTGCAGTCGTACTGCCTTCATGAATCCCCCTCGTTGAGGCGTTTCTGGCTCATCAGTACTGACTCTCTCAGGCACCAAGGACAAGTGCAGCGAGCCAGGCGGTGATGGCCTCGCGGATCGCAGGGGCGTCCTTCTTCAACGAGTGATCGCCTTCCACCACGATCAGGGTGATCCCGCTGGGCAGGGTCGCGGGATCCGGTACGCCGAACGGATCGCGCTCACCCTGCACGACCAGGGTCGGCACGGTGACGGACGTGAGCTCCGGGAGCCGGGACTTCTCGGGACGGCCTGGCGGGTGGAACGGGAATGCCAGGCACAGCACGCCGTTCGCGCCGACATCCGCAGCTGTTCGACAGGCGACCCGGCCGCCGAACGAGCGTCCGCCGGTGATCAGCGGCAGGTCCGCGAGCTCCGCGGTGTGCACGTGCTCGGCGACAGCGCACCACGCGGCATCGACCTGGGCCGGCGGCGCAGGCGCCCGTCTGCCCGCGACGCGGTAGGGCTGCTCGACCAGGGCGACCGCGAGGCCCTCGTCCAGCGCCACCTTGGTCGCCAGCCGCAGGTCAGGAGCATTGATGCCTCCGCCCGCACCGTGACCGAGCATCATGAGGCCGCGGGGTTCGTCCGCCGTCTGGAGCATGTGCACCCGGGCATCGCCGTGTGGCGTCGGCACGAGGGAGGGCGCAAGCTCGGTCATACCAAGACCGTACGGCCAAACGCCGTGGTCAGCCTCGGTAGTCGACCGGCAGCGTCTTGATGCCGTTGAGCCAACCCGATCGCAGCCGGCCGGCCTCGCCGGTGCGGCGGATGTCCGGGGCGAGGTCTGCGAGCGCCTCGAAGATCAGCTTGATCTCCATCCGGGCCAGGTTGGCGCCGATGCAGTAGTGGACGCCGTGGCCGCCGAAGGAGAGGTGCGGGTTCGGGTCACGGGTGATGTCGAACGTGAAGGGGTCGGTGAAGACATCCTCGTCGTGGTTGGCACTCGCGTAGAACAGTGCGACCCGCTGACCTGCCTTGATCTGTACGCCGCTCAGCTCCACGTCCTCGAGCGCG
Source organism: Aeromicrobium sp. P2_G6 (assembly GCF_056403535.1). Lineage (NCBI taxonomy): Bacteria > Bacillati > Actinomycetota > Actinomycetes > Propionibacteriales > Nocardioidaceae > Aeromicrobium > Aeromicrobium sp. P2_G6. Next base: position 1,248,055 of record NZ_JBFUFH010000001.1, on the reverse strand, counting down.
GTGCGCTGGAAGGACGTCACCGGGGTCGCCCAGCGGATCACCTCGTCGACCATCGTGCTCGGGCGCTCGCGCAGCCACAGGTCCCACTGGTCGGGGTTGTCGAAGAACGCGTTCATGCCGTGCGTCGTCGCGTTGCGGGTGGTCTCGTTGCCGGCGACGGCGAGGGCGATCACGAAGAACCCGAACTCGTCGTCGGTCAGTCCGCGGCCGCCGTCCTCGCCGGACTGCACCAGCTTGGTGACGATGTCGTCGCGCGGGTTGGCCTTGCGGTCGGCCGCGAGACCCATCGAATACATCAGCACCTCGGCGGCGGCGGCCTCGGGATCGTTGTCCTCACGGGCCAGGTCGACGTCCTCTGCACCGGTCATCTGGTTGGTCCAGTCGAAGATCTTCTGCCGGTCCTCAGCCGGTATGCCGAGCATGTCGCCGATGACCTCGAGCGGGAACTGTGAGGCGACCTGATCGACGAAGTTGCCGCTGCCGGCAGCGACGGCGTCCGCCACGATGCGGCGGGCGCGCTCCTCGAGCACCTCGTCCAGGGCGCCGATCGCGCGCGGGGTGAAGCCGCGGCTGATGATCTTGCGCAGCTGGGTGTGGTCGGGCGCGTCCTGGTTGATGATGACGACCTGGGTCATCTCCATCGACTCGCGCGTCGCAGTCTCCGGCAGCCGCACGATGGCGCCGTTCTCCTTGCTCGAGAACACCTTGTTGTTCTTGGAGACCTCCGAGATGTCCGCGTGCTTCGTGACCGCCCAATAGCCGGTGCCGGCGTCCACCGACATACCCGCTCGCGCCGACTCGGCCTGCTCGACCCAGTGGATCGGTGAGGTCTGGCGCAGCAGCGTGAGCTCGTCGTGCGGCACACCGGCCAGGTTCACGTCGGGATCGGTGAAGTCGAAGCCAAAGGGAAGGACGTCGGTGGTCATGGTGCTCCTCGGGGTGCCGGATCATACAAGTCAGCAAGTTTGGATGAACAGAAACACGGATGTGTATGATTCGTCAAGGATCGAGCGAGGAGCATCCGGATGCGGGCACATGGCTGGAGTGGGCGACCGCCAGCTGATGCGGCCGAGGCGCGCAAGCGCATCCTCACCGCCACGCGTGCACGCCTGACCGCGACCGGCACGACGAACATCTCGGAGATCGCCGACGACCTCGGAGTCACCCGGCAGACCGTCTATCGCCACTTCCCGACCACCGACGACCTGCTCAACGCCGCGTCGCTCGATGCAGCCGGAGACCTCGAGAAGCAGCTCAGCGCGCACGTCGTCGAACATCTCGACGGCTCCGGTGACGGAGCCGAGGCGGCCGTCGAGGCGGTCGCGTACGTGTATGAGCACCTCCGCGACGACCCGGCGCTCAACCGGCTCCTCGCGCCGGGACGGATCAGCACCACGCTCGGCGGCCTCACGGCACCGTCGTCGATCGCGCTCGGCGGCAAGCTGCTCGCCGACCTCGGCGTCGACTGGTCGACCGGAGGCCTCGCCGAGGACGACCAGCTCGAGCTCGTCGAGCACCTACTGCGAACACTTCAGTCGTTGGTGCTCGATCCCGGCGACCCCCCGCGTACGGGCGAGCAGCTCCGCGCATACCTCCGCCGATGGGTCGCTCCGGCGCTGCGTGGAGGACAGGCATGACCGACCTGCTGCAGTCGGCGTTCGACCGCTACGCGGCGCGGGTCGAGGAGATCGCCGAGAGCCGGGACTGGTCGGCGTTCGCCGACATGTTCGCCGAGGACGCGACATATCGCGAGCACGCGTACGGCGACTTCACCGGCCGCGAGGAGATCCGCACATGGGTCGTCAGGACGATGAACGAGTTCCCGGCGACCGAGATGGTCAGCTTCCCGGCGGCCTGGTCGGTCGTCGATCCAGCGACCAATCGCGTCATCTGCGAGATCCGGAACATCATGCGCGACCCGGGCGACGGCTCGGTCCACGAGGCATCGAACATCACGATCCTGACGTTCGACGACGAGGGCAGCCTGGTCCGCGAAGAGGACATCTACAACCCGCAGAAGTTCGCCGGCATGACCCGCGACTGGTGCCGCGTGGCCGACGCTCACGGAACGCTGAGCGACACCGGCAAGAGGATGCTCAGCGCACTCGGTGGATAAGCCTCAGTCGAGGGAGCCGGAGACGGAGCCGTCGCGGGCCCACCGAGGGACGATGAACAGCCCGGTCGCCTCGACCGCCGGCTCGTCGCCGTACGCATCGCAGCCGATGTGCGCCGTGACGGTGACCTTGCGGTCATTCTCCTCCGTGATCTGCGCCTGCATGCGGATCTTCCCCAGCGGCAGCGGCCGCCGATAGCGCAACGTCAGCGTCCCGGTGACGATCAGCCGGGTATGCCCAGCACTCGCGGTCTCGCCCATGAGGTGGTCGAGCATCAGCGACGAGACGCCGCCATGCACGCAGCCCGGCGGCCCCTCGTATGCCGCGCCCAGCTCGACCTCAGAACGTACGGTCCCGTCGTCCGCCCATTGCAGGACCACCGGCGGGGCGATGGCATTGCGGACACCGACGACCGCGTTGCCCCAGTTCCACGACCTGCCCTCGGTGTTGAAGTGGACGCCCGCGGGGTCGGGCGAGGCGTCCTCGGCCAGGATCTGCTCCGCCTGCCGGACCAGCTCACGCGCTGCGGCGATCCGGTCGGCGTCGACGGTGGTGCGGATGGCTACGTCGATGAGCAGGCGCACATCGTCTGCCAGTCCGCCGTAGAGGCGCTCCGAAGCCTCGACCTCGGCGGTGGACAGGTCGGACGGGTTGAACGACATCGACGACAGCGTCATGAGGTGAGCCCCAGCCGTGAGGCCAGCTTGTCCAGATAGCCCAGGACCTGGTCCTCGCCCATGTCCGGCACGCCCCAGATCAGCTCCGAGGCACCGGCCGATGCCCAGTCGGCGAAGTCCTCCTCGGTCGGCTTCTTCGCGACCAGGATCCGTATGTCGGGCTCGCCCTCGCGCCCGGCGTCGGCCCACTCCTTGCGGAGCAGCTCGGCCTTCGCGGCGGTGTCCGTCTCGATCGGGGTCGTCATCCAGCCCTCCGCGTTCCGGGCGATCCACTTCATCGTCTTGGGGCCGCCGCCGGCGCCAATGATCACCGGGATCCGACCCTGCGGGGGCTTGGGGTAGGCCCAGCTCGGACCGAACGACACGAACTGGCCGTCGTACGACGCCTCGTCCTGCGTCCACAAGGCGCGCATTGCCTCGAGGTACTCCTTGAGGACTGTCCGCCGCTTGTTCGCCGGCACGTGGTGGTCGGTGAGCTCGTCGGTGTTCCACCCGAACCCGGCGCCGATCGTGACCCGGCCGCCCGACAGGTGATCAAGGGTCGCCAGCGTCTTGGCCAGCGTGATCGGGTCGGATTCGACCGGCAGGCATACCGCCGTCGACAGGCCGATCCGCTCGGTCACCGCGGCGCACGTGGCGAGGGTCGTCCACGGGTCGAGCGTCCGCATGTAGCGGTCGTCCGGCAGCTCCTCGCCGCCGGTCGGATGCATCGCCTCGCGCTTGACCGGGATGTGGGTGTGCTCCGGCACGTAGATCGTGTCGAAGCCACGTTCCTCCGCGGCCTGGGCGAGGGCGGCCGGCTTGATGCCGCGGTCCGAGGTGAAAAGCACGATTCCATTGCGCATACCACCAATGTAGAACGTGTTCTACCATCATGGGGACGCTACTCCGAGGAGCTTGATGAAGAAGCGGGACCTGACCGGCAAGGTCGTCGTCATCACCGGCGGCGGGCGCGGCATCGGCGCCGCCACGGCGAAGCTGCTCACCAGCGTCGGCGCCACCGTCGCCATCTGCGACCTGGACGAGGTCACCGTGAAGGAGGCCGCCGTGTTCGGCCGGGTGGTCGACGTGACGGACCGTGCCGCGTTCAGGCGGTTCCTCGACGAGGTCGAGTCGGAGCTCGGCCCGATCGACGTGCTGGTCAACAACGCCGGGATCATGCCGCTCAACCGGATCGAGGACGAGTCCGACCGCACGACCCACGACATCATCGGGCTCAACCTCATGGCGCTCATCTACGCCACCAAGGAGATGGTCACGCGCATGAAGGCGCGCGGCACCGGCGGGCAGATCGTCAACGTGTCGAGCGCTGCCGGGCGCATCCCGATCGCCGGCGCGTCGACGTACGTCGCGAGCAAGCACGGGGTCAGTGGGTTCTCCAACTCGCTGCACATCGAGTTCAAGGCCGACCGGACGCCGATCGACATCAGCGTCGTCCACCCCGCGATGGTGCACACCGAGCTCGCGGTGGGGTTCAAGGCCAACAAGGGGCCGGCCAAGCCGGTCACGCCCGAGGCCGTCGCCGAGGGGATCCTGTCGGCGATGCAGCAGCCGCGCCCCAACGTGTACGTGCCGAAGAGCCTCGGCACCTCCGTGCGTACGGGCGGGCTGATCCCGCGGCGTACGGGCGAGTGGCTCAACAAGGTGCTCGGCGGTGAGCGGGCGGCACTCGACGCGCTCGACGACCCCGACCGCAAGACGTACGAAGAACGCGCAGCCCGGAGCGCTCCGGCCGCCGACAAGGAGTTCCACGAATGACCCTTCCCGCATCCATCACCAAGAACGTGCTGACCGAGCTGACCGGGCTGGTCAACGCCTCGGGCGGCAAGACGTACGAGCTGCTCGAGGTCTACACCGGCGACGTGATCACCGCGCTCCCCCAGTCGACGCCGAACGACGTGGTCAACGCGTTCAATGACGCACGCGCAGCACAACCCGGATGGGCGGCGCTGCCGCTGTCGAAGCGGCTGGCGGTGATGAAGCGGTTCCACGCCCTGCTGCTGGAGAACTACGAGACCGTCGTCGACCTGATGCAGGCCGAGACCGGCAAGGCCCGGCGGATGTCGTTCGAGGAGGTCTGCGACGTCTGGATGACGACCAGCCACTACCTCAAGGTCGCCAAGCGCGTGCTGTCGGAGAAGAAGCGCGGCGGTGTCGTGCCGGTCGCCTCGACCTCGAAGGAGGTGCGGGTGCCGAAGGGCGTCGTCAGCATCATCTCGCCGTGGAACTTCCCGCTGGCCACGAGCCTCTCGGACGCGATGCCGGCCCTGATCGCCGGCAACGGCGTGGTGCTCAAGCCGGACAACAAGAGCACGTTGTGCGTCGCCGAGTGCGTGCGGCTGCTGTACGAAGCGGGCCTGCCCGAGGGGCTGTTCCAGATCGTCTGCGGTGAAGGTCCCGATGTCGGACCGGCGCTGGTCGACAACGCCGACTTCGTGATGTTCACCGGCAGCACGGCGACCGGCCGGTTCGTCGGCGCCCAGGCCGGCGAGAACCTCATCGACTGCACCCTGGAGCTCGGCGGCAAGAACCCGCTGATCGTCCTCGACGACGCGAACCTCGACGACGCGATCGCCGGCGCCGCGTTCGGCACGTTCCTCAACGCCGGCCAGGCCTGCATGCACATCGAGCGGATCTACGTACCCCGTGCCATCGTGGCGGAGTTCACCCGCCGGTTCGTGGAGGCGGCGGCCGCGATCGAGGTCGGCGCGGCGTACGACTTCGGGCCCACGATGGGCTCGCTCGTGTCGGTCGACCAGATGAACCGCGTGTCGGCGCACGTGGAGGATGCGCGGGCCAAGGGCGCCACGGTGCTGACCGGCGGCAAGGCTCGCCCTGATCTCGGACCGGCGTTCTACGAGCCGACCGTGCTCACCGACGTCACCCCCGACATGCTGCACGCCCGCGAGGAGACGTTCGGCCCGGTGGTGACGATCCACGCGTACGACACCGTCGACGAGGTAATCGCGCTGGCCAACGACACCGAATACGGGCTCAACGCGAGCATCTGGGGCGGCGACCTCAAGGCTGCCGAGCGGATCGGCCGCCGCATCGAGTCCGGCAACATCAACGTCAACGACCCGCTGGCCTGCTCGTATGCCAGCAAGGCAACGCCGTCGGGCGGGTTCAAGAACTCCGGCGTCGGTGCGCGTCACGGCGATGCGGGGCTGCTGAAGTACACCGACGTGCAGCATGTGGCCGTGCTCAAGAAGCAGGTGCTCGGAGCCCCCGCCGACAAGCCCTACGAGAAGCACGTCGCGACGGCGCTCAAGACGATGAAGTTCATGCGCAAGACCCGGCTGCGCTGATGGTCGGCGGCGTCTTCGAGCCGGCTCAGCTCGGACCGGTGCGGCTGCGCAACCGTACGGTCAAGGCCGCCACGTTCGAGGGCCGCACGCCGTACGGCCTGGTCACCGACGAGCTCATCAACTATCACCTGGCGCCGGCCCGCGGCGGTGTCGGCCTGACGACGGTTGCCTATCTGGCGGTGGCACCCGAGGGGCGTACGCAGAAGGAGGTCATCGTCGTCAACGAGGCCTCGGCGCCCGGTCTGGCGCGGCTCACCGACGCGATCCACGAGACCGGGGCCAAGGTCGCTGGCCAGCTCGGGCATGCCGGGCCTGTGGCCAACGGCCGGTCCAACGGGGTGCACGCCCTCGCCGCGTCGCGGATGCCGTCGCCGCTGAGCATGCAGATGATCCGCTCGGCGACCGCTGCCGACATCGCCCGGATCACGAAGGACTACGTGCGTACGGCGCGGATCATGGTCGACGCCGGCTTCGACGTGCTCGAGATCCACATGGCGCACGGCTACCTGCTCAGCTCGTTCCTCGCGCCGGGACAGAATCGGCGCAAGGACGGCTGGGGCGGCTCGCTCGACAACCGCGCGAAGTTCGCCCGCGACATCGCCCGGGTCGTACGCGAGGAGGTCGGCGACGCGGTCGCGGTCACCGCGAAGATCGGCATGACCGAGGGCTCATCGCGGGGGTTCTCGATGCCGGAGAGCCTGGAGTTCGCGCAGATGCTCGAGGCCGACGGCCACCTCGACGCGCTCGAGCTCAGCGCCGGCAGCTCTCTGCTCAACCCGATGTATCTGTTCCGAGGCGACGTCCCGCTCAAGCATTTCGCCGCCAACATGCCGCTGCCCGTACGCCTGGGGCTCAGGACGCCGGTGGGGAAGGCGTTCTTCAAGGCGTACCCGTTCGAGGAGGCATACCTCCGCGAGAAGGCGCTCGCCTTCCGCTCCGCCCTGTCGATCCCGCTGATCATGCTCGGCGGCATCAACGACCGGGCCACGATGGACCGAGCGATGGCCGAGGGCTTCGAATTCGTCGCGATGGGCCGCGCCCTGCTGCGCGAGCCCGACCTGGTCAACCGCATGCAGGCCGGCGAGACCACCCGCGGCCTCTGCATCCACTGCAACCAATGCATGCCGACCATCTACTCCGGCACGAGATGCACGTTGGCTGGGTAGGGCGCGTCGGCGACCTCCCTGCGTCAACTCTGCCCACATGGCGCAACCACCGAGGGTGGAACGCGCGGTGGAGGCATAGCTAGCTCCTCATGGATGACACTCAACGTCCTGCAGATCTTGCCGCGGACTCGATCCAAGAGCCGAGGTTCGAAAAGCCCTTGTCATGAACCCAGAGATAGAACGGATACCCAGCAGGAATTCGACCGCATCTTGTACTCGTTTGCTTGGCGAAGTTTGGCACCTTCGAGACGTCGATTCCGATCAGACCATTCCTGCGTCGTTTCGACTCTTCGATCTCGTACTTCACCCATTTGCTGTCGCATGTCTTTGCCCCGACGAGCACCACCGTGACCGAAGTGTTCTCGAGCTGCTGATCAATCCACCGTTTGACTGCGGCATCCCCCACACGCTGCAACTTCTCGAATGCGGCGGCATCCACGAAGCCGCGTGCGGAATGTTCCTTGGTAACCCAACTGTTGCGCACGATCATTGCTCGTTGGACATCTGAGTACTCGAAACTGAAGAAGGCCCTACGAGTCACGACTTGATCTCCTTGAAGTAGATGATCGCCAGTACGTCCGCGAGCATGATCACGCCGTAAAACAGAAGCAGGTGCCATCTGAAAAACACTGCTACCCAGCCGCAGAATCCGCCGTCCTTAACAGGACGCATGTTGAAGTCAACGGGCTGGGAAGCGGGCGCATCGGCGATTTCGACCCACCGTTTTACGAATCCCCGCTCAAGCCAGAGATAGTAGGCATCCATCGCCCAGAAGAGCCCCGTCGAAAGGAGCACGATAATCAGGAGGGGCTTAGTTGACTCGATTGCCGCGAATGCGGCCAGGCCGCTAGCGAGCGAAATCGCCCAGCCTTTGAAAACAAAGGAGTTGGACGCCATTCGCGTGATCGCGGCTTGGACAAACTCCAGATGCTTCATCCGCGCGTCGCTGAAGTCCTCTTCGGGAAGAGGCCCAGCTTCTTCCGAGCGCCGGGACCCGAACAGGGATCGCATTTCAGGCGCTCCTCATCGGCCCGCGAATTCGGACAAGGAGCGGGGAGGAAACCCTCCAAAGCGTTTTACGATCGGCGAGTCGGCGTACGCACCGGCCTGCCGTTCGATAGGCGCGTAGAGACCGAGATACTCCTGTCCGGCAACGCTGTCGCCGCGGTAAGCGGTGAGGGGCATAACTGCAATCTGCTTCCCGTCGCGCAAGCCGTCGAAGTATCCCAGCTCCCAAGGCATCCACTTCGAATGTGTCGAGGCGACTGAGTACGCATAAACGAACGATCGGGACTGCTGCATTCGCCGCCGAAGTAGAGACGCAGTCGACGAATCCACTTTGCTGCGATCGAGTTGGTAATCGTCAATCCAGTCGACGTACACGGATCGACCGCCAGTCTCCAACAACTTCTTTACGCCTAGAACGAGTTCAGCATCTTGGAAGGAGTGACTCAGAAAAATGTCATACGAATCTCGCAACGGGGTGTTTCGTAGCGCAGCTTCTGCCTTGGCGAAGGTGCCACGAAGACTCTCCCTCGCGGCCTGCTGCGCATCCCCAACGGTGTAGTAAGTCATGACTCAATCGGTCCCCTTGGCGATCAGCTCGTGGCGGATTGCAGCAAGCGCGTCATCCTTCTCGGACTCCGAGTAGCTGGTTTCACTTGGCCAGATGGGGCCGAACGCATCGTTATCCCAGCGAGGGACCAAGTGAACATGCAAATGGTTCACAGTCTGCGTAGCAGCTCGTCCGTTTGACTGGATCACATTCAAACCGTCCGGTGAGAGGGCCGATTTCACGGCGCCTGCCAAGTTGAGGACTATTTCACTCAAGCGACTGGCGGTAAGAGCGTCGATCGACCAAATATCTTGAACATGACGGCGCGGAATCACCAGCATGTGACCGAGGGCGGCAGGCTCCGTAGGAAAGAATGCAACGACTTCGGCATCTCGATAGACCTCGCGCACGTCAGCGTCCTGTCCCGCCGCGATCGCACAAAACGGACACTCAGCCACGTCTATACGCGCCATCAACCCAAGATTCGAGCCCCGCCGCGATGGTCGCGTGCACGTCTTGGCTGGTAGCTCCAGTGGGGTCATGGAGCTGGACGTAATCTGCAACAGTCCCGCCGCCCTGCAGGCTCACAGATCCGAAAGGATTCTTCCCTGGAGTGTCCGTGTTTCCTGAACTGTCCGCCAGGCCGTGGATGCGTATGCCCACAACTGGCCGCTTTTCATCCCACGCCTTAGCGATCTCGTACACGACCCAAGGCCGGGACTCTGTCTCCGCTCCGACCAGCACAACAACAGCACTCTTGTTTGCCATCTGGTCGTTGATCCACGCTTCAATTGCTGGATCGCCCCGGCCCTTGACCTCTTCCCAATCCTGCGCGTTGAGGATTGTTTGATTCTCTATGGAACCAATATTGATGACCTGTTGGACCCGCCAAGCGTCGCGCGCGTAGTGAAAGCTGTAGAACACTGATTTCGCCATAGCGAACTTCCTGCCTTCGTTCGGTAGTTCGACGCTACCGCAGAGGGCAGACCGAAATGTGTGAATCGATACAGGATGACTCCCACGTCGGGGGGCTTTTGGCAAAGTCGGAGCATCGACGGTTGAACGAAACGCAACTCAGAAGGCCACGCCATGCGGTGCCTAGGGTGCCGTGAGGCTCGCGACGTCTCCATGCGTCATTTCGGCCGCAGATTCTGCGACATCATGTCGCTATGACCGGATTTGATCTGCTGGCCCCCTACGGTCGCAACGAAGCGTGCTGGTGCGGATCTACGCGCAAGTACAAGCTCTGTCATGGGGACGATCATCCGCCGTCAGCGCCCGGTGCGCCCCTTCCTCCGGACCCTGGGGGCAGCGTCTATCTCAGCCCTTCGACCCTGGTCAGTATCGATACGCTCAATTCGTTCCTACCCGGGGAAACGCCAATCACGATGCCGTCGCAGGTTCCGACACCGTCCGCGGTGACCTTCAGCAACTGGGAGCAGGACTTGGCGTCGGCGGGTCCGGACGATGACGCGTTGTCACCGGCTTCCATGGGTGCGTTGCGAGTTGAAGTGTTGCGCAAACTCGCTTCACTGCGCGAGACGGACGACCCCCCGCCCGATGATGTCATCGCGGGCATTTACGAGCTGACCGCTGCGACCATCCAGACAGTTGCTCAACTGGCGGGCCTTCAGCCCAGGCTGACTATCTTATGGAATGAGGAACTCGATCCGGCCCACTTTCTTGGCCGCACACTCCTGCTCGCAGATCACGTCCTGTGCCCGGACGGTGTCTTCGACGAGTTGCTCAGGCAGAGATCTCAGCGAGACCTGCGGGATGCCGCTAGGCGACAGCTTCAGGACGCTGCTTTGCTCGCCGGCGGTGTCCTGATCCCGGTGCCCCCGGGGGTCGCGATGGCTGCGAGTAGCAGAGCCGTCCTCGACTCGACCACCAAGGACCTGAGCAATGCCGAACTCGTCGCGTGGGTTCGCCAGCAGCTCATCCTGGAGGGACCAACCGCTAGGGAGGCACTATTCGTCCGTGCTCTGGACGACCTGAACCCGGAGCCCACCGACTTCTGGCTGCGTGGCCGAATCGACCGTGACTCTCTTCAGGAGGACACCGGGCGGTTCGGTATGAAGATGTTGTCGGCGTATGACCCGAACGACAACTACGGACCGTGGATTCAGCAGGTAGAGAACTCGGCGGTGAGCAAGTTCATTCAACGTACGAACGAGCGGGTCATCGCTGCGGACGTATTCGGTTCCGAGTACGTGTCAGCGTCGCTCTTCGAGGCCAGACTGCTTCGTCGCAGATCGCGAAGCGAACAACTCGGCCCTTCGCAGGCTGCGCTGTGGGCGGACATTCCAGAGCTACCCGCGCTGTCCGGACGTGACCTCGTCAAGGTCCTCAAGCACGAGGGAGCGGTCGAGGACCTGCGCAGGCAGGTACGTGCTGCGCTCGTGACCGCACGTACTGATGCGGACAATGTGGACGCCATCACTGAATTGACATACGAGCTCGAGGCAGCTTCGCACAAGCTTCGCCGCACGGCTCAAACGGATAGTGCGTGGCAAGGCGCGATCCCTTCAGGTTTGGGCACCGCTTCACTGTTCATCGGTGGCATCACCGGCGGGCTGACTGGTCTTGGAGTGGGCGCCTTGGGTGTGTTGAGTGCTTTAGCGCCGCAACTGGGAACACGCTTGAGCACCCGCCGCGACGCCGCATACCTGTTTGTCGCCGCGCGCAGGGGCCGAAAGTGACCCGAGCGGCGCAAATTGACAACCCAACCGGCTGCGGTCTCCGGATAATCTCAGTTCCGGCGTTGGGCCCCGCCTGGAGTAAAACAACGGGCTCGACCCGTTCCAGACTCGTTCAGATGGCGGCTCAACGCAGCGGACATAGCGTCGAACGCCATCTAATATTTCAACCTCGAACCAAAAGTGAAGAAGTTGATCATTAGAAGGGTGTGCGCGATGCCTATCGCCGAGCCGTCCGTTCAGTCACTTCAACTGACCATGATCAGCCCAGGCGGATCAAGTCTCGGCCCGGCCACGGGTTTTCTCGCCCGCTGGGACAACGAATTTTGGCTCGTCACGAATTGGCACGTCTTGAGTGGCCGAAATGCCGAAACGCAGGCCATCATGTCGTCCACCGACGCCACTCCGGAGAGCGTCGTCGTTCGATTCCATTCACCCGCGGGCCTCGGGACCTTCACCGACGTCAGGCTTCCCCTTCAGGACAGTGAGGGACAACCCCTGTGGTTGGAGCATCCACAACTGGGTCACCGCGTGGACGTTGCTGCCCTGAAGATTCCACAAGGAGCTGAGGGGATCAGTCAGATCACAATTACTGATGGGGCGACTATTACGACCCGACCGACCATCAGCTTCCACGCCATCGATCTTGCGAATCCCGATCCTGCGGGGATATATGTCTCGATTGGCGAACGGTTGAGCGTTGTCGGTTTCCCCGTCGGTGAAGACGTCCAAGGATTCCCCATCTGGACGCAGGGTTTCGTGGCGAGCGAACTGGACCTTCAGTATCGCGGTTTGCCCTCGTTTCTCATCGACAGCCGTACGCGACAGGGCCAGAGTGGCTCACCAGTCATCTTCTACTCGGCGTCGGGTCAGTATCAGTCTGCTGTCGGAGCCACCACCCTTGGGCGATCAGAGATCAATTCTCGATTCATGGGGGTGTACTCCGGGCGAATAAATGCGGAGAGCGACATCGGGCGCGTCTGGACGGTGCAGGCAATCGTCGAAGTCGTAGCCGGAGGATCTCGGGCGACTTGCCTCTAGCGCCGCGCTCCGGCCAATGCACCCACCGCGTTTCCCACCAGGCCCACTGGATGGATGCGTCGTATCGCCGCGTTGGGGTGGCGTCGAGTGTCACCGTCTGGACGACGCTCGAAACCACAGGGACAAACCTTTGCCCTGTTGTCCCTGTGCAGCGGGACAACGGGCCCTGCAATCTCTGATCACGCCGGTGGCAACATCCGCCCCGGACCATCAGAAAGGAATTGCAGAATGTCCACTCATGTCGCTACCAGCAACCCGGTTCGCTCCGACGTCTTCACCACCGAGGACCAGCCTTCGGCTCCCGTCGGACGCAACAACTCCCGCCTCTGGGCGCTCAGCGGTCTCGGCGCCGGCATCCTCGGCATCGGCACCATCGCCACCTCGTCCATGGTCGACGTGGTCTACCGCGACGAGTTCAAGGGAACCACCGAGGGCTTCACCGAGGCGCTCGACGACAAGACCGGTGTGCTCTTCGCGTTCCACAGCATCACCACACTGAGCGCCCTGCTCATGGTCGTCTTCGCCGCAGGCCTGCTCCGTCGCCTGCGTCGCGGCGCCGGTGACTCGATCGCCCCCACCGTGGCCTTCGCCGGCCTGCTCGGCACCGCGGTCGTCTCCGTCATGGGAGCCGGCCTCGACACCGAGTTCATGATGGGCCTGGCCGCTGAGGACGGCGCCGTCCCCAACTCCTCGGCGTCCTTCTACAACAACTGGATCGGCACCATCCCGTGGGTGTGGGTGCTCGCCGGCCTGGCCGGCCTGGCGGTCTACGCCACCAGCCGGATCAACGTCGTACCGCGCTGGATCGGCCGGGTCGGACTGGTCCTGGGTGGCCTCGCCGCACTGCTCGGCGTCTCGCCCCTGGAGTACATGGCCGGACCGATCGCAGCGCTGTGGCTGATCGTCACCTCGGTCGGCTTCCTGGTCGGCGACCGTGCCCACCGTTCCACGAGTGCCTGAGCTCTGAACGACGTACGGTTTATCCACCGATGAGCGCGATCACCAACTCCGGAGGACCGGCATCGACGATGCCGGTCCTCCGGCACGCCCATCGAGGGCTCCTGGTCGCCGCATGGGTTCTCGTCGCGGTGGTCGCCGTGATGGTCGTCGTCTCGTTCGTCCTGGACATCGCGGCACCCGACGACGGACCGGGCCACGAGATCGGACGCGGGTTCGGCGCCGTCTACACGTTGGCCGGTCTGGCCATCGCGGTCTGCGCGCTGGTCGCCGTACGCACGGACCCGCGTAACCGATTCGGCCCGGCGCTGCTCCCGGTCGCCGCGGTCTGGGCGCTGGACGGCCTCTCCCAGTCATACGTACGCTTCGCGGTCCGGCCCGAAGACGCGTACGACGGCGCCAACCTGGCGCTCTGGTACCTGATGCGGGTCGGCGCTGTGCTGCCCCTCGGTATCGCTGCGCTGTTGCTGATCTTCCCGACCGGGCGGTTCCTCGCGGGCTGGCTCGGCCGGCTGGGCATCGGGGCGTTCGTCGGCATGGTCGTCGGCGTCCTCATGGTGATCCTCGCCCCCGCCACCGACGCCCCTGACATCGCCAACCTTCCGCCGGAGATCGACTACAACTACCTGACCTCCTCCGCACTCGACGGAGCGGCCGGTGTGCTTCGGCCGTTAAGCGCGATCCTGATCGCAGCGGGGGGTCTGGTCGCGATGGCCACCGCGATCCTTCGCCACCGCCGCTCGACCGGTGCCGAACGTGACCAGATGCGCTGGCTCGTCTGGGCCGTGCTGGTGATGGCACTGACTCTGGCCATCACCACGGTCGCTGACCTCGGCTCCGCCATCGACTCGGTGATCGTCGCGGTCGCGGTGCTGCCAGTCGTGGCGATGACCGTCGGCGTGGTCCGCCCGACCGTGGTGCCGGTCGAGAACCTGCTGGTCCGCACCCTCGTGCTCGGACTGGTCGCACTGTGCCTGCTCGGGCTGGACCTTCTCGTGGTGGCGGTGCTCACCCGCATGCTCGGTGGCCTCGACGACCGCCAGCTGGTGACCGTCGTGCTGCTCGTGACCGCGCTCGGATACGGCCCGCTCCGGCGACGGCTCTACCGGCTCGTGCAGGCCTGGATCCTGGGCAGCCGTGGCAACCGGTACGACGTGGTGGCCGGGCTCGCCGCGAGCCTGGAGTCCATCGACGACGGGCCCGCCCAGTTCGGCGCGGTCGCCCAGGCTGTCGCTGACGCGTTCGGCGTCGACTACGTCTCCGTCGAGGTCGACCGGTCCGGTGGGGAGCGGCTGACGGCAACCCGCGGCGTGCGGCCTCGGGAAGTACGTACGCTTCCGATCACCTACCGCGACACGGTCGTGGGCCGGCTCGTGCTGCCGGCGCGCGGGCTGCGCAGCCGGCTGTCCGCGAAGGACGAGAGCCTGCTCGGCGACCTGATCCGCCAGGCGGCGACCGCGGCCCGCACCAGCAGCCTCGCCGAGGACCTTCAGGCCAGCCGGGAGCGCTTGGTGAACACCCGCGAGGAGGAGCGTCGCCGGATCCGCCGCGACCTGCACGACGGCCTCGGCCCTTCGTTGGCCGGCATCGTCTATCAGCTCGAGACCGCCCGGCTGCTGGTCGCCGACCAGCCCGAGCGGGTCGACGAGATGCTCACCCAGGTGGGCGACCAGGTGCAGGACACGGTTGCCGACATACGCCGGCTCGTGCACGAGCTGCGCCCGCCGGCGCTCGACGACCGCGGCCTGGTCGGCGCGATCCGGCAGCTCGCCGAGACCCAGCCGATCCCGATCGCGGTGGACGCCGGCGACCTCGGCACCATGTCCGCGGCCGTGGAGGTCGCGGCCTACCGGATCGTGGCCGAGTCGCTGACCAACGTGGTCCGGCATGCTGAAGCCGACTCGGCCCGCGTACGACTCGACGTCGCCGGCACCGAACTGGTCGTCGAGATCGCCGACGACGGCATCGGCATCGGCGAGGACGTGCAGGCCGGGGTCGGACTGCTCTCCATACGCGAACGTGCGGCCGAGCTCGGCGGCCGCGCCGACGTCGAGTGCCCCTCGTCGGGTGGGACCGTGGTGAGGGCGGTACTGCCCCTCGGGACAGCCGGAAAGGACGAGTCATGAGCGACGCGGACAACCTCAGCGTGGTCGTCGTCGACGACCACGCCATCGTGCGGGAAGGTCTCGTGGCGTTGTTGTCGGCCATGGACGGCACGCACGTGGTCGGCCAGGCCGCCGAGGCTGCCGAAGCGCTCACCCTGGTCGCCGCCGAGCAGCCCGACGTCGTGCTCATGGACATCCAGATGCCCGGGGAGCTGGACGGCATCGAGGCGACCCGGCGGATCACCGCCGAGCACCCAAACGTACGCGTCGTCATGCTCACCATGAGCGAGGACGACGACACCGTGGTCAGCGCGATCCGGGCTGGCGCGTCCGGCTACCTGCTCAAGGGCTCCGGCGGCGCGGAGGTGCTCGCTGCGGTCCGCACCGCGCACCAGGGCGGGATGGTGTTCGGGGCCAAGCTCGCGGGGCGTGTGGCCGACCTGTTCCAGAAGGCGGGCAGCACCACGTCCACGCCGCCGGCCCTGGCCGACCTGACGGAGCGCGAGCGCGAGATCCTCGACCTGCTCGCGGCCGGCGCCAGCAACGACGCCATCGCGCGCAAGTTGTTCGTGTCCAACAAGACGGTACGCAACACCGTCTCCGGGATCTACGCCAAGCTGCACGCCAACGGCCGCGCCGAGGCGATCGTCAAGGCGCGCGAGGCAGGCTTCGGCAAGAGCTAGCTGGCCAGGTGGTTGCCCAGGGCGTCGAGCAGACCCCGGCTGCCGGCCTCGCGGTTGGGCGCGTCGGCCCAGAACTGGTCGAAGAAGACGCCGTGCTCGACGTGCGTGAACCGGGTGCCCTCGTCGATCGGCTCGAACTCCAGCGACGCCACCGAGGTCGACATGTGGACCCCGTCGAGCCACATGTCGTACGTCGTGACGATGCGGACGTGCTCGACGATGTTGGTGTAGGTGGCCTCGTAGCGCGAGACGGGACCGTTGTGGAACTTTCCCTCGGCGACATCGCGCCCGCCGACGCGGAAGTCGAACACCCACTCGCGCTGCTCGATGGCGTCGCCGGCGCCCCACCAGGCCAGCTTCTGCTCCTCGTCGGCGAACGCGTCCCAGACGCGCTCGGTGGGAGCGGGGTAGTCGCGGGTCAGGGTGAAGTCGGCGCGGGCGAGGCGGCGTTCGATCGTCATGCGTACGTCCTATCGGTTCAGGTTGACGTGGATCGTGCCGCTCTCGGCCACTTCCGTCGTCACCGTGTGGGTGAGCTCGAAGCCGACCAGGTCGTCCCACAGCCGGTGACCCCGGCCCAGGAAGATCGGCGCGACCATGAGGTGCACGTCGTCGACCAAACCGGCGCGCAGGAAGTCGCGCGCCGTCCGGTACCCGCCGCCGATGCGTACGTCCCCACCTTCGGCAGCCTCAGTCGCCTCGGCGAGCGCGTCCTCGACGGTGGCGTTGCGGAAGTGGAACGTCGTCCCGCCCTCCATCGGGATCGACGGACGTGGCGCGCTGTGGGTGAGGACGTAGACCGGGGTGCTGAACGGCGGCTTGTCACCCCACCAGCCCTTCCAGTCCGGGTCGTCGGGGAACGAGTGCAGGCCGAACATGGCGGCGCCCATGATCTCGGAGCCGACGCCCTCGGAGAACGCGGCGGCGTACCGATCGTCGACGCCGGTCGTACCCTCGCCGCTGGTGTCACCGAAGACGTTCTTGCGGAACGTACGCGTGGCGGCGTACGCAGCCGTGATGCGTTCCCAGTCGGCGCCCATCGGGCTCTCGGGCGTGGGGTCGGAGGGCGTGTAGCCGTCCAGCGAGGTGAACAGGTCCATGCGTACGCGGGTCATGTCAGCGTCCCTTCGGGGAAGTGCGGGTCAGGTGGATGCCGAGCTGGTCGGCCTGGTGCTCGGCAGGAGTTCGTTGTTCGCCGAGCCACATGTGGAGCACGTCGAGGGCGCCCGGTCGCAGGCTCACGGTGCGGACGCGTCCGTGCTTCTGCGACGTGACGATGCCGGCGTCCTCGAGCACACGCAGGTGCTGCATGAGCGACGGCAACGCCATCGAGAACGGCGCCGCGAGCTCCGACACGACGGCCGGGGACTTCGCCAGCCGCTCCACGACGGCCCGACGCGTCGGATCCGCGAGAGCGCGGAGCACGGCGTCCAGCTCGTCGTAATACTTAGGCATACACCTAACTATTATGCACTGGCGGTGCTTCGTCAATTGCTCGACACGGATCACGCCGAGAGATACAAAGAATGTGGGGTCTCGTATGCGGAGGCATCATGCGGCAGCGGACGATTGCTGGAGTGGCTTTGGCGCTCTGCGTCGTCGCCGGATGCGGAGGAAACAGCGGAGGGGGTTCCGCCTCGGACTCGCCGAAGCCGGCTCCGCCGAAAGTGTCGACGACGATTCACGACGGAGATGTGCTGACGGCGGCCGTGCCGTGGAAGGCGGAGGCTGAGCCGGCTGGAAGCGACTCCATTGTGAAAGTCGCCTTCCTCATCGACGGCGAGCAGAAGTGGGTGGAGCGCGACGCGCCGTACTACTTCGACGACGACAACCAGGTGCTCCCGCCGTGGCTCCTGGGCAACGGACAACACGCGTTGGTCGTCCGGGCCACGACAGCCAAAGGTGCGAGCGCAAAGGTCGCGGCCAACGTCACCGTCGACGTCGACCTGGCGCAGAACCAGGCGATCGCCGGGACGTATCACCGGGTGGTGACCAAGGCTGACATCGAGCGCGCGCAGTCCTACCGCGTCGCGTCCAAGGGAGCGTTCGGTGACATCCCGCCGCCCGGCACATGGACGGTCGACATCGAGCCTGGCGGCAAGATCGTCGGCGTCGACCCGGCCGGCGACACCTCCAACCCCTTTGTGGAGCCGTACACGTTGAAGGGCAACCAACTGCGGCTGTACGGGCCTGCGGTCTGGGCGCAGCCCGATCCCACGACGCCCAACTTGTTCTGTGAACCAGAACGGTCCTCGGACTACACCTGGCACTTGTCTGGGTCATCACTCACCCTCACGCCGATCCAGAAGGTTTGCGCTGACCGCGACATCGTCTTCGCCGGCACCTGGACCCGCGCTGAATGACACTGCCCGGAACACGAGCTCCGGTGTCGTATTTGCCGTCGCCCGTTCGTGGCGTGAGTGAGAAGCGGCCACACCGCGCCGCCCGTAAGATTCCAATCCGTCGAATGACGGGTGAGAAGGGGACACGATGAGCAAGACCAGGGTGTTGATTTCAGGAGCAAGCATCGCGGGTCCGGCGCTGGCCCATTGGCTGCGCCGACGGGGCGCCGAGGTCACTGTCGTCGAGCAGTCGGACGGGCTGCGCCCGGGTGGGCAGGCGGTCGACGCGCGCGGGGTGGCCAAGGAGGTCATCCGGCGGATGGGGCTCGACGCCGCGATTCGGGCGGTGTGCACCGACACCGCCGGGGCGTACGTGGTGGATGCGGACGGGCGGGTGCTGGACACCCACCGCGCGGACGACAACGACGGCGACGGCTACATCTCCGAGATCGAGGTCCTGCGCGGAGACTTCTCCCAGGTGCTCTACGACGACACGCGCGATGGCGTCGAGTACATCTTCGGCGACCGGATCGCCGACCTCACCCAGGACGCCGACGGTGTTGACATCACCTTCGCAGGCGGAGACCAGCGGCGCTTCGAGCTGGTGATCGGCGCCGATGGGCTGCACTCGGCACTGCGGTCGATGGTCTTCGGGCCGCGCGAGCAGTACGTCCGTCACCTCGGGCTCGTGCTCGCTTTCTACAGCGTTCCCAACGAGTTCGGGCTGGATCGCTGGCTGATCGACTACCACGAGGCAGGCCGTTCGGCGGGTCTGCGGCCCATCCCCGACGCCGCCCGGGCGATCGCCATGCTCTCCTTCCCCTCCCCCGACTTCGACATCGACCACCGCGACATCGAAGCCCAGAAGCGCCTGCTGCGCGAGCAGATGGCCGGCGTCGGTTGGGAGACCTCGCGCATCCTTGCGCACCTCGACGACACCCCGGACTTCTATCTGGACCAGGTCGCGCAGGTCGTAATGGACCGCTGGTCCAACGGAAGGGTCGGGCTCCTCGGAGATGCCGCGTTCAGCGCGTCGCCGATGTCCGGCGCCGGCACCGGGCTCGCGCTGGTCGGCGCCTACATGCTGGCCGGCGAGCTCGCTGCTGCCGACTGGGATCCCGCGGCTGGGTTCGCCGCCTACGAAGAGCGGATGCGCTCGTACGTCGAGGACAACCAGGAGATCGGCCGGATGCACGTACAGATGCTCACCGCCGACCCAGAGGCCGAGCCGGGCCCGGAGCCCGACATGGAGGCCATCATGGCCCTCGTCGAGCGCGCTGTCGGCGGCCCCGAGCTGCCCGACTACGAAAGCGTGCCCGACCTCAACTCTGGGAGAGTGTGAGGCATGCAGCAGCCCTCGTCCGTCGTCGCCCGCTGGCTGGCCGCCGGTGATTCAGGTGATCTCGAGGCCTTCGATGACCTCCTGCACGCTGATGTCGTGGTCCATGCCCCGCGGGGGCTCTCCACGGAGGACCGCGAATCGGAGAAGCAGGTATGGCGCGAGGCGACGGCAGCCATGCCGGACCTTCGCCACGAGGTCCAGGAGGTCGTGACCCAAGGCAACGTGGAGATGGCGCGTGTCATCGTCACCGGGACTCTCCTCCACGACTTCGGCGGCGTCTCAGGAAAGGGCCGATCCTTTCGTATGGATCAGGCAGTCATCTGCCACCTCGACAACGGCAAGATCGCCGAAGCCTGGGAGATCGCCGACGTCGGCTCGTTGGTCGATCAGATGAGTTCCTGAGGGGACGGAGCTTCCGCCGCCAGCGTCAGGAAGCGAGGAGATCGAGTATCGCTCGTGTGCGGTCGCCGTCGTGGGTGTGAGTGATGAGTCCTTCGACCACGAGCACAGCCATATGCGTCCTGGCATCGAGATCCGATTCAGGTGCGCCTGCTTGCCTGAAACCCTCTTTCAGGACGGCATCGGCGAGGTCGTGAAACCGCCGGTGCCACGCATCGATGGGCGGTGAAGTGTCGGCGCGGGCATGGACCGCGGTCACCAGCTGGTGGTTGTCCCGCAGGCGCTGGACCACCCAGAGCAGCTGCTCGGCCAGCGGCTCGTCCTCCAATGCAGAAAGGTCGGTCAACGCCGCCCTCAGGAGCCGATCGACGACGCCTACCAGGAGCGTGTCCTTGTCCGGGAAGTACCAGTAGATGGTGTTGGCGGTGACGCCTGCTGAAGTCGCGATCGCCTTGAGTGAAGTTCCTTCGTACCCGAGCCGGGTGAACAGTTCCGTAGCCGCGTCGAGGATCTCTTCGCGTTTGGCTTCCGGGTCCTGGGGACGGCGGTTGCGGGGCATGCACCAAGCCTATCTTGACTGCCGATCAAGAAAGGCATACATTCCTCTTGATTGCTGATCAAGAACTGACCCGGAGGCCTCATGAATCCCACCGATCCGCGGTTCTCGCACATCGCGACCTCGTTCGACTCGCACGGGGTGTCCTGCGCGGCGACCGTCTTCCGTGCGGATCCCCGCCCCGCAGGACCAGTGCCGGTCATCGTGATGGCGCACGGCTTCGGATCGGTTCGTGCGTTGCGCCTGTATGCATACGCCGAGCGCTTCGCAGCAGCCGGATACACGGTGGTCGTGTTCGACTACCGGGGTTTCGGTGACAGCGACGGCGAGCCCCGACAGGTGCTGGACATCTCGATGCAGCACCAGGACTGGCGTTCCGCATTGGCCTTTGCGCGGACGCTTGAAGACGCAGACGTCGACCGCATCGTGGCCTGGGGCACGTCCTTCGCCGGTGGACATGTGCTCAGCCTCGCAAGCACGGGTGAGCCATTCGCAGCGGTCATTGCGCAGGTGCCTCACGTCAGTGGTCCGGCGGCCGTGCGCGCCACCGGGTTGACGGCTTCGGCGCGATTGCTGCCGGCGGCCGTTCGCGACCAGGTCAGCGCGCTGCGGGGACGCAAACCCGTGTACGTGGACCTGGTGGGCCAGCCGGGTACGACGGCTGTGATGACGTCACCGGATGCTGCTTCCGCTCTGCAGAAGCTCACCGACGACTCGGGGATCGAGCGCGGCGCCTACCGCGAGGACGTCGCCGCACGGATCGCCTTGAAGATCGGGTTCTACTCGCCAGGTCGCCGCGCCTCTCGCATCACCTGCCCGGCGCTCGTCCAGATCGCCCAACACGATGCGATCACACCGCGCTCGGTTGCCGAAAAGGCTGCCGCCCGGATACCGCAGTCAACCGTGCACCTGTACGACTGTGGGCACTTCGACCCCTACGTCGAACCGAACTTCAGCCGGGTCGTCGGCGACCAGCTCGCGTTCCTACAGGCACACGTCCCGATCTCGCCTGGCGCCTAGTCAAGCTGGGCTAGAAGCTGAGTCGCGGTTGGTCATAGCGAGTCGGCGCCCCAGCCCCGAACTCGAGGCCGAAGAACGTACCTGCTGGTCCGGTGTGCGGGCCCGCCACGAAGCGAAGGACGGTCCCGTCGCGATCCGGCACATCCATCGCGACGCCGAACTCGGCTCGGTCCTGAATGTCTTCGTGCGCGATGCCCAGCTCGTCACACCTGGCGGCGACCGTCAACATCTGCTCAGGAGTGCTGACCTCGAAGGCGCAGACGTCGAAGCCATCCAACACCGGCGTGCTCGCGCAGTACTCGCGCTGGCGCAGGCCGATCACGAAGCCCGCAGCATGGTCAGCGAGCACGACTCCCCGAACCGCAGAGTCCTCGTAGAACTCGGCCGCGAGCTCGAGGCCGAACAGGTCGGCATACCAACGAGCGCTGCGGGCCAGATCGCTGACCGGGAGCTTGATCTGGCGCACGCCGGCAATCGGGAGCTTCATGTCCTGCAGCATGCCGCAGCCAACGACGCAGCGCATCAAACACGCGGCGATGGCGCGGACTGGAGCCCTAGAGCTCCCGCTTGCGGACAGACGGAAGCGGCTGGCTGAGAGCCGGGATGATGATCGCTGCCGCGAGGAGGTGTGCGCCCACGAGGACGGCTGTCGTCGCGAGGTGATCGGGCAGTGCGATCGGCGGAATGAGCGACAGACCGGTCGCAGCCACGGTCACCGCGACGAACCGTCTGCGGTCGCCCAGGAGGCGGGCCAAGACGACTCCCAGCGCCGCGCCGATGACGGTCCACATCGCGAACCCCGCGATCGGGATCGCTGCCCCGTCCACTTCGAGATCGACATCGGCAGCGCGCGCGATCGTGGCTGTCGCGGTGGTGACAATGGCCGCAGCTGCGCCGGCGACGGCACCGCGCCTAATGAGGAGGAGCGTGCTTGGTTGCGACGCGCGCACTGCCTGCTCGCCGTACTTCGCCCCCGAGGTGCTCATCGAGGTGCTCCCGTGACCGCGGCGTCGAGATGCCGGACCAGCTTCGCCAGCCACGGCTCATCCTCGTCGGGACCGAAGGGCGTCGGACCCCAACCGGCCACCATCTCGGCGAAGAACTCGTGCTCCCATTCCGCTCCGCTTCCGTACGAGCTGGACACGACACGCAGTACACAGCTGCCGCCGGACGCTGCTTCGATGAGGAACTCGGTGGCGATCGGGCCCACCGCCGACAGGTCCTCGTCGGTGATCTCGTGGTCAGCGACCTCGACCACCCACTCGCGCATGTCCTCTGTCATTGGCCACGACTCTTCGTACGCGAATCGCTGGTTCGGTGTGTAGCCGGTGACGACGCCGGTTGATTCGAGTCCGCCGTGGTCAAAGAAGACCTCGCCACCGACGCGTGGGTCCAGGCGGGTCGGGACCATCCAGGCGGAGATCCCGTCGGCGGTCGCGATCGCCTGCCACACCTGTTCGGGGGTGGCGGCGAGCTCGACGGTGGTCTCGGCTCGGTGCTCGAAGCGGTGTTCTTGGTCGGGCTCTTTGTGGTCTGTCACGATGACTCCTCTGGTCGGGGATAGGACGAAACGGTCAGACGATGGGGGCGCCCGTCGTCGTGGTGGTACTTGGCAGCCAGCCCGGCGATCGCCGACTGCAGCTCGGCCGCGAACGCGGCTCGGTCGTCAGGTGACCGGAAGCCGATGACCATGTCGACGGTCAGAGTCGGCAGGCGGGTTCCGGGCGCCACGCTGGTCGCGATCGCCCCGACCTCCGACACCGTCCGAGCGTTCACCGCGATCAGGTAGGCGGCGGACAGCTGGTCGGCGACCTGCTTGGGGTCGGCTGCGGTGTCCTGCAGGACGTTCGGAGCGACGAAGAGGAGGCGGGCCGAACGCTGCACGTAGCGCTCGGTGATGCCGCCCCAGGTGCGTTCGCCGGCCGGCTCCACCAGACCGTGCGCTTCCAGCGCCTTGAGGTGATAGTTCACCTTCTGACGCGTCAGGCCGACCGTCGCTGCGATCGAGGCCGCTGACCCTGGTTCGGCCAGAGCGTCGAGGATCGCTGCGCGGATGGGGTCGAGCGCCACCTCCACGACGGCTGCGTCCTTGAGTACTTGTACGTCCTGCATGACGCCAACCGTAGGCCTTGACAAATAAACTTGTCAAGGCGGTCGACAGCGCAGTTCCGCTCCCGGAGAGGCAGAGCATTCGTCATGCCGCCACGTACGCGGTCGAAGTAGCAGCTGGATGCGCCAGACCGTTCCAGACCTGTCGCTCTCGCTTCATGTGCGCGAGGTTCTGTGGTCTGGAAGTGGCACCCTCCCGCCCGGATGGTCCTCCGGATGGGTCATACTACGAACTTGTCGGGCTCGACAGAGGCTGGCTTCGCGGACGTGGTGTAGTTGCAGCACGCTTCCCTTCCAGGGAATGGGTCGAGGTTCAAATCCTCGCGTCCGCTCCATATGCCGGCTACGGTTGTCCGCGATCGGTGTGGCCAGGGCGATGCGCGGTTCCACGCCAGGGACGATCGCGAGCGACACCACCTGACTCCATTGGCCCTTGTACCCGCAGCCACGCTCGGTTCCGGCTCGCAGCACTTCACCCTCCGGCGCAGAAGTTGGGTTTCAGCTCTATCGTGCTGAAAAGAACTGACTCGGACGAGCCCGAATACCCGGGTATAGCCTGAAATTCCTTCGATGACTGGAGTCGGCGATGGGCGAGCAGACCGAGACCGCGATTCTTGCCGGCGGTTGCGCCTGGGTCATGCAGCAGCTGCTGCGCCAGCCCGAAGGCGTCATCTCCACTCGGACAGGTTTCATGGGCGGCAAGACCGAGAACCCGACCGAGGAGGACGACGGCGGTCATGCCGAGGTCGTCGAAGTCGTGTTCGATCCTGAACACCTTTCGTACCGAGGGCTGCTCGAGGTGTTCTTCCAGGTTCACCGCCCCGACCTCGATGAGGACATCGTCGGTTCGCTCTATCGCTCCGAGATTTTCTGCACCAGCCCGGAGCAGCGGACGGTCGCCGAGCAGATGATCCGCGACGTGGACGCGTCAGGCCATTGGCCGGGCAGGACCGTGACCAAGGTCAGCGAGGCTTCGGTGTTCTGGGAGATGGGCCCTGAGGATCAGGACTACCTCCTGCGGTTCCCCACCGGCTGCAAGCCCCCGTTTCCCCCGCAGGCCGACACTAAGGTCGTCATGGACGAACGCTGATGACCGTCTTCCCGTTGCGTCGCTCGGTCGAGTTGAAGGCGGCAACGGCATCGTTGAGGGACGCCGTGGTGCCGATGTTGGTCCGCAGCCGTCCATCCCGGACCCGCTGAACGATCTCGCCGAGCTGGGTGCGGTCGGACTCGACGACGAAGTCGACCGCCAAGCCGTCAGTGGGCCGCGCCTCGACCGGCCCGACAGCGGACACCAGCACTCCTCCAGCGCGGACCAGACCTGCGGACCGCTCCTGGATCTCGCCGCCGATCAGATCGAAGACCAGATCAACTCCCCCGACGTCTTCGAGGGTCTCGTTGTCGAGGTCGACGAATTCTTGTGCGCCGAAGTCGAGGGCCTTCTCACGGTCGGCGGTGCGCCCGGTCCCGATCACGTAGGCACCTGCCTCGCGCGCGAGTTGCGTCACCATGGTCCCGACTGCGCCGGCCGCACCGTGCGCGAGGACGCTCTGCCCCGCCCGAAGGTGGCCGTGCTGGAACAGTCCTTGCCACGCGGTCAGCCCTGAGATGGGCAGGGACGCGCCCACCGAGAAGGCGACGTCGGCAGGCAGCGGCGCGAGGTTGCGCGCCTCGATGGCCACATACTCTGCCAAGGTCCCGTCACGGTGCCAGTCGGCGAGGCCGAACACCCTCTGACCTACCGACAGCCCGGTCGTGCCATAGCCGAGCGCGGTGACCACTCCGGCCAGCTCGTGTCCGGGGATCGATGGTGTTCGGTCGCGGTTGGCTCGGTCGGTCCAGG
The DNA here is from genome assembly GCF_056403535.1 of Aeromicrobium sp. P2_G6. NCBI lineage: Bacteria > Bacillati > Actinomycetota > Actinomycetes > Propionibacteriales > Nocardioidaceae > Aeromicrobium > Aeromicrobium sp. P2_G6. Next base: position 1,222,139 of record NZ_JBFUFH010000001.1, on the reverse strand, counting down.
TCGAGGGCCATTCCAGCTCGGTCGAGACAAACCCCGACGCATGAATCTCAACGACGACGTCGTTGATTGCTGGCTCCGGCCTGGGCCGGTCGATCAGCGTCATCCCGGCCGTTCCGGCCGCTTGGTCAGTCACCACGATCGCTTTCATCGGTTCGTCTCCTCTGTTCTTGTTCATGCGTACTCCTACAAAATGGGCTATGCAACCCATTTAATCCAGAGAAGGAATGGGTTGTCAAGCCCACTATTGCTAGGATGGTGTCCATGCCGCACACCGCAGACACAGTTGGCTCCGGACCGAAGCTGACGCGCAAGGGGCAGGCGACCCGCGAACGTATCCTCGAGAGCGCCGCCGAGCTGATCTACCGCCACGGGGTCCAGGGCACAAGCAACGACGCCCTCCGACGCGCGGCTGGTGTGAGCGGGTCTCAGCTCGCGCACTACTTCCCCGACAAGGAAAGCCTGGTGCGCGCGACCCTGGCCTGGCGGGCCGAGTCGATGATGGGACTCCGCAACGATCCCCCGCGCGGTCCGCTCGACAGCATGGCCGCACTCCGCGCCTGGGCCGACAGCTACGTGAGCAGGCCAGAGGTCGTGGCAGGTGGCTGCAGCTTCGGATCTCTGGCCGCCGAGGTCCTCAAGTCAGACCTGGACGTGAGCGACGCCATCGCCGAAGGCTTCGCCCGCTGGCGGGCACAGTTCCGCGACGGCTTGACTGCCATGCGCGATCGCGGACAGTTGCGACCCGATGCCGACCTCGACCAGCTCGCCACCTCGCTGATGGCCGCCTTCCAGGGCGGACTTCTACTCACCCAAGCCGCACGAGATGTCCAACCGCTGCGCGAGGCCCTCGACGCCGCACTCACCTACGTCGCGTCCCACACCACCGACGGCGCCGACTGACGTCTGTACGCGTACCTCCCGACGACTGGTGCGCGCGCGTCGGGCGGGACAAGCACTGAGACTCGTACTCCGGACCTGATCCCAACGGGCTCTGGCATTTTCCTGCTCGGAGGAGTAGAGCGGAAACTACCGGCGGTGCCGGCCGGGCACTGCCCCATCCCAGAGAGGAGTGGGCCGTGTACGCACGCTCCACCACGTTGAAAGGAACGCCCGCCAACGTCGACGCGGGTATTGCGTTCGTCAAGGACGAGGTCTGGCCGATGCTCGGGCAGATCGAAGGCTGTCGCGGCATCTCGATGCTGGTCGACCGCGACACCGGGCACTGCATTGTCACCAGTTCATGGGAGAGCGAGGAGACCATGCGCGCCAGCGACGAGCAGCTACGCCCGCACCGTGAGCGCGGCAAGGACATCCTCGGCGGCTCGATGGAGGTCGACGAGTGGGAGATCGCCGTCATGCACCGCAACCACCACGGCGAGTGCTGCCGAGTCAGCTGGCTCAAGGGCGACCTCGACTCCATGGCCGAGACGTTCCGGGTAAGTCTCCTTCCCCAGCTCGAGCAGACTGATGGTTTCTGCAGCGCCAGCCTGCTGATGAACCGTTCGTCCGGCATGGGTTGCGCCACCACGACATGGGAGAGTCGCGAGGCGATGGAGACCAGCCGCATGGCGGCCGACGACATGCGCCAGAGGGCTGCGAGCGAGTCAGGAGGCGAGATCGTCGACGTGCACGAGTTCGAGCTCGCGTACGCGCACCTGCACGTCCCCGAGATGGCGTGACCATCTTCCACACCGGCCCGACCGAGCCCGTTCCCTCGCGGACTCGGTCGTAGCCCGCCCCGCGCTCAGGCTGTCGAAACGCTGGCGCGGCGGCGGGTGGTGTGGAGGACCGCGAGTACGGCGGTGGCGCCGATGAAGCAGGCAATCGCGTAGAGACCGCAGCCGATCGGGGTCCCGCCGCTGGTGATGCCGTCCTTCGCATCGAGGAACTCCGGGAGGGCGGTCACCCAGAGCAGTGCCATGACGGCGAGGTAGACGGCCGGGTAGATGCGCGCGAACGGCGTCATCGGCTCGAACTCGTGGCGGCGGCGCAGGTGGGTGACCAGGATCCACACCCCGGCGAGCCAGATCAGGGCGAGCTCGATCCCGAGGACCCAGGCCTGCGCGGTCACGTTGGGAGTGTCGCCGCCGAAGATGCTCGACGGGATGCCGAACAGGCTCATCGCCGGAGGAGCCAGCACGCCGGCGAGCACGATGCGCCAGGTCAGCGACCAGCCGCGGCGCGACTCGCCACCGTCGGTGTCCCCTGAGCTTGTCGAAGGGCCGGTCAGGCGTACGACGAGGTAGGTCATCACGCCGAACGAGACCGAGGCGAACAGCACCATGCTGTTCATCGGCACGGACGCGAGCGCGGGATGGTTGACGTCCTGGTTGGCGTCGTTCCACGCCCACCACTTCAGCTGCGGGCCGAGCTGGTCGAAGATCTCGTAGAAGACCTGGCAGACGAACGCGACGGCTACCGATCCCAGGAGTGCGCCGCGGCGGAAGATGCCCAGCACCCGCACCAGCTCGTACGCCAGCTGGGTCAGCGCCGGGTAGATCGCGATGATGTAGAGCGGCAGCCGGTCCCACATGAACTGCACCGTGAAGATGTTGTGGGCGAAGATGAAGCCGAACTGCCTGTCGAGGCCGAACCACTCCGGGAAGTACAGCGGCGGCTCGGTGACGAACAGATAGACCAGCGGCGCGAACCACATCGCCAGGTTGATGGGGTCGCCGTCGCGGAACCGGCGTATGGCGTGCACGAGCGCGAACATCGCTCCGGCGATGATCAGCAGCTCGAGGACCGGCATCGTCCAGCTGGCCAGGTCGAACGGGTTGTGCACCGAGATGACCGGGCTGACGTCATGACAGTCGAAGCCCAGCTGCCGGGTGACCTGCTCGGCCGCGTCGTCGCAGGTCGCGCTCATGCGAGCGCTTCTTGGCGTGTCTCTGCCCCCGGGGTCCAGTCCTTGCCGGGCGGCTCGAGCTGGGAGTCGAAGCCGTACGGGAACGTGAGCCGGCCCAGCTTCGCCCGGACCTTGAATCGCAGCATCGCCCACAGCACTCGCGGGTTGCGCATCATGTCGCCGATCGACTCGTCGAGGTTGAAGACGCGGGCGAAGTGCTCGTCGACGACCGGATACTCCCGCGAGGCGCCGGTGATGAGGTTGAACATCGGCCACGTCATCGCCGCGAGGATCCGGCGTTGCCACGCGGGCACCGTCTCGGTGCCGGTCGCGCACTCATAACCCCGGTCGCGGGCCATCGCCATGCCCCAGGCCACCTTGAGGTTCTTGCGCTGAGCGGCCAGGAGTTGCTTGGCGAACGTCTCGTCGATCGCCGTCGCCGACCGGAGCGCGTCGCGCAAGAGCACGGCTGACATCGCGGCGGCGCTCATGCCCTGGCCGTAGAACGGGTTGAACCCGCAGATGGCGTCGCCGACGAACGCGATGCCCTGGGGCGGCGCAGGCAGGCGGTCGTAGCGGCGCCACTTGTTGCCGGTCGAACGGGTCAGGTGCACCTCCGACGTCGGCGTGGACGCGGCCATCGCGGCGGCGAACTGCGGCGTCCGCAGGCGCTCGGCCGACGCCGTGAAGTCCTCGACGGTGCGCGGCATGTCGATGCCCCACGACCCCATGCAGGCGATCGAGCGGTTGCCCTCCATCGGGAAGAAGTTGACCAGGAACTCGTGCTCCGGCGGGTGCTCGCCCTTGTCCTGCGTCGGCATGATCACCATGTGCTGCCACCACCAGGACTCTGACCGCTCCTCCGGTGCCGGCAGGTCGTACCACCGCGAGACGTATGTGACCTTGGCGTCGAGCGTCTTGACCGGCGTCTCGGGCCAGCCGGCCGCGACGAGCCAGTCGGAGATCGACGAGCCGCGGCCCATGGCGTCGACCACCAGGTCGGCAGCGATCTGCTCGTCACCGTCGGCTGCCGAGAACCTGACGCCGGTGACCCGGCCCTGCGGCGTACCGCCATCGACGGTGTCGATCCCGTTGACCGACGCGCCCTCGCGGATCGTGACGTTGGGCAGCCGCCGCACCTTGTCGCGCAGGACCCGCTCGATGAGGATCCGGGAGCCGTAGACCATGTCGAGCGCACCCTGCTTGCGCGGCGTCCAGCCGGGACCCTCGAGGTATGCGGTGTCCATCGACGCCGTCAGGTGCAGGCCGCCGGCGGCGATCAGGTCCTCCTCGAACCCCGGGAACAGGTCGTTGACCGCGCGGCGGCCCGAGTTGAGCAGGAAGTGCGGGTGCTTGCTCTGCGGCACGCCGCGTCGGTGCCGGGCATCCGGCGGCAGCTCGTCGCGCTCGAGCACGACGACCGCGTCGAAGTACGGAGCCAGCGCACCGGCGGAGCACAGCCCTGCCACGCTGCCGCCAAGAACGACGGCTGTACGGCCCAACGTCATTCAGACTCCTAGTCGGCTGTGCGGTAACGCCCGCGGTGGAACAGCAGCGGCTTGTCCGCATCGCCGTGACCCAGGTCCTCGACCCGGCCGATCACGAGGTAGTGGTCGCCGGCCTCGTGGACGTCTCGCACCGTGCAGTCGACCCAGCCGACGGTGCCGTCGATCAATGGCATCCCGTTGCTCGTCGGCTGCCACGTGACGTCGGCGAACTTGTCGTCGGCCAGCGACGCGAAGGTGTTGGACACGTCGGCCTGATCGGCGGCGAGGAAGTTGACGCAGAACCGCCGGGACTTGCGGATCGCTGCGAAGGCGCGGGAGGTCTTCATCGGCAGGAACGCGACGAGCGGCGGGTCGAGCGAGACGCTGGTGAAGGACTGGCAGGTCATACCGACCGGCACACTATCCAGCACGGTGGTGACCACCGTGACGCCGCTGGCGTACTGGCCGAGCACGTCCCGGTATGCCCGGGCGGCGGCTTGCGCAGCGTCGCCGTCGATCTCGACGATCTCGCCGGGCCGCCAGGCGAACACCTCGTGCGTGCCGCCGAGGTAGGACTCGATCAGCTCGCGGGACGGCCAGGACGCCGCGGCGTCCGGGCTCATGCCCTCGGGGAGCTCTGCGTCGGTCACGGAGTCCACGACTAGCCCGACTGACCGAACGCGTGACCCCAGTACGACACCGCGGTCGACTCGCGGGCCACCCAGCGCTTGTCATCGACGGTGAGCCCCTCGCAGCCGAACTCGATGTCGAAGCCGCCCGGCGAGCGTACGTAGAACGACACCATCTCGTCGTTCATGTGCCGGCCGAGGGTCGCCGACAACGGGGCCTGGTGCTTGCGCACGCGCTCGAGGGCACGGCCGACGTCGTCGAGCTTCTCGACCTCGAACATGATGTGCACGCAGCGGCTGGGGTTGGGCATCGGCAGGAATGCCAGCGAATGGTGCCGGGGGTTGACGCCGAGGAAGCGGAGCCAGACCTTCGAGCCCGGCTCCTTGCCGACGAACTCGCCCGGCATCGACATCGAGTCGCGCAGTCGGAAGCCCAGCACGTCGCGATAGAAGCGCAGGGCCTCGACGTCGTCGTCGACGGGTATCACGACGTGGCCCATCCCCTGGTCGCCGGTGACGAACTTCGCCGCGTACGGGGTCACGACCGGTCGCGACTCGTAGGTGATGCCGTGGAACAGCTCAAAGACGTTGTCGAACGGGTCGGTGAACCGGATCATCTCCTGGACCCGGCGCTCGGCCAGCTCCTCGGGGGTGCCCTCGACGAAGTCGACGCCGGCCTTGGTCAGGTGCTCGCGGGCGCCCTGCAGCGCGTCGTGGTCGGCGAGCTCCCAGCCGACGCACTCCAACCGGTCGTGGTCGGACGGGAACACGATGAGGCGAGCGGAAACCTCGTCGATGCGGAAGTAGAGGTTCTCTTCGGTCGGCCCGCGACCCTCGGCGAGGCCGAGCACCTTGGAGCCGAAGTGGCGCCACGCCTCGAGGTCGGTGGAAGCGACCCGTGCATAGCCCATCGAGCGGATGTCGATCGTCATGAGCGCTTCCTTTCAACGTGGCGGGCGAGGTATGCCGTGCAGACCTCGCGGAACTCCTCGGCCGCCTCTATCTGTGCCCAGTGCCCGCAGTTGGGGAACACATGCAGCGATGCCTTCGGGATCATCTTGAGCCCGACGAACGCGCCGTCGAGCGGGTTGACCCGGTCCTCGCGTCCCCACGTCAGCAGGGTCGGCCGGCGCAGCAGGTGGGCGTCGCGCCACAGCAGTCCGTCCTCATAACTGTCGGGGTTCCAGAACGACATGCCCATCGACTGCAGCGCCTCCATCGAGCCCGGCGCGGTCGCATCGGCATACCGCTCCTCGACCAGCTCGTCGGTGACGAGGTCCTGGTTGACGACCATGGTGGAGATGAATGCGCGCAGCGCCTCCTTGGACGGAGCGGCGGAGAAGTCCATCAGCCGCTTGACGCCCTCGGTCGGGTCGGCGTGGAACAGGTTGAGGCTCAGCCCGCCGGGGCCCATCAGCACGAGCCGGCCGACGCGCTCGGGATAGAGCAGGGCGAAGCGCATCGCGGTGCCGCCGCCCAGGCTGTTGCCGAGCAGGTGGATGCGGTCGATGCCCAGCTCGTCGAGCAGCAGCTTGACCGCCTCGGCGGCGAACCGGAAGTAGTTGCCGACGACCGGGGGCTTGTCGCTCTGCCCGAAGCCGGGCTGGTCGACGAGGAGCGTACGGAAGTCCTCGGCGAAGCCGGGCAGCGCCGAGCCGAAGTTGGACCACGCCGATGCTCCGGGTCCACCGCCGTGCAGCATGACGAGCGGCAGGCCGCCACCGACGACGGTCGGCTCACCCGCCTCGTAGTAGTTGAGTGTCAGGTCGCCGGCCTTGGCGGACCGCCGAGTCGACTCGCGATCAAGGCCAGCCATCAGTACATTCCCGGGTCGACCTTGTGACCGAACTCCGCCATGCCGTACATCTGCAGCGCGCGCTCGGGATCGTTCGCCGCGTGAACCCGGCCGGCATGCGCATCGCGCCAGGCCCGCTGGAGGTAGGTGCCCTCGGCCAGCGCGCGGCCACCGGACGCCTCGAAGAGGTCGTCGATCGCGTCGATCGATCGCTGGGTGCCGAGCACCTGGTCCCGGCGGACCTTGAGGCGCAGCGAGATCGGGATCTTCTCGCCCTTGGCGACGAGCGCCTGCTCCTCGCGGATGTTGGCCATTGTCAGGGCCCACGCCGCATCGATCTCGCTGCCGGCACGCGCGATGCGTACGGCGGCGAAGGGATCGGAGGACGCCTTCTCGCCGAGGTATGCCGCACGTACGCGCTTCTGCTGCATCTCGACGTGCTCGGCGTACGCACCGCGGGCCATGCCGATGATCGGCGTGCTGATCGTCGTGGTGAACAAGGAGTGGAACGGCAGCTTGTAGAGGTCGCCGGGGTTCTGCTCCTGGCCGGGGCCGAAGCAGCGGCCGGTGTCGCCCATCGAGAGGGTGAACTCCTCGGGGATGAACGTCTCCTCGACCACGATGTCGTTGGACCCGGTGCCGGAGAGGCCGACGACGTTCCAGACGTCGACGACCTCGTACTTCTCGCGCGGCACCAGGAACGTCTTGAAGTCGACAATCTGGCCTTCGGCGTTGGACACCAGTCCGCCGAGCAGCACCCAGGTCGCATGCGCCGAGCCCGACGAGAAGCTCCACCGGCCCTGCAGCATGTAGCCACCGTCAGCGACGGCAGCCTTGCCGGTCGGCGCGTACGACGAGCTCAACCGGGTGGAGGTGTCGTCGCCCCATACGGCCTGCTGGGCGGTGTCGTGGAACAGCGCGACCTGCCACGGGTGGACGCCGAGGACCGAGGAGATCCAGCCGGTCGAGCCGCACGCCGACGCGATGAGGCTGACGGCGGTGTAGAAGTCGATCGGATCGCCCTCGAGGCCGTCGAAGCGCCGGGGCTGCAGCAGTCGGAAGAACCCGGTCTCCTCGAGCTCCTTGACCGAAGCATCGGGAACCTGACGCAGTCGCTCAGTCTCGTCCGCGCGCTCGCGAAACGAGGGCAGGAGGTCCCGAACGCCATCCAGCACAGCTTGAGTCATCACAGCTCCTTGAAGATCCGATGCCTCAATACTAGAACACGTTCTAGTAGTACGTCTATCCGGACGGCAGGGCGCCTAGCAGCAGGGCATCCCGGCGGACCGTAGCCAGAACCGGACGCGGAGCCTATCGTCGGTAGTCACGAGGGGTGGCTGAATTCACACACGACCTCGGGGTCTGGGGACGTACGAACCAATCCACACCCGAAGGAGAACCATCATGTATGTGATGGCCGTTAACCACGACGTCCAGGACTACGAGACCTGGAAGAGCGTCTTCGACACCTTCCCGCCCGCCAACGGCGCTAGGTTCCACCGTGTCAACCGCAACATCGAGGACGGCAACAACGTCACCGTCGTTGCGGGTTTCGACACGGCGGAAGCTGCCCAGCAGTTCCGTGACGACCCCCAGCTCAAGGAGGCCATGGAAAGATCCGGAGTCGTCGGCGCCCCTCGCGTCGAGATCTTCGAAGAGGTCGAGTCGGTCCAGCACTAAACAGAGCTACAAACCGGTTTGCTCGGGTCGAACCCTGCCAGACTGACGCGCATGACAGCCAACACTGACCGCGCGGCGGCATTCCTCGCTCTGCACCAGCCCGGTGCCGGCTTCGTACTGCCGAACGCCTGGGACGCCGGATCGGCACGGATGCTGGAGCAGGTCGGCTTCTCCGCGATCGCGACCACCAGTGCCGGCATTGCGTTCAGCCTCGGTCGCGCCGACGGGCAGATGGCTGGACCCGAGATGCTCGACTGCATCGCCACGATCGCTGAGGCCGTCGAGTGCCCGGTGAGCGCCGACCTCGAGTCCGGCTACGGCGCCACCGCCGACCAGGTTGCCGACACGGTCGCTGCGGCCGTCGCGATCGGCGTGGTCGGCGGCAACCTGGAGGATGCGAACCCGCCCGGCGAGCTGCTGCCGGTCGAGGCTGCGCGCGAACGGCTGGAGGCCGCACGGGGCAGCGCACCCACCGGCTCGTTCGTGCTGAACGCCCGTACCGATCCCTACATGGTCGGGCACCCGGACCCGTTCGCCGAGACGGTCCGGCGGGCTGAACAGTACGTCGCTGCCGGGGCGGACTGCATCTTCGTGCCCGGCGTCAGCGCTGCCGAGGAGATCGGGCGCCTGACCGCCGAGATCGACGCGCCCGTCAACGTGGTGGCCGGGCTGGTCGAGCCGGTGCTCGATGCCGCCACCCTGCGCGACCTGGGAGTCGCGAGGATCAGCATCGGCGGCACCCTGACTCGCGCCGCGCTCAGCCTGATTGATCGGGCAGGGCGGGAGATGCTCGAGCACGGGACCTTCGGCTGGGCCGACGGAGCCATCTCCTACGGCGAGTTCCAGCAGCGGTTCAGCCGCTAGCCGGCACCGCTCCCGCCAAGATGTGGCGGCACATCAACCGTTCCGCACCCCTTGCGGCTCAGAAACGGTTGATATCCGGCCAAATCTTGGTCGATGCGTCTAGCTAGGCGTTTGCGTCGGCTTTTGCCTTGAGCATCAGGGCGATGTCGATCAGTTGGTCTTCCTGGCCGCCGATCAGCTTGCGGCGGCCGGCCTCGAGCAGGATCTTCGCGCCCGAGACGTCGTAGCGCTCCGCGGCGTTGCCGGCGTGCTTGAGGAACGAGGAGTAGACGCCGGCGTAGCCCATCATCAGCGTCATCCGGTTGAGCGTGCACTCCTCCGGCATCGCCGGGCGTACGACGTCCTCGGCGGCATCGACGATCTGCAGGAAGTCGACGCCGGTCTTCCAGCCGAGCTTGTCGGCGACGCCGATGAACGCCTCGAGCGGCGTGTTGCCGGCACCGGCGCCGAACCGGCGTACGGACCCGTCGATCTGGGTCGCGCCGGCGCGAGCGGCGATGACGGTGTTGGCGACGCCGAGGCCGAGGTTCTCGTGACCGTGGAATCCGACGGTCGCCTCGTGACCGATCTCGGCGACCAGAGCCGACACGCGATCGGCAACGCCTTCCATGACAAGCGCACCGGCGGAGTCGACGACGTACACGCACTGGCAGCCGGCGTCGACCATGATGCGGGCCTGCTTGGCCAGCACCTCGGGCGACTGGGTGTGGCTCATCATCAGGAAGCCGACGGTCTCCAGGCCGAGCTCACGGGCGAGGCCGAAGTGCTGCCCCGACGTGTCTGCCTCGGTGCAGTGCGTTGCGATGCGACAGATCTGTCCGCCGTTGTCCTGGGCGGCACGGATGTCGTCCTTGGTGCCGACGCCCGGGAGCATGAGGAACGCGATGCGAGCGGTCTTCGCCGTCTCGGCGGCGAGCTTGATGAGCTCCTGCTCGGGCGTCTTGGAGAACCCGTAGTTGAACGACGATCCGCCGAGGCCGTCACCGTGCGTCACCTCGATGACCGGTATGCCCGCAGCGTCGAGCGCGCCGACGATGTCGCGTACCTCCTGCGGCACGAACTGGTGGCGCTTGTGGTGCGAGCCGTCGCGCAGGCAGGTGTCGGTCAGCCGCAGGTCGAGGTCGCTCGCCGAGTCGGTCTGCGACCACGTACGAGCGAGGGCGTCGACAGAGGCGTCGAGGCCGGATACGGGAGGGGTGCTCATCGGAGGATCTCCTTCGCGATCGACTCGCCGACTCGGGTGGCGGCGGCGGTCATGATGTCGAGGTTGCCGGCGTACGGCGGGAGGTAGTCGCCGGCGCCTTCGACCTCGACGAAGATGCTGACCTTGGTCAGGCCCATCGTGGCTTCGGCGGCGTCGTCGAACTGCGGGTCCTGCAGCAGCCGATAGCCGGGCACGTACTCCTGCACCTGCTGTGCCATGCGTACGACGGACTCGGAGATCGCGTCGCGGTCGGCGTCGGCGGCGACACCGCAGAAGATCGTGTCGCGCATGATCATCGGCGGCTCGGCGGGGTTGAGGATGATGATCGCCTTGCCGCGCTCCGCACCGCCGATCGTCTCGACGCCGGCGCTGGTCGTGCGGGTGAACTCGTCAATGTTGGCGCGCGTGCCGGGTCCGGCGGAGGCGCTGGAGACGGAGGCGACGATCTCGGCGTACGGCACCGGAGCCACGCGCGAGACGGCGTAGACCATCGGGATCGTGGCCTGGCCGCCACACGTGATCATGTTGACGTTGTCGGCGGTGAGGTGCTCCTCGCCGTTGACCGGCGGGATGACGGCTGGGCCGACAGCGGCCGGGGTCAGGTCGATCGCGCGGATGCCGGCCTCAGCGTAGCGCGGCGCGTACTCACGGTGGACGTACGCGGAGGTGGCCTCGAAGATCAGCTCGGGCAGCTCGTCCTGCTTGAGCAGCCAGTCGACTCCCTCGTGAGAGGCCTCGACCCCGCGATCGCGGGCGAGCTTCAGGCCCTCCGATGCCGGGTCGACGCCGATCATCCAGCGTGGCTCGATCGAGTCGCTGCGCAGCAGCTTGTAGAGCAGGTCGGTGCCGATGTTGCCCGGACCGACGATGGCTGCGGTGACTTTGTTGCTCATTCTCACTCCTCGAAGGAGACGGTCAGGGGCGCGAACCCGCTGATGGATGCCGTCACGCGGTCGCCCGCGGCGAACGGCACGAAGGGGCCCAGGGCCCCGGACAGGATCAGGTGTCCGGCGCGCAGCGGATCGCCGAAGCGTGCGGCCTGCACGGCGAGCCATCGCAGGGCCTCCAGCGGGTCGCCCAGGCAGGCGGCTCCGGTGCCGGCCGAGCGCTCCTCGCCGTTGATGGTCAGGCTCATCACGACGTCGCGCGGCTCGATCTCCGTCAGCGGGAGCCCCACGTCGCCGATGACATAGAGGCCGCTCGACGCGTTGTCGGCGACGGTGTCGGTGAACTCGATGTCCCAGCCGTCGATGCGCGAGTCGACGATCTCCAGCGCAGGCAGCGCCACGTCGACGGCCTCGCGGACCAGGTCGATCGTGATCTGCTCCTCGGGCACGTCGATGTCGCGGGCCAGCCGGAAGGCGACCTCCGCCTCCACCCGGGGCTGCAGGAGGGTGCGCATCGAGATCGGAGTGCCGTCGGTGCCGTGGCTGACATCCATGTCGCTGAGCAGATAGCCGAAGTCGGGCTGGTCCACGCCGAGCTGCTTCTGAACGGCCTCGGAGGTGGCGCCGATCTTGCGTCCGACGACGGTCACGCCGGCCGCCAGCCGCTTCTGCACCAGGCCCTGCTGCACCGCGTACGCCGCAGGCAGATCGTCGGTCCCGATCAGATCGCGAACCGCCGCGCACGGCACCCGGGTCTCCAGGGCCTGCGCGAGCCGCTCGGTGGCCGCGGCGATGGCGGCAGGATCAGCCTTGGTGGAGAACACAACGCCATACTAGAACCTGTTACAGTTTTGCGGTAGTTCACCCCGACGGAGGTCCCATGCAAGAGACGTATGACGTCGTCGTCGTCGGTGCCGGTGGTGCCGGAATGACGGCCGCTCTCGCCGCTGCGCAGCACGGTCTCGAGACCGTCGTGATCGAGAGCAGCGCCTACTTCGGCGGGTCGACGGCCCGCTCCGGTGGCGGCGTGTGGATCCCCGGCAACCGGGCACTCCGGGCCGCCGGACAAGTCGACGCGAACGACGCGGAGGAGTCCCGGCGCTACCTCGAGGCCATCGTCGGCGACGTGGTCCCCCAGGAGCGACGCGACACGTTCCTCGAGCGCGGGCCCGAGGTCATGGACTTCATCCTCGACAACACCCCGGTGCGGTTCAGCTGGGTCCCCGAATACTCCGACTACCTCCCCGAGCAGCCCGGTGGCCGGCCGCGCGGACGCAGCGTCGAGCCGGTGCCGATGGACGGCCGGATCCTCGGCGCCGAGCTCGACCGGCTGCACCCGCCGTACGCCAAGGCACCCGCCAACCTGATCGTCACCCAGGCCGACTTCCGCAAGATCAGCCTCGGCCTGCGCACGCTCCGCGGCCCGCTCACGATGATGCGGGTCATGGTCAAGCGTCTGGTCAGCTCGCTCCGCGGTCGCCGGATGTATGCCATGGGCAACGCCCTGACGATCAGCCTGCGCAAGGGCCTGATCGATGCCGGTGTGCCGGTGCACTACGAGACCCCGCTGACCGGTCTGGTCATCGAGGGTGGCCGGGTCGTCGGCGTACGCGCTCAGCGCGACGGCGCCGAAGTCGTCATCCGTGCCCGTCACGGCGTCATCCTCGGCTCCGGCGGGTTCGAGAAGAGCGAGGCGCTGCGAGAGAAGTACCTCCCCGCACCCACCGACGCCGCCTGGAGCACCGCGGCGCCGAGCAACACCGGTGCCGGCATCGAGGCCGGCGTCGCCATCGGCGCGGCCACCGACCTGATGGACGATGCCTGGTGGGGGCCGACGATCCCGCTGCCGTCCGGCCCGTGGTTCTGCCTCGCCGAGCGCAACCTGCCCGGCTCGATCATCGTCAACTCCGCCGGTCAGCGGTTCATGAACGAGGCGCTGCCGTACGTCGAGGCGACCCATGCGATCTACGAGGGTGAGGCCACCGGCGTCCCCCACGTCCCGGCCTGGCTGGTGATGGACCAGCGCTATCGCAACCGCTATCTGTTCGCCGGCCTCTCCCCGCGGCAGCCGTTCCCCGGCCGTTGGTACAAGTTCGGCACCGTCCGCAAGGCCGACTCGCTCAGCAAGCTCGCCGCGGAGATCGACGTCCCGGCCGGCGCGCTCGAGGAGACCGTGCGCCGGTTCAACGGGTTCGCCGAGTCCGGTATCGACGAGGACTTCCACCGCGGCGAGAGCGCGTACGACCGCTACTACGCCGACCCGCGGGTCAAGCCCAACCCGTCGCTGCACAGCATCGACCGCGGACCGTTCTATGCCGTCAAGATCGTCCCCGGCGACCTCGGCACGAAGGGCGGGATCGTCACCGACGAGCGGGCACGCGCGCTGCGGCCCGACGGCTCCGTGATCGAAGGGCTCTACGCTGCGGGCAACTGCTCGTCAGCGGTCATGGGTCGTACGTACGCCGGTCCGGGCGCCACGATCGGGCCCGCGATGACCTTCGGCTACCTCGCCGCGGAGGACATCGCGCAGTCGAAGGACGCCGGCTGATGCCGATCGATCCCAGCGTCGCCATCGGCGCCGAGGTCGGCACGCGCGAGTTCTCCTGGACCAGCAGCGACGTGCTGCTCTACCAGCTCGCCGTCGGCGCCGGTTCGCGTCCGGGCGACAACGTCTCGGCCGACGCCCTGCGGTGGACGCTCGACGACGACGCTCTCCAGGTGCTGCCGAGCTTCGCCGTGGTGGCGCCGACGTTCCACGAGACCGATCGGCCGGGGCTCGACCTGCCCGGCTGCGACATCAACCTGGCCCAGGTCGTGCACGGCGCCCAGCACGTACGGGTCAACGGTCCGCTGCCCGCCTCCGGCTCGGCCAGGCTGACGACCCGCATCACCGACGTCTGGGACAAGGGCAAGGCCGCCGTCATCTGGCAGGAGGGCGTCGCCACCGGTCCGGGCGGCACCGAGATGTGGCGCGTACGATCGTCGATCTTCGTCAAGGGTGAGGGCGGCTGGGGCGGCAACCGCGGCGAAAGCACCGCCGTCGTCGTCCCCGACCGCGCGCCGGACAAGTCCACGACGTACACCGTGACACCGCAGCAGGCGCTGCTCTATCGGCTGTGCGGCGACCGCAACCCACTGCACTCCGACCCCGCGTTCGCGCAGGCTGCGGGCTTTCCGGCGCCGATCCTGCACGGACTGTGCACGTACGGCATCGTGCTCCGCGAGGTCATCGACCTCATGCTGGACGGCGACGCCAGCGCGGTCGGCGGCTTCGGCGCGAGGTTCGCCGGCGTCGTGTTCCCGGGCGAAATGCTGTCGATCGACGCGTGGGACGTGGCCGACGGCATCGCGGTGACCGTGACGGTGGGCGAGGACGCGCGGCCAGCGCTGGCTGACTGCCTCGTCACCCGTCGGTAGTCGCCGGGGGGCCCTCAAGCCGCCGGTAGCGCATCAGCACCGCACCTGCCGGGAACGCCCTGGGCGGCTGCGCGAGCTGGAACCGGGTGGGCGTCGTGCCGTCCGGGAACAGCCGCTTGCCCTGCCCGATCACGACCGGGCACATCCACAGGTTGACCTGGTCGACCAGCCCTTCGCGGAACAAGGTCTGCAGCAGGTCGCCGCTGCCCCAGGTGTGGATCTGCTGGTGGCGCTCCCGCAGCGCCCGCACCTCGGTGGCCGCATCGCGGACCTGGGTACTGGTCTCCCAGGTGAGCTCAGGCGTGCCGCGCGAGGCGACGTACTTGGGCACCTGGTTGAAGGCATCCGCGATGCCGCCTGACTGGTTGGGCCAGTAGGGGCGGAAGATCTCGTACGTCGTGTGGCCCAGCAGCAGGGCATCGGAGAGCTGGACGTCGGCAGTCAGCACCTCGCCGGACTCGGCGTCCCCGTACGGGCGCTCCCACCCGGCATATTCGAAGCCCTCGTCCTGCGGGCTCGGGCCACCGTTGGCCTGGATCACGCCGTCGAGCGTGATGTTCATGTTGACGTGCAGCTCTCCCATGGCGGCATCTCCTCGTGGTCTTCGTAGTGTCCGGTCCGACCAGCGCCGCGGTCAACCGCCTAGGCTCGGAGCATGGAGCCCGAGCGCATCCCCGACCCCGGTGGCTCGCCCAATGCCCGCACGGTCGAGTCGTACGAGCACATCGCCGAGGCGTATGCCGAGGAGACCTCCGGTCACGGGGTCCTCGCCGGAGCGCTGATGCGCCTGGTCGAGGCGGTGCCATCCGGTCACGTCCTCGAGATCGGCTCCGGCCCCGGTTGGGACGCCGACCGGCTCGAGGAAGCCGGACTGACCGTTCGCCGCACCGACATCACGCAGGCGTTCATCGAGCTGCAGCGCGCCCGAGGCAAGCAGGTCGACCAGCTCGACGCGATCAACGACGACCTCGGCGGTCCGTACGATGCCGTCGTCACGCTGCACGTCCTCCAGCACGTCGAGCCGAAGGACCTACCCACCGTGCTGTCCAAGGTCGCTGGCGCCTTGCGGCCGGGTGGCCGGTTCCTCGTCTCGATACCCCGGGGCGAGGGTGCCGGCTGGGAGATCGGCGAGTCGGGCAGTCCTTACTACCGCGCGCTCCACAGCAAGGACGAGTTCATCGACGCCCTGAGCTCGGCGGGGCTCATCCCGGAGTGGACCGACCAGTCGCCCGACGACGACGGCTGGCTCTGCGTGCTGGCCCAGGTGCGCTAGAGGTCCTGGCACAACCCGATGATGACGCCGGCAGGGCCGCGGACGTAGCCGTAGCGGTAGATGTCCTCGTACTCCGCGATCTCCCCGACCAGCTCGGCGCCATGCGGCCGCAGCCGGTTGAACGTGTCGTTGACGTCGTCGACGAAGAACGTGAGGCGCGGGATGCCCGGTACGTTCACCGGCGGCGACGGCGACGGGTTGGTGGCAACCGGCCGGTCGAAGGTCGACAGCTCGACCCGGCTGTGGCCGTCGGGCGTACGCAGCATGGCGATGTTCGCCCGCATGTCCTCCAGACCGATGAGCTGGTCGGCCCACGCACCCTCCACTGTCGCCTGACCCTCGAGCTCGAGTCCGAGCTCGACGAAGAACGCGATGGCGGCCTCGAGATCCTCGACCACGTACCCGGCGTGGTCCATCCGTATGACGGTCATGAGCTGATCCCGTAGTGGAGAAGGGTCACACCGTTGTCGAATGCGGTCGCCTCGAGGACCTCCAGATCTCGCCGATCCTCGAAGACCCGGGTTCCCTTGCCGCGGGACACGGGACAGACCAGCATCCGCACCTCGTCGATGACACCGGCGTCGATCAGCGAGTGCATGAGCGTCAGGCTCCCCCAGAGCCAGAGATCCTTGCCGATCTGCCCCTTGAGCTCGATGACGGTGGCGACCGGGTCGGAGGTCACCGTCGCGGGGGCGAAGTCACCCCAAGGCGCCTCATCCATCGTGGTCGAGGCGACGTACTTGGTGAGGTTGTTCAACTTCTCACCGTATTGACCCTGGTCGGTGGCCCGTGGCCAGTAGCCCACACTCTGGGCGTACGTGTTCGCGCCGAGGATCATCGTGTCGACGGAGTCGATGAACTCCATCAGGTTGTCCCGGAACGGGTCGGCGGCGTTGTCGTCGAACGGTTCGCCGGACACGAAGCTGAGTCCGCCATCCTCCTCCGCCGCGACGTTGTCGACGGTGACCCATTGCTGAACGATGAGGTTTCGCATACGGCCCACGCTAAGCGAAATTCGTCGGACCCGTGCGGGGTCAGGCGCCGAGGATCAGCCCTGAGGTCGGTACGCCGGTTCCCGCAGTCACCAACACGTGCTGGGCGCCGTCGACCTGGTTGACCGAGGTGCCACGGAGCTGGCGTACGCCCTCGGCGATGCCGTTCATGCCGTGGATGTACGCCTCGCCGAGCTGCCCACCGTGCGTGTTGAGCGGGAGCCGACCGCCGAGCTCGATCGCCCCGTCGGCGATGAAGTCCTTGGCCTCGCCGCGGCCGCAGAAGCCGAGCTCCTCGAGCTGCATCAGGACGTACGGCGTGAAGTGGTCGTAGAGCACCGCGGTCTGGATGTCCGCCGGCGAGAGTCCGGACTGGCGCCAGAGGTCGCGGCCGACGACGCCGATCTCGGGGATGCCGATGTCGTCGCGGTAGTACGACGTCATGACGAACTGGTCGGCGGCGCTGCCCTGGGCCGCTGCGACGATCGGCACCGCGCCGGACCTGAGGTCGCGCGCCCGTTCGGTGGAGGTCACGACGATCGCGACCGCTCCGTCACTCTCCTGGCAGCAGTCGAGCAGCCGGAGCGGGTCGGCGATCATCCGGGAGGCCTGGTGGTCGTCGAGGGTGATCGGCCGCTCGTAGAAGAACGCGTTGGGGTTGGTGGCCGCGTGGCGCCGGTCCGCCACCGCGACCCGGCCGAAGTCTGCCGACGTCGCGCCGTACTCGTGCATGTAGCGCCGAGCCTGCATCGCCACCGTGGCTGCCGGCGTCGACAGGCCGTGCGGGTACGACCAGGCGTTGTCGAGGCCGTTGGTGTTGACCTGCTCGGCGGCCCACTTCTGCACCTGGCCGAAGCGTTGGCCGGACCGCTCGTTGAACCCGCGATAGGCCACCACGACGTCAGCCATGCCGGTTGCCACGGCCATCGCGGCCTGCTGCACGGTCGCACATGCTGCGCCGCCGCCGTAGTTGATCCGGCTGAAGAACCGCAGGTCACCCATGCCGAGCTCGCGGCCCAGCGCGATCTCGGAGGTCGAGTCCATCGTGAACGTGACGAGGCCGTCGACGTCGGAGGTGGCAAGGCCGGCATCGGCGAGCGCTGCGAGCGTCGCCTCGGCCGAGAGCTGCAGCTCCGAACGGCCAGACTCCTTGGAGAACTCGGTCGCGCCGATCCCGGCGATCGCTGCCGCACCGCTGAACGTACTCATCGCCGCACCTCCAGCCGGGCGTTGGCGTGGATGCCGATCGACACGGCAGCGGTGACGTCGATCGTGGTCACCCCGTCCTGCTCGGACACGATGTTGCCGGTGAAGCGCAGGGTGTCGTACGGGTGCGCCGGCGCGCCGAGCCGCAGGGCGCACGACAGGATCTGCGTCTGCGGGCCAGCCCAGTCGGTGACATAGCGCTGCACCAGCCCGGTCGTGCTCAGGATGTTGATGAAGATGTCCTTGCTGCCGTGGCCGATCGACCGGTCGCGGTCGTGGTGCACGTCCTGGAAGTCCCGGGTGGCCAGCGCCGTCGACACCACGAGGGTCGGCGTGATCGGCAGCTCCCAGGCGGGTATGTCCGAGGGAGGCTCGGGCACAGGTGGTGGTGGCGCCGAGCCGGCCGGTCGCCACTTCGCCAGAGTCACGTCGTCGTCGATCGGGTCGAACCAGACCTCGACGGCGTCCCCGATGTCGACCTGGCCACCGACCTCGCCGATCATCCGGACGCCTTCGTCGAGCTCGACCAGGGCGAGGGTCAGGGGCAGCTGCTTGCCGGGGACGGCCGGCGCGTGGTGCACGAGGAACGAGTGCACCTTGCCGCGACCGGACGCGACGACATACCCGCGATCCATCGCATGGCAGGACGGGCACACCGGGCCGGGCGGGTGGCGCAGCTCGCCGCAGGTGTTGCACTTCTGGATGCGCAGCTCGCCGGCGGCGGTGCCCGCCCAGAAGAACTCGGTGTCGCGGTTGATCATCGGCCGGGCCGACTGCGACTTGTCCACCGACGCGCGGCCGGTGCCGGGCTTGAACTTGAGGACGCGGAACGTCATCGTCGCGACCTCTTCGTCGCCGACCGTCCACACGCTCTTCGTCGTCACGAAGTAGCCCTCGCCGACGCCGGTCTTCTTGGGGCCGACGACCTCGTCGAGCCGGGTGCTGATCGCCGGGACCTCGCCGGGTCGCAGCGTCCGGGCATACGTCTGGTCGCAGTTGGTGCCGAGCACTGAGGTGTAGCCCGCCTCGTCGAACACGCTCATGGTGTCGGGCAGCGGGTCGCCGGGCATGCGCTCGTGGTTGAGCCCGTACATCGTCCACACCTGCGCCATCGCCGGGGGCGCCTCGGTGTCGGGACCGGGCGCCCAGCGTGGGTTGGTGTCGCCGATCGCCTCGGCCCAGTGCCGGATCATCGGTGCGTTCACCGGGTCCGGCGCCTCCCGGAGCGGGCTGTTGCCACGAGCCTTGATCTCCTCGACCCGCTTGAGGATCTCGTCGTGGCCCATCATCGCGGCACCCTCGGCAGGTCGAGGCCGAACATCGCGATCAGCTCGCGCTGTACCTCGTTGACGCCACCGCCGAAGCTGAGCACGAGGTTGCGCTTGCTGGTTGCGTCGAGATACTCCGCCAGCCGGCCCGTCGCCGGGTCGGCAGGGTCGCCGTACGTCGTGACGACGTCCATCAGCGCCAGCCCGAGCCGCTGCACCTCGTCGCTGGCGAACACCTTGGACGTCGACGCCTCCGCGACGGTCGCCCGATCGGACGACGAGCCACGGGCAACCGCCCAGTTGAGCAGCTCGTTGACGCGGAACGATGCGGTCGCGCGCGCCAGGACGTCATGGACCCACGGGACGTCCAGCAGCGGGGTGCTGTCCGGTGCGACGCGGTCCTTCGCCCACTCGCGCACCAGGTCGCGGAGCCCTTCGATCCGGCCCGCAGGGCCCAGCATCACGCGCTCGTGGTTGAGCTGGGTCGTGATGAGCTGCCAGCCGCGGTTCTCCTCTCCGACGAGCATGTCGACCGGCACGCGTACGTCGTTGTAGTACGTCGCGTTGGTGTGGTGCGAGTGGTCGCTGGTGACGATAGGCGTCGAGGAGAAGCCGGGGTCGCGGGTGTCGACGATGAGCACCGAGATGCCGCGGTGAGGCGGCGCGTCCGGATCGGTGCGCACGGCGAGCCATACGTAGTCGGCCACGTGACCGCCGGTCGTCCACATCTTCTGGCCGTTGACGACGTAGTGGTCGCCGTCGCGCCGGGCCGTCGTGCGCATCGACGCCAGGTCGGTGCCGGCGTCGGGCTCGCTGTAGCCGATCGCGAAGTGCACGTCACCGTTGACGATGTCGGCGAGGAACATGTCCTTCTGCTCCTGGGTGCCGTATGCCTGCAGGGTCGGCCCGACGGTCTGCAGCGTCACGGACGGCAGGTGCACGTCCGCCCGCGCCGCCTCGTTGACGAACACCTGCTGCTCGATGACGCCGCGCCCCTGGCCGCCGTACTCCTTCGGCCAGCCGACACCCATCCAGCCGTCGGCGCCCATCTGCTTGATGATCCGGTGGTACGCCGGACCGTGCCGGTCGGTGCGCATCTCGTCGCGATCGGCGTCGGAGGCCAGGCCGCTGAGATAGTCGCGCGCCTCCTGCTTGAACGCCCGCTCCTCCGCGGTCAGCTCGGCGTTCTTGCCGTCGGACTCGGTGACCGGCACCGCGTTGAGCGCCGCCGGCCCGCCCAGCTGGCGGGCGATGTCGCGTACGCCCGAGAAGTAGCGGTTGAGCGGATAGGTGATGTCGACGCCCATGCCGCCGTGGAGGTGCTGGCAGATCTGCAGCACGGATGGCGCGCGGTCGGCGAACCAGTACGCCGCGATGGCCAGGTCGTCGTCGACCGGATCGCCCGCGTCGAGGCGGCGAACCAGCTCGCCGGCGGTCAGCGAGAACGTCCGCGATGCGATGTAGACGTCGGCGATCTGCTGGGCGACGGCCTGGAACTCCGCGAGAGCGCGACCGAACTGGCGGCGGTCGCGGATATAGCCGGCAGTCAGGTCACGGGCACCCTCGACGAGTCCCGCGCCGAGGGCGGCAAGGCCCGCGATGGCATGGCTGCGCACGACCTCGGCGTCGAGCTCTCCGAGCGACGGAGCCGAGTCGAAGGTGTACGTCGCCTCAGTGGCCCCGCGGGAGGTCCCGGTGTCGACCCGGCTCACCCCGGGGCCGTCAGGATCGACGAGCACCACGCTTCCGCCGGTCGCCGAGACCAGCAGCAGGGTCTTCCCATCCAGCACCGGCACGCCGATCTTGGTGCCCGACACGGTGCCGTTGTCGTACGCCGTCGAGGGATCGCGCGGCAGCGCCGACCCCGGCTCTCCGAGCGCTGGTGCGAACAGCAGCTCGCCGGCCAGCACCTGCGGGACGAGGTCGGCCTGCAACGTCGCGGAGCCCGATTGCACGAGGGGCAACAGGCCGCAGGCGACGGTCTCCCAGACCGGGAGCTCGGCCGCGCGGCGCCCGACTTCGTGCAGCAGCACGGCGACCTCGGCCATGCCCAAGCCCTCGCCGCTGTGCTCCTTCGGGGCGACCAGCGCGAGCAGCCCGGACTCCTGGAGCGCGCGCCAGGTCCCGTCACCGCGGTCGAGCACATCGCCGATGACGGAGCGCACCTCGTCAAGCACCGAGTCCACGCACATCCCCAATCCTTCGAGTGGCAGCCTTCTCGTGCAAAACTATAACGTGTTCTACTCTGTGGAGCTCTGTCTCGAGGAGGATGTGTGCGGAACCCGCTCAAGCTGCCGCTGTCGCTCGTACGACACCTGCTGCCCGACCCCGCGTCGTGGGACCTGTTCGACCTGCCTCCTGTGGACCTGCCCGAGGGGCGCTGGCTGGACCTGCCCCGGCGTGGCCGTACGTGGCTCACGGACGTACCCGGGCCGACGCCGGACGCGCCCGCGATCATCCTGTTGCATGCTGTGGGCTGCACCGGACAGCTGACCTGGTTCCCCGCCATCCCCCGTCTGGCCGAGCACTACCGGGTCATCACGTTCGACCAGCGCTGGCACGGCCGGGGCATCACGTCGGAGCGCTTCCTCATCTCCGACTGCGCCACCGACGTCGCGGCGGTGATCGATGCGCTCGACCTCGACCGCCCCATCGTCGCCGGCTACTCGATGGGATCCGTCATCGCGCAGCGCGTGTGGCGGCAGCACCCCGATGTCGTCGGCGGGCTCATCCTCGCCGCGAGCACCGCGCACTTCCGCACCAACGGCCGCGAGCGCATCTTCCATGCGGGTATGGAGCTCGGCATGGGACTGAGCGCGACGCTGTCCCGTTCGAGCGTGGTCCGCCGGGCCAGCTCGGCCGCCGTCGATGCGATCGACGCCGACAGCTCCGACACCGCTCGCTGGGCGATGAAGCAGTGGCGTGCCAGCAGCCCGTGGGCCGTTGGCCAGGCCGTGGCGTCCCTCGGCCGGCACCACTCGACCCGGTGGTTGTCGGACATCGACGTACCCACGGCGGTCGTCGTGACCACGAAGGACCGGGTGATCCCGCCTGATCGCCAGCGCGACATCGCCGACCGGATCCCTGGAGCGACGGTGCACGAGGCCGCCTGCGGGCATGCCGGCTGCGTGCTGGAGCACCAGGCATTCGTACCCGCCCTGCTCGAAGCAGCCCACGCGGTCACGACCCGCATGCGCAAACGCCAACCGGCCTAGACGGTCGAGGTGGCGGGCGGATAGACCCATGTGGGTCTCGGCGTGTAGAGATCCTGAAGTTTTCCGTCGGTATCCCCCGGCTTGGGCTGGCGGAACCAAGCAGGCTTCGGACCACGGGCGCGCACTTGGTACGCAATCAGTGCGGCCGCAGAAAAGAGCGCGCTACGCGTGACGACGCCGGCGGACTCGATCGGACTGGACGGATCCAGACCGACCATCTTCTCGCTCGCGTCTCGCGCGACGACGGTAGCTAGGGCGCGCGCGTGGTCGCTCTCGTCCTCCCGCCCGCGCGACTTGCAGATCACGTCCACGAACTGCTCGAGAAGGTCGCCTTCGGTCAGTGGTTCTGGTTCGATCCATCGGCTGAGCACACCCTGTGACCTGTTACGTCCAATCCCAGACCACGACCCGAAACTGTCGGCATCCTGCTCGTATCCCCAAATGGCGCTGTAGACATCCCGCGCCTGACGAGCAGTGAAATGTTGCGGTAGAAGCGCGAAAACCCCGGCGTCTTCTTCCAAGAGTTCCTTCCACCACTCCAGCATGGTTCCCGAGTTCTCAGCATCACCCCTCGCCTCGAAGCCGATCTTCCGCGCGTCCGCGTGCTTGGTCGCCGCCGCGAGCAACGGAACCCACTCTGCTCCATCGACTTCCAGATTCCCCAGAGGGATCGGGAGGGCGAGCGTGTAGATCAGATTTAGCGCGCCGCCATCTTCGTCCCTGAACGTCACGCGCTCCGGCTTTATCTGGCGCGCCGTCAACACGTGCTCGAACTCAGGTGGAAGATCGCCCACCAGCGCATCGACCGTAGCCGACAGCTTCCCGGCCACCGTTGCGCGAGGCCACCGGTCGCCGACGCGCAACCCCACGAACTGTGGAGCCCCGTTCTCGTAACGAATCGAGACCGCAATCAACGTCACATCTACATTCACACAAACAGTCTACACACCCACCTATTATCTATTTGTAATCGGGGTTGACATCTATTTTTTCAAATTAGTAGTGGGCCCCGTCTAATTGTGCCATTCTGTGAATCCGGGGTCACGAATGGAGGACAAGATGTGCAGGAACCTGAAGATGAAGCTGGAGCGGGCAGCTGGCGCTCCCCGACGATTTGTCGCCGTGGACATCGAGAACGTCGTCGGCGCGGCCGTGCTCACGGTCGGCCAGGCCGAGTGGGCGTTGGCTCAGATCAAGCTGAAGATCGGAATCCGCCCGTGCGATCAAATCGTCATCGGCGTGAGCCACATCGGACTCTTCACGTCGGCAACGGGATGGAAAGACGTTCACCCCCGACTCGTTTTCCGCTCAGGTCCGGACGGGGCCGATCTGGCTCTACTCGACGTGATCGAGTCCGAGGATCTGTCCCACCGTTTCGACGAACTGGTCCTCATTTCCGGCGACGCAATCTTCACCGAGGCAATTGCACGAGCGGAAGCAGCGGGCCTCCGGACTCACGTCGCGGCCCATCACGGCTCGCTCTCGCGGCGCTTGCAGGTCGCTGCCGGAAGAGTGACGTTCCTGACCGACCACGATCTCAACCTCGGGGATGCGGCATGACGAACTCACGAGGGTTCTCACACCGAATCGGCGACGACCCGGCGATGGCCGCCAAGCTTCGGGCGCTCGTGGGCGACGTACCCACGACACTCGCCGGGCGCGTGAACGCCGCCAACAACAATCGGACGCAACGTCCTCGCGTTCGACGGCCTTCGACCCGGCCCTCCACACCTATCCCCACCCGGACCGTGCTCGATCACGGGCGCAGAAACGTGAAGGCGTCAGCCAACCAGGCACGAGCAACATCCCTAGATCTGGACGCAGAGATCGCCAAGATCCAGTCCTGCATGAGTCCTGAAGTTGTTGCACACATGCAAGGTCGACGGTTTACAGACGCCCAGCGCTTGGTGATCGCGGGCCTGATCGTCGCTGCCAAACACCCGGGAATGCTGGTTGAGTCGGACACTCCCGGCTGGCCGCTGCTGGCGTGGCATCCGAAGCTCTCGCGCGAGGGCATACACGTTGATACCGCCTACGCCCGACGCGAGCTGGACCGATCCGCCCTCCATGCGCGGAACCTGTGGCTGGACTCATACCCCACCTTCCGTGGACGTTGCGACGAATCTCTTCATCCCGAACTTCCCGTCGGCTATTCGACGGGTGCAGGGGTCACCGGCGGCGAGTGAGTTCAACTGGCGGGCGTGTTACCCCAGGACGGCTTTGCGCATCGCTTCCAGCTCGAGAGGGAACTGGTCGACCAGGTCCCATACGCGCGGCATCTGCTCCTTGCAGGCGATCGCGCCGATGTGCATCTGACCGTTGTTGCTCATCACGGTGATGTTGAGCCCGGCGCCGTGGAAGATCGGGCCGAGCGGATAGAGCGCATCGATCCGCGCGCCGACGAAGTACAGAGGAACAGGCGGCCCGGGGACGTTCGAGATCACCAGGTTGTGGATGACCGGAGCCCGCTCGGCGAGCCGCAGGTCGGACACCATGCGCACCGCGAGCCCGAACGTCCGCGGCGCCGCGAACTCGGCCCACTCCTGCAAGGTGTCTGCCGGTACGGCGGTGTGATGGTCCTTGGCGTGCGCGTTGGCGACGGACATCTCGGTGATCCGCTCGAGCGGATCCTCGACGTCAGTGCCCAGCCGGCAGAAGATCGTAGAGACCTTGTTGCGGCCGCCGGTCCTGGTCGACTCGTTGCGCACCGACACCGGAACGCTGGCCAGCAGGGATGTCTCGGGCAGCTCGTCGCGGTCCATGAGATAGCGACGCAGCGCGCCACCGCTGAGCGCGAGCACGACGTCGTTGACGGTGGCCCCGGGGATCGCGTTCTTGATCTCCTTGATGACGTCGAGCGAGACGTCCGCGAGGGCGATCGACCGGTGCCCCGTGATCGTGCCGTTGAACGACGTACGCGGTGCGGTCAGCGGCGCTGCCATCGCCGTACCCTGCCTCGCCCGGCTCGCAGTCTCCACGAGGGTGCGAACCGTCGGCGTCACCAGCTTGGCCAGCTGCCACGGTTTGGTCGCGGTCGCCAACAGCCCGCGACCCACCAGCTCGAGGTCCGACGGCGCACGCTGATGATCGCCCGCACTGGTGTCGAGCGGTGCCGCTTCGGGCTCCAGGCTGCAGAGGTACGAGATCATGTTCGACCCGGAGACCCCGTCGACCGACGCGTGGTGCATCTTCGAGAACACCGCGATCTTGCCGTTCGCCAGTCCCTCGATGACGTGCATCTCCCAGAGCGGCCGCGACCGGTCGAGGGGTATGCCGGCGAGGTGTCCGGCGACCTCCGTCAGCTCACGCTCGCTGCCGGGCGCCGGCGCAGCCATCCGGTGCACGTGCCGGTCGATGTCGAACTCGTCGTCGGTCACCCATACGGGGAAGTCGATCCGGCCCGGCACGAACTTGAGCTTGCGGTTGAACATCGGGATGCCCGAGACGCGCTGGGACAGCTCCTCCTTGAACCGCCCGAACTCGTACCCACCGGGGATGGTCGCCGGGTCGACGACGATCACGCCGCACACGTGCATCAGCTGCGCGCCGCTCTCGAGGTAGAGGAAGCTGGCGTCGAGGCCACTGAGTCGATCCATGGCCGTATCCTAGCGCTGCGTAGAACTTGTTCTACTTCCCAAAGATCGGCAGAGTGAGGAGAGGGTTCACATGTCAGCCGGGTTCACCTGTCGCCAGCTCACGCTCGCCGCTCTGGCCTTCAACGCCGTACGCCCGATGCGTCGTGGCTGGTCCGCGTTGCCGGGCTTCGCCCTCGGCTGGCCGGTCAGCGAGCTGGCTCCGCACCTGCTGGGCGCCGCTGCGATCGACACCGCCGCCGAGCTCACCGTGCGGCAAGGCAAGCCGTCAAAGCTGGGACTTGCCGCAGGCGCAGTCGCCGCCGGGCTCCTGGGATACACGATCGCCGGCGCACGCCGCACCGGCACCCAGCTCGACGAAGCGCTCCGCACGGGCATCGGCGACGGCTACCTCGACGAGCTCGATCTGCCCGGACCGCTGGACCTGCGCATCCCCCGCGGATCAGTCGTCCGGCCCTTCAACTTCCGCGCGCGCGACATCGAAGTGCTGCGCAACGTGCCCTACACCGAGGGCGGCAAGAAGGCCCCCCTCGACATCCGCCGTCCCAAAAACCGCGACCTCGCCGACGCCCCGGTATTGATCCAGATCCACGGCGGCGGCTGGACGATCGGCAACAAGGAGCAGCAGGGCATCCTCCTGATGAACCGGATGGCTCAGCAGGGCTGGGTCTGCGTCTCGGTCAACTACCGTCTCGCACCCAAGCACCGCTTCCCGACGCAGATCGTCGACGTCAAGCGAGCGATCGCCTGGGTGCACGAGAACATCAAGGAGTACGGCGGCGACTCCTCGTACGTCGTCATCACCGGTGGCTCCGCGGGCGGTCACCTGTCGGCCCTCGCCGCGCTCACGCCGGGCCTTGCGGAGTACCAACCCGGCTTCGAGGACTCCGACACCTCGGTCGCCGGGTGCGTCCCGTTCTACGGCGTCTACGACCTCGGCGGGATCACCGAGGAACGCGCCGCTATCGACATGCGGGACAGGTTCCTCGGCCCGAGGGTCTTCGGCAAGGACGCGCGGAACCACCTCGAGGACTTCGTGCAGGCGTCGCCGTTGGCCCAGGTCGGCGCACACGCGCCCGACTTCTTCGTGATCCACGGCAGCAACGACACCGTCGTGTCGGTAGAGCAGGCTCGCGCCTTCGTGGCCGCGCTCAAGGAGAAGTCGTCCGCTTCGGTCACGTATGCCGAGCTGCCCGGCGCCCAGCACGCGTTCGAGGTGTTCTCGTCGATCCGCAGCCAGCACACGATCGCCGCCGTGCAGCGCTGGCTCGAGTGGCACCGCGCTACCCGGCCCTGACAGAACCACCCCAACGGCCCATGGACGGATGCGAGTCTCGGGGCGAGAATGCGAAAATGCTGCTCGAACGCGGGGGCCAGCTGTCGGCGCTGACCGACTACGCCGACGACGCGCGTGCTGGTCACGGGCGACTGGCGCTCGTCTCCGGCGAGGCCGGGATCGGCAAGAGCTTGCTGGTGTCGACGTTCGAGCATTCGGCCGGCCTGCGCGCGCTGCATGGCGCCTGCGACGGGCTGTTCACCCCCCGGGCCCTGGGCCCCTTGTTCGATGTGGCGTCGGAGGCCGGAGGCACCCTGCTCGAGGCTTGCCGTGCCGGACGCCCACGGGAGGAGCTCTTCTCCGCCCTGCTCGACACGCTCGCCCAGCAACCGACTCTCCTGGTACTCGAAGACCTGCACTGGGCTGACGAGGCAACCCTCGACCTCGTACGCCACGTGGGCCGCCGGCTCACGGATCGCCCCGTCCTGGTCCTGGCCACGTATCGCGACGACGGATTGTCCGCTCGCGACCCGTTGCGCGTCGTCCTGGGCGAGCTCAGCTCTCAGCCGACCACCCGGCGCATCGACCTGGCACCTCTGTCGCAGACCGCGGTGCACGACCTGGCCAGCTCTGCGGCGATGTCCGGCGATGAGTTGTTCCGGCTCACGGGCGGCAACCCGTTCTTCGTGGCCGAGGTGCTCCGCGGCGGCCTCAGCACCATCCCGCCATCGGCTCGAGATGCCGTGCTCGCACGAACCACGCGGCTCAGCGACCCTTCTCGGCGGACCGTCGAGGCAGCCGCGCTGCTGGGCGGCCGGCTCGACACGGCGTTGCTGACCGCAGTGTTCGGGGCCCAGGCCGACGACTTCGACGAGCTCGTCGAGTCAGGCCTGGTGGTCAGCGGACCAACAGGCCTGAATTTTCGCCACGAGCTGACCCGCATGACGATCGCCCGACAGATCCCGGCACACAGGACGACGGCCATCCATGCCGCTGCGCTCACGGCACTGATCGAGCGAGACGCGGACGAGTCCCGACTCGCGTATCACGCCGAGGGAGCCGGGGATGCGCAGGCAGTCCAATGGTTCGCCCCGCGGGCCGCCGAACGATCCGCTCGGCTCGGAGCCCACCGAGAGGCCGCTGCTCAGCTAGAACGCGCCCTCAACTTCACCGATGGTCTCGGGGCCAAGGAGGTGGCCAAGCTCTGGACCGAGCTGAGTGTCGAATCGGGTCTGATCGACCGCTGGGAACGTTGTGTGGAAGCCATCGACGCCGCCGTCGCCCTCTGGCGCGGAGTCGGCGACCCGATACGGCTCGGGAATGCGCTGCGCGTTCGCTCGAGCGCGTTGTGGCGGCTCTGCCTGCAGCGGGACGCGATGGACAGTGCGCGGCAGGCCGTGGAGATGCTGGAGCCACACGGCTCGACGCCAGAGCTCGCCAGAGCGCTTGAGCGGGAAGCGGCGTTCGAGAGTGACTTGTCCGTCCGCCTCGAGAAGATCCGCCGCGCCGAGGGCATGGCGCGCGAGCTCGACCTGCCGGAAGTGGTCAGCGACCTGCTGAACACCAAGGCGTACACGCACGCCAGCCGTGGGGAGCCCTGGGAGGAGTGGATGCGTGAAGCACTCGACGTCGCCCGGGCTTCTCGCTCCGACGGGCAGGCCGGACGGGCCTACGGGAACTACCAGGCGCTCGTCGGCGAGGAGCGGCGGTGGGACGAGTTCGATGCGATCACGGTCGAGGGCCTGGCCTACTGCGAAGAGCACGACATCGCCTCCAACGGCTATTGCATTCGGGCAGCCAATGCCGAGGCGATGCTGTCGAGGGGACGATGGGACGACGCCGTCGCGTTGGCCCAGCCCTTGGTGGATCTGAAGGCCTCGCCAGCAAACGTCGTCGGGCCCCTCTGTGTCGTCGGACTCGTACGAGCTCGGCGCGGCCAACCTGAAAGCATGCGGGCCCTCGACGAGGCTGTCGCAATCGCTGAACAGAACGAGGACCTCGAATGGCGAGTGATCACGAAGGTGCCGCGGGCTGAAGGCCATCTGCTGATGGGCGACGTGGCGGCTGCGCGAAGCGACCTCCAAAGCTGCCTGGAGCCCGGGCTCAGGGAGATCATGCCCACCGCCGTCGGCTCACTTCTGCTCTGGCTGCGGCGCGCTGGGCTGGACGCCCCCGCGCTGCCGGGCATCGCGTTGGAGGCGCCGGTTGCCCTCAGTCTGGCCGGCCATCACCGGGAGGCCGCTGCGGCATGGGAGGAGCGCGCGATGCCGTATGAGGCTGCGTGGGCGCTTCTCGACAGCGGCGACGCTGACACCGTCCGCGAGGCCCTGCGCCGTTTCGACCGCATGGGGGTCCCTGCTGCGGCCCGGATCGCGCGCATGGAGCTCCGCCGCCTGGGGGCCGACTCCATTCCCGCCGGCCCGCGATCGGCGACCGCAGCACACCCTGCTGGCCTGACCCAGCGCCAGCAGGAAGTGCTCGCACTGATCGCCAGCTCCATGACCGACGAGCAGATTGCCGCACGACTCTTCATCTCGGTCCGCACCGTCAACCACCATGTCTCCGCCATCCTGAGCAAGCTGGACGTGACCTCGCGGGAAGCCGCCGGCTCCGAGGCACGCCGGCTGGGCCTGGTCAGCGTCGCCTGACCCACCCGAAACCTGGGCAATCCCCCTTCGAAATGTGGGCAGTCTCTGCCCATGCGATGCCCCAGTGGCCACTCCTAGCGTCGACGTATCAGCCACGCACGTCGCGTGAAGGACCTCTGGAAGGAACGATCATGAACATCTCTACACACACCCGGACTGGCAGCGCGATCGCCGTGGCGATCCTCCTCGCTTCGGCCACGTCTCCGGCGGGTGCCACCGCACAGTCGGGACTGACCCGAGCCACGTCGATCTCGGCGCTGGGTTCGGGAAACTGCCCGCTCGCCCGAGTCGGGGTGCAGCTGGTGCGGTGCGACAACCTCACAGGCGCAGGAGTTGCTGCGGCTCAGTGGGTGCCGGAGTTGGGGACGCATGTGGTGACATCGTCATCTCAGCCGACACATGGGCCCACGCTCTGAGCGGATTCCTTGATCGCCGCCGTCGGGGGGAGCATCCTGACCGCATGAGGACCGTCGAGTTCGACCTCGAGCGAGTGGTCCAGGCACCGATCGACCAGGTCTTCGCACGACTCGTCGACATCGATGGATACAACGCCTGGATGCCGAAGAAGGGCACCATGCTCAAGGAGACGCGACAGACGTCGCCCGGTGAGCCGGCCGTCGGCACGACCTTCATCGACGAGACGACCCAGGGCCCGATGCCCGGCGACATCGCCGAGCTGGAAGCACCGCACAGGGTGGTCTTCCACTGGTGGGAGAAGTCGAAGGCGGGCAAGCTCACGTTCGAGGGTTGGCCGAGTTATGCATTGGAGCCGGACGGCTACAACGCCACCCGCGTCCACCACCACGCCAAGCTCAAGATGTACGGCATCTGGGCGTTCGGCTCACCGATCTTCCGCCGGTTCGCCGTCAAGGAACGCACCGTCACGATCGACGCACTCCAGGCATCGTTCGAGCGGGAGTCAGCTGCGGGGTAGGCCCAGCACCCGTTCGGCGACGACGTTGCGCAGGATCTGGGTCGTGCCGCCGGCGATCGACAAGCACCGGGTCAGCAGCATCTCGTGCACGTCCGCGGCGACCTGATCGTCCGACGCCAGCAATGCAGCCGGGCCCAGCATGCGCACCACGAGCTCGGACGCCTCCTGCCGGTTGCGTACGCCCAGCAGCTTCGCGACGCTCGACTCCGCTCCGGGACCGCGCCCGGCGATCGACCGCAGCGTCGACCGCACCCCGAGCAGCTGGCACACCGTCGCGAGGGCGACCTGGTGGCCGACCAGCGCCGCGTCGGTCTCGGACTCACGCCCGGCCAGCAGCTCGACGGCGCGCTCCGTGCTCATGCCCAGCTTGGTGCCGGCCATCGCGACCCGTTCGTTGGCCAAGGTCGTACGCGCGAGCTTCCACCCCTCGTTGACCTCGCCCACGACGCAGTCGTCCGGCACGAAGACCTCGTCGAGGAACACCTCGTTGAACATCGCGTCGCCGGTCAGCTCGCGCAGCGGCCGGGTGTCGATCCCGGCCGAGGTCATGTCGACCAGGAAGTAGGTGATCCCCTTGTGCTGGGCGACATCGCGGTCGGTACGCGCGAGACAGATCGCCCAGTCGGCTTCCCGCGCCCGCGAGGTCCACACCTTCTGACCCGTCAGCTGCCAGCCACCCTCGGTGCTTACGGCGCGGGTGCTGAGCGACGCGAGGTCGGAGCCCGCACCGGGCTCGCTGAACAGCTGGCACCACCTGAGCTCGCCGAGCAGCGTCGGCAGGACGAACCGCTCGGCCTGCTGGTCGGTGCCGTGCCCGATGATCGTCGGCACGGCCCAGCCACCGATCGCGATGTCAGGGCGGCTGAGCCCGGCGCGGGCCAGCTCCTCGTCGACCACGAGCTGCTCGACCGGTCCGGCATCGAGGCCGTACGGCCGCGGCCAGTGCGGTGTCAGGTAGCCGGCCTTCGCCAGAGCGGCTCGCTGCTGGTCCGCCGGCAGCTCGGCGATGGCGGTCATCTCGTGGCGCGTCGTCTCGCGGAACTCGCCATCGGCCCCACCGAAGTCGATCTCGGGCACCCGGCGCTGCCCTGTGCCGGCACGCCTGGCCAGCCGGGCCGCGGACTGCTCCGAGCCCCCGGTCAGCGAGGCGACGGCGACGCTCAGTGCGATCGCCCGGCGGAGGTAGAGGTGCGCGTCGTGCTCGAACGTGAAGCCGATGCCGCCGAGCACCTGGACGCAGTCCTGCGCGACAGACACTGCACCGTCGAAGGCCACGGTCGCGGCGACGTCGGCGGCATAGTCCGCCTCCCCTCCCGGCACGTCTGGCCGTGCCGCCGCACCGAGGTCCCAGGCGACGGCCGTCACGGACTCCGTGGTCTCGAGCATCTGCGAGCAGAGGTGCTTGATCGCCTGGAACGACCCGATCGGCGCGCCGAACTGCTCGCGCACCTTGGCGTACTGCACGGCCGTGTCGAGGCACCACTGCGCCACGCCGGCCGCCTCGGCCGCTGCGAGCGCAACGAGCACACGGCGTACGTGCTGCGTGTCGACGTCGGGCAGGAATCTCACCTGGTCGGCTGTCGCGGCCACGTGGACCCGCCCGCCGCGGCGGGACAGGTCGAGGCCGATCTCAGGCTCGGCCTTCCAGCCTTCGGCGTCGATCAGCACCCACGAGCCGTCCGTCGCCGGTGCAAGGAGCCAGTGGGCCTCGACGGCGTCGAGCACGACGTCGAGGGCACCGCGAGCGCCGGACTCGTCGACCGTGACCGCACCCGTCACGGCAACCGCGGCACTGGCGCCGGCGGCGATCCCGGCGAGCACGTCGCCGTGCTCGGTGAGCTGGGCGACCACGGGCGTACCCAGTAGCGGTCCGGGCACCAGGGCGTACGCCGCAGCTTCCAACGCAACCATCTGGTCGAGCAGGTCGCCCCCACCGCCGCCGTGCAGCTCGTCTATGGCGATGGCGGGCAGTCCGGTCTCGACGACGGCCTGCCAGGTCTTCGCGAACGCGGCTGAGGCATCGGTCTCGACATCTCGCAGCGCGGCGGGGCCGCCGAGTCCAGCGGCCCAGGCCCGTAAACTGGTACTCAGTTCTAGGTGATCACGAGTCACGCCGACGGGCATCTGTCGCCTCCGCATCTAGAACGTGTTTCAATCATACCGACGCCCGGCGAGGCCGCCGTCAGCAAATCGTGGACAGGAGACGATGCCGGATGACCAGCACGACCGAGACTCCCGGCTCGAACGCCCAGCGGGAACGCCGCCGTCGCATCCTCGATGCCACGATCGCCCTTGCGGATTCTGGCGGGTTCGACGCCGTGCAGATGCGCGCGGTCGCCGACAACGCGGATGTCGCACTCGGGACGCTCTACCGCTACTTCCCGTCGAAGATCCATCTCCTGGTCACCGCCCTCGGGCGTGAGTTCGAGCGCGCCGAGGCGCAGTCGCGCACCCGCGCGGTGCCCGGCGACACCCCGCACCAGCGCGTCATGCACGTGCTCGGCGTGACCACGACGGCCCTGCAGAAGCAGCCCCAGCTGACCGAGGCGCTGACCCGCGCGTTCATGTTCGCCGACGCGTCGGTCGCCGAGGAAATCCACCTCGTCGGCATGAAGCTGACCGCGATGATCACGCACGCGATCGACGGCACCGACGAGGCCCGCGAGCCCACCGACGAGGACATGGCGATCGTCCGCGTCATCGGCGACGTGTGGCTGTCGGCGCTCATGGGCTGGGTCACCGGTCGTACGTCGGCCGACGACGTCACCAAGTCGATGGATGTCGCCGTACGCCTGCTGCTGCGTTAGCTGGTTCAAGCCGCCGGTTCGATCGTGAACGTCGCGTCGATGCGCTTGATCTTGCAGTCGGCGGTCAGCGTGAAGTCCTCGACCACGGTCGAGCTCCCCAGCGGCACGTCCGAAACGCCGACCGGTATGTCGTAGGTGGCGTTGATGATGTTCTCCCGGCCATCGGGCTGCCACGTCCACCCGACGTTCTCGATCGACGTGAACACCGAGTACTGGACGTGCAGGTAGAGATCGAGCTTCAGGTCGAACGCTGACACCGCCGTGGGCAGACCGTTCTCGATGCGAAGCACGAACGGGTCGAGCGGGATCGACCAGGCGGCGTTGCGGTCGACCAAGGCGTCGAGGTACTTCTGCGAGGCCGCCTGCGATCCGGCCTGCGAGCAGCCGGTCGCGGCGTCCGCGGTGACCGGCGAGAGGACGAGGGCGCCGGCGATCGTGGCGATCGCGATCAGGCGACCGAGCCGCGCGTTCATGTGACCACCAGGCCGCGGCCGGTGACCAGCGGCAGGTCCAGCGTGGTGACCAGCCCGGCCTTGGCGTCGACAACCGCCGGGACGGCGTTGACCAGCCGCATGGCGGTCGCCTTGAGGCCGGCGGTGTTGTGGTCGCCGTCGGTGCCGAGCAGCTGCAGGTCGAGGGTGTAGTTGGGCTCGCCCTTGATCTCGACGCGATAGCAGCCCTTGCCGGCAGGTTGCGGCCAGTCCGGGCCGATGTCGTCGTGGACCCGCGTCACGTGTTCGAGCACGACGACCGCCTTGTCGCCGACCATCCCGCGTACCTCGAAGTGCAGGCCCGCGACCGTTCCCTTCTCGATGCGGCCGCTGTCGATGTCGAACGACTCGGTCGCCGGGAGCCGTTCGTAGAACTCCTCGACGTCATCGAGCTCGACCCCGAGCCCCGCGGCGATCTGGTGCACGACACTGCCCCACGCCATGCTGAGGATGCCCGGCTCGAGCAGCATCGGGATCTCGTCCATCGGCTTGCCGAAGCCCATGACGTCGAAGACGATCATCCCCTGGTCGTACGTGTTGTAGTTCAGCACTTCCGAGCAGCGCACCTGGTCGATGCGCTCGCTGATGCTGGTCAGCGACAGCGGCAGCCAGTCGTTGGCGAAGCCCGGGTCGATGCCGTTGACGTACAGCGAGACGCCGCCCTCGACGGCCGCCTCCTGCACGCCCTTGGCCATGTCGACCGCGACGCCGGAGGGGTACTGCAGGAACACCGGGCCGCTCGACACCACGTTGATGCCGGCCCGCAGCAGTCGCTCGAGGTCGGCCATCGCCTCGAACAGCCGGTCGTCGGCCATCGCGGAGTGCAGCACGCAGTCGGGCTTGAGCGCGATGATCTCCTCGACGTCGTTCGTGGCGAGGATGCCGAGGTCGCGGCCGAGGCCGGCCAGCTGTCCGGCATCCTTGCCGACCTTGTCGGGGTTGGACACCCAGAGGCCGACGAGGTCGAGGTCCGGGCGGGCGTCGATGCCCGCGAGGACGTGCTTGCCGACATTGCCCGTGCTCCATGCGACGACACGAATGCTCATAGTTCTTCTCCCAGGTCAGGCAGGGCCATGTCGAGGTTGGGCTGGTCGATGCCACCGTCGACCTCCAGCACCTTGCCGGTGAGGTAGCCGCCGGCCGGGCTGGCGAGGAACAGGACGGCGGCGGCGATGTCGTCGGGATCGCCGATGCGGCGCAGCGGGGTGTTGGCCTCCATCAGCGCCGTGAGGCCCTCATCGCCGGTCACGATCTCGAGCGCGGAGGTCGCCACGGACCCGACGGCGATCGCGTTCACGCGTACCCGGGGTGCGAGGTCACGCCCGGCGAGGCGGGTCCAGTGAGCCAGCGCGGCCTTCGCCGTCCCGTACGCGAGATAGCCGCGTCCGCTCACCCGGCCCATGACCGACGAGATGTTGACGACCGCCGCACCCTGGCTCTTCAGCAGGTGCGGCAGTGCGGCGCGGGTCAGCGCGTGCGCGGTCGACACGTTGAAGTGGAACGCACCCTCGAGCGCGGCCACGTTCGTGCGTACGAACTCCTTGGGCATCGCCCCGCCGACGTTGTTGACGATGACGTCGAGCTGACCGAACGTGTCGACGGCGGTCTGCGCGAGCCCGGCGACCTGGTCGAGGTCGGACAGGTCGGCTGCCACGACGACGGCCTTGCGTCCCAGGGCCTCGACCTGCGCAGCGACCTCTTGCAGCTGGTCCTCCGTACGTGCGGCCAGGATGACATCAGCGCCGGCCTCAGCGAGCGCGAGGGCACTGGCGGCCCCTATCCCGCGGCCTGCACCGGTGACGACGGCGACTCTGTTGTCGAGCCGGAATCTCTCAAGCACCATGGCGGGGACAGTAGCGCAAAACTGAAACACGTTCTAGTCTTGCCGGGGTGCCGGCTTCAGCTGAGCGCATGCGATCGACGACTGACAGGCTTAGCTCATGTCCCTGGCCATGTTCACCCTCGAGGGCGACCAGCTCGTCCCCGCCGAGATCGCCCGCAGCATGTGGAAGCACGACCAGATGCACGGCGTCGCCGTCAGCGGAGCCCTGGCCCGCGCCGTCGAGATGCGCCTGGCCGAGCTCGGCCGCGACGACCTGCACCCGGCCCGCTACACCGTCGACCTGTTCCAGCCGGCCACGATGTCGCCGTGCACCGTCGAGACGGAGGTCGTACGCGAGGGGCGTCGGATCTGCCTGATCGACGCGGTCCTGCTCCAGGACGGCGAGCGTGTCGCGCGGGCCAGCTGCATCTTCCTGCTGCCGACCGAGACGCCCAAGGGTGACGTGTGGACACCGTTCGAGCACCCCGAGCC
Source organism: Aeromicrobium sp. P2_G6 (assembly GCF_056403535.1). Classification (NCBI taxonomy): domain Bacteria; kingdom Bacillati; phylum Actinomycetota; class Actinomycetes; order Propionibacteriales; family Nocardioidaceae; genus Aeromicrobium; species Aeromicrobium sp. P2_G6. The sequence goes on along the minus strand of NZ_JBFUFH010000001.1, from coordinate 1,185,311 downwards.
GCCGCCGGAGGACCTGGTCCCGCCGAGCGACGAGCCCCGCGTGCCGCACTTCCTCAGCGACTCCCCGTGGTCGCAGTCGTTCCCCGAGCACCAGAACGCCGGGCGCAAGCAGACGTGGCAGGCCGGACTGCCGGTCGTCGAGGGTGAGCCGGGTACGCCGTTCCAGTCGGTCGCGAGCATCGCCGACGGCACCAGCATGGTCGTCAACTGGGGCACCGAGGGCGTGAAGTTCATCAACACCGACATCACCCTCGCCCTCGCCCGGCCGCCGGTCAGCCGCGAGATCGGCCTGTCGGCGACCGACCGCGTCGAGTACGACGGCATCGCCGTTGGCACCGTCGAGGTCTTCGACCGTGCCGGCCCGCTGGGCACGGCCATGGTCACCGCGATCGCCAACGCCTCGCGCCCGATCGACTTCGGCGACGTCGAGTTCGAGGACGACGGAAGCCGCAAGCCCGCCGAGGGCTGACGCTGCACCGCAGGGGAAGGCGGCCAGCTGTTTGTTCAACCGACCGCCCCGGCGCCAGGCGCCTGTCGTTGAGCGAACATGTGCACCTCTTCGTTCAACCCGGTGCACGTACCCGCTCAATCGGGCCTGATTCGTTTCGCCGCCACAACAGTCGGACGGGAGTACGCTTCGATCGTGTCCAGAAACGGGCGCAGACAAGACGACGTCGAGGATAGTTTCGTCGGGTCTCGCCCATCAGATCAGCGGATGCTCCAGCTGGCGATCGCGCTGGCCGAGAGCAAGACCGTCGCGGCCACCGTGCACGAGGTGGTGCGATTCGCCGTCGAGTCGACCGGCACCTCATACGGGGGCGTCACGATGCTCCAGGCCGGCGGACGGCGATTCGTGACGCTGGGCGCCACCTGCGAGCGCGTCGAACAGGCCGATCACCTGCAGTACGAGCTGCGCGAGGGACCGTGCGTCGATGCCGCGGTCGCCATGAAGAGCGTGCACTCGGAATCCCTGAAGACCGATGAACGGTGGCCACGCTGGGGCCCGGCCGCCGCAGAGCTCGGGTTCCAGAGCGTCATCTCGGCCGAGATCCACGGGCGCGGACAACGCATCGGCGCCCTCAACCTCTACGGCCTCGAGGAGACCCAGTTCGACCTCGAGGACGTCGACCTTGCTCGGCTGTTCGCCGCTCAGGCCGCCGGGGCGCTGGCGAACATGCGCAACGAAGAGGGCCTGATCCACGCCCTCGACACCAGGACCATGATCGGGCAGGCGCAGGGGATCCTGATGGAGCGATTCGACCTGGACGCCGACCACGCCTTCGACGTCCTGCGCCGCTACTCGCAGGAGTCCAACAGGCGTATCCGGGACATCGTGGTTGAGCTCGTGAAGACTCGTGAGCTGCCAGATGCCTTCCGCAGCCTCGAGCACTGAAGGCCTCGACCATGCCTCTCGCTGACCAACGCATGGGGCGGCTTCGGAGGGGCACTACAACCAGCATGACCTCCCACCGATCCGCGGCACCGACACTGTCAGCCCGTCCGCGCGAGGCGATCGGCCAGCCGGTCGGGTTGCTGCAGCACGGCTACCGCCATTGGGAGCTGATGAGGCAGCGGACTGGTTCCGAGATCGTCCAGACGCTCCTCCTCAACGAACCCGTCACGGTGATCCGCGGCCCTGAGGCCGCGCAGTTCTTCTACGAGACACCCCACGCCGAACGATCGACGGCGCTCCCCACCTCGCTCGTCGGTGCGTTGTTCGGCATGGGGGCTGTCCACATGCTCGACGGCGACGCGCACCTGCATCGCAAGGCGGTGTTCAACCGACTGCTCGACGAGTACGCCAGCACGGAGGTCTGCGCCGGGATCGCGAAGAGATGGGACGACCGTGCGCCGCGGTGGCGGGGCTATGTGGATGTCTTCGACCAGATCGCCGAGATCCTGTTCGAGGCCGGCACCGCATGGGTTGGGCTGCCGGACTCGGGACCATATACGCGTGCACGGACCCACGACATGCTGGCCCTGGTCGATGGGTTCGGCGCGCCGTCGTCCCGTCAGCTCAGGGCCAGGGCGGCGCGGCGGCGTACGCAGTCGTGGGTCGAGTCATTCGTCCGGGATGCGCGACGAGCCGCAGCGGAAGCCCACACCCCGGCCGGCACGGTGGTCGCATACCGGGACGAGCATGGCAATCGTCTCGACGTCCACACCGCAGCGGTCGAGATCATCAACCTGATTCGCCCGCTCGTGGCGGTGTCGTGGCTGATCAGCGGCCTCGCGCTGAGGTGCGAGTCCGGGCGGCGCTGGGAGGACATCCTCCCCGAGTCCGTGTCGCCGATGGACCTGGCCCAAGAGGTACGTCGGACGTACCCGTTCGTCCCCTTCCTCGCGACCCGCGCCACCCAGGACCTGGTCCACCACGGTGCGGCGATCCCGGGCGGATCGCTGATCGTGCTCGACGCGTGGGGAACCAACCACGACCCGCGCATCTGGCAAGATCCGGACACGTTCGACCCTCGCCGCTTCCACACGACACCCGTCACCCCCTACAACCTCGTTCCGCAAGGTGGCGGCGACCGGCGCACGGGTCACCGCTGCCCCGGGGAGGACATGACCTTGGCGGTCCTGGTGACCCTCGTGCCGAGGCTCGCGGCCCTGCGCTACTCGTTCATCGGTGGCGAGCCCGGGCTGCGCCGGATGCCGCCGAAGCCTCGGCAGCGACTGCGCGTCGGGTGAGCGCTGCCTGAGCAGATTCGACGCGCTCGGCGGCGGCGATCGCCTCCCGCAGCAGCTCACGCAGTCGGCTGTCGATCTCGTCCTGGGTGGTCGCCGAAGCCATCAGCCCTCGCACCGCGCACCGAATCACCGTCGGTGCGGTGCGCTTGGCGAACTGCTTCTCGGTGGTCCTCGAGCCGGCCGCGAACTCGTGTGCCCACGCCATCGCGCCGGGGGCCCGCTCCGCGGCTCGATCAACGGCGTCGGCGGAAGCCAGCTCGCTGCACCGGATCAGACCCACAGCGAGGGCGCGCTGCGAGGGCTCCGGAACATTCGGGATGGCGTGCAACGCGACGGCGGAGGTCAACTCGACCATCCACTCCACGCTGCCGCCGCGGAGCCCGATCACGGACGGGATGAGCACCGCGAGCTCGCCGCGGTTCTGGTCGCTGGTGTTGTCGTTGACGAGCCTGGCGAGGTCGCCGAGCAACGGATGAGTGCAGCTCGGCCGGTCGCTCCACGGCTCATTCGCGAGCACTGACGCCATCTCCATGAAGCAGGCACCCTTACGAGCGGAGCGATGCTTGCCGCGGGACAGGACCGGCAGGCTGTCGGGAACGGGATGAGTAGCCATGATTTCTCCTCCAACTCCAGCATGCGCCGATCGGGTGCAACCAGCAAGGGCTCATTGCGCCGAGGCGTGAATCGCTGAGACGATAGGCGATGGGACGGGGACCTGTTGTGTGAAGGCCGCACGGAGGTTGGACCATGGCAAGGAAGCGCCGGAAGCTCGAGTACGAGGACCCGGTCACGCCAGTCGAGCTCGACAGTCGGCTGGGCGGAGACGCCGGTCGCCGGCTGCGGCAACGGATCGCGCAGTCCGCTCACGTCTCGATCGAGACTCCTTCCTGGATGCCGGTCGAGCAGGCGACCGGCTTCCTCGCCGAGGTGCTCGAGCTGTCGATCGACGAGGCGCGTCATGTCCTGGTCCAGGACGCCGCCGCACGCGGGCTCACGATGGCCGAGGCGGCTCAACGAATCCTCGGGCACGAGACCTGAGACCCGCCAGCCGTCAGCGCCAGAACTCTGCGAGCCGCTCGGCCTGGGCCTTGCCCTGGTCGTAGCCCGCCTGAGCAGCCGGCGGACGCAGCGACAGGTCCATCGCATTCGCGCCAAACATGTGCTCGGAGTCGCTTTCCGGGAAGAGCGTCTCGACCCTGCTGCCGTACGCACGTAGGTGGTCGACCTGCACGGCGAGCCGCGTGCCCCAGTCCAGCGGATGCAGCGTTCCCCCACCGAGCGGTGACAGCACCAGCACCCGCGCATGGCCGACTGCCAGGTCGGCGTTCTCGGCGTTGGCTCGATAGCCGCCGTCGAGGTATGGGGTGTCCCCGATCCTGTAGGGGAGGCCACCTCCGGCACAGCTCGCAGCGACGGCGTCCGCCAGATCGACCCCGCTGTGACGGTCGAGCACGACCGGTTCACCCGTACGTGCGTCGACCGCCGTGATGAGGACCGCACGCTTCGGCCAGGTCCGACCGGGCAGTCGCGACGCGACTGTGGTGCGCCACAGTGCCTGCCACGACCCGTCCGACGCCGCCTCCCGCTCGAGCGCCGCTGTACCCATCTTGCGGCGCATGTCGGCCACGTCGTCAGAGGAGGCGATGACTGTGCGGAATCTCTCGAGCTGGTCCGCCATCGGCCTTGCCGGGCGTTGGCCGGATCCGGCCGGACGAGTGCGTTGCTGCGGAACCCCGGCAACGGTGGCGGCAAACAGCTCGGTCGGAGTGGCGCCGGCTAGCTGGGCAGCAGCCGTCGAACCGGCGGACGTACCGATGGTCAGGTCTGCCGTGGTCACGTCCAGCCCGGCATCGAACAGGCCGGCGATGACGCCGATCAGCCAGGCGTTGCCGGTCGACCCGCCACCACCGAGCACCAGGGCTCGCTCGCCGGTCGTGGGGGTGAAATGCAGGGTGGGAAAAAGTGCTGTGTTCATCGGGTTGCCTTTCGCGAAGTGCATGTCAGGCGCTCCCCGTGGCGACTACCTCAGTCGCGAGATCGTGCACTGCAGGGGAGCACCCGTTTCGGAAACTGCGTTCATGGGGTCTCACCTCCTGCCAGTCGATGACGATCGCTGGGACTCTAACCCGTCGATGACGCGGCGCGCAATCGTGGGCCGGCATGCTCCCGGCGCAGTTCCGATGCGCGGGTCCAGTGTCCGGTGCGATGATTTCGACGTGGGAGTCCACGGCGACGTGCCGCTCGTGGGTCGCGAGCGCGAGCTGGCGATCCTGCGTGACGCGGTGCGCAGGGCAGCCGAGGGCGACCCCAGCGCGGTCCTCGTCGCGGGCGCCGCGGGCGTCGGAAAGAGTCGGCTGATCCGCGCTCTGCTTGACGATTCGGCCCACCCCGAAGGCCTGGTGCTGCGGGCGCAATGCGTCGATCTGGGCGATCCCGGCCCGCCCTACCTGGCCCTGATCGACCTGGTGCGCGGCCTTCAAGCGCTGGCCGGGACGGATCCCGACATCTCCTCCGTGCTCGACCGGCATCCGGTCGTGGCCGCCCTGACCGACCCGGACTCGGCGCGCGACGGGTCCGTCGACGAGTCACGGCGACTCCAGCTCTTCGACGCGGCGGCGGCGATCGTCGCTGGAGCCGGGCGCATCCGCGGTCCGGTCGTCGTAGCGATAGAGGACCTGCAGTGGGTGGACGCCTCTTCGGCAGAATTCCTGCGGTTCCTGCTCAGCCGCATGATCGACGCACGAGTCATGGTGGTGGCGACCGTACGGACCGATGGGCTGGCAGCACGTCCCCGGATCCGCCAGCTGCTCAACGAGGTCGGCCGCCTGCCTTCGGTCCAGCGCCTGGACCTCGACCCGTTCGACGAGAGCGAGGTCGCTGACTACCTCGCGCGAGTCGAGGGCGGCCCGGCGGACGCAGGAGTTGCCGACGAGGTGTTCCGTCGTACCGGTGGAAATCCCTACTATGTGCAGACGCTGGCTGCGTCCATAGGGCGTACGGGCAGGGTCGACGAGGGCGTCCCGCGAGCACTGGCGGATCTGCTGGTCGGCAGGCTGGACAGTCTCTCGGACGACGCGCAGACCGTCGTGCGATGCGCCGCAATCGTTGCCCACCCAGTGCCCGACCGAGTGCTGCGCCAGGTCGTCGGGCTGACCGACGCCGCCATCGACGAGGCGCTGCGGATCGCGGTGGCCGCAGGGGTGCTGACACCGGACGGCTCCGGCTACTCCTTTGCGCACGACCTGCTGCGCATGGCTGTCCACGACGATCTCCTGCCCGGCGTGCGCGCGAGGCTCCATGCGGCTCATGCCGCGGCACTCGAGTCGGGTGCTGCAGGTTCGGCATCTCCCGCCGAGGTCGCGTACCACTTCACGGAGGCGCAGGACGCACCGAAGACGCTCGTGTGGTCGCTCCGTGCCGCCGAGGAGGCCACCCGCGTCCTGGCCGCGAGCGAGGCGTTCCAACACCTCGAACGCGCCCTCGCCGAATGGCCGAATGTCGAAGACGCGGACGCGCTCGCCGGAGAGCCGGAAGGCCGGATCGCCGTACTCGCGGCACGTGCCGCCGGCCTTGCCGGCGAGCCGACTCGGGCCGTCGAGTGGGCCCGGCGAGCCGTCGAGCTCTGCGATCCCGGCGAAGACGCGACCGGCGCAGTGCAGGCACACGCGGAGCTCGGTCGTCAGCTGCTGGCGGTCGATGCCGGTGACCTGGCGGTGCGCTCTGCTGAGGAAGCCGTTCGCCTCGCCGACGTTGCTGACGTCGACGCGACCTCCGCAGCCCTTGCTCGCGTCATACTGGCCCGGGCCTTGATCTTGGCCCATCGCACCGATGACGCCCGCACGCACGTTGAGCGCGCTCTCGTCGAGGCGCAGGCTGCGCGATCGCCAGGTCTCGAGGTCGAAGCGCTCACGACTGCGGCGTTCCTCGCAGAGCTCGAGGGAGATCGTGACGTCGCGACCCAGCGGCTCGGGTCAGCCCTGCGGCTGGCCAGGTCAGAGCGCGATCTGGCAGCCGAGCTGCGGGCGCACTACGCGCTGGCGTCGCTGCACTACTACAACGGCGACATCGAGGGGTCGTTGCCCGTCCTCAAGGCTGCCGTTGCCAGGGCGACGGAAAGCGGCCTGCGGTGGAGCAGTCACGGCGTCGAGCTCAGGCTGCTGCACGCGATAGCGCTGTATCTGACGGGCGACCTCGCCGGCAGCCTGGACGCAGCAGAGGCGTTCGAGGGCAGGCCACCGGACGTCGCTGCCGCCAGGCTCGCAGCCGTGAGCTGCTATGCGGCCGTCGCCCGTGGGCTCGACGACGTTGAACGCCGGTTCGACCGGCTGCGCGAGAGCTGGGAGACCGATCCTCAGGTCGGGCTGGTGGCAGGTGGGTGCGAGTCCGACCACCTCGGGTGGCAGGGCGAGTTCACCGCTGCGGCCGCGATGGCCGAGCGCGCGCAGATCCATCTGGACTCGGTCGCGGGCGAGGGGATGTACGGCGGCCTGTGGCTGTCGGCGTTGGGGCTCGCCGCGCTGGCCGACGAGGCGGCGTACTGCCGGCAGCGCCGCGACGAGGCCGGGGTGGTCGCCGCGGTGGAGCGCGGCGAGATCCTCCGGCAGCGGGTCGCGCGAGTCGTCTCTGGCGGGCACGGTCGCCCCGGCGACCTGGGACCTGAAGGCCACGCCTGGCATGCCCGCGCCCTGGCTGAGCACGCCCGGTTGAACGGGGATCCGGCCGTCGAGCTCTGGCAACGCGCGCTGGACGCGTACGGCTTCGGTCACGTCTACGAGCAGGCCCGCTGCCATTGGCGGCTCGCCGAGGCCTGCATCGCTGCGGGTGACCGCGACGCTGCCCGCATCCATGCCGATGCCGCAGCCGTGGCGGCCGCGCAGATGCGGGCGGCCCCGCTCCAACGAGCGGTTGCGGCGACGGTGAGCGGAGCACGCCTGAGCGGCACCGCATCGGCGGGAGACGGGGTGCTGACCGAACGGGAACGGGAGGTCCTCGAGCTGGTGGCGGAAGGCCTGACGAACCGCGAGATCGGCGCGCGACTGTTCATCAGCGCGAAGACCGCCAGCGTGCACCTGAGCAACGTCATGGCGAAGCTGAATGCCGCCAGCCGCACCGAGGCGGTCACGGTGGCCCAGCGCCGCGGACTGCTGGACGTACTCGGACCGGATCGCTCCACCTCGTAGGCCTGTGAGGTCGAGAACTGCGCGAATTCCTCATCTCTGAGGCCTGTCCTTAGTTCCAGAGTCGACGTCATGCCGATCCGCACCGTGCGGAGGCGTCGAGGAGGAACGAGATGAGTACGTCATACACGCACGAGCAGCTGCCCGGCTTCAACCTGGCCGTCCAGCATCGACCCGCATTCGTGGTCGCAGCCAGCACCGCGAAAGACATCGCGGCAGCGATCCGCTACGCGAATGGCGAGGGCCTCAAGGTTGCGGTCCAGGCCACCGGGCACGGGGCGGCCGCGGTGTCCGAGGACACGGTGCTGGTCTCGACCAGCGGCATGCAGCGCGTCGAGATCGACCCCGTGATGCGGGTCGCGAGAGTCGAGGCGGGTGTCCGATGGCGGCAGGTGATCGACGCCGCCGTGCCCCACGGGCTCGCACCGCTGTCGGGTTCGTCCTCGGGTGTGGGCGTCGTCGGCTACACCCTCGGTGGCGGGATGGGACATCTCGCGCGGCGCCACGGCTTCGCGGCTGACCACGTTCGCTCGATCGAGCTGGTGACCGCCGACAGCGAGATCCGGACCGTGACGGCCGAGAGCGACCCCGACCTCTTCTGGGCCGTCCGCGGCGGTCAGAGTCGGTTCGGGATCGTCTCGGCCCTCGAGTTCGACCTGTTCCCGGTGCCCGAGTTCTTCGGCGGAGCCATGATCTTCGGCGCGGATGCGGTCGAGGACGTGCTGCACGCCTTCTCCGCGTGGGCACCGACCATGCCGGAGGAGGTCACGACGTCCGTCGCCCTGCTCCGGTTGCCGCCGTCCGACGACGTGCCGCCTCCCTTGCGTGGGGTGGTCAGTCTGGCGCTGCGCTTCGGCTATGCCGGCCCTGCCGACCGCGGTGAAGCCCTGCTGGCGCCGATGCGGACGGTCGCAGTCCCGCTGCTCGACTCCGTCGGCCCCATGTCGTACGCCGCGGTGGACCGTATCCACATGGATCCCACCGAGCCGATGCCGGCAGTCGTGCGAGGTGGCCTCCTGCGTTCGATGCCCGCCGACCTGATCGACACGCTGCTTGCGGTGGCCGGTCCGGAGGTCGACGTGCCGCTGGCCGTGGTCGAGCTGCGGCTGATGGGCGGGGCGCTCGGCCGACCCGCGGCGGCCCCGAATGCCGTGGCAGGCCGCGACGGCGCGTACTCCTTGTCCGTGATCGCGCCCGCGCCGCCGCCGCTCGCCGCCATCGCACCTGCTGCGACGGCTGCCGTGATCGACGCGCTGGAACCGTGGTCGACGGGTTCGTCGCTCGTCAACTTCGCCGGCCACGCCAGGGAGGCGAGCTCCCTGTGGACGCCCGACGCTCTCGAACGACTGCGTCGCGTCAAGGCGTCGGCCGATCCCCGGGACCTCTTCGGCGGGCTCACGAGCCCCGCACGAGTCTCGGTGGGTGCGCGATGAGCCGCGCGGTCGTGGTCGTCGAACCGGGGCAGGGTCAACGCGTCGGCAACGTGGAGTTCCTCGCGCGTACGACGGACACGCCGTTCTTCAACCTGGCGATCATCACGCTCAGGCCCGGCCAAGGCGTCGAGGGTCACCGGCACAAGGAGGAGGACGACTCCTTCCTGGTGCTCGCCGGCACGCTGTCCGTGACCGTCGGCGACGACCTCCGGCAGCTGCAGGCAGGGCCTGGCACGTTCGTGCTCGTGCCGTCGGGCACGCTCCACGCCCTCGCCAACTCCGGACCTGGCGACGTGCGGTTCCTCAACGTCCATGCACCCGGCGGGTTCGACCGGCGCATCGGGCTCGGGCGGCGGTCGGAGAAGGCAGGAGCATCGGCGTAGTGCCGTCGCCACGCACGAGACCCCCGACTTCGCTGGAATCCCAGCGGAGTCGGGGGTCCGTCGTGCTAGAAAGAACTCACCGCCCCGTCAGCTCGGGCATCCCGGGAAGCCGCCCTGGTTCGCGTTGAGCGCCGTCCGGTACTCCGGCGCGACACCCGCGGCACAGATCACGTCACGTGCAGGTTGAGGCCAGTTGGTCCCACTCACCTTCACGTTGTTGATCAGCTTGTTGTTGTGCGCCGCCGCATTGGGGGCGGAGATTCCGCCGGAGTTGTACCAGTTGTTCTGGATGACGTTGTCGCTCGTGTTGTTGCGGAGGCTGTACGCGTTGGTGAAGACGAACGAGCCACCCTGCACCACATTGTTCTCCCAGGTCATCCCCCGCGAGCCCTCATCGAGATACAGGCCGACACCGGAGATGTTGAACAGGTAGTTCTTCGCAAAGACAGCCCCGGGGTTGGCCGACAGGTTGTAGATCGACCCTCCGTCGGCGAAGCGCGCCTTGGTGTCGTGGACGAGGTTGCCCTCCAACCGGGTGTTCTTCAGCGTGGTCGGCGTCGTGTAGAGCGTGTTCCACTTGTAGTAGCCGCGGTCGACGTAGTCGTTGGATCCGCCCGCATCGTTGATGCCCCAGCCGTACCCCGTGTCGATGCCGTCGTAGGGCACGTGCGAGACCTCGTTGTGCGGGATGCGCGCGTTCGTCACGTACGTGCTGAGGATTCCACTGTTGTCCTTGTAGTCCACCGCGACCCGGTCAACCGTGTTGTTCTCGAGCAGGATGTCCTCGTTGGTCATCCGCGGATCACTGGGGTGATGGGCATCCGGCAGCACGCCGCCGACGACGATGCCGTGTCCGCTGTCCTCCATGAAGCGGTTGCCGACCACGTCGATGTCGCTCGCACCCCATCCGACTCCGGTCACCGTGGCGTTGGCGTCGTTCCCGATGCCGAGGGCCGACTGACCAAGGTTGGTGAAGGTGTTCTCGGTGAAAGAGATTCGGCTGGCCGCCGAGACCTGGACGGCCGCGGGCTCCTGGGACCAGCTGGTGCGGGCACGCTCGAACATCTCGCACCCTCGGGAGCAGCTGCTGAAGGCGTCGGCCGGACGGTAGTCGTACGCGTCCTTGATGAAGGCGCCGTTCTGCTGGACGGCGTAGCCATAGGTCGACGGTCCGAGCCAGGAGGTGCCGGAGAACTGGATCCCCTTGAACGCGAGCCCCTCAACGGGCTGGTCGTACGTGCCGCCGATGCTGATCAGCGACTCCAACCGAGGCAGCTCGATGTCGAGACCGTTGGGATCGACGCCGTCAGCGGGCTTGTAGTAGAGCTTGCCCTCGTCCGGGTCGATGTACCACTGGCCCGCTTTGGTGAGGAAGCTGAGCGAGTTGTCGAGGTACCAGCTGGGGCCCGCCAGGAAGGAGTTCTGGACCGTGTCCCAGCCCCAGGTGTTGTTGTCCCACGCAGGCTGCGCCATCGTGATCTCGGTTTCGCTGATGCTCTTCACGGGCGAGTAGCGGTTGGTGAAGTCTCCCAGCGATTCGAACTCGATCCGTCCCTGATCAGGGAGCGACGCGAGATAGCTCAGGGCTGGGTTCTTGATCGTGAGGCCCTTCGCGGTCGGTGTGACGTCCGCATTCGCCAGGCGAATGGCAGCGCGCGGGGCGATCGCACCGTCAACGTACAGCTGCCGGGTATCGAGCCCTTGAGGCGTGTCCGCGACCCAGAGGCCGTCGCCGGCGTCCGACTTCGACCACCCGGAGACCTTTGAGGCCCCCGTGATGACCGGGTGGGCGCCTGGCGCAGCCGTCCACTCGACCGTGTGCTCACCGCCGCCGTCGGCCGCGTCGAACGTCAACGGGTCGGACAGGCGGTAGGTGCCATCGGCAAGCTGGACGGTCACATCGCCACGCTTGGCGGCGGGGCGCACCACGTGCTGGGCGCGCTCGAGGGAACACGGCAGGGACTGGCTACAGTGTCCCCCGTCCTTCCCGTCCGGTGACGCGTAGTAGATCGTCGCCGGATCGGCTTGTGCACGGATCGGGACGAGCGCCGACACGAGGACAATGCCTGTGCCGAGCAACGCAAGAGCTGCCGACTTGCGCCCTCGTCCCATCAAGTTCCGCGATTCTGACGTCAACATCATTGGTCGATCGCTTTCTCTCATCGTGGGCATCGATGCCCCCCGCAGACAGATTTATCATACGTATGATGTTTGTCACAAGGAAACGTGTGATGTTTCCTTTGCAGCCGACTCCTCTTCGCCGCGCGAATGAAAAGGCCTTGGGCGCGCATGAAAAAGCCCCGGCTCTGCCTGGCGCAACCAGTCACAACCGGGGTCTTCATCGTGCGGTGGCGGTGGGATTTGAACTCGAAAATCGGCCTTTTGCGACCTCGCGCGACTCACGAAATCACTGCCATTCCAATGAATTCGCATCACGGTGATGTGTCCGAATCCCGCTAGATCACAACAAAGTGTGCCCAAAATGTGCCCACGATGTAACCCAAAGGCAGCCCTTGGCGTCCCACGATCGCAGCAGTCGTCTCGCCGACCGCGCTTCGATCTGCAATCTAAGGGGCCGCATTTCGAATGCGACCACATAGCGCCGGCATCGCGGCACAGCTCGCTATGAATAGTTTTGAAAATCGAATCCGATCGCTGTGGCCCAGAACGCCGGCTTGCCTGATGCCTCGAGCATCGCGATGCACCCGTCGGCGAGCCTGGCTCCGCGCAGCCTCACGGCCTCCTCGCCCGGAAGGTCGTGATGCCTGACCTTCTTGCGCCTCACAACATCGAAGCTCTCATCACCGGCGGCCTGCGAATTGCATTTCCCCATGCGTGATGCATCCAGGTTGGCCGCATTCATTGCGTGTCGTCTCGACCCGCACCGACTACTGGGCCGCCGAGACAATCGCGGCGGTGTCTTTGTAGTAGTGGTCCAAGCGCGACGCGCCGCGGTCGGAAAACGTGAACAACGAGAGAACCGGCATCTCAACCACGCGGCCGCTGTCCTTGACCACGCCCCGAAGTCCCCCTTCGATAAGTACGCGCTCGTCATCGATCTTGTGCCACTTCGTCTCGTCGTAGACCACCTCGAACTCCTGCCAGGTCTCAGTGACCACGTCGAAGAGCTCACGGAACCCGTCGTGACCACGCCACGTACCGCCGTGCGGCAACGAATCGGGAACCTGGACGACGACGTCAGGATCGAGCTCCTTGAGCATGATCGTGATGTCCCGTGCTTCCGGCGCTGCGCGGCAGAACTCGTTCTCGGCATCGAAGAAACGCTGGATGCTTGCCAGCGGGTCGAAGTCCGTCACGATACCGCCTGCTTTCGCTCGTTTTGGTGGGCATTTTCACTATCCATCGCACGCGTCGAATAGTCAACGCTGGCAACGACGCTATGAGGTCGTCAGCCCTGCCGAGCCAGGCCGGCGGAAGTTGCGACCGACTCCGAGGTTCCGTCCCATACGGCGTTGAACCGGTCGAGGAACTCCATGCGTCCGCGGTCCAACGGATCCGCGACGTGCGTTTTGAGATCCCACACCAAAGTGCTCGGGAGGTCCGGATCGTAGGTGAGCCAGGTCGGCACACCCTCTCCATTGGGATCACCCGTCCGCGCGAAGTTGATCCACGCCGTCGAGATCTGTTGGGAGAGCTCGCGATCGGCGTCGCTCCACGGCCACTCGTCCCGACTGGGAGCGTCCAAGGTTCGGAAGATGTATGGGATCTCCGCGAGGTGGAATGCGCCTGCGTACTCCTTCTCGACGTAGCCTTCAGGAATGGCGGGAGCACGGTCGAACCAGTAGTGCCACACGGGCGCCGAGCCGGTCTGGTGTTGCAGGTGGGTGGCCGTGCGGTTGGACCACACGAACGTTCGATCAGCGTCCAGCGTGGCGGAGGCCCGCTCGACTTCACCATCAGTCTTTGCTGGATAGAGTACGAACGCCTCCTCCGCATACGAGCCGAACTCGTCAGCGAGGAACCGCCGGTAGTCCGACAAGGACGTCAGATAGGGCAGTGGGCAGGATTCGTTGCTCGTGTTGCCGATGATGATGGGGACATCCAGCTGATCACCAGTGCGATGGACGTCAATCGGGCTTCGCGGCAGGACGTACCCGTCGATCACCGGGTAGCCGCTGTCGAACACATGGGTGCTCACCTCCGCTCCCGGCAGGATCTTGAACCGCCAGTCTCCGACCGCGCGAGGCAGCTGGACCGACTCGATCACCTCGGCCGGCACGCGACGCAGATCAGCAAGAGAGTTCACGCCCAGCGCATCAGTGAGCTCTCGCCCTGCCCGTTCGCCTGCCTCAAGTGTCGACGGCCCGAGCGCATGGCCCGGCCCGTTCAGCACAGGTCCGATCCCCGGGGCACTCTGGGCGATCGCTCGGTGGAACAGGCCCGCGGCCGAGGGCATCGCCCGGAGGTTGTGCACGCTGTTGCCGCCAGCAGACGCCCCGAACACCGTGACATTGTCGCGGTTTCCCCCGAACTGCTCGATGTTGCGCTGGATCCAGCCCAACGCTGCAACGATGTCCATCAAGCCGTAGTTACCCGATCCCCCGTGCTCGGACTCCTCAGAGAGCCAAGGATGCGCAAGGAAGCCGAAACGATTGAGCCGATGGTTAACGGTGACGAGTGTGATGCCTTCTCGAGCGAATCCGGTGCCGCTGTAGAGCGCACTGTTGCCGGAGCCGAACTGATACGCACCGGGATGCAGCCACACCATGACCGGACGGTCTGCCGCCCCACCCGACGCGCCTGTCCAGATGTTCAGGTACAGGCAGTCCTCGTCGAATTCGGTGTCGGCCTGAATCGCCGCATAGATCGAATTGTCGGGAAGGAGCCCCTGCCGAGCAGCCGCGCGGAACTGCGTTGCCTCGCGCACGCCTGACCACTCCGGAGCCGGCTGCGGCGCGCGCCACCGAAGGTCAGCCACGGGCGGCGCGGCGTACGGAACTCCAAGGAAGGACCTGACACTGCCGTCTGCCCCGGTAAGACCCCGCAATCCACCCGACTCGACGGTGACGAAGTCGTGCATCGTGGGCACCTCCGTCACACACCGACCGAGGGCATCGAGGCGTTCGCCTGCACCTGGCGGAACGCGTCGGTGTTCCCCTCGACCCACATGATCGTCATCAGCATGCGGTGGATCTTCCAACCGTCCGGCGTTCGGCCCAGCGTGTACTCGTAATAGCCGACCTCGCGCTGGAGCCGCTCGTCGTGGTCCGCAGAGAGATAGTGAGTGGCGTTCAGTGTGGCCACACACGTCGCGACGTCGCCCGAGACCATGACCTGGTGGTTCGCGCTGATGTGCTGCGAGCCCTCGATCTGAGCATAGATCCGAGTGGCGACGGCCAGCAGCTCTTCGCGCTTCAATCGGACCCATCCACCCGTGACCGGCAGGCTGATCTCGATCTCGTCAGCGATGCACGACCCGTACTGGTCCCACCGCTCGTGATCGATGCCGGACGCGAATCTGTTCGCCACGTCGATGATGTCCGCGCGATCGGTGAGCAATTGGATCGCCTCGGCAGGATCCGACACGGTGCCTCCTCAGGCCGTCCGACGACCGGTCTTACAGGTCGATATGGGCGTCAGCCTAGAAGTGTTTCGACGCAAACTTCAACTATTTATCAATATTGTTAAACAGCGCAGAATCCTGGCGGCCTCCCCTTGACGAGGCCTCTTCTGACATATAGGTCTGATATTCAACGTTATGATCACCAGGAGCGCATATGACTACCGCCACCCCCAGCTCACCGGCACGCCGACCAATCGACGTCCTGCACAGCTTCTACGAGACGGAGCAGCGGTATGTAGCAGCCGGCGGCGCACCCGCAGGGGCGGACTTCACCGAGCTCGGCTCACACCTCCACCCCGACATCGTGGCCCGTCAGGGCCCGACCGTCCCGTGGCCGGGCGAATGGCACGGAGCCGCCGGTATGGAGCGACTTTTCGCGGAGTTCACCGAAACCTGGTCGTCGCTCCAGCTAACCGACATCAAGCACTTCGAGGGCGAGGACGGCGTCGCGATCTACATGCGGATGCGCGCCACGGCACGCAGCACGGGCAAGCTGCTCGACACCCGCGTGGGGCACTTCATGATGTTCCGCGACGGGCTGATCAGCGAGATCAACGTCTTCTACCTCGACCCCGTCGAGGTCATGAGGGTGACGATGCAGGACGCGTGACGTCCGCGTCCCGGCGGCCCTGAACTAGGGCGACGCAGAGGAGCCCGGCGGTCACTGACCGTCGGGCTCCTCGCTACGCGGGAACCTCTCACACGGCGGGCGCCACCGCGTAGCTCGCCTCAGCCAGCTGGTCGGCGCTTACCGTGCGTGCGTCGGTGAACTCGGTGGCAATCGTCCCGTTGCTCAGCACGAGCACGCGGTGCGCATGAGCGGCCACCTCCTCGAAGTCAGTACTGATCAGCACCACCGCGGTGCCGGCCTGCGCTGCCTCGTTGATCAGGTCGTACAGCACCGCCCGAGAGCCGATGTCGACGCCGGCGGTCGGATCCTCCAGGACTGCGACCTCGGGCCGGTCCGCGAGAGCCCGGGCGAAGACGACCTTCTGCTGGTTGCCGCCGCTGAGGTCCGCGATGTCGCGGTCGGCCTGGTCTCGCGGGACGACGCCGAACTTGTCGCACGTCTGCAGGACCGCGCTGGTCTCCCGCTTGGGGCTCCGGAAGCCAATTCGTGACCACGCCCCGAACTCACGACGCGTCGGCAGCAGGTTCTCCCTGAGTGCAAGACCTGTGACGATCCCCTCGCGCACCCGGTCGCCTGGTACGACGGCACAGCCGCGGCGGCTCATCGCCTCGGGGCTCCCGAGCGGAAGGGGCTCCCCGGAGAGCTCAGCGGACCCTCCGGTGACGTGGCGGGCGCCCGCGAGCGTCTGCGCGAGCTCACGAGTGCCGCTACCCACGAGCCCGCAGATTCCGAGGATCTCACCAGCCCGCACCTCGAACGAGATAGGCTGCGGCAGCTCGTGGGTCGTCAGCTGGCGGACCACCAAGTGCGCTGGATCGCTCTCGCTCCACGAACGGTCCAGCTGCGCCGTCGACAACGATTGCGCGGCCAGCGCCTCGGAGCCAACGATGTGCTTGACCAGTGCCTCATGCGTCAGGTCGGCCATCGAGGTGGTGCACACCAGCTTGCCGTTACGCAGGACCGTCACCCGGTCTACGAGGTCGGTCAGCTCGTCCAGGCGATGCGTGACGTAGACGAAGGCCACCCCGCCGCCGCGCATGGTCCGGAGCGATCGCGACAGGCGTTCCACCTCCGGCTTGGGCAGACTGGCACTGACCTCGTCCAGGATCACGATGCTGGGGTTCAACGCGAGAGCCCGCGCGACGGCACACAGGACCTGCTCGTCGCGGGACAATGTGTTGACCAGCCGGTCGGGAGAGAAGTCCGCGCCTACCGACTCGAGCACCTTCGCCACCTTCACCGAGGTGGCACGGGCGCTGACCAGCCCTCGTCGCTTCTCGAAGCCGAGCTGCAGAGCGATGTTGTCGGCGACGCTGATGTCTTCCACCAGCCCGAGGTCCTGGTGCACGAACGCGATCCCGGCTGCCTTGGCATCATCGGGGCCGTGGCCCGCAGGCAGCGGCTCGCCATGCACCTCGATCGTGCCGGAGTCGAGGCTGTAGACGCCCGCAAGGATCTTGATGAGCGTCGACTTGCCGGCGCCGTTCGCGCCCAGGAGAGCGTGGATCTCCCCCGGCCGGACGTCGAACGAGACGTTCTCAAGAACCTCGCTGTGCCCGAAGCACTTGGTCAGGTGGGAGAACCTCAGGGCCGGGTGCTCGTCGATCCGCCCAGTGTCTGTCACGCTCATGCGTTGCCTTCCTTAGTCGGTGCCGACCCCATCGGACGAAACCCGTTTCTGCGTCGGTCCGACCCGGTGTGCCTGCGGTTCAGGCCGCCACCCGGCGGCGGCGTGCGATGGTTGAGATGACAAGCGCGATCAGCAAAGCCGCACCGTTGAACAGGTCCTGCACGTAGCTCTCCGCGCCCAGTTGCTGAAGACCGGTGATGCCAACGCCTATGACGTAAACGGCAATCACGGTGCCGGCGACGTTGTAGCGCCCAGGCCGGAAGCAGGTCGCGCCCAGGAAGGACGCGGCGAATGCCGGCAGCAGTGACCCGAGGCCGATCACCGGCGACGAGCCGCCCAAGCTCATCATCGAGATGCATCCCGCCAGCGCACATAGGAAGCCGGCGATGACGAAGCTCTGGCGGATCTGGCGGTCGGCCGCGATGCCCGAAAGGCGAGCGGCAACCGGATTCGCGCCAACGGCGTATGAGCGACGCCCCCACACGGTCAATTCGAGCAGGACGTACAGCAGGATCGCGACGATCGCGAGATAGACGAACGGCAGGGGGATGCCGGCCACCCGGGTGCGACCGAGGTCGAAGAACCAAGCCGCGGCGGGGCCTGTGATGACTTGGTTCGACGTCAGCCACTCCGTGAGACCGAGGACCACCATGCCGACGCCGAGCGTGGTGGTGAACGATGGCAGCCCGAGCCGAGTGATGAGCTGTCCGTTGATCGTTCCGATCACCAAGCCGACCACAAGGACCACCACGAGTGCCAGCAGCGGAGGCCACTGCTCCCTGATCACCAGCACGGCACACAAACTCTGCGCGAGTCCGAGCTGGAATCCCGTGGAAAGATCGAACTGTCCGGCGACGAGCGGGACCACTACCGCCAAAGCCAGCAGTCCCGTCGTCGCCTGCACGGACAGAATCGTCTGGAGGTTCGACGTCGTGGCGAACACGTCAGGGTTCTTCAGGCTGAACCCCACCCACAGCACGACCAGGACGCCGACGAGCGCGAATCGGGACGTGAAGTCGGAGAGTCTCTCGCTGGTCAGCCCACGCCTCGAGGGGCTACGGCTCTCGTTGCTCATCTCTGCCGGTTCGGCCGAGACCATATCGTCATGATCGACGCTGATTGGCGATTCGGCTTCCAGTTGCATGCGCTTGCTCACTTCTGACCCCACAACTTCTTGAACATTGGCTCGTAGTCGACCTCGGTGTCCCAGCCCACCTTGTACACGGAAGCGGGGGCATCACCGATCGTCTCGGAGGACCAGATGCGCTGCGGGACGGGCCAGAACTTCTTTTCCAGCGGCTCGCCCGCCATCAGACGGCCGAGGCTGTCGACGGCAAGCCAACCCGAGTACGGTGTGGCACTCGCCAGCTCCGCGGCCATTTCGCCAGTCTTGAGCTGGGTCATCTGGTCGGGGTAGCCGGTCATGGAGAGGAGCTTGACGCTCGAAGACTTTCCAGCCACCTGGATACCCTGCTGCATGAAGCTGACGCAGCAGTCGTCCGATCCCCAGATGTAGTCGATGCTCGGGTCCTTCTGAAGCTGCGACGTGACGAGGGGTGTGAGGCTCGTTCCCATGGTCTGCACGGAGACATTGACCTTTTTGACCTTGCAGCCCGAGCAGTCGGCCTTGATATTGTCGACGATCGACTTGGCTCGCGCCTGGACTGCTGAGAATCCCGGGAAGTCGAGCACGACGACGTTGGCCTTGCCGTCGGAATCAGCCTTGATCCAGTCCGCAACATCCTTTCCGCCCGGAATCGGGTCAGTCGCAACGTAGGCGCCGATTCCGTCGACATCCTTGTCACCGGGGGGCTGCTGCGTGAGCACGAACGGTATGCCCTTCGCCTTCACTGCTGCCATGGCCTCGGTATAGAGGTTGGGATCCGCCGAGACGGCGATGATCCCATCGATACCCGAGTCGGCGGCTTGCTTCACTACCTGATTCCAGGTGGTGGGATCCAACTTCCCATCGGCCATCTTGACCGTCCATCCCAGCGACTCTGCAACTTGCTTCTCGACCTTTGCCTCGTTGACACAACCCTGGCCAGAGCTGCCGCAGGGCATGATGAGGATCTTCTTGCCGGTCGGCGGAGTGAACGGCTTCGTGGGCGCGTCAAGTGTGTTGACCGGCTTCATAGCGTCGGTCACTACCGCTGAGTCACCGCCAGCTGAACCGCTCGCGCCTGTGTCCCCGGAGTCGCTCGTGCCCCCGGAGCACGCGGACACGACCAGGATCGATACGGTCGCGAGCGCCCCCCAGAGTGTCACGCCACGTCGGCCCCCGATACGCCTGTCTCGCTGCAAAACCTTCACCCTCGTGCCTCCATGTCGTTCAGGGACAACAACCACGGCGCTGATCACCGTGATCGAATACATTGGTCGGAAATTTGACCTTCCTGTCAAAAGTACGACCGTCCGACCCGTGTGTCAACGGTCACATTGAGGTGTTCTGCATGGCCGAACGTCTGCGTTTGGAGGAGGAAGCAGGGGTTGACAACACCGCAAAGATGCAGGCTCCCAAGGACGCCGTCCGGGCTCGATGGGACCGGAGCCCCGCTCGTCCTAGGACCGGCGCTCTACGTTGACTTCAGAAGTTCTACGATGATGTCACACAGCACCATCTGAAGGGGAGAACCATGAGCACTTTCGGCATCCTCGGCGCCGGCCAGGTAGGGAGCACCCTTGCCCGCGTCGCGGTCGCAGCCGGCTACGACATCGTGATCGCCAACTCGGGAGGACCCGAGACATTGCAGGGCCTGGTTCGCGAATTGGGTCCACGAGCGCGCGCCGCGACTGCATCGGAGGCGGCGGCCGACTCGGACTTCGCGATCCTCGCCTTCCCGTACGTACCCGGTGCCAAGCTGCCAGTGGACGAGCTGGCGGGCAAGGTCGTGATCGACAACAACAACTACATGATCTGGCGGGACGGCAACTATCCCGAGGTTGACTCGGGACGCAAGACGATCCACGAGCTGCGGCAGGAGCAGCTGCCGACCTCCAAGCTCGTCAAGGCGTTCACACACGTCCAGTTCCACGAGCGCTTTCCCGTGCGCGGCCCCGAGGACACCTTGCCTGCCGTCATCCGACTGGCGCGGCCAGCCGGTGCCGCCGATCGGAAGGCACTGGTCGTCTCGAGCGACTACCCCGAGGCCGTCGAGCTGGTCACGCGCTTGTACGACGACCTGGGCTTCGACGCGGTCGACAACAGTCCCTTGAGCGAGTCGTGGCGTAGCGCGCCCGGCACGCCGATGTGGCGCCACCACGTCGACGGCCAGACGCGCGAGGAACTCCTCCGCAACCTGAAGCGCGCCGAGCGCGTCGGCGGCTGAGACAGGTCGTCGGTGCGGGTGTCGAATATTCGACACGCTGATTCCCGGCCGTATGATGACGACATGGCTTCGAATCCCACACAAGCGAAAAAGACGACGCGACGAAAGACTTCGGCGGCGGATGACGACTCACCCACGGCGTCCACCCGCAAGCAGCTCATGGAGAACGAGGTGCTCGAGCACGCGACCCGCCTGTTCGCCGAGCGAGGGTTTGCCGGGACCAGCCTGCAGGACGTCGCGAACTCGATGGGGCTCAAGCGCCCGGCGCTTTACTACTACTTCAAGAGCAAAGACGAGCTGCTCGACCGATTGATCGTCGAGGGTGTCAGTGGTCCCACGCACGAGCTGAAGATCATCGCCGAGCAAACCGATCTGAGCCCGGCCGAGCGCCTGCACGCCATCACACGCCGGAACCTCAGGTGGGTCCTGACACACATCGATCGGTTCCGTCTGCTCGTGAAGTCGGAGTCGGAGCTGTCACCAGCGAGTGCGAAGAAGTTCAACGCCAGCAGCCGCGAGGCGATCGATACCGTCACCGCGGTCATCGAGGAAGGCATCGAGGCGGGCCAATTCAGATCGGTGAATCCTCGCGTCGCGGCGCTCGGCGTTTTCGGGATCTCCAACTGGGCAGCCTGGTGGTACCAACCGGGAGGATCTGACTCCGTCGAGTCCATCGCCGATCAGCTGGCCGACCTGGCCGTCGCGAGTGTGCAAAAGGCTGAGCAATCCTCTGACACAGCCCTGAGTCCGAGCAAGGCGATCGCACTCCTTCGACAGGATCTCGACCGTCTCGAACAGGCACTCGACCGCGACTAGAGCCAGGGACCGAGGTCCGGAGCCTCGGGGAGTGTGTGTGGCCGACCGGTCAGCCACGCGACCTGCTCGGCGAGCTCGCCGTCGACGTCGGGCACGTCGCCGCGCTTGGCCAGTACGTCGGATCGCAGTGCCTCGAGAAAGTCCTCGGGCAAGTCGGCAAAGGCGATGTTGAGCGCCAGGTCGACGGCGTGCACGTAGACCTCTCGCGCGCGCAGCCACGGGATCTCGGTCGCCGGCACCGTTCGACCCTGAGCGGTGGTGACCATTCTCGACCACTGGTCACCGGTCAATCGGCCCATGGACGAACCCAGGCTGGTGGACGCCTCACGCAGCCAGGTCAGGAGATGCGGCGCCGACATCTGCAAGCCGCGCTCGATACCTTCCGCCCGCGCTTCGGGAGACGCATACATCGGCGTGGGCTCGCCGGTGGCTGCCCATCTGACGAGGTTGCTCAGGGCATCCGCGTTGGCTGCAACGTGCGCGACCAGATGCCGACGGGTCCAGCCGGGCAACCCGGTCGGGTGATCGAAGGTCCGCTCCGTCAGCTCACCCGCGGCGTCCAGGAAGAGCCTCGTGCCATCATCGGCCCACCGTCGGGCAGCCTCGGGGGTGCGAGGGCGGGTGTCCCCAGAAGTCGGCATCAGTGCTTCACCACGCGATTGATGCAGGCTCCGACTCCCTCCACCTCGGTCACCACCGTCTCGCCGCCAACCAGGTAGGTCTTCGGGTCACGCGCGTGTCCAACCCCGGCAGGAGTCCCTGTTGCGATGAGGTCACCCGGGTTGAGTCGAATAACCGTGGAGATGTACTGCACCAGATGCACGGGGTCGAACAACAGCGTGCCAGTGCTGTCCTCCTGCATCACACGCCCGTCCACAGTCGTCCGCACGGTCAACGATGGGCGCACGCCGCCGACCTCGTCAGGTGTCACCATCCACGGGCCGACCGGCGTCGACGAGTCCCAGATCTTGCCCTGCGTCCACTCGACGGTTCTGAATTGCCAGTCGCGCATCGAGATGTCGTTCATCACGGTGAAGCCGCCGATAGCCGCTTCCGCCTCAGCCGCGGTCGCACGACGCACGGGACGCCCGATGACGATCGCGAGCTCGACCTCCCAGTCCAGCGCATCGGTCTCGTCCGGCTTGACGATGTCGTCGCGAGCGCCGACAAGGGTCTCGGCAAACTTCGGGAACAGCGTCGGATACGCCGGCAGTTCACGTCCCATCTCGCGGATGTGGTTCTTGTAGTTGTGTCCGACGCAGATCACCTTCGAGGGCGTAGGCACCACCGGAGCGAAGTCGGCGCATTCGACCGCATAGGTGGCTCCCTCGGCCGTGGCAGCGTCCTCGCGCCAGGAGCTCCGAGTCAGCAGCTCGCCGACGTCAGCCGCACCGAGGTCGACCAGCCGGTCTGACTCCCAACGCACTGCGCGAGTTCCGCCAGGTGTGCGGATCGTCGCGATCCTCATGCTCGAACCTCCCTGGCCGACACGTCAGTCCGATCCAGTTGAAGCGCCTCGAACACCGGCGCGTCGGAGAATCGGAAGAGATCGAGTCCGCCGGAATCGGAGTCGGTCGAACCGGCCTCGGATCGCGCGGAGAAGGGTTCCCAGGACGGGACGACGAACAGGTCGCCGCGCCCCACCGTCCAGGTGACGTCCCCTACGGTGACCGTGCCCGACCCATCGAAGACCTGGTAGACCGATGACCCGGTCTCGCGGACAGGTGCGGTTTCGGCTCCCCGGGCGATGCGATGCATCTCGGCGCGAATCGTCGGCAGTACGTCGGCCCCGGAGGTCGGGTTCATGTAGCGCACCGCGGCGTGACCGTGCTCCACGGTTCCGCCGTGCCCTTCCGCCTCGATGGCCAGCTGGTCAGCCAGCGCGCGGTCTGTGAACTCCCACTTGTACGCCAGCAGTGGTGAGCCGGGCCTCAACTTTGCTCCGCCGATGGATGAGAGCGGCCGCAGGCCTGGATGTCCCCACAGCCGCTCAGACCGCGACCTCGACGGGGTCACGCGCTCCGCATCCGAGATCTGGTCGCGGCCGAACTCGAAGAATTGGGCTTCGGCGGCGTACTGGAACGGAATGTCGAGCCCATCGATCCACGCCATTGGCTTGGAGGTTGCGTTGTGGTGGGCGTGCCAGTTCCAGCCGGCTTGTGGCAGGAAATCGCCGCGGCGCATGGGCACGGGGTCACCACCGACGACGGTCCAGACCCCCTCACCCTCGACGACGAAGCGGAAGGCGTGCTGAGTGTGTCGATGCTCGGGGGCGTCCTCGCCGGGCATCAAGTACTGGATCGCAGCCCACAGCGTCGGCGTGGCGAAGGGACGACCCCCCAAGCTCGGGTTGGCCAAGGCGATCGCCCGGCGTTCTCCACCACGGCCGACCGGCACGATCTCGCCGGCCTGCGCTGCGAGCCGTCGGAGGTTCTCCCACGTCCACAGGTGGGGCACCGCGCGGGACCGTGGGTGAGCCGGCATCAGATCGCCGATCTCGGTCCACAACGGCACCAGCAGCTCCTGCTCGAAGCCTCGGTAAAGTTCTTCAAGAGCGGGGGTCACATCAGGCTGGTCGGCTGCGGCCACCGCCTGGAGTCGAACCGGGGTCTTCGCAGTAGTCATGTTTGAACTCTTGTCTCATCTCGATTGGTCGGACAGGGAGGTTCTGCAAGCTCGAACCGGGACTCTGTGGGCCTGGCGTCCGGCCGCCTCACCAGGAGTGGTCGCGCACCTCGGGCGGAGACCAGATGCCGGCGTCACGCAGACGGTCCAGGACGGGTCGGAAGTCGAGCACCTCACGCGGACTCCACAGCGGGAAGTTGATGAGGATGTTCGACGTGTCCGTCTGGCTCTTCAGGGCGATCAGCTGCTCAGCCACCTGGTCCGCGGTGCCCATGAACTTGAGGATGCCCTGCCCGCTGCCCCAGGCCCGGGCAGCCTCCTCGCGGGTCATGCCCTCGAACATCGACTCGATCGACTTGATGTCGCCGAGGATGTCGGCGGTCAGCTCCACCGTCGCGTCGTAGTTCAGCGTCTGGCACAGCCGGTCGTACTCCTCCTCGGCCTGGCCCTCGTTCTCCCGCACGATGGCGATGGCAAAGGGGGACACCCCGAGAGGGGCCTCCCGCCCGACGCTCTGCGCGATCGACTCGGCCCGCTGCTCGGTCTCGAGCACCTTGTCAACGCTGTTGCCGGCCACGACCAGCATGTCGCAGTGCTCGGCGGCGAACGTCATGCCGGCTGGAGATGCTCCTGCGCTGACCATCAGCGGATAGGGCTTCTGCGCGGGCCTGGGGGCCTTGATCCGACCTTGCACCTTGTAGTACTTGCCGTCGACGTCGATCGGCTCGTGCTCGGTCCACAGCCGCTTGACGATCTCGACGAACTCGCCGGCCATGGCATACCGCTGGTCGTGCTCGACGAGCGTGTCGTGGCCGAACAGCCGCGCTTCGGGGTCACCGAAGCCGGTGACGACGTTCCAGCCCCAGCGACCTTCACTGAACGCGTCGAGGGTCGCGCCCATCCGTGCTACGTGGGCCGGCTTGTGGTGCGTCGTGTGCATCGTGGTGATGACACCGATGTGCTCGGTCACCGCGAACAGCCCCATAGCGAGCATAGGGGCGTGGAACTTGGGCGACTGGTGGCCTGCCCGCTCGGCGGCACGCTGATGCCCTGACCACGTGTCGGCAATGAAGATCGAGTCGAAGCCTGTGGCCTCGGCCGCCTGCGCCATCTCGGTGAAGACCTTCTTGTTCAGCGGCGGAGTGGTCTCGGCGGCCTCGTCGGACCAGATGTGGTCGGTCTGCCCGGTGGGGAAGAAGTAGCCGAAGCTCAGCTCGTCGGGGTTGTCTCGCTGCATCTTCATGATGTTGTTGCCTTTCACATAGCGTTTGGTCCAGCGCGGTTGAAGGGGTGGTGCCGGTGCTGCGCTCAGCCGACCGAGGCGTAGCGCCCCTTGTAGTACAGAAGTGGGGCGCGTTCGCTGTCGACGCGGAGGTCCAGCACCTCGGCCGCCACGATCGTGTGGTCACCGCCGTCGTACTCGGCCCACAGTCGGCAGTCGATCGTCGCCAGCGCATCGGTGAGCGCTGGCGCACCGAAGCTTGTAGGGCTCCAGTCGACGCCCGCGAACTTGTCGCTGCCGGACCGGGCGAAGGCCGTGGAGTGGGCGTCCTGATGATCGGCCAGGATATTGATGGCAAAGCTCGCCAAGGGCCTGATGACCGGCCACGTGGTCGAGGTCCGTGCCGGCGCGAAGGTGACCAGCGGCGGGTCAAGGGACAACGACGAGAACGACTGGCACGTGAAGCCGACTGGTCCGTCTTCGGTGTGTCCGGTGACGATGGTCAGACCGGTGCCGAAGTGGCTCAACGCATGACGCATCGCTGCGCCATCCACCTCAGTCATTCGAACTGGCATGGCCGACTCCGATGACTCGTGCGGCGTCGGCACCCGTGGGTGATTCGACCCATCCAGTCCGCGATCGAACTCGCCACTCGCCGTCCATGGGGTTCCCCAGCGTTCCCATCGTGATGCCTTCCTGCTCGTCCATCGGTTCTGAACCTTAAGTCGAGTATTGGACGGTCGCGTTGGCCAACACCAGCAACGTTCCGCGGGGCAGAACGGGACCGCGCAGTAGGTGGCCGTTCCCTGCGCCTCACGGGACAGTGGTGACATGACTGCGTTACGCCTTGCCCCCGATGGGACGGACTCCCCTACAGACCCAGTGCTCGCCGATCTGACGGCTCGACTGGCGGACCGAGTCGTCTCCGACCCCGGTTCCATGCTGGGCCACCTCCGCGACCAGTGCCTCCTGGCCGAGTCCGGCACGCCAATCGCGGTGGTGCGTGCCACGAACCGGGACCACGTCGTGGCGACCCTGGAGATCGCGGCCTCCCATGGCGTCGCGGTCGTCACGCGCGGCGCTGGGACGGGCCTGTCCGGGGCCGCCAACGCACTCGACGCCGGGATCGTCCTTGACCTCTCGGGCATGCGACAAGTGCTGGAGATCGATCCCGTCGCACGAATCGCACGCGTCGAGCCCGGCGTGCTCAACGGCGATCTCGACGCCCTCGCCAAGGAGCACGGCCTCTGGTACGTGCCGGACCCGGGGAGCCGGGCCATCTCCACAATCGGCGGCAACGTCGCCACCAACGCGGGAGGCATGTGCTGTGCCAAGTACGGCGTCACGGGCGACCACGTGCTCGAGCTGACGCTGGCACTCGCCAGCGGCGAGCTCGTTCAACTCGGAGGGACCACGCGCAAGAACGTCGCGGGCCTCGACCTGACCCGGCTTGTGGTGGGCTCGGAAGGCACGCTCGGCGTCATCGTCGAGATCACGGTCCGACTGCGCGCTCGGCCGAGCGGCACCGGGACGGTCGCCGCGACCTTCCCGTCGCCGTTCGAGGCCGTCGCATTCGTCGCCGCGATCCAGGATGCAAACATCGAGCCGGCCGCAGCCGAGCTCATGGATCGCACGACTGTGCGGGCCGTCAACGAGCTCGTCCGTATGGACCTCGACGAGGACGCGGGCGCCCTGGTGCTCCTCGTCCTCGACGGCCCCCATGCCTCCGCCGAGGCCGCCATCTGCGTGGCGCTCGCCGAGGACCGAGGCGCCATCGAGGTCCTGCACACGACCGATGAAGACGAGGGCAGGGCGGTCATGGAGGCCCGCCGGCTGGCGTACCCGGCATTGGAGGCTTGGGGCAGCACCCTCCTGGACGACATCGCAGTCCCGATTCACCGACTGCCGGAGATCCTGGAACGGATCGAACGAGCCTCGCAGGACCACGGTGTCGTCATCGGCACCTTCGGCCACATCGCCGACGGGAACCTGCATCCGACGATCGTCTTCGACCCCGCCGATCCCGCCGCGACTCCGAGGGCGAGGGCCGCGTTCGATGACATCGTCTTCGCTGCGCTCGAGCTCGGTGGCACCGTGACTGGTGAGCACGGGGTCGGGGTCCTCAAGCAGCCGTACGTCGCACGGCAGGTCGGTACAGCCGAGGTCGCGCTGATGCATCGGGTCAAGGTGGCGTTCGACCCGCACGGCATCCTCAACCCCGGTCGCGGCTACTGACGCACGCCCACACGACCAGTCAGAGGTCTACGATGCGGGCATGCGGCGCGAAGTACCGGCGGTGGTCCAGTCGGCCGATCACGTGCTCACCCTGCTGGAGATCCTCCGCCGGGACGAATGCCTGCACATCAGTGCCGCCGCGCGCGAGCTGGGCGTCGCGCCATCGACGGCGCACCGGCTGGTGCAAACCCTCGTCTTCCGGGGATATGCCGTGCGCAAGATGGACCATTCCTACGGCCCCGGGCCCGCGCTGCCACGCAATCCCGCGCTCGCGGGCTGGTCCGCATTGTCCGGCCGGTGGCATCACGTGCTCGAGGACGCGGCACGCCGCACT
Source organism: Aeromicrobium sp. P2_G6 (assembly GCF_056403535.1). Taxonomy (NCBI): domain Bacteria; kingdom Bacillati; phylum Actinomycetota; class Actinomycetes; order Propionibacteriales; family Nocardioidaceae; genus Aeromicrobium; species Aeromicrobium sp. P2_G6. The sequence continues at coordinate 1,157,221 of NZ_JBFUFH010000001.1, read as the reverse complement.
GGCGAGACCGCCCACGTCATCGTCCGCGACGGAACCAGCGCAATCTTCATCGACAGCGTCGTCTCCGACCAGCCCTTGACGGTCGGGTCACGCGCCGGCACACGGATGGCGGCCGAGCGCAACTCCGGGGGCAAGGTCTTGCTCGCCCAGCTGGGTGAGGCTCCGCTGCGAGAGCTCTACGCGGAGCGCTCGGACGTCGACGTTGAGGCTCTGCTCGTACGGCTGGAGTCGATCCGGCGCGAGGGGTTCGCCCTCAGCGACTCCGAGAGCGAGCGCGGCATCACCGCGATCGGCGTCCCGGCGCAGACCGACCCGGTTCAGCAGGTCGCCATCACGGTGTCGGGCCCCTCGCTGCGGTTCGACCGCCGTCGGGCGCTCGAAGTGCTGCCGGACCTTCACGACGTGGTTGCCACCGCGGACGTGTCCTGAGCCACGGCGACGTCGGGGTCCGTGTCACCGCGCGCATCGCGGTGCAGCCGTGACGGCTCGAGTAGGAGCCACCCCTCCGCCGTCCGGGCGATCAAGCCCTCGCGGCGCATCTCGTTCATGGCCCGGGCCACGACGTCGCGGACCGATCCGACCGACTCTGCGACGTCCCACTGGTTGGCGCGGACGACGAGCTCGCCCCGCGACGAGTCCGCCATGTCGAGCAGGTGCCAAGCGACCCGCGCGCGGATGTTGTCGAACATGCTGTGGCCGGCCACCTCCATCAGGGTCGAGGCGATCTGTGCCGCACTCTCAGCGATCGCCCACGAGAGTGCGGGGTGTCGCTGCGCCAGGGATCTCACCAAATCTGGGTCGATCCGCACAATGACGCAGCTGGTGAAGGCCTCCGCCTCGACGTCATGCTGCCTGACAATGCTGCAGATGAGACCGATGCACTCACCGGACTGCGCGTACCGGAACGCTGCCCGCCGCCCGGACGAATTGGTCGCGAGCACCCGGACGAGACCGTCGACGATCAGCGACACCTGGGGTGTCTCGTCGGCACGCTGGATGACGTCACCAGCTGCCACCCACTCCAGCTTCGTGCCCCCCAGGAGCAGAGCGCGAGCCGCATCGTCCAGACTTGCGAACGGACTCTGGTGCCACGCCTCGTCGAGTGCGGCAGCCGGTTCGTACACATCCGGGTTGGCGATGTCCGCGAAGGACCTCACAACACGTGCCCCAACCGCGGCCGCGCGATCGAGGCCCAGTCCTCGAACGCAGCCGGGTCCTCGCACTCCTCCTCCAGCAGGAACAGCGAACTGGTAGGGCAGCTCGCACCGAGCTCGGCCAGCACAGGCTTCAGATGCACCTCCCCGGCCATCGCGTGCCGGGGCTCGCCGGCGACCATGAGCGGCACGACCGTGAGGGTCCTCAACTGGCCGGCCCGGACGTGATCGAGGAAGAGCTTCAGCAGGCCCGTGAAGCTGGCCTTGTAGGTCGGGCTGGCGATGACAGCGAGGTCCGCCGACGCCAAGAGCTCGACCTTCTCCGCTGTCGCCGGCGACGACCAGTCCAGCAGACCGGCCCCGAGGTCGACCAGGTCAATGCGCTCGTCCGGGTCCCGACCGGTGATCGCTCGCACGGCGAGGTCGGCCGCGGCGTACGTGCGCGAGCGCGGTCGGGGATTGCCGACCACTGTGACGATCCGCGAGGTCACCCCGGTCACCAGCTGTAGTCGCGCGAGAACGGCGGTGTACGCACACCGGCTTCCTCCAGCCGAGTGAGCACTCCCTTGAAGTTGCGCAGTTCGTCGGGGCTCCAGAGCGGGAAGTTGATCAGGACACCGCTGGCGCCGGAGTTGCGCTTCAGCGAGATGAGCTGCTCGGCAACCTCGTCGGGGGTGCCGATGAGCTGCAACTGGGCGCTGCCCGAACCGATGGCACGGATGGCCTCCTCGCGTCCCAGCCGGTCGAACAGCGCCTGCGCCGTCTCGATCGAGCCCAGAATGTCCCCCGCGATCTCCCACGCCGCATCGCCGTTGAGCGACTTCAGCAGGTGCTCGTATTCCTCCCGCGCCTCACCCTCGCCATCGCGGACGATGCAGATCGCGAAGGGCCAGCTCGACACCGACCGGCCGGTCGGCTTGACGATCTCCTGCAGCCGCTCATCGAGGACGCGGACGTCCTCCTCGGTCCGAGCCAAGGTGACGAGCGCGTCGCACCACTGGGCCGCGAAGGCCGTCCCCGCCGAGGAGGCTCCGGCACTGACGATGAGGGGCCGCGGTTGCTGGGCCGGGCGCGGCGCCTTGACCCGTCCCTGCGAGCGGTAGTACTTGCCGGTGAAATCGATGGGCTCCTGCTCGTGCCACAGCTGCTGCACGACGTCGACGAACTCCGAGGCCATGGCGTAGCGCTCGTCGTGCTCGACGTACGGCTCGCCGAACAGCGCGGCCTCGGCCGCGGCGTGCCCTGTCACGGCGTTCCATCCCCACCGGCCGTCGCTGTACGCGTCGAGCGCGGCACCCATGCGGGCGATGTGGGCAGGATGGTGATGCGTGGTGTGGAAGGTCGTGATGACACCGATGTGGTCGGTCACCGCGAAGATGCCCATCGCGAGCAGCGGGGCATGGAAGGCCGGTGCCTGGTGGCCAGCCACCTCCGCCGCCCGCTGATGCCCCGACCAGTTGTCGGCGATGAAGAGGGAGTCGAAGCCCGTGTCCTCAGCAGCCCTGGCGAGCTCCAGGAGGTTCCTGCGTGTCATCCGCGGGGTGCGCCGAGCCGCCTCGTCGGACCACACGTGGTTGGTCTGTCCGGCGGGGAAGAAGTAGCCAACGCTCAGCGCGTCGGGATCCGTGTTGAGCTGCTTCATGTTGGGGCTCCATCCTGGTTCATGTTCGTGGGGCTCGGGAGGACTCACATCAGGCCGTGCTGAATCGGTTCGCCGATCACCCGTGCGTATCGGTCGAGGTGCGCGCCAGCTCTGCCTCGAGCGAGGCGACGTGTTGCTGCAGGACCTGCGCTGCCTGCCGAAAGCGACGCCGGGGCAGCCGGAACGCAGGCGCGGAGACACAGACCGCCGCGACGGGCTGCATGTCGGGATCGCGGACGGTCGATCCGATCGCGACCACGCCGCGCTCGCTGAGCCCCTCGTTGATGCCGTAGCCGCGCCGCCGCACCTCGGCGAGGGTGCGACCCAGACCCTGCGTGTCGATCCCCGCCTCGGGGATCCCCTCGGGGAACCTCCTGGCCAGCTCGGCCGGCGGGAGCGCGGCGAGCAGCGCCTGGCCGCCCGAGGTCTTGTACGCCCCCATGATCGCGCCTGCGCGCGAGCCGATCCGCAGCGACTGACGGCACTCCAGACTCATCAGGAACTCGACTTCAGTGCCCCGTAGCACCAGGAGGTGGACGGTCTCGTCGAACTCGTGTTGCAGCTTTTCGAGGATCGGCGTCGCGACGATGCTCAGGGTGTCCCGCTTCGCGACACCGCTGGACTTGCCGAGCGCTGGCCCCCGCCAGTAGAGGTGCCCGTCGTCCTTGCGGGCGAAGTCGCGGTAGCAGAGCATGCCCAGCAAGCGATGCGCGGTGGATTTGGCCACGCCGAGCTCGGCTGCCGCATCGCTGACTCGCACGCTCCCATCGCGGGCGAGCATCTGGACCAGCTGCAGCGCGTTGTCGACCGAGGTGATTGCGTATGCCGGTGGTGTGCGGCGACCATCGGCGTCAACAGACTTCTCCGCCGTCACCGTCGGTGGCCGGGGACGTGCGGGCAGCGGAGCCAAGACCTCGCAACCGCTCGGTACGTCAAGAACGCTGTGTATCACACCCATGACCTGGTCCTCCATCCTTGTTTCTCGGCAGATACGAGCCCCGGCTTGCATCCTCGTTCGCGGCAGGAAGGCGCGCCAACGAGGTTCCGCTGTGCAGAACGGCGGCAGGGCGGGGTGTCCCCCGCAGGGCGTGCGCACCTAGGGGGTGGGCTGACCGCCGATACCCAGTTCGCGAGGGGTGTTGACGAGGAGTTCGGCTCCGCCAGGCCGCACGACCATGAAGTCGGCGTACATGATCCCGATGTCGGTCTTCCAGTTCCGGTCGTGCAAGTCGATGTTGTTGCCGACCGTCATACCCTCCTCGAAGACCAGGTCACCGATACCGTCGCCGTTAAGCGTGCGCGAGCCGAAGCCAGGCTCGTACACGACGGTGGGGAACTCCGGCGACGCCAGACCCATCGCATGCCAGCCCAGCTCGACCCAGCTGACGCCGGCACGTGCGGCCGGCTTGCGGATCGCCTCCCACGCGTCTCGCATCGTGTTGCCCGGTACGAGGGCCTCGCGGCTGGCGTCGAGGCACTCGACGGCGACCTTGAACAGACGGTCGAGTTGTGGCGGGACGTCCTGCTTCTCGCCAACGAAGACGGTGTACTCGGTGTGCGCGAGATAGCCCCCGTACTTGGTGTGCCACTCGACCACGACAAGGTCGCCCTTGTCGAGGGGCCGCATCGTGGGGGCCATCGGCTGGTCCGCGCCGTGAAGCAGGTGCCAGATCTCCTCGCTCGGGTGCTCGATCGGGCCGGACCCGAACAGCTGGAAGATGTTCGGCTCGCCACCGCTCGAGATCGACCGTTGCACCATGTTGGCAAAGACAGAGGCCTCCGTGGCGCCGGGGACGGCGCTCTCCACCAAAGCGTCGACGACCGACCGGGCAATCCGTCCGGCTTCGCGCAGGTGGTTGATTTCGACCTCGCTCTTGATCATGCGCAGGTCTTGGAGGTGGCCATCGAAGGGAACGAAGGTCACACCAGGCAGCAGCGAGGTGTAGGCGTCGTGGTCGGACTTGAGCAGCGTGGGTGGCTGGATCGTCGACGAGAACGAGACCAGCCCGACGCGCGAGCTCGCGAATCCACGATCGGAGAGCTCCCCCGCGACCTCACGGGGACCCCGATGGATGCGGATGTCGTCGACCCAATCTTGCAGTGACGCCTGGGGGTGGTACGGCTGGCTCATGTGGGCGACGGCATTGAACAGGACCGGGTCGCCCTCCAACGGGAAGATCCCGACTGTGCCCATCTTGGCGGCGATCCCGAAGATGTACCGAATGTTGGCGTTGCCCATGTCCCAGTAGATGTCGTTACCGAGGAACAGCAGTGCCTCGACTCCCTCGAGCAGCATCTTCTTGCGCAGCCGGTCCCAGCGACGGTCCCGCTCCAAGCGCGGCATCTGCGGAAAGTGCCGCGAGGGGACGGTCGTAGCGCGAGCTCCCTCGGGCACAGGGTGGTCAGGGAAAGGCGTCATCAACCCGGAGACGATGTCGCGTCGCTCGTGCGGCACCGGCTCGCCGGAGGGCAGCAGGCATTTGGCGGGGGCAGTAATCTCCGGCCCGTTCTCGATCGGGGGCGTCAGTGTCACGGGTCAGTCACCATCTCTTGTTCGGGCATCGCTGCCACGGTGTGAGGATGCAACGATGATCGCCTCGTCGCGCAGCCTTGGGCCATGACCTGAGTCATGGCGGCGTACGGGTGCCGCTGTGGGTTTTCCCTTCACGGCGGGTCCATCGCGGTCGGAAGTGTAGGAAGCGTGAACGTGTGCCCCATGCGGTCGCGCTTCGTCGTGAGGTACGCGAGGTTCTGCGACGTCACGCGCGGGGGCACGGGCACGCGTTCGGTGATCTCCAGCCCGTAGCCGCTCAGCCCCGAGTACTTGTGGGGGTTGTTGGTCAGCAGGGCAAGCCGGGAGATGCCGAGGTCCGCCAGGATCGCCGCGCCGACGCCATAGTCACGGCTGTCGACTGGGAGTCCCAGATCCAGATTGGCGTCGACGGTGTCCCGGCCGAGGTCCTGCAGCGCGTACGCCCGCAGCTTGTGGCCAAGGCCGATGCCGCGACCCTCGTGTCCGCGCAGGTAGATCAGCACTCCTACGCCCTCCTCGACGATGCGGGCCAGGGACTGGCGCAGCTGGAAGCCGCAGTCGCAGCGAGCCGAGCCCAGCAGGTCGCCGGTGAGGCACTCGCTGTGGACGCGGACGAGCACCGCGCTGCCGCGGGCCGTGACGCTCAGGAGGTTGCCGCGGACCAGTGCGAGGTGCTCGGCTCCGTCGATCTCGGAGCGGTATGCGATCGCGGTGAAGTCGCCGTGCTCGGTCGGCAGGGTGGACTCCCCGCTGCGGGTCACGAGCTGGTCGCTGAGGCGCCGGTGGCGGACCAGGTCGCTGATCTGCACCACGACCAGGCCGTGCTCGGTGGCGAAGCGGGACAGACCGTCGCCCGAGATCGGACGGCCGTCGTCGCCCGTCAGCTCCGTGATCACGCCGACGTCCTGCCGGCCGGCGAGCTTCAGCAGGTCGACCGACGCCTCGGTGTGGCCGGGCCGCTTGAGGACACCGCCTGCACGCGAGCGCAGCGGGAAGACGTGACCGGGACGACGCAGACATTCCGGCCGCGTGGTCGGGTCGGCGATCGCACGGATCGTGGCGGCGCGGTCGGCAGCGGAGATACCGGTGCCGGTGCTGACGTGGTCGACGCTCACAGTGAATGCCGTGCCATGGGGATCCGAGTTGTCCTCAACCATCGGCGGCAGGTCCAGCTCGCGGGCGCGCTGCTCGGTCACCGTGGCGCACACGATGCCGCTGCCATGGCGCAGGTAGAACACCATGTCCTGCTCGGTCATGGCGCTGGCGGCCATCACCAAGTCGCCCTCGTTCTCGCGGTCGTCGTCATCCGCGACGACAACCATGCCTCCTCGCGCCAGCACCTCAAGCGCTTCGTCGATCGCTCCCATGGGTCGTCTCCGTTCCGCTGCGGTGTCCGTGGACTCAATCGAGTCGACGCGCCGTGTTCCTGCCTCAACAGGGTCGCCTTTAGACCCTGCCGGGCACCAACTACTTTCCGCGCTGCAGAACGATGGCCGTCCGGGCAACGCCAACCGACGGTCGAAACACAGGTTCAACCCGGCCTCGAGGTGCTCGGCCTGCCGCGCGCCACCTAGAGCACGGCCAGCGCCGGGGCCGTTGTAGTTGCCGTACGACTTGACATGTCAGACCGTCCATAGCGGAGCGGAGGCGGTCGTCCGCGTTATGACGGCGCAACCTTGCCTGCGACATCCGTCTGCAGCCACTTCTTGTCGATCTTTCCTACTGGCGTGGTTGGCAGAGTCGCGACCCACTCGAGACGTTCGGGCCATTTGAACTTGGCCAACGACAGCGATGCCAGATGCTCACGAACTTCGTCCATCGTCAGCGGCTCGCCGACCGCCACGAGGTATGCGCAGGCACGCTCGCCGAGACGTTCATCGGGCATGGCCACCACGGCCGCGGCGACGATAGCGGGATGACGCTGGAGCAGACCCTCGACCTCCTCAGCGCTGATCTTCTCCCCACCTCGGTTGATGAGGTCCTTCAGCCGGCCCTCGACCGAGATGCTGCGCTCGCCATCCATGTCTCGCACAGCTACAAGGTCACCCGTGCGATAGAAGCCATCGGACGTGAAAGCGGCTGCGTTGATTTCCGGGGCATCGAAGTAGCCCCGGATCGTGTAAGGGCCTCGGCACACGAGCTCGCCGACCGCACCCTCGGTGACCCCAATCTCGGTCCCGGGTTGCAAGACCCGGAACTCGTCGTACGCAGACATAGGCACGCCGACTGTTGTCATCCTGCTTTCTCGTGTCGAAGCGGGCGTCGACATGGTGAAGAAACCTTCCCCCATGCCGAACGTCTGACCGGCCCAGACTCCTTCGTCTTCGAACGCCTCAAAGACCCGCGTCGGGACCTTGGCACCTGAAAGCAGGACACGCCGCATCGACGCCATGGCATCACTGAAACCTGGATGATCGACCATCGTGAAGTGGCCGTGACCAATCAAGGCATCAGTCGCTCCCGCCCGGGCTAGGAGCGGCAGCGCCTGGTCGAGCACCGCCGTCGCCAGCACGAGCGTTCCTCCAACGCTGTGCACGGCGTGGAGTGCACACGAGATGCCAGCGTTGTGAATGATCGGGATGAGGTGCGCCGCGCGCGTCTCTTCGTTCCAGCCACTTGCTTCGGCGAAGGCGCGCCCGTTGTACCAATATTCGGCGTGGAACCGCGAGATGATCTTGGGGACTCCGGTGGTTCCGCCGGAGAGCTGGAAGCAGACGACGTCGTCCGGGTCGACCGCCTTCTGGATCCCGTCGACGCGCTGGCGGGCCACAACGGGATCGGCATCGGCAATGAGTTGCTCGACCCGCACGCCCGGCGAGTCGGGAGACGCCCCGATGGTCAGGACGTGCCGCAGCGTGGGGTGATTGACCTGCATCTCGTGCGCGAACGCGACGAGATCGAACTTTGAAGTCCCCGACTCAACGAGATGAGCGACCGCCTGCACCTTACGACTGATCGAGCCGATCTCGTGTGCCCGATGGGCCGCGAGCGTGCAAACAGGAATCAGGCCCGCCTTAAGGAGGCCGTACCACGCCACAACGGACGTCAGCCGGTTTGTCAGTTGCACGATGACGCGATCGCCAGGTTGGAGGCCCAAATCGACGAGTCCGGCCGCCAACAGATCCGAGCTTTCGTCGAGCTCAGCGAATGTCACCGCCCCCTCCTCGGCGACTACCGCGATGCGCGAGGGGTGCAGCTGAGCCACGCGATGGAATTCCGCTCCAATCGGGACGTCGCCCCAAAGGCCCGCGTCGCGGTAGCGCTCGACGAAGTCGTCCGGATAGCCGATAACCTTTTCGCCCCAATCGATCACCGTCGGCCTCCTCGTTCATGAATATATCGATCCTCGACCGCTGATGACACAGATGGACGACGGCGGTGCCTGAAAATGAACGTCATCGTAGACTTCACCGAAATGTCCTCTCCTCGCTGAACTGCTGGAGCTACCAGGCGAGTTCGCCGTTTTCGTCCTGAAGTGTTCCCGTCGGGCCGTCGGAGCCGAGCGTGGCCAGACGGACCACCACACTGGCGCTCTCCTGCACTGGTCGCCCGATTCCGAACGCGGCGGTCATGTCGGTGGCAGTCGTACCCGGCTCCAGGGCGTTGAACTTGATGTCGGGATGGGTCTTGGCGTACTGCACGGTCAACATGGTGGCTGCCGCCTTCGACGCCGCGTACAAGGCCAAGGGCATTGAGGACTCGGGCCGGTCAGGGTTGTTGACCGCCCAGAAGGACCCCATGCTGCTGGAGACAGTGACGACGTTGGGATTGGACGACTTGCGCAACAACGGCAGCGCCGCCTCAGTGACACGCACCATCCCGACCGCGTTGGTGTCGAACGATCGCAGTGCGGCAGGGCCGTCCAGGCCGGTCTCCAGGATGCCGGCGTTGTGCACCAAGACGTCCAGTCGGCCGGCGGCGGCGTCGATCGTGGCCAGCGCGTTGCTTACCGAAGCTTCGTCCGTCACATCAAGCTGGACGAACCGCGCTCCCAGCTCGGCTGCGGCACTCTCACCCCGCTCGACATCGCGGGCGCCGATGTAGACATCGTGCCCCAACTCCACGAGCTGCTTGGCTGTCTCGAACCCGATGCCCTTGTTCGCTCCACTGATCAGTGTGACGGTCATGCTGTCCTCTCGAAGTGCTTTGTTGATTGATAACTCGGGCGAGCGCCGTTCAACGCCACGCACGTTCACGGGACCAGCAGCAGCTTGCCCGTCGTGGTCCGGGACTCGATGTCGGCGTGGGCCTTCGCTGCGTCGACCAGCGGGTAGCGGCCCCCGACCCGGACAGTCAACTCACCCTTCTCTACGAGGGTGAAAAGGTCGTCAGCGCGTGCCCTGAACTCTTCCGGCGTGCGGATGTGATCCTCGACCCGCCCATAGGTCAGCCGTGTGCTGCGCGGGATGTCGGTCATCGCGATCGTGGGCACGCCGCCGGGAATGAGGGGCCCGTAGAAGACCAGCGAGCCATGCGTGCGCAGTACCTCCAACGACGCCGCGAACGTCGCCGCACCGCCGCCGTCGAACACCGCATGCACGCCCTCGCCATTCGTCAACTCCTTGACCTCTTCTACGAACTCTGCGCCAGTCGAGACGAGGACGTGGTCCGCGCCGGCCTCAGTCGCCAGCTGGACCTTCTCGGGCCGCGAGACCAAGCCGATGACAGTGCCGCCCCGAGCCTTGACGATCTGGGTGATGAGCATGCCGACCCCGCCGGCGGCGGCATGGACGAGCACGGTGTCCCCGGCCTGTGTCGCGTGGCAAACTGTGGCGAAATGGTGGGCAGAGATCCCCTGCGCCAACAAGGCGCCGGCTGTCTCGTCGTCGACAGAATCCGGTACGGCAACGACGTCGCGGACCGGCACCACAATCTGTTCCGCGTAGCTGCCCTGTGTCTCGATTGCCAGCCATGCAACCCGATCACCAGGAGCGAACTCGTCGACACCGTCGCCGGCCTCGACGACCACACCAGAGCCTTCGGTACCCGGGACATCGACCAAGGCATTCCGACGGATCGCGGTGTCGAAGAAGTTCACCCCTGCGACCCTGACATCGACCAGGACTTCTCCGTGGCCTGGCTGCCGCGTCGGCCGTTCCCTGAGGGTGAGCACCTCGGGTCCACCACTCTCATCGATGGTCTTGTCAATCACGATTGCTCTCATGCGGCAATCTCCTCGCATTCGTCGTCATGGCATGTGGATCTGAACGCAGCCCGTCAGCGCGGTGTCTTCGCCTGCGCGGAGGGTGACCGTGGGTGGCTTGCGCCCTTACGGAAGCGTGACTTCCTTCACCGCGACCGGGTCGGCGTAATAGACGTTGAACTCACGGATCAGCTCGTCCTCGATGATGAGGAAGTGCGCGACCTTCGTGTCCAGGGGCTTTCCGGTACTTCGAGCCGTCGCCTTCATCCGCATGGTGATCGCGATGCCAGTCTCGCCGGAGAAGTAGCCCAACTCGCTCAGATCGAGCGTTGACCAGGTCTCCGCGAACACCACGAAGAATCGCTCGAGAGCCTCCACACCATGCCACTCCCCCGGGTACGGCACAGTCGGGCCGTGGCGGACCACCAACTCGGGATGGAAGAAGGACGCGACCTCACTGAAATCCGCTCCAGCCTTCTGCCCGCCGGCATTGATGTAGCGCTGTTCTGCGTCGTAGAACGCATTGAGGATGTCGAAATGTCCACCGGTCGGCGGGGCGTCGCTGCTCGTCGCAGTCATGAGGACTCCTGTGCTGTCTTGACGATGACCAATCCTGCGGTTTGCCGGATCAGTACAACTATGCCGACACATGTGTAGAAAAGTCAACACGTGCGTTCAGGGCTGGCGGCCGCTGACCCTGTTCCCTTCATTCTCGCAATCTGACGCTTGCGTCGAACTATTGACTCACTTACCTGCCCGTCTCTAGCATGCAATGAGAGCCCGGAGAGTGATGTCGATCATGGCGTCCGGGCTGAACTCCAGACGGAGTCCGATCGAGTTGCGAGGACTGACAATGAACCGATTCCCACTACCGACGCGCACCAGCTTCACCACCAGTTCCGAGGCGGTGTCACAGTGACCGGCCTCGGGCGCTTGGAGGGAAAGGTCGCCATAGTGACAGGGGCGGCCCGCGGCATGGGCGCCGCTGAGGCCGCCCTTTTCGTGGCCGAAGGTGCATTCGTAGTTCTGACCGACGTCAGCGACGACGAGGGGAAACTGCTAGCAGAGTCGCTGGGCGATCGTGCGGACTACGTTCACCACGATGTGGGCGACGAGACGTCGTGGGCCGAACTCATCAAGCATGTCGACGACACCCGTGGGGGCGTCGATGTCCTGATCAACAACGCGGGAATCTCCCGAGCAGGCACGCTTGAGCAACTCGACTGGGACGACTTCGACCTCATGGTTCGAGTCAACCAGCGAGGGGTGCTGCTGGGAATGCAGGCGGTGATCGAGCCTATGCGGCGGGCCGGTGCTGGCAGCATCGTCAACATCGCCTCGGCCGCGGCGCTACGTGGCGAACCGGAACTCATCGCATACACCGGAACGAAGTTTGCCGTGCGGGGGATGACCCAGGTTGCGGCTGCGGAGCTCGCCCCCCACAAGATCCGAGTAAATGTCGTCCACCCTGGTTGCATCGATACCCCGATGCATCAGCAGAACTCCCCTGAACGACAGGAATGGCTTGTCAACCGCATTCCACTCCGCCGTTTCGGCGAGTCGAAGGAGATCGCGGAGATGGCGCTGTTTCTTGCCTCCGATGCCTCTTCCTACATCACCGGCTCCGACTTCTCAGTCGACGGCGGGATCTTCCTCGAAGCTCGTTGATCGACGCCGTGGCCCCATGCGGCCTGTGAGTGCCGCATGGGGCCGCCAAATGGACAAAACCCGGCCCGGCCATCCGAGAGGACAGCATGAAGCGGGGTTCGTCCAGCCTGATGTAACGGACGAGGCTTCCCTCGCCGAGTCCATGCCGAGTTGCAATTTCTGTGCGGTGCTTGCGCGCAGAAGCGCCGAGCTCAGCGCAGAAACGCGCCGCCGTCGACGACCAGGACTTGGCCGGTGAGCGCTTCAGCTCCATCGGAAGCAAGGAAGGCTACGGCGTGGGCCGTGTCTGCGGGCACTAGGCGTCTTTTCAGCACTTGAGCAGCGACTACAGCTTCAATCGCACCCTCTTCGACGACAGCTCGGGCCAACGGAGTGTCAGTGAGACCGGGTGCCACCGCGGTCACCGCGATGCCATCACCGCCGAAGGTCACTGCGAGCGTCCTCATGAGGCCGTGCAACGCCGCCTTGCTCGTCACGTAGGGAAGGAAGTCGCCGTTGGGCGGTCCCCATTGCCCGTCCGACGAAATCAGGATGATGCGGCCGAACTGACGTTCGACCATTCCCGGCGCGAAGGCCTGAGCCAACCACAGCGACGATTCGACATTGACCGCCATCAGATCACGCCACCGGGTCAGGTCGAGGTCCTCTAGGGGCATCGCGTCGAAGGCGCCAGCGCAATGAACCAGGACGTCACAGCGACCATGTTGTGCCAGCACCGCGGCAGCCGCTTGCTTGGTTGACTGCTCAGATGTCAGGTCGCAACGGACATCTCCCGTGCGGTCGAGAACGACGGTCTGATGGCCAGACGCCTGAAGCGCTGACACGATCGCCGATCCGATCGCGCCTGCACCCCCAGTGACGACTGCTACTCGCTGCTGCTCTGCCATTCCTGTGCCCTTCTCGATGGTGTGGTGTGTCATTGGTCAGAGTGGGGCCACGGAAATCATCTCCGTGGCCCCACTGTGGTCAGTTCCAGTCAGGCGTGAACTCGTCGACGTTCTCGAGGGTGATCTGATCGGCGGTGATATACGTGTTCTTCTCCACTGATTCGCCCTTGAGCGACTTCACCAGATACTCGATCGCGTACTCGCCGTCGTCCGTGGCGGACTGACGCACCGTCCCGTAGAGGACGCCGTCCTTGATCGCCTTCTGGCCGTCGTTCGAGAACCCGGTTCCGACGATGCGGATGTCCTTCGGATCCCTGCCGGCCTTCGTCAACGCTTTCGCCGCGCCCAGAGCTTCGAAGTCAGCCATGGCATAGATGCCGTCGACCTGGTCGCCGTATTTCGTGAGCATGGACGTCGTGACGCTGATGGACTTGGCGACGTCCCAATCGGCCGGCTGCGAGTCGAGGACCTTCATGTCCGGTGCGATCTCCTTCAGCTTCTCCCTGAACCCGCCTTCGCGGTCGGCGCAGACCTGGAGGCCAGCCGGACCGCCGACGATGACGACATTTCCCTTGTTGCCGAGCGCCTTAGCCATGATCTCCGCCGCGACCTCGCCTTGCTCCTTGTTCGGCGGTCCCGTGTAGAGGACGGTCTTCTTCGCAAGGTCGGGCGAGACTTCACTGTTCGAGATCGAGATCGGGATCTTGAGCGCGTTTGCCTTCGCGATGATCGGCGCAGCAGCGTCGGCGGCGACGGGGCTCAAGACGACGGCGTCAGGCTTCTGTGCGAACAGTTCGTCAGCCTGTGACGACTGCGTCGACGCAGAGAGGTTCGCGTCGTACACCTTGACCTTCACCCCGAGTTCGGCCGCCTTCGCCTTGAACGCCTTCGAGTAGGCCGTCGAATACGGAGTGCCGGCGATCACAGGGAAGAGCAGGCCGACGAACATATCCTTGTCGCTTTTCGATCCGCCATCGCTGCCCGCCGAACCGCACGCGCTGAGGCCCAAGGCCAGCGCCAGCGCCACCGCGAGTCCCCGGGTCATTGTCTTGATGTGCATGTCAAGCACTCACTTTCTCGTGTTCTACCGCGGAACCATCTGTTCCTCGGTTGGTCCAATGCCGTCGAAGCGACCGCATCATCTGTGAGACGAGCGTGCGATCACTGACGATGGCGATCAGGAGAACGCTCCCGGTCACGATCGTCTGGACGCTCGCATCTGTGCCGCGGAACCCGAGACCCACGGCAAGAGCGGACATGGCTATGGCACCGAGCGCTGTGCCCAGCGCCGATCCCCGGCCACCGGTCAACAGGCACCCGCCGATGACGGCCGCGCTGACGCCCACAAGGAGGATGTCCTGTCCGGCGGTCGGATCGACCGTGCCGAGACTCATGGCGTCGAGGGCGCCGGCCAAGGCGGCAATCCCGCCGCACATCATGAACACCAGCAGCTTGCGTGCCTCGACATTGATGTCGACCGACCGCGCTGCCTCCGCATTGCCCCCGACAGCGAACATGTCGCGGCCCAAGCGGGTGCGACTCAAGAACCCTGCCGCCAGCAGCACGAGGACCCCGAACACCCAAACCTTCAGGGGATAGCCGAGATATTCGCGGCTCATCAGCGTGATCGCGTCAATCGAGTTCGACAGCGGCTTGGGCTCGGAGCCTGTGAACTGCAGGGCCAGCCCGCGCACCGCCAGCATCGTGCCGAGAGTCGCGATGAATGAGTTGACCCCCAGTCGGGAGACGAGCAGGCCGTTCACGACGCCGACGCCGACGCCGAAGGCCACCGCCACCAGCAACTGTGCTGCGAGCGGTCCTGGTGCGACCGCCATGACACCGCCGGCTGCGGCGCTGACCGATCCAACGCTGAGGTCAAGCTCGCCCTGGATGAAGACGAGCGTCAGCCCGATCGCGACCATCCCGCTGACCGCGGTGCGGGACAGGATCAGCGACGGGCTGCTGAGCGCGTCCGGGGCGAAGAGCGCGAGCCAGATCAGCACCAGCACCAGCAACACGACGGCGCGGGAGGCCGTCCCGCTCATCAGCTTGTTCACCGCGGTCATGTCAGATCCGTCCCTTCGTCGAGCGGCTCGCGAGCGTGTCGAGCACCACGGCGACGATCACGACAAGGCCCTTGGCGATGGTCTGGGTCTCGTAGGGCATGCCGGTCAGCGGCAGGATGTTGGACAGCACACCGACCAGCACCAAGCCCAAGGCCGTACGAGCGACGCTGACACGACCGCCGAAGAGGCTGTTCCCGCCGATGACGACTGCGGCCAGGGCATCGAACTCGTAGCCCGTCCCGATCGTCGAGTACGCCGTGTCCGAGTAGCCGGCCAGCAGGACGCCGGCGGCCCACGAGCCGATTGAGGCGGCGATGAAGCAGCCCACGATGGTGCGAGGCACGCGGATGCCTGCAATGTGGGCGAACCGGGGGTTCGAGCCCGCGAGCTTGACCCGGCGCCCGAAGCTGCCGTACGTGAGGAGAGCATGCGTCGCGACGAGAACGACGACCAGCAGCACGATCCCGATCGGGAAGACGCTGATCCGCCACGACCCGAACGACTGGAATCCCGCCGACTGCCCGCTGTAGTGGGCGCTCTTGGTGATGAGGGTCAAGATGCCGGCCCCGACCGTCGTGGTCGCCAGGGTCACGATGACAGGATTGCCCTTGAGCACTGCGACCGCGAGGCCGTTGACCGTGCCGAAGACCAGGCACAGGGCCAGTCCCGCAGCAAGCCCGGTGACGACCCCGTGATCCTGCAGCGCGATCGTGCAGACCGCTGCCATCCCGATCTGGGCGACGACCGAGAGGTCGACGAAGTTGCCGCTCGCGACTACGAACGTCATCCCTACGGCGACGAAACCGACGACGGCCATCGTGAAGAACAGGTTGCTGAGGTTGGCGCGCTCCGTGAAGTGCGGCACGAACAGGACCGACCCGATGATCAGCGCGATAGTAGGCGGCAAGACGCCGAGCGTGCGCAGTCGGTTGCGCTCCTTGGCTGACAGTTCCTTCGTCTCCGGCTCGGTGGACACCACCGTGCTCGCGGACACTTGCGACGTCATGCTGACTCCTCCTCGCGAAGGCCTGTGGCGAGACGCATGACCTGCGGCTCCGTCGCAGGACAGGGCAGCTCGCCTTCCACCACGCCGTCCTTCATGACCACGAGACGGTCCGCCAGGGACAACAGCTCGGGCAGGTCCGACGAGACGAACACGACCGTCGTGCCGTTGTCCGCGAGCTGGCGGACCAGGTCGTGGATCTCCTGCTTTGCCCCGACGTCGACGCCGCGCGTCGGCTCGTCGAGCAGTAGCAGGGTGGGCGACTCGGCCAGCCACTTGCCCAGCGCAACCTTCTGCTGGTTGCCGCCGCTGAGCTCCGACACGTCCTGTCCGAGGTTGCTCGTCTTGATCGCGAACTTCGCGGAGAGAGACTCGGCGAGCGCGCGGGCCCGGGCCGGGTGGACAGCGCCCCACCTGCTCAGCGCGGGCAGCGCACGGGCGATGAGGTTGTCCTCGACCGACACCGTCAGGGCCACTCCCTCTTCCCGTCGCTCCTCCGGGACGAAACCCACACCCTGCCGCAGCGCCGCGTGATAGGACTTCACGGCCTTGAGCTCGCCCGTGCTCCCGGCGATCAGGATCCGGCCCGACACGACAGGATCCAGACCGGCAATGAGTCGCAGGAGCTCGGTCCGACCCGCGCCGACCAGTCCTCCGATGCCGACGATCTCGCCCTGACGCACCGCCATGGACACGTTGTGAACGGTGTCGGACGAGGCGTTCAAGCAGCGAACGACGGTCTGGCCGTCGGGAACGGACCGCTTGACCCAGGACAGGTCGAGCTTGCGGCCGACCATCTCGGAGATCAAGTCCGCCTCCGAGGCCTCGGCCAAGCTCAAGATACTGACGAGGTGCCCGTCCCGCATCACGACGGCCCGGGAGCAGAGCGCAAAGATCTCGGGGATGCGGTGGGAGATGAACACGACCGCGGTCCCGGCCGCTGCGAGTCCGTTGAGCAGCTTCAAGAGGCGGTCAGTCTCGTCGAGAGTCAGCGCCGCTGTCGGCTCGTCGAGGATCAGGACGTCCGGCTCACGGGACAGCTCGCGAGCAATCTCGACGAACTGACGCGAGGCGACCGGCAGGTCGCGGACATAAGCCTGCGGGTCGATGTCACTGCCCACGCGCTCCAGCGCCGCCCGGGCACCGGCTCGCATGGCCTTGCGGGAGATCAGGCCACCCCGGACCGGGAGGCGACCGAGCGCCAGATTCTCCGCAACAGTCATGTCCGGTACGAGGGCGAGCTCCTGGTGGACCAGGCCGATCGACGCGCCGTCCTGGACGACCACCCGTCCCGAGTCCGGCTCGAGCCGGCCGGCGAGCATGTTCATGAGCGTCGACTTGCCGGCGCCGTTCTCACCGATGATGGCGAGCCGCTCCCCTGCCTGGATCGAGAAGGACACGTCCACCACCGCGCGGACGGCGCCGAAGGTCTTGCTGACCCTGTCCACCACGACGGGCGACTGCACGGCGCCGCGGCTGTCAACAGCGTTCATGAGCATGGTCCACCTCGGTTCATTCGATTCGTCGTGTTCGTCATATTTTTGACGTTATGGTGGAAGACTAGTCAGCGGCCGTGCGCGTGTCAAGGATCACATCGGGACGTTCCGCCTACCCGAGCCCGAGGTAGACGCATGAGTTCAGTCGGTCGGATGCGGAATCTTGAACGGCGCTAAAGCGCCGGCATCGACAGGGATGGTCGACCCCGTGATGTAGCGGGACTCGTCGGATGCGAGCCAGAGCACCGAGTGACTGATGTCCGCAGGCTCAACCCAGGGGACGTTCAGGATGTGCATCGCCGACATGACGCGCTCAACCTCTTCATCAGAAGCATCCGGGTCACCGGTCCACACCTTGCGGATCGCAGGGTTGCGGATCATCGGAGTGTTGACATTCGACGACGCGATGGCGTTGACACGGATGTCGAATGGTCCGAGCTCGATCGCGCACGCCTTCATCAGCCCGGTGACACCGTGCTTGGCCGCGACGTAGTGCGCCATGTTCGCCACGCCGACGAGGCCTGACGTCGACGAAATCAGGATGATCGACCCGCCGCGGCCAGCGGCGATCATGTGAGGGGAAACGGCGCGCACCGTGCGCCATGCGCTGGTCAGGAACCCATCGATCGTGTCGATGAAGTCCTTCTCGTCCATCTCGTACACCATGCCCGTCGAGACTGCCCCGCCGTTGGCAACGACGATGTCGATGTGACCCAGCTCGGCGACGCCGAGAGCCGCTACCTCATGCAGGCGTTCGAGATCGCGGATGTCGGCCTTCTCAAAGATGATCCGGCGACCGAGCGCCTCGACCGCCGCGACGGTTTCGTCGCGGTCCGCGAGCGAGGCCATCGAATAGGCCAGGCCCTCGATGTCCTCGAGGATGTCGATCGCGATGATGTCGGCGCCCTCCTCGGCCAGTCGGATGGCATGGGCTCGCCCTTGGCCGCGACCGGCCCCGGTGATGAAAGCTACTTTTCCGTCGAGTCGACCCATGAACGATGCCTCCGATCCGTAGACAGATGCTGGTGGACAGGTTGCTCAGATCTGCGCGTAGCCGCCATCGACGAACCACTCGGCGCCGTTGACGTACGTCGCGGCATCCGATGCCAGCAGCAGCGCGACCTCGGCGATCTCGTGAGCCTCTCCGAGCCGGCCGACCGGGATTGCTTCGGCAAACTGCCGGACGACCGCGTCCTGCTGGTCCTCGGGAACGGTGCCGAGAAGGCCGGGCGTGATGGTGGGTCCGGGGCTCAGGACGTTGACGCGGAAGCCGAGCTCCTTTGTGTTGCGGGCCCAACTGCGGGCGAAGTGGCGGAGCGCGATCTTGCTGGCGCCGTAGACTTCGAGCCCCGGGTCCGGGCGACGCGTCGTCGACGACCCGATGAGGATCACCGACGAACCCCGCGACAGCAGTGACATGGCCTTCTGCACGCCGAAGACGACGCTCTTGACGTTGACCGAGAAGGTGTTGTCGAAGTGTTCTTCGGTGATCTCGCCGAGAGGCGCGATCGCGCCACCCCCGGCGTTGGCGACGAGGATGTCGATCCGGCCGGCCTGCTCCCGCACCATGTCATAAAGGGCGTCGATCTCGGCGAGGTCGCTCACATCGCAGCGGACCGCGGTGAGCATCGGACCGACCGCGTCCGCGACAGCGTCGAGCTGCTCCTGACGGCGACCGGTCACGAAGACGCGGGCGCCCTCGGCCGCGAAACGGGTCGCGATGGCCAGGCCGATGCCGGACGTCCCGCCCGTGACGACGGCAACCTTACCTTCGAGCTGGCGGCCCATGACATACCTCGATCTACGATTTAGTGGAATAACTGACTAGATCGTTGACGGTACACGTAGCAGGGATTGGGTTGTCAACCACCGTCATGCCCTGCAGAACGCGCGACGTTTCAAGGAACCGTCACGTCGAGGACCTGCACCGGGTCGAGGTAGAAGATGTTGAACTCGCGGATAAGCCCGTCATCGAAGATAAAGAAGTGCGCGACCTGGGTGTCGAATCTCCGTGCCGATCGCCCGCGACGTGGCCTGCATCCTCATGCTCACGGCGAGAGCGCCGCGGTGGGTCCTCTGGCGCCCCGGCCACAGCTCCTCCTGGCTCGTCGTCACTCATTTCTCAGTCGACCGTACGGTCGAAGATCTGCTGGTTACCGGTCTGCCAGTGCTCGACCTGACGAACCTTGTCGATTCGCCACGTGTCGCCGTCACGGATGAAGTGGTGCTCGTAGTAGCCGACCTGTTGCTGAAACTCCCCGTCAGCCATTCCCCTCAGGAAGTGGGTCGCGTTCAACGTGGACCATGCCACCGCCTCATCGCCTTCGATCGAGATCTGGTGGTTGGCGCTGAGATGCTGGGTCGCGGTGTAGGACTCGAAGACCTTCCGGAGTCTCTGCAGGAAGTCGGGCAGCGCCCATCTGACCCACCCCTTCGTCCGGATGACATTGAGGTCGATCTCGTCCGCGAAGCACGACGCGAAGTCATCCCACCGATGCCGATCGATGCTCACCGCGTACCTGTTGAGCACGTCGATGATCGCCAGCCGATCCTCGAGCGCGTTAAGCCGGTCCTCAAGGGATTTGTCACTCACGTTCAACACCTCCGCCATTGTTTGAAGAATCCATCACCAGCGTGCTGCCAGCGGACGCCAACCGCCACCTCCAACGGGAGTTGCCACCGCTTACGAGTCCGCCGAACCGAACCTTTGTCCGAGCCAGGCTCGCACGCGCTGAGCCGCGAGCTCGGCCCCCGTCGGGCCGTCCGGCCGCAGGGGACCGCCGAAATGGGTGCCGTCGACCGCCTCGACAGTGAGGTCGTCCGCGCCGAGCGCTGCGCCCATCGCCGCGATGTCGGTGGGGAATGATGCCTGATCGCCCGTGAACTCCAGAAGAAGAGTAGGCACCGTCACGCCAGGGGCGCAGCGCAGGAAGTCCGCGTTCGTCGTCGTGGCCGACCATGTCGACAGCCACGCCTCCGCGGTGGAGATCCGGCCGAACCCTACAAGGCCGTAGTTCGTGAGATCGGGTCGTCGCCCGAACAGCGACCCGTACGGCCGCTGGTTCGGGTCGAGGGACAGGTCGACGTTGCGGAGATCCGCGTCGGTCCGGTTGACCACGACCAGACGAGGCGCCAGTGCGCGGCGTCGGTCGACTGAATCCCCGCCCTGCTTGAACGCCCGGTTCGCCGCCTGCCCCTCTTCGACAAGACGCATGGCGACCTCGTCGATCCGGCGGATGCGGGCGACCTGAGCCTTCCGGTACGCCTCGATGAACTCGGGCAGGTAGGAGCTCGACACGCCGGGCTCAGCGAACCCGTTGCGCGGGTCGAAGGGGTCCAGCTCTGGATCGATCGACAACGGGTCACGCTCGTCGATGACCGACGGATCGATGACTCGCTGGAGCAGCGCGCCCTGCCCAGGATGCGGTGCCAGGAAGATCACAGCATCGGGCAAAGGCATTGCCGCCTCCGCCAGCGACACCGGCCGTCCGGACGGAGCGGTAGAGAGGCGCTCCGAGGGTCGCCGCCCGGCTTGCTCGCAGTAGAACGCCGTGAG
Organism: Aeromicrobium sp. P2_G6; assembly: GCF_056403535.1. Lineage (NCBI taxonomy): Bacteria > Bacillati > Actinomycetota > Actinomycetes > Propionibacteriales > Nocardioidaceae > Aeromicrobium > Aeromicrobium sp. P2_G6. The sequence goes on along the minus strand of NZ_JBFUFH010000001.1, from coordinate 1,136,073 downwards.
CGTCCCACCGCCGGAGTGACCCAGGATGACGACCTGCTCGAATCCCGCGTCGCGGAGGAACACCTGACCAGCGGCAAGATCGATGATCGCCTGCTCGTGCAGCAGGTTGAGGTCATTGTTGGGTGATCGCGAACCCTGCGTCCAGACCGCGAGGCCGTCGGCCAGCAGATGCGGTACGAGAGCGTGATGCGTGACGTCTTGACGCGGATGCATGATCGTGACCACAGTCTCCGCACCCGCCGGCCTTCGGAGCACACCCGTGACCTTGGCTCCATCGACAGTGGTGAGCTCGTGCACCGAGGTTGGAGTTGCGTCGAGGGTCGCGGTGTCGCCGACCTCCACGTATCGGCCGGCGCCGAGGCCAGCGCCCGCGACGCGGCTCATCGAGGCTCCAGCCGGAGTGCTTCCTGGTCCCACTGCGCGATGCGCCAGCCATCGAGGCCGCCGATCCAGCTGTACCAGACAGCATGGCGGGCCCCCGACGAACGGCGGTCGACCGAAACCGATCCTTCGGCAGTCACGACGAAGTATGGCCCAACCTTCTCCAATGACACCCCGGGTTGCTCGCGAGCGACCTCAAGGATCGACGTGTTCTCTGGGACGTCGAGGACGAACAACCGGTTGCTCATCGCTGGACTGGACCCTCCGGGCTCGCGATCAGCCCGTCCCGCACCAGCTGCCGACCCACGCTGACAGGTGTGGCCGTGGCGTCCTGCCGAGCCTGGACAACTTGGGCCTCCTGCCAGCCCTCGGCCCGCTCAAGGATCAGCTCAGCCTTGCGAACCAGCAGGGAGTCCATCGACGCCCCCGGCTGCTGGACGATGTCAACCAGAGCGTCGATCGTGAGATTCGCGTCCAGGTCCTCCTGCGGCGTCACCGGTCGCAACGCGCGGGTGACCTCGAAGAAGTATCCGTTGGGGTCGTGCGTGTAGATCGACTCGATCGTCTCGTGCTGGATCTGCATCTCGACCGGCCAGTCGCTCGCATCGAGCCTCCGCCGGTACTCCATCAGGTGGTCCTCGGACTCGACGTGCAGCGCGATGTGCCGCGAGCGGACAAAGTACTCGGGCATGTCCAGATCGAACCGCGCGTACACGTCACCCTTACCTTGACTGACGTCCGGAGCGTCGAGTCCGAAGTAGTAGAAGAACGCGATGCGATCGTCGTTGCCGATGTCGAAGAAGAAGTGGATGAAGTCGGGATGATCCTCCGGACCCCATCCAGCAGCACAGATGGAGTGGACCACGGGGAACCCCAGGGTGTCCCGATAGAAACGCACGGTGGCGGCTGGGTCAAACGTCGGGAATGCCGCGTGATCCACACCTCGCACCAAGTGCTCGCTAGCAAGTTCGTTCATCGATCGTGCCTCCTCTTCCTCATGAGTTCGTGGCGTACGCCGGGTCCGCCACGTCAGCTCGCAGCAACGAACCGGCGCCCGGGATGTCAACCGATTGGCCGGTCGCGCGCAGGATGGAGTAGGCGCCCGCCGTGGCAGCGGACAGCACAGGGAGCCCGAACTCCTGCTCCGCCGGTTCGATCAGGTCGAGCGATGGCATCTGGACACAGGCCGAGACGATAAGTGCCTCAGCATCCGTAAGATCGAGGGATCGTGCCGCAGCAAGCACACGCTCGCCTGGAATGGATCCCACCGCGTGGTTGTCCTCGACCTCGAGGGCACGCCAGTCAACGACCTCCAGGCCCTCGGCCTCCAGATAGGCCACGACCAGCTCGGCGAGCGGCCGCATGTAAGGCGTCACCAGCGCGACCCGCGAGACGCCCAACGCACGAACGGCCTCGACGAGGGCGCCAGCACTCGAGCGCACCATCGCCTCCGACCCGCCAGTGGCGAGTTGCTCGGCGACAAGCCCTTCGACCCGCTGGTGCTCTCCCGGGCCCGCCGCCATCAGCGCCACGAGGCACCCGTAAAGGATGACGTCAGGGCGGGCATCTCCTAGCTCCAAGATGCAGCGCTCGCGCTGGGCGTTCATCGCGGCAAGCTGTTCTGGTGAGACCTTGGCCATCCGCATACGGCTCGCGTGAAACGAGAACCGAGCAGAAGCGTGCCGGCCGAGGATCGCGGGCATTTCAGTTTCAACGGTCGTGTTCGAGCTGGGAACGACCAAACCGATTCGGGTGAGAGACATGGAACCCCTTTCGTCAACCATGATTCGACACTGATGATGATTTGTCAACGTTATCGTAAGTGAGGTGCAACGCTTCGATCGGCAGCAGTCATCACTGACATTCATCGAAGGCGACAAGCATTGGATGACGCTTGCGTTTAATTATCGACCTGACTGTGCGATACACTTCCAGCTGTCCCCTACCGACGAAAGCGACGCAGCCATGGCATCGACCCGAACAACATTCCTGGAGGGCCGGCGAGCCCTCGTCACTGGCGCTTCGCGCGGGATTGGTGCGGCAATTGTGCGGCGACTCGCTGCCGATGGTGCGTCCGTGGCCTTTACCTACAACGCGTCATCCGTGGAAGCGGAGAAACTCCTCAATGAGGTGACCGAGGGAGGTGCCGCCGCTTCGGCAATCCAGGCTGACAGCGCCGATCCGGCTGCGATCGACTCTTCGGTTCAGCAGGCCGTGAGCTTTCTCGGCGGTCTCGACATCCTCGTCAACAACGCCGGTATCGGTCACATGGCGCCCATCGAAACTCTCCCGCAAGAGGTGTTCGACCGGATGATGGCCATCAACATCGTCGGCACCTACATGTTTGCCCGCAGCGCTGTCGTACATCTGGATAGCGGTTCGCGCATCATCAACATCGGCAGCATCAATGCCGATCGCGTCCAGGGTCCCGGGCTCGCGGCGTACGCGATGACGAAGGGTGCCGTGGCGTCATTCACCAGGGGTCTGGCACGGGAGCTCGGACCCCGCGGAATTACGGTGAACAACGTCCAGCCCGGACCAGTGGATACCGACGCCAACCCAGCGGCGGGCGATCACGCCGACGTGTCGCGAGCGATCATGGCGCTGGGCAAATACGGACACACAGACGACGTGGCCGCGGTTGTCAGCTTCCTGGCCAGCAGCGAATCTGGTTACATCACCGGCGCGAACTGGAACGTCGACGGCGGCTTCACCGTTTGATCTGTCGATGCGCGATTGGATCGCGCGTTAGATCACGCGATACTTCGCGGCCAACGACCGCACGGTGGCACACGGCCGCTCCTGACCGCACGTCATGCACACGGATTCCCCACTCAGAGATTCAGACGGTTCCCAGTGGGCCCCAGTCAACGCAAAGTCGACGGCGACCCGCAGCCGCTTCAGGTCCAGGTCCAGGTCCAGGTCAGACTGGCAGGCGCTGGCGAATTCGAGGCTTGCAGCCTTGACGCTCGGGTCAAGGTCGAACAGTCGCCTTTGGATCACTTCGAGCAAACGATGCGACAGGGGCACAGCAGACTGGTTGTCGGTCGCGCTCTGCTCCCCGTATGACATCTCTCGATGCTCCCGCGACTCTTGGCGTCACGCCCGCAACCGTCTCGTTTGCTCCCGCTATTCAGGCCTGGTTTGAGTGAGGCGGAATCCATCGCCGTCCTGAACGATGTAGCCCGCACCCGGGCCGGTGAAATGAGTGCCCAACACCAGCAGGTCAGTGCCAGCGCTCGACTCGAGGAAAGCTCGACGGTTGCGAGCCGACGCATCGCCGTCGAAGTCACCGGTCGAGCTCCAGTCGGGGCGGGCAATCTGCATGGGGTGATGGATGAAGTCGCCCGTGACGAACGCTGAGACTCCGTCTGATTCCAGCCGCACGCTGTGGTGGGCCGAGGTGTGGCCGGGCGTTGATTCATAACGAACGCCATCCACGATGTGACCGTTGGTCGGCACAAGCTCAAGCAGGCCGGCGTCGATGACCGGTTGGATCGACTCCTCTTGGATCAGCTTCGTCTGTGTCGCCAACGCCGACTCGTCGGCCAGGAAGGCTCGTGCAATCAGGTCGACGTCTTCATCATCAGAACCCTCGTCGGCCGGCGCCGCCGCCTCGGTCGTGGGGGTCAACTGGTTGAGATGGGCCTCGTACTCCTCGCGCACCAGCATGAGTCGCGCGTTCGGAAAGGTCGGCACCCAATCGCCATCGGCGTCCTTCATGGCAAACCACCCGACGTGATCGAGGTGAAGATGGGTACAGAGCACGATGTCAATGTCGTCGCGACTGTAGCCTGCCTCCTCAAGGCGCCCGAGAAACGCTGTGTTCAGTCCAGTCCACACCGGCTGCATGGGGTAGTTCTTGTCGTTGCCGCAGCCTGCATCGATCAAGATTCTGTGATCCCCGGTGTCCACGACGTACGAGTGGATGTCCCACAACGTCTGGCCAGCATCGTTGGCGTAGTCCGACATCCAATCGATCCCGAGAACCACCTCCGGCGTCGCTTGCGCGATGAGCCCGTCGAGGAGGCCGGCCTCGATCTGCAGCTCATGGACTTCGGTGACCTTGATCTTGCCAACTTGCCAGGTCCGCATCGCGATGCCTTTCGTCTCTTCAGTTTCGCAACGGTGTCAAATTATCAACACTACATTCAGTATCACGTCTGCTACGTGCGCCGTCAATCTCGAATTCCGCTCACTCCTTTTCGTCGACCCGATCAGTTTCTCGGGCATCCGAATCCAAGGAGGAATTGGTTGATCAACGTCTCCCACGACTAGGGGCCTATGGAAAGAATCCTCGTCCGCGATCGCCTGACAAGCTCGTTAACCCGTCAGAACATTGACTTGGGCGCAAGTATGTCTAATAGTTAACGCTTACGTCAATATGTTCAAAATGGAGCGTGGGTTCAGCCAATCTAGGAGGAGCGCGAATGATCAAAATCTTGGTCTTCAACAGCCGCAAGCAGGGAGTGTCTCTCGAGGACTACCGGGACTACTACGAAAATGTTCACGCCCCATTGGCACGAAGCCTGTTTCCGACGTTGGGCACCTACCGGCGCAACTATGTCGACCTCGAGCGCACTCACCTTGCCGAGACTCGGCAAGGACTGGCCCCGGCGTCCTCCAGCAATGAAGCAAACGGCCGGTTCGACTCGATCTCCGAAGTGTTCTTCGACAGCTGGGAGGCTTTTGAGACCTTCCGCGACCGAAGCGCCGAACCGGCCGTCCGGGCACAGGTCCTGGCAGATGAGGAGAACTTCCTCGACCCTTCGGCGATCCGCCGCTTTGTCGTCCTCCCTGATGGCGACTCGGCCTGGTCATAGTGGCTCAGCGCTTCACGTTGGCCGCCTTTCTTCAGGTGTGTGTTGATCGCCCCGGCACCACCGTGTTGACAAGCCGGGCGATCCCACTGGCCAGAAACGTCCGTCGATCGTGTCGGGAATCCGGAGCTCATCGGGCATGTGAGTGATCCCGTCCGGGACCACCCGCATACATCTCGCCGAGCAAACGACGCCAACACAGCTGCCGAAAAGTCTCTAGTAGCCGCGGATGATTCGACGTCTGGCGAGCACATATTCCATGGCGAGCGGCCAGACCGGGATCGTCGAAATCAAACGTCGCTGACGACGACACGGAGCCTCTCTCGCAGTTCCTGGCGTCCGACCGACACTCGACACCCCACGCGGGCGTATCGTTGACGCCACGAATCGGGGCAGGAGTGGGGCCTGATGGACGTGCAGCTGGTGGTCGACATCCACCGACACCTCAACGCCCCGCGCGAGCGCGTCTACCGCGCGTTCGTCGATGAGCGCGAGCTGAGCGCCTGGTTCTCGCCGGACGGCGCGTGGGTCGTGCCCGGCACCGTCTCGATTGATGCCAGAGCCAGCGGCCATCGACGACTGACAATCGCGACCTATAGCGGTGCGATGGACTGGTCCATCGACGGCACCTTTACAGACGTGATCGAGAACCACAGACTCCAGAGTGAAGAGAACCTCACGAGCTACTTCAACGGCGATGGAATCGACCATGTGAGCCTCAGCATCGAGTTCGTCGACGAAGGCGATGGCACCCGACTGGAAGTGCGGGAGGGCCCCTGCCCGGGCCCAATGGCGCGGGTGCTGCGTGAGTTCTGGCTTCAGTCGTTCCGCAAGCTCGATGAATTTCTCGCTGATCAGGCCAACCAGCAAAGGTCAACCTCGCGAGCATCCGGTCTCGAGCCGCAGTCAGGGCAAGCGACGCCGCGCACTCGTTCAACTCCGCACGTGCAGGAGATCAACTGAAACTCGATGGTTGGCCGCCCAGGTCTAGACACCCCTTCAGTGTGCTTCGGACAAATGACACTCCGGGAGAGCCACGCGGTCGAGCACTCGCGTGGATGGGTTGGCACTCGGCCGCTGCTTCGCGCCCGGGACCGCAATCAGGTCGCTAGGTTTGTCGAGTCCATGAGATCCCTACCTGCGGAACTTCTCGGCTCAGCCACGCGGCGTCGGTGGGTTGATCCAGGGACACTCATCAACCGGCACAACTCTCGCGGTCTGCTCCAGAACGGCGTTGACCAGCTCAGCAACTCGTTCGGCGAGCATTCGTCCCTCGAAGGTGTTGATCGCTCCATACCTGCGCGTTATGTCGATCACCTGGTCGACGATCAGGGCCATCAACTGCAGGTCCTGGCCGACGACGTTCAGGCAATCGTCTGTTGTGTGGGCGCGGCGACGATCACGCGAAGACCGCTGGCGCGAAGCATCTCGACCTGCGCCGCGCTCGGACATCGCCTCGACAACGTCCGAAAGGTTGTTGACCTTCGGTTGCTTGTCCTTCCAGCTCTCCAGACCGTGGCGCTCTTCGTACGCCGACTGCCGACACTGTTGCGAGCACCAGCGACGAGGCCGCCCACGCTTCTGCGGCGGCATACGCTTCCCGCACCGCTCACACAGCCGAGGCTTGCTCGGCTCCTTCGACCCGTTGCCATCGCTCATGACTCCACAAGGCCGAGAGTTCTAGCCCGAGAGGACACCGCGCTCAAATTTCGTCACACACCTAGTGCACTCCCGGATTTCCTGACGAAATGCCGGCGAGTACGAAGGCACCTTCTTTCCACGGGCTGGCATGCCTGGGAAGCACCCTGACCACGTGGGTTCGAGCAATGTTCCCCCACGCAAGCCCCCACGTTCCCCCTCAACGTTCCCCAACGTTCCCCCGAATCTTGAACGTTCCCTGGCCCTTCGAGCGCGCCACCGCGGCCTTAGGTGGGTGTGATGCCAACGGATACGGAGGAAGCAAATGACTGATCAGGTGATGGAGCGCCTCGTCGCACCAGAGGATCTCGCCGAGCTGCTCTCGGTGACAACAGGGCAGCTGGCCCAGATGCGCTACCTCGGCACCGGGCCGGAGTACGTGAAGGTCGGCACGCGGGTGCGGTACTCGCTGTCGGACGTACGGACCTGGCTCGACGAGCAGCGACGCGCTCGTACGTAACGCGCAGGCGGTGATCCACAGGGACCAGGGTCATCGCCGTTGTCCACAGTTCGGCCGTTGTCTCGGGTCCCGATGAGGACGGCCGCGGTATGCCCGGAGTGTAGAAGGGACGTGATTCACTGTGGCGACCATCGAGTCGTACGAGACGTCCGGCGGCAAGCGGTATCAAGTTCGCTACCGCACGCCCGAGCACAAGCAGACCAAGAAGCGTGGCTTCAGGACCAAGCGCGACGCCGAGCAGTTCGCGGCCTCCGTCGAGGTCCAGAAGTATCGCGGCGAGTACGTCTCGCACCAAGCCGGACAGGCCACAGTCGGGGAGCTTGGACCGGGCTGGCTGGTCCGCCAGAGCGCACACCTCAAGCCGTCCTCCCTGCTGGCGCTCGAGATCGGGTGGCGCGTCCATGTCGAGCCGCGCTGGCGTGACGTAAGGGTCAGCGACATCAGTCGGACGACCATCCAGGACTGGGTCGCTGCGCTCGGTGCCGACCGGTCCGCCACGACTGTCAAGCGCGCCTTCGGGGTCCTGTCATCCATCCTCGACGACGCCGTCGATGACCGCCGCATCATCGCCAACCCGGCCAAGGGCGTGAAGACCAAGCGCAAGGTCATGCGCGGCCGCGTCTACCTCAACCACCAACAGGTCGACCGCCTTGCCCGCGAGGCTGGCGACGCTGCCGGTGTCGTCCTGGTCCTCGCGTACACGGGCATCCGTTGGGGCGAGATGATCGCGCTCCGCGTGCGCGACGTCGACACCTCCCGGCGCCGCCTCTCGATCGAACGCAACGCCGTCGAGGTCGGCACCGAGATCCACATCGGCACGCCGAAGAATCACGAACGTCGCTCGGTGCCATACATCCAGATGCTCGACCCGCTCTTCGAGAAGGCGTGCGCCGGCAAGCCGCCGGACGCCCTGCTCTTCCCCGGACCCGACGGCGAGCTCCGACGACGCACCCGGACCGACGGCTCGTCCGGCGGCTGGTTCGCCGGCGCCGTACGACGAGCCGGGATCCCCCGCGTCACGCCCCACGACCTACGCCACACCGCCGCGTCGTTGGCGATCTCGTCAGGCGCGAACGCCAAGGCGGTCCAACGCATGCTCGGCCACAAGTCCGCCGCCATGACCCTCGACGTCTACGCCGACCTCTTCGAAGACGACCTCGACGCGGTGGCCATCGCGATGAACGAAGCGGCAGTCCGCGAGCTTGGGGTGCCTCACACCAGCGGAGCCTGAAGCTGTTTCACAACCCATTCCGGTGTGGACCTTACATAGGGTGTGATCCACTCAGCAGATGGAATCGGTTCGAGTCGCAGTCATGCAGGAGAATCAGCGGTCAGCACTGTGCCAGATGCTGGAAGATTCAAGAGATTTCCCTCAGAACCTTCTGTACCTCTATCGGCGTAGACAAAGTCCCTACACCATCTTCATCGCCTCACGCGGGGACGGAATCGAGGGAGTTCTCACCGGATCATTCGATTCAGACTTCAGCAGTGGCAATTCGTTTGATTCATTCGAGCTGCCTCCGGCGCCTCATGCGTTTCTCGAGAGAATTCACGTGCGGGAGTCTGGAAGATATGCAGGAGTGGGGCGAGCCTTGATCAAGGCTTACGCGGACGCGGCTTTCGCGTCCCAGTGCACGTTCATCGGCGGATCACTTGACCTCTCATCAGATCCTGCGGCGAGAACGGCGTTCTTCACTGGTTTGGGCTTCGAAGTCCGCGCGCTAGACAACTTCGGCGCTAGTCCGACCGATGTCCTTCGGACATACATTCGTTGAGTGCGATTGGCACATCGTCGCGAATCTGAATGCGCTGCTGGCGTCAAATTGCGCAAGGAGCCGCCTGGGCCCCACGCGGGGCACAGTCCTGCGCGTCGGCAAAGCCCCAATGTCCGGGACCGAGCCGAGGCGCGTACCGGAAATGTCCGACCACAAATGATGCAACCGTGAGAACCTGCTCAATGGCGCGATCAGCGCTGAACGTGAGCCAGCGATGCACCGAACTGAGGGCCTATGGTCGATAGCAGTGATGAACTTCAGCGCCTTTCGGAGGCAATTCAACTGCTCAAGTTGTACCGAAGGGCGGAACTGGAGAGTCCGCAAGGCGAGGACTTAATCGAAGAACTGTACGTGGATCCCCTGCCCAACGACCACGTCCACAACTTGTTGTGCCGGCCCAACACCACGTTCCTCATCGGACGGAGAGGAACGGGTAAGTCGACGGTGTTCTTGCGTGCACAGAAGAGCCTCGCAAAAGACCGTGGCGCACTGTCCACCTACATTGACATCAAGACTGTCTACGAGTCGTCCCAAGTTGATCCTGCGGTCGCAAAGAACCTCGCGAAGAACCCATCCGCGCTTCCTGAATCGACTCTCGGGGAACTCCTCCTTATGACGTCCTTCCTTAGGGCTGTCGTCGCCGGCGTCCGAGATGACATTAAAAAGACTCTGCGTGGCTCATGGAAAAAGCGGGTCCGCGAGGCGTTCACCGGCTCCTTCGACGATCTGAACAGGTCATTGGACGACTTCATCGCGAGCCTTGAGACTCCTCAATTCGTGAACGTTCAGGGTCTACGCCAGCCAGTGTCGCGCTCGATGCATCGTGATGAAACCGACGACGGTCTGAAAGCAGGATTGAAGATCGATTCCTCCGGTCCTAGTGGAAATCTAGGAGCCGAGCACCGGGACAGGAAGGTCGCAGAAACCGAGGAGACTTACTCCGACGTCCTCATGCGGACGTTCGACCTCCGGCGCCTAATCTCAGCGTTGAAAGAACTCTTAGAGCCCGCTGGCGTGAAGCACTTGTTCATTTTCTTGGATGACTTTTCGGAGCTTCCCCGGCCCGCGATGGAAAGCGTCGTCAACGTGCTGGTTGCGCCGCTGAACAACTGGTCCGACGAGCTGGTCAAGTTCAAGATCGCTGCTTACCCAGGCAGGATTTACTACGGAGACCTCGACAAGTCAAAGATCGACGAGGTGAGCCTCGACCTCCACACCCTCTACGGCACTGGGTCAATGGGCGAGATGGAAGACAAAGCGATCGACTTCGTCCGGCGGCTCGTGACAAAACGCCTAGAACACTTCGAACTGGACGTCCACGACTACATCGACCCGCGAAACGCTGCCTCAGTTTGGGCAGCTCTTTTTCACGCGTCGATGGGCAATCCACGCACGCTCGGATACATATTGTTCTTCACTTATGAAAGTCGACTTCTCTACGGCGAAGCCATAAACGTGACCAGCGTCCGCGACGCGGCCAAGAGGTACTACGAAGAAAAGTTGGAGCCCTACTTCTCGATGGGAAAGTTCCTGTACGAGACATTCGACGAGAAGTCGACCATCTTCAGCCTCAAAGAACTTCTGGAGTCCCTTGTGAACCGGGCACGCACGCTCCGAGCTAAGGACGCGGCCAGTGCATTCCGCCGGATCGATGGCCAACATCCGACCAGCCACTTCATCGTCAATCCGAACTTTGACTCCATACTGTCCACGCTTGAACTGAACTTCTTCTTGACCAAGTACTACTCAATGAGCAATCGGGACGGCCAGCGCGTCTCCGTGTACGCGCTTAACTACGGATTGTGTGCGAAATACTCGATCGCCTTCGGTCGACCTTCGGACAACCGGGACCTGAGGTTGTATCTAGTCGAGCGAGTCTTCGACTACAACCCGATACTTCAGGACTACATCGCAAACAACCAAGAGATTAAGTGTGATACCTGCGGACACGTCTTCGAAGCGGAGGATCTTCCTGCGCTCAAGCGATTCAGCATGCACTGCCCGGAATGCATCTCGGGGATTTGCACAGTCACCAACATCTCGAAGAAATACGAGGACCTGATTCGGGAGGTCAATGAGGAGCAACTGCTGCCGGCGACTGAACTAGGCATTCTGCAGGCCCTCAAGTCGGATTCCGAACCCCAGTATGCCGCCACAATTGCGGGCGAGATGGATGTCTCGTACCAACTAGTCGGCAAACGAGCCAAGCGTCTAGGTGAGCAAAGTCTTGTTGATCGTGACGAGGTCCGCGGCCGTCCTGAGTTCAAATTGACAGAACAGGCCAGGCGTATCTACTTCTCGTCCGCCGGCGACGGTGAACTCACATTCGAGACCGGGACTTCAGGCGGCCCCGGCTCCGCAGAGTGACGAGCGATTGTCTTGACCCTGGGAAGGGTCAGGACGGTGAGATGATCAGTTGCACAACAGCTCGAGAGGTGAACCTCTGCCGATCAAATGGACGAGAAATTTAAGTCCCGACCTTGGGCAATCGAATGCGGGGAATTCAAGTGGCCAAATGGCGGTCCGTAGAACTTGAGTCTCTAGTGGGTGGGCCATTGGATGAGGTTGGTCTGACGGAAGCAGCACTGCAACGGATGATCACCAGTGGAGCGTTGGAAGGCGAGCAACTCGACTTCAAGAGCAGAGTGCCGGCTTCTGGGAATAGCCAGGAAGGACGGTGGTCCGCGAGTCAAGAGTTCGCTAAAGACGTTGCGGCTTTCGCTAATCACCGTGGGGGATTGCTGCTGTTCGGAGTACGAGAAAGCGACGGGGTCGCGACTGGCCTTGCGGCGATTTCCGATGGAAGCTTCGAATCACAAGAACAGCGACTCCGGCAAGTTTTGGCCACCAACCAAGCGCCAACGGCGTTGATCGAATGCTTCATGATTCCCGCGGAAGAAGGCGGGTTTTACATGGCGGTAGTGGTTCCTCCGAGCTTCCGTGCGCCGCACGCGATCACGGGTCATCCTGGAGACTCTAGGAGACCCTTGTATTACCCGGTGCGAAATGGCGCAGACACTGTCTGGCTCTCCGAATCAGAGGTTGCTGAGTCGTACAGACGGCGTGTCGACGGGCGTGCGGCCGCTGAGTCTCTGACCACATCGCTCTTAGCTAGAGGGCAGGAGGCTCTCGCACGTCGAGGCGGTTATTGGGTTTTCGTATCCGCGATCCCAGAACTAAGAGTCGACACAGCCCTGCGTCAAGATGTGATCAAGGAGATCGAGGCCTGGCAACGACTTGGCGCTTTAGCGCTTCCGTCCGGTCGATACCTTCCGACGCACGGCGCTGGTATCCCAGTGCCAGGCGGGGTGTCGTTCACTCAGGCGGCTACGACAACGCGAACGGACGAGACGGTCCCCAACGGGGCTTATCTTGAATTGCATGCGGACGGCACTGTCTTCGCTGCCGCATTTCTAGCGGACCATGCGCCCGCAGGAGCAGACGTCAGCGAATACCTACTGGTTCAGGACCTGATCCTGCTCGTGGATCAGACGCTCCGATGGGTGGTGCACCGTTCCGGAGCTTGGGGCGTGGCAACGCTCGTGACTGGGATTCACGATGCAAGCGGAACAGGTGCTAACGACTGGTATGACGGATTGTCATTGACGGACCGGCGAAGGGGCGACCAGGTTCCTCGAACACGAACGCTTCGGTCGCAGCCTAAGTCCGAGGTCGCAGCAGATTTGGGGCAGGCGAGTGACCAGCAAGGCCGTTTCGCGATCGCCCACTACGTTGCTTCGACCTTGCTCCAGTGGTTCGGCGTCGCTGAGCCCGATCTGATTGGCGTCGACGGAACAATCTTCACTCGGCGTTGGGAAGTCGACCGTCATGACCTCGCGAGGTGGGCCGTAAATCAAGGCGTCTCCACTGATGAGACCTACTGAATCCCCGTCGCATGGCCGCAGTCGTCCAAAGTTGGGTCGCAGAACGCCTGCCGCCCGACCGACAAATATCATGCGACTAACGACTCCCTCTCGCCGCATACTCGCCACGGCGAGTCGGGCTAAAGAAGGCTCTCTGCGGCGATCGCAGATCACGATTCAGCAGTGATCTCATCCACATCGTCAAAAAAGTGTGCCCAAAATGTGCCCAAAACGGACATTGTGACAAAGTGAAAACCCCCGATATTACTGGGATTCCAGTGAAAATCGGGGGTCTTCATCGTGCGGTGGCGGTGGGATTTGAACCCACGGTAGGGATGAACCTACACATCATTTCGAGTGATGCACCTTCGGCCGCTCGGACACGCCACCGCGGACGAGGTTACCGGAAGCCCGGGCGCTGGCCGAATCCGCCCTCACCCTCCGATGTGGGTGCGGATCGCGGCGCCGATCCCTGCGATGTCGGCGAGGACTCGTTCACGCGGGTCGCGGTCTGCGTCGTCGGGCCAGCTGGCCAGGACGGCGTACGCCACCTCGGCATCGGGGCCGGCGACGACGCCTACGTCGGCGCGTACGGTGCTGATGGTTCCAGTCTTGTTGATCAGCGTGATGCCGCGATCGGGTTCGGTGTGCGCCAGCGGGTCGAGGCCGAACGCGGAGGCGACCATCGACAGGTCGGCGTTGGCCGCGACCCAGCGCAGCACGCGGGCGCTGACCTGCGCCGAGACGATCTCGCCGCGATGCAGGCGCACCATGAGGTCGGACAGCTCGTCGGCGTTCGCTTTCGAGAGGGCCCATGGGTCGTCGAGCCCGCGGTCGTCACGGACCCGGTCGAGCAGAGCCGAGTGCTCGAAGCCGAGCGACGTGGAGGTGGCGGTGACCGCCTTGATGCCGATGCGACGGACGAGGACGTTGGTGGCGAGGTTGTCGCTGAACCCGCCGACCAGCCAGCAGAGGTCCCCGATCGTGAACGAGTCGCGATGCATCAGATGCCACAGCCCCGAGTCGGCGACCGCATCGTCCTCCGTACGAACGAGCTCCTCGCCGAGGTCGAGATCACCCGCCTCAGCCTGTCGCGCGATCTCGATCAGCAGGAACAGTTTGCCGACGCTTGCAGTGCGCAGCACCACGTCGGGCTCGATGGCCGCCAGGACCTCGGACGTACCGGCATCGCGGACGCACACCGACCATTCGACGTCTCGGAACAGCGGCGGCAGGTCCACGGGTCACACCGTAGCGAGGAGACGGGCAGTCTTGCGTGACACATCAGTCGGCTACCACGCATCACCTCCGTCGAACCTCTCCCGGTTCGATCCCGCCGCGCAGTCCTGGTGTGTAGGTTGTGATTCGTATTCTGCGGGAAGGATGGACCGATGACCGTACGACCCGACAGCAGCCGAGCGCCTCGCTCGGCCACGATCCTCAAGTCGCGGTTGATCGACGCGCACCGCGAGGAGTTCGAGGCAGGCCTCGAGTGGGCGCTGACCGATCCCATGATCGAAGCGGCCGCGGCCCGCATCACCGGGGCGCGCCGCCGGTTCGTGCTCGGCTCGGCCACCTCGTTCACGTACGCCTCGCTGCTCGCAGCCAAGCTCAGCAACTCGCTGGCGCAGGTGACGCTGGTCGACGGCACGATCGTGCGGCCGCTCGACATCCTCTCGGACGTACGCGCGAGCGACGTCATGATCGTGCTGTCGTTCCGGCGATTCCGCAGCTACACGATCGACACCGCGCTGCCGTTCGTCGACGCCGGCGGCTCGCTCGTGCTGATCACCGACTCCGACACCAACCCGCTCGCCGCACGGGCGACCGAGGTGATCGTCATCGGTCCCGACGACACCGCCGGCTACGCACACGTCGACGACGAGCTGAGCATGCACCCAGAGACGCCTGAGGTGTCGCCGCCCGTCGTGGCGCTGGTCATCGATCTCCTGGCGACGCTGGCGACCGCCAGCGCCAAGGGCGCCAACCGCCGGTTCGCCGAGCGCCAGCGGCTCGCATCGAAGCTCGGCCTCTACCGTGATTGACCATTCCTCGGTCCTCGTCGGGCAGCCGGCGGCGATCGAGGCCCTCAGCCTGGCGCCCCTCGTCGACGGTCACAACGACCTCGCGTGGGAGGCCCGGGACAATCGGGCGTACTCGGTCGAGGGCATCGACGGTGACCTGGCCGGCGTCTTCCAGACCGACCTCCCACGCCTCCGCAGCGGCGGCGTGGGCGCACAGTTCTGGTCGGTCTACGCGCCGTGCGAGCAGCAAGGCGCCGAAGCCGTGACGTACACGCTGGAGCAGATCGACTTCGTCCACCGCCTGATCGCGCGCTATCCCGAGTCGCTGTCGTACGCCTGGAGCGGTGACGACGTGCGGCGGGCCTGGCGGAGCGGACGGATCGCCTCGCTGCTCGGCGCCGAGGGCGGGCACAGCATCAACGGGTCGCTCGCGGTGCTGCGTGACTTCGCCCGGCTCGGTGTGCGCTACATGACGCTGACCCACAACGACAACACGCCGTGGGCCGACTCGGCCACCGACGATGCAGTGCACGGCGGGCTGACCGACTTCGGCCGCGAGGTGGTCGCGGAGATGAACCGGCTCGGCATGCTGGTCGACCTGTCCCACGTCGCTGCGACGACGATGCGTGACGCGCTCGACGTGACGACCTCGCCGGTGATCTTCAGCCACTCATCGTGCCGGGCGGTCACCGACCATCCGCGGAACGTCCCCGACGACGTGCTCGAACAACTCACCGGCAACGGTGGCGTCGTCATGGTCGCGTACGTGCCGTACTTCGTGAACCAGGACTCGGCCGACTGGTCCTTCGGTGATCGCTCGGCGCCGGAACCACGTACGACCGTCGATGACGTCGTCGCCCACGTCGAGCACGCCCGTGAGGTCGCCGGCGTCGACCACATCGGCCTCGGCAGCGACTACGACGGCGTCGCGGCGTTCCCCGAAGGGATGGGCGACGTCACCGGCCACGCCGTGCTGCTCGACCGCCTCGCCGAGCGCGGCTGGTCCAGCCTTGACCTCGCCAAGCTCATGGGCGACAACATCCTGCGCGTCCTCGACGCGACGGCTGACGGTGCCCGATGACCACCGACGATCCCGACTCCCACGCGCGCGGCCGAGCCGCAGGGGATGACCCTACGGCGTGGTTCGAGGAGCTGTACGTCGAGGCTGCCGAGGGACGGGCCACCGTCCCGTGGGACCGCGACGCCCCTTCTGAGTTGCTCGAGCAGTGGGTGGAGTCTCACGCAGCCGATGGTCACGGTCGATCTGCGGCAGTGGTGGGCTGCAGCTACGGGCGGGATGCCGAGCTGATCGCCAGGCACGGATATCGCACGCTCGGCTTCGACATCGCGCCGACCGTGATCGACGCAGCCCGCGAGCGGCACCCCGATTCGCCGGTGGACTACCGGGTCGGCGACCTGTTGGCCCTGCCGGAGGAGTGGATCGGCGCGTTCGACCTCGTGGTCGAGAGCATGAACGTGCAAGGGCTCCCCGCCGACATACGCCCGACCGCGATCGCGGGTGTTCGGAGCCTCGTCGCACCCGGCGGGACGCTGTTCGTGATCGCACTCGCCCGCGACGACGGCGCCGGCGACGAGGTCGACCGTCCACCGTGGCCGCTTGCGCGCGCCGAGATCGAGGACTTCGGCTCCGGTCTGGTGACGCGTTCGATCGAGCGCATCACCCGCGACACCGATCCGGCTATTAGCCGCTGGGCGGCCGAGTTCTTACGCGAGACCGATTGATGGACCCAGACCTGCTCGACGAGCTCACCGCCCGCGCCCTGCGCCTGGTGCGTGACGACCATCGGGTCCTCCTCGGCATCACCGGTGCGCCCGGCGCCGGCAAGACCACGCTCGCCGCCGCCCTCGTCGAACGCCTGCGCGGCGACGGAGTCGGGGTCGCGCACGTGCCGATGGACGGCTTCCACCTCGCGGATGCTGCGCTCATCGAACGCGGCCTCCTCGATCGCAAGGGGGCGATTGAGACCTTCGACGTCCACGGCTATCTCGCGTTGCTCCGGCGGCTGCGCACGGAGCTGGAGCACGACGTGCTCGCGCCCGACTTCGAGCGCACCCTGGAGCAGCCGATCGCGGGCGCCATCACCGTACGTCCGCAGGACCGGATCGTGGTGACCGAGGGCAACTACCTGCTCGACGACGAGTCGGCGTGGCCCGAGGTGCGCGCCGCGCTCGATGAGGTGTGGTTCATCGACATCGACGACGAGGTACGCCTTGGCCGCCTGGTGCGCCGGCACGTCGAGTTCGGCAAGCCCGAGGCGGAGGCCGCGATCTGGGTCGCGGACGTCGACGAGGCGAACGCCCGGCGCATCATGGCACGACGAAGCGCCGCCGACCTGGTGGTCGACGGCGCTCTGATCTGACGTTTCAGCTGGTTTCGAGGCTACGGCCGCGGGCGGCCTTCGCACCTCAACCAGCGTGACCTCCGGTGGTTGAGGTGCGGAGCGAAGCGGAGCCTCGAAACCACCAACCACCCGGGGTCAGCGGGGCTGGGAGATCGACAGGAAGGTGTCGCTGAACAGGTCGATGTCGTCCGTACGGGCGCGGCCGGTGCCGGCACCCTTGAGCAGGCTGACGAGCTCACCCGCGGCCCGGTCGACGCGCTGGCCAAGCGCGTTCGTGCCATCAGTGCCCCAGTCATAGGGCGACGCGAACACGCCGGTCGGCACGACGAGCGCCTGGAGGTACGCGAACAGCGGCCGCAGCGCGTGGTCGATCGCGAGCGAGTGACGCGCGGTGCCGCCGGTCGCCGCGAGCAGCACCGGCTTGCCGATCAGCGCGTCCGCCTCGAGAACGTCGATGAACGACTTGAACAGCCCCGGGTAGGACGCCTTGAAGATCGGCGTGACCGCGATCAGGCCGTCGGCCGCGACGATCTTGTGGATCGCGTCCTGCAGCCGCGGCGGCGCGAAGCCGGTCAGCGTCGCATCGGTGATCTCGTGCGCGAGCTCGCGCAGGGACACGACCTCCACCGACACGTCGCCGGACTGCCTCTCCACGGACTCGACCAGCCGGTCCGCGAGCATACGCGTCGTCGACGGGTCGCTCAGACCGGCTGAGATTGCCACGATCTTCGTCATGCGTTCACCTCTTCAGTGGACTCAACAGCCGCCGACTCCGCGGCATTCCGGGCCGCGACCCGAGCCGCGTGCGTCGGAGCATCCGGTACGTTCGCCGGCCGGCGCGCGTCGAACTCGGCACGCAGGGTCGGCAGCACCTCACCGAGCAGGTCGAGCTGCTCCAGCACGATCTTGACCGGGAGACCGGCGTGGTCGACGAGGAACAGCTGGCGCTGGTAGTCGCCGAAGTAGTCCGCGAACGTCAGCGTCTTCTCGACGAACTCCTGCGGGCTGCCCACCGTGAGCGGCGTCTGCGCGGTGAAGTCCTCGAGCGACGGCCCGTGACCGTACACCGGCGCATTGTCGAAGTAGGGCCGGAACTCCTTGATCGCGTCCTGGCTGTTCTTGCGGATGAAGAACTGTCCACCGAGACCGACGATCGCCTGCTCGGGCTCGCCGTGGCCGTAGTGCTGGTAGCGCTGCCGGTAGAAGTTGATCAGCCGGATGTAGTGCTCCTTGGGCCAGAAGATGTTGTTGGCGA
The DNA here is from genome assembly GCF_056403535.1 of Aeromicrobium sp. P2_G6. Taxonomy (NCBI): domain Bacteria; kingdom Bacillati; phylum Actinomycetota; class Actinomycetes; order Propionibacteriales; family Nocardioidaceae; genus Aeromicrobium; species Aeromicrobium sp. P2_G6. Next base: position 1,117,434 of record NZ_JBFUFH010000001.1, on the reverse strand, counting down.
AGTAGCCGTCGCCGTAGAACGCGGCGAGCTCGGCGACCTCAGGCGTACGGATGCTGCCGTGCCACACGAACGGCGGCACGCCGTCGAGCGGGCGCGGGGTCGCCGTGAAGCCCTGCAACGGGGTGCGGAACTGGCCCTCCCAGTCGACGATCTCCTCGTCCCACAGCCGGCGCAGCAGCTGGTAGTGCTCGATCGTCAGCTCGACGGCCTTGCTGCCGTCATAGCCGAACCACGGGTAGACCGGCGCGGTGTTGCCGCGACCCAGCATGAGGTCCATGCGGCCGTCGGCGAGGTGCTGCAGGGTCGCGTAGTCCTCGGCGATCTTGACCGGGTCGTTGGTCGTGATGAGCGTCGTCGACGTCGAGAGGATGAGCTTCTCGGTCTGCGCGGCGATGTACGCCAGCGTGGTCGTCGGCGAGGACGGCACGAACGGCGGGTTGTGGTGCTCGCCGGTTGCGAACACGTCGAGGCCGATCTCCTCGGCCTTCTTCGCGATCGTGATCGTGTTCTTGATGCGTTCGTGCTCGGTCTGGATCGTGTTGTTGACGGGGTCGGGTGTGACGTCACCAACCGTGAAGAGTCCGAACTGCATGCTGGTCATCTGTTTTCTCCTTCGCCAGGGCCATTCCTTGGTCCTGTTGAATGTTCAACTAGTTTACCACAGCTGCTATTCCCTCAGACCCGCTTCTGCCAGCCGCCTTCGTACCCGATGGCACGAAAGCCCATGGTCTCGTTGACGTCGAGTATCGGCCGGTTCTCCTCGGCATTCCAGGTCACGATCGCCTCGATCCCGGGCGCGCGCTCGAGCAGCAGGTCGGCGGCGGCGATCTTGACCAGCGTGCCGAGGCGGTGACCGCGATGGTCCCGCAGCACCAACGTGTCCTCCTGGTTGGCGATCGGCTTGCCACCCGACAGGACGAGCTCGGAGAAGCCGGCCAGGGTTCCGGAGGGCACGTGCTCGACCGCCGAGGTCAGGATCGTGCGGCCACTCTCGGCGATACGGGCGTCGTGCTCACGAACCCGCTCGACATCCCACTCGTCGACCGTCATCACGAGCCCGGCCGACGGGGCATCGGTGCTCATCCGCGTACGCAGCTCGGCGAGGTCAGGGCCCCAGCGCTCCGGGGTGGGTCCGACCCAGCTGACGACCCGGTAGTCGTCGCCTGCGGCCGCTGCTGCGGCCTCGCGCAACGGGCGAATGCGCTCGTCGAGACCGGCGGTGTCGAGGAGGCTGATGCGACTGATCTGCTCTAGCGCGTAGCCGTTGGCGCGGAGGAACCGGACGCCGTCGTCGTCGGCCGACAGGTCACCGAAGCGCGTCGGCGAAGCCACCCGGGTGCCGCCTGCAGTCGCCATGTGGGGGACGTTGACCTTGAGCACCGGCGCGCCGGCGCCCAGCGCGACCTTCTCGACGACCTGGAGCAACGCCGACCCGATCCCCGCCCGGCGATGGGCCGGGAGGATGTCGGCCATCAGGTGTGCCCCGGTCTCGGGCTGGTGCGGCCGCAACGTGACGATGCCCCGGCCGATGATCACGCCGTCCTGCCATACGGCGAAGTGGCGGCGGGTGCGGTGCGGATTGTCGCGGTATTCGGACCACACGTCGGGCAGCGACATCGCCAGCAGGTCGGTCCCCATCGTGTGGGTCTCGACCGCGTTGCGGACGGTCACGTACTCCTCGAAGACCTCCCATCCCGCGCCACCGATCGTGTCCGGAACCTTGATCTCGTCGATCGTGAAGCTAATGCTGCCCATCCCTTTCAGTGCTGCCCTTCCGATGGTGGCCGAAGAACTGCTGGAGCATGGCGGTGGACTGCTCAGCGAGCACCCCACTGACGACCTCCGGCCGGTGATTGAGCCGTCGATCACGGACGACGTCCCACAGCGAACCCACCGCTCCAGCCTTGTCGTCGAACGCTCCGAAGACCAGTCTTTCAAGACGGGCGGACACAATCGCGCCGGCGCACATCGTGCACGGCTCCAGCGTCACGACCAGTGTGCAGCCCTCGAGCCGCCACTCGCCTCGGGCCGCGGCCGCCTCGCGGATCGCGACGATCTCGGCGTGTCCCGTCGGGTCGCCGTCGCGCTCGCGGGTGTTGCGCCCTCGGCCGATGACCACGCCCGCGGCATCGATGACGAGGGCGCCGACGGGTACGTCGTCGTCGGCCAGGGCGGACTCGGCGAGGAGCAACGCCTGCTCCATCTCGTGTTCGTACGTCACCCGATGACGGCCTCGAAGGCATCGCCGAAGCCAAGCCGATCCGCGACATCGCGCAGGATGTCCTCGGGGTAGAGGTCGTCGTCGTCGCACAGCACGCCCAGGTCCAGCGCCGGCATGCCGAGATCGCTCAGGATCTCGAGGTCGCCGGCGGCCTGGGGTTCGTCGTCGTCATCGAGGTTCGGCAGGTCGAGCAGATCGGCCACGCCGACCGCGAGCGGCCAGTCCGTCACGGCGGTGATGTCCGACAGCATCGCGCGTACCTGGGTGCCCGAACGGCGCAGGATCACGAAGAAGTCGTCGCTCATCGACACCAGACCCAATACGCCGACGTCGGACGGGAACCGCGCCAACGCGTGACTGAGTCCCTCGACGTCCTCGCCGAGGGAGGGGTTGAGCTCGACGACTTGCCACTCGCCCTCGTCACGGTAGGCGGCAACAGCGAAGTCGACATCATCTTCTGCCATGCGTGCACCTCCTGTCGGACGGGCTCTCTTGCGATGGTGACAGACGCCCCATGGGCACCGCTAGTCTGCTGACATGCAGGTACACGTCGCCGACCACCCGTTGATCTCGCACAAGCTGACGGTGTTGCGCGACGAACGCACCGACTCGCCGACGTTCCGGCGGCTCGCCGACGAGCTCGTGACGCTGCTCGCGTACGAAGCCACGCGCGACGTCCGGGTCGAGGCCGTCGACGTCATCACACCGGTCGCCGCCGCCAAGGGCGTACGCCTGTCAGACCCTCGGCCGCTCGTCGTGCCGATCCTGCGAGCAGGCCTCGGCATGCTCGAGGGCATGCAGCGGCTGCTGCCGACCGCAGAGGTCGGGTTCCTCGGCATGGTCCGCAACGAAGAGACGCTCGAGGCCGTCACGTACGCCGAGCGGCTGCCCGACGACCTGACTGGGCGTCAGTGCTACGTGCTCGACCCGATGCTCGCGACCGGTGGCACGCTGGCGGCGGCGATCGAGTTCCTCGTCAACCGCGGTGCCGACGACATCACGGCGATCACGCTGCTCGCGGCCCCGGAGGGCATCGCGCGCCTGGAGTCCGAGCTCGCCGCGATCAACGTCCCGGTGACGCTCGTGACGGCAGGGCTCGACGAGAAGCTCAACGACCTCGGCTACATCGTCCCGGGCCTGGGCGACGCGGGCGATCGTTTATATGGAGTGGTCTGAGGGCGCTCAGCGCCCGAACGACCACGACAGGTCGAGTGGAGCGCGGCGAAGCCGCCAGCTGTATCGAGACCCCGTGAGCTGACTGCTCGCGCGAGCAGCTCGTCTCACGGGGCCCTTGATCTCGATACTCGTCCTCGTTCCTCGGACGAACTCGATCAGCGGGCTTCTCGGCTCAGCGGTAGATGCCGAAGTAGAAGATTGCGACGACGACGATCGCCAGGACCAGGAACATCAGGGCCTTGCTGCCCGCGCTTTCCTTGTCGTCCGGCCGGTCGTACTCGGGCTTGTCCACTGGTCCTCCAAAGGATCGGGTCGACATACCTAACGAATGGCGCTCTCAGGCGTCACGGCAACGAGGAGGGTCACAGCTCCCGGAGGATGTCCTCGACGCGTTCCTTGGCGTCACCGAACAGCATCTGCGCGTTCTCGCGGAAGAACAGCGGGTTCTGCACCCCGGCGTAGCCCGCGGCCATCGACCGCTTGAACACGACGACGTTGTCGGCTTCCCACACCTTCAGCACCGGCATGCCGGCGATCGGGCTGGACGGGTCCTCGGTCGCGGCGGGGTTGACGGTGTCGTTGGCGCCGATGACCAGCACGACGGTCGTGCCGTCGAAGTCGTCGTTGATCTCGTCCATCTCGAGCGCGATGTCGTACGGCACCTTGGCCTCGGCGAGCAGCACGTTCATGTGCCCCGGGAGGCGGCCGGCGACGGGGTGGATGCCGAAGCGCACGTCGACGTCCTTGTCGCGCAGCTTGCGGACGAGGTCGGCGACCGGATACTGCGCCTGCGCGACTGCCATGCCGTAGCCGGGAGTGATGATGACGGACTTGGCGTTCCTGAGCAGGTCGGCGGTGTCGGCAGCGTTGATCTCGCGGTAGTCGCCGTAGTCCGTGTCATCGGCGACGGCGGCCTCCATGCCGAAACCGCCGGCTATGACGGAGATGAACGAGCGGTTCATCGCCTGGCACATGATGTAGGACAGGTAGGCACCTGAGGAGCCGACGAGCGCACCGGTGACGATCAGCGCGTTGTTGTTGAGCAGGAAGCCCGATGCCGCGGCCGCCCAGCCGGAGTACGAGTTGAGCATCGACACGACGACCGGCATGTCGCCGCCGCCGATCGACGCCACGAGGTGCCAGCCGAGGGCGAGCGCGACGATCGTGACCGCGATGAGCAGGGCGAGGTTGGGGTCGACGACGAACCAGATCGTCAGCGCCGCGAAGGCGACGAGCGCGCCGATGTTGAGGTAGTTCTTGCCCGGCAGCATCAGCGGGCTGGACTTGATCCGGGCCGACAGCTTGAGGAACGCGACGATCGAGCCGGTGAACGTGACAGCACCGATGAAGACGCCGACGAACACCTCGGCGTTGTGGATGTCCTCGAGCGAGCCGGTGAGGTGGTTGTCCTCGAGGTGACCGTTCCAGCCGACGAGGACGGCGGCGAGACCGACGAACGAGTGCAGCAGCGCGATCAGCTCGGGCATGCCGGTCATCTCGACCATGCGGGCACGCCACAGGCCGATCACGGCGCCGATCGCCACCGCGACGAGCAGCAGGATGATGCCGAGTGAGTCGGACACGTCCGCCACGACGATGAACGTCGCGACCAGGGCGATCGCCATGCCGACGATGCCGTAGAGGACGCCTTGGCGGGACGACTCGTGCTTGGACAGGCCGGCGAGGCTGAGGATGAACAGCAACGCGGCGACGAGATATGCCGCGGTGGCAACGCTTTGCGAAGTCATCGCGATCAGCCTTTCGAGAACATGCTGAGCATGCGTCGGGTCACGGCGAAGCCGCCGAAGACGTTGATGCTGGCGAGCAGGATCGCGACGAACGAGAGCGTACGGATCGCGGCGTCGTCGACGGCGATCTGCTGCATCGCGCCGACGACGATGATGCCGGAGATCGCGTTCGTCACCGACATCAGTGGCGTGTGCAGCGCGTGGTGCACCTTGCCGATGACGTAGTAGCCGATGACGATCGCCAGGACCAGGACGGTGAAGTGCTCCGGCAGCGGGTCCGGGGCGTACGCGTTGACAAGGAACAGCGCCAGGACGCCGATGCCGATCAGCGTCAGCTTGCGCGACGTCGACATGGGCTGCTTCTCGGGCTTCGGCTCAATGGCGGGCTTGTCGACCACGGCGGCCGGGGCGGCCGAGACCTGCACGGGCGGTGGCGGCCAAAGCACCTCGCGGTCGCGTACGACCGTGATCGTGCGCTGCACGACGTCCTCCATGTCGAGGACGAGCTGGCCGTCCTTGCCCGGCGTGAGCAGCTTCATGAGGTTGACCAGGTTGGTGCCGTAGAGCTGCGACGCCTGCGTCGGGAGCCGGCCGGCCAGGTCGGTGTAGCCGATGATCGTCACGCCGTTGTCGGTCACGACAGCCTCGCCGGCGACCGTGCCCTCGACGTTGCCGCCGTTGGACGCAGCCATGTCGACGATGACGCTGCCGGCCTTCATGGACGCGACGTCCTTGGCGGTGATCAGCACCGGAGCGGCGCGCCCCGGGATCAGCGCCGTCGTGATGATGATGTCGACGTCGGCGGCCTGCTCCGAATAGATCTCGGCGGCTCGCCGGTCGTAGTCCTCCGAGGTCGCCTTGGCGTAGCCGTCGGTGCTCTGCTCGGTCTCGACATCGACCGGCAGGTACTCGCCACCCAGCGAGGCGACCTGATCGGCGACCTCGGCCCGCGGGTCTGTCGCACGTACGATCGCGCCCATGCTGTTGGCGGTGCCGATCGCCGCGAGGCCCGCGACGCCGACTCCGGCGACGAGCACCTTGGCCGGCGGCACCTTGCCCGCAGCGGTGATCTGGCCCGTGAAGAACCGGCCGAACACGTGCGCGGCCTCGATGACCGCGCGGTAGCCCGCGATGTTGGCCATCGAGCTCAACACGTCCATCGACTGCGCGCGGGAGATACGCGGCACGGCGTCCATCGCGAGCACCGTGATGGGGCGCTTGGCCAGGGCCGCCACGAGGTCGGGGTTGAGCGCAGGGCTGATGAGGCTGATGAGCGTCGCGCCGTCGGCGAGCTTGTCGATCTCGGCGTTCGACGGCGCATTGACCTTGAACACGATGCCGCTGCGCCACACGTCGGCGGCAGGGGCGATCACCGCACCGGCCTCGACGTACGCCTCGTCGGTGAACGATGCCTTGGCGCCGGCTCCCGACTCGACCGCCACGACATACCCGAGATCGATCAGCTGGCGTACGGTCGCGGGCGTCGCAGCGACGCGCGTCTCGCCCGGGCTCGACTCGGCAACAACCCCGATCACCGCCGCCGGCGGTCCCTCATGCTGTCCCTCGCTCATTCGGCGAACGTTATCTGTTCGCAACCTGTCGCGACCACCCCGTGAGACCCGCGTCTCATCCCTCGAGTACGCGTTGAGCGTCTCCAGCCGGAGGCCTGCCCGCGGAAACTCCCGCGGCCGGCGCCGCGGTGCGAGTACCGTCGCGGGATGAGCGACGTGGTGTCTGCCGACTCCCCCGAGCCGGAGTCTGCGACGGGTCCGACGCCACCTCGCAAGCGACGGCTGCTGCTCGTGCTCGCCGTTGCGGTGGTCTTGGTCGCTGCCGTCGGCACCGGCGTCTTTCTCATGCTCCGCGATGACGACGAGAAGCACTCGTACCCGAAGGAATGGGACCCGCGCATCAAGCCGTACGTGGAGATCGTCGAGGACGAGCGCGGCCTGGAGTTCAAGCACCCGGTGAAGGTCCGCTTCCTCGACAAGAAGGCGTTCGAGAAGACCGTGCGGACCGACAGGGACGATCTCGACGAGGACGACCGCCGGGAGATCGAGGAGGACACCTCACTCTTCCGCGCATTCGGCCTGATTTCGGGCGACGTCGACCTGTTCGAGGCGTTCAACGACGCGAGCGGGTCGGGCACCCTCGCGTACTACTCGTTCGAGGACCGCGCGATCACGGTCCGGGGAAGGAAGCTCACGCTCGCGTCGCACGCCACCTTGGTGCACGAGCTGACCCACGCGCTGCAGGACCAGAGGTTCGGCATCTCCGACCGAGCCGAGAAGCTCGCCAAGAAGGCGGCCGACGGCAAGCCGACAACCGAGGGCGAAGCCCTGCGCGCGATCGTCGAGGGTGACGCGGAGCGGGTGGCCGATCTCTACCGCGCGTCGTTGAGCACGAAGGAACAGACGGCGCTCGACAAGGCCGAGGACGCCGACACTGACGAGTCCACCGATGAGCTCAAGGGCATCCCGAAGGTCGTCCTGACGCTGATGGGGGCGCCGTATGCCCTGGGCCAGGCCGTCACCGAGACCGTCGCAGCCCAGGACGAGGACGAGGTCGACGACCTGTTCAAGAACCCGCCGCCCGACGACTCGGTCCTGCTCGATCCCCTGAAGGCGCTCGATGACATGGACGCCACGAAGGTCAAGATCCCCAAGGTCCACAGCGGGGAGAAGAAGTTCGACTCCGGACAGGTGGGGTCACTCGTCACCTATCTCATGCTGGCCGAGCGGATCCCGTTGCGGGATGCGTTGGCCGCCGCCGACACCTGGAAGGGTGATGCCTACCTCGGCTTCAAGCGCAAGGACGTCCTGTGCGCGCGTGTCGACTACGCGACCGGCTCGGACAAGAAGGCAGCCCTGCTGACGTCGGCCTTCGAGGACTGGATCTTCGCCCAGCCCGGCTCGTCGGCGACGATCTCGCGCGACGGCGACCGGGTCACGTTCGAGTCCTGCGACCCCGGCAAGGCGGCCAAGCTGGGCAACGACGCCTCCGAAAGGGCGCTCGAGCTGGTGGCGACCCGCGGCTACATCGGTGCCAGCGTCGTCCAGGCCGGCGGGGCCGCCAAGGCCGCGCAGTGCTTCTCACGCCGGATGGTCGCCGAGTTCTCGATCGCCGAGCTGAGCGACCCGGAGTTCGGCAAGGGCGACCAGGCCCTGATCAAGCGGGTCCAGGGCTACGCCCTCGGGTGCCGCTGAGCGTACGTCGCAAGTTTTGCCGGCTGCGTTTGCGGGTATGAACCCAGCGCTGGCTGCCCGACCGCGGTCGGGCACTCCACAGGGAGGTGAGCGGTATGTACATCGGCATCGGCCTCGGCACGCTGATCGTGATCATCATCATTCTCGTGCTCATCTTCTGACCTGAGATCGGACTCCATCCGCGGGTGCACCCCCTGTGGTCACCGGCGGCTGGTCCGCGTCTGGCCAAGATTCCCGCTCAGTAGTACCAGGGGTACGGGGTGAAGTCGGGGTCGCGCTTCTCGAGGAACGCGTCGCGACCCTCTTGCGCCTCGTCCGTCATGTACGCCAGCCGGGTCGTCTCGCCGAGCAGGACCTGCTGGCCGACGAGGCCGTCGTCGATGAGGTTGAAGGAGTACTTCAGCATCCGCTGCGCAGTCGGTGACTTGGCGTTGATCTTGCGGCCCCAGTCGAGCGCCTCGGCCTCGAGCTCGGCGTGCGGGACGACCTTGTTGACCATGCCCATGCGGTGCGCGTCGGCGGCGGAGTACTCGTCGCCGAGCAGGAAGATCTCGCGGGCGAACTTCTGGCCGACCTGGCGCGCGAGGTAGGCCGAGCCGTACCCGCCGTCGAACGAGCCGACATCGGCGTCGGTCTGCTTGAACCGCGCGTGCTCGGCCGAGGCGAGCGTGAGGTCGGCGACGACGTGCAGGCTGTGCCCGCCGCCGGCGGCCCAGCCGGGAACAACGGCGATGACGATCTTGGGCATGAAGCGGATCAGCCGCTGCACCTCGAGGATGTGCAACCTAGCCAGCTTGGCCTTGTCGACCGTCTCGGCCGAGTCACCCTCTGCGTACTGGTAGCCGGCCTTGCCGCGGATGCGCTGGTCACCGCCGGAGCAGAACGCCCATCCCCCGTCCTTGGGCGACGGGCCGTTGCCGGTCAGCAGGACGCAGCCGACGTCGGAGGACTGGCGGGCGTGCTCGAGGACCCGGAGGAGCTCATCGACGGTGCCCGGCCGGAACGCGTTGCGGACCTCGGGGCGGTCGAACGCGATGCGTACGGTGCCGTGGTCGGCGGCGCGGTGGTAGGTGATGTCCTCGAGCTGCTCGAAGCCGGGCACCTCGCGCCACGCGGAGGGGTCGAAGATCTCGGAGACGGTCATGACGGCGAGGGTATCGCGCGGCGAATTGCCGGTATGTGACATCGGGAGTGGCGCATTTCAGATACCGACGGTATGTTGATGCGATGGCTGACAACTTCACCGGCAAGGTCGCTCTCGTCACCGGCGCCGCCCGCGGCATCGGAGCGGGCGTCGCGCGCGGCTTCGTCGCACGCGGCGGCAAGGTCGCACTCGTGGGCCTCGAGCCCAAGCTGCTCACCGAGTTGTCCGACGAGCTCGGCGAATCCGCCGCCTGGTGGGAGGCGGACGTACGCGACTCGGCCGCCGTCGCCGCGGCGATCAACGCGGCAGCGGCGCACTTCGGCCGCATCGACTTCGTGCTCGCCAACGCCGGCATCGCCTCGTACGGGACCGTGCGGCAGATCGACGACGTGGCGTTCGAGCGCGTCGTCGACATCAACATCAACGGCGTCTTCCGCACGCTGAAGCACTCGACACCACACCTCGCGGCCACCAACGGGTACGCCCTGGTGGTCGCGTCGCTCGCGTCGTTCACCGCGCTCGCGGGCCTCGCGTCGTACAACGCCAGCAAGGCCGGTGTCGAGTCGCTTGCGCTGGCGTACAAGCAGGAGGTCGCCCACCTCGGCATCGGCGTCGGCATCTGCCACCCGTCATGGATCGACACCGACATCGTGCGAAACGCGGAGGCCGACCTGCCGTCGTTCCGCGAGGTCCGCAAGAAGCTGCCCTACCCCGCCAACAGCACGACCAGCGTCGAGGAGTGCGTCGAGCTGATCCTGCAGGGCTTCGCCAAGCGCAAGAGCCGCGTGTACGTGCCCAAGGGCGTCCTGCTCGCCAACTGGAGCAAGGCGCTGACCAACTCGCCGCTCGTGTGGCCAGTGATCAAGCGGCTGACCCGCAAGACCGTCCCGCAGATGGAGAAGGAGGTCGACGCCCTCGGCCGCTTCCACCACTCCCACGTACCGGAAACCAAGCCGAAGGACTAGTCGGCAGGCCCTACTTCTCCGGGCAAGAGAACACTTCTCCGGGCAAATTCACCCGGTGAAGTGACGGTTTACCACGTTCTCCTGGTAAACCGTCAGCGCGACTGGACGGACGCCGCGAGGGAGACCATGTGGCCAAGCCGGGCGAGCTCGGAGGCGAGGAACTCCGGACCGCCGTGACGGCCGACGACCACGACGAAGCCGTCGCCGCGTCGATCACGCGCCGGCGACGCCGCCAGCACCGTCGAGTCCCACTCCGGCACCTCCCGCAGCACCTTGGACTTGCGGATGCCGAGCCACGCGGTTGCCTCGTCGACGAGCTTGGGCGCGGTCGACGACTTCGCCATCACCTCGGCCTGGCCGTCGACCCGGTGCAGCGCCATCGCCCAGTCCGTGCGGAACGTCGCCGGGATGACCTCGACGAGGTGCTCGATGGCCTTGGTCGGGTCCTCGGTGAACCGCTCGACCGCCTCGAGATCCATGCTGAGGTTGGCGCCGGCGGTGTAGCGCGAGATCCAGTCGACCTTGACGCCTTCGAGCTGATGGCACGCGGTGATCAGGGCGTCCGGCATGACCCGGGGCGGCAGCTCGAGCAGGACGTCATCGACGACCCGGCCGTCGGAGCGGCGCTCCACGATCTCGATCGCCTCGATGTCGGCCCCGGCGCCACCGAGAGCCGTCGCAAGTGCACCCAGCGAACCGGGCACGTCGGGCAGCTCGACGCGCAGCAGGAAGGCCATATGACCATTGTCACCGGCCCACATTGCCTCAGCGTTACGCGGGTAGCGTGGTGGCGTGAATCCCTCAACCGTCCGCACTGTCTTCCGTACGATCGCGATCGCCGAGGCCGTCTCCTGGGCGCTCCTGCTGTCGGCGATGTTCTGCAAGTACGTCACCGAGTCCGAGCCGTTCGGCCTCCGCGAAGGTGGCGTGCCCGTCGCCGGCATGATCCACGGCGTCATCTTCATCGGCTTCGTCATCACGACGTTCGTGTCCCGGAGCGCCTTCGGCTGGACCGCCAAGACGTTCGTCCTGGCTCTGGCGTCGAGTATCCCGCCGTTCTTCACGGTCGTCTTCGAGACCGTCGCCGACCGCAAGGGCCTGCTCAACAAGCCTCAGCTCGTCGGCGCCACGTCGGCTCCGTAGCGCTCGACGCAGAACTCCCGCAGCCGCGACGCGAGCTCACCCAGCGTCGCCGCAGCGTGATGGTTCGGCTCCCACGCGGCGAACAGCTCGATCCGCAGGGGCCCGTCACGACCGACGATCTCCAGCGGGTGCAGGCCGAAGCGCGGATCGTCCGACACGACGGCCACCCCGCGACCCGCAGCGGCGAGCGCCTGGGCGACCTGCGGGTTGCTGCAGTCGACGACCGGACCCGGTGACACCCCAGCCCGCTCCATCGCCCGGTCGAGGATCTGCCGCGGCTTGAACGCCGGAGTCAGCGCGAGCACCGTCTCGGTCGCGAGGTCCTTCAGGCGTACGGCGTCGCGGTCATGCCACGCGTGATCGGCCCGCACGTAAGCCCACACCGGCAGCACCGCGAGTGGGGCCCGCGCCAGCCGCGCCGGTGGCGGCTCGGTCGCGATCGCGAGGTCGGCGCCGTGGCGCAGCGCGTCGTACGCCTCGCGGGGGTCCGACTCGATGACGGTCGGCATCGGGTCGTCCGGTCCGAGGGTCGCCAGGAACGGCGCGATCACATCGGTCAGCGTGGTCGTCGGCGCGGCGATCGTGATGCGCTCGAGGCGCCCTGCGGCGTACGACCGGGCGGCACTGCGTGCGCCGTCGGCCCGGCGCAGCACGTCCTGGGCGTGGGGCAGGAACTGGCGGCCGGCGGCGCTGAGCTGCAGCCGTCCCGCCGAGCGGGCGAACAGCTCGACGCCGAGCTCGGTCTCGAGCTGTCGGATCTGCCGGGAGATCGCCGGTTGAGTCACGTGCACGACCTCGGCGGCGGCGCTGACCGACCCGGTCTCGGCGACCGCCACGAAGTATCCGAGCGTACGCAGCTCCATGCCTCCAGAGCATAGCCTCGATCAGGACTGAGTATTGGACGGCATACCTCCAACCGCGCGAGAATCGACGCATGTCTGCCTCGCTCGAGCAACGCCGCAACCTCGTCACCGCCGTCCCCGGTCCGCGCTCCCAGGAGCTGATGACCCGCAAGAAGTCCGCCGTCGCGCAGGGTGTCGGCACGACCATGCCGGTCTTCGCGGTCGAGGCCGGCGGCGGCATCGTCAAGGACGTCGACGGCAACTCGTTCATCGACCTCGGCTCCGGCATCGCGGTCACGACGGTCGGCAACAGCGCCCCCCGGGTCGTCGACGCCGTGCGCGAGCAGGTCGAGGCGTTCACCCACACGTGCTTCATGATCACGCCGTACGAGGGTTACGTCGCGGTCGCGGAGGCGCTCAACCGGCTGACCCCCGGCGACCACGACAAGCGCTCGGCGCTGTTCAACTCCGGTGCCGAGGCCGTCGAGAACGCGGTCAAGATCGCCCGCGCGCACACCAAGAAGCAGGCCGTCGTGGCGTTCGACCACGCGTACCACGGGCGCACCAACCTGACGATGGCGCTGACCGCCAAGTCGATGCCCTACAAGAGCGGCTTCGGACCGTTCGCTCCCGAGGTCTACCGCGCGCCGCTGTCCTACCCCTACCGCGACGAGAAGAACGTCGACGGCGCGGCCGCAGCACGCCGGGCGATCACGTACATCGAGAAGCAGGTCGGCGCGGGCAACCTCGCCGCGGTCGTGATCGAGCCGATCCAGGGCGAGGGCGGCTTCATCGTCCCGGCCGAAGGTTTCCTGCCCGCCATCGCCGAGTGGTGCACCGCCAACAACGTGGTGTTCATCGCCGACGAGGTGCAGAGCGGCTTCGCGCGTACGGGCGAGCTGTTCGCCTGTGAGCACGACGGCGTCGTGCCGGACCTGATCGTCACCGCCAAGGGCATCGCCGGCGGGCTTCCGCTCTCCGCGGTGACCGGCCGCGCCGAGATGATGGACGCAGCCCATGTCTCCGGCCTCGGCGGCACGTACGGCGGCAACCCCATCGCGTGCGCCGCAGCCCTCGCCACGATCGAGACGATCGAGGCCGACGGTCTCGTCGAGCGCGCCCGGCAGATCGAGCGGCTGATGCTCGACCGGCTGCACCGGCTGCAGGCCGACGACGACCGCCTCGGAGACGTACGCGGTCGCGGCGCCATGATCGCCGTCGAGATCGTCAAGAGCGGCACCGACGAGCCCGACCCGCTGCTGACCAACGCCGTCGCCGCCGCGGCGCACCAGGCCGGCGTGATCGTGCTGACCTGCGGCACGTACGGCAACGTGCTCCGCTTCCTGCCGCCACTGTCGATCAGCGACGACCTGCTCAACGAGGGCCTCGACGTCGTCGCTGCCGCATTCAAGGAGAACGCATGAACAACGTCTTCATCGGCGGCCAGTGGCTGCCCGGCTCGGCCGGCGAGTTCGACGTCGAGAACCCGGCCGACCGTACGGTCATCGACCAGGTCTCCGACGGCGGCCCGGCCGAGGCGACCGCCGCGGTCGACGCTGCTGCCGCCGCGCTGCCGGCCTGGAGTGCGATGCCGCCCCGGCAGCGCTCGGAGATCCTGCGGCGCACGTACGAGCTGATGGTCCGCGACACCGACGAGCTCGCGGAGCTGATCTGCGCCGAGAACGGCAAGTCGCTGACGGACGCGCGCGGCGAGGTCACGTACGCCGCCGAGTTCTTCCGCTGGTTCGCCGAGGAGGGCGTACGCGCCGGTGGCGACTACGGCATGTCCCCTGCCGGCGGCACCCGCACCGTCGTGACCCACAAGCCCGTCGGCGTCGCGGCACTCGTGACGCCGTGGAACTTCCCGGCCGCGATGGCGACCCGCAAGATTGCTCCCGCGCTGGCCGCCGGCTGCACGGTCGTGCTCAAGCCCGCCTCCGAGACGCCACTGACCGCGTTCGCGGTGACCCGGCTGCTCGTCGAGGCAGGCGTGCCCGATGGTGTCGTCAACGTCGTGCCGACGACCGATGCCTCCGCCGTCGTCTCGACGTGGATGGCCGATGCGCGGGTCCGCAAGATCTCGTTCACCGGCTCGACCGGCATCGGCCGCGTGCTGCTCAAGCAGGCCGCGGACCGCGTCATCAACTCATCGATGGAGCTCGGCGGCAACGCACCCCTGGTGGTCACAGACGATGCCGACCTCGATGCCGCTGTCGCCGGCGCGATGATCGCGAAGTTCCGTGGCGGCGGCCAGGCCTGCACGGCGGCCAACCGCCTCTACGTCCACGCCGACGTCGCCGAGGAGTTCACCGCCAAGCTCGGCGCCGAGGTCGAGAAGCTCACGGTCGGGCCGGCAGCCGACGGTTCACAGATCGGGCCGCTGATCTCCGCCAAGGCCGTCGACGGCGTCACCGCTCTGGTCGACTCGGCGCTCGCCGCCGGCGCCCGCGTCAGCCACCGCGCGACCGTACCCGACAGCAAGGGTTTCTACTACCCGCCGACCGTGCTCGTCGACGTGCCGGCCGACGCCGACATCGTCACCAACGAGATCTTCGGACCGGTCGCACCGATCGTGACGTGGACCGACGAGGCCGAGATGCTGCGCCTGGTCAACGCTTCGGAGTTCGGCCTCGCGGCGTACGTCTTCGCCGGTGAGCTTCAGCGAGCCATGCGGATCGGCGAGGCGATCGACGCCGGCATGATCGGCATCAACCGCGGGCTAGTGTCGGATCCATCGGCACCTTTCGGTGGCATGAAGCAGAGCGGCCTCGGACGTGAGGGCGCCCGCGCCGGCCTCGAAGAGTTCACCGAGACCCAGTACCTCAGCATCGACTGGCCCTAGGTCCACCATCCAAGGAGAAGGCATGACCACCACAGCAGCACCCGCCTACCAGGTCGTCAACCCCGCGACGGGTGACGTCGTCCAGACCTTCGAGACCGCATCCGACGCCGACATCGAGCAGGCGATCACCGCGGCCACCCAGGCATACGCATCGTGGAAGGACGTGCCGATCACCGAGCGCGGCGAGATCATCAAGAAGGTCGCCGCCCTGTTCGCCGAGCGGGCCGACGAGCTCGCAGCGATCGCGAACGAGGAGATGGGCAAGCCGCTGGGCGAGGGCGTCGAGGAAGCCGAGTTCTGCGAGTCGATCTTCAAGTACTTCGCCACCGAGGGCCCGACGCTCGCCGCTGACCAGCCGATCAAGACGTTCTCGGGCGGCAAGGCCTTCGTCCAGAAGCTGCCGATCGGTCCGCTGCTCGGCATCATGCCGTGGAACTTCCCGTTCTATCAGATCGCCCGGTTCGCGGCGCCCAACCTGATGCTCGGCAACACGATCATCCTCAAGCACGCCGAGTCGGTGCCGAAGTCGGCGCTCGCGGTCGAGCAGATCATGAAGGACGCCGGGGTGCCCGAGGGCGCGTACGTCAACGTGTTCGCGTCGCACGAGCAGATCGAGACGATCATCAGCGACCCGCGCATCCAGGGCGTCTCGCTGACCGGCTCGGAGCGCGCCGGCGCAGTCGTCGCCTCGCTGGCCGGCAAGAACCTCAAGAAGTGCGTCCTCGAGCTCGGCGGGTCCGACCCGATGATCGTGCTCGACAGCGACAACCTCGACGAGGTCGTCGACAACGCCTGGGACTTCCGGATGTACAACACCGGGCAGGCCTGCAACTCCAACAAGCGGATGATCGTCATGGAGGACCTGTTCGACGACTTCGTGTCCAAGCTGACCGAGAAGGCACGTGCGCTCGACTCGTTCTCGCCGTTGTCGTCGCGCCGGGCCGCTGAGGCCGTCGCCGAGCAGGTCGACGATGCCGTGAGCAAGGGCGCCACGCTGCACGCCGGCGGCGTCCTGAGCGACGGTCCCGACGCGCACTACACGCCGGCCGTCCTGAGCGGCATCACCAAGGACATGCGGGCCTACTCCGAAGAGCTGTTCGGGCCGGTCGCGGTCGTCTACAAGGTCGGCAGCGACGAAGAGGCCCTCGAGCTGGCCAACGACACCACGTACGGTCTGGGTGGCGCCGTGTTCTCCAAGGACCCGGCCCGCGCGGAGAAGATCGCCCAGCGGCTCGAGGTCGGCATGGCCAACGTCAACACGACTGCTGGCGAAGGTGCGGAGATCCCGTTCGGCGGCGTCAAGCGCTCGGGCTTCGGCCGTGAGCTCGGTCCGCTCGGCATGGACGAGTTCGTCAACAAGCGGATGTTCTTCATCGCCGACTGACAGCTACGTCAGCAGCTCCGTGAGGGTCGTCAGGCGTTGACGTCGATGAGCGAGCGACGACTCAGCCTGAGGTAGCCCCATGCCAGGCCGAGCGCCAGGGCCAGCACGACGAGGCTCGCCAGTGCGACGGCCCAGCCGCCGTGCCGGTCGATGTCCAGGAAGTCGTACGGCACGTCGGCCCTGCGGTCGCTCGTGACGGCGTAGGACGGATTCGACACCGCCGCCCTGACCAGGGTGTATGCCAGCCACGTCAGCGGCCACACCAGGAACCACAGGGCGCTCCGGTCCAACCTGGTCCGCGGCCGGAACAGCAGGAAGCCCAGCACGGAGAGTACCGGCACGACGTAGTGGAAGATCTTGTCGTACCACCACTCGACCCCGGAGAAGTCCGTGTTGCCGGCGAGGATCGTCGCGTAGACGATGCCAGTGATCGTGATCGCCGTGAGGCCGCCGAGCCGCAGGATCCCGAACGCCGTGCCGCCACGATCCGGTCGCGCCGCGATCAGCGCGGCAGCAACCAGCACGAGAACGTTCGACTCGATCGTGAAGTAGCTGAAGAGGTTGACCAGCGAGCGGTCACGGTCGATCGACAGCGCGGTCTGCCCGACGAGCGCGAACGCCGCGAGAACCGCGATCGCGGCATGCCACACACGGGTCATGCCCAGACGATAGCGTCAGCGTGACTGGAGCGCGTCGAGCGCGACGCCCATCGCGGCGGCGACCCGCCAGTCGAGCTGCCAACCGTTGTCGAGCACCGGCACGGTCAGCTCATAGCGATCGCGCAGCGAGCGCTGGCGCTCCGACGTCAGGATGATCTGGCCATCGGGCGCGGTGAAGTCGAAGTGGAACCGCAGGAAGATCGGCAAGTCGCCGACCATGTCGATGACGCGGCGAGCGATCGCCACGCCCTGGCTGCGCTCCTGGCCCACCGCGACGAGGCCGTCGGGGGTCTGCAGGTGCCACGTCGAGCGCAGCAACGACTTGCCGAAGTCCTTGCGGAACTCGCCGATCGCATTGCCTTGCGCATCGGTGACGTCATACGTCGCCGCGAGGTCGATGCGCTTGCGGGCCTTGAAGCCGAACACCGGCTGCGTGCGCGCCTCATCGGAGTAGAACGTGACCTGCTCCTTGAACGCCATCCGCTTCTGCTGGGCCATCGCGATCAGCGGGCCCTCCACACCGTCGTCGCCGAGCGCCCGCAGCTCGTAGCGGTTGACCATCATCGTGATCTTCTGGCGCAGGGTGAAGCGTTGCGTGGCTTCGGTCATGTGCACATCCTCGCAGTGGGGTGATCGCTCATCGCAACGGGTCGAAGCTCGACAGCAGGCTCGCGGTCTCGCCCCGGGCGACCTGCGCCGCCAACAGCTTGCCGCTGAGCGGCCCCAGCGCGATGCCCCACATGCCGTGCCCGCCCGACACGAAGACCCGCGGTGACCGCGTACGCCCGATGAGCGGCAGCCCGTCCGCGGTGCACGGCCGTGAGCCGACCCACTCATCCGTGCGTGCGTCCCAGTCGACTCCGGTCAGCAACGGCTTCGCCGCGTCGATGATGGCCGCGATCCGCCGCGGGTCGAGCGGCGCCTCCGGCTTGCGGAACTCCATCATCCCGGCGACGCGGAGCCCGTCGCCGAGCGGCGTGCAGGCGACGCGCTGCGCCGGGAAGTACATCGGCGCGACCGGCATGTGCTCGGGCTGCACCGTGAAGCTGTAGCCGCGGCCGGCCTGGACGATCGTCTTGACGCCGACGTCACGTGCCAGCGAGCCGAGCCACGTGCCGGTCGCGATCACGACCGCGTCGGCGGTCAGCGGCGCACCGCCGGCAACCTCGAGGCGTACGCCTGTCGCCGACTCCTTGATGTCGCTGACCTCGACGCCGGCCCTGATCTCGGCGCCACGGCTGCGCACCGCGTCGGCGAGGGCGTTGACGAAGCGACCGGGGTTGATGAAGTGCTGGTCCCTCAGGCGTACGCCGCAGGTCACCGCATCGCCGAGTGCCGGGACGAGCGCGTGCATCGCCTCGCGGTCGAGCAGCTCGACCGGGGTCTCGACCCCGATCCCGCGTACGTGCTCGAACTCCGCTAGCAGCGTCTTCCGGTCGCCCTCGGAGGCGAACGCGGCGAGGAACGGCTCGGCCGCCTTGACCGGCTCGGCGATCCCGCCGGCGGCGATCTCGTCGAACGCGTGCATCGCCTGCCGGTTGGCCTCGGCGAAGACCGTCATGGCGGCGCGCCACCTCGGCGCAGTGCAGTGCCGGGCGAAGTCGATGAGGAACTTCAAGAGTCGCGGGTTCGCGGACAGCGGGATGTAGACCGGCGAGGAGGGCTTGAGCGTCGCCTTGATGCCGCCGGCAAGGATCGCGGGATCGGGCAGCGGGAGCGTCAGCGCCGGTGCGAGCCAGCCGGCATTGCCCCACGACGAACCCGCAGCGACTCCGGCCCGGTCGACGACCGTCACGCGTACGCCCTCGGCCTGCAGGAACCAGGCGGCCGACAGCCCCACCATGCCCGCCCCTACGACGACGACATGCTCCGGGCGCTCGCTCCGCTCGCTCATGCACCCATTGTGCGGTGCCAGCCCGACCCCCGGCTGTCGATACCCTGACCCGGGACCCGAGGAGGACAGGTGGACGAGCACACCCGCGGCGCAGGGCACGTACAGCGCATCGGCAAGTCACGCCTGTTCGTCGAGCCGCCCGTACGTTTCCTCGGCCGGTTCGTCATCCGCTCGGACACGCGACTGGGCGCTTTTTGCGAGTTCGGCCGCGAGGTCGAGGTCCAGGCCGCGACGATCGGCCGCTACTGCGAGGTCGGCCCCGGCAGCCTCCTCGGGGCGACCGGCCATCCGACGACGTGGCTCAGCGTCTCCTCGTTCCAGTACAAGAAGGCGACGTGGGGCTGGCATCCGTCGGCCGACACCAGTGACGTCATCGACCCCGAGGCGGGCGGCCGCCAGTCCTTCCGGAGCGTCGCCGGCAACTTGGCGACGATCGGCAACGACGTGTGGATCGGCGCCAACGTCGTGGTGCTCCGCGGCGTCACGATCGGCGATGGCGCGATCATCGCCGCGAACGCCGTCGTGACCAAGGACATTCCGCCCTATTCGATCGCCGGCGGGGTCCCGGCCAAGGTGATCCGGCCCCGCGTGACGGACGACCTCCGCGACGAGCTGCAGGCGCTGGCGTGGTGGCGGTTCTCGCCCAACCAGCTCAGCGGCGTCCCCTACGACGATCCGGCCGAGGCGGTCCGCCAGCTGCGCAAGAAGGTCGACGAGGGCCTCGAGGCGTACGACCCCGGATTCGTCGAGATCACCAAGCCCGTCCCGCCACGACCCCGGCGTCGCTGGTACCGCCGCTGAGCTCAGGTCTGCACGCGCGATGAGTCGCCGACCAGCACGTCGAGATACAGCTGGGCGTGCGCCGCAGCCACTCGCTGGCGCTGCTCGATCCGCTCGTCCACCGTGATGGCCTCGATGGGCGACTGGTCGTACGCCCGACGGACCGCATCGATCAGCGACTCCTCGTCGAAGCCGTTGTCGTCCATCGTGAACCCGAACACCGGTGTGTCGTTGCCGAAGAACCTGCCGGTCGGCGCCACGACTGCCGTGCCGACGTCGCGGCAGGCCTCGATCCAGCTGGTGTGGGGACCGAAGCGGTAGGGCAGGACCGACGCGTCGAGCCCGCCGAGGTAGTCCCACATCTGCGCGTCGCTGAAGAACTCACGGACCCGCACGCGGACCCGGTGCTGCGCGCGCTCGACCTCTGAGGCGAGATCCACCTGGAAGTGTCCACCAGCGGGACCGAGGACGTCGGGGTGGGCGTCGATCTGGAGTATCGCACCCGGGATGGAGCGCACGGCTCGGACCAACGCGGGCAACAGCGTGAACGGGCGCTCGCCGGCACGGGGCTTCGAGACCCGCAAGCCGACCGTGAACGGCCGGTCGCGGTGGAGCGGTGTCTGCCGGCGGTGCCGCATGCGCACCATCGCCGTGAGGTCGACGACGTGCGGGTGCGGGAGGACCGTGGCATGCCGCCCCCAGCGCTCCTCGATCTCCGCAGCGGCGCCGTTCGTCAAGGCGATCAGCGCGTCGGCCGCCGGGACCAGGACGTCGAGCCGGGCATCATGCAGCTCGCGCTCGGAGTCGCGCGTGCTGCGCAGCTCGTGGACCGTGTGGACGAACGGCTTGCCCGCCCCACGGAGCGTGTCGACCAGCTCCTGGAGGTGGGCCGGCTCGATGCTGTCGAACCCGAAGTGCACGTGGAACACGTCGAAGTCCCCATGATGCTGACGCACCCAGGCTGGCTCGAGCATCACCGGTGGCCACCACCGCGTCAGGGTCACCCGACTGGGATTGGACGGATCGGGGTCGGCGAGCCGGATGACCCGCGGCAGGTCCCGCAGCTCACGCACCGGGGACAGGTGCCGCACGTATGGATGTGCGGCGGGGACGGAAGCCACCTTGATGCGGCCCCTACGATGCCAGCGGGCGCGGCTCGACCGTTCGGGTCGGGCGGAGCGCGCGGTCGGCATCGTGGC
This sequence comes from Aeromicrobium sp. P2_G6, assembly GCF_056403535.1. Taxonomy (NCBI): domain Bacteria; kingdom Bacillati; phylum Actinomycetota; class Actinomycetes; order Propionibacteriales; family Nocardioidaceae; genus Aeromicrobium; species Aeromicrobium sp. P2_G6. The sequence goes on along the minus strand of NZ_JBFUFH010000001.1, from coordinate 1,096,231 downwards.
CCTCTTCCATCGTGCGAAGTCTGGGGTGGCGACCTGCTGCACCACCCACGCACTACCCAGAATGCGCCCCGCCATTCCCTTAAACCAGCCCCTGCGCATGGCCCTCCGGGATCCGGGTAGCAATCACGCGTGGCCTACAAGCAGAGGGAGAAATAACGATGGAACATTCCGCTGAGGGGACAGGCAGTCGCCCTTTGGGGCTGGTGACCGGCGCCTCCAGTGGCATCGGCGAGGAGCTCGCTCGCGAGATGGTGCAGAACGGATTCGACCTGATCGTGGTGGCCGAGGACGAGGGCATTCTCGACATCGCTGCCGAGCTCAGTGACCTCGGCGACGTCCGCCCGGTGCGTGCTGACCTGGCGACCCGCGCTGGAAACGACTTGGTCGTCGACATGCTCACGCAGGAGAACCGTCCCGTCACCGCTGCGGCGATCAACGCCGGCATCGGGGTCCACGGACGCCTCATCGACACCCCACTCGACGACCATCTCCGGCTGATCGCGCTCAACATCGTGTCGACGGTCCACCTCGGCCAGTGGATCGCGAAGGACATGGTGACGCGCGGCGAGGGCCGCATCCTGTTCACGTCGTCGGTGGCGTCGCAGATGCCGGGCCCGTTCTACACGACGTACGCCGCCTCGAAGTCGTTCGTCCAGTCCTTCGCCCTGGGGCTCCGCGAGGAGCTCAAGGACACCGGGGTCACGGTGACCTCGCTCATGCCGGGCCCGACCGCCACCGAGTTCTTCGACCGGGCCGGCATGGACGGCACCAAGGTTGCGGAAGGACCCAAGGACGATCCGGCCGACGTCGCCAAAGCCGGGTTCGCTGCGATGATGGCCGGCGACGACCACGTGGTCCCCGGCAGCTGGCGCAACCGGCTGCAGACGGCTGCCGCCGGGGTGCTCCCCGACGCGATGGCCGCCAAGGTCCACCGGTCCATGACCGAACCACCAGACTCCGGCGCGTAGAGTCGGAGGACACCACAGTGAGAGGCCAGGTATGTCCGAGACCGACGACCAGCGAGCTCTCTCGAAGTTCGCGACCGTCCTGGCCTCCCTCAACCGAGAGGAGTCCTTGACCGCCCGGCTGTGCGAGGCAGGTCGGCGGATGCTCGACGCCGACGGCGCGTCGATGACCCTGGACTACACCGGCAACGGTCGCCTGTTGGTGCACGCGACCGACGAGCTGTCCGCCAAGCTCGACGACCTACAGGACGTCGTCGGCGAAGGCCCCTCGTTCGAGGCCGCGATCACCGGCGAGGTCGTGGTCGCCCGACTCGGCGACGGCGACGAGGACCGCTGGGCCCTGTTCTCCGACCGCCTGGACTCCCTGGGATTCGTCGGCACCCTGGTCGCGGTGCCGCTGCGTGCCGACCTCTCCGTGCTGGGCGTCCTGTCGCTGCATCGTCGCGGGCCGGACCAGGACGAGGACCTCGTGTCCGCCCGCTTCCTCGGAGCGACGGTCGGCACGGCCCTTCTGCAGGATCCCCGTGTCGGCAGGCCCGACCAGGTCTCGAAGGAGGCCTGGGCCACCCGTTCGCAGATCCACCAGGCGACCGGCATGATCGTCGCGCAAGTCGGCGTACGCACGGAGGACGCGATGGCGCTGCTGCGCGGTCATGCCTTCGCGCGCAACACGACGCTGCTCGACGTCGCTCGCGACATCATCGAGCGACGCGTCAACTTCCGCGACTTCACGATCGAGGGGGACTAGCCATGGAAGCGTCCCGCGCGGCCGACGCCCTCGCCAGGGCGTCCGCAGCCCTGGTCGGCGAGACCGACATCGCCGGATTCCTCGCGAACCTGCTCGACAGCAGCGCCGACGTGTTGAGCGTCGATGCCGGCGGCATCCTCATCGAGGACGATGACGGCCTCGACCTGCTGGCGGCCTCGAGCCATACCGCCGTCGAGCTCGAGCTGCACCAGGCCCAGCTGGATGAAGGCCCCTGCGTGGAAGCCCACCAATCGGGTCGCACCGTCAACGCCCACGGCTCTGACCTCGCGATCCGCTGGCCTCAGTTCGGCCGGACGATGCTGGGGACCGGGTTCTCCTCGGTCCTCGCCTCACCCCTGCGGTGGCATGGCGCCCCGCTCGGCGCCATGGGGTTGTTCCGTCGCTCGGACGAGCAGTTCACGTCCGACGAGGAGACCGTGGCCCAGGCCTTCGCCGACCTCGCCACGCTGCTGATCGTCCAGACCGAAAAGGTCGATCTCGACACGGTCAAACGGCGCGTCCAGGAGCTGCTGACCGAGCGCATCGTCATCGAGCAGGCGAAGGGTGTCCTCGCTGAGCACCACGACGTGGACATGGCCGAGGCCTATCAGCTGTTGCTGCGCCGCGCCGCCCAGGACGGCGGGAAGCTCCGGGCGGCCGCTCAAGAAGTGGTCGACGAGGCTCAACGCCTCACCTGACGAGCTCGACCAGCACGCCGCGATCCTCGAACGAGCGGTGCTCCGCCAGCCGGAGGCCGAGCTCAGGGTGGTCCGCGAGGTGGTCGCTGACCGAGGCGACCTGCTCGATGCTGCCGAGCTGGAGGATCGCCGATCCGCCCTCGGCGAGGTGTCCGCCGATGATCGCGATGCACGTACGTACGAGGTCGAGGCCGTCGGATCCACCGTCGATCGCATGCACCGGGTCATCGGCGTGGTCGTCCGTGTCGTCGCTACGGACCCACGGCGGATCGGCGATGATCAACGCGAACTGTTCCTCCCCGGCGATCAGGTCCTCCATGCGACCGCACCGGATGTCGACGGGGCACGCGAGGCCTGCACGCTCCACGTTGGCGGCAGCGTGGTCACAGGCGACCTGCGACGAGTCCACCAGCACCAGTGGACGCGACTGGCCGACCATCGCGAGCAGGCCGATGTGCCCGACCCCCGCGCACAGCTCGAGCACGGGACCGTCGGGTGCCGTGCGCAGGAGTGCCGACGCCCAGGCCGACTGCGCCGTGGTCCACCGCCGGGGTCGCAGCACCCGGTCGTCGTACTGGATCGAGAGGGATCCGAACTCGATCAGCTCGGTGCGTACCTGGTCGATGTCCACCGTCACGCTGACTCCTTCGTCATGGCCGCAGCGCACACGGCCAAGACCGACTACCCCCAGAGCGAATTCCCAAACCGGCTCACTTCTCCTTGAGCTCGCGGGCCGGCACCACGACCCACGCGACGATGACGAACAGCGCGATCATGGCGGCGACGAGCCAGGCGATCCACGGCTTTGTCACGACGTCGAGGATGAGCCACACCGCGCCGATGTTGGCCAGCGCCAGCGTGCCGAGTCCCCAGCGGGAGACCTGGTGTGCGGCTTCCACGAGCCAGGGGCGCGCGTGCCGGTGGAACAACGCACGATGCAGGGCGACGGGCGTCATCAGCAGGAACGTCGCGGCCACGGCCACGCACAGCACGACGGCGTACACGGCCTGCCGCGACGCCGCGAGGTCCTCGAAACGCGGGGTGAACGGCAACGTCAGCAGGAAGCCCGTCAGGATTTGCACGCCGGTCTGGGCGACCCGGAGCTCCTGCAAGAGCTCCTGCCAGTTGCGGTCGAGCTTGGCCTGCCTCGAGGACTCGGCCACCTCAGTGGTTGCGGAGGGCCTTGACCAGCTCCGTCTTGTTCTTGCCCGAGTAGTTCTTCAGCCCCAGCTCCTTGGCCTTCTTCTTCAGGTCGGTCACCTTCCAGTCCTCGTACGATCCGGACTTGCCGCCCTTGCGGCCGACCGACGACTCGGACCTGCCCTTCTGCCTGGTCGCGTTCGAGATGCGCGCGGCCTTCTCCTTCGAGGCGCCATCCTCGCGGAGCTCCTCATACATGTCGGGGTTCTTGAGGCTCGAATTCTTCTTGCCTGGCATGGCTTCTCCTTCCTTCGTGAATCAGAAGACGGCTTTGCCGCCCGTGACGCCCAGCACCGTGCCGGACACATAGCTCGCGTCGCGCTCAGAGGCGAGGAACACGAAGGCCGGCGCGACCTCGGCCGGCTGGCCGGCGCGACCCAGCGGGGTGTCCTCGCCGAACTTCTCGATCTTCTCGACCGGCTGGGTCGCGGGCTGCAACGGCGTCCAGATCGGACCCGGAGCCACCGCGTTGACCCGGATGCCCTTGGGCCCGAGCTGCGCCGCGAGGTTGACCGTGGCGTTGTTGATGGCGGCCTTGGTCGCGGCGTAGTCGAGCAGCGTGCTCGAGGGGTCGTAGGCCTGTATCGAGGAGTTGTTGATGATCGCCGAGCCGGGTTCGAGGTGTGGGACGGCGGCGCGCGTCAGCCAGAACAGCGCGTAGAGGTTGGTCGTGAACACCTGATCCATCCGCTCGTCCGTGATCTCCTCGATGCCCTCCTCACGCGCCATCTGGAAGCCGGCGTTGTTGACCAGGATGTCCAGCCCGCCGAGCTGACCGACGGTTTCGGCCACGACCCGGTCACAGGTCACCCGGTCCCGCAGGTCTGCCTCGATCGCGGCGTACGCGTGGCCGGCCTGCTCGAGCAGCGCGGACGTCTCGTCAGCGTCGGCCTTCTCCTCCGGCAGGTAGGTGAACGCGACGTCGGCCCCCTCACGGGCATATGCGATCGCGACCGCGCGGCCGATGCCGGAGTCGCCGCCGGTGATCAGCGCCTTGCGGCCCTCGAGCCGGCCGCTGCCACGGTAGGAGTCCTCTCCATGGTCCGGGACCGGCTGCATGTCGTTCGTCAGACCGGGAGGATCCTGCTGCTGGGGTGGGAATGCCTGGGATTCGTCGTCATGGCTCATGCGGAGAACGTGCCCACTGGACAGACGCATAAACGTGAATGACTGGCGTACGGGGATCAAGCGCGATTCACTTAAGCATGCGATCCATCTGGAAGGGCGCCATCAGCTTCGGTCTGGTCAACGTGCCCGTCAAGGTCTACAGCGCCACGGAGAGCCACGACGTCTCGCTGCACCAGGTCCACAACAAGGACGGCGGCCGGATCCGCTACCAACGCAAGTGCGAGGTGTGCAACAAGGTCGTCGCCTACGAGGACATCGACAAGGCGTACGACGACGGCGAGAAGACCGTCGTGCTCACCGACGAGGACTTCGCCTCACTGCCGGCTGAGCGGAGCCACGAGATCGAGGTCGTCGAGTTCGTCCCCGCCGACCAGGTCGACGTGCTGCGCCTCGACAAGGCGTACTTCCTCGAGCCCGAGGAGCGGGCCCTCAAGCCCTACACGCTCCTGCGACGTGCCCTCGAGGACTCCGACCGTACGGCCATCGTGCAGTTCGCGCTGCGGCAGAAGACCCGGCTCGCGGCGTTGCGCGTCCGCGACAACGTGCTGGTCCTGCAGACCATGCTGTGGGACGACGAGGTCCGCAAGCCGGAGTTCGACGTGCTGGACTCGACCCCGCGCATCAGCCAGAAGGAACGTGACATGGCTGCGCAGCTCGTCGACTCGCTGTCGGAGGACTTCGACCCCTCGGCGTTCACCGACGACTACCAGGAGCAGCTCCGCACCCTGATCGACGCCAAGATCGAGCAGGGCGCCTCACTCGACACCGAGGCGACGTTCGGCAAGCCGGAGGAAGAGGAGAGCGCCGACGTCGTCGACCTGATGGAGGCGCTCAAGCGCAGCGTCGACCGCAAGAACGCCAGCAAGAAGCCGGCCAAGAAGAGCACGACCAAGAAGAAGACGGCCGCGAAGAAGAAGGCGGGCTAGTTCGCGACGGCCTGGTCGCTCGTCAGCTGCGGGGTGTCGAAGCTGGCCTCCGGTGAGTTGCGGTGCTCCACGACCCATTCGGCGACATAGCGCAGCTTGACGTTGTGCGCCTGTGACTGGCGCCGCAGGAAGTCGAACGCGCGATCGGCGTCGATGTCGAACCGCTCCATGAGGATGCCCTGCGCCTGGCCGATGAGCTTGCGGGCGTCGATCGCAACCTGCAGGCCCTCCTCGTTGTGCGCGTTGGCCAGGGCGACGGCCGCATGGCGGACGAAGATCGTCGCGACCGCGACATCGTCCTCGTCGAAGGCGTCGACGCGGTCGGCGTAGAGGTTGAGCGAGCCGTAGCGCCGCGTCCGGGTCTCGAGCCTGACGCTCAGGACACTGCGAATGCCCAGCTCCGCGACAGAGGGCCCCCACTTGAGCCAGCGGGGATCGTTGCCGACATCGCGCGACTGGTAGATCGCCTCGCCCTCGATCGCGTCCAGGCAGGGGCCTTCGTCGTGCACGATCTGCAGGTTGTGCGACTCGCCGACCCGCTGGGACGTTGCCGCCGCCGTCTCGATCTGGTTGCGGGCGTGGACCAGCATGATGCCGGCGTCGTCACAGCTCGTCGCTATCCGGGCATAGTCGGCGATGCGCTCGATCGTGCGCTCTGCAGTGGGCTCATCGTGCAGATCAAGCGCCATCTGCGAGAAGAAGGTCGAGCTGTCCACAAGGGATCTCCTTACCGGGGGACCATTCAAGAGAAACACACCCTTACTGGGAAATATATAGGGCTGAGGGTCACGTGTTTGCTCCTGTATGTGCTGGGTACGTCCGCCGCAGCAAACAGGATGCACCAATCGGCGGCAGCCCTGCTGCCCCTCGACTCGGGAAGGGGTGCCCGATGGCGAATGCTCCGGGCTCCACCGGAACCACCGTCACTCTCTTCGGCGACAGCGACCCGCTCGACCATGCGCTGGGCACGCAGCTCGAGCAACGTGGCTGCCGGACGCACTTCGTCTCGGTGCCGACCGGGTGGCTCCGCTCGGCGACCCACGCCGTCATGCGACTCGACACCGCAGCGGGCGCTGAGGCACTCGAGGAGCTGTCCCGAACCCCGCAGCCTGCGTCCCACGTCATCGCGGTCTGTCCCGAGCCGGCCGACTCGTCCGTGTCCGACCGGGTCCGCGACATGTGTCGCGCCTGCGGGATGCACCACGACGTCTCCCTGATCTGGCATCCCCCGCTCGATGTCGAGGCCCCAACCTCTGAGGGCGCCTTCACCGGCAGCGCCGCGACCAACGCCCTGGCAGCGCAGGTCGTCGACGAGATGATGCGGACGACAGCCGGTCAACCATCGTTCGCGACGCGGCCGTTCCTGGCCGAATCGGGGCCTCACTGAGCTTCGACCTCCAGGGCGTTGTCGTCGAACATGCCGACGGTCGCGCGTACGTCCCACAGCGCAGCGGGTGCGTCGAGAGTCTCGACCGCGATCGTCGGTGCGCGGTCGGACTCGATCGACGAGACGATGACGTTGTGGTGGAGGGCGAACTCATGGAGCAGGTCGCGCAGGATGTGGTGGCCGCTCAGCCGGAAGGTCAGGGTGATGCGCCGCAAGAATGGCCCCTCGGGTCAGCAAAGTGGAGCGGCTGCTGCTGAACCGGTGACGGCACTCTATCCAAGGCAGACAAGACGGCGGCCACCGGCTCGGTGACCACCGTCCTTGACTCGCTAGGCCGCGTCGACGGCCAGCGCCGACTCCCGCAGACGCGCCAAGAGCTTGGCAAGCCTGCGCGAGATCTGCATCTGGCTGACCCCCACGATCTCGGCGATCTCCTGCTGGGTCTTGTCCTCCACGAACCTCAGTCGGAGGAGCAGGCGCTCCTCGTCGTCAAGGTCACGGCAGAGTGGCTCGATCGTCACCCAGTCGTCGATGAAGTCGTAGTCGGACGTCTCGCCGGCGATGGTCTCGCCCAGCGGCCGGCCGCTCTCGCGTACGGGCTGGTCGAGCGACGTCGGCGAGAAGCAGCTGCGTGCCGCCATCGCCTCGCGGACCTCATTGACGCCGGCATCGATCTCGTCGGCGATCTTCTCGATGTCGGGCTGCCGGGAGTCGGACTGAAGACATCTCTCGGTCGCGCTCGAGATGTCGGCCTGCATCTGCTGGATCCTGCGCGGTGGACGGATGCCCCAGCAGTAGTCCCGGAAGTACTTCTTGATCTCGCCGAGGATCGTGACCGTGGCGAACGGAACGAATTCCCCACGCTCGTGGTCAAATCCCCGGATGGCCTTCACCAGGGCGAAACAAGCCACCTGGGCCAGGTCGTCACGGTCGGCTCCGCGACCGGAATAGCGTGCTGCGAGGTGGTGCGCGAGACCGAGGTGGCGACGAACCACCTCGTCCTCGAGGAGCGCCCGTTCGGCGTCGCTTGCATGGCGTGCAGCTTCGATCAGATCGTGCGTGTCATCGTGCTGCGTCAATACGGGAGCAGTGTTCACGGGAAAACCCCCAAGGGTCTCGATCCGTCAACCGGCTTCTGCTCAACCGGCCCTTCAACCATGGCACTGTGGAGCCTGAAGCGCAAGGTCTGCTGGCCGCGAGTGACTAGTCGATATGGTTCTTTCGAACCATCTCGGCGTCTCGGAGCGTCTCCACCGCGCGTTTCGCCCGGGTCCGCCCGGGTACGAGCCGGAGATGAAAGGAGGCCAGATGGCGCGCCAGAGCGACACCCAGACCGTGTCGGTCGCCGGACACCGTCTCCGCCTCACAAATCCGGACAAGATCATCTACCCGTCGACGGGCACGACCAAGGCCGAGGTCATCGCCTACTACATGGAGATCGCGCCATATCTGCTGCCGCATCTCGCCGACCGGATCGTGACGCGCAAGCGGTGGGTCGACGGAGTCGGCACCGCCGACAAGCCGGGGGAGGTGTTCTTCGAGAAGAACCTCCCGTCGTCCGCACCGGACTGGATCCGACGGGTCGAGATCCAGCACAGCGACCACGTCAACACCTATCCGGTGTTCGACAGCGCCGCGGCACTCGCGTGGGCCGGCCAGGTGGGCGCGCTCGAGCTGCACGTTCCGCAGTGGAAGGTCGGCAGCCGCGGCGCCAAGCACAACCCGGACCACCTGGTGCTCGACCTCGATCCCGGACCCGGCGCCGGCCTGCCGGAGTGCGTCGAGGTCGCCAAGCGTGCCCGAGCCCTGTTGCGTGACCTCGACCTCGAGGCATACCCCGTGACGAGCGGCAGCAAGGGCATCCACCTGTATGCCGGGCTGGACGGCAAGCACGACGCGGACTACGTCAACCAGTTCGCCAAGCAGTTCGCCCAGGCGCTGGAGTCCGAGCTGCCGGACCTCGTCGTCAGCTCGATGAAGAAGAGCCTGCGCGGCGGCAAGGTCCTGGTCGACTGGAGCCAGAACAACGCCAACAAGACCACGATCGCGCCGTACTCGCTGCGCGGGAAGCTCGAGCCGTACGTCGCGGTGCCGCGCACGTGGCGCGAGCTCAACGGCGACCTGCAGCACCTCACGATGGACGAGGTGCTCCAGCGCATGAAGCGGCGCAAGGACCCCATGGCCGATCTTGCCGGGCCCAAGCCGGCGAGTGACAAGCTGGCGACCTACCGGTCGAAGCGCGACGCCAAGAAGACCCCCGAGCCCGTGCCCGACGCGATGCCGGGGGGCGGGGACGGCACTTCGACAGGCTCAGCACAGGCCAAGTCATTCGTGATCCAGGAGCACCACGCCAGCAGCCTGCACTGGGACTTCCGCCTCGAGCACGACGGGGTGCTGGTCTCGTGGGCGCTGCCCAAGGGCGTGCCGACCGATCCCAAGAAGAACCACCTCGCGGTCCAGACCGAGGACCACCCGTTGGAGTACGGCACGTTCGAAGGCACGATCCCCAAGCGTGAGTACGGTGGCGGCGAGGTCACGATCTGGGACACCGGGACGTACGAGCTCGAGAAGTGGCGCGACGGCAAGGAGGTCATCGCGACGCTGACCGGGCGCAAGGGCGGCGGCCTCGGCGGACCCCGCAAGTTCGCGCTCATCAAGACCGGCAAGAACTGGCTGATCCACCTGATGGACCTCCCGGCCAAGCCGCGCGCCAAGAAGGCCGCGCCGCGTTCGATGAAGAAGGGCTTCGTCGCGCCGATGCTGGCCAAGCTCGGGGAAGCCAGCGACATCCGCGACCCCGACGAGTGGGCGTTCGAGATGAAGTGGGACGGCATCCGCGCCGTGGCGGTGATCGACGGCAAGGACGTCGGGCTGTTCACGCGCAACGAGAACGACGTCACCGCCGGCTACCCCGAGGTCGTCAACGCGCTCGCCGAGCTCGGCCTCGACGACACCGTCCTGGACGGCGAGATCGTCGCCCTCAATGCCGCTGGTGTCCCCGACTTCGGCCGGCTGCAGCAGCGCATGGGACTGACCAAGGAGGCCGACGTCGAGGCCGCGCGGCGGGACGTGCCGGTCAAGTACCTCGTGTTCGACCTCATGCGGTCCGGTGGCGACCCGCTGGTCGACAAGACGTACGTCGAACGCCGCAAGGCGCTGCGCCGCCTCAAGATCGCGGCCGATGTCATCGAGGTCCCCAAGGCGTTCGACGGCTCGCTCGCCGAGGCCGTCGAGTCGAGCAAGACCCTCGGCCTCGAAGGTGTGCTCGCCAAGCGGCTGGACAGCCGCTATCTCGGCGGCAAGCGGGCGACGGCCTGGACCAAGGTCAAGCACCAGCGCATGCAGGAGGTCGTCGTCGCCGGCTGGCGCGGCGGCCAGGGTGCGCGCAGCGGCAAGATCGGGGCGCTGCTGCTCGGCATCCCCACCGATGAGGGACTCCGCTATGTCGGCAAGGTCGGCACCGGGTTCGACGAGCGTACGCTGGCCGATCTCCAACAGCGGCTGTCGAAGCTCGCCCGCAAGACCAGCCCGCTCGCCGAGACCCCCCGCGACATCGCCCGCGACGCCCACTGGGTGACCCCTCGCCTCGTCGGCGAGGTGTCGTTCGCGGAGTGGACGTCCGGTGGTCACCTGCGTCAGCCGAGCTGGCGCGGCATACGTACCGACAAGAAGCCGCAGGAGGTCGCCTTGGAGTGAGGCTGCGACCCGACACGACACCATCACGACACAAGGAGAAATCCATGCCGTTCAAGAAGAAGAAGAACTTCCGCACCAAGCTCGAAGCCCGCCTGGATGACCTGGCGAGCCAGACCGAGGAGCTCCGTCAGCAGGTCGTCGAACGGGCGCCGGTGGTGCGCGACCAGCTGGTCGACATGCTGCCCGACAAGGACCAGCTGCGTGACCTCCGCGACGACCTGTTCGAGCGACTCCCGGACAGTGCCGCAGAGAAGGTGCCCGACAAGGTCAAGCCGAAGAAGCGCTCGAAGTTCAAGCGAGTCGCCTTCCTCGGCGTGTTGACCGGAGCGGGCGCGGCAGCGTTCGCCGCGGTCAAGGGGCGCGCCAACACCCCGCCTCCGCCGGAGCCGTTCCCGGCACCACCGACGCCGGCGGCTCCCGCCGATGCGGCACCTTCCGAGCCCGCGAAGAAGGCCCCTGTGAAGAAGGCCTGAACGTCACGAATCCCCGGGCGAGCGGCCCGGGGATTCGTGCGTTCGCGGGCGAATATCGTCCGGTCCAGGGGGTATGCGGTCTGAACCACTCATGCTCTGGAGGACCTCCCATGACAACTGACATCGACCCGGCTTGGTCCACCTCCGAGCTGAGCGCCATACGCGAGGGCCTGCAGCTGGCCGCCGACCGGCTCCGCGCCGAGATCGCCATCCTGGACTCGGCGTCGGCACACGCCGTCGCCGCGTCGACCCTCGAGGTGCTGCACGACGAGATCGATGTCGCGGCACACCAGGCCGAGCTCATGCAGGATGCCGTCCAGATCGAGAATGCGACGGCGATCCTCCAGCAGACGGAGCATGTTCTCGCGCGGCTCGATAGCGGGCTGTACGGCATCTGCGAGAAGTGCTCCGCGTCGATCGGGCGGGCCCGGCTCGAGGCGTTCCCCCGCGCCACCCTTTGCATGACCTGTGTCTGACCCCGACGGATCGCCGGGAGGAATCCTGCGACCGGCCGGTTGGCAGCCTCCCGCTAGGCTCGCTGCGTGACGGATCAGAAGAAGAAGCAGCTGCCGGTCTGGCAGGAGTCGATCCTTCTGGTCGCCACCGCCATGGTCATGGCAGTCATCGTCAAGACGTTCTTTCTCCAGGCGTTCTACATCCCCTCGGAGTCGATGGAGCCGACGATGCTCGTCAACGACAAGATCCTCGTGCAGAAGGTCTCGTACTGGGGCGGTGACGTGAAGCGCGGCGACATCGTCGTGTTCGACGATCCGGGCGGCTGGCTGAGCGCCGAGGACTCCAAGCACGCGTCCAACCCGATCCAGAAGGCCCTGGAGACCGTGGGCCTCTACCCGACCGGCGGTCACCTGATCAAGCGGGTCATCGGGGTCGGCGGCGACACGATCGCCTGCTGCACCGACGGCAAGCTGACCGTCAACGGCAAGGAGATCACCGAGCCGTACCTCCTCGACGAGACCGCCACGAAGGACAAGTCGTTCCACGTCAAGGTGCCCAAGGGGCACCTCTGGGTCATGGGCGACAACCGCGGCAACTCCAGCGACTCCCGCGCTCACATGGGCGATCCGGGCGGCGGCTTCATCTCGGACGACAGCGTCGTGGGCAAGGCCTGGCTGCGCGTATGGCCGCTGGGACGCGCCGGTTTCATCCACAAGCCCGACACGTTCGACGCCAACCTCGACCCCTGAGGCTGATCAGCCCACCAACGACAGAAGTCCCGTCCGAGCCACAGGCTCCGGCGGGACTTCTTCGTGTGGCACCACCACGGGACCTAGTTTTCGCCCGATCCGGGTGAGTGACCCCGGCAAATTGGCAGGCACTATGGCGTTGGCGACCGGCCAGAGGAGGCAGCATGATCCAGGTGATCTCGAACATGCCCGTTGGAACCATCGGCCTGCGGGCCAGCGGCAAGATCAGCGACGAGGACTACCGCGACGTGCTTGTGCCCACGATCAACGCTGCGATGGAGCAGGGCAAGGTGCGGTTGCTGTACGTGCTCGAGGACGAGGCCGGCTACAAGCCAGGCGCCGTGTGGGCCGACACGAAGATGTGGTTCAAGAACCTCAAGGGATGGGAGCGCGTCGCCATTGTCTCCGACGCCGACTGGCTCGAGAACGCCGTCAAGGCGTTCGGCTGGTTGATGCCCGGAGAGGTGAAGGTCTTCGAGTCCGACGACGTCCGGGACGCGAAGCAGTGGTTGGTCGGGCTCGAAGATGACTGATCCCGTCCGACCCCGTGTCTCGGTCGACGCCGGCCGCCTCTGGGGCGGCGGTGTAGCGACAGGCCTCGTCGCGGCCATCGTGGCGGTGGTCGGCGTCCTGGTCTGCTCGATCGCCGACGTACGTCTGGTGCGGCCGGCCTTGCTGCTCGACTTTTTCCACACATTTGCGGGTGACTATGCTCTGACCGCTTTCGTGCTGACACTCGTCGCGACTGGGGTCGCGCACCTCATGGCCCTGGTGACGCCTCGGCCGCGGATGTTCTTCTCCTGGATCGTTGGCCTGGTCACGGTGGCGGGCGCCGCGGTTCCGTTCGCGGTGGGCGAAAGCACCGAGAGCCAGGTCGCCACTGCTTGCATCAACCTGGCATTGGGGGTGTGCGTGCTGTCCCTGCTCGGGGGCGTGATGGCACGGACGGTGGTACTGAGGCGCTGGTGACCGGCGCCCCTCTTCACCCGGTGAAGGTGAGCCATGTCCTGGCCGTGGCGACGAAGGTGCTCACATGGGCCGCGGAGTACTGCACCGTCAGACAGGACGAAGGGCGAGACCGTCATGACATCGAAGAGTGAATTCCCGGACGAAGAGTGGGCGCGCGTCATCCGCGCCCCCCTCGTGGCAGGCATGGCGATCATGATCGCCGACCCAGGCGGCCCCATCGAGGCCACCAAGGAGACGATGGCCTCGATCAAGACCGCGACGACCCCCCCGACCCGAGAGCAGCTCGTGACCGAGGTGGCGCTCGACGTGCAGGCCGAGGTCCAGGCGAAGCGCAATCCGCTGAAGAATTTCAAGCCAACCGGCACTCCCAGCCCGGGAGACCAGGTGCTGGCCGAGCTCACAGCCGTGCAGGAGATCGTCGCCGCACGGGCAACGGACGAAGAGGCTGCGGCATTCGGTCGCTGGCTCGTCGCTGCGGCACAGGCGGCGGCCGACGCAGCGAAAGAAGGCGGGTTCATGGGCATCGGCGCCCAGCAAGTCAGCGAACGTGAGCAGGAGATGCTCGAGCGGGTACGTGGCGCCGTTTCAGCCTGACGCACGGGGTCAAAGCCGGGCATTCGGGGTAGTTCGGAAGGGGTTGACTCGGTGCCAGTTCGGGTCGCGCCGGAGGGAGCCATGCCATGAGCGAGAGCGTTCTCGTGCTGCACACCGGCGGGACCATCGGGATGGTCGAGACCCCCGATGGTCGCGCCCCGGAAGCAGGGGCGCTGGCGCCGTACCTCGACTGGATCGTGGAGAACTCACGGGGTGAGCTGCCTCCAATCGCGTTTCTGGAGCTCGAGCCGCCGATCGACTCCGCCAACGCGACTCCCGAGGACTGGTGCGCGATCGCGCGGATCCTCTACGAGCACCGGGCCGACCACCCTGGCTTTGTCGTCCTGCACGGGACCGACACGATGGCCTACACGTCCTCGGCGCTCTCGTTTCTACTGCCGTCCTTCGGCAAGCCGGTCGTCGTGACCGGCTCGCAGATCCCGATCACCCGCACCCGCAGCGACGGACGACAGAACCTCATCGGGGCCCTCCAAGTCGCGGCGGGGTCCGAGGTGCCCGAAGTCACGTTGCTTTTCGGGGAGGTCCTGCTCAGAGGCAACCGGGCCACGAAGGTCGACGCCTCGGGCCTCGATGCGTTCGACTCGCCGCGGTTTCCTCCACTCGCCGAGGTCGGCATCGACGTCGTCGTGAACGAGGCCCTCGTCCGTTCCCCCGAGGGGGTCCCGGGACTGAGCGTCGGAGAGCTCGGGCGGGTCGCAGCGATGCGCCTGTTTCCCGGATTCTCCGCGTCCATCCTCGCGAACCTGTGCCGACCCCCGCTACAGGGCCTTGTCATCGAGGCCTACGGGGCCGGGAACGGCCCGTCGGAAGACCGGGAGTTCCTCGCAGCCATCGAGGCCGCCACCGACCAGGGCATCGTGGTGGTCGTCGTCACCCAATGTCTCAGGGGGTCGGTGCAGCCGGGCGCCTACGCGTCGGGAATGGCGCTGTTGCGGGCAGGCGCCGTGCCGGGCTTCGACATGACCACGGAGGCCGCCCTGACCAAGCTCGCAGTCCTGCTGGGTCAGGGCCTCGACACCGCAACGGTCGTCGAGACGATGCAGCGCGATGTCGCGGGGGAGCTCATCCCCAACGGGTGACGTTAACCTTCGGGCGCAACGCGGACGTCGGATGAAAGGTCGAAGCGTCTCTCACGCTTTCAGGCCCGGAACGTCGCCAGCCGACTCGACGGTCCGGTTGCGTTGCACCTGGGCGAGGACCTCGGGCTCCAGTCCAGCTAGGTAGAAACGCCCCCCTTGAGCGGCGATGCGGGCTGCGTAGTCGGACAGCACAGCGTACGACGTGGCGCCGAGCAAGGCCCGACCACTGCTCTAGGCGCAGGCCTCCCCTGCCGCGGATGAGCCGCTCACGTGCCCGCTTCACACGGGAGCGCAGAGGCCCATGTCGGCGCATTGATGTCCCGGCGTGGCGGGTCGCCCCTCTCGGGTGATGAGCGTTTCGCACCGGTCCGGCAGAGTCGAGAGCCAGATGTCTCGAGCACGGACTGGGAGCGGACGATGTCGGCCGGTGGCAGCCAGGAGACTCGAGATGCGAGAAGGGCGCGGCAGTGACAGAGGCGAGCTTCGCGGTCCTCATGCTCGTGGTTCTCACATGGGCGGTGGTGTCGCACTTGCTGGCCGGGGTCAACATCACCGGAGCGCTCGTCTTCCTCATCGCCGGTTACGTGTTGGGCAACCCGTCGTGGGGGCCTCTCGCCGTCGATGTCGATGCTCCGTCGGTCCACCTGCTGGCTGAGCTGACGCTGGCTCTGTTGCTGTTCTCGGATGCGTCGCGGGTGAACGTCGCTCAGCTCAGGAAGGACCTCTACTTCCCCGCGCGGCTCCTCGGGCTGGGACTTCCGCTGTCGATCATCCTCGGCACGCTCGCTGCGGCATGGATGTTCGACGACTTCTCGTGGGCACTAGCCGGATTCGTCGGTGCCACCCTGGCTCCCACGGATGCGGCCCTCAGTGCCCAGGTGGTCAACGATGAGCGGATCCCCATGCGGTTGCGCCGTGCCCTCAATGTGGAGAGCGGGCTGAACGACGGCATCGCCACCCCCATCGTCGTGTTCATGCTCGCGGTGATCGCGAGCGAGCTCGGACTTGGGAGTCACGGACACGACGGCGCTGGAGGTGCGCTGCTCGAGCTCGGTCTCGGCGTCGTCGTCGGCCTCGCGGTCGGGCTGGGCAGCGCCGTACTCATCACGTTCGGCTCGAGGCGCCGATGGATCGTGGCCGGCGGCCGGCGGCTGGCGGCGCTTGCCGCCGCCCTCGCAAGCTTCGCGCTCGCGGTGGCTGTCGACGGCAACGGGTTCATTGCGGCGTTCGTCGCCGGCATCGCCTTCGGCGCCCGACTGCCGGCGGACGTCGTCGGCGTGGAGGAGGTGGGAGAGCTGCCGGAGCTGATGGGCGAGCTGTTGGCGCTCGGCGTGTGGTTCCTCTTCGGCGCCGCGCTGGTGCCGCTGGCCCTTGACCACCTCTCTGTGGTGACACTTGTCTACGCCCTGCTCAGCCTGACCGTGATCCGGATGGTCCCCGTCGCACTGTCGCTGGTAGGCATGGGCCTGGACAGACCCACCGTTCTGTTCGTGGGCTGGTTCGGACCGAGGGGTCTTGCGTCGGTCGTGTTCGCGCTCCTTGCAGTCGAGGAGCTCGGCGAGTCGTCATTGGTCGCGCAGGCCGTCGGCGTGGTCGCCCTGACCGTGCTGCTCAGCGTGGTCCTCCATGGGGTCTCGGCGGGGCCCCTCGGTAGTCGTTACGTACGGGAAGAAGGACAGGTGAACTCGGCCGACGTCCCGAGGTCCCGGCGGGCCGGACACCGCCATCGCGCGGATGGGACATGAACTCGTTCGGGGGTGATCCCAGCGAGTCAGCGATACCTGCTCGTGGACAGCCTCGGTCGTCCGATCCGCCCGGAGGCGTACTCCGACCGGTTCCGGGACCTCTGCCACGACGCAGGGGTGGCGAAGATCCGGATGCACGACGTACGCCACACCATCGCGACCATGATGCACCGGGCAGGGCAGGCACCCGCAGCGGCCCGGTAGTCCGTTCGGGAGTGCAGTTCGTGAGAGATCTGTGAGAGAAGACCCCCTGCGCAGGTCACAGACCTGCACTTGGCGCGCCCGAAGGGATTCGAACCCCTAACCTTCTGATCCGTAGTCAGATGCTCTATCCGTTGAGCTACGGGCGCATGCCCCGAAGGGCCTCGCTGAGTCTAGCGTGGCCCTTCGCCGAGAGAAAATCTGGCCACTTCTTCTGACTCCCCACGCGAGCGGCGCCGGACCCCTAAGGTTGCTGAAACACCCTGTCACCGATCGCGGAGGATCCCGCCATGTCGCCACGCCCGCTGCGCACTCTTGCCAGCGTCATTTCCACCTTCGCGCTAGTCGCGGCCGGCATCGCCGCCACCACCAGCGTCGCGCAGGCGGACCCCAACGTCATCGAGCAGCCGGTCGACACCGACCTGTGCCCGGGCACGCCAGTATGGACGGGCGGTTTCACGTCGGTCGACGCCGGCAAGCCCGTGCACGGCCTCACCACGACGCACGGGATCACGCCGGAAGAGTTCACCGGCACGTACGTCAGCACACTGGTCAATGGTGCAGGACGCGGCAAGGACATCTACCTCTTCCGCATGGAAGGCAGCCGCATCACCAAGACCAACAACGCCGGTGACGTCACCGTCGTCGCCGGGATCTGGGCAGGTATGTCTGGCTCGCCCGTCTACGACAACGACGGAAACCTGATCGGCTCGGTCTCGTACGGCTTCAGCGGCGGGGCCAGCAATCTCGCGGGTGTCACGCCGGCAAAGGATGTCATCAGCATCCAGAACGGCACCGGAAGCACTGCTGCCATCACCAGCGCGCCGGTCTCCGCGTCGATCAGCCGGCTCGCGGCGCGGACCACGACCAGCACGCTCGACACGGCGGCGGACTTCAGCGAGATCCACCAGCTCTCACTGCCGCGCGTCTCGGCCGGCATCAAGGGCCCCGCGGCGAACAAGATCGCGAGCAAGTCTCGTGTCCTGTCCGACAAGTACGGCGCTGCCGTCCCGAAGTTCCACTCCGGATCGCAGTCCCTCGGGAACATCAACCTCGACAACGCGCTCGTCCCCGGCGGCAACCTCGCGACCTCGTGGTCGCACGGTGACGTCGCACTCGCCGCGGTCGGCACGATCACGGCCGTGTGCGGCGACAAGATCTTCGCCTTCGGGCACCCGGACGATTTCGCGGGCGCCAAGGCGACCGAGACGTTCCACGCCGCCGAGGCCGCCGAGATCCAGGAGGATGCGACCTACGGCTCGTACAAGCTCGCCAACATCGACATGCAGCCGGCAGGTCAGATCACCCAGGACCGGCTCAGCGGGATCATGGGCATCAAGGGCCAGCTCCCGACCGAGACGACCGTCACGAGCAACACCAAGCTGGGGACCACGACCACGTCCGCGGAGACCAAGGTCTCGGTCCCGGCAGCACTCTCCACGGCGGCCGGCTCGCAGCTCTACAACGACGCGCTGGACCGGCTCGATGCCGGCGCCGGCGGCGGCGAAGCCGTCATGAGCTGGTCGATCAACTACACCCCGAAGGGCGGGGTCCCGGCGACGTACACCCGAACCCAGCGGATCTCGACGAGCGAGGACTTCGCCGACGAGATGCCGTACGACGTGGCGAGTGACATCGAGTTCCTGCAGTTCGGCTCGGACACGGGGGTCACGATCAACTCGGTCACCGTCAACACCGAGCTCTTCCCGGACTACAACGCGCTCCGCATCTCGCAGATCGACGTCCGAAGGAACGGTGCGTGGGTCAAGGTCGCCAACGGCACCCGCGTCGCGGCCCGGCGCGGCAAGACGTTCCCGATCCAGGTCCACCTGGTCCCGGCGAGCGGTGACTCCGTCGCCGCACCGGTCATCAAGCGGCTCGACCAGACGATCTCGGCGTCCGCGTACGGCACGGGCTACCTCTCGTTCGCCGGCGGTCAGAGCTACTACGACGACTCGGAGGAGTTCACGATCGACATCGACTCGGAGGACGAGGAGTTCTACTACGAGGACCAGAACCCGCTGAGCCTGGCCCAGGTCCTCGCCGCACTGAAGGCGCAGGTCCGCTACGACTCCGCTCGCAGCGTCCAGCAGTACGTGAACCGCTACGGCTCCCCGCGTACGTCCAGCAAGTCGGTGGCCACCCCGGCTGTCACGTCGGGATCGGCCTACATCCGGTTCGGATACACGTCGTAGCCGATAGGTGTTGACGGAGGGGCGGTGCCGCGAGGCGCCGCCCCTCCCTGTCATACGTGTGACTATGTTCACCCCTTCCGACCAGCCCAAACACCAGATGGGGCACGTAAAGTCGGCTGAATCGTCATCGCCCGTCGGTGACGATTCATCACACATCAGCTACCTGAGGCCCGAATGCCGAGGGAGTGCGAATCAATGCGCTTGGTTCGCGATGCGCGAGAAGGAAACGTTCATACATGTCCGCAGACACCGTCATTTCCACCTACCGGACGACGCACCCCAGGCTCCAGGCCTGGGTTGATGAAGTCGCCGCCCTGACCAAACCAGCCGCCATCCACTGGGTCGAAGGCACTCCCGAGGAATGGGTCACGCTGACCGATGACCTCGTCGCCTCCGGCACCTTCGTACGACTCGATGAGGCCAAGAAGCCCAACTCGTTCTGGTGCGCCTCCGACCCGAGCGACGTCGCCCGCGTCGAGGACCGCACCTACATCTGCAGCGTTGACGAGGCCGACTGCGGCCCGACCAATAACTGGATGGAGCCTTCGGACATGAAGGCGATCATGACGGACCTCTACGACGGCTGCATGCAGGGCCGCACGATGTACGTCATCCCGTTCGTCATGGGCCACCTCGAGTCCAACAGCCCGATGTTCGGCGTCGAGATCACCGACTCCGCGTACGTCGTCGCGTCGATGACGGTGATGGCGCGCGTCGGCAAGAACGTGCTCGACAAGATCGAGGAGCTCGACGCCGACTATGTGCCGGCGCTCCACTCGATCGGCGCCCCGCTCGCCGACGGCCAGCAGGACGTCCCATGGCCGTGCAACGAGACCAAGTACATCGTGCAGTTCCCCGAGGAGCGCACGATCTGGTCGTTCGGCTCGGGCTACGGCGGCAACGCCCTGCTGGGAAAGAAGTGCTACTCGCTGCGCATCGCCTCGGTCATGGGCCGCGACGAGGGCTGGATGGCCGAGCACATGCTGATCCTCAAGCTCACGTCGCCCGAGAACGTCGTCAAGTACATCGCGGCGGCGTTCCCCAGCGCGTGCGGCAAGACCAACCTCGCGATGGTCGAGCCGACCGTACCCGGTTGGAAGGTCGAGACGATCGGCGACGACATCGCGTGGATCCGCGTCGGCGCCGACGGCCGGCTGTATGCCGTCAACCCCGAGTTCGGCCTGTTCGGTGTCGCCCCGGGCACCGGGTGGGACACCAACGCCAACGCGATGCGCACGATCGACCAGGGCAACTCGGTCTTCACGAACGTCGCGCTGACCGATGACGGCGACGTCTGGTGGGAGGGCATGACGGACGAGCCGCCGGCCCACCTCACGGACTGGAAGGGTCGCGACTGGACGCCGGAGTCCGAGGAGGTGTCGTCGCACCCCAACAGCCGGTTCTGCACCCCGATCAAGCAGTGCCCGACCCTGGCGGCGGAGTACGACGACCCCAACGGCGTACCGCTCGACGCGATCCTGTTCGGCGGTCGCCGCAAGACGACGATCCCGCTGGTCACCGAGGCCCGCGACTGGACCCACGGCACGTTCATGGGTGCGACGTTGTCGTCGGAGACGACGGCCGCTGCGACGGGTGCGGTCGGCGTGGTCAGGCGCGACCCGATGGCGATGCTGCCGTTCATCGGCTACGACGCGGGTGACTACTTCAGCCACTGGATCAACATGGCCAAGAACAACGACGAGTCGAAGTTCCCCAAGGTCTTCTACGTCAACTGGTTCCGTCGCGACGAGGATGGCGGCTTCCTGTGGCCCGGCTTCGGCGAGAACAGCCGCGTGCTCAAGTACGTCATCGAGCGCGTCGAGGGCAAGGTCGAGGCGGTCGAGACTCCGATCGGTCTCGTGCCGGCGGCCGGCGCGATCGACACCGAAGGCCTCGACGTCACTGAGGAGCAGCTCGCGAAGGCCCTGCGCGTCGACGCCGAGGAGTGGAAGGCCGAGATCCCGCAGATCAACGAGTGGTTCGAGAAGTTCGGCGACAAGCTGCCGACCGTTCTGTGGACCGAGCTCGATGGCCTGAAGGCTCGCCTCGAAGCCTGACCAACTGCCTTGTGGTTTCGAGGCTCCGCTTCGCTCCGCACCTCAACCATCGGTGGTTGAGGTGCGGAGGCCGCCCGCGGTCGGAGCCTCGAAACCACGCGTCAGGTGCGCACCATCGGTGGTTGAGGTGCGGAGGCCGCCCGCGGCCGGAGCCTCGAAACCACGCGTCAGGTGCGCGGTTTCCAGCCGATCGCGGGGAGGACGTGCTCAGCGAGGGCCCCGAGGAGCCGGGCGTTGTAGGCGACGCCGAGCTGGTTGGGCACCGTGAGCAGCAGTGAGTCCGCCTCACGTACCGCGACATCGCGGGCAAGCTCCTCGGCCAACGCGTCGGGCTCACCGACGTACGACTTGCCGAACCTCGCGATGCCGCCGTCGAGGTGTCCCAGCTGGTCCTCACCGCTGCGCTCGCCGAAGTACGCCCGGTCCTGCGCGTCGAGGATCGGGATGACGCTGCGGCTGACCGAGACCCGCGGCTCGCGCTCCCAGCCGGCCTCGGCCCATGCCGCGCGGAAGCGCTGGATCTGCTCGAGCTGCAGCTCGTCGAACGGCACTCCGGTGTCCTCGGTGAGGAGCGTCGAGCTCATGAGGTTCATGCCCTGCTCGGCGGTCCACTCGGCCGTGGCTCGCGTGCCCGAGCCCCACCAGATGCGGTCGGCCAGGCCCGGCGACTGCGGCATGACCGGCAGCGGCGCCGACTGACCCGTCATCCTGGGATCGGACATCACCACGCCCGCTCCGGCGATCGCGTGCCGGAACACCTCGGTGTGGTCCCGCGCCATGTCGGCGTCGCTCTGCGCGTCCGCCGGGACGTGGCCGAACGACTCGTAGCCGCGGATGGCGGTCTCAGGTGATCCGCGGCTGATGCCGAGCTGCAGCCGCCCGCCGCTGATCAGGTCTGCGGCGGCAGCGTCCTCCGCCATGTAGAGCGGGTTCTCGTAGCGCATGTCGATCACACCGGTGCCGATCTCGATGCGGCTCGTGCGAGCGCCGACCGCGGCAAGCAGAGGGAACGGCGACGACAGCTGGCGGGCGAAGTGATGCACCCGGAAGAACGCCCCGTCGAGGCCGAGCTCCTCCGCAGCGACCGCCAGGTCGATCGACTGGAGCAGGACGTCGCCGGCCGTACGCGTCTGTGAACCGGGCACCGCCTGGTAGTGACCGAAGGACAGGAAGCCGACGTTTTTCATACCCGGTTCAACGCCGGTGGACGGTGCACTGTTCCGACTAGAGTGCTCGGGTGATCGTCGCCGCCCTGCTCGTGCTGGCCCTCGGCCTCGCGACCGGTGTGGTGGCCCGACGCAGCACGCTGGCGCGGCCACCACGCGCTGCGCACTTTCCCGGGCAGCCGACCGGCCTCGCCGAGCGGCCACCGATTCGCCTCCGGCTCTGGGCTGTGGTGGCTGCCGCGCTGACCATCGCGGTGCTGATCGCGGTGTTCCTCGAGCCGGTCGTCGCGTTGGTGATCGCGATTGGCGGCAGCGTGGTCCTTGCGCTCATCGCCGGCACCCTGCACCGGTATGCCCGCGAGTGCGCGGACGCCGAGGCGGCCATCGAGGCGTACGCGCCCACGATCGCCATCCCGTATGCCGGCAAGGTCGGCGTCCACATCGGCATGTGGTCGCCGTGGGTCGAGCGGACCGGCGTGCACTGGTGCATCGTCGCCCGTACGCCCGCTCTGTTCCGCCAGCTCGCCGACCTGTATGCGGGCGTGCCCATCGTGCAGGGGCAGATCCCGGCGAGCGTACGAGGCGCGTTCTATCCGCACGGCGCCGCCACTAATGCCGACTTCATCGCCGGCTCGTCGGCGACGCACGCCTTCCTCGGGCATGGCGACAGCGACAAGCCGCTCAGCGCGTCGGAGCGGGTGCTGCAGTACGACATCATCGCCGTCGCGGGACAGGCCGCGATCGACCGGTTCGCCGCCGCGGGTCTGACGATCCCGGCCGACAAGCTGCGCATCATCGGCCGTCCACAGACCGAAGGCATCGTGCCGATCCCGGTGGTTGAGGTGCGGAGCGAAGCGTGGGGGTCCCCCCGCGAGCCCTGCGGGCAGGGGGCGCCTCGAAACCACCGTGACCACCCGACCACCGTTCTCTACGCGCCGACATGGCGGCACGCCGACGACAGCCTCAACGTCTCGTCGCTGGCGGTCGCCGACCGGATCGTGCAGGCACTCCTCGATCGCGGCTGCACCGTGGTGTTCCGCCGCCACTTCGCCGGCCAGAACCACCTCGAGGCCGAGGCGATGATCGTCCGCGTCAACGAGCTCCTCGAGGCCGACGCCGCCGCGACCGGACGGCCGCACCGATGGGGCAAGACGGCGATGGACGAGCCACTCATCGAGGCGTTCAACTCCGTCGACGCCATGGTCTCCGACGTCTCGGGCATCGTCGTCGACTTCATGGCCAGCAACAAGCCGTTGGTCATGTATGCCGCACAGTTCGCCGATCCTGAGGCGTTCCGCAGTGCTCACCCGACGGCAGCGGCGGCGTACGTCATCGACCGTGATCTCGTACGCCTGGCTGAGGCGCTGGACGCAGCCCTCGGCGACGATCCGCTGGCTTCGATCCGTGCCGAGCGAGCCGACCACTACCTCGGCGGCCCCGACCGCTCCGACCCCGCGAGGCGCTTCATGGACCTGGTCACCGAGCTGTCCGGCTCCTAGAAGAAGCTCCACAGCTGCCCGGCGAGCACGACGGCGCCCAGCACCCGGCGGAATGGCGACGCTCCCCGCACCAGCTCGTCCAGGCTCCAGGCGATCAGCGCGCCTGCTCCGATCCAACGCAGCTCGACGTCATGCGAGTCGTACGCGCTCCAGCGCAGGACGGCGGCTGCGAACCAGACGCAGAGGGCCGGACTGGGGACCTGAACCACGACGAGCCGCCCTGAGGCGTCCCGGAAGAACGTGTCGAGGCGGCTCACGCCGTGAGTCTAGGCAGTCGCGCCTTGCAGCAGCGACTCCGGTGACGGCTCCTGCTCGAGCTGCTCCTCGAGCTTCTTGGCCGAGATCGTGGGGATCGCCAGCCCGGCGAACGCTGCCAGCAGCAGCGCTCCACCCAGCACCGCGAAGCCGGCCGTGTAACCGATCTCCTTGGGGAACCCGCTCGGCAGGAAGTGCGCCGTGACGATGCTCGCCATGACGGCGGTGCCGACCGAGCCGCCGATCGTACGGATGTTGGCGTTCATGCCGCTGGCCACGCCGGTCTGCTCCGGCGGGACCGCACCGACGATCAGGCCGGCGAGGCACGCGAACGCGAGGCCGATACCGACGCCGGTGATGCCGTTGGCGACCGCGATCTCCGTCTTGGTGTCGTGGGCCCAGGCCAGCATGAACATGCCGGCTGCACCGAGCGCGGAGCCGAACACCACGACCGCCTTGGGGCCGACACGACGCGCTATCGATGCGGCGACCAGACCGGTCAGGAACGTCGCGACGGCCGACGGCAGCATCAGCATTCCGGACTCGGTCACGCTCGACCCGAAGCCATACCCACTGGCGCTCGGCGTCTGGTTGAACTGCGGGATGAAGCCGAACGAGGCGTACATGCCGATGCCAACCAGGAGCGCGACCAGGTTGGTGGTCCACACGCCGGGCAGACGCATCATGTGCATGTCGATCAGTGGCACGGCGGCGCGCTGCTCGACCCGGATCCAGGCTACGACCAGCACGGCGGCGAGCACCAGCAGGCCGATCGTGCGCCCGGAGCCCCAGCCCCACTTGGGCGCCTCGCTGAGCGCCAGCAGCAGCGCGACGAGCCAGCTCGACAGCAGGGCGGCGGGCAGCACCGAGATGCGACCCGGCGTGCGTACGGGCGACTCGGGCACGAAGACGATCGATGCCACGGCTGCGATGGACGTCACGATGAACGGCAGCCAGAACAGCCAGTGGTAGCCCAGTCCCGACACGATGGGACCGGCCAGCACGATGCCGGCGCCGAACCCCACGGCAAGCAGGGACGAGACGACGCTGACCGCGCCGCCGACCTTGTGGTGCGGGAACTCGTCGCGGATGATGCCGAACGCCAGCGGGAGGACCCCGCCGCCGACGCCCTGGATGATGCGGGCGACGATCAGGACACCGATGCTGGACGCCAGCGCGGCGAGCAGCGAGCCGGCTGCCAGTGCGACCAGCGAGAGCACGAGCAGGCGCTCCTTGCCGAACGCGTCGCCGAGGCGGCCCATGATCGGCGTGAAGACGGAAGCCGAGAGCAGGTACGCCGTCAGGACCCAGGTCACGGTGTTCTGGTCGGTGTTGAGCTCGCGCTCGATCTCGGACAGCACCGGGATCGTCAGCGACTGCAT
The DNA here is from genome assembly GCF_056403535.1 of Aeromicrobium sp. P2_G6. Taxonomy (NCBI): domain Bacteria; kingdom Bacillati; phylum Actinomycetota; class Actinomycetes; order Propionibacteriales; family Nocardioidaceae; genus Aeromicrobium; species Aeromicrobium sp. P2_G6. The sequence goes on along the minus strand of NZ_JBFUFH010000001.1, from coordinate 1,070,642 downwards.
GAGGGAGTAGGACGAGACCGCCACCGCCAGCACGGCGAAGGTCAGCCAGTAGTGAGTGCGTCGGGTCGACGAAGGCACAGGAATTCTCCTGGAAAGTACGGGGTGGATTCGGAGTCAGTGATTGCTCCGTGCAACCAACTATACGGAGTCGACCTCCGGATCGCTACGTGCGCCTCATCACGGTCGACCGCGCTCCAGGGTCCCTTCGTCGCCTGCTTCGAGGGCCAGCCTCAGGCGCGCGACCTCTTCACGCAGGGCGAGGATGTCCTGGCGTTGCAGCGCCTCCGACTCCTCCTCGATCTCACGCACCTGCTCGATCAGCCACGTCGCCAGCGAGGCTGTGACGACGCCCAGCAGTGCAACGCCGACGACCATCAGAGCGACGGCAATGATGCGGCCTTCTGTCGTCACGGGGTAGTGGTCGCCGTACCCAACGGTCGACAGCGTCGTCGTGACCCACCAGATCGAGTCGCCGTACGTCCGGATGTTTCCGTCAGGACTTTCGCGCTCCGCCTCGAGAACGGCGAGGGACGCGACGAATGACGTGAGGACGATCGCCCCGCCGACATAGACCCCGACTCGGCCGATGAGGGAGCGGCCGACATGGCGCTGCAGAAAGCTCACCAGTAGCACCAGGCGCAGCAGCCGGAGGGGACGCAGGACCGGCAACGCCACCGCCGCGATGTCGAGCCAGTGACTCCGCACAAAGCTCCGCTTGCGGTCGGCATAGAAGAACCTCAAGGCGACCTCGACGGCTAGCAGGGCCCAGGTCACCCAGACCGTGGTCCGGCAGGCATTCCGCACAGCCGTCGGTGCATCTGGCTGAAGGATCGGGACGGCATATGCGACAAGAAAGATCAGGGCGAGCAGCATGGCCAGGACATCGATCCGTCTGACCCAGGTGGCATCCCCTTGGGGGCGACCCTGATCTGCCCAGCCCATGTCTCAGCTCCCGATGAGGTCGTCGAGGATCCGCTTGTCGTGCGCGTTGAACACTGTCACGCCAGCTTCCTCGTTGAGCCGGCGGAGCGTGGCGTGGTTGCCGTCGAGCCTCCTGCGATCGACAGCCATGAGCCGCTCGAAGCCACGCAGCAGTCGGATCTGCTCGAGCGACGTGCCGGCCGGCGACGTGGGTGTGTAGAGGCTGGCGTCGAACACCGCGTCGCCCGCGTGGATCAGGATGCCCCGGTCAGGAGTCTCGACGGCGACTGCCGCATGCCCCTTGGTGTGTCCCGGCATCGGCAGGTAGGTGATGCCCGGCAGGACCTCCATGCCGTGGAGGTCGTACTTCCACTGCTCGCCCGGCCCGGCATGCGCCTTGATGCGGGGGCTGTGCGCCCACTGCCGCTGTGAGTAGCGCTGGCGCGAGGTGAAATCCGGGTTGACGACAGCCCAGTCGTACTCCTGAGCCGTCGTGTGGACGGTGGCGTCCGGGAAGTCCGCGAGGCCGCCGATGTGGTCGAAGTCCATGTGGGTCAGGACGATGTGCTGCACATCGGCAGCCGAGAAGCCGCGCGCCTCGACCTGGCCGATCGCGGTCTTGGCGTCGTCGCGATCCGGTCGCATCAGGAATCGGGCGACTCCCATGCGCTTCGGATCGGCGAAGTCGTGCCGGCCAAGACCGCTGTCGACGAGCACGAGCCCGTCCGGCGTCTCGCACAGGAGGACGTGGCAGACGACCTCGGACATCAGGGGTGGGTGCAGCGATCCGCAGTTGAGGTGATGAACACGCATGGGCACGATCCTGTCGGAGTTGCCGACAGCTCGTCACGCGAACCCGGATATCGCAGTGTCGAGCATGCTGGCATTCCAAGCCTCCACGAAAACATTGCGTTAATTCGCGACAGTGTGATCCGTTTATCGTCTAGGGTCAGGACTACGGCCGCGTTTGGGAGAGCGCGCTGTTCACCTCCGGGGGGAGAACCACGGTGAGTACTGCTTTTGACCGATCATTTCCGGATCCGGCTGCGCGAGCAATCGGCAAACCGTCCTTGGGCCCTGCCGGCGCAGCGCGATCTGATGTCAGACCTGAGGACCTGCCTCTGGCGCCTGCGCCCTGGAAGAGGCGGTATGTCGTCGGCGTGGCGCTGTCCGATCTCGTCCTGCTGACGCTCGCTACCGTGCTCGCGGTGATGCTCCGGTTCGGGCCCGACAGCGACGCCAAGACCGGCGGCCCGTTCTCACTCGGTTACGTCGGGCTCGGCATCGTCATCGCCGGCGCCTGGTGGACGTTTCTCGCGCTCTTCCGCTCACGCGACCTGCGGATCATCGGCGAAGGAGCGGAGGAGTATCGCCGCATCACCCGCATCACATTCTGGCTGTTCGGCGGCCTCGCGATCTCCTCGTTGATGCTCAAGGTCGACATGTCGCGGGGCTATCTCGCCACCGCGTTCCCACTGGGGCTCATCCTGCTCCTCATCAACCGCAAGGTCTGGCGCGTGTGGCTGCGGCGCACCCGAGAGCAGGGCCGCAACATCTCGGGGGTCCTGGTCGTCGGCGGAATTCGCTCGGCCATGCACATGAGCGACGTGTTCGACAAGCATCCCGGAGCGGGCCTGCGAGTCAGCGGCGTCTGGGTCCCTGACCGCGAGGCCGACTTCAACGAGTGGCTGAACGTGCCCGGGCGGTTCATCCCGGTGCTGGGCACGGCTCGCACGCTCGCTGATGCCCTCACGGTCTCCGGCGCCGCGACGGTCCTCGTCACCGACACCGAACATCTCGGCCCCGATGGGCTCCGCGAGCTCACGTGGCAGCTCGAAGGCGTCAACGTCGAGCTCATGGTCGCGCCGAACGTGATGGACATCGCCGGCTCGCGCATCCACATGAAGGCCGTCGCCACGATGCCCCTGCTCCTCCTCGAGGAGCCCCAGTACGCCGACGCCGGCACGTGGCCCAAGATGCTCTTCGACAAGTCGGCCGCATTCCTGCTGCTGCTGCTCTTCTCGCCCCTGATGCTTGCGGCCGCGATCGCCGTGACGATGACCAGCCCGGGCCCGGTGTTCTACACGCAGGAGCGCGTCGGTCTGCGAGGCGAGCTGTTCCGGATGATCAAGTTCCGCTCGATGCGCACCGGCGCGGACACCGAGCTCGCCAAGCTCCTCGCGAAGCAAGGCACAGGCGCCACCCCGCTGTTCAAGATCACCGACGATCCGCGCATCACGGCGGTCGGCAGGTTCCTCCGGCGCTACTCGATCGACGAGCTTCCCCAGCTGTTCAACGTCCTCAAGGGCGACATGAGCCTGGTGGGTCCACGCCCCCAGCAGGCGGCCGAGGTCGAGATGTACGACTCGATCGCCCACCGACGGCTGACAGTCCGCCCCGGAATGACGGGCCTCTGGCAGGTTTCGGGGCGCTCCGACCTGAGCTGGGAGGAGTCGATCCGCCTGGACACCAACTACGTAGAGAACTGGTCGATGACCGGCGACATGATCATCCTGTGGCGGACCGTTCGTGCCGTCCTCGGTTCAGATGGCGCCTACTGAGCCCGGCCCCGCTGACAGGTTTCGGCGGGTGACCGGCCCGCAGCACATCAATCCCCTGGTGTTGACGTGCCTGGCCTTGGGCAGCATCGTGCCGCTGACGATAGTCCTGGCAACCAGTTCGACCGACGCCTATTCGCCTCTGATCTGGTGCGCCGGCGGCATGTTCATCACACTGACGATCTACGAGTGGCGTCGGGTCGGTCACCCCCTCACTCCCATCGGCATTCTGTCGCTCGGTGGGTTCTTGATCTTTGTGCTCCGCCCCTTCACCATCAAGTCCACCGGCACCACCACCGCAGGGGCCATCGCAGATGCGCAGACATACCAAGGCGACATCGTTCCGGCCGCAACGACGGCCATCGAGCAGGTTCTCGTGTTCGGGTTCTTCGTGTCGGTGTTCTACTTCTACCGGGTCAGGCGCACTGCACAGGCTGAAGTCCGCGTCACGACCCGCGAGGTCACGGACGACGTCGTCAAGCGGGCCGCGGCGTTCCTGTGCGCAGCCCTCGTCGTGGCCCTCACCTGCACGATCCTTCTCGTCCAGTCATCCGGTGGCCTGTCGGCCCACCTCGCGGGCGTCTCAGTGCGGTCGTCGTTTCTGGCCGGGCGCTACTTCCTGACGCTGGGATACGTGCCGCTCGCCGCAGCACTGATCCTTTACCTGCTCGCTCGGCGTGCTCACCCGAAGCTGCCGACGTGGGCTCCCCTCGGACTGATCTCCGCGGCAGCGCTGCTGGGCGTCGCCTTCATCACAGGGGGACGCGGACCACTCCTGCTCGGCGCCATTCTGCCCCTGCTGCTGGTCAAACAGCTCGGGCGGCGGCCGCTTCACACGCCCGCCATCATCCTGCTCGGGCTGGGTCTGGTCGTGGGCGCCATGATCATGAGCCTGACCCTGAGGGAGAACGTCTACGACGACGGCGAGTCCCTTGCCGCGCTGGCCAACGACCCCGTCAGCACGCTGACGACTCGACTCACGTCCGGTGCCGAGACCAGACCTTTTGACAGCCTCATCCTGCTCAACCAGGCAGAGGCGCAGGGCCGTCTCACTCACCAGTACGGAGGCACCTATCCGTTGGTGCTCACCTGGTTCGTGCCCGGGTCACTGCTGCCGGAAAAGGTCGGCGGCGCCAACGCGATCTTCACGCGTGACTACCTGCCACGGTTCTACTATCCCGATCACATCGAGACCAGCATCTCGGCAATCGGTGAGGGCTACTGGAATTTCGGTTGGCCCGGCATCGCCTTGATCGGCGCGCTCGTCGGCATCGCTGCCGCGCGGTTCACGACGTACAACCACGACCGGAGCCTGCTCCGCACCGTGTTGTTCGTCCTCCTCACGCCGCTGTTCTTCTCCTTCGCCCGCGGTGACTCGTACCAGAATCTTTCGCTGGTCCTCCTCACGGTCCTCATGGCCGGCCTCGCGAGCAGGTACGCGTTCGGCTCCGCTGGCGGCACAGAAATACCCGCTGCTGCCCGGGTTCAGCGCGCAGGAGGGGCGGCCAGATGGTGACAGCTATCAGCCGGCGTGCCGGATCCGGGATACGGCTGATCGTGCCGTCGATCGGTACGGCGGCGTTGCGGGTGACCCAGCTCGTCATCCTGGTGGCGCTGTCCCGCCTCGGCGACGCTGACGAGCGCAACGTTCTGGTCACGGCGTTCGGGCTCTTGGCAGCCGTCGGGATCGTCAGTGACTCGGGCGCGGGAAATTTCGTGCTCGCGAACGATCCAGATGACCTCACCAGGCCGGTGTTCCGGCGGGTGCTGTCGGTGCACCTGATCACCACATCACTCGGTGTCATCGCGGTCCTGATCGCGATGCTCGGGCTCGGTGGCGACGCTGTCGGCGCCGGCACCGTCGGGGTGGTCGTGGCACTCTCGCTGACCCAGACGCTCGACAGTCTCGTACGCGTCTGCAAGGCGCCATTGCTGCTGCACGGACGAGACGGGGCGTACGGCCTGGTCGACCTGGTGTCGATCGCAGCCAAGGCGCCGGTTCTCGCGCTCGTGTTCCTGTCAGGGCAGCTCCACTGGCTGTGGTTGCTCCCGCTGCCCTCGCTCGTCATGGTCATCGGGCTGCTCTCGGCTCTGGAGCCGGCTCCGTCAGGTGACACACCACCCCGGTTGGTGCTGCGCATCCTCGAGATCGGCGCGAGCGGCTCGCTGACCGCGCTCTACTCCCAGGCGCCCCTGATCATCGGCGCTGCGACGCTCAGCATCGCCGATGCCGCGACGCTGGCCGCCGCCACCCGCATCGTGCAGGCCATGGAGTTCGTGCCCGCGACGCTCGCGACGCAGGCCCTGCCACGACTCCGACGGCTGCCACACAAGGTGTTCCCTTGGTGGGGCGGCGCCGTGGCGTTGGGGGCGGTCATGGCCGTCGTGCTGGTCGCCTGTCGTCCTCTCATCGAGCGTGTTCTGCACATGGACATCGAGCCGCACATCGTCCTCATCGCGCTGGCTTCTGCCCTCACGCTCAAGTGCGGGAACTACCTCCTGGTGGCGGGTCTTCTGGCTCGGGGGCTGGCGCGCGTTCGTCTCGGCATCAGCGCAACGGTCGGGGCGATCGCCATCGTGGGGTGCCTCGTCGCCAGCACGTACGGGCTTGCCGCGCTTGCTGGTGCCTCGATCGTCACCGAGGCGGCGCTCATGATCCTGAGTGGTGCGGCACTGATCCGGCAGAAACGTCCGGCAGATGGCGCCCCCATGCGCTGAGTCGCGCCGGACGTCCGTCCGGTCAGCCGAGTGACTCGATCTGCCGCTCGTCCCGGTACGAGACCCGGCCAGCCGAACGGAACAGGCGCGGGTGCAGCAGGAGGCCCGGATAGCGCCCGTAGAAGCGGGCAGCGGACCTGAACTCGAACTTCCAGCTGGCGAGCGAGAAGGAACGCCTGGTGGCGCGGGCCCAGGCATGCACCCAGCGAACCGAGCCGAGCAGCAGCACGGGGTGGCCCTTGGCCCTCGCCCGCAGGCAGATGTCCGAGTCCTCGTAATAGATGAAGAACGACGAGTCCCACCCTCCGATCTCGGTGAAGATGGCGCGCGGGATTGCGATGGCGGCCCCGATCGCCCACGAGATCCGGGCCAGCTCATCCGGCTGGGTCACGACTTCGTACTCCTGCCGGCCCTTGCCGATGAAATGGGACAGCTTTCGATAGAGAAACGGCGCTGCTCGCCCGTTCTCCTGCACCGTGAGGTCGCTGTTGAGCAGCTGGGGCGCCACCAAAGCCTGCCGCGAGACAGCGAACCCAGCCAGCTCACGGGCCGAGTCACCATCCACGCGTACGTCGGGGTTGACGAAGATGAGGCAGTCGGCGCCGGTCAGCGCGACGCCGACGTTGTTGGCGGCCGAGAACCCGACGTTGCGAGGCAGCCGTACCACCTGCTCAGCGCCCAGGCCGGCCGCGATGTCGGCCGAGCCGTCGTCCGACGCGTTGTCGACGACGATCCACGGAACACCCAGGGCAGCAGCGTCCTTCCAGTGCTCCTCCAGCTCGCGCGCACTGTTGTAGGTCACGGTGATCAGCGCGACGGTCGGTGGTGTCATGCGACGCTCCTCAAGAGTTCGGTTGTCCAGCTCTCCCAGGTCCAGCTTCGGAAGGTCTCGGCGGCGTCCAACCATCGCTGCCGAGGAGCCTGCAATGCCTCGTCAACCGCAGCTGACAGAGCCACGACATCCGCCGGATCCACCACGACAGCTGCGTGCCGGCTGGTGGCTGCGAGGACCGGCAGCGTGCTGACGATCGTCGGTCGGGCGAGTCTCAGAGCCTCGGCGACCGGCAGCCCATAACCTTCGTAGCTCGACAGCATGCAGAACACGTCAGCGTGGCAATACGCCTCATACAGCTCGGAGTCGCTCACTGAGCTGCGCACGTGCACCCGACCGGTGACTCCGAGCTCCCGCGCCCTGGGCTCCCACAGCTCGCGCCAATGCCCTTGACCGCAGATCAGCAGCAGCTCGACGGTGGGCCGGGCAGCGGCCAGCTCCAGGAGGTGCTCGACACCCTTGTTGGCTGCGTGCCCGAACGACATCAGGGTGATCGCTTCGCCGCCGGCGCTCGCGGCAGGTGCCCGTGGTGCGACCACATGATCGACCGGCAGCGGGAGGACGACCACCTTGCGCTCGAGTGCCGGCCGGAACTGTCGCACCTCGGCGGCCGTCGCCTCGCTGTTGACGACGATCGAGTCCACTCGACGCAACGTCCAGTGGTGGAGCACCCAGCGGTAGACGTACTGCACCGCCGAGATGCCGTGGACGTGCCGCTGCAGGAAGTTGAGGTCATGCACGACGACCACGTGGCGCGAGGACTTGGTGAACAGTCGGAACGCCGGTGCGGAGTCGACCCGGACGTCGTAGCGAGGTCCACGACGGAGTGAGGCCTTCAGGTCAGCCACCAGTGACGCGCGCCTCGAGTCAGTCTGGCGGCTGAGGATCGTGCTCGGGAAACCCGACTCCTGGTGCCGTGGTGCACTGGCGATGAACAGCAGCCCTCGCGCCGCGAGCTGACGACAGATCTCGTTGTGCACGCGGACGATGCCACCGGCATACGCGCCGAATCCGTTGACGAGGTACGCCGGTCGCCTCATGCGCGGCCGCCGAGGAAGCCGCCGAGCTGTTCAGCGCCATGGGCGACGCGGGCCTTGGCGTCCAGCACCGCTTCGGCCGACGCGCGGCGCTCCACACCGGGTGTGTAGTCCGCGAACGAGTCGAGCCGCGGAACGCCGAACTCCTCGGCAAACGCCGCGACCTTGCTGCTGGCGCCGATCGCCACCATCGGGATGTCCAACAGCAGGGCGATGTAGAGCGCGTGCATCCTCGAGGCCACGACGGTCTCCGACGTCGCGAACTCCGCGACGACGCCCTGCCAGCCATCGACCGGCGAGATCGTACGCATCATCGGGAACGCATCATCCGGCACGAGGTCCAGGTCATCGATGTCTCCGTACGACATGGGGACCAGCCGGAGCTGAGCTTGCGACCGCCTGAGCGAGCCAACCCATGACGCCGTAAGCTGCGGGCCGTCGCGTCGATTGGGCGCCAGCGTGATGCTGCCCGCGACCGGATCGCTCGCGTCCGCCGTCTTCGTCTCGAGGAGCAACGCGGCGTCGGCCGCAATCATCGGCTGACGGCCGAAATACTGATCGAAGCGCCGGGCGGACCCGGTCTCCCGGACCCATACGCGTCGGCGCCACACGGCCAATCGGTAACCGACTCGTGCCAGCCTGGACGCCAGAGGGTCGCAGCCGACGGCGAAGTAGAAGACCGGAACGCGCGACAACCAACCGGCGACGGAGACTGCTGCACACAGTCGCATCAGGCTTCCGCGAAGGAGGTGGTCCGAGTCGACCTGGATCATCGTCCCGCCGCCGATGACAACCGCATCGTGCTGACGCACCTCGCGGAACAGCTGCCGCAGTCCACGAACACCCAATCGAGGCGCATCACTGTTGGAGCGCCCGGGGCCGAAATCCACCGCGTCCACGTCATGACCGAGCTCAACGAGCTGAGCCCTCAAGGCGTCGGTCAACAACGCGTCGCCGACGTTGATGGCGTGGCCACCTCCCGCCGCCGAGCGATCAGCAGACACCAGCAACACCCTCATACGCGACTCCCCCTCGTGCGTCCGTCCACTCGGCACAGGCCCTGCGGCCCGTACGTTCGCGGTGATCCCTCGACACCACATCCTTTTGGAACAGTATGTCGTCCACACCGCTCGAGTCGCCCCACCCACGGTTAGACTCGGTGCCGCGGGCCCAGGGAAGCCCGCCATCAATCTCGATCGGGGCAATCGTGGATCTTCGTGACTATCTGACCATCGCCAGAGTCCGGTGGGTCCTGATCACGATGTGCACCCTCACGATGATCGCGTTGGCTGCCCTGTTCACGTGGAGCGCGACGCCGCAATATGCCTCATCCTCACGTCTGTTCGTCTCCACGTCGGGCGCGTCCGACGACGCCCAGGCCAATCAGGGCGGCCAGTTCTCGCTCCAGCGCGTCAAGTCGTACGCCGATCTGCTGACCGGGCAGCAGATCGCGAGGAGGGTCGTCGACGAGCTCAAGCTCGAGGAGTCGCCCAAAGCCCTCGCTGACCAGATCTCGGCGACCTCGAAGCTCGACACCGTCATCCTGAGGATCACCGTCACGGATCCGTCGCCGGAACGAGCCAAGATGCTTGTCGATGCGGTCTCGGACCAGTTCGTGTCCTACGTCGCCGAGCTCGAGACGCCGCCCGGCAAGGATGAGGCGACGATCAAGGCGACCGTCGTCGATCCCGGAACCGAGCCGTCAGCGCCGGTGTCTCCGCGCCCCAAGCGCAACCTCGCCCTCGGCCTGGTCCTCGGCCTGCTGGTCGGAGTGGGGCTCGCCGTGCTGCGCGAGACGCTCGACACCAGCGTCAAGTCCATCAAGCAGCTCGAAGACCTGATCGACGCCCCGATCCTCGGGTCCATCAGCTACGACCGCGACGCCGAGCGCAGCCCCCTCATCAACGAGCTCGGCACCTACGCTCCGCGCGTCGAAGGCTTTCGCGTGCTCCGGACCAACCTGCAGTTCATCGACCCCGATCAGCAACGCAAGGTTTTCGTCATCACCAGCTCCTTGCCCCAGGAGGGCAAGACAACGACTGCGACCAATCTCGCGATGACGCTGGCTGAGGGCGGGGAGCGGGTCGCGCTCATCGAGGCCGACCTGCGTCGCCCCAGGATCAGCCACTACCTCAATCTCGAGAGCGCGGTCGGCCTGACGACCGTGCTCGTCGGCCGGCTCTCCCTGCACGACGCGATGCAACACGCCAGTCAGCATGCTGGCCTCGACGTGCTGAGCAGTGGCCGCACGCCACCGAACCCTGCGGAGCTGCTCAAGTCGCACGCCATGAGCGCGATCATCAAGGAGCTGCGCGCCGACTACGACATCGTGCTGATCGATGCGCCGCCGTTGCTGCCGGTGACCGACGCCGCGCTGCTCGCCAGCCAGTCCGACGGCGCGATTCTCGTCGTGCGCCACGGCAAGACCACCGTCGACCAGGTACGGGCCGCCGCCGAGCGGCTGACCTCAGTCGGAGCCGAGCCAGCCGGCGTGATCTTCAACATGACTCCGGCCAAGGGCGCAGGCCAGTACGGGTATGGATACGGCTACGGCTATGGGTACGAACCCCAGGACGCGACCCACGCCGAGCAGTCGCGTTCGATGTTCCGGCGGCGGCCGCGAGCCGACAGCCGCGCTGACATGTAATGGAAACCCGGTAAACAGTTGGGGTCATTTCCTTGTTCGAATTCCCGCTGACCCCCTCCTGGGTTACGATTTGTGACAGCATCTTACGTAGATGACCAAGTGATTCTCGGGGGGGACCCATGTTGAAGATTCGCGTGGCATTTGCCACTCTTCTTGTCGCACTGCTGAGCGTGTTCGCCGCTTCGGCCGCCAACGCTGCCTATGCGCCGCCGCCGTTCCAGGCTGAGGTCCCGGACGACGTGGACCCCGGCGAACAGTTCACCATCACCTTTGACTCCGGCAACATCAACTGCTCGTGGAGCCTCAAGACGTTCCACGGCCAGAAGCCGCCGGGCGGATCCGGCACGACCTACACGGTCACGCTGATCGCGCCCAAGGGCAACGGCCACTACACGGTCACCGCGCTCTGCACGTGGGACCCCGCGACGGTCAACTCCGCCGCCCCGGCCTCCACCTCCGACACCGTCACCCCCGCTGTCCTCAGCACGTCTGCCGCCACGAGCTCGGACACCCTGCAGGCCGCCCGGCAGACCGAGAGCTACAGCGTCCAGCTGGAAGTGGGCGATACAAGCAGCGCCGACGACGCTGATGATGAGTCCAGCGCTCTGCCCAACACTGGTGGCAGCACCCTCACGCTGCTCGCCATCGGTGCGGGCCTCGTAGTGGTTGGCGGCGGCGTGACCATAGCGGCCCGCCGTCGCAAGACCGCCTGATCACAGCGCGACCATCGCACTGAGTCCGCCACCGGCTCGACGCCGTCTCCCTCTGCGCCGAGTCGGTGGCCGCTACATCTCCAGCCCTGACAGACCGACCTCATACCCAGGATGACGCCCATGTCCCAAGGTCATCGCTCGCGGTCGAGGCGTCCCGGTCCCGGCCGATCCTTCAAGCGCAACCCCCTCGTATGGGGACTCGCTCTGGTCGCCCTGGTGGTCATCGTCGTCGGCATCGTGCTCGCCCGTCAGGCCGCCACTGCGAAGACCGCCTTGAACGACGCTGCAGACCAGGCCAAGACCCTTCAGCAGCAGATCACCGACGGCGACACCGCCGGAGCCACCACGACACTCGCCGCGCTCCAGCAGTCGACGAGCACGGCTCGCGCCAACACCGACGGCCCGCTGTGGGGCAGTCTCTCCAAGCTGCCGTTCGTCGGCGGCAGCGTCGACGCGGTCCAGATCATCTCCACCAGTCTCGACGACATCGCCCAGCGGGGCATACCGCCGGTCGTCAAGGTGTCGTCGTCGTTGGACGCCGACGTGTTCAAGCCCAAGAACGGACGCTTCAACCTGGCGACACTGCAGACACTCGCGCCGTCCGTCACCACGGCAAGCGACGTCCTGACGGTCAACCGCAACAAGATCCTCGACATCGACACGGATGACCTGATCGGGCCTCTCAAAGCGCCGGCCGCCGATCTCACCGACAAGATCACCAGCGCGCAGTCCGCGGCCTCGTCAGCTGCGCAGGCCATGCGGCTCGCGCCGCAGATGCTCGGCATCGACAGCAAGCGCACCTATCTGCTGATCTTCCAGAACAATGCCGAGGTGCGCTCCACCGGGGGGCTCCCCGGAGCGTTCGCGATCCTCAAGGCCGACAAGGGCAAGCTCACGTTCACCAAACAGGGATCAGCGAACACCGACATACCGCAATACGCCGACCCGTTCGTCAAGCTCACGCAGGATGAGCGCAACGTGTACGGCCAGCTGATGGCCAAGGACTTCCGCGACATCAACTTCACCCCGGACTTTCCACGTACGGCGAGCATCGCCCGCGCCATGGTCGACGACAAGCTCGGCACCAAGGTCGACGGCGTGCTGTCGATCGATCCGGTCGCGCTGAGCTTCCTCTTGAGAGGCACGGGCCCGATCAAGGCCGCAGACAACACGACGCTGTCCAGCGCCAACGCCGTCGACATCCTGCTCAACGATGTGTATGCCCGCTATCCCAACCCGGTGGTGCAGGATGCGTTCTTCGCCGACTCGGCCAAGCGCATCTTCGATGCCGTCACCGCCGGCGTCGGCGACTCCCGCACGGTGCTCGAACAACTCACCAAGGCCACCAACGAGCGCCGGGTGCTGCTGTGGTCGGCCCGGAAGTCCGAGCAGGCCGAGCTCGCGCCGACCAAGATCTCCGGCGCGTTCCCGACTGGCCGGACCGCCCATCCGCAGGTCGGGGTCTACCTGAACGACTCCACTGCCTCGAAGATGCAGTACTACCTCGACGTCGACGTCTCGGCGCGGTCGGTGCGGTGCTCATCCGCCGGCGCGCAGACGATCCAGCTGACCACGACGTACACGTCCACGGCGCCGGCCGACGCGAGCGAGCTGCCGAGCTACATCACCGGCAACGGCCTCAGCGGCCCTCGGGGGAACATGGTGCTGGACACGAGGACATTTGCACCGGACGGTGGGCGGTTCGTGTCCTTCACGCTCAACAGCAAGTTCCGGCCCAACAATGGCGTCACGTTCGAGGGCAGGCCGGTCAACTTCGCGGCGTTCTCGCTCAAGCCCGGCGCCAAGGTCACCGTCGCGGCCACCATGGTCACCGCCAAGAACCAGCGTGGCGACGTCGTCCTGTCCCGCACGCCCGGCATCCGGTCGACCCCCAACGGCCTGACCGTCCGCAACTCCTGTCATTGACCGGCTACGGCTGGGCCCAGCTCTTGCCACCGTTGTCGCTGACGTAGAGCTGCGAGTCGACGATGGCAACCAAGCCGGTGTCGTTGGCACCGATCGCCTGCGCTGGCTCGCCGCTGATGCAACCGCCGGGGGCCCACGACCGCCCACCGTCGCGCGTCGTGAATTCCTGGGCAGCGCAGCCCTGATAGACCGCCAGCGCATAGCCGGCATTGAACGTCGTGAACGATGCCACGCGAACGTTGTCGAGGCGGCCGAGCTTGAGCCACTTTTCTCCGCCATTGCCGGTGCCGAGGATCGTGCCGTCCGCGCAGCTGACCCGGGCGAAGTTGTCGCCGATCTGGCTCAGCGAGGTGACAGTGCAACCCGGCTTGCTGGACCCGTTGGGCGACACAACCCGTTCGGGATCCTGGAGGTCGGGATACCAGACGTGGGTGGAGGCGTCGGACGTCCACGAGTCGCCGCCGTCGCTCGAGACAAGCCGCTTGAGGGCACAGTCGCCGTCAGCGCCGACCACATGCAGCTCCGAGCGGGAGACCGCGGACACCGCGACGATCTCCTTCAGCCCGGTGTCGGGGGTGCTGGTCGACGCACCGCCGTTGGTCGACAGGACGAGCTTGGCGCCCGCGTCGCCGTCGCATTGACCCCGATTGGCATACATGAGCGTCTGGTCGTTGGCCATCGAGATCGAAGAGGCGCTCGCGGGGTCGAAGCGGTAGTCCTGCTGCTTGCTCGTGCCGGGGCTGGGTGACGCGGACGGCTTGACGGCTGCAGCAGCGGGAAGATCGGCGGCGGGCGGCGTCTTGTTGACGTGCCGCAGGACACCGATGACGAGAACCGCATCCGCGATGACGAAGGCCAACAGTGCAGCGCGGACGACAGCTTTGCTCACAGGTTGATCCTATGCGGCGCGAGGGGCATGTAGGCCGTGGCTAGGCTCAGGGGATGCCCCGCCCCTCGCGTCTGACAGTGACCGGAGCGGGACTCTATGGGGCGGCCCTGATCCTCGTGGGCCTGTGGCCGACCCACATCGACGAGGACATCAATGTGATCGGGTGGGCGCCGGTGCAATGGATGATCCGGCATTTCGACCTCACGCCCGCCGAGGCGTACAACGGCGTGGAGTTCGGTGCCAACGTGGTGCTGTTCGTGCCCTTGGGTCTGCTCGCCATGGTGTGGTCGCCCGGATCCCGCTGGGTTCATGCGGTGGCCGGCGGACTCGTCCTGTCGAGCGCCATCGAGCTCGTGCAAGCCATGGCCAGACCCGATCGGACCGCGTCCTGGGTGGACGTGCTGGCCAACACGATCGGTGCGGGTCTGGGCGCGGCGGCGGTGGGGGTGTGGCGGGTGCGGCGGGCGTCTGACTTGTAGGCAAGTTCTGCGGCTCACCTGGAGGAGCGAGCTCCTTGGCGGGCTTGTTGGCTCGCAGTCTTTCCCTCGTTGGCTCTTTGGCTCACGGGCGGAGCGAGCTCCTCTGTCGTCACCACGCAAAATGACCAGCCACGTTGCGTGGCTGGTCATTTCGGTGCTGCTTGTTGCGTGGCAGCGGAGGTGGCGAGATTTGAACTCGCGAGAGGTTTAAACCTCAACCCGCTTAGCAGGCGGGCGCACTAGGCCACTATGCGACACCTCCCTGCCGCCGATCGAAACCGGCAACCGGAACAGGATACCGACCGTGAGTCCCGTCCGACGAATCGGGCAGCGCCCAGTCAGCTCGGGTTGAAGCGCCGGTAGCCGTTGGCGCTGTTGAGGCGCTCATACAGATCGCGGAGCAGCTCGTTCGCGCGACCACCGACGTACGCCAGGGGGAAGGCGATGACCTCGTCGTTGCCGCGGTCGACGAACACGCGGCCGTCGCCGGTCGTGACGTCCTCGACGTCGAGCCACGGCACGCGGATCGGCTTCACAGTGAGCGGGCCGCCGACCCGTAAGCCGCCGGGATCGGTGCGCGCCACGACGGGCGGGAAGGCGTACACACGCGCGGCGTTGAGCAGTGCCGCGACAGCCAGGATGCCGAAGACCCACGCCAGCGCCGCAATGGATGAGAGGAAGAACGCGAGGGCGGCAGCCACGCCGGCAACCATCACATTGATGCCGACAGCGAGCAGCGCGAATCTGCGGTCCAGTCGATAGTTCGTCAAGCAGAGGGGGCGGGATTCGAACCCGCGGCTGACATTGCTGCCAGCGAGCGCTTTCAAGGCGCTTCCGATCGGCCGCTCCGGCACCCCTCCTGGGTGGCAGCACCGAGGCGCTGCGCCGCGTCGATTATCGCACTACTTGAGCGCGGCAAAGCGAGGAGGTTCGACGCGTACGACCGGCGCAATGGCTCGAGCAGCTCGCGACGAGGGTTCCTTCAGGAACTGACGACGCAGGACCAGGCCGACAATCAGCCCGAGCACGCCGGAATAGAGCGTGGAGAGGGCGATGTACTTCGGGTAGGCGCCGGGCGACACGAGCGACGTCGTCAGCACCGCCGTGCCGATGACAGCGAACACCAGGATCCACCAGCCCTCGCGGCGCTTGGAGCGCAGCGAGACACCGACGATGAGCGCCGGGAAGCCGATCAGCACCTCGATCGGTCGCGGCGCACCGTGGAACGTACGACGGGTCCAGATGACGAGGTCGCTGAAGGCCTGGACGAGGGACTGCGAGCCGTGCGTACGCACGAAGCTGCTGTAGGCGATGACCAGCATCACGAGCCCGGCGACGCCGAGCAGGATCGCGAGGTTCTGCCGGCCGAGCCCGTGAAGGCCGGCACCCAGGTTCCACACCAGCGTGATGGCCAGGCCGAGCGAGACCGTGAGGACGATGAGGTTGAAGCGCTGGTAGTTGACCGGCGCGTTCCACGCTGCGACGCCGAGCGTGCCGCTCAACGCGACCAGCAGCGCGAGGGAGTACTCACGGATCGCCCCGAGGAGCGTGGTGACCGGCCTCGTGACGAGGACCGCCCACACCGACGCCAGGACGGCGGTGACCGCCGCCGCCGATGCCAGCAGGACGTTCGTCTCGAGCGCCACAGCGGCAGCTCCGAGGGCTGCCGTCATCGGCAGCCAGATGCGCATGTGGCCACCGCCACGGTGGGTCAGCCCGATCGCGAAGACGACCATCAGCAGCGCCGCCGACGGTCGTTCGATCCAGGCCGGCGTGTCCAACGCGATGATCGAGGTGGCCGAACCGGCCGTACCGGCGACCCAGCCAAGGAACACCAACACCATGACGAACCGTGCCGCCACCGGCGAGTCCAGGCGTGGCTCGCGGGTCGGGAGGTCGTACTCCGGGGGCACGGAGGCGTCGAGGCGACGGCGTCCACCCTTGGGGGCGCGGCTCATGAGTTGGTACGAATCCTTCGATTGGCCAGCGACGGGTTGATCTCCCGTGCACGCGCCACGACCTCGGGTTCGAGGGTGACGCGGATGATCTCGGGGGGCAAATCCGCCTCGCCCACGATAGAGCCCCATGGATCGACAACCAAGGAATGCCCGGTGTATCGGTCACCACCCTGCGCGGCCGCGACGACGTACACGGTGTTCTCGATCGCCCGCGCCGCCAGCAGCGTGCGCCAGTGGTCGAGCTTGAGGTCGCCTGCCACCCATGCCGCGGGGATCACGATCGCCTCGGCGCCCGCTTCGACGAGCGCCCGCGCGTGCTCGGGGAAGCGCAGGTCGTAGCAGGTCATGAGGCCCACCGGCGTGCCCGCGATGTCGAGGACGACCGGCTGGATGTCGCCGGCGCGGAGGCGGTCGGACTCCTTGTAGCCGAACGAGTCGTAGAGGTGAATCTTCCGGTACGTCTGACGCAGCGCGCCGTCAGGACCGACCACGACGAGGGTGTTGAACGGCAGGCCGTCCGTACGCTCGAACATCCCGGCCACGACTGTCGCGCCCAGCCGCCGGGCCTCCGCGCCGAGGAGCTGCACGAAAGGCCCATCGAGCGGCTCGGCGACGGCCGCGAGGTCGTGGTCGGCGGACCCGAAGTCGTGCATCGACGCCTCGGGAAGGACCACCAGGTCAAGGTCGTCGGCGGGCGTCAGCGCTGCAATTCGAGACCGGATGTCTTCCCGGTTGATCGCCGAGTCCGTCGCCGAGACGAGCTGAACCAGTGCGACACGCATGGTCTCCATCTTCGCAGGTGGCCCCTGAGCGCGGAGGCACCCCGCGATTTGTGACGCTGTGCACCGTTCCAACGCCGCCGACTCGTGCAGAACGTCACAAATCGCGGGGGTGGCGATCAGACCGGGACGTTCTCCTTGAGGAACTCGACCTGGTCGGCGATGACCTCGTCGAACCAGGGCTCGAAGTACAGATCGAAGTGGCCCGTCCGATAGCGCTTGATCCGCCCTTTGCGGGCCTTGCGGACGTGCCAGATCGTCGACCGCGAGGGGGCAACGCTGTCCTTCATCGCCACGCAGAACAGCGCAGGACATTCCAACGCGGCAGCGGCCCGACCGGGGTAGTAGAAGGGGACCCGCAGGCCGATGCGGGCCGCGACCTTGTTGGGGAGGTTGTAGCCGTCCGGCACCAGCGCCATGTAGCCGTCGTACGCGTCGGGGGTCGTCATCAACGCCTCGTCGCCGCTCCGACCGACGAGCGCGACCCAGACCGGAGGTCGACCCCGAAGCCCCCGCAAGGCATCGCGTATGCCGAGCACCGTGATCTTCAGCAGGCTCCGGAGCCCGACGGTTCGAAGCGAGGCGAAGCCGTCGGTGAACGGGCCCTGCGAGATCACCGCCGCGACATCGCCGTCGCGACTGGCCGCCTCGATGACATGCCCGCCGCCGAATGACGTGCCCCACAGCACGATGCGCCTGCGGTCCACCTGCGGCAGGGACCGCACGTGGTGCATCGCCGCCGCCCAGTCGTCGAGCTGGCGCTGGATGTCGAGCAGCCCACGGGGCTCGCCGTCGCTGTCGCCGAAATGCCGGTAGTCGAACGCCAGGACGCGATAGCCCTCCGCGGCAAACCGCTCGGCGTACGCATCGAGGCGCATCTCCTTCACGGCACCCAGGCCGTGCGCCATGATGACGACCGGTCCGGGACCCGACGGGGACGGCTCGGGCTCGTACCACCAGCCGCCGCACCATCCCGGGCCGGATGCGAAGCGCACGTCGACCCGGCTCATGGTGGAAATCGTAGAGGTGAAGGGCGCATACGTGGGGGAGGGCGGCTAGCCTGCGGACATGCGTGCCGTCATCGCTCCCAGTCCCGGAGGCGTCGAAGCCCTCGAGGTCGTCGACCTTCCGCAGCCCGAGCCGGGTCCCGGCGAGGTCCTGATCCGCGTGGCCGGAGCCGGGCTCAACCGCTCGGACCTCCTGCAGCGCCAGGGCCTCTATCCGCCGCCACCGGGCGTCACCGATGTCCTCGGACTCGAGTGCTCCGGCGACATCGTCGCCGTCGGTGAGGGCGTCACGGACCTGCCGCCCGGCACGCACGTGTGCGCCCTGCTGGCTGGCGGCGGCTATGCCGAGTACGTCACGGTGCCGGCCGGCCAGGTGGCCACCGTCCCCATGGGCATCTCACTGGTCGACGCCGGTGGGCTCATGGAGGTTGCCGCCACGGTGTGGTCGAACGTCTTCATGATGGGCAAGCTGCAGCACGGCGAGACGCTGCTCGTCCATGGCGGCGGGGGCGGCATCGGGACGATGGCGATCCAGCTCGGCAAGGCGTTCGGCGCGCGCGTGATCGCCACGGTCGGCTCGCCGGAGAAGGCCGAGTTCTGCCGAGAGCTGGGTGCCGACGTGGTGATCGACTACAAGCAACAGGACTTCGCCGCGGAGATGAAGTCGGCCGGTGTGACCGCAGACGTGATCCTCGACATCGTCGGCGCGAAATACCTCGAGGCCAACGTCTCGGTGCTGTCCACCGCGGGTCGACTCGTGGTGATCGGCATGCAGGGTGGCGTCAAGGCCGAGCTCAACCTCGGCGCGCTGATGTCGAGGCGCGCTGCGGTCATGGCGACGACCCTTCGGGCCCGGCCCTCGACCGAGAAGGCGGCCATCGTCAGGGCTATGGTCGCCCAAGTCTGGCCGCTGATCTCCGACGGCACGGTGCGACCGATCACCCACGCGACCTACCCGATGGAGGACGTACGCCAGGCGCACGAGGTGCTCGAGGAGTCGAGCCACATCGGCAAGGTCCTGCTCACACCTTGACCCGCTCGGCGGCGCGTTCGCCGGCGTGATGCAGCAGTGGCGGTGGCACCGCGACCTGGGCCACGGTGGAGGCCGTACGCCGGATGGCGCGGTCGAAGAACGGGTGCGCCAGCACCCGCAGCACGACGACCGTCACCGCCAGCGCCAGCAGCGTTGCCTCGACCTGGCCGACGCCAGCACCCTGGAAGCCGTCCTGCAGGACGAAGACGACCGGGATGTGCAGCGCGTACACCGCCAGGCTGCGGCGGCCGAGGCCCTCAACGTGGCGCAGGCGGGCCGGCACGACGGCGAGGACGCAGGCGCCGCACAGAGTCGCGAGGGCGAGGCAGAGCACCCGGAATGCGACAGCGTCGGTCCCCGTCACGCCCATCGACGCAGCGGTGTCGGCCCCGCGGATCCAGCGCGGGTCGAGCCCGGCACGGACCACGACCGCCGTCACGGTCACCAGGCCCGCCGCCGCCGATGCCATGACGATCGTCGACGTCTCGGCCGTACGCCGGAGAGCACGGGTGCCGTACAGGTGACCGGCGACGAAGAACGGCAGGTAGCACAGCGCTCGCGACCAGGCGACGAGGTTGCCGTCGGGGTAGGGCAGGAGGACCGCGGCGATCGACACTGCCGTGGCAGCCGGCAAGGCGTACGCACCGAGGCGCACGACGAACGGCAGCGCGACGAGCCACCAGCCCATCGCGAGCAGGAACCACAACGCGTACGTCGGATGGAGCAGCCGCTCCATGCTGAGGTCTGCGACGCCGAACCGCAGGGCGACGTATGTGGTCTGGAGCAGCACGTAGAGCCCGACCATCTCGACGATCCGGTGCGCCAGCCGTCGCGGGCGGGCCGTCACGCCGGCGAGGAACACGAACAGCGGCATGTGGAACAGGTAGAGGAAGGTCAGGATCCAGCGCTGCGGGTCGTGGTGCCAGCCGGAGTAGAGCGCGCCGGGGGCCTGGCCGCCCGACGTCTCGAGGAAGTGGCCGAGCACGACCCCGGCGATGAGCAGTCCCTTGAGCAGGTCGAGGCGGCGATCACGGGTTCGGGGCATCTCTCCCACCCTTGCAGCCCCGTTCAAGAGATCGCGGTCACATCGGCGCTCCCACGATGCGCTGGCTAGGCTGAGGCAATGACTGAGCAACAGCCCGAGATCATCGGCAGCGACGGCCAACCCGTCACGCCACCGTCGCCCGGCACGTCCCTTGGTGACCTGGTCGAGCAGCCCGCCAAGGTGATGCGGATCGGCGGGATGATCCGCCAGCTCCTCGACGAGGTCAAGGCGGCCCCTCTGGACGAGGCCAGCCGCGTACGGCTGCGCGACATCCACCTCCAGTCGATCAAGGAGCTCGAGGACGGCCTCGCGCCCGAGCTGATCGAGGAGCTGGACCGACTGAGCCTGCCGTTCGACGGCGAGACGCCCAGCGAGGGCGAGCTCCGGATCGCCCAGGCACAGCTCGTCGGCTGGCTCGAAGGCCTCTTCCACGGCATCCAGGCCGCGCTCTATGCCCAGCAGGTTCAGGCTCAAGCGCAGTTCCAGAACATGAGATTGGCGCTACCGGGTCCAAACGACACCAAAGGTGAAGATTCGGATACGCCCGCCGAAAATGGTGGCTCAGGAGGCATGTACCTCTAAAGTTGTCCACGATGTGAACTGAAGACGGCGCAGGAGTGTCGCCGGCTCGGTTCTCGATTGGGAAGAGGGAGCCCATGACCATCGTGGATGACACGACGACGCCTCCGTGCGCATATGAGCCGGAGGTCTACCTTGACGACCTCTTGCACTCACCACCGGCGCGGACCGACATCACCGCCGCCGAGTGGGAGACGCTGACGATCAAGCGAGCGACCGCACACCGTCAGTGCGCCGGCTGCCCCCTCATGGTCGAGTGCCTCTATCGCGCAGTCGTCGAGATGGACATCTCCGGCTACGTCGCGTGCACGACCGAGAGTGACCGGCAGGTGATCCGGGACCGGCTCGGCATCGAGATCCACCAGCCGAACACCATGGCGTACGGCGCTGCCCGCATCGGCGGCGGACCCGTGAGCCACGAGGCAGTCATGACCGCGCGCCAGGCATACCCCAAGGACACCTGCCACCAGCTCGCCGAGCGCCTCGGCTGCTCGACCTCGACGATCAAGCGTCACCTGCGCCGGGCACGGGAGCAGAAGCGTGAGGAGGCGCTCGCGCCTCGGTCGACGCCGAACCTGCCCACGATCGACGCCGTCCTCGACGTCTTCGACGAGCTCGAGACGAGCAAGTCCGCCTAGACCCGTAGCCGTCGCTGGTTGAGATGAGGAGGTTGCATCTCAACCAGCGGCTCATGCCACGAGACGGCACACCCGGCCCCTAGCGAGCTTGCGAGCGGGAGGAGCGAGGAACGAGCGACCGAAGGGGCGTAGACGACAGGCTCGCGCGAGCACCCCGACTCACCACCCTTCGCGCCCCCTACTCGCAGAGCTCGTGGGGGGACCCCCAGCAGAGCTCGCTCCCAGTCGGCCGCTGGCGGCCTCCTTAGGGAACGGTGTGGTGCGGCTCATGCCACGATCGTCGTATGCGTAATAAGACGGTTTCGGTTCGTACGGGCGGACGCTCGGTCGTCCACGACCTGACCTCGGAGTGTGCGGCGTTCGTCCGGGACGAGCAGGACGGCTTGCTGCACGTGTTCGTGCCGCATGCCACCGCAGGCGTGGCGATCATCGAGACCGGCGCCGGAAGCGACGGTGATCTGCTGACGGCGCTCGACGACCTGCTGCCGCGCGACGACCGCTGGGTGCACCAGCACGGCACTCCCGGACATGGTCGCGATCACGTCGTCCCGGCATTCGTCGCACCGTCGATGACCGTGCCCGTGCTGGGCGGACGCCTCCAGCTGGGTACGTGGCAGTCGGTGTGCCTCGTCGACACGAATGTCGACAACCCCGACCGCGAGGTGCGGCTCAGCTTCCTGAAGGGCTGACGGTCAGGCGTACTTGCTGAGCTCGGCGACGAGGCCGTCTTCGTCGATCCCGCCCGTCACGGCATCGGCGGCGTCCTTGAGCAGGTCGGGCGAGTGGCCCATCGCGACGCCACGTCCGGCCCACTCGATCATCTCCAGGTCGTTGTTGCCGTCGCCGACAGCCAGCACCTCCGACCGGTCGATGCCGAGCTTGGTGCAGAGGAACTCCAGGCCAGAGGCCTTCGAGACGCCTTCGGGCGCAAGGTCGAGCCAGGCCGAGTATCCGATGTAGTAGTTGGTGCCGGTCAGGCCGAGGTCCTTGACGATCGCGGTGAACTCGTCGCGGCTGTGCTCCGCCGACCGGATCACGACACGCGCGACCGGCTCGGAGATCAGCGACTCGACGTCCTCCACGACGAACTGGCCGGTGATCTCGTTGTCGGGGAACGGCTTGTTGAGCCGGAACCCCACACCGACCTCCTCGACCGCCACGAGCGCCTCAGGCATGTGCTCGAGGACCCGCCGCACCGCCTCGCTGGCGTCGAACGTGACGACGTCGAGCAGCTCAACCTCGGGGTCGTAGCGGAACGTCACCGCGCCGTTGCTGGCCACGCCGTAGCCCTCGGTGAACCGCAGGTTGCCGACGGCATCCATGACCCCGGGCACTCCTCGACCGGTCGCGATGACGGTCTCGATGCCGGCGTCGCGCACGGCGTGGACCGCGGAGCGTACGGCCTCGGACATGGCGTTCTCGCCGTCGACGAGGGTGCCGTCGACGTCGAGCGCGATGAGCCGAGGACGCCAGGTCACGCGAGCGGCCTCAGGACCTCGCCGAGCATCGGGTGCAGCGCCGCGGGAAGGCGTACGGAGCCGTCCTCCTGCTGACCGTTCTCGAGCAGCGCGATGATCGTGCGCGTCATGGCGCACAGCGTGCCGTTGAGCGTCGCCGCAGGGGAGATGCCTTCGTCGCCGCGCACGCGGATGTCGAGGCGGCGGGTCTGGAACTCGGTGGTGTTGGACGTCGAGGAGACCTCGCGATACTTGCCCTGGGTGGGGATCCACGCCTCGCAGTCGAACTTGCGGATCGCCGACAGGCCGAGGTCACCGGACGCCACGTCGATGACGCGGTAGGGCAGCTCGAGGCCCTCCAACCACACCTTCTCCCACGCGAGGATGCGCTGGTGCTCGGCGTAGGACTCCTCGAGCGTCGTGTAGACGAACATCTCGACCTTGTCGAACCAGTGCACGCGGAAGATGCCGCGGGTGTCCTTGCCGTACGACCCGGCCTCGCGGCGGTAGCAGGGGCTGAACGCCGCGTAGCGCCGCGGCAGGGAGTCGCCCTCGAGGATCTCGTCGGAGTGATAGGCCGCGAGGGCGACCTCGGACGTGCCGACGAGGTAGAGGTCGTCCTTCTCGAGGTAGTAGACATCGTCGGCCGCACCCTGTCCGAGGTAGCCGGTGCCGTCCATCGCGCTGGGCTTGACCAGCGCAGGCGGGATCATCGGCGTGAAGCCCCACTCCGCAGCCTTGCTCATCGCAAGCTGCGTCAGGGCCAGCTCGAGCTGTGCACCGACGCCGGTGAGGAAGTAGAAGCGTGAGCCGCTGACCTTGACGCCTCGCTCGGAGTCGATCGCGCCGAGCAGCTGGCCGAGCTCGAGGTGGTCGCGGGGCTCGAAGCCTTCGGCGGCGAAGTCACGAGGCGTGCCGACCGTCTCCAGCACGACGAAGTCGTCCTCGCCACCCTGGGGCGCGTCGGGCGAGGCCAGGTTGGGCAGCGACTTCATGAGCCGGTCGAACGTCTCGGCCGCCTCGGTCTGCGCAGCCTCGGCGTCCTTGACCTGCTGGCTCAGCTCCTTGGCGCGGACCAGGAGCTCCTGCTTCTCGTCACCCTGGGCCTTGGGGATGAGCTTTCCGAGGTTCTTCTGCTCGCCGCGGACCGCCTCGTACGTCGAGATCGTGGATCGTCGCTGCTCGTCCGCACGGATCAGCTCGTCCACGAGCTCGGTGGGCTCGCCTCGACGCTGCTGTGCAGCGCGTACGGCATCGGGGTCGTCTCGCAGGATTCGGGCGTCAATCACCGCCTCAGCCTATCGCCCGGCTCGCGACCCTTTTTCAGTCCATTAGGCTAGGTCGACCCCTGAGGAGGAAAGCTTGTCGTTCGATCTGCGCCGCGCCGCGCCTGCGCGCCGATCCATCCTCCTGTGGGTCCTCGCCGTCCCGACCGTACTGTTCGCGATCCTCGCGATCTGCGTCGGTGTCGGAGCGGACGCGATCATCGACCTGGATCACGACGTTGCCCAGGATGCGTACGACTTCGCGTCACGGCACGGCGGCTTCGTGGACTTCCTCGACTTCGTCGCGGTCGCGTTCAGCAACGCCGCCTGCACCATCGTGCTGGCGCTGCTCGCTGCGTACGCCCTGTGGCGCCACGAGCGTCGCGTCGCGATCTGGATCGTGGTCAGCGGCATCGTGGCAATCGGCGGCAACGCACTGATCAAGCTCGCCTACGAGCGCGAGCGACCGATCTTCGACAAGCCGCTGCACGAGATCGGCGGCTACTCGTTCCCGAGTGGCCACTCCGCGGGCGCCGGGATGCTGTTCACCGTCATCATCCTGCTGACGATCGTGCTGACGGGCCGCGGCTGGAAACGCCGCATCGCCATCACGGTCTTCGCGCTCATGGGCCTGGGGGTCGGCGCCAGCCGGGTGTTCCTCGGGGTGCACTACCTCAGCGATGTCGTCGCCGGCCTGAGCCTCGGCACCGCGATCGCCCTGGGCTTCTGGATCTTGCTGGTCACCGATGCCGCCCGGCTCCCGCACGAGCTGGCAGCCCTGACCGGCAGCGGCCGCAAACGGGCCGCCGTCGTGCTCAACCCGTCCAAGATCGCCGACGTCGAGGCGTTCAAGGATCGCGTACGCCTCGTGGCCGAGCGCGACGGGTGGAAGGAACCCCTCTGGTTCGAGACGACGGTCGAGGACCCGGGTCACGGCCAGGCCAGTGCCGCGCTGCGCGCCGACGTCGACCTGATCGTCGCAGCCGGCGGAGACGGCACGGTGCGAGCGGTCTGCGAAGAAGTCGCCCGCACCGGCGTGGCCGTCGGCATCCTCCCGCACGGCACCGGCAACCTGCTGGCCCGCAACCTGTCGATCCCGCTCAACACCCGTGACGCGCTCGACGTCGTGTTCGGCGGCCAGGACCGCGCGATCGACCTGTCGACCCTCAAGACCGACTCCGGCACCAACACGACGTTCCTCGTCATGGCCGGCCTCGGCATGGACGCCGCGATCATGACCGGCGTCAACGACCAGCTCAAGGCCAAGGTCGGCTGGCTGGCCTACTTCGTCAGCGGCGTCAAGGCTGCGCGCTTCCCGGCGATGAAGGTGCAGATCTCGGTCGACGACGGCGAGTTCAAGAAGTTCCGCGCCCGTACGGTCGTCGTCGGCAACGTCGGGTTCCTCCAGGGCGGCATCCCGCTGCTCCCTGACGCCCAGATCGACGACGGCATGCTCGACGTCGTCGTGCTCGCCCCCAAGCGGTTCATCGGTTGGTTGGCAATCATCGTCCGCGTCATCGGTCGCCAGAAGCGTACGAACGAGCGGCTCGACCGGCTCACCGGCCACAAGGTGCACATCAAGGCCGAGAAGATGATGCCGATGCAGCTCGACGGCGATCCCGTGGGGGAGGGCCAGGAGATCACCGCTGAGGTCCAGCCCGGCGTCCTGCTCGTACGCGTGCCGCTGGCCCCGGCACCCGCCACAGCAATCTGACGACGCGGGGAGCTTGATCAGTCGCGCTTGACGGCGTACTGCAGATGAGTGGCCCGCGTGCCTGGAGTGACGATCGGGTCCTCGAACCGGTGCGGAGCGGCGCTGAGATTCGCGAAGTACGGAATCCCCTCGCCCAGCAACACCGGGACGAGACTGACGTGGACCTCGTCGAGCAGGCCCAGGTCGAGGGCCTGGCGAGCGATGTCGGCGCTGGAGACCGTGACGTCCTTGTCGCCGGCGATCTCCTTCGCCCGCTCGATCCCGGCCTCGACGCTGTCGGTGAACGTCGTCCTCGGCCAACGGTTCGCGTCATCGGGAGCGTGATGCGTCACCACCACCACCGGTGCGCCAATCGGGTGGTTGTCGCCCCAGCCGTCCGTGATGTCGAACAGCCGCCGACCGCTGACGAGCGCTCCGGTGTTCTCCATCCAGGCCCGCAGGAGCTCAGCACCGGGCTCGTCCACGGTGAACGAGATGTCCTCGTTGGCTGAGGAGAGGCTGACGTCTCCCGCGCCGTACCAGCCGAACAGCTCGTCGATGCCGTCATTGGGGTCGGCGATGAAGCCGTCCAGGGACATCGTCATGTGTGAAACGACCTTGCTCATCAAAATCTCCTCCTGGTGGTGTGGATGTCAGAGGGTTTCCAGGATCTCGTCGAGGCGCTCGTAGCCCTCGAGGACGCCTGACTGCATGTTGGTCGCCATGCCGTCGCGGTCCTCGGTCGAGGTGAAGACCGAGACACTGTCGGCCCGCGTGCGGCCGTTGCCGAGGTCCACGAGCCGCAGCGTCTCGAACGACACGTGCCCCGGCATGCCGAGCCACTCGAACGTACGCATCGACAGCTCCGGGGTCTGCTCACCGTGGAAGACGCCACAGAACGCGTACTCGTTGCCGTCGGGGTCGCGCTGGACCAGCTTCCAGGTGCCGCCGTGGTGGGGCTCATTGACGATCTCGGTGTTGGTCAGGTACTTCGGACCCATCCAGCGGGCGATGAGCTCAGGCTCGGTCATGGCGCGGAAGACCTTGTCGACCGGGGCGTCGAACTCACGCGTGATCGTGATGGCGTGCGTGCCCGGGGTCTCGATCGTCGTTTCCTTGGTGGCGTTCATGATGCTCTCCTTCGGGTGTGAGGTCAGTCGAGCGACTCGAGCAGCTCGTCGAGCCGCGCATAGCTCTCGGTCCAGTACTCCCGGTAGTCGGCCAGCCATCCGGTGGCTTCCTTGAGGGGTGCGGCCTCGAGGTGGCTGAGGCGCATCGTCCCCTGCCGGTTGCGTGAGATCAGACCGGCCTGCTCGAGTACCTTGAGGTGCTTGGAGATGGCCGGCTGCGACATCGTGAAGAGCGCCGTGAGGTCACCCACGTTGGCGTCCTCCTGCGCGAGCCTGGCCAGGATGGCGCGGCGCGTGCGGTCGGCGAGTGCGCCGAACACGAGGTCGAGCTGATCGTCGCTCATTCAATAACCTTCTCTTTATGTAACTTGATGGTTATAGATAACCACGAGGTGATGCACCCGTCAACCCCCTTTATTTCGGGCCCTCGGTCAGGCGGTTGCGGTGTAGGCGTCGATCTCGGCGAGGATCGTGGCCTTGGTCGCGTCGTCGGCGAACGACGAGCGTACGGACGCGCGGGCGAGATCGGCGACGCCCTGGTCGTCGAGGCCGAGCAGCCCGGCAGCGACCTCATACTCGTGGTTGAGCGTCGTCGAGAACATCGGCGGGTCGTCGGAGTTGATCGTGACGGGTACGCCCGCGGCCACCAGCGCGGGGAGCGGGTGCTCATCGAGCGACGCGACGGATCGCGTGCGTACGTTGGATGTCGGGCACACCTCGAGCGTGATGCCGTGCTCGGCGAGGTGCGCCATGAGCGCCGGGTCCTGTGCTGCGGCGATGCCGTGCCCGATCCGCTCCGCGCCGAGGTGATGGATCGAGTCCCAGATCGTCTCGGGGCCGGTCGACTCGCCGGCATGCGGGACGCTGTGCAGCCCGGCCGCGATGGCCTGCTGGAAGTGGGGTGCGAACTGCTGACGCGGCACCCCGATCTCGGGGCCGCCGAGCCCGAAGCTCACGAGACCCGCGGGTTGCAGACGCAGCGCGGTGTCAAGCGTGATGTCGGCCGAGGGGACACCGGACTCACCGGGGATGTCGAAGCACCAGCGCATCGTGATGCCGAAGTCGGACTCGGCCCTGCGACGCGCGTCCTCCAGGGCCTCGCAGTAGGCCTCGGCGCTGATGCCGACCTCGATCGAGGTGTAGGGCGTGCAGGTCAGCTCGACGTAGCGGACGTTCTGCTCGGCCAGGTCACGGGCGACGTCGTACGTCAGCGTCCAGAGGTCCTCCGGCGTGCGCAGCAGGTCGACGACCGAGAGGTAGACCTCGATGAAGTGCGCGAAGTCGGTGAACGTGAAGAACTCGGCCAGCGCCTGGGGATCGGTCGGCACGGAGGTGCTCCCGGCGTGGCGCTCGGCCAGCTCGGCCACCGTCCGCATCGAGGCCGAACCGACGTGGTGGACGTGGAGCTCTGCCTTGGGCAGACCGGAGACGAACGACATGGAGCGACCCTACCGAGCCGCGCTGACGCGGATCGCGCGTGTCAGGCTCCGGCGGACTGCTGCCGCTCAACGACGCTGCCGCGCTGCTCGAACTCGACGTCGATCGTCACGAGGACCTCGTCGTTGATCGAGAACTCGACCCGGTTCTCCTCGGCCGTCAGGTTGCCGGCGGTGCCCTCGTCGAGCCACGTGATCGAGCCGATCACGCTGACGAGTGCGACCTTCGCGCCGTTGTCGATCTGTCCGCGGAACACGATCGGGCCCGGACCGGCGTCGCGGATCACCAAGGCCGTACGGCTGACGGCGGGGTTGTCGACGGCCACCGTCAGGTCCTCGACTCCGCCCGCGCGGCCGAACGTCCATTTTGCGTCGTCCTCGAGCACGACCTCGCCGGTCTCTCCTCCGGCGGTCTTCCACATCACCGTGATCACTTGCGTTGCCTCTCGATACGCCTCGACTCCCGAAGTCAGGGTAGGTCGTTTGCCCCCATGAGACGCTCGAACAGCCGAGATATGACTCGAAAGGACCAGTCCATCTGATCGGGCTTTCAGGTGCCCGGGACGATGGCCGCGATGATCGTGCCGTCAGCGCGTCGGCGACCGGGCACGGGCAACGGTTCGCCCTCGATCCGCGGGCCCTGGCCGTCGATCGGGATCGACACCGGGTCACCCGGCATCACCGTGACCTCCTGGCCGCGGACCACGAGCGTCGCCTCCTTGCCCTCCTCAACGCTCAGCTCCACGCTGTCGGGCAGGACCGTGACGCGTACGCGGGCGCCGCGCAGGGTCACCCGGAAGGTCAGGGACTCCCACGACTCCGGCAGCCGGGGATCGAGCGAGAAGACACCCTGGTAGTCGCGGAAGCCGCCGAACCCGCTGACCAGAGCACCCCACACGCCGCCGGTCGATGCCACGTGGACGCCGTCGGAGGTGTTGTGGTGGCGGTCGGCGAGGTCGACGAACAACGCCGACAAGAAGTAGCGCAGCGCGAGGTCGTGGTAGCCGACCTCGGCGGCGATGATCGACTGCACGACCGCCGAGAGCGTCGAGTCGCCCGTCGTGATCGGGTCGTAGTACTCGAAGTCGGCGCGCTTCTCCTCGGGCGAGAACTGATCGCCCTGGAGGAACAGCGCCAGCACGACGTCGGCCTGCTTGAGCACCTGGAACCGGTAGATGACCAGCGGGTGGTAGTGCAGCAGCAGCGGCCGCTTGTCCATCGGCGTGTTCGCCAGGTCCCACACCTCGCGCTCGAGGAAGTGCTGGTCCTGCGGGTGCACGCCGAGGTGCTCGTCGTAGGGGATCGCCATGTCGTTGGCGGCCCGCTCCCACGACTCGACCTCGCGGTCATCGAGTTCGAGTCGCCGGACGACCTGGTCGTACTGCACGCCGTCGCGGATCGCCAGCTCGCGGACGGCCTCGGCCGCGCGGCGCAGGTTGAAGCGCGCCATGACGTTGGTGAAGAGGTTGTCGTTGACGACCGTCGTGTACTCGTCGGGGCCGGTCACGCCGTGGATGTGGAACGTGCCGTCCTCCTCGTTGCGCCAGAAGCCGAGGTCGACCCACATGCGGGCAGTCTCGACCAGCACGTCGATGCCCTCACGGGTCAGGAAGTCGTTGTCACCCGTGGCCGCGAGGTACTGACTCAACGCGTACGAGATGTCGGCGTCGATGTGATACTGCGCGGTGCCGGCGGCGTAGTAGGCCGAGGCCTCCTCGCCGTTGATCGTGCGCCACGGGAACAGCGCGCCGTGCTGCGCGAGCTGCTTGGCCCGGCTACGGGCGGCGTCGAGCAACGTGTAGCGGAATCGCAACGCGTTGCGGGCCGCTCGCGGCGTCGTGTAGGTCAGGAACGGCAGGACGTAGACCTCGGTGTCCCAGAAGTAGTGGCCGCCGTAGCCGGACCCGGTCACGCCCTTGGCGGGAATGCCCGTGCCCTCGGCGCGCGCGGAGGCCTGGGCCAGCTGGAAGAGGTTCCAGCGCACTGCCTGCTGGACGGCGGGCTGGCCTGGGATCTCGACGTCCGAGCGCTCCCAGAAGTCATCGAGCCACTGGCGCTGGTCGGCGAGCTGCTGGTCGAGGCCCTCGCTCTGGGAGCGGTCGAGCGTACGCGTGCAGCGGTCGAGCAGCTCGCGCGACGGCACGCCGCGTGACGTGTGATAGCTGACCATCTTGACCAGCGTGATCGGCTGGCCCGGTTCGGCGTCGATGCGGTAGGTCATCTTGGCCAGGTCGTCGTCGGTCTGGACGCGCTTGGTGTAGTTGTTGGCCGTCTCGAGCCGGTGGTCGGCGGCGACCGCGATCGTCATGCCGCTCTCGGTGCACTGGTAGCCCAGTCCCACGCGGCCATCGGCGACATTGCCCCAGTTGCTCTGCGGGATCAGGACGCGGTGCCGCATGCTGCTGGCCTTGCGGGGATCGACGCCTTCGCCCATCGCCTTGGCGCGGACGTGGTACTCGTCCTCGCCGTCCTGACGGTTGAGGATCTGCGACGAGATCGCCACGGGGGCGTAGTCGTCGAGCATCGTGACCTCGAACGTCATGATCGCGAGGTGGCGCTGGGTGAACGACACCATGCGGCGCGAGCGGATCTGGACCCGCTTGCCACCGGGCGTACGCCACAAGATCTCGCGCGACATCACGCCGGAGCGGAAGTCGAGGCGGCGCTCGTACTCCATGAGGTCGGCGATCTGCAGCAGCAGGGGCTCGTCGTCGACGTAGAGGCGGATCACCTTGGCGTCCGGCGCGTTGACGATCGTCTGGCCGACCCGGGCGAAGCCGAAGGCTTCCTCGGCGTGCTGGATGGGCCAGGTCTCGTGGAAGCCGTTGATGTAGGTGCCGTGCGAGAACGAGTCACGGCCCTCGTCGACATTGCCGCGGAGGCCGAGATAGCCGTTGCCGACCGAGAACAGCGTCTCGGTCGTGCCGAGGTCCTGGCTGTTGATGTTGTTCTCGACGAGCGACCACTCGTCCACCGGATAACGGGAACGATCGAGGAAGTCGTGGACCTGGGGCGCGATGTGCGACGGCCCCGTCGCGCTCGTCTCTTCGAACTCGAAGACGCTCACAGGAGCTCCTCGAGGTCCTCGACGACGACGTCGGCGCCGTTCTGGAGGAGCTTGTCGGCACCGACACCGCGATCGACACCGACCACGAGGCCGAAGTCACCGGCGCGACCGGCAGCGACGCCGGACAGTGCGTCCTCGAACACCACGGCGCGCTCCTTGGGCACCCCGAGCTGCTCGGCGGCGTCCAGGAACGTGTCGGGCAGCGGCTTGCCGGCCAGTCCGCGCTCTGCGGCGACCTTGCCGTCGACGATGACCGGGAAGAAGTCGATCATCTTGGCCGCGCGCAGCACCGCCGGGGCGTTGCGCGAGCTCGAGACGATCGCCATCTTGGTGCCGCGCTGGACCAGCGCGTTGACGAGCTTGACCGAGCCGGGATAGGGCTCGACGCCGTCGGTCTCCAGGATCTGCTCGAAGTCGGCGTTCTTGCGGTTGCCAAGACCCGTGACCGACAACGACGACGGCGCATCGCCCGGATCGCCCTCAGGCAGCTCGACGCCGCGACTCGCGAGGAACGATCGAACGCCCTCGTACCGCGGCTTGCCGTCGACGTACGTGTAGTAGTCGTCGTCCGTGTAGGGCTCCGCGATCCCCCGCTCCCGCAGGAAGTCACCGAACATCTGGGCCCAGGCGCGCATGTGCACTTCGGCCGTCGGCGTGATCACGCCGTCGAGGTCGAAGAGGGCAGCGTCGTATTCGTTCCAATCCACACGTATGAGCGTATGCCCGAGAGGGCCAGGACCGGTAAACAATCCAGTGCGTCGCTCGACACAGAAACCCGTGCCACGGCGGTGATCTAGGGTGGCTGCATGGGTCTCGGAGCGGACAGCGAAGTCGGTCGCCTGCGTACGGTCATGTTGCACCGGCCGGGTCCAGAGCTCGGCCGCCTGACGCCGCGCAACAACGACCAGCTGCTGTTCGACGGCATCCCGTGGCTCGGCCGCGCCCAGGACGAGCACGACGCGTTCGCCCAGGCGCTGCGCGATCGCGATGTCGAGGTGCTCTACCTCGTCGAGCTGCTGGTCGAGGCGCTGGCGGTCGAAGAGGCCCGCGCCACGATCATCGAGAGCACCACGGCGAGCCTGCAGCTCGGAGACGGACTGCGCCGGCACATCGCCCGCGTCATGACGGACCTCGCCCCTGAGGAGCTGGCCCTGACCCTGACGGCCGGCCTCCGCAACGACGAGGTCACGAGCTTTCGCAGCATCGTCACGAGCCTGCTGCCCCCCGAGGACTTCCTCATCGAACCGCTGCCCAACCTGCTGTTCACGCGCGACTCGTCGGTATGGCTGCCGGGCCACGTCGCCGTGACGAGCCTGGCGATGCCGGCTCGAGTCCGCGAGACGCAGCTGACCGGGCTGATCTACGAGCACCACCCGCGCTTCGCCGACGTGCCCCGCGTCCACGGACCACACCTCGAGCACGTCGAGGGTGGTGACGTCCTGCTCCTGGCGCCCGGCGTGATCGCGGTCGGGGTCGGGGAGCGTACGACTCCGGCAGGCTTCGAGCGCTTCGCCCGTCAGGTGCTGACCGGCGGGCTCGCGGACACCGTGCTCGCCGTGCCGATCGCACAGGAGCGCGCCACGATGCACCTCGACACCATCGTCACGATGGTCGACGTCGACACCGTCGTGATCTACCCCAACATGGCCGACAACCTCCGGGCCCACGCCGTGACCTTCACCGGCGATGAGCTCGTGGTGGACGAAGAGCAGTCTTTCTTCACGGCCGCCGCCAAGGCGATGGGCATCGACACGCTCCACCAGATCGACACCGGGCTCGACCCGGTCACCGCCGAGCGCGAGCAGTGGGACGACGGCAACAACACGCTCGCGATCGGCCCGCGCCTCGCGGTGGCGTACGAGCGCAACGAGCAGACCAACGCGCGGCTCGAGGAGCACGGCATCGAGGTCGTCGCGATCAGCGGCTCCGAGCTCGGCTCCGGCCGCGGTGGTCCCCGCTGCATGTCCTGCCCGATCGACCGCGACTGAGCCATGACGCTGGTCGACTCGTTCGAGGCCGAGCGCCCGCGCCTGCTCAACGTGGCCTACCGGCTGACCGGCAGTGTCGCCGACGCCGAGGACGCCGTGCAGGAGGCCTGGCTGCGGCTCCACCGGTCTGACGCACGCATCGACAACCTGCAGGCATGGCTCACGACCGTCGTCAGCCGCCTGTGCCTCGACCGGCTGACATCGGCCGTCGCGCGGCGTGAGACGTACGTCGGACAGTGGCTGCCCGAGCCGATCGTCACGCCGATGGCGGGGTCCGACGACCCGCTCGCCTCGGTCGTTCAGCAGGAGGACAACCGCTTCGCCGCACTCGTCGTGCTCGACGTGCTGCCGCCGGATCAGCGGGTCGCGTTCGTGCTGCACGACGCCTTCGGTGTGCCGTTCGGCGAGATCGCGGGAGTCCTGGGCATCGAGCCGGCCAACGCCCGCCAGCTCGCCTCGCGCGCCCGCAAGGCCGTCGCCGACCCGCCACCTCCGGTCGACGACGAGGAGCACAACGCGGCCGTTGGCCGGTTCCTCGCGGCCATGGCCACCGGCGACCTCGACGCCGTGCTCGCGACGCTTCACCCCGACGCCCTGGTCATGGGCGACGCCAACGGCACGACCAACACCGCGGTCAACGTCATCCACGGTGCGGACAAGGTCGCCCGGTTCTACCTCGGGTTGTTCCGTCGTTATGGGCCCGAGGCGCTGGAGACCCTGCAGCCCGTCCTCGTCAACGGCCAGCTCGGCATCGCGACCGCGGGGTGGGTCGGCGAGACCGCGAAGGCCACCTCACCCGCGCGCGTCGGCGGCTTCGCTGTGCGCGACGGGCGGGTCGTGGGGATCTACGACATCGCGAATCCCGAGAAGCACGCCGGCATCAAGCTCCCGTCGTGGCCTCGGCCAGCTCCGTAGTCCAAGGCACGCGGCACTGATCGCCTGAGCTGAAGCCCTGCTCGGTGATCCCGAGTGCATGGTTCATCCGCGCACGCTGGTTCTCGTGCGAGATCTGATAGGTCAGCTCGAGCAGGCCGTCGTTGCCGTACTTCTCGACGAGCGCAGCGACCTGCTCGTCGGTCACCGTCATCGGCGTCTCCGTCATCGCGTCGGCGTAGCGGATGACTTCGCGCTCGGCCTCGGTGAACCGGTCCGACGTCTCGAACTCACCGATCTCCTTGAGCCGGTCGATGTCGAGTCCGTCGAGGCGCTGCAGCATCGCTCCGAAGTCGACGCACCACGAGCAGCCGACGGTCCACGCGGTGCGATAGACCGCGAGCTCGACAAGTGCCGGCGGCACCACGTGCATCGCCTTCTGCAGGGCCAGCTCATGCCGGGCGGCGAGCACGAAGAGCTTGCGGTGATGCGCCATGACCGCGAACGGTTCGGGCACCTCACCCAGCTGCTTGCGCGCCATCCGGTAGCCGATCCTGACGATCGGTCCGGCGTCCTTGGGGGCGAGTGCGGGGATGCGAGGCATGGGGTTCTCCTGTCCTGCGGCGCCCCTTGCGCCGCTCACCCCCCAGACGACGCACCCCAGGTATGTGTGACAGTCCGATCCGGGTGGTTTCGAGGCTGCGGCCGCAGGCGGCCTCCGCACCTCAACCACCTCTTCGTCACAGATTGATCATGTGGCCGGCGAGGCCGTGGAAGCCCTCCTGCAGTGCCTCGCTCAGCGTCGGGTGGGTATGCACGTTGCGGGCCAGCTCGAGGGCGCCGAGGTCCCACTTCTGCGCCAGCGTCAGCTCCGGCAGCAGCTCGGCGACATCGGCGCCGATCAGGTGGCCACCCAGCAGCTCGAGATGTTCGCCGTCGGCGATGAGCTTGATGAAGCCGCCCGGCTCCCCGAGTCCTTGCGCCTTGCCATTGGCGGTGAACGGGAACTTCGCGACCTTGACGTCGTAGCCCTCGTCGCGGGCCTGCTGCTCGGTCAGCCCGAAGCTGGCGACCTGCGGCTGGCTGAACGTGGCCCGCGGCATCATCCGGTAGTCGCCGAGCTCCTGCGTCTCGGCGTTGCCGATCGTCTCCGCGGCGACGACGCCCTGCGCCTCGGCCACATGGGCGAGCTGCAGCTTGGCGGTGACGTCGCCGATCGCATAGATGTGCGGCACGTTGGTGCGCATCCGCTCGTCGATCGCGATCGCGCCACGCTCGGTCAGCTCGACGCCCGTCGTCTCGAGCCCGAAGCCCTCGACCCGCGGCGCGAAGCCCACCGAGACCAGCACGCGGTCGGTCTCGATCGTGGTCGACGAGCCATCCTTGCCGGTGTAGGTCACGGTCACGCCGTCGCGGTGGTCGGTCACGTACTCGACCTTGGTCGACGTCAGGATCGGGATGCCGAGCTTGCGGTAGGCCTTGGTGATCTCCTTGGACACCTCGACGTCCTCGTTGGGCAGTGCCCGGTCGAGGAACTCCACGATCGTGACGTCGACGCCGTAGCTCTTGAGGACGTACGCGAACTCCATGCCGATCGCGCCCGCGCCGACGACCAGCATGGTGCGAGGCAGGTCGCGGTCGAGGATCTGCTCCTCGTACGTCACGACGTTGGCGCTCGGCTTCACGCCGGGCAGCATGCGGACGGTCGACCCGGTGGCGATGATCGCGTTGGCGAACTCAACCGACTCCGTGCCACCGTCGGTCAGCGCCACCTCGAGCGAGTTGGGCCCGGTGAACGTGCCCCGGCCGTCGAGCTCGGTGATGCCGTTCTTCTTCATCAGGAAGTGGACGCCCTTGACCCGGCCATCGGCCACCTCGCGGCTGCGGTCGAACGCGACGCCGTAGTCGAAGCTCACGTCGCCGCGGATGCCGAACGTGTCGGCGTGGTGCGTGAAGATCTGCGCGAGCTCGGCGTTGCGCAGCAACGCCTTCGACGGGATGCAGCCGACGTTGAGGCACACCCCGCCCCAGTACTTCTCCTCCACCACAGCAACGCTCAGGCCGAGCTGGGCAGCGCGAACGGCGGCGACGTAGCCGCCCGGGCCGGCACCGAGGACGACCACGTCATACGAACTTGTCATGCCTCATTCAACCGCGCCGGGCAAGCCGGAATTCCCCGGCATCCGTGGTCTCAGCGGATGGAGACCTGGCCGCTGACCAGAGCGCCGCGGGCGGAGCGCTGCTCCGACGTCAGCGGGCTGTCGTCGGCGAGAGCCTTGTCGAGGCGGGCGCGGAACTCCTGGGCCGGCTTCTCGAGGTCCGCGGCGTCCGCCTCGAACTCCCACACCGGGACCAGCCTGCCGTGCACACGGAAGTGTCCGATCAGCTTGGTGCCCTCGCCCAGCGTTTCCTCGCCGCGGACTCGCAGGCGCGCGAGCGCGTCGAGCAGCTGCGTCTCGTCGTCGGTCATGACCCAGCGGAGGAACCGCTGCGGACCCATCTCGGTCCAGTACGCCGAGTCGACCGACTTCAGCTTCACCGTCGGCGCGACGGTCTCGTTGGCCTCGGCCAGCAGCTCAGCCGTCTCTGGACGGTCGTCGGTGCCCTCGACCCAGAAGTCGAATCCCTGGTGCACCTCGACGTCGAAGCTGCTCGAGGGGTCGATCAGGTCCTGGAGCCGCGGGCCCACACCGGGCTCGGCCATCGGCACGGGCTGGCTGGGCTCCATCTCGAGCGCGGTCTCGACGACGTAGGCGAGGTCGCGACTGGTGTCGCCGAAGTTGTGGGCGACCTGCAGGCCGAGCCAGATCTCACCGTCGGGACGGACGATGCCGGCGCCATTGCCCGGCAGCAGGGAGCAGACCTTGACGGTCTGACCCGAGGCGAGCGTGACGGTCGCTGTCGCCGAGGGGACGAACTCGCGCAAGGCGATCCAGTCGGCCTCGTTGGGGAGTCCTTCGAAGGTGCGCGCCACGAAGGGCATGCGTTCCTTCTTGGCGGCCTTGTTCTTGAGTCGCGACTTCTTGCCCATGACGGGCGAGTCTATGCGCCCGCCGAGAAGACGTCAGTGGGGGATGAGGCCGAGCTCGGCGTTGACCCGCGTGCCCGTGGACATGTCGACCCACCAGCGATCGGCGACCCGGTTGATGATCGACAGGCCGCGCCCGCTGAGGGAGTCCTCGTCGAAGTCGATCGGCTTGAGCGACCCGCCCTTGCCGGCGTCGTAGACGCTGAGCTCGAGCAACGTGCCGTTGATGGCCCACGAGATCTCGATCGTGCCGTCGGACGTCGGCACCCCGTGGCTGACCGCGTTGGCGATCATCTCGCTGATGACGATCAACGCGTCGTCGATGACCTCGCTGGAGGCCCGGTTGACCGTCAGGAACGCGGCGAGGCGGGTGCGGGCGATGCCCGGCGTCGAGAACGCGAAGGGCAGGCGGATCGAGTCATGAGCCTTCATGACACCACCAATCTGCCGAGGAAATGAGCGGCGTCGCCGTCTCCGCTCGCGCGAAACGCGACACACACGTAGTCCAAAGTAACTACATGAGGGGGTTCATCGCTACTCCTTGGGTCAACAAGACCCCATGCGTGTTGCATCACACGCCCCGAGAGACCATGGAGCCATGAGTGATTCCGCCATCCCCACCACGGACATCCACGGCATTCCCGTGGCGATTCCGGCCGATCTCGTCGTGCTCGACGTGCGCGAGCCCCACGAGTGGGCAGCCGGGCACATCGACGGTGCAGTGCACATCCCGATGGGCGAGCTGCCGGCACGTGTCGGCGAGCTCGACCCCTCGGCACGGACGGTCGTCGTCTGCCACGTTGGCGGTCGCTCGGCTCGGGTGACGGCCTGGCTGCATGCGCAGGGGCACGACGTCGTCAACCTCGAGGGCGGCATGGACGCCTGGGAGGAGGCCGGGCGGCCGGTCGTCGGCTAGGCACGTCTCCTAAGGCTGCTGGTCGTCCCAGTCCGGCGGCAGCTCGCCGGGATAGCCGGGCGTGCGCGGGTGCACGGCCGGTGTCGTCGGTATGCGCTGCGGTGGCGGCCAGGCCTGTTGCGGTGGCATGTACCACTGCGGCGGCGGTGGCGGCTGGACCGGCGGCCACCAGTAGGCGTACGGGGGCGGCGGCCACATCGGCGCAGGCGGTGGAGGTGGCGGCACGATCGGCGGCCGCGTCCGCTCGAGCCCTTGCCTGCGCGCCGCCCACTCGACCCACACGAGGAACACCACGCTCGAGATGATCGTCGGGATGAGGTCGAGCGGGCCGGCCCCGCTGTCGTCGGTTGCCGACAACATGCCCAGGGCGTCGAGCACGAACAGCACGACGTTGTTGGCCGTGTGTGCGGCGATCGCGGCCTCGAGCCCGCCGGTGCGGATCGTCACCACGGCCGCGGTGAGGCCGAAGATCCCGACGTCGACCAGACCCCAGAGCTCGTACGTGTGACCCGCGACGAACAGCGGGACCGAGACGACGACCGGGATGATGGCGAAGCGGGTCCACGAGCCCACGAGCTGCATCACATAACCGCGGAAGACGTACTCCTCAGCAGCGGACTGGAACGGCGTGAGCACCAGGACGAGGCCAATCGCGACGAGCGCACGCATGCTGATGTCAGGCGCGCTGATCTCTGCCGGGTCCGTGATCTCGCCCAGCGCCACCGACCCGCCGATCGTCACGATGAAGACCACGAACGCGATCACGGCCGTGCGGGCCAGCCACCGCCAGCGCAGACGGCCGGCGACGGACGAGAGGTAGCCGATCGGGCGTGGACCCGTCACGAGGACCGCGACCAGGACGGCCGGGATCATGACCGCCAGCCCGAGCATGTCCAGCACGAAGAAGTCGAGGTGCTGCAGGTCGAGCTCGCCCGCGGCATTGATCCAGGCGTCCAGCTCGTCAACGCCTCCGCCCGCGGCGAACAGGATCAGCGCCACCAGGACGAGGCCAACGACCGCGCCGAAGTAGATCACGATCGCCAGGAGGCCGGCGACCGGAAGCTTCCACCACCCGTAAGCCGGCGTCTCCCGCGCGAGGCGGTGATAGCGCGTGGACATGGCCGAATCCTCACACAGAAACGGAACAGCGCCACCGGGAAGACCCGATGGCGCTGTGCGATTCGTGCGGTTCTACTTGGCGGCGGCCTTGAGGCGCGAGCCGACGCTCACCTTGACGCCGAAGCCGGCGGGGATGTCGATCGTCTCGCCGGTCGAAGGGTTGCGGCCCGTACGTGCGGCACGCGGGACGCGCTCGACAGACAGGATGCCGGGGATCGAGACCTTCTCGCCGTTGCTGACGGAATCGAGCAGGATCTCGCTGAAGGACGAGAGGACTGCGTCGGCCTCGGCCTTGCTGGTGCCGGCCTTCGAAGCGAGGGCAGCGACGAGGTCGTTGCGTGAGATAGCCACAAAAGCTCCTTGTGAGTGAATGGGTGTGTTCGACAGTGTATGAACTCGCGGCGACGTTTCAATCGCGCCCCCACGCGTGTCTCGGCCAATGACGTTGTGTTAGTCCCAGATTGCAGGCGGTTCGGCGTCCACGAGCGGAATGATTGCCTGCAGATAACGCTCGCGCGGCCACTCCGTCACGCCGAGCGAGGCGAGGTGATTCGTGCGCCACTGGGTGTCGATCAGCCCTTCGTCGCCCATCACCTCGGCGAGTCCCATGAGTGCGACCTTGGAGGCGTCCGTGGCCCGGTGGAACATCGACTCACCGGCGAACAGCCGCCCGACGCTGAGTCCGTACAGACCGCCGACCAGCTCCCCGTCGCCGTCACGCACCTCGATCGAGTGTGCCCAGCCCAGTCGATGCATTCGGACGTACGCCTCCCGGATCGCCGAGTCGATCCAGGCGCCTGGACGCGACCGATCGGCACACCCGTCAATGACCTCCTCGAACGACTCGTCGATCGTGACGGCGAAGCGACGCCGCGACCTAGCGAGTGATCGGCTGACGCGCAGCTCGCCCGGCACGAGCACCCCGCGCTGCATCGGCGACCACCAGAGCAGCCGGCCGTCGTGCGGCATCGGGAACGCGCCGCGCCGGTATGCCTCGAGCAGCGTGCCTGGCTCGAGGTCAGCGCCCGCGGCCACGCAGTCATCGGGCGGCCACTCGGCAGGGTCGAACACCCAGGGCGTCGGAGGCAGGGGCTGACGGGTCATGTCAGTCAAGGACTCTGGAGAGATGGCGGATCGGACCCTCGCCCCAGTCCTTCCACTCGGCGGCGCTCGCCTCGTCGAGGAACGCGGACCAGCTGGCCGCCCGGTTGACGGCCTGGGTCAGCTCAGCCGTGGTCAGCATGTCCTGCACCTCGCCGGGCTCGAGGTGCCACGCCCCGGCATACGCCTCGAGGACGGGCTTCCATGGGATCGACGCCAAGGAGGTGATCCAGCCGTACGGCACGCAGAGCGCCTCTGCCGCGTGAGCCCATTGACCGTCGCCGAAGTCGAAGACACGCATCGAACCGTCCTCGAGCGCGAACACGTTGTTGGGATGCACGTCACCGTGCTGCCAGGTCGTCGGCAGCGCGCTGTGCCCCAGGACCTCGATGGCGTCAGCGATCGAGGGGCGCGCGTCGGCCAAGCGTCGCCGGAGGTCCGCGTCGACGTGTGCCGGGTGATCGGCCGGGTGGGCCGCGAAGATCTCGACGATCCGGTCGAAGCGCGTCAGCACCGTCTCCGGCGAGTAGTCCGGCAAGCCGGTCCCCACCAGCCGGTCGCGATGTGACGCTGCAGCCTGCTGGATCCTGGCGACCTCGACGACGACCTGCTGCCAGTCCTCGACTGTCGGCTCCCGCGACTCGCGAAGCGTCGCGCCGCGGTCTCTGGTCAGCATCCAGCCGCGGCCCGCGTCGATCGCATAGGGCTCATCGACGGCCTCCGGAGCCAGCTGTGCCAGCTCCAGCTGGAGGCCCGGCTCGAAGGCCAGCGCTGCGGCGTTGGCCTTGAACCACAGCAGCCCTCCGTCGGTCGGGACCGTGAGCTGCGTCGACCACGGACGTACGCGCGGCTG
Source organism: Aeromicrobium sp. P2_G6 (assembly GCF_056403535.1). Classification (NCBI taxonomy): domain Bacteria; kingdom Bacillati; phylum Actinomycetota; class Actinomycetes; order Propionibacteriales; family Nocardioidaceae; genus Aeromicrobium; species Aeromicrobium sp. P2_G6. The sequence continues at coordinate 1,028,957 of NZ_JBFUFH010000001.1, read as the reverse complement.
CGCGATCGCACCGCTCAGCTCGTCGCCGTGCAGCTCGAGCTGGTCACGGATCCAGGACTCGGCTTCCTGCCGCCAGTCGTCACCGACCACGCGCTCGGAGAAGGGGCGGGCCATGCCCACAGAGTAGAGCCCGGAGGCGGCAGTGCTCGAGGATGCAGCCGTGCAACGCCCGCCTATGCTGGACGGATGGGAGTTCGCCGCAGTGTCGCTGTCACCGCAGGCGCCAAGCTCGCCCCCTCGCTCGCATCCGGCTACGTCCGTACGGTCCTCGACCACGCGATCGACGGCCTCGGTCCGCTGCGCTCGGCCGCCGCGTCGGCCGATACCAAGCTGGTCGACAGCGGCGGGGACGTCGAGCTGGCGATCCGCAGCCTGATCCGGATGCACTCGAAACTGGCCGGCCTGCAGGGATTCGTCACGAACCTCGGCGGGTTCTCGACCCTTGCGGTTTCAGTGCCGGCCAACGTCGTCGGAGTGACACTCGTGCAGTGCCACCTCGTCGCTGGCATCGCACACCTGCGCGGCTACGACCTCGAGGACCCTCGCGTCCGCAACGCCATCCTGGCCTGCATGCTCGGCGGGGACGCCGTCAATGCGCTGGTCAAGCGGCACCGGTTGCCCTCCTCTCCGATGGCGCTGGCCACGTCGCCGGTGCACGACCCCGTGCTCGACGAGACGTTGTCGCGCGAGGTGACCGCCGAGCTCGTCGCACGTACGTCCGCCCGGCGGGCTGTGATACTGATCGGCCGCCACATCCCGCTCCTCGGCGGAGCGGTCGCCGGGTCCGGCGATGCCTTTGCCACCTGGCACGTCGGCCAGTTCGCCGCTGACGAGCTCCGCGACCGCCGCCTCCACAGCTGACGTCGTCGGCTTGCCCGGTGAGGACTGTCAGAGGTCGCGCCTAACGTCGTCCGCATGACGCTCGAAGCCGTGATCCTGGCCCTCCGCGAGTCGTGGGGACCCGACACGTGCGCGCCCGAGGACGTCCCCGACTGGTCGCCGGACAACCCGGCCCGCGGTCAGTGCGCCACGACGGCGCTGGTCCTGCACGACTTCTTCGGCGGCTCGCTCGTCGCCGGTGAGGTGTTCGTGCACGGCGAGCGGACCGATTTCCACTGGTGGAACCGGTTGCCCGACGGCGAGCAGGTCGACATCACGCTCGAGCAGTTCGGACCGCACGAGCACGTCGTCGGCGGCATCGACGTCCTTCGACCGACGGGGCCGACGCGGCTCGATGAGCAGTACGCGCTGCTGTCGGCGCGAGTCTCCGCACGTCTCGCCCGCTCGGCCTAGCCCAACGCCCGCACGACGGCACTGGCCGGCTCCTTGCCGAGCACCCCCGACATCCACACGCTCGTGCGAACCAGTGCGTCGAGGTCGACGTCGTGCTCGATGCCGAGTCCCGTCAGCATCCACACCAGGTCCTCGGTCGCCAGGTTGCCGGTGGCGCTCTCGGCGTACGGACAACCGCCGAGGCCACCGGCGGACGCGTCGAACGTCGTGATGCCGTGGCGCAGTGCCGCGTGCGCATTCGCGAGCGCCTGCCCGTAGGTGTCGTGGAAGTGCATCGCCAGCCGCTCGACGCCGACGCCGGCGTCACCGAATGCGTCGATCAGGGCGCCGACGTGCGCCGCCGTGCCGACCCCGATCGTGTCGCCGATCGACAGCTGGGTCGCGCCGAGGTCCAGCAGCCGCTTCCCGGTCGTGACGACCTGGTCGATCGGGACGTCACCCTCCCAGGGGTCGCCGAAGCACATCGAGACGTACGCCCGCACGTCCAGCCCCGCCTCGCGAGCCCGGCCGACGACCGGCTCGAACATCGCGAACTGCGAGTCGAGGGTCGCGTTGAGGTTCTTCTGCGCGAACGTCTCGGTGGCACTCCCGAAGATCGCGATGTGGCTGCAGCCGGCCTCGAGTGCGCGGTCGAGCCCACGCTCGTTGGGCACCAGCACGGGCAACGGGGTCGGTCCGTCGAGCGGCAGCTGCGCGACGAGCTCCGCCGCATCGGCGAGCTGAGGGACCCATTTCGGGTGCACGAAGCTCGTGGCCTCGACGATCGGCAGCCCAGCCGCGATGAGCCGGGTGATGAACTCCGCCTTGTCGGCGAGCGGCACGATCGCCGACTCGTTCTGCAGCCCGTCGCGCGGCCCGACCTCATAGATCGTGACCGCCTCCGGCAGCGCCGGGTCACGGACGACCGCGGGCGTCATGCGTGGTCCACCCTGAACAGCAGGTGCTTGATCGGCACCTGGTCGCCGGCGTCTGCGCCGACATGGGACACGACGCCGTCGTAGGGCGCGAGCAGGGCGAGCTCCATCTTCATCGCTTCGACGACCCCGAGCTGCTGGCCGAGCGCCACCGACTCGCCCTCGGCGACATCGACACGGAGGACCGTGCCGGGCATGGGCGCCACGATGTCGGCGTCGGTCGAGGCGCCGATCTGGTGCCCCTCCCGCATGGGGTCCGGGGTCTCGAGCCGCCAGTTCTGTCCCTGCCACGCGATTGTGAGGCCGTCGTCGTCGGCGATCGCCAGCATCCCGTCCGGGACGGTGTCGTCGTCGGTCAGGTCGAACGCCCACGGCGTGCCGGCATCGTCGACCAGCACGATGCGGGTCGGCGCCCGGTCAGCCCCCGCGCGCCAGCCGTCGCCGACCGACCACGGCGACCCACCGTCCGGCACCGTGAAGCTCGCCCAGAGCAGCGCCGCGGCACGGGCGGCCTCGGGCGACAGGGTCGGCGGCGTCAGCAGCTCGACCGAGGCCTCGCTGTCGAGCCACGCAGTGTGCACGTCGCCGGCCGCGAACTCCTCGCTCGCGACGAGCCGGCGTACGAATCCGAGGTTCGTCGTCACCCCGAAGATGCCGGTGTCGTCGAGTGCGTTGAGCATGCGCCGACGCGCCTCCTCACGGTCAGCGCCGCCGACGACGATCTTGCCGAGCATGGGGTCGTACGCCGTCGAGACCTCTTGGTCGGGGCCCAGATCGGTCTCGACCCGGGCACGATCCGGCCATGCCGCGTCGAGCACGTGCCCCGCCTGCGGGAGGAAGCCGGCATAGGGGTCCTCGGCGTAGACGCGAACCTCCATCGCGTGGCCCGTCGCGCTGATCTCCGCCTGCGTCATCGGGAGCTGCTGGCCCTCCGCGACGAGGATCTGCCACTGCACGAGGTCGACCCCGGTGATCACCTCGGTGACCGGGTGCTCGACTTGCAGGCGGGTGTTCATCTCCAGGAAGTACGCCTGGCCGTCCGCGACGAGGAACTCGACCGTGCCCGCCCCGGTGTAGCCGACCGCCTGGCACAACGCCACCGCCGACGTGTGGAGCGTCGACCGCAGCATCGGGCTGAGTCCGTACGCCGGCGCCTCCTCGACAATCTTCTGGTGGCGCCGCTGCACCGAGCAGTCACGCTCGAAGAGATGGACGACGTTGCCCGCCGTGTCACCGAAGACCTGCACCTCGACATGCCGGCCGGCCTCGACATACTTCTCGACCAGCAGCGTGTCGTCGCCGAAGGCCGCCGCGGCTTCTCGCTGAGCCGCCTCGATCGCACCCGCCAGGGACTCCGGCTCGCGCACGATGCGCATGCCCTTGCCTCCGCCGCCCGCGGCCGCCTTGACCAGCACCGGATAGGCCTCCGCCGGCACCCGCTCGGGGTCGAACTGCGGCGTGACGGGCACGCCTGCCTGCTCGGCGATCGCCCGGGCACGGTCCTTGCGGCCCATCGCCTCCATGACCTCGGCGGTCGGCCCGATGAACACCAGGCCCGCATCCACGACCGCCCTGGCGAACTCGGCCCGCTCCGACAGGAACCCATATCCGGGGTGGATCGCCTCGGCGCCCGACTCCTTGGCCGCCGCGATGATGCGCTCGATCGAGAGGTATGACTCGGTGGCCGGAGTCGGTCCGACGTGCACGGCGTCGTCGGCGAGGCGTACGTACGGGGCATCCGCGTCGGCATCGGAGTAGACCGCGATGCTGCGCAGTCCCGCCTCGCGACACGCGAGAATGACGCGCCGGGCGATCTCGCCGCGGTTGGCAATGAGCACGCTGTGGAAGATCATGGTGGACCTCATAGACGGAAGACGCCGAATTGCGGCGCCGGGGTCGGGGTGGCTGCGGCGATCTGGAGCCCCATGCCGAGCACACGGCGGGTGTCGACGGGATCGATGATGCCGTCGTCCCACAGCCGGGCGCTGGAGTAGTAGGGCGAGCCCTGATGGTCGTACTGCTCGCGGATCGGCGCGCGGAACGCCTCCTCCTCCTCGGCCGACCACTCACCGCCCTTGGCCTCGATGCCGTCGCGGCGCACCGTCGCCAGCACCGCCGCGGCCTGCTCGCCGCCCATCACGGAGATGCGCGCGTTGGGCCACATCCAGAGGAACCTCGGTTCGTACGCCCGGCCGCACATGCCGTAGTTGCCGGCGCCGAACGATCCGCCGATGACGACCGTGAACTTCGGCACGACCGACGACGCGACCGCGGTGACCAGCTTGGCGCCGTCCTTGGCGATGCCCTTGTTCTCGTACTCCTGACCGACCATGAAGCCGGTGATGTTCTGCAGGAAGACGAGCGGGATGCCGCGCTGGTTGGCGAGCTCGATGAAGTGCGCGCCCTTGAGCGCCGACTCGCTGAACAGGATGCCGTTGTTGGCGATGATCGCCACGGGATAGCCCCAGATGCGGGCAAAGCCGCAGACCAGGGTCTCGCCGTAGAGCGGCTTGAACTCGTGCAGCCGCGAGTCGTCGACGATGCGGCGGATGACATCGCGGACGTCGTACGGCGTGCGGCCGTCGACGGGGACGATGTCGTAGAGCCCTTCGGGGTCCTCTGCCGGCTCGACCGGCTCGTGCGGAGGCTCGGCACTGGTCGGCCGCTCGAGCGTGCCGATGATGGACCGGACGATCTGCAACGCGTGCTCGTCGTCATCGGCGAGGTGGTCGACGACGCCGGACAGCCGGGCGTGCACATCGCCGCCACCGAGGTCCTCGGCCGTGACGACCTCGCCGGTCGCGGCCTTCACGAGCGGCGGCCCGCCCAGGAAGATCGTGCCCTGCTCCTTGACGATGACGGTCTCGTCGCTCATCGCCGGGACGTACGCTCCGCCGGCCGTGCAGGAGCCGAGCACCGCTGCGATCTGTGGGATCTGCCGGGCCGACATCTGCGCCTGGTTGTAGAAGATCCGGCCGAAGTGCTCGCGGTCGGGGAACACCTCGTCCTGCATCGGCAGGAACGCGCCGCCGGAGTCGACGAGGTAGATGCAGGGCAGGTTGTTCTGCTCCGCGATGGTCTGGGCGCGCAGGTGCTTCTTGACCGTGAGCGGATAGTAGGTTCCGCCCTTGACCGTCGCGTCGTTGGCGACGATGACGCAGTCGCGCCCGCTGACCCGGCCGATGCCGGTGACGATCCCGGCGCTCGGCACCTCCCCGCCATACATCTCGTACGCGGCGAGCGGTGCGATCTCGAGGAAGGGCGAGCCCGGATCGAGGAGGTGGTCGACCCGGTCGCGGGGGAGCAGCTTGCCTCGCCCCGCGTGTCGTTCACGGGAGGCCTCGCTGCCGCCCTGCCGGACGGTGGCGAGCCTGGTCCTGAGCTCCTCGACGAGTTCACGCATGCACATAGGTTAACAGCCGTTAACCAACCTCCGCTACACTGGACCCGTGACCACGCCTCGTCGCCAACAGATCCTCGACACTGCCGCCACCCTCTTCGCCGAGCGCGGCTTCCATGGTGTCTCGGTGCACGACATCGGTGGCGCCTGCGGGATATCGGGGCCGGCGCTCTACAAGCACTTCGCCGGCAAGGACGACATCCTCACGCAGTCACTCACGGCGATCAGCGAGCAGCTCCTCGCCGAGGGCCGGGCTCGAAGCCAGGCCGCACCCGATGCCGGGCAGGCCCTTGAGGCCCTCATCGCCTGGCACATCGACTTCGCCCTCGGCCATCCCGCACTCATCGTGATCCAGGAACGCGAGTGGACCAACCTCGACGCGACCGGTCGCAAGGAGGTGCGCTCGTTGCAGCTCGCCTACATCGACGTGTGGGTCGATGTCGTACGCCGGCTGCGTGACGATCTCGACGGTGCCGAGACGCGCGCCGTGGTCCAGGCGACATTCGGCCTGCTCAACTCAACGCCACACAGTGCCCGCATCAGCGAGTCGGCGATGCGGACCCGACTGGCTCGGATGGCTCGAGCCGCGCTGCTGGCATAACCGGCCCGCGCCGCCTGCTGATGGTCGCTGCGGCAACTCCGGCGAGCATGACGGCACCGCCGACCAGCTCGAGCGCACTCGGCACCTCGTCCTGCACGATCCATGCCGTGGCGATGCCCACGATCGGGACCAGCAGCACGAACGGGACGACGGCGCTCGCGGGATAGCGGGCCAGCAGCGAGTTGAAGATGCCGTAGCCCAGCAGTGAAGCGCCGATCGCGGTGTAGCCCGTGCTGGCGATCGCCGTGACCGACAGGTGGGTCAACGCGCGGCCGACCTCATCGCCCCCGTCGACCAGCAATGAGAGGCCCAACGCCGGGAGCGGCACGACGAGGGCGGACCACACGACGAGCGAGAAGCCCGAAGCGATGCCGGCTCGCCGGGCGATGACATTGCCGATCGCCCAGGAGGTGGCCGCACCGAGCATCACGATGAGCGGGACCACCGGCGCCGACACACCGTGCGCGATCACGACGAGACCCAGGCCCGCCGTCCCGATCGTCGCGCCCGCGACCTGCCGGCGGGTCGGCGGCTCCTTGAGCACGACCGCGGCGATGACAATCGTGAAGATCACCTGCGCCTGGAGGACGAGCGAGGCCAGGCCGGCGGGCATGCCGAGGTGCAGTGCGAGGTAGAGCAGGCTGAACTGTCCGAGGCTCATGAACGCGCCGATCGCAACGACGTTGCGCCAGCCCCCGCGCGGCAGCGGCACGAAGAACACGAGCGGCAGCGCCACGAACGTGAAGCGCATGGCCAGGAACAGCAGCGGCGGCACGTCGGCGAGGCCCTCGTCGATCACGACGAAGTTGGCGCCCCAGATCAGCATGACGAGGACGGCGAGCATGCTGTGCTTGGGGGACATGGCTCCAGTCTCTCCCGCTCAACGATGAAGCACCAGCAATGGTTTCTGAACGTAACAGCGTACAGTTGCTTCATGATCGACCTGGGAGCGCTGCGTTCGCTGATCGCCGTGCGCGACCACGGCAGCATCGTGACGGCCGCGGCAGCGCTCGACTTCACCCCGTCCGCCGTCTCCCAGCAGATCAAGAAGCTCGAGCGACAGAGCGGGTCGCCAATGCTCGAACGCGTCGGCCGCAGCGTCATCCTGACCGAGCGGGGGAGGTTGCTGGCCCAACGTGGCGCACTGCTCCTCGCCGATCTCGAGCAGGTCGAGAACCTCGCGGTCGGCGGCGCCGAAGAGCTCCGGGGCACGTTCCGCATCGCCTCGTTCTCGACGGCTTCCCGGGGCGTTGTCGCACCGCTGCTGGCCCGGCTCCGATCTTCCGCGCCCGAGCTCGACGTCATGGTCACGGAGGTCGACCCTCGCGAAGCCGTCACCCTGGTCGAGCGCGGCGGCACCGACCTCTCGATCGTGCACGACTGGAGCACCATGCCCCTGGACGTGCCGACCACGCTCGAGAGGCAGCCGATTCACGACGACCGGGCGGACGTGCTGCTGCCATGGGACCACCGACTGAGCCTTCGTGACTCCGTCACCCCCATGGACCTCGTGGGCGAGCGATGGGTCACGACGCCCGCCGGGACGATCTGCCACGACTGGCTCCTCCACATGTTCGCGATGCACGGGGAGCGTCCGGACATCCGCTACTTCGACGGCTCATATGCGACCCACGAGGCAATGGTCGAGCAAGGTGTCGCAGTGGCGCTCGTGCCGCGCCTGGGCCGCGCGCCACTCCCGCCGCGGGTCCGCGCCATCCCGGTCGTCGACCCCACGCCGACGCGCCGGCTCAGCTCGCTGTGGCGCGCGTCCAGCCGCGAGAACCCGGCACGACTGCACGTCCAGCATCAGCTCGAGGAGCTCCTCCCGCCGGTCGCCTAGTCCGGGACCAAGACGCAAGGCTTCGCGGCTCCCGCCTGAGGGGAAGTCCTAGGGGGCGTTGAGCGGATCCTGCTCGACGCCGAAGCCACAGTGCTTCGCGACGAAATCGAAGATCTGCTTCTTCTGGGGCTCCCTGAACCGCAGGAAGAAGTACGCCTTGCCGGACTGCTCGCTGTCGACGTGGAGCGGCATCGTCGCGCCGGTGCGATCCTCCGCGACCACGTGCACGTCACACCGGTTGGGGATGATGCTCAGCACCGCGTGGTACGCCCCGCTGCCGGCGACGAGCTCGCGGTCGATGTTGGTCCCGGGAGCCGGCTTGAGCAGCGTCGTGCCGTCAACCGGACCGACCTGCACCGGACCACCCTTGTCCCTGGCCGTGAACGTGATCCCGATGTCGAGGATCGAGTCCCGCCCCTTGCCCCGCACTGCGAACGTGTCATCGACGCGGAGCCCTCCGATCGTGCTCTCCGCGCAATCACGCTTCATGAACCGAGCGACGCTGCCGTAGTGATCCTTGGGCCTGACGACCGACGTGCGTTCCTTGCCGTCGCCGATCCGGTACGTGACCCGCGCCTTCGCGTCGATTCCCGCGCCGGACTTCTTGGTGGGACAGCTGGCCGGCGCCATGTTCATCGTCAGGTTGACGGTGCCGCCAGGCGAGATCGTGGCCGGACCCACGTACCGCGACGCCTTGCCGAGCCGCCCGGACGTCACCTTCGCCGACGAGACCGTGAGCGGCTTGTCGCTCCGATTGACCACCTGGAGCTCGAAGTGTCGGTTCTGCAGGTCCTGGCGGGCCTGCTCGACCTGGAACGTCACACCCTTCGGCACCGTGGCCAGATCGTCACCGCCACTCCCGCCGCACGCGGTCAGCGGCAGGAGGAGCAGGACGAGCGCGCGACGCATGCCCCGATCGTATGTGCCTCAGGCACCCTTGAGCGTCCGCCAGGACACCAGTGCCGCGGCAAGCGCCACGATGATCGCCGTCGCCGACGTGAGCTGGACGCCCAGGTCGAACGCCTCGTGCGCCGATCGCAGCATCGCCTCGCCCACGCCGTTCGGATAGAACTTGGCGTACTCGACGGTCCCGCCCAGCGTCTCGAAGGACGAGTCGTTCTCGCCCCACTTCGCCACCGCGGGCACGGTCAAGTGCGAGCGGTACGTCGAGGTCAGGATGCTGCCGAGCACCGCCGTGCCCAGCACCGCTCCGACTTCGTACGCCGTCTCGGAGATCGCCGATGCGGCCCCGGCCTTGTAGGGCGGGACGCTCGACAGCATCAGGTCGTTGGTCAGGGTCTCGGCCAGGCCGATCCCGAGTCCCAGCACCGAGAACGCGATCATGATCGACACCGTCGAAGGCGTGCCGACGAACGCGGCGATGGCATAGCCGGCCGCAGACAGGCCGAAGCTGCCGGCCACGAGCGCCCGCGCCGGGAAGAAGCGGACGAGGCGGACCGCGGCGAACCCGGCGATGACCGTGACCAACAGGCCCGGCAGCAGGACCGTCGCCGCCGACAAGGGGGACAGGCCGACCACGAGCTGCAGGAACTGCGCCGCGAAGTAGACGAAGCCGGCGTATCCCATGAGGCTCAACAGGTTCGCGACGATCGCACCGCTGAAGACCCGGTCAGAGAACAGCGTCATGTCGATCAAGGGGTCGACGAGCCGGTGCTGCCGACGTACGAACATGACTCCGCTCGCAATGCCGACACCGAACCCGACGAGCGCTGGGTCGCTCAACCCATGCTCGGCAGCCTGCTTGATGCCGAACACGAACGGCAGCATCGCGGTCATCGAGAGCACGATGCTGGGGACGTCGATGCGGCCGGGGCGCGGGTCGCGGGACTCCGGCAGCAGGAACACCGCCGCGACGAGGAAGATCGCGATGATCGGCACGTTGATGAAGAACACCGATCCCCACCAGTAGTGCTCGAGCAGCCAGCCGCCGACAACGGGTCCGAGAGCCGCGCCTCCGGCGAACATGGCCGCCCACGTGGCGATCGCGAGCCGGCGATCGTCACCGTGCGTGAAGATGTTGCGGATCAGCGACAGTGTCGAGGGCATCAAGGTCGCGCCGAACACGCCGAGCAGGGCGCGTGAGGCGAACAGGGCCTCCGCGCTCGGGCTGAACGCCGCGCACACCGACGCGATGCCGAAGCCGACCGCGCCGATCAGCAGCAGGCGACGACGACCGATGCGGTCGCCGAGGCTGCCCATCGCCACGAGCAGGCCGGCCAGCATCAGGGGGTAGATGTCGACGAGCCAGAGCAGCTGCTCACCGGTCGGATGCAGCGCGACGCTGACCTGCGGAAGCGCGAAGCTGAGCACGGTGTTGTCGATCGAGGTCAGGAGGACGGGCAGCATGAGGACGCCGAGCGCCACCCATTCGCGCAGTCCAGCGCGTGGGGCATCCAGCTGTTCGGCGCGGTAGCGCGAGTCGATCGTGGTCATGGGGCCTCCTCCCAATTCGGAACGGACCAACTGTACCGTCCAGACGGTATAGTGAACGAGCCGGAGGCTGGTGATATTCCTCTCCATGGGGCGCGGCTAAGGTGTGCGCATGGCGGCCACCGAGCGTTCGACACGAGATCGCCTGATCGACGCGTTCGAGACCCTCCTGGTCACCGCCGGAAGCCGAGCCGCGACCCTCGACGCGGTCGCTGCCGAGGCCGAGGTGTCCAAGGGCGGTCTGCTCTACCACTTCCACAGCAAGGACGAGCTCGTCGAGGGCATGCTGACCCGGCTCCGCGAGCAGGGTGAGGCCGACGTCGCCAAGATGCGGACGGCCAAGAAGGGCCCTGTCGAGTTCTACCTCGCCACGTCGGTCAACACGGGCAGCAACTTCGACCGCGCGCTCGTCGCCGCGGGCCGCATCGCCCAGGAGAACGACTCACGCGCGGCTGCTGCACTCGCCGACCTCCGCGAGGGCTGGTTCACCGTCCTGCGTGAGCACCTCGGCGACGAGTCGCTCGCTCGTACGATCCAGCTGATCGGTGACGGTCTCTACTTCGACGACACCACGGGGCTGACGGAGAAGAATGCGCTCAAGCACGTACGCGCGGTGCTGAAACGCCTGGACGTGCTCTAGGAGCACTTCGGTGGTTGAGGTGCGAAGGCCGCCCGCGGCCGTAGCCTCGAAACCACAGCCAGCGGTCAGCAGTCCCTAGGAGTTCACCGGTAGTCACCGTGACGTGCACGCGTACGTCATCCGGCGCGTCTGCACTCGGGGCATGACACTCCTTCATCCGTACGTCCGCCGCACGGCGCACGCCCTCGGCGTCGCCGCCATCGCCACCGGAGCCGTCGCCGCGCCCGCGACCGCCGACAAGCCACCCACCGACCGGGCGCCCGCGACCAGGACGCACCACCAGGCGATCACGGTGTTCGCGCACCGTGGCGCCTCCGGCTACCGGCCCGAGCACACCCTCGCCGCGTACGCCCTGGCGATCAAGCTCGGCGCCGACTACATCGAGCCGGACCTCGTCAGCACCAAGGACGGCGTCCTCGTCGCCCGCCACGAGAACGAGATCAGTGGCACGACCGACGTCGCCGACCACCCCGAGTTCGCGCAGCGCAAGACGACCAAGACGGTCGACGGCGTCGTGGAGACCGGGTGGTTCACCGAGGACTTCACCTTGCAGGAGCTCAAGACCCTGCGGGCCAAGGAGCGGCTGCCGGCCGTACGCCCGGGCAACACGCGCTATGACGGACGCTTCGAGATCCCGACGTTCGACGAGGTCCTCGCACTCGCCAACTCCGAGGGCCACAAGCGCGGGCGCACGATCGGCGTCGCCCCCGAGACCAAGCACCCGACGTACTTCCGGTCGATCGGCCTGCCGCTCGAGAAGCCGCTGCTCCGGTCACTGACCAAGGCCGGTCGCAACTCGAGGCACGCCAAGGTCGTCATCCAGTCGTTCGAGACCTCGAACCTGCGAAGCCTCGCGCGGCAGACCCGCGTCCCGCTCGTCCAGCTGACGTCGGCAGCCGGCGCGCCGTACGACCTCGTGGCCACCGGCGACCCGCGCACGTACGCCGACCTCATGACGCCGGCCGGGCTGCGGGACGTCGCGACGTACGCCGCCTGGCTCGGCCCGGAGAAGAACAGCATCATCCCGCGCGACGCCAAGGGCTTCCTGACGACGCCGACTCCGCTGGTCAAGAACGCGCACCGGGCCGGCCTGAAGGTCGTGGCCTACACGTTCCGCGACGAGAACCAGTTCCTGCCGGCCGACTTCCGCGACGGCACGGACCCCAACGCCAAGGGCGACATCTTCGGTGAGCTCAACACGTTCTTCGAGGCTGGTCTCGACGGGGTCTTCGCCGACTACACCGACAGCGCCGACGCCGCGCGCGACTGGTGGGAGGAGAGCTAAAGGCCTGTTGGAGGCGGGCTCGGAGTTCTAGGGTTGAAGCATGTGCCGCAACATTCGTACCCTCCACAACTTCGAGCCCGCCGCGACCAACGACGAGGTCCAGGCCGCCGCGCTGCAGTACGTCCGCAAGATCAGCGGGGCGACCAAGCCGTCGAAGGCCAATGAAGAGGCGTTCAACCGCGCCGTCGCGGAGATCGCCCACATCACGGGGCACCTCCTCGAGGACCTGGTGACGACCGCGCCGCCCAAGGACCGCGAGGTCGAGGCGGCGAAGGCCAAGGCCCGCTCAGCCGCGCGCTTCGCCTCCGCCTGAGTCCGGTCGGGCTAATTGGTGGTTGAGGTGCGAAGGCCGCCCGCGGCCGCAGCCTCGAAACCACAGACCATCAGGGCTATCAACGCTCACACGTCGACCCAGGCCGTGCCGACCTGATCTACGACGGCACGTCCGGCGCTCGCCCGGGCCACCTCACCGGCGAACGCGATCGGATCGACCGCTGCGACAGTGAACACGGCCTCCGTGCCGTACGCGACATCGGTCACCTCACCGAGCGCCCGCAGCCGGTTGTCGAGCACTCCGGCGCCTCCTGCGGCGATCGTCACGGTCATGACGTGGCGCTGCTCGCGGCGCCGCACGCCAGCCGCGTCAAGCGCGAGCCCGACGCTCTCCCCGTACGCCCGGACGAGCCCGCCGGCCCCGAGCAGAGTGCCCCCGAACCACCTCGTCACCACCGCGACGACATCGCTGACGCCTCGGCGGGTGAGCACCTCGAGCATCGGCGCCCCCGCGGTGCCCGCCGGCTCACCGTCATCGTTCGAGCGTTGCAGCGCCGAGTCCGGTCCGATCACGAAGGCCGTGCAGTGGTGCCGTGCCGAGAAGTGCTGCTTGCGGATCGACTCGACGAACGTACGCGCGTCAGCCTCCGTCTCGACCCGGCGCAGATCACAGAGGAACCGTGACTTCTTTGCCTCGAGCTCTGCCGAGGCGTTGCGGGCAATCGTGACGTAGTGCGTCAGGGCTTGCGCAGCTTGAGGAAGATGCTGGGCCCGAAGTTGCTGCGCGCCAGACGACGCTGCGTCAGGCGCTCGGCGGCCAGCATCGCGCTGGTCGGCAGCGCCCGCTTGAGGGTCTGGCTGCGCAGGTTGGAGACCGAGAGCTTGTTCTCGAGCTTGAGGCCCGCGGCCCCGAGCTGACCGACGACGGTGTCGATGTTGTGGTTGACGAACGCGATCGCGTCGGGCTCGTCGGCCTTGGCCTTGCGGATGTTGACCGGCTCGGTCGGCAACGGCGTGCCTTCCTTCTTGTGGCGGCGCCGGTTCTTGAAGTGGCCGTAGTTGGCGACCTCGATGATCGCGGTGCCGCCGGGGGCGAGCACGCGGGAGATCTCCGCGAACTCCGCGGTCGGGTCGGGGAGGTGGTGCATGACGCGGATCATGGTGATCAGGTCGAGCTCGCCGTCCTCGAACTTGAGGTCGTCGGCCTGCATCTGGACCTGCTTGATGTCGGTGCCCTCGAGCACCCGCTTCGCCGCCTCGAGCTGGGTCGCGGCCGGCTCGGCCAGCGTGACCTCGTCCGAGAACGTACGCAGGAGGATGCACAGGCGTCCGAAGCCGCCACCGATGTCGGCCGCCTTGCGGTAGTGGTTGCCCTTCAGCAGCCGCCGGATCGCGATGTGCTCGGCGGCGTTCTCGTAGTCGCGGTTGTCCCAGTACTTCGTGTAGTCGTAGCCACGTTCGTACTGGTTGGCGACCTTCTTGGAGGGCTGTTCTTCAGTCACGCCGACCACAGTAACAACCCTCCGGGCACACGCTTAATCGTCCTTCGGTCGCTTCGCTCCCTCCCCCTACTCGCAGAGCTCGTGGGGGGACCCCCACCGCGACTTCGTCGCTAGGAACCGTAAGTGCGGGGGCCGAAGACGGGGGTCTCCTTGGCCATGCCGGCCTTGCGGGCGATCGTGGTGTTGCGGGACTTGAACATCGCCGCCTGGAGCCGGCGCTCGAGCCGGTACGCCCCACGGAGGCCCCGGTGTCGGGTGCCGTAGATCAGCCGTTTCGTCGCCGCGACCGAGTCGGGGGAGCGCTCGACGAGCTGGTCGACGAGTGCGAGCGCCGCTTTCAGGGGATCGGTGCTGACCTCGGTCGCGAGACCGAGCTCGGCCGCCTTCTCACCCGTGAACGACTCGCCGGTCATCGACAGCCGCATCACCACATCGGCCGGGAGCAGCTCGTTGAAAGGCACCGTGCCGGCCATGTCGGGGACGAGTCCCCACTTCGCCTCGAGGATCGACCAGGTCGCGTCCGGCGTCGTGAACCGGAAGTCGGCGCCGGCGGCGAGCTGCAGGCCCGCTCCGTAGCAATGGCCGTGCACCACGGCGATGACGGGCACCGGCAGGCTCCGCCAGATCGCGGTGACTTTCTGGAACTGGTTGACCGTCCGCGGACCGGCGAAGAAGAACCGGGCGACGCGCTTCTTGTCCTGGAACGCCGCCGCGAAGTCGAGGCCCGCGCAGAACGACCGGCCCTTGCCCTGCAGCACGACGGCGCGGATGTCGCGGTTGCCCTTGAGGGACTCGGCAGCCGCGATCAGGTCGGTGATCAGGTCGAGGTCGACGCCGTTGAGCTTGTCCGGACGGTTGAGCCATACGTACGCGATCGGGCCGTCGATCTCGGTGAGGACACGGGGTTCGGTCATGCCCGTCAGGCTATCCGGCCAGGTCTTCGACAGGCCGCCTGACCAGCGGAAAACGCACCGATCCACAGATGTTTGAAAACGCAACCCGGGGGCAATACCCCCGCATGGTCAACGTCAAGAGACTCCCGCTCCCACTCATCGAGACCTACGAGTGGCAGTACCAAGGTGCGTGCATGGGTGCCGACAGCGAGGTCTTCTTCTCGCCGGAGGCCGAGCGGGGCGCCAAGCGTGAGCGCAGGGAGCAGAACGCCAAGCGGCTCTGCTTCACGTGCCCGGTCATCGACCGTTGCCGCGAGCACGCGTTGACGGTGCAGGAGCCCTACGGAGTCTGGGGTGGCATGACCGAGAGTGAGCGCGCCGCCCTCACGCGCCACAAGGTCGCCAGCTGACTCTGGCGCCGAGTTCCTCTGATCGGTGTACAAAGGGAATGACATGACCACACCGACAACCCGCCACGTCATCGCGAAGGCCTGATTCGTATGCCCGCCTCTCGTCAGCCCAGCACGTCAGCCAAGATCCTCTATCGCCCCGTCGGCATCGTCAGCTCGATCGCCGGCGGTCTCATCGCCTCGATGCTGTTCAAGCAGATCTGGAAGCGGGTCAGTCGCGGCGACGACGCCGACCCGCCCACCCCGCTGCAGTCGGAGTACGCGTTCAAGGAGATCCTCCTGGCCGCACTGCTGCAGGGCGCGATCTTCGCCGCGGTCAAGGCGATCATCCAGCGGCAGGGTGCCAAGGGCTTCCAGCGCGTCACCGGCGAATGGCCGGGGTCATGAGCGAGCGAAGCGAGCGAACAATCAGGGTGGTCATGACGCCACCTCGCTATCGTGGGTTTCTCAGCGAGGCGGGGTCATGACGTCGGCCGCTGACCTGCTGGTCGACACGTTCGGACGGATCCACGAGGGCACCGCGATGGTCGTCGACGGTCTCTCGCCCGCGGAGCTGAGCCAGCGCGTCGCACCGGGTGCCAACACGATCGGCTGGCTCGTCTGGCACCTCATGCGGGTGCAGGACAACCACGTCGCCGACGCGGCCGGCTCCGACGAGGTCTGGTCGTCGGCCGGCTGGCACAAGCGCTTCGGACTGCCGTTCAGCGAGAGGGCCACGGGCTACGGCCACAGCCGCGACGACGTCGACACGGTCCACGTCACCGCCGAGCTGCTGGTCGGCTACGCCGAGGCGGTCACGGACGTGACGATCCGGTATGTCCAGGAGCTCACCAACGCCGACCTCGATCGCATCGTCGACAGCTCGTGGGACCCGCCGGTGACTCTCGGCGTACGCCTCATCAGCGTGATCGGCGACGACCTCAAGCACCTCGGCCAGGCCGAGTACGTCCGCGGCCTGATCTGACGTCTGGACCATGATGGCTCCATGCTGAGAGCCGAGGCGTTCCACGTCGAGACGCCCGCCGTGGTGATCGACCTGGACCAGGTCGTCCGGAACGTCGAGGAGATGGCCGGCGCGGCGGCCGCCCACGGCGTACGCCTGCGGCCGCACATCAAGTCCCACAAGATCCCGCTGCTCATGCACCTGCAGCTCGACGGCGGAGCGATCGGTGCGACCTGCGCAACCCTGCGCGAGGTGGAGACCATGATCGACGCCGGATGCCCGAGCATCACGCTGGCCTATCCGCCCCTGTCGGCCGACAAGGTCGACCGGCTGGTGACCTTGCGCGAGCGGGCTGAGATCCGGGTGACGCTCGACTCGGTCGAGTCCGCGACCCTGCTGGGCAACGCGGCCGGCTCCGAGCCGTTCGACGTGCTGCTCGAGGTCGACACCGGCCAGGGCCGTCTCGGCCGTGCGCCCGGCGCGCCCAGTGTCGAGCTCGGCCTCGAGATCGCCGCCGTCCCGGGTGTCCGGCTCATCGGGGTCTCGAGCCACGCCGGTCATGCGTATGCCGCGACGAGCCCAGGTGACCTCGTCCGGATCGCCAGCGCCGAAGCCGACGACCTCATGCGTACGTCCGAGGAGCTGCGCCGTCGGGGCGTGGCCGTCGAGGAGATCAGCGTCGGATCGACGCCGTCCGCCCGGGCCGGCTTCGGGCTCGGCATCACGGAGTCGCGCCCCGGCACGTACCTGATGAACGACGCCAACATGGTGCGCCTCGGCGTCGCGACCCACGAGACGTGCGCGGCCTTCGTGCTGGCGACGGTCATCTCGCGGCCGACGCCGAGCCGGGTCGTGATCGACGCCGGCACCAAGATGCTCAGCAGTGACGGCGTGGGCCGGGACGACTGGGTCCACGTGCTGCACCGGCCCGACCTGCACCCGGCGTTCCTGAGTGAGGAGCACGGCGTCTTCCACACCGACGACCCGTCAACGGCGCCCGCGATCGGTGAACGCGTGCTGGTCGTGCCGCACCATGTCTGCACCATGATGAACCTCTCCGACGAGGTGCACCTGGTCCGCGATGACGCGCTGGTTAATACGGTTCCGGTCCTTGCCAGAGGGCACTGACGATCCCGCTGAATTTGCAGTCTGCAAAGACAAATTGCGAGACATATGCCACGTGTGAGATAGACCCGTGCGTTCTGCCACTGGAGAGGGCATGATCGTTCGATGGTTGATGTCGACGCAGCACTGGACGAAGCAGGACTCAAGAATTCTCACGTGCGCGAGTACGTGCGCTACTGGGCAGATCTGACCGGAGCAGAGCGGGTCGAGGTGGTCAGCGCAGCTGACGACTCGCGGCTCATCGCCGAGGCGCTCGAGGCCGGTGAGCTCGAGCCGGCAGGCGAAGGGCTCTACTACTCACGCAGCTACGTGAAGGACACCGCGCGTTCGGAGGAGCGCACGATCGTCGCCACGAACAATCCCGCGGACAAGGGCGTCTACAACAACTGGCGACCCGCCTCGGAGATGAAGCCCCTGCTCGAGGACCGCATGCGCGGCGCCTCGGCGGGCAAGACGATGTACGTCATCCCCTACCTGATGTCACCTCCCGGCAACGCACTCGCGCCGTGGGCGGCCGGCGTGCAGGTGACCGACACCCGCACCGTCGTGCTGCACATGATCCGCATGGCGCGCGTCGGCGCAGAATTTCTCGAGGCCCTGGAGGACCCCGAGCAGTTCGTTCGCGCCGTGCACGTGACCGGTGACCTGGAGAACCTCGGCCAGGGCACCCCCAATGACCAGCGCTACTTCGTGACGGTCGCCGACGAACGTACGATCCTGCACTTCGGCTCGTCCTACGGCGGCAACGCCCTGCTCGGCAAGATCGCGCACGGACTGCGCCAGGCTGCATATGACGGCTGGGCGTCGCGCAAGTTCCTCGCCGAGCAGTACATGTTGATCGGCATCAAGGACAAGCAGACCGGCAAGACGTACCACATCTGCGGCGGCTTCCCGAGCGCCTCGGGCAAGACCAACCTCGCCATGATGCTCGCCCCCGATGTGCTCGGCGACCGCTATCACGTGTCGTTCTACGGTGACGACATCGCGTGGCTGTGGGTCGACGAGGCCAGCGGCAAGCTCTACGGCATGAACCCCGAGTACGGCGTCTTCGGCGTTGCCAAGGACACCAACGAGGGCACCAACCCGACCGCGCTCGCCTCGGTCGCCGAGGGCACGCAGGCGATCTTCACCAACATCGCCTACAACGTCGAGACGCACGAGGTCTGGTGGGAAGGTCGTACGCCCCACCCGCCGGCCGACAAGCATGGCTGGCTCGACTGGACAGGTTCCCCGATCGCCGATCGCGAGAACGGCGACGACAGCCCCTGGGCCCACCCCAACAGCCGCTTCACGACGCAGCTCGACAACGTCCCCAACATCGCCGAGGACTACAACGCCGCCTCCGGTGTGCCGATCGACGCGATCATCTTCGGAGGCCGCACCCGCGACCGTGAGCCGCTGATCCGCGCCATCACCGATCTGGCCGAAGGCGTCTACGACGGCCTGACGCTCGGCGCCGAGGCCACGTCCGCGGCCGAGGGTCTCGAGGGCATGCTGCGCTACGACCCGATGTCCAACCGCCCGTTCATGGCGTACGGCGAGGGTGACTACGCCCAGCACTACCTCAACATCGTCGGGGCGGCCAAGGACCTGCCGATCTTCGCGCACGTCAACTGGTTCCAGAAGGATCCCCAGGACGGTCACTACCTGTGGCCCGGCTACCGCGACAACCTGCGGCCGCTGCTGTGGCTCCTGCAGCTCAAGGCCGGTGAGGTCACGGGTCGTCAGACGCCGGTCGGCATCA
Organism: Aeromicrobium sp. P2_G6; assembly: GCF_056403535.1. NCBI lineage: Bacteria > Bacillati > Actinomycetota > Actinomycetes > Propionibacteriales > Nocardioidaceae > Aeromicrobium > Aeromicrobium sp. P2_G6. The sequence goes on along the minus strand of NZ_JBFUFH010000001.1, from coordinate 1,009,643 downwards.
TCCCGACCGCCGAGGAGCTCAACCTCGACGGCGTCGACATCACGCCTGAGGACCTCGAGACCATCCTGTCGATCGACAACGCGCGCTGGCGCCAGGAGATGGGCTTCCGCGAGGAGCACCTCAAGCAGTTCGACAACATGCCCCAAGAGATCTGGGAGGCGCACCGTCGCGTGTCAGCCGCCCTGGACGCCGATCAGGCGTAGCCACGAGGAAACGACAGAACCCCCGGCCCAGAGGTCCGGGGGTTCTGTCTTTCACCGTGGCCTGACCGATTGGGCTGCCATGACCGAGACTGGTGGGGTGTCGTACGAAGAGGACCGGGCGTTCCGGAGAGTCCTCGTCCATGGCTACCCGCGACAAGTCACACGTTCAGCGATCTTCGACCTGGTGATCCCGGCGCTGCTCCTGCGGACCACGGACACCTCCTGGTCAGAGCTGGTGCGCGTGTCCACCGCGCATGGTCCGACGGTGGCCTTCAGCGCCCGGGACGTTCGGTCGCCGGGCATTCTTCGAGCAACAGCAGTTGCCCGGGCTGCCGGCTTCGACACTGTCGTCCGCTCCCCGGGCGGCAGGATGCTCGCGTACGACAGCGGGGCTGTGATCATCGACCACGTCACGCGTCCTTTCGATCTCCGGCAGGCCGGGGGTTCGACGTTCGCGCACAACGCCGAGAGCCACGTGAACGTTCTGCGCGCCATGGGTGACATCGACGCACGCATTGGCGAGGTGGAGGGCGAGTACTGCCCCGGCGAGTACAGCGTGAACGTGGGCGGACTCGCCAAGGTCATCGGATCCGCGCAACGGATCACCGGCACCAGCGCGTTGTTCAGCACCGTCGTCCAGGTCGCCGTCTCGGACCGGGTACGTGCTGTGATCGTCGCAGTCTCCGAAGCTCTGGGCTACGAGTTGCGTGAGACATCCATCGCCGGCCTCGCGGACTACGAACCCTCGCTCACGGCCGATCGCGTCGCCGCGAAGTTCGCGGCGGACTACCGACACCGACTCGCGATGATCGACGCGCACCTGGCACAAGGCGTGCTCGACCACGCATCAGCCGCGGCCACGGTCCCGCAGGCCGATGCGCCGTTCGACGTGAATGCCTGGAGTCGGACGACACCACTCGAGGGTTCGACGGTCGAGGTTGTTGCTGACGACAGATACAGATGACAGCAGGGCCCCGACGAATGTGTCGACGCCCTGCTGTCTACCTTTTGTGCGCGAGGGGGGATTTGAACCCCCACGCCCTTGCGGACACTGGCACCTGAAGCCAGCGCGTCTACCATTCCGCCACCCGCGCATGATCCCCGCGACGTGCCGGGGACCGGTAAATGAGTCTAACAGGCTGATTCGGGTGCGATTCCTCACGCCCACCCCTGCTGCGAAGTAGCGAGGATGGGCTCTCCCGATACGATCGCAGGGTAGAACCACGACTAGGGAAAGGCGGAGGCTGATGGCGGGGGTGCTGCAGCGATTCGAACAACGCCTCGAGGGCGCCGTGACCAGCGCGTTCGCTCGGGCGTTCCGCAGTGCCGTGCAGCCGGTCGAGATCGCCGCCGCCCTGCAGCGCGAGGTCGACAACTCCGCCCACATCTTGTCGCGCGAGCGGATGCTCGTGCCCAACGTCTTCACCGTCGAGCTGTCCCCACCCGACTTCGACCGGCTCAACCCGTTCAGCACGACGCTGGCCGACGAGCTCGCGACTCTCGTCAAGGAGCACGTCAGCGAGCAGCGCTACACGATGGCCGGCCCGCTCGAGATCTCGTTCACCAAGACGGGTGAGCTCAGCACCGGCCGCTTCCGCGTACGCAGCAAGACCAGCGCCTCCGTGACGCCGGTCGCCGGCCAGCGGATGACCGACACCGCGATTCGCAGCTCCAACGTCCTGCTCGAGGTCAACGGCATGAAGCACCCGGTCGAGCCCCCGGGTGTCGTCATCGGCCGGGGCAACGAGGCCGACCTCAAGATCGACGATCCCGGCATCTCGCGACGGCACGCCGAGATCAAGGTTCACCAGAGTGGTGCCGAGACGACCGTGACGGTCGTCGACCTCAACTCGACCAACGGTGTCGTCCTCAACGGTCACAAGGTCGCCACGGGTGTCGTCACCGACGGATCCGAGATCCGTCTCGGCAACACCGTGATCGTGATCCGGATGACCGAGGTCGGCCACTAGATGTCAGAGCTCACCCTCACGCTGATCAAGCTCGGCTTCCTGGCCGTGCTGTGGCTGTTCGTGCTGTCCGCGGTGTCGGTCATCCGCTCCGACATCTTCGGCACCAAGGCCCCCGCGGCACCGCGCCCGGCCAAGAACAAGCAGAAGGCACCGGCGAAGACCAAGACCAAGAGCCGCAAGGCACCGCGTGGCGTGCCGACCAAGCTCCAGGTCGTCTCCGGTCCCAACGCCGGCCAGAGCGTGCCGCTCGGCGACAAGCCGATCCTGCTGGGCCGCGGCACCGACGCCGCCATCCGGCTCGACGACGACTACGTGTCGACGCGCCACGCCCGGTTCGCGACCAACGGCGAGCAGTGGTTCGTGGAGGACCTCGGCTCGACCAACGGCACCTACCTCGGCAGCCAGCGCATCACCTCGCCCGTCCCGATCGGTCTCGGCATCGCCGTCCGACTCGGCAAGACCATCGTCGAGCTGCAGAAGTAGCCCATGACCGCCCTGACCTTTCGCTACGTCGCGCACACCGACACCGGTCTGCGCCGATCCGCCAACCAGGACTCCGGTTATGCGAGCCCCCGCCTGCTGGTGATCGCCGACGGCATGGGCGGCGCCGCGGCTGGCGACCTGGCCTCGTCCGAGGTCATGCACATCATCCGCGAGCTCGACAGCGACAACGTCGAGCCTGACGCGATGGCAGCCCTCGAGCAGGCGGTCACCAAGGCCAACACCAGGCTGGGCCAGCTCATCACCGATGATCCCGCCGTCGAAGGCATGGGCACGACGCTCGATGCCCTGCTGTGGGACGGCCAGAAGTTCGCCTTCGCCCACATCGGCGATTCCCGCGTCTACCGCCTGCGGGGCGGCGAGCTGACCCAGATCAGCAAGGACCACACGTTCGTCCAGAGCCTCATCGACGAGGGCCGCATCTCGCCGGCTGAGGCTCGGGTCCACCCGCACCGTTCGCTCATCCTGCGAGCCATGCTCGGACGCGACGACAACGGCGCCGACCTCAGCTGGGTCCAGCCGATGCTCGGCGACCGTTACCTCCTGTGCAGCGACGGGCTCACCGACATGGTGACCGACGAGGTCATCCGCGGCGCGCTCATGTCCGAGACGATCGACATGGCCGCGACCGAGCTCGTACGTCTAGCGCTGGAGGCCGGCGGCTACGACAACGTCACGGTCGTCATCGGCGAGTTCGTCGAGGCCGGCACCGAGCCCGACGACCGCCTGTCGTCATCCGACGGCCAGCCGCAGCTCGTGGGAGCGGCCGCCGGCCAGGCCCGGCCGCGTACGGGCGAGGGCACGAGCGGCAGCGACACCGCCACCACGGCATCGTCCTCCGAGTACGACCCCGAGGAGCTCCGCTACGCGCCGCGACCGCCGAGCCGCATGCGTTGGGTGCGCTGGGCTGCGGTGCTCGTGCTCGTCGCCCTGATCGTCGGGGCCGGCAGCGCGTGGGCCTACAGCTGGTCGCAGAAGCAGTACTTCGTGGCGGCCCAGGACGGCAAGGTCGCAATCTTCAAGGGCGTCCAGGCCGACATCCCCGGCATCACGCTCCAGCACGTCGAGCAGGTGACCGACGTCGAGCTCGCCACGCTCCCTGCGTTCCGCCGCCAGCAGGTCGAGGCCGGCATCGAGGCGTCGAGCAAGGCCGACGCCGAGAAGACCGTCGCGGAGCTCGACCAGCTCGCGGTCCAGCCCACGCCCACGCCGACCCCGACACCCTCCAGCAAGCCGACGCCCACCAAGACCACCAAGTCGACGGCGTCCAACGCGGCATGGCAGCGATGACCACACCCGCATGGGTTCCTCGCAAACGGCGAGGAGCCGAGTTCTTCCTGACCGTTCTCGCGGTCTTCATCGGCATCGCCGCCTATGCGTCGGTCGGGCTCGGGGTCGAGGGCACGATCCCCGCCGACACCTACAAGCTCGGGGGCGCGTTGATCGTCGTCGCGATCGCGACGCACCTGATCGTGCGTCGTGTGGCGCCCTACGCCGACCCCGTGCTGCTGCCGCTGGTCATCGCGCTCAACGGCCTCGGCCTGGCGATGATCTACCGGCTCGACCTCGGCCGCCAGCAGATCGACTCCCAGCGCGCGGCGTTCGCCAACTCCCAGCTCGTATGGACCGCGATCGGCATCGCCGCGTTCGCCGCGATCCTCATGCTGGTCCGCGACCACCGCCGGCTGCAGACCCTGACCTACACGTTCGGCCTCGCCGCCATCGGCCTGCTGATCCTGCCGCTGCTGCCGCACTTCGGACGTACGATCAACGGCGCCCGCATCTGGGTCAACTTCGGGCCGTTCAGCTTCCAGCCCGGCGAGGCGGCCAAGGTCTGCCTCGCGATCTTCTTCGCGGGCTATCTCGTCGTCAAGCGTGACGCCCTTGCGCTCGCCGGCCGCCGCATCATGGGCATCGACCTGCCGCGCGGCCGCGACCTCGGGCCGATTCTCGCGGGCTGGCTCATCAGCGTCGCGATCCTGGTGTTCCAGCGCGACCTCGGCTCGTCGCTGCTGTTCTTCGGCTTGTTCGTCGTGATGCTCTACGTCGCCACCGAGCGCCCCGGCTGGCTCGTCGTCGGTGCCCTGCTGTTCGGGGCCGGCGCCTACTTCGGCTACCTCGCGTTCGGCCACGTGCGCGTACGCTTCGACGCCTGGCACGACCCGTTCGCCGACCCCGACGCCAACGGACAGATCATCAACGGCCTGTTCGGGCTCGCGCACGGAGGCATCCTCGGCCAAGGACTCGGACAGGGCAGTCCGCAGCTGACCCCGTACTCCTTCTCGGACTTCATCGCCGCGTCGATGGGCGAGGAGCTCGGGCTGACCGGGCTCATGGCGATCATCGTGATCTACGGCCTCATCGTGGAGCGCGGCCTGCGCATCTCGCTGACCTGCCGTGACGCGTTCGGCAAGCTGCTCGCCGCGGGCCTCGCGTTCTCCTTCGCGCTGCAGGTCTTCGTCGTCGTCGGTGGCGTCACCCGACTCATCCCACTGACCGGCCTGACGACCCCGTTCATGGCGCAAGGTGGCTCGTCGGTCGTCATGAACTGGGCGATCATCGGCCTGCTCCTGCGCATCAGCGACCAGACCCGCCGCCCGGCCCCCGAGATCTCCACGTTCGCGAGCGACGAGGAGACCCAGGTGGTGAAGCTGTCATGAACCGGCCGATCCGCAACATCGCCATCGCGTGTCTCGTGCTGTTCGCTGCACTGCTGCTCAACATCAACTACGTCCAGTTCGTCGAGGCTGACGATCTCAACGCCAAGAACGGCAACAAGCGCGTCATCAACGAGGAGTTCTCCCGCGATCGCGGCGCGATCCTCGTCGACGGCGATCCCGTGGCCGAGAGCGTGAAGTCCAAGGACGAGTACAAGTTCCAGCGGCGCTATCCCGACGGCGGCCTCTACGCACCCGTCACGGGCTACTTCTCGTACGTCTTCGGGCGCGGCGGTCTCGAGAACTCCGAGAACGGCGTCCTTTCCGGCAGCGACAACCGGCTGTTCGTCAACCGCGTCGTCGACCTCGTGTCCAACAAGCAGCCCAAGGGCGGCAGCGTCGAGCTCACGATCGACCCGCTCGCCCAGAAGGCCGCGGCCGAAGGGCTCGAGCGGCTCGGCAAGAACACCAAGGGCGCCGTCGTCGCGCTCGACCCCAAGACCGGTGCGGTGCTGGCCATGGTCAGCCAGCCGTCGTACAACCCCAACCGGTTGGCCAGCCACGACTTCGCCGCGGTCCAGAAGTCCTGGAACGCCCTGAACGCCGACGAGGACAAGCCGATGCTCAACCGGACGACGCAGCAGACGCTGCCGCCCGGGTCGACATTCAAGCTCGTCACGGCCGCGGCCGCCCTTGAGAACGGGGTCGTCGACAACATCGACGACAGGATCAAGGCCGGCGCTCGGCTGACGTTCCCGGGCATCCAGTACTCGCTGCCCAACGAGAACGGCGGCAACTGCGGCGGCGACCGCATCACGTTCGAGCAGGCGCTCAACGTCTCGTGCAACGTCGCGTTCGGAGCCCTGGCCGGCAAGATCGGCCAGGAGAAGCTCGCCGCTCAGGCAAAGAAGTTCGGCTTCGGCACGGACCCGCTCGACGGCCTCGCCGGCGACGCCAGCCGGTTCACAGTCGGCGACAACAAGCTCGAGGCCCCGCAGCTCGCCCAGTCCGGCATCGGCCAGTACGAGGTCGCGACGACACCCTTGCAGATGGCGATGGTCGCTGCGGGCATCGCCAACGGCGGCGACGTCATGAAGCCCTACATCGTCAAGACCGTGCGATCGCCCAACCTCCGGGTCCTTGACCAGGCCAATCCGGAGCGTTTCAGCCAGGCCATGAGCAGCTCCAACGCCAGGAAGCTGCGCGAGATGATGGTCAGCACCGTCACCCGTGGCACCGCGACCTCGGCCCGGATCTCCGGAGTCGACGTCGGCGCCAAGACCGGCACCGCCCAGTCGACGCCCGACCGCCCCCCGTACGCCTGGTTCGTGTCGTTCGCACCCGAGGACGACCCCAAGGTCGCCGTAGCGGTGCTGGTCGAGTCGAGCGACACCGCGCGCGACGAGATCGCGGGCGGCCGCCTGGCGGGCCCCATCGCGAGGTCCGTCATGGAGGCGGTGCTCGGAAAGTGAGTACGAACTTCGTGAGTCCACAAGCAAGCTTGGCGACGGTGTGCCTATTGGTCCCGTCTATGCAGCGCACCTACCTCACATCACCCTTTGGGAGACTGACACCATGACCGAATCCGGCGACGAGACCATCCGCCTGGGCGGCCGCTATGAGCTCGGCGGTCTGCTCGGACGAGGCGGCATGGCAGACGTCCGTGTCGGCCGTGACCTGCGCCTCGGCCGCACGGTCGCCGTCAAGCAGCTCCGCGGCGACCTCGCCGCGGACGACACGTTCCAGGCCCGCTTCCGCCGTGAGGCCCAGTCGTCGGCCGCGCTCAACCACCCGTCGATCGTCGCGGTCTACGACACCGGTGAGTCGATCGACAAGCACGGCAGCCACGTGCCCTACATCGTCATGGAGTACGTCGAGGGCCAGACGCTCCGCGACATCCTGCGAGGTGCCGAGAACGGCCGCAAGATCCTGCCCGAGCGCGCGCTGTCGATCACGGCGGACGTGCTGAGCGCGCTCGACTACAGCCACCGCTCCGGCATCATCCACCGCGACATCAAGCCGGCCAACGTGATGCTGACGCCGTCCGGCCAGGTCAAGGTCATGGACTTCGGCATCGCCCGCGCGATCGCCGACACCTCGTCGGCGATGACGCAGACCGCAGCGGTCATCGGCACGGCCCAGTACCTCTCGCCGGAGCAGGCACGCGGCGAGACCGTTGACGCCCGCAGCGACATCTACTCCACCGGCTGCCTGCTCTACGAGCTCCTGACTGGTCGACCGCCGTTCGTCGGCGACAGCCCGGTCTCGGTGGCGTACCAGCACGTACGCGAGGAGGCCCGGCCTCCGTCGCAGCTCAACCCTGACGTGAGCGCCGCGATCGACAACATCGTCGCCAAGTCGCTCGCCAAGCGCGTGGAGGACCGCTACCAGAGCGCGGCCGACATGCGTAAGGACATCGATCGGGTGCTCGCCGGCCAGGTCGTCGAAGCACCGGCCGCAGCCACCGCGATCGTGGGCGGCGGCACGGCGATCGCGCCGGCCGCGCCCGTCCTGCCGGTTTCCGGCGGTGCGCGCCGAGCCGAACCTGATCCGGACGAGGAAGACGAGGAGCCCGAGAGCCGGGCGAAGTGGTGGATCATCGGCCTCATCGCCGTGCTGCTGCTCGCCGGCATCGCGTTCGCGATCTTCAAGGCCACCGAGTCCCCCGACGCACCCACCCAGGTCGCGGTCCCGGATGTCAGCGGCAGGAGCGTCGAGACCGCCACGCGGGCGCTCGAGAACGCGAAGTTCGTGGTCAGCTCCAAGACCGAGAAGCAGGCCAGCAGCGATGTCGAGGAAGGGCTCGTGATCGAGACCGACCCGCCGGCAGGCGACGACGCCGACGAGGGCAGCACCGTCACGTTGATCGTCAGCGAAGGTCCCGAGCAGGTCACGATGCCTGACGTCCGCCAGCTCCAGTTCAAGATCGCCAAGGACCAGCTCGAGAACGGCGAGGGCAAGTTCAAGGTCGAACGCGAGTATGTCGACAACACCGCCGATCGTGGCGTCGTCATCAACAGCACGCCGCTCGTCGGCGAGCAGGTCGACGTCGGTGCCAAGGTCACACTCTTCGTGTCAAAGGGCCAGGTCGTGGTCCCCAACGTCGTCAACCAGAACATCGAGGACGCCACCAAGACGCTGGAGGACCTCGGGCTCAAGGTCACGACCAAGGACGATGCCGCGGCTCCATCACCCGACGGCACGGTGACCGCCCAGAACATCGCTCCCAACGAGAAGGTGGCGCCGGGAACGACGATCGAGCTCACCGTCTCGGCCAACCCCGGTGCCGACACTGATCCAGGCGACGGCGGGACTGACGGCGCCGGTGTGCTCGGGACCGAGGGCGAGGGCGGCTAGCCCGTTGCCTTGGCGTAGCGCAGGCTGACCGGCCCGGCGTAGGCCTCGGCCTTGACGTTGTCGATGGTCTCGATGTCGAGGCCGAGCTGGTAGTCCGGGTCACGGGCGTACTGCGCGTACGTGGTCGTGGCGGCCGAGGTGTTGATGGCGGCGTTCATGGCGGCGGAGCTACCGATCGCCTCGATGACGTAGGGCGGGAAGTAGGGCACGCCGTCCAGCACGACGGTCGCGCCGACGCACTTGATGCCGGTTGTCGAGATGAGCCGCTGACCTTGCAGCGTCACGGCTTCGGCACCGCCTGCCCACAGGGCATTGACGAACGCCTGGATGTCCTGCTGGTGCACCAGGAGTCTGGGATCGACGTCTTCGGAGAGGCCGAGCGCCGATGGGGCGTCCGTGAGCGTCACTCGAAGGCCCGGACCCTCGAGCGCGGTGAGCCCGGTCGGCTGCTCGAGCGCCTTGGCACGGGCGCGGAGCTTCTTGAGGTTGGCGCCCTTGACACTCGCAGACAGCTCGTCGATGTCGTCGCGCAGGTGCCGGGCGTCCTCGCGGCGTTCATCGATCCGGTGGTCCCGCTCCTGGGCCAGCGATGCCGTGTCGCCGCCCGCCGGCCGAAGGTCATCGCCCCCCGCAGTGACCGACGCAGCGACGAAGAGAAATCCGGTGATCGCGAAGATCATCAGGACCGCGAGTGGCCAGCGTTGGCGTGCATGCGTCCCCGCCTTTGCCATGCCGAAGTCCTCCTCGCTCGATGGCCTAGGCTATCCGAGAGCACCTATCGATGCGGTTCAGCCCGCAGCAACCATCCGGAGACGTCGTGGCGAAAGACAAGGCCCCCAAGGCACCCAAACCCCAGAAGATCGGCAACCGCTGGGCGGGACCGGCGATGGTCACCTCGGGCGTGATCGGACTCATCTGGATCGTCGTGTTCTACACCTTGAGCAACCAGACGATCGACTACCCGTCGTTCCTCCAGTGGTACGACGACCTCGGCAGCTGGAACCTCGTCGTCGGCATGGGCTTCATCGTGGCGGCCTTCGGCTTCGCCATGAAGTGGGAGTGAGTTACACCGTTGTAGTTATCCACACCTGTGTGCACAGCTGTTGATAATCACACCGGTGTCATTCACATCTGTGGACTAACCGGTGAGTTGGCTCGTCCGTAGGACGATCGCCACCACGATGCCGATCCACGTCGCTGCGAGCACCACCGCCTGCACCAGGGTGCGGCGGTCGCGAGGGGCGTACGCGAAGACCGCTCCGAGGATGCACCCGACGATGAAGCCGCCGAGGTGTCCCTGCCAGCTGATGTTGCCCTGAGTGCTGAGGAACGCATTGATCGCCAGCAGGACCAGCAGGGTCGACACGTCCTGCTTCGCCTTGAGCAGGAAGATCAGCGCCATGCCGAACAGCCCGGAGATCGCGCCGGACGCGCCGATCGTCAGCACGTATGGCTCCGACAGCCAGTAGACGAACACCGAGGCCCCGACCGCCATCGTCAGGTACGCCACGATGAACCGGCCGCGGCCGAGCGCCTTCTCGACGAAGGGGCCGAAGAGATAGAGCGCGTACATGTTGAACGCGATGTGCAGCAGGCCCTCGTGCAGGAAGGCCGAGGTCAGCAGCCGCCAGTACGCTCCGTCGGCCACACCCGTCAGCAGCTCGCCGCTGATGTTGGGCCGGGACTGCGCGAGCATCGCCCCGTGCTGGAACAGACCCCCGTCGTTGCCGCCGGTCGCCAGCGTCAGCAGGAACGCGACAACGTTGATGCCGATGAGCACCATCGACACCAGGCCCACGTCGGCCGAGACCGTGCCGCCGGCGATCGTACGAGGAGACCGGACGGACTTGGCCCCCTCGGCGATGCACGACGGGCACTGGAACCCGACCGACGCGTCGTTCATGCACTCCGGACAGATCAGCCGCTCACAGCGCTGGCACGAGATGTAGGCCTCGCGGTCAGGATGTCGGTAGCAGCGATAGTCCGAAGCCGGGAGGTTCACGCCTCGCGTCGCTCGATCGTCAGCTTCTCGATGACGACGGGCTCGATCGGCCGGTCGAAGCCGTCCGTCGCCGTCGCGCCGATCGCGTCGACAACGGCCTTGCTGTCAGCGTCGACGACCTCGCCGAAGATCGTGTGCTTGCGGTTGAGCCAGTCGGTCGGCACGAGGGTGATGAAGAACTGCGAGCCGTTGGTGCCGGGTCCGGCGTTGGCCATCGCCAGCCGGTAGGGCTTGTTGAACTGCAGGTCCGGGTGGAACTCGTCCTCGAACTCATAGCCGGGACCGCCGGTGCCGGTGCCGAGCGGGTCGCCGCCCTGGAGCATGAAGTTGGGGATGATGCGGTGGAACCCGAGGCCGTCGTAGAACGGCTTGTTCGAGATCTGGCCGGTGGCCGGGTCGATCCAGTCCTTGGTGCCCTCGGCGAGGCCGACGAAGTTGTCGACGGTCTTGGGAGCGTGGTTGGGGAAGAGCTCCACGACGATGGCGCCGTGGTTGGTCGTGAAGGTCGCGATGAGCTGCGAGGCCACAGGGGATTCCTTTCGGTTGCTGCCGCCCATCTTTTCATGGGATGCCAAGACGGCTCCGCCCCCGGTCGGGTGGGATCGCCGCCTGTTCGGCGGCTATCGTGACCCGCATGTCGAAGTCGGAAAAGAGACATCCCGTCCGGAAGTTCTTCCTGTTCGCGTTGATCGCCGGCGCAGCCGTCGCGGTCCGCAACGCGGTCGCCGACAAGGGCGGTTCGTACGACCCCAACGAGGCAGACCCGCGCTGATGCCGGTCACGGTCGAACGTACCGACGACGGCATCGCGATCGTCACGTTCAGTGCGCCGCCGGTCAACCTCTACTCACTCGAGCTGCACGACGACTTCGACCGCGCGCTCGACCAGGTCGAGGCGTCGCCGCCGCGCGCGCTGCTGATCCGGGCCGAGGGCAAGATCGTCTCCGGTGGGGTCGATGTGTCGCAGTTCCACGCGCGCAAGACCAAGGCCGACACCAAGCAGCTGTACGACCGGATGATCGAGCTCCCGAACCGCGTCGACGCGCTGCCGTTCCCGACGATCTTCGCCGCCCACGCGCTGACCCTGACCTGGGCCTTCGAGGTCGCGGTCGCGTGCGACATCATCCTGGCGTCCGAGAAGGCGAAGTTCGGCCTGGTCGAGCGCGTCATCGGGCTGACCCCGACGATGGGTGGCACTCAGCGGCTCGCCGCACGCGCGGGCGTGGGACGGGCCAAGGAGTTCGTGTTCACCGGCGACCTCTACGACGCCGCCACACTGGAGCGCTGGAACGTGGTCAATCGCGTGCTGCCCGTCGAGGGCTTCGACGATGCCGTGCTGGCGTTCGTCGCGCATCTCGCGACGGGTCCGACGCAGGCGTTCGGCGCTGCCAAGGAGGTGCTGCGGCACTTCGAGGCCGGCGGGGTCCCGAGGGCCAACGCCGAGGTGACGGCGATCGCCGCCGAGCTGTTCGAGACCCAGGACCTGCAGGACGGTATGGAGTCATTCCTCCGTGACGGCCCCGGCAAGGCAACCTTCACCGGCCGCTAGGCGGCGTCAACGTATTCGGCCTTCACGGCCTTCGTCGCACGGTGCTCGGCCCAGAAGCTGAGGATCGGGACGGTGCCGGCAAGCAATGTCGTGATCGCGAACGGGATGGTCCAGCGCGCCTTGCGGGCGAGGATCGCGGCCATGACGAGGAAGATCATGTAGAGCCACCCGTGCGCGATGCCGAGGTAGGTCGTAATGTTCTCGCCGAGGTCCTGTGCCCCGGAGCCTTCGGACGCCAGGTACTTCAGCGGCACCCCGATCAGGATCAGGATGATCAGCAGGACGCCGACGATGTTGGCCATGACGCGATAACGGAGCAGTGCGGCTTTCACGGCGTCAGGCTACCTTCGGCCTCGAAGCGGCCACGCTCTCGGTCGACATCCGCCACCACATGAACACCGCGAACGCGCCGAACACCCACCACTGCACGGCGTACGCCAGGTTGCGCAGGCCCACGGTCCACGACACTTCGCCGGGCTCCGGGGGCGGCACGAGATCGAGGCCGCCGGACGCCGACGCGCTGGTGCTGACCGCGAACCCGGAGTAGAGGTCGTACGGCAGCTCATTGGTCAGCGCCGGGATGCGGACCGAGCCGATCTCGCGGCGATCCGGGTCGTACGCCGCGCCGCCGGCCTCGCCGGCCTCGAGCACCGCGTCGATCGTGACCTCGCCGGCCGGCACCGGCGGGAAGTCGGTCACCTTCGGCGCCCACCCGCGTACGACCAGGAGCGCGTCACCGTCGACGAGCAAAGGAGCGACCAACCAGGCGCCGGTGCGCCCGTCCTGCTGCTTGCCCGTCACCCACACCTGCTCCGATGCCGGGGCGAACGTGCCCTGAACCGTCACGGGACGGTGGTTGAGCGTGGCGTCGAACGGCTGGTCGGAGCCCCACAGCCCGGACAGCGCGACGCGCGGAACCTCCCGCTTGTCGGCCTGCTCGTGCTCCTGGCGCGAGTCATAGACCCCGAGCTGCCACAGCCCCATGAAGATGCAGAACGCGACCGCGACGACGGCAAAGACGTGCAGACCGACGAGGCCCGGCCGGAGCCAGAGCCTCGCCGTTCCGAGGGTCACTTCGAGAAGGGCGCGACGTCCGGGTAGAGCGGGAAGCGCTCGGCCAGCACGGTCACCCGCTTGCGCAGTCCCTCGATGTCGACGTCGCCGGGCAGCAGTGCCGCGGCGATGATGTCGGCGACCTCGGTGAACTCATCGGCGCCGAAACCGCGCGTGGCCAGCGCCGGCGTGCCGATGCGCAGGCCGGAGGTCACCATCGGGGGACGCGGGTCGTTGGGCACGGCGTTGCGGTTGACCGTGATGCCGACCTCGTGGAGCCGGTCCTCGGCTTGCTGACCGTCGAGCTCGGACTCGCGGAGGTCGACCAGCACGAGGTGCACGTCGGTGCCGCCGGTGAGGACATTGACTCCGGCAGCACGGGTGTCAGCGGACATCAGGCGCTCGGCGAGGATCTTGGCGCCCTCGATCGTACGTTCCTGGCGCTCCTTGAACTCCGGCTCGAGGGCCATCTTGAACGCGACAGCCTTGGCGGCGATGACGTGCTCGAGCGGGCCGCCCTGCTGACCGGGGAACACCGCGGAGCGCATCTTCTTGGCGATCTCCTCGTCGTTCGTCAGGATCGCGCCACCGCGCGGGCCGCCGAGGGTCTTGTGCGTCGTCGTCGTGACGATGTGCGCGTGCGGCAGAGGGCTGGGGTGCAGGCCAACAGCGACCAGGCCGGCGAAGTGCGCCATGTCGACCCAGAGCTTGGCGCCGACCTCGTCGGCGATCTCGCGGAACAGCGCGAAGTCGAGCTGGCGGGGGTATGCCGACCAGCCCGCGATGATGACGGTCGGCCGGTGCTCCTGCGCCAACGCGCGGACCTCGTCCATGTCGACCAGGCCGGTCTCCGGCACGACGTGATAGGGCACCACGTTGTAGAGGCGGCCGGAGAAGTTGAGCTTCATGCCGTGGGTCAGGTGCCCACCATTGGCCAGGTCGAGCCCGAGGATCGTGTCGCCGACTGTGGCGATCGCGTGCAGCGCGGCGGCGTTGGCGGTCGCGCCGGAGTGTGGCTGGACGTTGGCATAGCCTGCGTCGAACAGCTGCTTGAGCCGGTCGATCGCAATCGTCTCGACCTGGTCGACGAACTCGCAGCCACCGTAGTAGCGCTTGCCGGGATAGCCCTCGGCGTACTTGTTGGTCAGGACGCTGCCCTGGGCCTCGAGCGAGGCGACGGGGGCAAAGTTCTCCGACGCGATCATCTCGAGCGTCGACTGCTGACGGTGCAGCTCGGCGTCGAGGAGCGCGGCGATGTCAGGGTCGAACTCGGAGAGATGCTGGTTGTGGCTCATGGCCCAAGAGTATCCGGCCGCCGATGCCGTTTCGCCTGCCCCGTGGGATGACGGGCGGCGAGCACGGCGGCCTGGGTCCGGCGCTGGAGTCCCAGCTTGGCCAGGAGCTGCGAGACGTAGTTCTTGACCGTCTTCTCGGCAAGGAACATCTCGGCGGCGATCTGGCGATTCGTGAGCCCTTCGCCGATGAGCTCCAGGAGCCGGCTCTCCTGAGCCGTGAGCCGCTCGAGGGGGCTGGCCTGCGGATCGCCCTCGCGGATGCGGGTCAGCACGCGCTGCGTCACGACCGGGTCCAGCAGTGACTGGCCGGTGGCAACCCGGCGTACGGCCTCGACGAGGTCGTGGCCGCGCACCTGCTTGAGCACATATCCCGCGGCACCGGCCATGATGGCGGCGAACAAGGCTTCGTCGTCGTCGTACGACGTGAGGATGATGACCGCGATCGACGGGTCCGACGAGCGGATGCTGCGGCACACGTCGATGCCCGAACCGTCGGGCAGGCGGGCGTCGAGCACCGCCACGTCCGGGCCGCTGGCGGGTATGCGGGCGAGGGCCTCGGCCGCCGATCCGGCCTCGCCCACGACCGTGATGTCGGCCTCGTGCTCGAGGAGGTCCTTGAGGCCGCGCCGGACGATCTCGTGGTCGTCGAGGAGGAACACCCGTGTCATGGATGCTCCCTCGGTACGGCCCAGGTCAGCTCCAGGCCTCCGCCGGCACGGTCACTCACGGCGAAGTGGCCACCCAGCAACTGGGCCCGGGCCCGCATGTTGGTGAGACCGCTACCGGGCTCCCGGTCGCCAAGACCTGTGCCGTCGTCTCGCACCTGGAGCCGGATGTCGTCCGTGACGTCGAGCACCACCTCGACCCTGCTTGCGGAGGCGTGCCGCACGATGTTGGAGAGCGCCTCGTTGAGGACCGCGAGCAGGTGCTCACGCGCCTCGTCGGGAACGGCACTGTCGACCGGACCGCGCGCCTCCAGGACCGGCGAGAAGCCCAAGGTCAGGGCCGCGTGGCCCAGGATCCGTTCCACGCTGCCCTTGATGTCTGCCGCTTCGGCGTCGGTGCCCAGCGCAAAGATGGTCCGGCGGATGTCCTTGATCGTGGCGTCGATCTCGTCGATCGCTGACGAGAGCCGTGACGCCGCGCCGGGTGACTGGATCAGGCGCATCGTGTTGTCGAGCATCAGCCCGATCGCGAAGAGTCGCTGGATCACCACGTCGTGCAGGTCGCGTCCGATGCGGTCGCGGTCCTCGAACACAGCGAGCCGGGCCTGGTCCTCCTGCGCCTGTGCCACCTGGAGCACCAGCGCCAGCTGGTCGGCGAAGCGCTGCGGGAGCTCGGGGTCGAGCTCCCACCGGTCGGTCTTCAGCACTTCATGCCACCCCACCGTCAGCGCGCCTGTCACGTCACCACTGCGCAGCGGCAGGATCAGCACGGAGCCCAGGTCGGGCCACAGCGGTGTAGTCGCCGGTGAGTACCGCGGCTCCAGGGCGGTGTTGGGCACGACGGCCGTGACCTGCGTACGGGCGACCTCGCCGGCCAGGCTCTCGAAGGCTCCGACCGTCTCGCCGATCAACTCGTGAACGGCCGTCCCGGAGACCGCGCGGATCTCGAGGACATCGGCCTCGGCCGGCATCAACAGGGCAACGAAGTCGGCGTCCGCGACGTCGCGGGCGCGGTCGGTCACGAGCTGCAGGGCAGTGTCTCGGGAGATGGGGCCCAGGAGGGCCGTCGTGATCTCCGCGGCCGCTTCGAGCCAGCGGCGCTGACGCTCGGCCTCGTCATAGAGGCGGGCGTTCTCGATCACGACGCCGACGGCGGAGGCCAGCGCGACGGCGACCTCCTCGTCCTCGCGGGTGAAGCCTCCCGGTGACTGCTTCTCGGTGAGATAGAGGTTGCCGAAGATGCGGTCGTGGATGCGGATGGGGACACCGAGGAACGTGTCCATCGCGGGATGGTCGGACGGGAACCCGAAGGTCGCCGGATGGCGTCCGAGGTTCTCCAGCCGCAGCGGTTGCGGGTGATCGATGATGTGGCCCAGGATCCCGTGGCCACGCGGCAGCTCGCCGACAGCGGCGATCTCGGCGTCAGAGAACCCATGCGTCACGAACCGGGTGAGCCGCCGGTCACCGTGGAGCCCGAGGACGCCGAGGGCTCCGTACTTCGCATCGACGAGGAGGCATGCCTGCCGCACGATGCGCTCGAGCAGACTCTCCAGCGACAGGTCGGACGACAGCGCCACGACGGCGTCGAGCAGTCCCCCGAGACGTTCAGTCGTGACGGCAGTACGTGCTGCGCTCATGGGTTCCCTCCCGTCGGGAGCGTACCTGTGAGGACCTTGGGCCCGCCACGAAATGCCCGGAAAACCGGGGTGTTCCGTACGAGACCGCCTGTCTTGTGTACGGATTCAGTCGGAAGAACCATGATGGACTAGTCATTTCGAGCGAGATGAGACCACCTTCGCCGAACGCGTTAGGGACTTTGGTCCCTAATCCGTGAGGACCATCTGCGGAAGTCTTGTCCGTACAGAGCCGGACCCCGGCGCCGCAGGATCTCTCTCCCGCGAAGTCGAGGCGGAGGACTCCCAGTTCCCTCCCAAAACCCTCCGCACTCGGCGCG
Organism: Aeromicrobium sp. P2_G6; assembly: GCF_056403535.1. Classification (NCBI taxonomy): domain Bacteria; kingdom Bacillati; phylum Actinomycetota; class Actinomycetes; order Propionibacteriales; family Nocardioidaceae; genus Aeromicrobium; species Aeromicrobium sp. P2_G6. The sequence continues at coordinate 992,438 of NZ_JBFUFH010000001.1, read as the reverse complement.
CGAGCACCTGGTGCAACTCCCAAACGGCAGCCTGGGTCCTGCTCTGTCCTTGTGGCCGCGACCGACGAGCTCGCCGCCCTGCCGGATTCAGTAACCAAACTGCAATCTCGCTGGCAGGCACAGCCGCCGTGAGCGCGTGTAGCGTGCGGAACGGCTCAGTCCATCATGTGGACAATCCCGCCGCGGCCACGCGTTGCGGCTCGAACTCGTAGGAGAGCACCATGAAGTTCCGTCGGGGAACCGCGATCATCGCGGTCACCGCACTGGCCGGCATCGCGCTGGCAGCGTGTGGACAAAGCAAGGATGACGACAACAAGGACGCGGGCTCGGGGCTCGTCGTCGGCACGACCGACAAGGTCGTCTCGATCGACCCAGCCGGCTCGTACGACAACGGCTCGCTGACGGTTCAGACGCAGGTCTACCAGTACCTCCTGAACTTCCCGGCCGGCAGCACCACGCTGACTCCGGATGCCGCGTCGAAGTGCGACTTCGAGCAGCCGACCGAGTACGTCTGCACGATCAAGGACGGACTGAAGTTCGCGAACGGCAACGCCCTGACCGCGTCCGACGTCGCGTTCTCGTTCAACCGCATCGTCAAGATCAACGACCCCAACGGCCCGGCCTCGCTGCTGGGCAACATGAAGTCGGTCGAGGCCAAGGACGACAAGACCGTCGTCTTCACCCTCAATTCGCCCAACGACCAGACGTTCGGCCAGGTGCTCGTCACCTCCGCCGGACCGATCGTCGACGAGGAGACCTACCCGGCTGACAAGGTCCTGGACGACGACGCCGCGGTCAAGGCTCAGGGCTTCTCGGGTCCGTACACGATCGGCAAGTACACCAAGGCCCAGATCGCGGAGTTCAAGGCCAACCCCGACTACAACGGCGCGTACAACAAGCCGAAGGCCAAGACGATCACGCTCAAGACGTACGCCGACTCCAACAACATGAAGCTCGACGTCCAGAACGACAAGATCGACGTCGCGTGGCGCTCGCTTACCCCGACCGACATCGACAGCCTCGGCAAGGCCAAGGGCGTCAAGGTCCACAAGGGTGCCGGCGGCGAGCTGCGCTACATCGTGTTCAACATGAAGACGATGCCGGGCGACAACGATGAGCAGAAGCTCGCTATCCGCCAGGCGATGGCGTCCTCGATCGACCGCGACGAGCTCTCGACGCAGGTCTACAAGGGCACCTACACGCCCGCCTACTCGGCCGTTCCGCAGGGACAGGTCGGCGCGACCGAGCCGTTCAAGGACACGTACGGCGAGAAGCCCGACAAGGCCAAGGCCCAGAAGTTCCTCGACGACGCCGGCGTCAAGACTCCGGTCACGCTCAAGCTGCAGTACAACACCGACCACTACGGCTCCTCGTCGACCGAGGAGTACAACATGGTCAAGCGGCAGCTCGAGGAGAGCGGCCTGTTCAAGGTCGACCTGCAGTCCACGGAGTACGTCACGTACTCCGAGGAGCGCGTCAAGGATGCCTACCCGATGTTCCAGCTCGGCTGGTTCCCGGACTTCCCCGACGCCGACAACTACGTGACGCCGTTCTTCGCGCCGAACAACTTCCTGCAGTCGCACTACAACTTCTCGGACAAGGACAACCCAGTCCCCGAGATGACGAAGTTGCTCAAGAGCGAGGCGACCGACGCCGACAAGGACTCGCGCGTGGCCACGCTGAAGCAGATCCAGGACCTGGTCGCCGCCCAGGTGCCGATCCTTCCGCTGCTCACGGGTGCGCAGGTCGCCGTTGCCGGTGAAGATGTGAAGGGTGTCGAGGAGACTCTCGACCCCGCGTTCAAGTTCCGTTTCACGTCGCTGTCGAAGTAATCACGGCTCAGGGGCGGGTCCATCGGACCCGCCCCTTACGTATGTTGGTCAGAACCGGTGGTTGAGGAGCCGAAGTACGAGGCGTCTCGAAACCACCACGAAGCATGTGGTTTCGAGGCCCCCTACTCGCAGAGCTCGTGGGGGGACCCCCACGCTTCGCTCCGCACCTCAACCACCGCACAACCGGAGGAACTCATGACCGCCGAAGTCCTCGCGCCGCTCGAGCCGACTCCCACCGAACCACCGTCCAAGAGGCGGCGAGGTCCGCTCAGCCCCTTGGCTCGCTACATGCTGGTGCGCGTCGCCCTCATCATCCCCATGCTGTGGGTGCTCGTCACCATGGTGTTCCTGCTGATGCGCGTCATCGGCGATCCCGTGACGGCAGCCCAGGGCGGCCGGCTCAATGCCGAGCAGATCGCTGAACGCAAGCACGCCGCCGGCCTCGACCGGCCGATGCTGACCCAGTACTGGGAGTACCTCACGGGCCTGCTCCACGGTGACTTCGGCACGACGCTGACCGACCATCGGCCCATCTCGGAGATCCTGATCGAGTACGGCGCCGCGACTCTCGAGCTGTCGTTCTGGGCGCTGCTGGTGGCCTTCACCGTCGGCATCCCGCTCGGCCGCCTCGCAGCGCGCTATCGCGACCGACTGCCGGACGTCCTCCTGCGCCTGTTCGCGATCCTCGTCTACGCGGCGCCGGTGTTCTTCGTCGGCTTGCTGCTCAAGCTCGCGTTCACGCCCTTCGGCTGGCCCTCATCGGGCCGCTCCTCGACACAGACCGAGCTGATCCTCGACAACGTCGAGCCGCACACCAACATCATGATCGTCGACGCACTCCTCTGGGGCGATCCCGGCATCATCCTCGAGGTCCTGCAGTATGCCGTCCTGCCCGCCATCGCGCTGGGCCTGCTCACCGGCGGTGTGTTCCTGCGCCTCGTACGCATCAACCTCCTGCAGACGCTGCGGATGGACTACGTCACGGCCGCCAGAGCCCGCGGAGTCTCCGAGCGGAGGGTCGTACGCAAGCACGCCTTCCGCAACGCCCTGGTCCCGGTCGTCACGGTCATGGGCATGCAGGTCGCGCTGCTGCTGGCCGGCGCGGTGCTGACCGAGACGACGTTCGAGTGGAAGGGCATCGGCTACGAGCTGACGCAGTACCTCAAGGCGCGCGACTTCCTCGCGGTCCAGGGCATTGTGACCGCGATCGCCGTGATCGTCTGCGTCGCGAGCCTCCTGATCGATGCGATCGTCGCCTTCGTCGACCCCCGAGTGAGGTTCTGATGCCTACCCGCCGCTTGAGCTTCTCGAAAGCCGTTCCCGCTGTCGTCCGCCAGTCCCACGGCTTGCAGCGCTTCATGCTGCTCCTGGGCTTCGCGATCATCGCGGCCTTCATCCTCATCGCGATCTTCGCCCCACAGCTCGCGCCGTACGGGTTCAACGACGACCGGTCCGGTGGAGTCCTCTTCGGCACCCAGCAGGCCCCTTCGGCGGACCACTGGTTCGGTACGACCGTCGGCGGCACCGACGTCTTGTCCCGCGTCATCTACGGCACCCGCACCGCGCTCGAGGTCATCATCCTCGCGGTCGTGCTGTCGAGCCTGATCGGCGTACCGCTCGGACTGCTCTCCGGATACCTCGGTGGCTGGCTCGACCGCGTCCTCGTGCTGATCATGGACGCGCTGTACGCCTTCCCGTCCCTGCTGCTGGCGATCGTCGTCTCGATCGTCCTCACGGGTGGTTCCAGCGGTGCCCTCGGGGGGATCCTCGCGGCTGCCATCTCGATCACCGTGGTGTTCGTGCCGCAGTACTACCGCGTGATCCGCAGCGCGACGCTCGCGGTCAAGGTGGAACCGTACGTCGACTCGGCCCGGGTTGTCGGCGTCCGCACGCCGCGCATCCTCGGTCGGCACATCTTCTCCAACGTCGCCCAGAACCTTCCGGTCATCGGCACGCTCAACGCGTCCGAGGCGATCCTGACGCTGGCCGGTCTGGGCTTCCTGGGCTTCGGCATCGAGCCGTCGGCCGCCGCCGAGTGGGGCTTCGACCTCAACAAGGCGCTGCCCGACGCCTCCAACGGCATCTGGTGGACCAGCGTGTTCCCGGGCACCGCGATCGTCCTGGTCGTGCTCGGCGTGACGCTGGTCGGCGAGAGCCTCAACGACATCCTAAACCCGTTGCTGCGCACCCGCGGCGCCGAGACGACGTCGGCGGACGAGAAGGAGATCACGCAGGAGTTCGAGGAGCTGACCGGCGACATCGAACCGTCGGTCGAGACTCGCGTCGCGGATGCGACCGAGAAACGCGTCGCCGCCCTGTCGCTCTCGGACCTGGCGGTGACATTCCGGACCGACGCAGGGCGGATCCACGCCGTCAACGGCATCAGCTTCGACGTGGCACCCGGCGAGGTCGTCGCCGTCGTCGGCGAGTCCGGATCGGGCAAGTCGGTCAGCTCCCGGGCCGTGCTCGGCCTGCTGCCGTCGACCGCGGCGGTCACCGGGTCGGCACGCCTGGGCGACCGAGAGCTGCTCGGCATGTCCACCAGCGACATGCAGCCGATCCGCGGCGACCAGGTGTCGATGGTGTTCCAGGAGCCGTCCACCGCGCTCAACCCGGTCTACACCGTCGGCTGGCAGATCATCGAGGGCATCCAGGCGCACAAGGAGATCTCCAAGAAGGATGCCCGCAAGCGCGCCGTGGAGCTGCTCGAGCTGGTCGGCATGCCCGATCCTGAGCACCGGGTCGACTACTACCCGCACCAGCTCTCGGGCGGGCAGAAGCAGCGAGTCGTCATCGCGATGGCGATCGCCTGCGATCCGGACGTCATCATCGCCGACGAGCCCACGACCGCCCTCGACGTCACGGTCCAGGCCGCGATCCTCGAGCTGCTCCTGTCGCTGCGTGACCGGCTCGGCACCGCGATCGTCCTGATCACCCACAACATGGGCGTTGTCGCCGACATGGCCGACCGCGTCGTCGTGATGTATCGCGGCAACATCGTCGAGCAGGCGCCCGCCGGCCAGCTCTTCGCAGCGCCCAGGCATCCCTACACCCGCGCGCTCCTCGACGCCGTCCCTCACCTCGGGCGCGAGAACGGCCCGGGCCTCGTCGACGAGAACGAGCTGGTGCTCAAGGTCGACAACCTGGTCGTCGAGTTCCCCGGCGGGTTCGGCCAGCCGCCGTTCCGCGCGGTCGACGACGTCTCGCTCGAGATCCGCAAGGGAGAGGTGTTGGGCCTGGTCGGCGAGTCCGGCTCGGGCAAGTCGACTGTCGGGCGTACGACCGTGGGTCTCCAACAGCCCACGAGCGGCACGATCCACGTCTCGGGCAACCAGGTCTCCGGACTCTCGGACCGCCAGCTGCGGCCGTTGCGGTCCCGCTTCGGCTTCGTGTTCCAGGACCCGGCGTCGTCGCTCAACCCGCGCATGTCGATCGGCCAGTGCGTCGCCGAGCCGCTGCACGTGCAGACCGAGATGAAGCAGTCCGAGATCGACGCCAAGGTGCGAGCGCTGCTCGACAGCGTCGAGCTGGGTGGGTCGTACGTCGGACGGTTCCCGCACGAGCTGTCGGGTGGCCAGCGCCAACGCGTCAGCCTCGCCCGGGCGCTGGCACTCGATCCCGATCTCCTGATCGCTGACGAGCCGACCTCGGCGCTCGACGTTTCGGTGCAGGCTCGTGTGCTCGAGCTGTTCACCGAGCTCCAGCAGCGACTGCAGTTCGCGTGCCTGTTCATCAGCCACGACCTCGCCGTCGTCGACACCCTCGCCAACCGCGTCGCGGTCATGCAGAACGGCAAGCTCGTCGAGATCGGGCCGCGCGATCAGGTGCTCGGCAACCCGCAGGAGGACTACACCAAGCGGCTCATCGCCGCGGTGCCCGTACCGGATCCGGACGAGCAGCGCCGTCGCCGCGAGGCGCGTGGCCACCTGCTGACCGACATCTCCTGACGGGCCGCTTCACGCTGTCCGGCGTACGGTCGAGCCATGAACCCGCTCGAGCTCGTACGCCGGCAGGTGGGTGAGGCGATCTTCTCCCGCGTCGCCGGTGACGAGGGTCCGACGCGACGCGACCGGATCCACCTGTCCGAGGGTCCGCGGCGGTTCGCGCCGGATGCAGCCATCTGCCGCGTGCATTCCGACGCGTCGATGTTCGTCGGCGGGATCCGGGCGCTCCTGCTGCAGTCGATGCATCCACTCGCCATGGCCGCCGTCGACGCGCACTCCGGCTTTCGTGGCGACCCGTGGGGCCGTCTGCAACGCACCAGCACGTTCCTCGCCGAGACGACGTTCGGGACGATCGAGGATGCCGATCGCGCGGTGGAGATCGTCCGTGCCGTGCACGATCGAGTACGCGGGATAGCGCCGGACAGTCGAACGTACGCGGCCTCCGATCCGCACCTCATCCGCTGGGTGCACGTCGCCGAGATCGACAGCTTCCTCCGGGCGCACGACCGCTACGGTGCCAAGCCTCTCGACGCTGCCGGACGGGATGCCTATGTCGCCCAGACCGCATACATCGCCCGGGCGCTCGGTGCGGTCGACGTCCCGGAGACGGTCGCCGAGCTGGAACAGGTACTGGCCGACTACCGGCCCGACCTCGAAGGGACCGCAGCCGCGCGGCGGGCGGCGCGCTTCATCCTCATCCACCCGCCGGTGCCGCTCACGCTGCGCGCCCCGTACGGACTCCTGTCGGCGGCTGCGGTGGGCATGATGCCGCGCTGGACCCGCTGGCCGCTGCGCCTGCCCTACCTTCCGCTCGTCGAGGCGACTGCCGTGCGTACGAGCGGCATGGTGATCACCGAAGGGATCCGCTGGGCGATGGGTTCAGGACCGCCGACCCGCGACGTGTGACCACTCCCCAACGGGGTAAGCCCGCCCTGAAGGAGTGGTCAATGTGAAGAAGTTGTCAGTGCTCATGGTCGGCGCCGCCGGCTACGTCCTCGGCGCCCGCGCCGGACGTGAGCGTTATGAACAGATCAAGCGCCAGGCCAACAAGGCCTGGAACAACCCCACGGTCAAGAGCGCCGTCGACGACGTCCAGGCCCAGGCCAAGCACGCCGGGTCCGGTGTCGGGAGCAAGGTCGGCGCCAAGGTCGCCGACGTCGCGGGTGAGGCCAAGACCAAGATCACGGAGAAGGTCAAGGGGCACGACTCCGATCCCACGTCCGACAACTACCGCCCGGGAGACGAGGTGATCGGGCCACCGCCGGTGCCGGGTGAATCCCCCATCGCGGACGCCCACCGACAGGGGATGTCATGACCGAACCCCGTACGCCGACGTCGGAGGCGTCGACCGGTGAGCTGATCGCTCAAGCCACGGCCGACATCTCGACCCTTGTCCGCGACGAGATCGCGCTGGCGAAGCAGGACATCGCCACGAGCGGCAAGCGGCTCGGCGTCGGCGCCGGCCTGTTCGGGACCGCCGGCACACTGGCCCTGTACGGTCTCGGTGCGCTCGTCGCGGCCGCCATTCTGGGCGTCGCCGAGGCGCTGGATGCGTGGTTGGCCGCCCTGATCGTCGGTGCGGTGCTGTTCGTCCTCGCCGGGATCGCGGCCCTGGTCGGCAAGACGAGGGTCAGCCGGGTCCCGGAGGCTCCGCGTGAACGGGTCGAGAGCGTCAAGGCCGATGTCGCGGCCGCCCGCCACGGGGCCGCCTCATGAGCGCGATCGAGCACGACATCGAGGACACGAGGGAGCATCTGAGCGAGACCGTCGACGCGCTCGCCGCGAAGGCCGAGGCCGGCAAACGGCGCGCAGGCATGGTTGCGCTGATCGGCGTGGCCGCGGTCGCCGTGCTCGTGCTGTGGCGTCGACTGGGCTGACGCCCTTCGGCAACTCAGCTGCCCCGCGCGACCCACTCGTCAAGGTGTGGCGCCTCGGCGCCGATCGTGGTGTCATCGCCGTGGCCCGTGTGCACGACGGTCTCGTCCGGCAGCGTCAGGAGCCGGGCACGAATCGAGTCGATGATCGTGTCGAAGTCCGAGTACGAGCGGCCGGTCGCTCCTGGACCACCGGCGAACAGTGTGTCGCCCGTGAAGACCGCGCCGAGCTGTTCGACGTACAAGCACGTGCTGCCCGGCGAATGTCCCGGGGTGGGCACGGCGCGGAGTGTCGTGCCGGCGACGGTGAACGTCGCCCCCGCCAGCAGCTCCCGATCCGGAGGGGTCCCGTGCTCGGCGTCCCACAACATCCGGTCCGCCGGAGGGAACCACACGTCGGCACCGGTCTCGCGGCCGAGATCGACGGCAGCATTGATGTGATCGTTGTGCCCGTGCGTCAGGATGATCGCCAGGACCGAGCGCCCGTCGATGGCGTCCAGGATCGCGTCGGCGTCGTGAGCCGCGTCGATCACCATGACCTCGGCGTCGTCGCCGATCAACCAGACGTTGTTGTCGACGTCCCAGCTGCCACCATCCAGCGCGAACTGCCCGGACGTGACCACCTTGTCGATTCTGGCGGTCATCGCAGCTCCGCCTGCGTGGGAAGAGCACGGTACGCAGACGGCGCTGCGACCCAGTCTTGTTGGTTCCCGCCCCCTACTCGCAGAGCTCGTGGGGGTGCCCCCAGCTGGCGCTCGGTCACAGCTCCACCACGGATCGCAGGACGCCGCCCTCGTGCATCTTCGCGAACGCCGCCTCCACGTCGTCGATCCCGATCGTCTCGGTGACGAAGGCGTCGAGGTCCAACCGCCCCTGCAGGTAGAGGTCGACGAGCATCGGGAAGTCGCGGCTCGGCAGGCAGTCGCCGTACCAGGACGACTTGAGCGAACCGCCGCGGCCGAACACGTCCAGCAGCGGGATCTCCAGCTGCATGTCGGGAGTCGGCACGCCGACCAGCACGACGGTTCCGGCGAGGTCGCGGGCATAGAAGGCCTGCTTCCACGTCTCGGGACGACCGACCGCGTCGATCACGACATCGGCGCCGAAGCCGCCTGTCAGGGCTTGCACGGCCTCGACCACGTCGCCGTCCGAGGCGTTGACCGTATGCGTCGCGCCCATCCCGCGAGCCCACTCCAGCTTGCGGTCGTCGATGTCGATCGCAATGATCGTCCCGGCGTTGGCCAGTCGGGCTCCTGCGATCGCTGCGCTGCCGACACCACCGCAACCGATCACCGCGACGGAGTCTCCGCGCTGCACGTTGCCGGTGTTGATCGCTGCACCCAGGCCGGCCATCACCCCGCAGCCCAGCAGCCCGACCGCCGCGGGCGAGGCGGAGGGATCGACCTTGGTGCACTGCCCGGCGGCGACCAGCGTCTTGTCGACAAACGCGCCGATGCCCAGCGCGGGCGACAGCTCGGTGCCGTCCTCCAGGGTCATCTTCTGAGTGGCGTTGTGCGTGTTGAAGCAGTACCAGGGGCGGCCGCGCAGGCACGCTCGGCACTGCCCGCACACCGCGCGCCAGTTGAGCACGACGAAGTCGCCCGGTGCCACGTCCGTGACGCCCTCACCCACCGACTCGACGACACCGGCGGCCTCGTGGCCGAGCAGGAAGGGGAACTCGTCGTTGATGCCGCCCTCGCGGTAGTGCAGGTCCGTGTGACAGACCCCGCACGCCGAGATGTCGACCACGGCCTCGCCAGGTCCAGGGTCGGGGATGACGATGTTCTCGACGGTGACCGGCGCACCCTTGGCGCGCGCGATCACTCCTCGTACGGTCTGCGGCATGCGGGCTCCCTCGTATGGCGTGACCCGCCCGACACTAGCCCTCGACCGTACGCGTCCTCAGTCGGGCTTGATGTTCTGGTTGAGCCGGAAGAGGTTGGTCGGGTCGTACGTACGCTTGAGCGCCTTGAGCCGGTCGTACTTCTCTGCGCCGTACGCCTTGCGGACCCGCTCCTCGCCCTCCTCCATCAGGAAATTGACGTAGACGCTCGTGTGGAACGGTTCGAGCGCCGCCCAGTAGTCGCGCGCCCATTCGCGCTCGGCGTCGAACCCATCGGGGGTCATGCTGTTGCCGTTGATGTTGAACGTGAAGCCGGCCTGCCGACCGTTGAACGCGGTCGCGTCGTCGCCGATCCGCGCCACCGCCCCACCCATCTGCCACAGGGCGATGCTCGAGATCGGTGAGGTGATGCGCTGGCCGTGCTCGACCATGACGTCGATGACGTCGTCGCTGAGCTCGGCCACGTCACAGGACCTGACGTAGTACGACCACCCGTGCTTGAAGGACGGGTCGAACATCTGCTGGTGCGCCAGGTAGGGCTTGGGCATGCACAGGTCGAGCACCGGCGACCCGAACTCCTTGAGCGGACGGACGACCCGCTCGCCCTCCTCGATCGGTCCGGCATAGCAGGCGGTGATCCCGACGATGAGCTTGCCGACCAGCTCCGGCGGCACGGTGGGAAGTGCGGGAGCGCGGCGTTGCACGACGATCGTCATGAGCTCGTCCGGGCAGTCCGCCACCCAGTCGCGATGGAAGCGCAGCACCTCGCCAGCGTCCTCCATCGCCCAGAACACCGGGCCGGCCACGACGTACGGTCCCAGCTCGTTGAGCCGGAACTCGAACTCCGTGACGATGCCGAAGTTTCCTCCGCCGCCCCTCACGCCCCAGAACAGGTCGGCGTTCTGGTCCTCGCTGGCCGTCAGCACCTCCCCGTCAGCGGTGACGACGTCCACCGACTGCAGCTGATCGATCGTGAGGCCGTACTTGCGCATGATCCAGCCGATCCCACCGCCGAGCGTCAGGCCGGCCATGCCGGTGTGGGTGACGATGCCGGAGGTCATCGCGAGTCCGAATCCCTGCGTCTCGCGATCGAGCTCACCGAGCAGCACGCCCGCCTGCGCCCGCACGGTTCGGTTCTCCGGGTCGACCCGCATGCCCTTCATCGCGCCCAGGTCGATCAGCAGGCCGTCGTCGCACACCGACAACCCCGGAAAGCTGTGCCCTCCGCCGCGCACCGCCACCAGCAGCCCTCGCTCCTTGGCGAGACCGACAGCCGCGCGGACATCGGCGACCCCGGTGCAACGGGCAATCAGCCCTGGGTGCCGGTCGATCGAGCCGTTCCACACCTTGCGGTGGTGGTCATAGCTCGCATCGCCGGGGCGGATGAGCTCGCCGTGGAACATGGCTTGCAGCTCCTCGACGGCACTGCCGTCGATCAACGCCCCCGGAGCCAACGAGCTCATGCGATCGCCTCCACCTCGCAGGTTGGCACAGGGGCGGCTGACCGGCAAGGGTCATGCAACAAACAAGCAGAAGGCCCTCCACCGCAAACAGGTGGAGGGCCTTCTTCATCCAGTGGAGCCGAGGGGACTCGAACCCCTAACCCCCTGCTTGCAAAGCAGGTGCGCTACCAATTGCGCCACGGCCCCGTGATCGTGCTGGTCCCGGGTCAGACCTTGTCGCTGGCAGCCGCCCACGTGTCGGTGGGCTTGTCCTGCTTGGACTTCGACAGTGCCCAGAAGACACCGGCCGCAGCGAGCCCGAGGGCGATGATCTTCTTCATGGAACCTCCTGTGCGAGTGGGCGTACGAGGACTTGAACCTCGGACCTCATCCTTATCAGGGATGCGCTCTAACCAAGCTGAGCTATACGCCCGCAACAGCGGTGAACTTTACCGCACCGCCTTGCCGTCTCCCAAAACGGGGAGGGGTCTTAGTGTTCTTCGGTGAACGTGACCTCGACACCACCGAGAAGTTGAGCCGCCAGGTTGTAGAGATGTGCGCCGATCGTCGCCAGTGCGGTCGTCAGGATGACGTTGATCGCCGACAGCACGAGGGTCAGTCCCACCATGCGCCCGAAGCCGAGGTAGTCGGTGATGTTGAAGCTCGTCGAGTCATCGCTCAGCACCGAGGTGACGCTGCCGTTGATCTGGTCCCAGACTCCCGTGGCCTCCATGACGACCCAGAAGATCGACACCGCGACGACCGCGACGATCATTAACGCGACCGAGATCGCAAAGGCCAGCTTGGTCACCGACCACGGCTCGATGTGGGTCAGCCGCAGGCTCGCGCGCCGCTCCTTCTTGGTGCTGGGCTGCGGCGCCGGGGCGAGTGTCGCGCCGGACTTGGTCTTGGCGCCGTCCTGTTCAGGGCGTTTGTCGACCTTGTCCTTGACCGCCGGGATCACCGCGGTGGTGGCGGGCGACGGCTTGGTCGTACGCGCGTAGTCGGCGGCCGTCAGGGGACGGCCACCGGGCGACGACGTGCGGTCGCCGTCAGAGGAGTCGCCATCAGACTTCTCGGACTTGTCCGAATTGTCGGCCGGCGGCGCGGGCGGGGTCGGGCGAGGTCGTCCCTTGTCGGTCTGTGGTCCGCCAGATGTCGCACTCTTGGCCGCGTTGGTCTTCTTGGCCGGTGTCTTCTTGGCAGGGCGGCTCACCGGCTTGGGAATGCGAGGGATCTGCTGGGTGGGCGCCGCGTCTGCCGCGCTGGAGCCCGGCGCGGAGGTCGGGTCCTGCTTGTCGTCTTCGGTCACTGATCCTGATCCTCGTCGGTCGACGTCTCTTCGGCCTGCGCCTCGTCCTGGAGAAGCTCGGTGTTGCGCGCAATGGTCACGACCCGGTCATCCCCCTTGAACTTCACGAAGCTCACCCCCATCGTGCCACGGCCTGTCGGATTGACACCTGAGACGAGGCTTCGGGTGACCTGGCCCCCGGCCGTCACGGAGATGACATCGTCGGTGTCGACGAGCACCAGTCCGCCGACGAGCTCACCGCGGTTCTCGGTGATCTGCATGGCCTTGATGCCGAGACCGCCGCGTCCCTGCAGTCGATACTGCTCGACCGGGGTCTTCTTGGCGAAGCCTCCGTCGGTGACCGTGAAGACGTAGAGCTGGTCCTCCTCAGGCACCTCCGTCGACTCCAGCGCACCGGCCGACCGGCGGATGACCGACATCGAGAGCATCGAGTCGGCCTCGCGGAACTTCATGCCCGTGACGCCGGAGGTCGCCCGTCCCATGGGGCGAAGCTGCTCATCGTCCGCGCGGAACCGGATCGCCTGGGCCTTGCGCGAGATGAGGATCAGGTCGTCCTCCGGGGTGACCAGCTCAGCACCGATCAGCTCGTCGTCCTCGTCGCGGAAGTTGATCGCGATGACGCCGGCCTGGCGGGGGCTGTTGTAGTCACCGAGCCGGGTCTTCTTGACCAGGCCCTTCTTGGTCGCCAGGACCAGGTAGGGCGCCTGCTCGTAGTCGCGGATCGCCAGGACCTGTGCGATCTCCTCGTCCGGCTGGAACGACAGCAGTCCGGCGACGTGGCCGCCCTTGGCGTCGCGTCCGGCCTCGGGCAGCTGGTAGGCCTTGGCCCGGTAGACCCGGCCGGCCGTCGTGAAGAACAGGATCCAGTGATGGCTCGTCGTCGCGAACATGTGCTCGACGAGATCGTCACCACGCAGAGCCGCACCGCGTACGCCCTTGCCGCCACGGTTCTGGACGCGGTAGAGGTCGGTCTTGGTGCGCTTGGCGTAACCGCCCTTGGTGATCGTGACCACGACCTCCTCGTCGGGGATCAGGTCCTCGTCGGACAGGTCGCCGTCGGCGGGGATGATGTTGGAACGGCGGTCCTCGCCGTACTTGTCGACAATCGCGGCGAGCTCGTCGGACACGATCTGTCGCTGCCGCTCGGGCTTGGCGAGGATGTCCTTGTAGTCGGCGATCTCGCGCTCGAGCTCATCGAGGGTGTCCATGATCTTCTGACGCTCGAGGGCTGCCAGGCGACGCAGCTGCATCTCGAGGATCGCGTTGGCCTGAAGCTCGTCGATGTCGAGCAGGCCGATCAGGCCTTGGCGCGCCTCGTCGACCGTGGGGCTGCGGCGGATCAGGGCGATGACCTCGTCGAGCGCGTCGAGCGCCTTGGCAAGGCCGCGGAAGATGTGCGCCTTGGCCTCGGCCTCGTCGAGGAGGTACTGGGTGCGGCGCTGGATGACTTCGATCTGGTGGTTGATCCAGTTGCTGACGAAGCCGTCGAGCGTCAGGGTGCGCGGCACCTCGTCGACCAGCGCCAGCATGTTGGCGCTGAAGTTGGTCTGCAGCTCGGTGTGCTTGTAGAGGTTGTTGAGCACGACGCGGGCGATCGCATCCTTGCGGATCTCGACCACGATGCGACGGCCGACGCGCGACGACGACTCGTCGCGCAGGTCGGAGATGCCCTGGATGCGCCCGGCGTTGACGAGGTCGGCGATCTTGCGCATCAGGTTGTCGGGGTTGACCTGGTAGGGCAGGCCCGTCACGACGAGCTGGATGCGGCCCTTGGTGTCCTCTTCGATCGAGACGATCGCGCGCATCATGATCGACCCGCGGCCCGTGCGGTACATGTCCTCGATGCCCTTGGTGCCGACGATCAGCGCGTCGGACGGGAAGTCAGGACCCTTGACCCGCTCGATCAGCGCCTCGAGGAGCTCTTCCTTGCTGGCGTCGGGGTTGGACAACGCCCACTGGGCACCCTCGGCGACCTCGCGCAGGTTGTGCGGCGGGATGTTGGTGGCCATGCCGACCGCAATGCCGGCCGAGCCGTTGACCAGCAGGTTGGGGATGCGCGACGGGAGGACCGTCGGCTCCTGTGAGCGGCCGTCGTAGTTGGGGCGGAAGTCGACGGTGTTCTTGTCGATGTCGCGCACCATCTCCATGGCGATCGGCGCGAGCCGGCACTCGGTGTAACGCATCGCGGCAGCACCGTCGTCGCCCGGGGAGCCGAAGTTGCCCTGCCCGTCGATCATCGGGGCGCGCATGACCCACGGCTGCGCCAGGCGTACGAGGGTGTCGTAGATCGCGGTGTCGCCGTGGGGGTGGTACTGACCCATGACGTCACCGACGATGCGCGAGCACTTGGAGAAGCCGCGGTCGGGCCGGTAGCCGCCGTCGAACATCGCGTAGAGCACCCGGCGGTGCACGGGCTTGAGCCCGTCGCGTACGTCCGGCAGTGCGCGCGACACGATCACGCTCATGGCGTAGTCGATGTAGGAGCGCTGCATCTCGTCCTGCAGCTCGACCGCTTCGATCCGGTCGTGCTCGGGAGGTGTCGTCTCAGTCACTGAGGTGTCCTGTCAGGTCAGATGTCGAGGAAGCGGACGTCTTTGGCGTTGCGCTGGATGAACGAGCGTCGCTGCTCGACGTCCTCGCCCATCAGGATCGTGAACATCTCGTCGGCCATCGCCGCGTCCTCGAGAGTCACCTGGCGCAGGATGCGGTTGGCCGGATCCATGGTGGTGTCCCACAGCTCGCTGTCGTTCATCTCGCCGAGACCCTTGTAGCGCTGGATCTGCTGGCCGACCTCCTTGGGCAGGCGCTTGCCGTCGGCGGCACCGGCCTTGAGCATCGCGTCGCGCTCGGCGTCCGAGTAGGCCAGCTCGTCGGGCGAGTTGCTCCACTTGATCTTGTAGAGCGGCGGCTGGGCGAGGTAGACGTGACCGCCGTCGATCAGCGGCTTCATGAACCGGAACAGCAGCGTCAGCAGCAGCGTCGAGATGTGCTGGCCGTCGACATCGGCATCGGCCATCAGCACGATCTTGTGATAGCGCAGCTTGTCGATGTCGAAGTCGTCATGCACGCCCGTGCCGAGAGCCGAGATGATCGCCTGGACCTCGGCGTTCTGGAGGATCTTGTCGATGCGAGCCTTCTCGACGTTGAGGATCTTGCCTCGCAACGGGAGGATCGCCTGCGTACGGGGGTCGCGCCCGCCCTTGGCCGAACCGCCGGCCGAGTTGCCCTCGACGATGAAGACCTCGCACTCCTCGGGGTTGCGCGAGGAGCAGTCGGCGAGCTTGCCGGGCAGGCCGCCGCCGCCCAGGAAGCCCTTGCGGTTGCGGGCCAGGTCGCGGGCCTTGCGTGCCGCCATGCGCGCGGTCGCGGCGTCGATCGACTTGCGGACGATCGTCTTGCCCTCGGTCGGGTGCTGCTCGAACCAGGCGCCGAGCTCGTCGTAGAGCACCGTCTGGACGTAGCCCTTGGCCTCGCTGTTGCCGAGCTTGGTCTTGGTCTGGCCCTCGAACTGCGGCTCCTCGAGCTTGATCGACACGATCGCCGTGAGGCCCTCGCGGATGTCCTCGCCCGAGAGGTTGTCGGCGGCCTTCTTGATCAGACCCTGCGCCGTCGCGAACTTGTTGACCGTCGACGTCAACGCCGCGCGGAAGCCCTCTTCGTGCGTGCCGCCCTCGTGGGTGTTGATCGTGTTGGCGAACGTGTGGACCGACTCGATGAAGCTGTCGTTCCACTGCATGGCGATCTCGAGCGACAGGCCCTTGGACTCGTCCTCGGACTCGATCGAGATGACGTCGCGGTGGATCGGCGACTTGCTGCCGACGTTGATGTGCTCGACGTAGTCGACCAGGCCCTTGTCGAAGCGGAACCGTGCATCACGCTCGACGGCGTCGACCGGGGTGTCGCCCTCGGAGGCCTCCTGGGCCTCCTCGCGGTCGTCGCGGAGCACGAGCTCGAGGCCCTTGTTGAGGAAGGCCATCTCGCGGAATCGGGTCTTGAGCGTCTCGTAGCTGTAGACGACACTCTCGAAGATGTCCTCGCTGGCGTAGAACGTCGTCGTCGTGCCGGTCTCGTCGGTCTTCTCGTGCCGCTCGAGCGGGGCATCGGGCACGCCGTAGGTGAACGACTGGGTCCAGCGGTAGCCGTCGCGCTTGACCTCGACGTGGAGCTTGGTCGACAGCGCGTTGACGACGGAGACGCCAACGCCGTGCAGACCACCGGAGACCTTGTAGCCGCCGCCACCGAACTTGCCGCCGGCGTGCAGCGAGGTGAGGACCAGCGTGACGGCCGGCATCTTCTCGGTGGGGTGCTCGTCGACCGGGATGCCGCGGCCGTCGTCGACGACCCGCACACCGCCGTCGGCCTGGAGGGTCACCGCGATGTGGGAGGCGTAGCCCGCGAGCGCTTCGTCGACGGAGTTGTCGACGACCTCATAGACGAGGTGGTGGAGCCCGCGTTCACCGGTCGAGCCGATGTACATGCCGGGGCGCTTGCGAACCGCCTCCAGACCTTCGAGGACCTGAATGTTGCTGGCGTCGTACGAGGCTTCAGGATCTGGAGTTTGGCTCACTCATCCAGTATACGGGCCGTTATGTGCGTCTCAGCGCTTACCCACAGTTCCCGGGTGGCGCGTCGCGACCGTCAATTGGCCCTGAGAGCGACAAAACGGCGGCTGTGACGACGCCGTGGACCCTCCACCGGCCTCCGGTATGTCCGCGGGGCCATCGAGCCGCCCATTCGGCGATGCCGGCGAACGCGGCGTCAGGACCTTGGGGGCCATCGGGCATCTTAGAGGGATGAGCACGACAGCCACCCGTCGCGACACCGCACTGCCGGCGTTCGCCGCTGCGATCGCAGCGGCGGTCACGCTCGTCGTCATGATCCGCGTGGCCCTGCAGTCGAGCCAGGGACAGCAGTGGGATGACGAGGCGATGAAGACCGTCGTCGCCGGACGCGACACGCAGCTCACTCTCTTGAGCGGACTGGGCTACGTCTCGATCGGCGCGATCGGCGCGGTGGCGATCGCGTGCGCCGGCGTCGCCCTGTTGCGCGGCAAGGGCCGGCTCGCGATCGGCGCGGCGATCATCATCGGCGGCGCCGACATCACGACGCAGGTGCTCAAGCACTCGTTCCTCGACCGTCCCGACTTCGGCCTCGGCGTGCTCAACAGTCTCCCGAGCGGCCACACCACCGTCGTCGCAAGCGCCGTCGGCGCCGCGCTGTTGGTGGCTCCCGGCGGCGTACGCCCATTGGTCGCGGCGGGCGGCGGGTTCGCCACAACCCTCACGGGTGCCTCGACGATCGTCGCCGGTTGGCACCGACCCGCGGATGTCGTCGCGGCCCTCGCGGTCAGCCTGGTCTGGACGGGGATCGTCGCGTTGTGCATCCACGGTCCCCGGACCCCGGTGACCGGTACGTTCGTCAGCGCCCTGCTCGGCTGCGGCGCAGCACTGGCGTCGCTCGTCGCGATCGGCGTGCGCCCGGCGTACGGGTGGGTCGGCTTCACCCAGGCGTCCCTCGTCCTCGGAGCCGTCACCGCGGTGACCGCAATGTTCGTCGTAGCCGCCGCAGCAGTCTCACCAGCTGAGTGATCTCGATACGATCCCTCGTTCCTCGGGATCACTCGATCACCGAGTACTCGCTGGTCGAGTGCCGCCGAGGGACGAGGCGGTGTATCGAGACCTCTAGCCGTAGGTGTCTCGCGGGCCTCGGGCGCCGCGGATCGAGCGGGGCCCCTTCTTCCACGACGGGGCCTGCGGTCCACGCACCACGATGCGCAGCACCGACCCGTCACCCATCAGCTCGTTGAGCTTCGCGACGATGCGGGGCGCCAGCAGCCGGAGCTGGGTCGCCCATGCGGTCGAGTCCGTACGCACCTCGACCTCGCCGTCGTCGAACGCGATGACCTCGGAGTGTTGCGCGACCTCGGGCCCGACGATGCCGGCCCAGTCGGTGAACACGCGCTGCGCGGCGAGTCGCTCATCCCAGCCCTGGTCGTTGACGACCTGGCCGAGCAGGTCGGCGAGCGGACTCGGCTCGTCGCGGGCGGCCCGGGCCGGCTTGGCCGGTCGGACCCGTCGTTTCGCCGACGGCGGCACGGGTGAGCCCTTGCCGCGATAGGACTTCGCAATGTCCCTCGCCAGGTCGAGACCGTCGTCCGGGGTGGGCTCGTTCGGCTCAGTCACGAACGACCTCCCCTCCGGCGACATTGAAACGATGACCCTTGAGCGCATCTGGCACGTCGTCCGCGACCGCGGCGGTCACCAGCACCTGCTCCGCATCGCCGACGAGCTCGGCCAGCTGCTGGCGGCGACCCTGGTCGAGCTCGGCGAACACGTCGTCGAGGATCAGCACGGGGTCGTCATCATCCTCGCGCAGCAGCTCGAACGAAGCGAGCCTCAGCGCCAGTGCCAACGACCATGCCTCGCCGTGACTCGCGTAGCCCTTGGCGGGCAGGTCGCCGATCATCAGGAGCACCTCGTCGCGGTGCGGGCCGACCAGGCTGATGCCGCGGTCCATCTCGTCGCCCCGGCGCCGCGCGATCTCGTCGAGCAGCGCCAGCCGGATCGTCTCCTGGTCGCGAACACCGGTGTCGAGCTCGAGCGATGGCTTGTAGGTCGCGGTGACGACGCGGCGGTCGGGCGCTGATGCCGCGGCCACCCGGACGTACGCCTCGGCGAGGTGCGGGGCGAGTGCGTCGAGGAGGAGGAGCCGGGTCGACACGAGCTCGGCCCCCGTACGCGCGAGGTTCTCGTCCCAGATGTCGAGGGTCGCGATCTCGACGTTGCGCCTGCCGCGGGCCGACTTGAGGAGGGTATTGCGCTGCTTGAGCACCCGGTCGTAGTCGGCGCGCACGCCGGCAAGCCGCGGCGTGCGCAGAACGAGCAGCGAGTCGAGGAACTTGCGGCGGTCGGAAGGATCGCCCTTGACCAGCGCGAGATCCTCGGGCGAGAACATCACGGTGCGGAGCACGCCGATGAGGTCGCGGGTACGCGGCAGGGCGCCGCGGTTGATGCGGGCCCGGTTGGACTTGCCGGGAGTGATCTCGAGCTCGAGCAGCGCCGTCCGGTCGCCGCGCACGACATCAGCGCGTACGACCGCACGTTCTGAGCCGGCTCGCACCAGCGGCGCGTCGCCCGACACGCGATGCGAGTCGAGGCGCGAGAGGTAGTCGATCGCCTCGACCAGGTTGGTCTTGCCCTGGCCGTTGGACCCGATGAACGCCGTGGCGCCCGGCTCGAGATCGATCTCGACGGAGTCGTACGACCGGAAGTCGTGCAGGGTCAGGCGACTGACGTGCACGGACTAGACGGGATCTGCCGGGTCGGGTTCTGCCGGCGTGATGCCCTTCTCCTCGGCAGCCTTGACCGCGTGGCCGCCGAACTGCTGGCGCATCGCCGCGACGGCCTGCATCGCGGGCGACTCGTCCTGGCGTGAGGTGAAGCGAGCGAACAGCGATGCGGCGATCGTGTGCATCGGCACGGCGTTGTCGATCGCGGCCTCGACGGTCCAGCGGCCCTCGCCGGAGTCCTCGGCGTAGCCGCGGACCTTGGACAGACCGGGGTCCTCCTCGAGCGCCTTGACCAGGAGGTCGAGCAGCCACGAGCGTACGACCGTGCCCTCGCGCCACGAGTCGAAGACCTCGGTGACGTTGTCGACGATGTCGACCTTCTCGAGCAGCTCGAAGCCCTCGGCGTACGCCTGCATCATGGCGTACTCGATGCCGTTGTGGACCATCTTGGAGAAGTGCCCGGCACCCACGCGGCCGGCGTGGACGAAGCCAGACTCGCCATCGGGCCGCAGCGCGTCGAACGCAGGCTGGACCTTGGCGATGTCCTCGGCAGTGCCGCCGGCCATCAGGGCGTAGCCGTTGTCGAGGCCCCAGACTCCACCGCTGACACCGCAGTCGACGTAGCCGATGCCCTTTTCTGCTGCAAGGGCGGCGTGCTTCTCGTCATCGGTCCAGCGCGAGTTGCCGCCGTCGACGATGACGTCGCCCTCACCGAGCAGCTCGATGAGCTGCTCGACGGTTGCCCGGGTGATGTCGCCGGCTGGGACCATGACCCACACGACCTTGGGCGAGGGCAGCTTGTCGACGAGCTCCTCGAGGGACGCCACGTCGGAGATGTCGGGGTTGCGGTCGTAGCCGACGACGGTGACGTCTCCGTTGCGCATGCGGGTGCGCATGTTGCCACCCATCTTGCCGAGTCCGACGAGTCCGATGTCCATGTGCGAGTCCCTCCGAGAGTCAGTTCTGCAGGCGTACGGGCATGATCAGGTAACGGAACGCGACATCGGGGTCGGCTCCGATCTCGCGCACGCCCGAGATGGCCGCCGGCTTGGTGTGCTGGGTGAACGACAGGTGCACGACGGGGTCCGACATGACGGCGAGCCCCTCCAGCAGGTAGGTCGGGTTGAACCCGATCGAGATGTCGGCGCCGTTGATCGTCGCCTCGATCGACTCCGACGCCTGGGCCTCGTCGCCACTGCCGGCTTCGAGCAACAGCTGGCCGTCGGAGAACGTCAGGCGTACGGGGGTGTTGCGCTCGGCGACCAGCGCGACGCGCTTGACCGAGTCGACCAGCGCCTGGGTCTCGACATAGGCGACGGTCTCGGCCTGCGCCTGGAACAGCTGGCGTACGCGCGGGAAGTCACCTTCGAGCAGGCGGGTCGTCGTGCGACGGGTGCCGTTGCCGACGACGCCTTCGAAACCGATCAGTCCGTCGCCGGTCTCGCCGGACGAAACCGCGATCGTGACGTCGCCGCCTGAGGTGAGCGAGCGGGCGGTCTCGTTGAGGACACGCGCCGGCACGAGAGCCTGCGCCGAGAGGTCGCTGGCCTCGGGATACCACTCGAGATCGCGGAGGCTGGCCCGGAACCGGTCGGTCGCCATGAGCGAGATCGTCGAGCCCTCGAGCTCGAGGCGTACGCCGGTCAGCAGCGGGAGCATCTCGTCGCGTCCGGCGGCGGCGCTGGCCTGGGACACCGCGGTGGCGAAGTCGTCGGCCTTGATCGTGCCGGAGGCCGTGGGCATCTCGGGCAGCTGGGGGTATTCCTCGACGGGCATCGTCTGGAGGCTGAAGCGGGCATTGCCGCAGATGACCTGCACCTTGGTGCCGTCGAGCGAGATGTCGACCGGCTTGGCCGGGAGGGCCTTCACGATCTCAGCGAGCAGGCGACCGGAGACGAGCGCGCGGCCGTCACCGCTGACCTCGGCCGGAAGCGTGGCGCGCGTCGAGGTCTCGTAGTCGAATCCGGACAGGGTGAGGCCGTCCGCGGCGGTCTCGATGAGCAGGCCGGCGAGCACAGGAACGCTCGGACGGTTGGGCAGGCTGCGGGCTGTCCAGGCGACGGCGTCGGCAAGCGTGTCGCGGTCGATGCGGAATTTCACGTGATGGGGCCTTTCCGAGGACGGGAGCCGTCGGGATGAATCCTGCCACGGTATCCGTGACCGGAGGTATTCAGGGGAAGAGCGAAAGATGTCATCCACACACAGGCCGCGACATGACTTCCGCTGGGTTTGCCGAGATAAAGAAGAGTAGTAGTCGTAGTAGCGTCTGTGGATTCGGTGGACAACCCTGATTCAGCGTCGAATCCCGGTGTTGAGACCGGTGGACAACCTGTGTTCGGCCGGGCGGCGAAACTACACGTTCCTGTGGATGTGTGATCTGCGTTCACACGGTGTTCACACAGCGGCCGATGATGTCCACGTGACTGATGGGTTTTCCCACAGTGCCATCCCCAGCTGTGTATGTCCCAGGTGTGAATGGTCCTGACGGGCCATTCACGTGTCATGACTGACGGGCTTGCTGCTTGATGCGTGCCGTCAGCTCGGTGACCTGGTTGTAGACCGCGTGCTTCTCGGCCATGAGCTTGCGGATCTTGCGGTCCGCGTGCATCACCGTGGTGTGGTCGCGGTTGCCGAACTCCTGGCCGATCTTGGGCAGTGACATCTCGGTGAGCTCGCGGCACAGGTACATCGCGATCTGGCGGGCGAGCACCAGGTTGCGGCTGCGGTTGGTGCTGCAGAGGTCGTCGATCGAGAACTCGGAGTACGCGGCGGTCTGGGCCATGATCATGCCGACCGTGATGTCGGGCTCCTCACCTTCGGCGATGAGGTCCTTGAGCACGATCTGCGCGAGCTGCAGGTCGACCGTCGTGCCGTTGAGGTTGGCGAATGCGGTGGCGCGGATGAGTGCACCCTCGAGCTCACGGATGTTGGTCTGCACCTTGCTGGCGATGAACTCCAGCACGTCGGCCGGCGCCGTGAGCTTCTCGTTGGCGGCCTTCTTGCGGAGGATCGCGATGCGGGTCTCGAGGTCGGGGGGCTGAACGTCGGTCGTGAGGCCCCACTCGAACCGGTTGCGCAGCCGGTCCTCCAGGGTCGTGAGGTTCTTGGGCGGCCGGTCGGACGTCATCACGATCTGCTTGTTCTCGTTGTGCAGCGCGTTGAACGTGTGGAAGAACTCGGTCTGGGTCGATTCCTTGCCCTCCAGGAACTGGATGTCGTCGACCAGGAGGACGTCGATCTCGCGGTACTTGCGCTTGAGCGCAGCGGTGCGGTTCTCACGGATCGCGTTGATGACGTCGTTCGTGAACTCTTCGCTGTTGACGTAGCGAACGCGCGAGGACGGGTAGAGGTTGAGGACGTAGTGACCGATCGCGTGCAACAGGTGGGTCTTGCCCAGTCCGGACTCGCCGTGGATGACGAGCGGGTTGTACGCCTTGCCGGGCGCCTCGGCGACGGCGACTGCCGCGGCGTGGGCGAACCGGTTGGACGAGCCGATGACGAAGTTCTCGAACAGGTAGCGCGGGTTGAGCCGGGCCTCCGCGACGCTGCCGATGCGAGGCGGTGTGGTCTTGCGCTCGGCCCAGGTTGGCACGAACTCGTCCTGGTCGTCATCGTCCTCGTCGTCGAGGTCGTTGTCCTGGCCGTACGCGTTGGGAGCATTTGTCGATAAATCGTCTTGTCGACTCTGCATCTCGATCAGCGAGGGCTCGATCGTGACGACGAGCCTCGTCTCCTGCTGGAGGGTCGAGCTGATCGCGTGCTCGAGTGCCGGCCTGACCCGCGACTCGAGCTGGGCGCGGGTGAGATCGTCCTGCACCGCGACGATCAGGATGTTGTTGTGGAGCGTCAGCGGCTTGGCGGAGTAGACCCACACCTTGGCGCCCGGGGAGAGCGTGTCGACGGCACCTTGCCAAACTCGGTTGAGATGTTCTTCCGGGCTGGTTTCCTGGCCGTCGTTCATCCAATGCCTCCCGACACGTCCACATGGTTTTCCACATGGTGTGAATGCGAACTCGAGAGTTGAGGTTGCCTTGTGGAAAACTCGATACCGCGGTGACGCTAGCAGCGATGAGGGGTGCATACAAGCGGAATTCCCCAGCTCGTCCTCAACCTTCGGCGTGTCGTGTGGACGACGAAGCGTTCGACGCGTATGGGGATCAGTTTGACCGCGATCCGGGGCGCCCGTACCGTTGTCTAGTCGTCCTAGAACGACTTCCGCCGCATGCCCACGACAACTGCACTTCTCGGTCGTGGGCGAGCGGTGGCCGTCGACCGGCCCAGACTGAGATCCGTGAGGAACACATCGTGAGCAAGCGTACTTTCCAGCCGAACAACCGTCGTCGTGCCAAGAAGCACGGCTTCCGCCTCCGCATGCGCACCCGCGCCGGCCGCGCGATCCTCGCGGACCGTCGCCGCAAGGGCCGCGCCAAGCTGTCTGCCTGATCCGTTGCTCGCGCGCGGCCAACGCATGCGCAGCGGGGATGACTTCCGGCACACGATCCGTCGTGGAGCCAAAGGCGTACAACCCACCCTCGTCACACATGTCGTTCCGGGAACCGGCGGACCCACGTCCGTCGGTTTCGTCGTGAGCAAGGCCGTGGGCTCGGCGGTTGACCGCAACCGCGTCAAGCGCCAGCTGCGTCACCTGATGCGCGACCGCATCGACGGGTTGCCCGCGGGCAGCCGGGTCGTGGTGCGGGCTCTTCCGGCCGCCCACGGCGTCCGTTCAGCGACGCTCGCGGAGCATCTGGATGCCGCGCTGGCGCGAGCCGGTGCCCGATGAAGTACCCCCTGATCTGGTTGCTGAAGGCGTATCGCTTCGCCATCAGTCCGCTCTACGGTCAGGTCTGCCGCTACCACCCCACCTGCTCGGCCTACGCTTTGCAGGCCGTGGAGACTCACGGAGCGGTGCGCGGAACCTGGCTGGCCGGACGTCGTGTCCTGCGCTGCCACCCCTGGAGCGCCGGAGGCTACGACCCGGTGCCACAGTCACATAGAGGAGAACAATGTTCGGCTTCCTAGGCGACATCGGATCGGCGATCATGACGCCGCTCTACTACGCGGTGTCCGGGATCCTGCTGGTCTGGCACAAGATCTTTTCGACCGTGCTCGACCCGCACAGCGGGTGGACGTGGGCCCTGTCGATCATCGGCCTCACGATCACGATCCGCACGCTGCTGATCCCGCTGTTCGTCAAGCAGATCAAGTCGAGCCGCAACATGCAGCTGCTCCAGCCGCAGATCAAGGCGCTCCAGCAGAAGTACAAGCACGACCGTGAGCGCCTGACGCAGGAGCAGATGAAGCTGTGGAAGGAGACGGGCACCAACCCGTTCGCCTCCTGCCTTCCCTTGATCCTTCAGATGCCGATCTTCTTCGCGCTGTTCCGCACGATCGATCACGCCGCGAAGTACAACCCCGAAACCGATGGTGCCTTTCACAAGGGCTTTCTTGACTCGTCGGATGCGTTGTCGCTCTCGAACGCCAAGCTGCTCGGCGCGCGTATCGCCGACACGTTCGTCAACACCGAGCTGACCGAGACCCGCATCCTCACGATGTCGCTCGTCATCATCATGTGCATCACGCAGTTCACGACGCAGCGTCAGCTGATGTCCAAGAACATGCCGGCCGATGCCATGACGGGTCAGTACGCCCAGCAACAGAAGCTGCTCCTCTACATCCTCCCGATCGTATTCGCGGTCGGCGGCGTGGCGTTCCCCCTGGGTGTCCTCTTCTACTGGACGACCTCGAACTTCTGGACCATGGGCCAGCAGTTCTACGTCATCCGCAACAACCCGGCACCGGGCACGCCGGCGTTCAAGGCCAAGCAGGAGCGCGACGCCAAGCACGGCAAGACCGTCGCCGAGGATCCCCTCAAGCCTGTCGTCGAGGAGGCGCCCAAGCCTCCGCCGCGTCAGCAGCCCAAGAACCAGGCGCGCAGCCAGCGGAAGAAGAAGCCCGCCGGCCCGCCGAAGCGAAAGCCCGACATCACGAGCAAGAACGACGAGACGGACAAGGACGGCACCAAGTGAGCGAGCTCGCGAAGAAGTTGGAGAAGGAAGGCGACATCGCCGCGGACTTCCTCGAGGGTCTGCTCGACATCGCGGACCTCGATGGCGACATCGACATGGACGTCGATGGCGATCGTGCCGCGGTGGAGATCGTCGGCGGCAACCTGGACCACCTGGTCGGCCGCGATGGTGAAGTGCTGGACGCCCTGCAGGAGCTGACGCGTCTCGCGGTCTATCGCGAGACCGGTGAGCGCAGCCGGCTGATGCTGGACGTCGCCGGCTTCCGGGCTGCCCGTCGGGCCGAGCTCGTCACGATTGCGCAGGGCGCGATCGAGAAGGTCAACGCTGGCGAACCGGCCGTGGCACTCGACGCCATGACGCCGTTCGAGCGCAAGGTCATTCACGACGCCGTGGCCGACGCTGGCCTGACGAGCTCGTCGGAAGGCACCGAGCCGCATCGCTACGTCGTCGTCCACACGGCGGCTGAGTAGGTGCGCTGATGACAGGGTCCACATCCGATCCGGCTGACACCGGCCATCAGGATGTTTCACGTGAAACACCCCCGTCGCACGCGGCGGGGGTGTTCGCTTCCCGGCTCCCGGTGGCGGAGCAGTATGCACACATCCTCGCGACCGACGGAGTTGTGAAGGGTCTCATCGGACCTCGCGAGGTCCCCCGCATCTGGGACCGGCACATGATGAACTCGGCCGTCGTCGTGCCGCGCGTCCCCGAGGGCGCCTCCGTCGCGGACATCGGCACGGGGGCTGGCCTACCGGGCCTGGTGTGGGCGATCGCGCGGCCAGACCTCGCGGTGACACTTGTCGAGCCACTGCTGCGTCGAACCCGGTTCCTCGAGGACGCTGTCGAGCAACTCGGCCTCGACAATGTCACGGTACTTCGGGCGCGGGCTGAGGACGTCCACGAGACGTACGACGTCGTCACCGCCCGCGCGGTTGCTGCGCTCGACAAGCTGGGTCGCTGGTGCCTTCCTCTGGTCAAGAAGGGTGGCGTGCTGCTCGCGCTCAAGGGGCGTACGGCACAAGAAGAGGTCACTGCGGCCACGGCAACCCTCCACCGGCTCGGCGCGACGACTATCGTGGTCTCGACGTACGCGAACGGCGATGTGCCGACGACTGTCGTGGAGGTCAGCAAGTGAGCGCATCGACGCCCCACCACCTGCATGTTTCACGTGAAACCAACGAGGGGAATTCATGATCGAGCGCCAACCGGGGTTCATGGCATGAGCGGGACGCCGCACACACCGGGTCCCACCACCGCATCGAACTACCGAGTGCCTGTCCCGTCGCACGACGACTCGACACCCTTGGCCGCGGAAGTCGAGGAGCACATCGCTCTCGTCCGGCGCGCCTCGGCGACTCCCACGTTCGACCCACCGGCCGAGACCCGCGTCTTCGTGGTCGCCAACCAGAAGGGCGGGGTCGGCAAGACCACGACCACCGTCAACATCGCGGCGGCCCTGGCGATCAAGGGGTTGCGCGTCCTGGTGATTGACCTCGACCCGCAGGGCAACGCGTCGACGGCTTTGAACGTGCCTCACGCGGAGGGCACGCCGGGTGTCTACGAAGCCATCGTCGATGGCACGGACCTCGACGAGCTGATCAAGCCGTGTCCGGACATCGAGGGGCTCACGGTGCTGCCGGCGTCGATCGACCTGGCCGGCGCCGAGATCGAGCTGGTCTCGCTCGTCGCACGTGAGTCACGACTCGACCGGGCCCTGCAGGCGTACCTGGCTGACTGCGCAGACGCGGGGGACCGCATTGACTACGTCCTCATCGACTGCCCGCCCTCGCTCGGCCTGCTGACCGTCAACGCGATGGTCGCCGGGCGCGAGGTGCTGATCCCGATCCAGTGCGAGTACTACGCACTCGAGGGTCTCGGCCAGCTGGTCCGCAACATCGAGCTGATCCGCTCACACCTCAACCCCAAGCTCGACATCTCGACGATCCTGCTGACGATGTACGACGCGCGTACCCGGTTGTCCGCGGGCGTTGCCGAGGAGGTGCGCAGCCACTTCGATGAGCGGGTGCTCAAGACTGCGATCCCTCGATCGGTCCGCATCTCGGAGGCGCCCAGCTACCAGCAGACCGTCATCACGTACGACGGCGCGTCCTCCGGCGCACTGTCCTATCTCGAAGCGGCGCGGGAGATCGCGATGAACGGCACCATCGACCAGGTTCGGGAGGACGCACGATGAGTCAACGACGCGGACTGGGACGAGGGCTCGAGTCGCTCATCCCGTCGAGCCCGGCCGAGGCCAAGGCTTCCGGCCTGCAGGAGATCGACGGCGCGCGATTTGCCGAGATCCCGCTCGACCAGATCGTGGCTAACCCGCGGCAGCCACGGCATGTGTTCGACGAGGACCACATGGCCGAGCTGGTCCACTCCATCAAGGAGGTCGGCCTGCTCCAGCCCATCGTGGTTCGTGAGGTCGCCAAGGACCGCTATGAGCTGATCATGGGGGAGCGGCGCTGGCGTGCCAGCGGCAAGGCGGGTCTCGACACGATCGGCGCGATCGTCCGGGACACGTCCGACGAGGACCTCCTTCGCGACGCGTTGCTCGAGAACCTCCACCGGTCGAACCTCAATCCCCTGGAAGAGGCGTCGGCCTACCAGCAGCTGCTCGAGGACTTCGGCTGCACGCACGAGGAGCTGGCCGATCGTATCGGCCGGTCACGACCGCAGATCAGCAACACGCTGCGGCTCCTCAAGCTGTCGCCGGCTGTCCAGCGGCGCGTCGCAGCGGGGGTGCTCTCGGCGGGCCACGCACGGGCTCTCGTCAGTGTCGCCAACCCCGAGATCCAGGACCGGCTCGCCACTCGGGTCGTGGCCGAAGGGCTGTCGGTGCGAGCCCTCGAGGAGATCGTGACGGTCGGGCCCGAGTCGGCCAAACGGCCGTCCGTTCGGCAGTCGGCCAAGCCGTCGGCGCCACGTCTGGCCGACCTGGCTGCCCGGCTCTCGGAGCGCTACGACACCCGGGTCAAGGTCGACCTCGGCCGCTCCAAGGGCAAGGTCACGGTGGAGTTCGCGACCCTCGAGGACCTCGAACGCATCGTCGAGCTCATGGACCCCAAAAAGAACTAAATCTATAAGTCGACAAATAGATAAAGCAATAAGAAGCCCCGGTGAGCAATCACCGGGGCTTCTCTTGGTCTGTTGCAGATGACTAGCTGGCGTGCTCCTCGAGCTCGCTGAGGATCGCGCTCTTGGGACGTACGCCCACGATCGACCGGACGACCTCACCCTTGTAGTAGAGGTTCATGGTCGGCAGTCCGGTGACGCGGTACTGCGCCGGCGTGACCGGGTTGGCGTCAGCGTCCATCTTGACGATCGTGAGCTTCTCGCCCTTCTCCTTGGCGATCTCCTCGAGGATCGGCGCGAGCTGGCGGCACGGGCCGCACCAGCTGGCCCAGAAGTCGACGAGCACGGGGCCGTCGGCCTTCAGCACCTTCTCGTCGAAGTCGGCGTCGGTGACGGCGGTGATGTCTGCCATGGGTTCTCCTTCAGGTCTGTCTTGAGTTCAACGTCTGGGGGCGGTGGTTATTCCACCAGCGCGGCGGCCGGGGCGGGCGATCCGGCGTGCTCGAGGTCGGCCAGGTAGCGCTCGGCATCAAGCGAAGCGGCGCAGCCGGTGCCGGCCGCGGTGACGGCCTGACGGTAGGTGTGGTCGACCAGGTCGCCGGCGGCGAACACGCCGGGCAGGTTGGTCGCGGTGCTGCCGGGCTTGACCAGGACATAGCCTTCGTCGTCGAGCTCGACCTGACCCTTGAGCAGCTCGGAGCGAGGGTCGTGACCGATCGCGATGAACAGCCCCGTCGCGTCGATGCGGCGGAGCTCGCCGGTCACCGTGTCGCGCAACGTGATGCCCTCGAGCTTGTCCTCACCGTGGAGCTCGGCGACCTCGGCGTTCCACTCGAACGCGATCTTGTCGTTGGCGAAGGCGCGGTCCTGCATGATCTTGGAGCCACGCAGCTGGTCGCGACGGTGCACCATCGTGACCTTGGACGCGAAGCGCGTCAGGAACGTCGCCTCCTCGAGAGCGGAGTCGCCGCCACCGACCACCACGATGTTCTGCTCGCGGAAGAAGAAGCCGTCGCACGTCGCGCACCAGGACACGCCGTGACCCGACAGCCGGTCCTCGCCCTCGACCTCGAGCTTGCGATAGCCCGAACCCATCGCGAGCACGACGGCGCGGGCGCGATAGGTCGTGCCGTCGGCGAGCGAGACAGTCTTGATGTCGCTGGTGAGGTCAACCGCCGTCACGTCATCGCTGATGAGCTCGGCGCCGAAGCGCTCGGACTGGGCGCGCAGCTTGTCCATCAGGTCCGGGCCCATGATGCCGTCGGGGAAGCCTGGGAAGTTCTCGACGTCGGTCGTGTTCATCAAGGCGCCGCCGGCGGTCACGGAGCCCTCGAACACCAGGGGCTCGAGGTTCGCTCGTGCGGCGTAGACGGCCGCGGTGTAGCCCGAGGGGCCCGACCCGATGATGATGAGGTTGCGGACTGAGTCGCTCATGAAATGCCTTCTGATCGTGGTACGGGTATCAACGAATACTAGGTGTTGGGCATTCCCGTGCCCGACAGCGTCTCGGCGAGTCAGGAGCGGCCGCGGATGACGACCTCGCGGATCTCGCCGCGGAAGCCCCCGTCATCGACCGCGGGCAGTGATCGGAGCCACACGACGACGTACCGAGTGAGGATGCCGGAGCCCAGGGACACCGTCGCGTCGGTGCCGGCGTCATTGAGAACGGCGACCCGACGGAGGTCGCGGAGCCTGGTGGGGATCTTGGTGGCAGTCGACGGCGAGGCGTAGATCGAGAAGCTCGTCGGCTCGCCGGCGAGGCGTACGCGCAAGGAGTCGACGTCGCGCTGGCCGCCCAGGTCCAGCACCAGCCCGACCCCGTCCTTGAGTCCGCCCAGCTCGGCCGAGCCGAGGTAGGTCGAGGTGCGCCAACCGGTCGTGAGATTGTCGTCGATCGCCAGCCGGGCCTCGTCGGAGTTCTCGCTCTTGTCGTCACCGTGTGGGTCGAAGTCGCCCGCGCGCTGGATCGGCAGGATGCGCAACGGGCTGCTGCGTTCGATCGGGTCGGCACTGTCGTTGGTCGAACGGCCGACGAGGAATGCGAGCACCGTCGCGATGACCAGCGCCCCGACGATGCCGAGCAGGACCAGGCCCCGGTCGCCTCTCGCAGCCCGTCGGGCGCGCGCCTTGCCGCGCTCGAGCGTCGTCGGTGGCGCCGGCTCGTACGCCTTGGGGCGGCGCCGCGGCGGCTCCAGGCCCGGTGGTGGTCCCTCGGGAACGATCACGGGGTCCAGGCGCAGGAGATCGGGCGACGACATGCTGGCGAGGCTCGGCTGGTCGTCGTGCAGGTCGTCGTCCTCGCCGGACAGGTGGAGCGTCCGGGCGATGTCGGCGGCCTTGCGCAGCGGCGTCGCGTGGTTGCGGGGAGGCGTGCCGAGGATGCGGTCGCACGTGGTGTCGACATCGCGGGAGACGCCGGCGCGGACCTGGCGGGGGCGGAGCAACCGGCCGTGCTCGGTCGGGGCGGCTTCCAGGCCGTCGATGTGTGCACCGGGCCAGCGACTCGTCAGACAGGCGTACAACAGCTTGCCGATGGCCTGGACGTCGAGCTGCTCATAGCCCTGGAGGTCCTCCAGGGAGTCCTGCCGGCCGACGGGTGACAGGGCGGTCGCGACGCCGAGGCCCACGACGCGGACCGCGCCGGACTGCTTGAGCAACACCTGGTGCGGCGCGAGCCGGCGGTGATAGACCCCGTGCTCATGAGCATGCGCCAGCGCTTCGGCGACCTCCGCGATGACGGTCGCCGCGCGGCGGTTGGGCAGGGGTGACTGCGCGAGCAGCTGGTCAAGCGGGAAGGCCCGCGCCCATTCGCGGACCACGAGGTGATGGTGCTGCTCGTCCTCGATCAGGTCGAGGACCCGGAGGAACCGCGGATCGGTGACGGACGTCGACTCACGGGCGGCCTGCAGGAAGTGCTCGGCGCGCGGATCGGAGCTCGACAGCATCTCGATGCCGACGTTGCGGTTGAGCACCTCATCGTGTGCCCGCCAAGTCGTCGAGCCGAGCTTCTCGCTGACGAGGTCCTGGAGCTCGTAACGGTGTGCGAGCACATCACCGGAGGCCAGCAGCCGCCTCTCGCTCATCGACACCCCTCTTTGGACTGATTCCATGCTAGTCCGCGGGTGGATCGGAGGCAGACGATTCAGCCGCGGCGCCGCAGGGTGTCGACGACGTACGTCAGCTGGTCCATCCCGAGCACGCGGGCAGCGGTGACGTACGTGACGGCACCGGCCAATCCGGCAACGACCGTCGTGATCGCGCCCCCGACCGCCCGGGCCGGCTCGATGCCTGCGGTGTCGAGGCCGTGCAGGAAGCCGAGGGCGACGAACCCCGCCAAGGCGCACGCGACGACGAGTCGGAGGAAGAACACCACCATCTCCCAGTCGAAGACGTTGCCCACCGCAAAGGCAAGCAGTGACGCCGAGAGGATGGCGCCGACCAAATAGGCGATGCCGAACGCCAGCGCGAGCATCATCGCGACGCGAGCGGGCTCGACGTTGGTGGCGAGGTGATAGGCCAAGCCGATGTTGACCGTCGCGATGACGACCTGGATGAAGAAGGGGGTGCGGTTGTCCTCGTTGGCGTAGAAGCCGCGCAACATCAGGTAGTGCACCGTGAACGTCACCATCGCGAGCGAGAACGCCTGGATCGTGTGACCGATGGCGACGGTCTGGCCGCCGAGGGAGCCGACCCCGCCGGCGATCGCGGTGGCCGGCTGCCCGAGGCACAGGAGCGCGACGGCGACGGGGGCGACGATCGACAACGCGATGCGGACCGTCCGCCCGAGCTCGATGCGGAACCGGCGGTAGTGCCGGTCCGCCGCGAGGCTCGCGAGCGTGGGGATCACCGCGGTGGCCAGCGAAACCGTGATGACCCCGTGCGGGAGCTGGCTGATGAGGAAGCCCAGGCCGTACACCGTGGAACCTGTGGCGGTCTTGCCGTCCGTGGCTCCGGTGATCGTTCCCTTGGTCGCGATCTTGTTGATCGTGATGAAGGCGATCTGGTTGGCGATGATGAACGCGAGGGTCCAGGCGCCGAGCTTGAGGGTCTTGCCGAGGCCGACACCACGGAAGTCGAAGCGCGGACGGAACCGGAAGCCCGCCATGCGGAGATAGGGCACCAGCACGAGCGCCTGCAGAGCGATCGCCGTCGTGGAGCCGAGGCCGAGCACGAGAGCCTCTGAGGTCGAGAAGCCGTCGACGCCGTTGCTGGCACCAAACACGAAGGCGTAGATGACGATCACCGTGCACGCGACGACATTGTTGACGATCGGCGCCCACATCATCGGCCCGAATCGACCCCGAGCGTTGAGCACCTGGCCGGTGAGCACGAAAGCGCCGTAGAAGAACACCTGCGGCAGACACAGCAGCATCAAGAGCCGTGCCGAATCACGCTGGTGACCCAGACCTGGCTTGTTGAAAAGGTCGGCATCGAAGACGACGTGCAGGAGCTGGGGGACGAGCGCGATCAGCACGACCGTGCCGATGCCGAGGACGAGCAGTCCGAGGGTGATGATCCGGTTGGCGTATGCGTCACCGCCGTCCTCGTCGTTCTTCATCGCCCGGACGAGCTGAGGCACCAGCACGACGTTGAACACGCCACCGGCCAGCAGGATGTAGAGCGAATTGGGGATCGTGTTGGCGATGTCGAACAGGTCGGCGTTGAGCGACGTGCCAATCACGATGGCCAACAGGGCCGCCCTGAGGAACCCGGTGAAGCGCGAGACGATCGTGCCGAGCGCCATCCAGGCGCTGGCTCGTGCGATCGTCTGGTCAGTCATCGTCGTCAGCCAGCCGCTCGGACGCGACACGGTTGCGGTTGCGCCGCCGGCTGAAGCGGCGCACCAGCGCGGCGAGCACCAGCAGGGCGGCGAGCCCCATCGCGACCCAGAGCACGACGCCGATCTTGGACGACCTGACGTTGAACTCGGCGGGCTGACCGATCGCCTTGCCGTCGGTCGACTTCAGGCGGGCCGTGATGGTCGTGGCGTTCTGGCGACCCAGGTCGATGTCGACCGTGAGCGTGCGGCGTTCGCCGGCGCCGATGTCGACGGGTTTGACGTCGGGAACCGTCAGCGCCGGGTTGCTGGACTCGAGCGAGACACCGACGCGGATCGCCTCGTCGGTGCCGTTGCGGATCGTGATCGGGAAGCCGCCCTTGGAGCTGGACAGGGTGACGGACGGCGGACCCTTGATCGTGATCTTTCGGAGCTCGGCGCCGGCCTGGGCCGCGAGCTTCTTGGCGATCCCGGTCCCGGTGGCCGGATCCGTACGCCAGCGGATCCCGAGCACGCTCGCGACATCCTGGGCGAGGGCGTCGTCGACCGAGTCGCTCTGCGGGATCACCGAGCTCAGCGCCCCGCCCTTGGCCACGATGTCGGCCGCAGCCTCGAGCTGTGCGCGGCTGAGGGTGCGGTCCTTGGCGAACGCGACCTTGCCGTTGTAGGTCGTCAACGGACGGGTCAACAACGACTCGAGGCTCGTACCGGACGTGAACGGCGTCTCGAACGCCGCAGAGAGCTGTCCGGTCGCCCACTGCGTCCCCGGGTTCCACCTGGGGTCGACCATCGTGACGGCGTCCGCTCGGGACTTGGGGTCGATCTCTCGCTGCAGCGTGGCCAGGGCGGCTTCGCTGAGAATGCGCTGGCGCAGCGTCACGACCGAGTCCTGTCCCGGCACTCCGGCATCGAGCGCATCGGTGACGAGCAGCGGCATAGGCCCGGCTGGGGTCGAGTACTGCACGATCGATCCCTGACGGCGGTCCCAGTCGGGCAGTGCGCCGGACGGGACGATCACCGGACTGTCACCGGGTCCACGCAGGTCGCGCAGCAGCCTCGCCGTGACTCCGTTCGCGCTGGGCCATGACGTCCGCCGGCCGAACAGCTGGAACTTGGTCAGCGCCGAGTCGGTGGCCCGGTTGATGGCCTCCTTGAGTGGCCCCTCGAGGTCGCCGTTCTGCGAGAGCGCGAGCACATCGGGCCGGTCGAAGCCGAGGATCCAGGAGCCCTGCCGTCGGGCGAACGCCAGGAGGTCGTCGAGGAATGCGCGTGCCTCGACCCTCTGCTGGTCGGTGAGGTCGACGTCGTCGGCGACGCGGCGGCCGTTGGCGAGGTCGTCGACGCCGACCAGCAGTGCGGGGTCGATCAAGGCGCTGGAGGAGTTGCTGTCCGTGCTGGCAGCGAGGTCGAGCAGGTTGCGCAGGCGCCCACCGGCGGAGACGGCGGCGATCAGGCCCGCGGAGTCGGCATAGTCACCGTCGTACGTGCGGCGATCCGGCATCAGGAACGGCCAGACCACCGATGCCGGGATCTGCTGGTGCCCGGAGGAGACCAGCGGGAGGAACGTCGTCGCCCTCGCGATCGCGTCGTTGCTGCGCTCACCGCCCGTGTCCGTGCCCAAGATCTGCACGCCAACGGGATAGACGCCCTCGGCGCCGCTGATCCCGAGCTGGGCGTAGGGAACCTTCACCGTGAACTGGCGGCTCTGCTTCGGCGCCAGGTCGCCCATGTCGTCGAACGTGCCTGCGTCGACGACGCGCACGCCGGTGTAGGCGGCGCCGTTGTCGACGGCGTCACCGACCTGGGCGCGAGTCGTGAACGGCACCGTCGGGATGACGAGATAGGCCTGCACGTTCGTCCAGGCGTGGTCGTCGTGGTTGGTCACCGTCCCGGTCATCGTGACGGTGCTGTTGCTCCCGAGGCGACTGGGGCTGAGCGACTGGATGCTGACTGTCAGCTCGGGATCCTTGTCGGCGGCACTGGCTGGCGAGCTCGGCACCATGACACCGCAGAGGATTGTCGCGAGCATCGCGACGAGAACGGGACGACGGCGGCTGCTCACCCGAACATGCTAGACGTACGCGCTGTGCTGGCTGAGCCTGTAGAAGCGCGTCCTGTCGACGGGCTCAAGGCACGCGGCTGATCGCCGATAGAGTATGTCCTCGTGCCCACGCCCACGCTGAACCCGGATCGACGGGCCAGGATCGAGGCCTCGCTCGACGCCAACCCGTTCCTGGCCGAGCTCGGCGCGCTGTTCGAGGCGGCGGGCCACGAGCTGGCCATCGTCGGCGGTCCCGTACGCGATGCGGTCCTCGGCCGGCCCGGGAACGACTGGGACTTCTCGACATCGGCGCGGCCCGCGGAGATCGAGCGCATCGCCGGGTCGTGGGCGGACGCCATGTGGGACGTCGGCCGCGAGTTCGGCACGATCGGGCTGCGCAAGGGGCAGCACGACCTCGAGATCACGACCTACCGCAGCGATGCCTACGACACCGCTTCGCGCAAGCCCGAGGTGCAGTTCGGCGACACCCTCGAGGGCGACCTGTCGCGGCGCGACTTCGCAGTCAACGCGATGGCGATCCGGCTGCCGTCGGCGGAGTTCGTCGACCTGTTCGGTGGCCAGGACGATCTCGACGCGCGGTTGCTGCGTACGCCGGTCACGCCCGAGCAGTCGTTCAGCGACGACCCGCTCCGGATGATGCGGGCCGCGAGGTTCGTGTCCCAGCTGGGGTTCAGCGCAGCCCCCGACGTCGTGACGGCGATGACCGACATGGCGAGCCGACTCGAGATCGTCTCGGCTGAGCGCATCCGCGACGAGCTCAACAAGCTGATCCTCGGCGCGCACCCCGTCGCGGGTTTGCGGCTGCTGGTCGACACCGGCCTTGCCGCGCAGATGCTTCCCGAGCTGCCGGCCCTGATCCTCGAGCGTGACGAGCACCATCGGCACAAGGATGTCTACGAGCACTCGTTGACGGTGCTCGAGCAGGCGATCGAGCTCGAGGGCCGGCTGGAGTCGCAGCCCGACCTCGTGATCCGCCTGGCCGCGCTGCTGCACGACATCGGCAAGCCCAAGACGCGCCGGTTCGTCGAGGGTGGAACCGTGACGTTCCACCATCACGACGTCGTCGGCGCCAAGCTCACCCGCAAGCGCATGAAGGCGCTGCGCTACAGCAACGACATCATCGACCAGGTCGCGAAGCTCGTCGAGCTGCACCTTCGGTTCCACGGCTACGGCTCCGGCGAGTGGACCGATTCGGCCGTACGCCGTTATGTCCGCGATGCCGGCGACCAGCTCGAGCGCCTCCACATTCTGACCCGCGCGGACTCCACGACCCGGAACCAGAAGAAGGCCTTGCGCCTCCAGCGGACGTACGACGAGCTCGAGGAGCGGATCGCGGTGTTGGCCGAGCAGGAGGAGCTCGGCTCGATCCGCCCCGATCTCGACGGTGCACAGATCATGGCGATCCTCGGCATCCCGCCGGGGCCCGAGGTCGGCGAGGCGTACCGGTTCCTGCTCGACCTGCGGATGGATCGCGGCCCCCTGAGCGAAGCCGACGCCACAGAGGCCCTCAAGGCCTTCTGGAACGCTCGAAGCTGATGGTCGAGCGTCACAGCGACGGACGGGTCGCGCGCGGCGAACGTACGCGTGAGGCGATCGTCGAGGCGCATGCCGAGCTCCTGCGCGAGGGCGAGCTGAAGCCGACGGCCAAGGTCATCGCGGAGCGGGCGGGGGTGTCGCTGCGGACGCTCTGGCTCAACTTCAAGGATCTCGAGACGCTGCTCGAGGCGACCACGGCGTACTGGCTCGATGCCGACGCCAGGATGCGTCAGACGATCGACGCGTCACTCCCGTTGGACGAACGGATCGACCGGTTCTGCCGGCAGCGCGCCCTCCAGCTCGAGCACCTCGAGCCCGCAGCCCGGTCGGCGGTCCTCGGCGAGCCGTTCTCGCCGGCGCTGGCTGCGGCCCGACGTGAGCTCATCCAGCGGCTGCGCCGCGACCTGCTCGAGACCTTCCCGGCGGAGCTGGCCTCCGAAGGCGGCGCGGACGGCGCGTTGTGCGTTGCCCTGATGGCGGCGGCGGGCGGCATGACCTGGTCGTTCGCCCGCGACGACCTCGGTCGCGAGGTCGACGAGGCCCGCGCGATCATGCGCGACACGTTCGCCCGGCTGCTCCGGGCATGACGAAGGGCCGGCCCCCACGGGACCGGCCCTTCATGGCTTCGACAAGCTCAACCAGCGGTTGGCTTAGCGCTCGACTTCACCGCGGATGTACTTCTCGAGCATCTCGCGACCGAGGTCGTCGGGACGCTGCTCCGGGGGCGACTTCATCAGGTAGGACGAGGCCGACAGCAGGGCGCCGCCGATGCCACGGTCCTTGGCAATCTTCGCCGCACGGATGGCGTCGATGATGATGCCGGCGGAGTTGGGCGAGTCCCAGACCTCGAGCTTGTACTCGAGGTTGAGGGGGACGTCACCGAACGCGCGACCCTCGAGGCGGACGTACGCCCACTTGCGGTCGTCGAGCCACTGGACGTAGTCGCTCGGGCCGATGTGCACGTTCTTGGCGCCGAGGTCGTGGTCGAGGTTCGACGTCACGGCCTGCGTCTTCGAGATCTTCTTGGACTCGAGGCGGTCACGCTCGAGCATGTTCTTGAAGTCCATGTTGCCGCCGACGTTGAGCTGGTACGTCCGGTCGAGCACGACGCCACGGTCCTGGAACAGCTTGGCCATGACGCGGTGCGTGATGGTCGCGCCGACCTGGCTCTTGATGTCGTCGCCGATGATCGGGACGCCGGCGTCCTCGAACTTCTTGGCCCACTCGGGGTCCGAGGCGATGAAGACCGGCAGAGCGTTGACGAACGCGACGTTCGCGTCGATCGCGCACTGGGCGTAGAACTTGTCGGCCTCTTCGGAGCCCACCGGGAGGTAGGAGACGAGGACGTCAGCCTTGGTGTCCTTGAGGACCTGGACGATGTCGACGGCCGGGGCGTCCGACTCCTCGATCGTCTCGCGGTAGTACTTGCCGAGACCGTCGAGCGTGTTGCCCTTCTGGACGATGACGCCTGTCGGGGCCACGTCCGCGATCTTGATCGTGTTGTTCTCGCTGGCCTGCGTCGCCTCGGAGAGGTCGAAGCCGACCTTCTTGGCGTCGACGTCGAAAGCGGCGACGAACTCGATGTCCTTGACGTGGTACTCACCGAACTCGACGTGCATGAGCCCGGGGACGTTGCCTGCGGGGTCAGCGTCCTTGTAGTACTCGACGCCCTGGATCAGGGACGTGGCGCAGTTGCCCACACCCACAATTGCTACGCGTACCGAACCCATGGGTTCTCCTTCATTGATGTGTTCACTTCTCGGTCGTGTTGAGGTCTGTGCTGGTCGTGCTGTCTGTGTCTGGATAGCCGCCGGAGCGCTCGCGGTCGATCAGCTCGGTCAACCAGGTGACCTCGCGTTGGACCGACTCCAGGCCATGCCTCTGCAGCTCCAACGTGTAGGAGTCGACCCGATCCCGCTTCCGCTGTCCTGCCTTGCGGACGTTGTCGAGGCGCTCCTCCAGTCGGCTTCGTCGTCCCTCGAGGATGCGAACCCTCGAGGCGGCATCGGTGCGCGCGAAGAACGCGAACCGTACGCCGAACGTCTCGTCGTCCCACGTCGAAGGACCGGAGTCCTCGAGTGCCTGGCTGAAGTGTTCCTTGCCCTCGGCGGTGAGCTTGTAGACGATCCGTGCACGGCGTCCCCGACCCTCGGGCTCGGTGGCTTCGTCGGCCACGATGAAGCCGGCCTTGCCGAGAGCCTTGAGGCAGGGGTAGAGCGTGCCGTAGGACAGGATGCGGCTCCAGCCGAGCAAGGCGTTGACCTGCTTGCGCAGCTCGTAGCCGTGCATCGGGGCATCGTGGAGCAGTCCGAGGACTGCCACCTCGAGTGCCGCGCCGCGTCGTGTCATGTGCCCGTCCTGACAAAGTCTGTCATTTGTTTGTATATCGGAACGATACATCTAACTGGTGTATCGGCAAACCCTCGGTCTTCGTGACCCAGCACACGCGGACCCCGGGCGATTAACCATTCCTCAGGTAGGTTCGGCACACTTGGTCGTTGACGGATCCGATTCCGGGATCCCCATGGAGGTAGACGGACCCTTGCCAGCACAGCGAAAGAAAGCGCCACGTCCTGACGCGGACGGTGGGCGGCTCAAGGCGATCGCCCGAAAGATCGGTGGAGCCGGCCCTTGGTGGCTCAGGACGATCCGCTGGGGAGCCCTGCTGAGCGTGCTCGGCGTGCTGTTCATGGCCGCGACGTTCTTCATCCTCTACCAGACCATCAGCATCCCCAGCGCGAATGCCGCGTTCCAGACGCAGACGACCAAGGTCTACTACTCCGACGGCAAGCACGTGCTCGGCACCTTCGCGACGCAGGACCGCGAGAGCATCTCGATCGACGAGATCCCGGCCTCGATGCAAGCCGCTGCGATCGCCGCCGAGGACCGCTCGTTCTACTCCAACCGCGGCATCGACATCAAGGGCATCATCCGCGCGGCCCGCAACAACGCCACCAGTGGAGAGATCCAGGGCGGTGGCTCCACGATCACGCAGCAGTACGTCAAGATCCTCTACCTGACGCAGGAGCAGTCCTACAAGCGCAAGGTCAAGGAAGCGATCCTGTCGATCAAGATCCACAACCAGCTGAGCAAGAAGGAGATCCTCGAGGGCTACCTCAACACGATCTACTTCGGCAACGGCGCCTACGGCGTCGAGGTCGCCTCGAAGACGTACTTCGACAAGCCGACCTCGCAGCTCAACTACGCCCAGTCGGCGATGCTCGCGACGATCATCAACAGCCCCACCTACTACGACCCGTACGCC
This sequence comes from Aeromicrobium sp. P2_G6, assembly GCF_056403535.1. Classification (NCBI taxonomy): domain Bacteria; kingdom Bacillati; phylum Actinomycetota; class Actinomycetes; order Propionibacteriales; family Nocardioidaceae; genus Aeromicrobium; species Aeromicrobium sp. P2_G6. The sequence continues at coordinate 952,156 of NZ_JBFUFH010000001.1, read as the reverse complement.
GAGGGTGCCGCGGACCGCATCGGGCCGCGCTTCCGTTACGTGCTGGCGGGCATGGTCAAGGACGGGGCCATCACGGCCGACCAGGCTGCGAAGTTCAGCGACCACCTGCCGAAGGTCGTCCCGAAGCGCGAGATCAACCGCTACAGCGGCTCGAAGGGCTACCTGCTCGACCTCGTCAAGAAGCAGATGGACGGCCTGGAGTTCTCGTCGGAGAAGGTCGACGGGGGCGGTCTCCGCATCGTCACGACCTTCAACTACCGGAAGCAGAAAGAGGCGGTCGCGGCGATCAAGGCCTTCCGTCCGGCCGGCAAGGACGAGCTGCACCAGTCGCTGGTCTCGATCAAGCCGGGGACCGGCGCCGTGCAGGCGATGTACGCCGGGCGCGACTACCTCAAGAACCAGGTCAACTGGGCGACGTCTCGCACGCAGCCCGGTTCGACGTTCAAGGCGTTCGCCGTCGTCGCGGCGCTGGAGAACGGTTACAGCCTCAAGACCAAGCTCAACGGTGCGTCACCGCTCATCATCGATGGCAAGCCCGTCACCGAGAACCAGGGCGACAGCGGCGGTGAGTCGTTCGGCAACGTGCCGCTGGAGTTCGCGACGCAGAAGTCGATCAACACTGCGTTCGTCGACCTCATGGACCAGATGAAGGACGGACCCGTCAAGACCCTGGACGCCGCCGAGCAGGCCGGCATCCCGACGAGGATCGTCGACGAGGTCAGGAACCAGAACGGCGGTCCGCCGCTGGTCACCCCGCTCGGCTACTTCCCGGTGGCGCCCGTCGACATGGCCAACGCCTATGCGACGCTCGCGGCCGACGGCAAGCGGGCCGACTGGTACGTCATCGAGTCGGTCAGCGACTTCCGCGGCAAGTCGCTCCACAAGCACAAGGTCGAGACCGAGCAGACGATCCCCAAGGATGTCGCGGCGGACACGATCGCGGCGATGCAGAAGGTCGTCAACTCCGGTGCCGCGGGCACGGGATCCAACGCGAGGACGATCTGTCCGACGGCCGGCAAGACCGGCACCGCGACGTTCGGACCCGACAACGACCAGCACGTGTCGTCGTCGTGGTTCGCCGGCTACACGCCCAAGCTCGCGACTGCCGTGATGTACAACCGCGGCAAGCTCGGCAACGGTGACCTCGAGGGCTACATGACCCCGTTCTTCGGTGGCCAGATCCCGGCCAAGACGTTCCAGGCCTACATGAACTCGGCGCTCGAGGGCACCGAGTGCGGATCGTTCCCGAAGCCGGCGAACATCAAGTCCACCAAGGGCACGACCTACAAGAAGCCGCCGCCCAAGTGTGGCAGCGACCAGCAGCTCAACGACAAAAAGACGAAGTGTGTCGACAAGCCCAAGCCGACGCCGACCCAGGAGCAGTGTGGGCCGAACGAGCAGCCGGACGGCAACCTCGGCTGCGAGCCGACCTCGAAGGATCAGTGCCCGACAGAGCCCGGCAACGGACCGTGTTCTGAACCGACTTCTGGGACGCCCACGAACAAGCAGGACTGTGAGGCTGCCGGAGGCACCTGGAACGCGCCCTTGGGACCGTGCACGCTGCCCCCGGACCAGGGCGGATGGCTCCTGCTGCCCGTCCTCGCCGGCATGATCGGTCTGGGTCGGCGGCGAGAGGACGACGATCCCCTACAGCCGGTCGTCCGTCTGCGCTAGCGAAGGTTGATGGCGTCGAACGTGGCGGTGGTGAACCGCACCGCCACGTCGACGCGGTCACCGACTTGCGGCACCTGGGCCGATGCCGGCAGGAACACCATGCTCGCCTGCATGTGGGGCGGCTCGGCGAACCAGCGCTGCTTGCCGTCGATCGTGAACGGTGACAGTGAGAAGCCGGCGGCCTCGAGCCCGCCCTTGGCGAGCGACTTGCCACGCTGTACGACGCCGGCTGATGCCTTGGGTGCCTCGAGGGCGATGCCGTTGCTGGTGCCCCCGGAGATGACGAGCAGCGAACCGTCGCGCGGCATGGGCCGCTGCCGGTAGCCGACCCGCTCGCCACGTGCCACGAGATGGGTGTCGAGCACCGTCGCGCGTACGGACAGGGCGCCGAGATCGCCGAGCCACAGCGCGGTGCCGATGCGGGGCCGGATCTCGAGCTGGGGGCGGCGCTCACGCAGGATCGTGAGCTCTGCCTGGGTCAGGTGCGAGGCGTAGAACGCCGTCGTCTCGACCTGCGAGGCCTCGAGCGCCGCGGCCCAGTTCTCGGCCTCGCGGAGGTTGCCGCCGGCCATCGGGAGGTGGATCGCGAAGCCCTCGACCCGCAGGTCGCCGAGGGCGGCAACTGCTGCGGCCAGCTCGTGCCGGTCGAGCCCGTGTCGGGCCATCGACGTCTCGCCCTCGAGCAGGACACGCGCCGTGGCATCGGGACCGGCGGCGAGTGCCGCGATGTCCTCGACCCGGCCGACCGTGTGGATGACCCGCTCGTCGTGGATGACATCGGTGAAGAACGGCCGCCACGGCGTCAGCACCATGACGTCGCCGCCGAAGGCCGCCAGCGCATCAGGCACCTCGGCGTACGTGCCGACGGCGATCATCTCGAGGCCGAGCTCCTTGGCCTCGGCGGCCAGCAGGTCACGGCCGAGGCCGTAACCGTTGCCCTTGATGACCGGGACGATGCCGGGCGTGTTCTCGACGACGGCACGCAGCCCTCGTCGCCAGCGCTCGGCGTCGATGTCCAGCTCGAAGGTCACGGTCATCGCCTCTTCATATAGGTCGTGAAACCGAGGTGCAGGGCGCGGTTGAGCGGCAGGTCCCACTCGCCGAGATACTCGACGGCCTCGCCGCCGGTGCCGACCTTGAACTGGATCAGCCCCACGTGCGAGTCGTCGGGATCAAGCGTCTCGGTGATGCCGCGCATGTCGTACGCCGTGGCGCCGGCGGCCATCGCGTCGCGGATCATCTGCCACTGGACGGCGTTGGAGCCGCGAACGTCGCGCTTCGCAGTGGTCGAGGCGCCGTAGGAGTACCAGGCGTGCTCGCCGACGCGCACCATCGTGGTGGCGGCGACGAGGTCGCCCTCGTGACGGGCGAGGTAGAGCACGAGGCGGTCGGGCTCTTCGGCGGTCAGTGCGTCCCACATGCGTTCGAAGTACGACAGCGGCCGCGGGGTGAAGTGATCACGCTCGGCGGTCTCGGCATACACCCGGTGGAACTCGGCGAGGTCGCCACGCTGACCGCGTACGACCTCGACGCCGGCCTTGGCGGCCTTCTTGATGTTGCGCCGCCACTGCTGGTTCATGCCGGCGAGGATCTCCTCCTCGGACCGCTTGGCAAGGGGGATCTGGAAGTTGAACTTCGGCTGGCCGGCCGAGAAGCCGTTCTCGGTCGGGATCTCCTTCCAGCCCAGCCGGGTCAGCGCCGCGGCGACGCCGAGCGCCTCGTCGTCGCGTACGTCTGCGGGTACGTCCGACAGCGTGGTGAGGACCGGATCGGCAATCGCCTGCTTGACCGTCGAGGCGTGCCAGCGGCGGGTGATGACCGGCGGTCCCATGCGGATGCCGAAGGCGCCCTGCTGCTTGAGGTGCGCCGTGAGAGGGGTCAGCCAGCGACCCAGGTCGGGGTCGTTCCAGTCGATCTCGGGGCCCTCGGGCAGGTAGGCGAGGTAGCGCTTGAGCCGGGGCAGCTGGCGGTAGAGCACGAGTGCGGCGCCGGCCAGGGTGCTGCCGTCGAACCAGCCGATCGACTCGCCGCGCCACTCGTTCTTGACCGTCGCCCACGCCGGGGTCTGCAGGAAGCTCACCGAGGACCGACTCCGGATGAAGTCAAGGTGCTCAGGTGCGCTGATGGACCGGACACTGAGTGGCCCTGGCGGAGTAGTTGACGTCACCGCGCCACGCTACCAACCGGGCGTAAGTTAGGCTGGCCTAAGTAGGCTGCCGATCGAGGGGAACACAGTGAAGACGTATGCCGCCACGGTGCTGGGACGCCGCCGGCTCTCCGCCCATCTGGTCACCGTGACGCTCGGTGGTCTGGACCGCTTCGCCTCGACCGGCATCCCGGACGAGTACGTACGCGTGCTGATCCCGCCGGCCGGTGCCGAGCTCGCGCTCCCCGAGATCGACGACGACTGGAAGGTCACGCTGCACGACGGTGCGGTCGAGCCGGAGTCGCGGGTCTACACCGTGTCGGATCACCGCGTCGTCGACGGCGACACGCGCATCGACCTCGACATCGCGCTGCACGACGAGGGCGTCGGCTCCGACTGGGCGCGGACGTGTCGTCCCGGCGACCGGGTCGGGTTGATCGAGCCGCATGGCCTGTATGCCGCTCCGACCGGGGTGCGCTGGCAGCTCCTGGTCGCCGACATCACCGGCGTGCCCGCGGTGGCTCGGATCCTGCGCGGCCTCGACCCGGGTCAGAAGGTCGAGGTCGTGATCGTGCTGACCGACGCCGGTGACGAGATCCCGCTCCCGAGCCCGGCCGACGTCGAGGTCACCTGGCAGGTCGTTGCCAAGGACACCGACATCTGCGACGCGCTGGCCGAAGCGGTGACGTCGCGCGACCTGCCGGCCGGGGACCGATACGTGTGGCTTGCCGGCGAGGCGCGCGCGAGCCGTGCCGTTCGGCGCCACCTGCGCCGTGAGCTGCGGTGGCCCCAGGCCGACTTCTACACGTGCGGCTACTGGCAGATCGAGGCCGAGAAGTGGAACGCTCGCTACGAGGAAGTTGCCGACGAGGTGCTCGCCAAGGCCGCCGAGGTCGAGAAGAAGGTCGGCGACGACCAAGGCGCCTACCTCGACGCCCTCGACGACATCTACGAGTCGGTGGGCCTGTAGATCCCTACCTCCGCTGACGCGTGGGTTGCGCCCGCTGACGCGTGGGTTGCGCCCGCTGACGCGTGGGTTGCGTCGGGTGACGCGGTGAACTGATCTAGGCGACGACGATGAACCTGGGTTGCCTGGGGGTGACCAAAAGAGTCATGCCTGCCTCGGCGGGCGTGCGGTTGGCCTTGCGGTGGTTGCACTTGATGCACGCGGCGACGGCGTTGTCCCACGTCAGCGTCCCGCCGCGGCTGCGCGGCACGATGTGGTCGACCGTCTCGGCCCGACCACCGCAGTAGGCGCACATCTTGTCGCGGGCCTTGATCGCGCTCTTGGTGCACAGGTTGGAGCGCCGGTGCATCCAACGGGTCACGACGTAGCGGACGAGCCGCAGCACCTTGGGCACCGGGAATGGGCCGAAAGAGCCGCCGGCCTCCTCCTCGATGACGGCTACCTCACGCACGAGCATCTTGATAGCGTGGCGTATCGAGACACGCTGCAGCGGTTCGTAGCTTGCGTTGAGCACCAACACGTACGACTCCGCCATCGCTGGCCCCTTTCTGATCGAAAGCGTATCCGGTGGCACAGGCAAATGCTCCAAAAGAAGTCGAATCTCAACCCAGTGTCGCTTCGCGGGACACGCGCAGAGCGGCATGGGTTGGCGGCCGATGTGCGTCGGTCAAAAAAATGTCTGACCCGAATGTCGAAATGGTGACTACACATTCGTCGTATTGATGAGGGTGGTCGACCGGCCCCCAGCACACCGAATCAAAGGACCAGCCATGACCGCTCACACAGAGGGGACGCCCGAGGCGTCGACAGGCGCCGAGCTCGAGGAGTTCGAGGCCGAGTTCAGCCCAGCTCCTGACCAGACGGTTGACACGGGCAAGACCCCACTCGTCATCAAGCTCCTGGTCGCCGCGACGTTCGTCGTGATCCTCAACGAGACGATCATGATCAACGCGATGCCGCGCCTCATGGCCGACTTCGACGTGACGGCGCGCACCGCACAGTGGATCTCGTCGATCTTCATGTTGACGATGGCCGCAGTGATCCCGGTGACCGGCTGGTTCTTGCAGCGCGTGACCACCCGCGCCGCCTACACGATCGCGATGACGACGTTCGGGATCGGCACGATCATCTGCGGCACGGCGCCGATCTTCGAGATGCTGCTGGTCGGGCGCGCGGTTCAGGCTGCGGGCACCGCGGTGATGATGCCGCTCCTGATGACCACGGTCATGACGGTCGTGCCCGAGCAGGCCAGGGGCCGGGTCATGGGCAATATGATGCTCGCGATCTCGGTCGCGCCGGCCATGGGTCCGGCTCTGTCCGGGCTCATCCTGCAGCTCGGTTCGTGGAGACTGATCTTCGCCTTCGTTCTGCCCGTGGCGGCCATCGTCTCGGTGCTCAGCCTGCGCCACCTCAAGAGCGTCGGCGAGACCAACACCGCACCGGTCAGCTGGTTCAGCGTCGTCGTCGCTGCGCTCGGCTTCGGTGCGTTGGTCTACGGTCTCAGCGAGGTCGGCGCCCGCAGCACTGGCCAGCTGACGCTGCTGATCGGCGCCGGCACCGCTCTGGTGGCACTGTTCACGTTCTGGCAGCTGCGCCTGCAGCGCGTCGGCAGCCCGCTGCTCGACCTGCGGGCGTTCAAGCACCGCACGTTCACCGTGACCCTGGCCTTGATGTCGACCGCCTTCATGGCGTTCCTCGGTTCGATGATCCTGTTGCCGCTCTACCTGCAGGACCTGCGCGGACTGTCGGCGATCCAGACCGGCCTCCTCGTGATGCCGGGCGGGCTGGCCATGGGACTCCTTGGCCCGCGCGTCGGCGCCCTCTACGACAAGGTCGGCGCTCGGCCGCTCGTGATCCCCGGCTCCGTCCTCATGGTCGCCGCGTTGTTCACGATGAGCCGCGTCATCGACGCCGACACCCCGTACGCGCTGCTCCTCGGCCTGCACATCCTGCTGATGGTCAGCCTTGCGTCGATCTTCACTCCGGTGTTCACCCTTGGTCTGGGCGCACTGCCGCCTGAGCTCTACTCGCACGGCAGCTCGATCCTCGGCACCCTGCAGCAGGTTGCCGGTGCAGTCGGGACCGCGGCCCTCGTCGTGATTCTCGAGAACCGCTCGGAGAGCCTCGTGTCTGGCGGGTCAACGGCGAACGAGGCTTTCGTCGGAGGACTGCAGTGGGCGTTCATCGCCGGCTCGGTGTTTGGAGCGGTCGTCATCGCGCTCTCGCTGCTCCTGCCGGCCAAGGCCGACCAGCCTGCGGGTCCGGCGCACTAGGTCAACACCGCCTCGGCCGGGCGAGCGGCCGGGGCGGAAACACGCCGTTAGCAAATCTGTCCTACGGTAGACCGCGTGGACATCCCCGAGCTCTTCGACGGATACGGACCCGTCGCGGGGTTCGACGAGATGTTCGCGGACGCCGAGGTCCGGTCCAACTACACCCAGGTCCATGAGTCCTTCGAGAAGATGGGCGCCGAGGAGATTCGGCTGCGGGCCGACTCGCTCGCCTCGTCCTACCTCGAGCAGGGCGTCACGTTCGGCGTCGCCGGCGAGGAGCGACCGTTCCCGCTCGACATCGTCCCCCGGCTGATCGAGGCCGAGGACTGGGAGCACGTGGAGCGCGGGGTACGCCAGCGGGTGCTCGCACTCGAGGCATTCCTCGCAGACGCCTACGGTTCGGGCGAGCTGTTCGCGGACGGCGTCGTCCCCCGCGCCACGGTCATGACCTCGCCACACTTCCACCGAGTCGTCGCCGGGCTCGAGCCCGCCAACGGCGTACGCGTGCACGTGGCCGGGGTCGACCTGATCCGTGACGGCAACGGCGACTTCCGCGTGCTCGAGGACAACGTCCGCGTGCCGTCCGGCGTCTCGTACGTCATGACCAACCGCCGGGCACTCTCGGCGGCGCTGCCCGAGGTGTTCGCCGACCATCGGATCCGCCCGGTGTCGCAGTATTCCCGGCAGCTGCTCGCAGCGCTGCGCAAGGCGGCGCCGGCCGGCGTCAACGATCCGACCGTCGTCGTCCTGACTCCGGGCGTCTACAACTCGGCCTACTTCGAGCACACCTTGCTGGCCCGCACGATGGGCGTCGAGCTCGTCGAGGGCCGCGACCTCGTGTGCCGGTCCGGCCGGGTCCTGATGCGTACGACCAACGGCCTCGAGCCGGTCGACGTGATCTATCGGCGCATCGACGACGACTTCCTCGACCCCGTGCAGTTCCGCGCCGATTCGGCCCTCGGCGTCCCCGGGATCATCAACGCCGCGCGGGCCGGACACGTGACGATCGCCAATGCGGTCGGCAACGGCGTCGCCGACGACAAGTTGCTCTACACGTACGTGCCCGACCTGATCCGCTACTACCTGTCGGAGGAGCCGATCCTGCGCAACGTCGACACCTGGCGGATGGGCGAGCCGGAGCAGCGCGAAGAGGTGCTCGACCGCCTCGACGAGCTCGTGCTCAAGCCGGTCGACGGGTCCGGGGGCAAGGGCATCGTGATCGGGCCGGCCGCCTCGCGCGAGGAGCTCGACGAGCTGCGCGGCAAGATCCTGCTCGACCCGCGTGCCTGGATCGCCCAGCCCGTCGTCTCGCTGTCGACCGTGCCGACGCTGGTCGAGGACGGCATACGCCCGCGCCACGTCGACCTGCGTCCGTTCGCGGTGCACGACGGCGACGATGTCTTCGTGCTGCCCGGCGGGCTGACCCGCGTCGCGCTGCCGGAGGGCGAGCTGATCGTCAACTCGAGCCGCGGTGGTGGGTCGAAGGACACCTGGGTCCTGGCCAGTCCGACCGATCCCGAGGACGAGGGCGAGGGCGCACCCGCCGCGAGCCGCGTCGCCGGCACGACGCAGTCCGCCGGTCCGGCGATCGACGGCGGCACGAAAGATGTCCACGTGCAGGAGCAGGAGCAGCAGCAACAGCAACAGAGCCGTGAGGGTGGTTTCGAGGCTCCGCTTCGCTCCGCACCTCAACCACCGGTGGTTGAGGTGCGGAGGCCGCCCGCGGCCGAAGCCTCGAAACCACCAGAGGCGACGCCATGCTGAGCCGCATCGCGCAGTCGCTGTTCTGGATCGGCCGCTACCTCGAGCGTGCCGACGACACCGCCCGCATCCTCGACGTCCAGATGCAGGTGCTGATCGAGGACCCCGGCATGGACGAGCGCACGTCGTGCGAGCAGCTCCTCTCGGTCATGGGCGTCGAGGACTACACCGGCAACCCCAACCGCTGGATGATCCTCGACCTGCTGGCGCACAACGCCGACTCGCCGGTCTCGATCGCAGCAGCGATCGGCGCCGCGCGCGAGAGCGCGCGCCGTGCCCGCGAGACCCTCTCGACCGACATCTGGGCCGCGATCAACACGACGTGGCGCGGCCTGCCGACTGCCCGGGCGATGCGATCGCCCGACATGTTCGCGTGGGTGCGCAACCGCACCGCGATGATCTCCGGCATCGCCGACTCGACCATGACTCGCGACGAGGGCTGGCAGTTCTACATGCTCGGCCGCAGCATCGAGCGGGTCGACATGACCGCTCGGCTCCTGTCGACTGCAGCGCTGGCGTCCGGACCGCAGGTCGCCTGGCCCACGACGCTGCGAGCCTGTGGAGCGTACGAGTCGTTCATCCGCGCCTACCGCGGCATCGAGGCCGACCGCCAGGCCGCCGAGTTCCTGCTGCTCGACCGCTGGTTCCCGCGCTCGATCGTGTCGTCGCTGGCGCAGGCCGAGAAGGCGCTGACCAAGCTCGAGCGAAGCGGCCAGCGTACGGGCTTCAGCGACGAGGCCCAGCGACTGCTCGGCCGGGCCCGGACCGAGCTGGAGTACCGCCCGCTCGCCGACATCGTGTTCGACCTGCCGGTCGAGATGGAGCGGCTGCAACGCAGCTGCGCCGCCGCGAGCGATGCGGTGACGGCGCGCTATTTCGCGGAGTACGAGGAGCACACCTGGAGCGGAGGCGTCCTTCTGTGAACATGCAGATGCGGATCCGGCACACGACGGGCTACCACTACGAGCGAGGCGCGGCCGCGTCGTTCAACGAGGCACGGATGACGCCGATGACGACGTCGGAGCAGTACGTCCTGCGTTCGCGCCTCGAGATCACGCCGACGCCGTGGAGCTATGAGTACCGCGACTACTGGGGCACGACCGTGACGTCGTTCGAGGTGCAGGACCCGCACACCGACCTGACGGTCGTGGCGACGGCGACGGTGGAGACGCAGGAGCACCCGCCCCGGCCACACTCGGCGTCCTGGGACGACCTGCTCACGGTGCAGGACGAGTACTGCGAGTTCCTCGAGCTCTCCTCCTGGGTGGCGCCGGCACCGTCCCTGCTGACCGAGCTGGCGCCCATCCGCGCCGACGCCGCGACCCCCGGCGAGTACGCCCTGGCCGCGGCCGGCTTCCTGCACGACCGGGTCAAGTACCTGCCGGGCAGCACCGAGGTCACGACGACCGCCGCCGACGCATGGGACAGCAAGAACGGCGTGTGCCAGGATTTCGCCCACCTGACGCTCGGCGTGCTGCGCGAGGCGCGCATCCCCGCGCGATATGTCTCCGGCTACCTCCACCCATCGCCGGATCCGGTGATCGGCGAGTCGATCGCGGGCGAGTCACATGCGTGGATCGAGTGGTGGGACGGCGAGTGGGTCGGCTGGGACCCGACCAACGGCATCACCCCCGGACCACGCCACGTCGTGGTCGCGAAGGGACGCGACTACGGCGACAGCCCGCCGCTGCGCGGGATCTTCTCGACGGCGGGCGGCTCCGAGCTGTTCGTCGAGGTCGAGATCACTCGTCTGCGTTAATCGAGCACCCGGACGGGCGCACCCGCCTGCCAGGCCGCGATGTCCTTGACCGCCTCACGGAAGAACACGTCGTAGCCGTCGACGGTCACGTAGCCGAGGTGCGGCGTCAGTACCGTACGAGGTGCGGTGCGCAGCGGGTCCTCGGCGGGCAGCGGCTCCGTGTCGTAGACGTCGATCGCGGCACCGGCGATGCGCCCCGCGTGCAGCGCGTCCAGCAGTGCCGCGGTGTCGACGAGCGGCCCGCGCGAGGTGTTGACCAGGTACGCGGTGGGGCGCATCGCGGCGATCTCTGCCTCGCCGACGATGTGGTGCGTGCGTGCGCTCGACACCAGGTGGATCGTCACGACGTCGGACTCGGCCATCAGCTCGGCCTTGGACACCGGGCGTATGCCGAGGGACCGGGCGTGCTCGGCGTCGAGGTTCTGCGACCAGGCCGCGACCTCCATCCCGAACGCCTGACCGATCGCTGCGACCCGTGAGCCGAGCCGGCCGAGGCCCATGACGCCGAGGGTGCCGCCGGCGAGGCCGGTGCCGACGGTCTTCTGCCAGCCACCGTCGCGCATCGACCGGTCCTCGGCCGGAATGTGCCGCACCGCCGCGAGGATCAGCGCCCAGGTGTGCTCGACCGTCGACGAGGCGAGCCCGCCGGTGCCGCACACCGGGATGCCGCGTTCGCGGGCTGCGGCGACGTCGATCGATGCGTTGCGTCGCCCGGTCGTCACGATCAGCTGCAACGCGGGCAGCTGGGCCAGGAGCTCGGCGGTGATCGGCGTACGCTCGCGCATCGCGACGACGACCTGTGCGTGCTGGAGTGCCGCGACGAGGTCGGCACCCTCGAGGTGGCGGTCGAGGAAGGTCACCTCGGCGCCGAGGGAGTCCCAGTCGGCATGCGTCGCCGCCACCTGCTGGTAGTCATCGAGCACCACGATCTGCATGGGGCCATCGTGTCAGGTGGCTCCGATAGGTTCGGGTCATGGCGATCCTGCACGGCGATGCCGACATCACCCCGACCAAGCCCGAGCTGCTCGCGACCTGGCTGCCGACCCAGCCGTGGTTCAGCGGGGACGTCTCGGCGCTGCAGCACCTCGGCTCCTATCGCTTCGACGACCCCCACGGCGAGGTCGGCATGGAGACCCACCTCGTACGTGCTGGTGACGGGCCGACCTTTCAGGTGCCGTGGACCTATCGCGGCGCGCCGCTCGATGGCGCCGACTCGTTCCTGGTCGGCACGATGGACCACACCGTGCTGGGTCCTCGTTGGATCTATGACGCGATCGGCGACCCGGTCTATCAGGCGGTGCTCGCCGCGACGATCCTGACCGGGGGCACCCAGGCCGAGCTCGTCCGGGAGTTCGCCGACGGCCACACCGAGATCGCGGAGCCGGCCGTTCGGGTCAAGGGCAGCGGCAGCGGGTCGCACGTCCCGCCGGTCGGGCTCGAGGTCCGCCGCGTGCTCGACGGCACGGCGCCCGAGGGCGACGAGGTGCTGACCGGCACGTGGGCCGGAGTCGCCGAGCCTGTCGTGCTGGCGGTCGCACGCTTGCTCTGATCAGCGCAGCACGCTGCGGGTCGTCGGTGCGAGCCGCAGCCGCTGGAGCTCGTCTCCCGGCAGGCCGTCACCGCCGAGCGCCACGATCACGCGATCGTCGCGAACAGGCAGCCGGAAGTCGTTGGGACCCGGGTGGGTCAGCAGCACATCTCCGCCTCCGGCATCGATCGCCGCGACGAGCGCGGAATCCTCGACGTCGGAGCTGACCGCCCACACCCGGATGGCGAGCTCGCCGAACACGGACACCGGCATGCCCGGTTTGCCCGGGCGCGGCTGCAGCATCAGCACGTCGTCGGAGTCGACCAGGTCGGCGTTGGTCTCGTCACCCCACGCGGCCCACACCGGCCCGCCGTAGAACGCCGCCAACGATGTGGCTCGCTCGCCGAGCGACGCGAAGCCGCGGAACCACACGAACCGGTCGGGATCGTCGAGGTCGATGAACGTGCCGAGGACATGGATGCCGACGGCCTCCTGAGTGTCCAGGAACTCGCGCTCGAATCGCTCGATGAAACCGTCACGGGTGCCCGGCTTGAGGGTGTACTGGCGGAGCTCGATGACCTGGTCGACCATGCCCCGAACGTACGACCTGGTGACGACATTTCGCAGCGGACTAGCGTGGTGCCATGACCGACAGCGCCTCGTTCGCCGACCCTGTTCCCGAGATCCACCGCCCCTATGTCGCCGCGGAGGATCGCTACACGCACTGGGACTATCGCCGGGTCGGCCGCTCGGGCCTGTTCCTGCCGCCGCTGTCTTTGGGCCTCTGGTGGAACTTCGGTGACAACTTCCCGTTCGACAACCAGCGCGCCGTGCTGCGCCACGCCTTCGACAACGGCATCACGCACTTCGACCTGGCCAACAACTACGGCCCGCCGTACGGCTCGGCGGAGGAGAACTTCGGGCGCATGATGCGCACGGACTTCAAGGCGTACCGGAACGAGCTGATCCTCTCGACCAAGGCCGGCTACGACATGTGGCCGGGACCCTACGGCAACTTCGGCTCGCGGAAGTACCTCTTCGCAAGCCTCGAGGAGTCACTCGCGCGCATGTCGGTCGACCACGTCGACATCTTCTACTCGCACCGCGCCGACCCGGGCACGCCGCTTGAGGAGACCATCGGTGCGCTCGACGCTATCGTCCGCCAGGGCAAGGCTCGGTATGCGGGCATCTCGTCGTACTCGCCTGAGCGCACCTCTGAGGCGGTCGCGATCGCCAACAGCCTCGGCACGCCGATCGTGATCCACCAGCCGTCGTACTCGATGATCAACCGCTGGATCGAGGAGGGACTGACGACCGTTCTCGACGAGCACGGCGTCGGCTCGATCGGCTTCGGTTCGCTGGCGCAGGGCCTGCTGTCGGACCGGTACGTCGAGAGTGCCGACCCTGAGCGGTCGCAGAAGCGCGGCTCGTTCAACCAGTCGATGGCCAACGAGGACAACCGCAAGCGCCTCAAGGGTCTCGCCGCGATCGCGAAGAAGCGCGGCCAGACCCTCGCCCAGATGGCGATCTCGTGGACGCTTCGTCCCGGTGGCGTGACCTCGGCGCTGATCGGCGTCTCGTCGGTCGAGCAGCTCGACGAGAACCTCAAGGCCGCGCAACGCCTCGACTTCACCGACGAGGAGCTTGCCGAGATCGACTCGTACGCCGTCGAGGCCGGCATCAACATCTGGGCGGCCAGCTCCGACGTCTGACCTCGGACTTCTCCGGGCAAGCCGCCACTCCTCCGGGCAGATTTGCCTGGTGAAGTGGCGGTTTACCACGTTCTCCTGGTAAACCGCGGCGGCTAGACCGTCGGGGCGGACTTGATGCGGCGGGTCAGCTCCTCGGGCGGGATCGGCGTGATGTCGGCGATTGTCGCCGGGCCGACCGACAGCTCGCCGTCGTCGAGCGGCTCGCAGCGGATGCCGGCATGTCCACGAAGCGCCTTGTGTGCGCCCGGTGCGTAGACCGTGTTCATCCACGCACACGGGTTGGCCGGCGTCATCGACCGGAACCGGATCGGCCCATGGCCGGCGTCGAGGGTGAAGGTCGTACGCGCGAGGGCGTCGACATCGAGCCCGCGGGTGACCAGGTTGCGCCGGGCCAGGGCCGGATCGAACGGCGTGTTCGCGAGCGGGAAGAGCCCGTCCGCGGCGATGTCACGCTCGAGCTGCTCGATGCTCTCCGCCGCGATCAGGGTCATCGCGGCGAACGCGAACCGCGTGCCGAAGTAGCGATCGCCCACGAGGCCCTTGTGCGCCCGCACGCGTACGGACTCGACCAGCTCGTCCCCGATGTCGTACGGATCAGGACCGTCCGCCGGTCGGCCCTCGTAGCGGCGCACGGGCGACACCAGCAGCGACACGATCTCGAAGTCCACCCCACGACCGTACTCACCGACCCGTGAGGTCGTGACGGATGTCAGGGTCAGGACAGGACTTTCACCCACCGACGTGACCGGCCGGCGCCGATAGGTTTGACCTACCGCGACGCACCAACCCATCGATCAGGAGATCCCATGACCGAGGCACCCACCCGCACGGTCGCCGCCCGGACGACCGACCTGACAAAGGTCTACGGCAAGGACGACGCCGAGGTCCGGGCGCTCGACGGCGTCAGCGTCGAAATGTATGGCGGCGAGTTCACCGCCGTCATGGGCCCGTCCGGCTCCGGCAAGTCGACCCTGATGCACTGCATGGCGGCCCTCGACACCCCGACGAGCGGCAATGTCGAGGTCGGGGACATCGAGCTGGCGACCCTCAAGGACAAGGCGCTGACCGAGCTGCGACGCGACCGGATCGGCTTCGTGTTCCAGGCGTTCAACCTCGTGCCGACGCTGACGGCGGAGGAGAACATCCTCCTGCCGCTGTCGATCGCCGGCCGCAAGCCCGACGAGGGCTGGTACGACACCGTGATCGACACCGTCGGGCTGCGCGACCGGCTTCGCCACCGCCCGCACGAGATGTCCGGCGGCCAGCAGCAGCGCGTCGCCTGCGCCCGTGCACTGGTCAGCCGCCCGTCGATCGTGTTCGCGGACGAGCCGACCGGCAACCTCGACTCGACTTCCGGTGCGGAGGTGCTGGGCTTCCTGCGCCGGAGCGCGACCGAGTTCGGGCAGACCATCGTGATGGTGACGCATGACCCGATCGCCGCGTCCTACACCGACCGCGTCATCTTCCTCGCCGACGGCCTGGTCGTCGACGAGATGCGGTCGCCGACGGCCGACTCGGTGCTCGAGCACATGACGGCGCTGCAGACGCGCGCCCTGGAGTCCTGAATGCTGCGGGTCACGCTGCGCAACCTCCTCGCCCGCAAGCTGCGGCTGCTGCTCAGCGCGTTCGCGATCGTGCTCGGCGTCGCGTTCCTGTCGGGCTCGCTGATCTTCACCGACACGATGGGCAAGAGCTTCGACAACATCGTCAACGGCTCGGTCAGCGACGCGACCGTACGACTGACCGGCCTCGACACCAGTGGCGGGTTCACCGACGCGATCAACATCGACAACCGGACGATCCCGGCGTCGCTCGTGCCGCAGCTCGCGGACGCGCCAGGTGTGGCTCGCGCCGACGGGTCGGTCGACGGGCAGGGACTGTTCGTCGTCAAGAAGAACGGCAAGCTGCTCGGCGGCACCGGCGCGCCGACACTCTCGTTCAACTTCAGCGACGCCCCCAACGCCAATGGCGACACGTCGGTGCGGATCGCGAAGGGCCGGGCGCCCCGCGGCGGAGAGGTGGCGATCGACGAGAAGTCAGCCAAGTCGGCCGGCTACGCCATCGGCGACACGGTCAAGATGGTCACCGCCGGCAACCAGCCGAGGTTCGAGGCCACCCTGGTCGGCTATGCGGAGTTCACCGGCGGCGGCCTGGCCGGTGCGAGCTTGGTCTTCTTCGACACCCGGACGGCGCAGGACCTGTTCCTGGGTGGCAAGGACGCCTACACCAGCATCGGGCTGACAGCCGAGGACGGCGTCAGCCAGCAACAGGTCGTCAACGCGGTCAAGCCGCTCCTGCCCAAGGACGCCGAGGCGATCACCGGCAAGAAGGTCGCCGACGAGGTCAAGAGCATCGTCAACACCGTCCTCGGGTTCCTCAACACGTTCCTGCTGATCTTCGCCGCGATCGCCCTGGTGGTCGGGACCTTCCTGATCATCAACACCTTCTCGATCCTCGTCGCGCAGCGAAGCCGCGAGCTGGCCCTGCTGCGCGCGCTCGGCGCCTCCCGGCCACAGGTCACGAGGTCGGTCCTGGTCGAGGCCGCGGTCGTCGGGCTGATCGGCTCGACTCTCGGCCTGGGCGTCGGGTTCGGACTCGCGGCCGCCCTCCGCGCGTTGTTCGCCAACTTCGGGCTCGACCTCACCGGCAGCCCGCTCATCTTCGAGGCGGAGACGGCCGTCGTCTCGTACGTCGTGGGGGTCCTCGTCACGATGTTCGCGGCCTACCTGCCGGCCCGCCGGGCATCACGCATCGCGCCGGTCGCCGCGATGCGCGACGACGTGGCCCTCCCGGAAGGCTCCATCCGGCGTCGGCTCGTGGTCGGCGTGGTCCTCGCGATCCTGGGCGTCGCGCTGCTGACGACCGGGCTGATCGGTGAGGGCTCGTCGGGAGCGTCCCAGGTCGGCCTCGGCATCTTCGCGATCCTGATCGCGATCGCCCTGATGAGCCCGGTGCTCGCCGTGCCGGTCCTGGTCGCGATGGGCCGGGTCTACCGACGGTTGTTCGGCACGGTCGGCCAGCTGGCGACGCAGAACTCGCTGCGCAACCCCAGACGTACGGCCGCGACTGCCTCGGCGCTCATGATCGGCCTCGCGCTGGTGACGACGATGTCGGTGCTGGGCGCCTCGATCAACAAGTCGATCGACGTCGGGGTCAAGAAGGAGTTCACCAGCGACTACCTCGTGTCCAACGCGATCGGCCAGCCCTTCTCGCCGGCGATCGCCACCGACATCAAGGCCGTCGACGGCGTCAAGACCGTGGCGCCGACCCAGGTCGCCTCGGCCAAGATCGACGGCGACCGGACCAACATCACGGCCGGCGACTCCCGCGCACTCGGCGAGATCTTCGACATCGACTACGTCAAGGGCGGGCCGGCCCTCGAGGACGGCCAGATCGCGCTCAACGAGGACAAGGCGGACTCGTTGGGCGCCAAGGTCGGCGACACCGTCAAGCTCGGCTTCGCCTCCGGCAAGGTGCCGCTCACGGTGGTCGGCATCTACAAGTCCACGTATGTCGTCGCCAACGCGATCACGCCGTTCTCGACGATCACGGCCGGACAGGTGCAACGCGCCGACTCCACGATCGCGATCAACGCGGGTGACGGCGTCGACCAGGCCGCCCTGGGCAAGCGCCTGGAGGAGGCCACCAAGGCGTTCCCGACCGTGACGGTGCAGAACCAGGACGACTTCTCCAAGGCGCAGCGGTCGCAGGTCGACCAGCTGCTCTACCTGATCTATGCCCTGCTCGGGCTCGCGATCATCATCGCGGTGCTCGGCATCGTCAACACGCTCGCGCTGAGCGTCATCGAGCGTACGCGTGAGGTCGGGCTCCTGCGGGCTGTCGGCCTGAGCCGCAGCCAGCTGCGCCGCATGGTGCGGCTCGAGGCCATCGCGATCGCGGTCCTCGGAGCACTGCTGGGCATCGCGGCCGGGCTGCTGTTCGGCATCGTGCTGCAGAAGGCGGTCGCCGACCAGGGCATCACGGACCTCGCGATCCCGTGGACGCGGCTGGTGGTGTTCGTCGTCATTGCCGGGCTCGTCGGCGTGCTCGCAGCTGTGCTGCCGGCCCGTCGCGCGGCCAGGCTCAACGTGCTGAGAGCCATCACGACGGAGTAGCTGGACCAGATGTCGGCGCTTCTGTACCTCCGGAGCCCCTTGCCCGCCCCACAGGTGCCGACATCCTGGTCAGCAACCGAGCGCCGCGAGCCGACGCTCCAGGTGGCGGCGGTCGGCGGCCGGAGGATCGCAGGCGACCGCGGCGTCGAACGCTGCCGCAGCCTCGCTCGTACGGCCGAGGCGCAGGAGCAGCTCGGCCCGGCAGGCGTGCCACAGATGGAAGCGGTCGAGGCCAGAGAGCTGGTCGAGCTCGTCGAGCCCGGCTTGCGCCCCGTCCCGTTCGCCGACCGCCACAGCGCGGTTGAGCCGGACGACGTCGGTCGGCGTCAGCTCGAGCAGCCGGTCATACAGCGCGATGATGTCGCTCCAGTCGGTCTCGGCGTACGACTTCGCTGTCGCGTGGCACGCCGCGATCGCCGCCTCCAGCTCGAACCGTCCGGCCCGGTGCCGGGATCGCCGTAGTGCGCCCTCGACCAGCGCAGCGCCCTCGGCGATGCGGCTGGCGTCCCAGCGCGACCGGTCCTGGTCGGCGATCAGCACGAGCTCGCCCTCGGCGTCGGCACGCGTCACCCGCCGGGCATCCGTCAGCAGCATGAGGGCGAGCAGGCCCTGCAAGGAGGACTCGTCCGGCATCAGCTCGACGAGGAGCCGTCCGAGCCGGATCGCCTCGTCGCACAGCTGCGGGCGTACGGGCTCGTCGCCGCCGGCGATCCCTGCGGTGAAGAGCAGGTAGACCGTCGTCGCCACGGCCTCGAGCCGCTCGGGGAGCTCGGCGGCGGGCGGGATCCGGTAGGGGATGCCGGCGACCGCGATCTTGTGCTTCGCCCGCGTGAGCCGTCGGGCCATCGCTCCCTCGGTCGTGAGCATCAGCTTCGCCGTGTCGGCAACGCTGAGACCGCACAGCGTCGTGAGGCTCAGCGTCGTCTGGGTCGCCAGCGAGAGCGCCGGGTGGCAACAGGTGAAGACCAGGCGCAGCTGGTCGTCGCGGACGACGGAGTCGGGGACGTCGTTCGGGCCGCCGAGCAGGTCCATCGCCCGCACCTCCTTGTCGCCCCGTCCCGCCTCGCGCCGGATCGTGTCGAGCGCCTTGCGCCGGGCGACCGTGGTCAGCCAGGCCCGCGGATTGTCGGGTATGCCGTCGGTCTGCCAGTGCTCCAAGGCCGCGATCGCCGCCTCCTGGACGGCGTCCTCGGCGATCGTGATGCTGCCGGTCGTACGGATGAGGGTCGCCAGGACGCGACGACCCTCATCCCGCACGAGATCGGCCAGGACCGACGACGGCTCGGACACGCTCAGTCGAACTGGATGACCGGCCGCAGCTCGATCGCGCCGTCCCAGGCACCGGGGATCTCGGAGGCGATCGCCACGGCCCCGTCGAGGTCGTCGGCCTCGATGAGGTAGAAACCGGCGAGGACCTCGCGTGCCTCGACGAAGGGTCCGTCGGTCGTCACGACGTCACCGCCTCGGCCGCCCTGGACCCGCACGACGGTCGCGGTCGAGGTCGGGTGGAGGGCCGCACCGCCGCGAATCGTGGCGGCCTGGTTCTCGCTGAACTCGGCGTACGCCTTGGTCGTCTCCGCCTCCTCGGGGGACGTCCAGTCGCCGTCATGGGTGTAGATGAGTGCTGCGTACTGGGTCATGTCAGGGCCTTTCGGGTGGCGTACGTTCCCTGTGAACGTCTCACCCAGGGGACGACCGAAACAGGCCCGATCGGACATCTGTGAATGTGATCTGGGTCACATCTTGTGGATGATGCTCTCCGCGTACTGCTCGAGGTGCTTGATCTTGGTCTCGAGGGGCTCGGTGTCGGGGCCCTTGATGTACGGGATCCGGAACCCGACGATGCAGTCGGTGACGCCCTTGTCCTCCAGGCGCTTGATGCCGTCGAGGTCGTACGCGTCGTAGGAGATGACGTGGACCTCGAAGTCGTCGCGGGTGTCGCCCTCCTCCTCGCGGATCTCCGCCAAACGGGCGAGCAGCCGGTCGAGCTCCTCACCGTCACCGCCGGCGTGCATCCAGCCGTCGCCCTTGCGCACGGCACGCCGCAGCGCGTTGTCGACGTGGCCGCCGACCAGCAAGGGGATCTTCTCCGTCGGCGCAGGGCACTGCTTGAGCTCGTCGATCTCGTAGAACTCGCCGTGATAGCCGAAGAACTCCCCGGTCGTCAGGCCGCGCAGGATGTCCATGCACTCGTCCATCCGCTTGCCGCGCCGGGCCCAGTCGACCTGCAGGTTGGCGAAGTCCTCGGGCCACGGCGAGATGCCGACGCCGAGCCCCAGCCGGTTGTCCGACAAGAACGCGAGGGACGATGCCTGCTTGGCGACGAGCACCGGCGGGCGTACCGGCAGCTTCAGCACGAACGGTGTGAGCCGCAGCGTCGTGGTGACCGCGAACAGGTGCGCGCAGAGCACCATCGCCTCGATGAACTCCTTGCCCTCGAGGAACTCCCGGTCGCCGGTGTCGGTGTAGGGGTACTTCGAGTCCGACTCCTTGGGATAGATCAACGAGTCGGCGACGGTCATCGAGGTGTAGCCGGCTGCCTCGGCGGCCTGGGCCAGCGGGGCGTAGTACTTCGCCTGGGTCATGGCCTCGGCGTAGGTGAATCGCATCCGGAACTCTTTTCGGTTGTTGAAGCTTGTCGAAATATAGAACGTGTTCTTGTTTTCTGCCACAGTGCTGATGTGAACCTTCAGGAGATCAGCGACCGCATCGAGATCGGCGACGTGCTCATTCGCTACACGCGCGCCATCGACACCTTCGACTGGGACAGGCTCGACACGGTCTTCACGCCCGATGCCGAGATCGACTACACCGAGTCCGGCGGCATCGCCGGGTCGTACGAGGAGGCCAAGCCGTGGCTCGCCGAGGTGCTCCCGGCGTTCTTCCGCAAGCTGATGCACACGCTGGGACAGGTCGACGTCGAGCTCCGGGGCGACGAGGCCGACGTGACGGCGTACTTCCACAACCCGATGACGATGGAAGACGGCGCCGGTGGCGAGAAGGTCGTCGAGATCGGCGGGCTCTATCACCACACCATGACGCGTACGCCTGACGGCTGGCGCAGCCGCAAGCTCCACGAGGAAGTCGTCTGGAAGCGCAACATCTGAGAGCGGCAACCTGTGAGATCGCAGGACGATTAGCCGCGCGTGCCGGTGTTCCCGTAGACTTCTGCGGTTGCCAGTTGGCAGCCCACTCCTGCTACGGAGGCCCCGTAGCCGTTTAGTCCGAAGGAGACTGAATGTCATTGCGCCCGTACGAAGTCATGATCATCCTCGATCCTGATCTCGAAGAACGTACCGTCGCCCCCAGCCTGGACACGTACCTCAACGTCGTGCGCCAGGACGGCGGCTCCGTCGACAACGTCGACGTGTGGGGCAAGCGTCGTCTTGCCTACGAGATCAACAAGAAGAACGAGGGCATCTACGCCGTCGTCCAGCTCCAGGCGGAGCCGGCCACGGTCAAGGAGCTCGATCGTCAGCTCACGCTCAACGAGTCGGTTGTGCGTACGAAGGTCACACGTCCCGACGTGAAGTAGGCCCGACCCCAAGGACAGAGATGTCCACAAGGACCGCACGCGACCTCGCAAGGTGTCGCACCACTGCGGTTCACTGGAGTCAGACACCCCAAACCCGAAAGGCTGCGTCATGGCAGGCGAAACCGTCATCACCGTCATCGGCAACCTCACCGACGACCCGGAGCTCAAGTTCACTCCTTCGGGCGCCGCGGTTGCCAACTTCACCGTTGCGTCGACGCCTCGTACGTTCGACCGCCAGACCAACGAGTGGAAGGACGGCGACGCGCTGTTCATCCGCTGCGCCGCATGGCGTCAGCTGGCTGAGAACGTCGCGGAGTCGCTGCAGAAAGGTCAGCGCGTCATCGTGACGGGCGCCCTGCGCATTCGCAACTTCGAACGCCAGGACGGATCGAAGGGCACGAGCGTCGAGATCAATGTCGACGAGATCGGCCCCTCGCTGCGCTACGCCACTGCCAAGGTCACCAAGGCCAACCGCTCCGGCGGTGGCGACTTCGGTGGCGGCCAGGGCGGCGGCGGCAACGCCGGTGGCGGCGGAGCTGCGCAGAGCAACCCGTGGTCGACGCAGCCCGCGGCACAGGGTGGGTCTGACGCCTGGGGCGGCAACGCCGGCACGACCGACGAGCCCCCCTTCTAAACACACGTCAGCATCAAGTTCAGGAGCAACATGGCAAAGCCAGTAGTCCGGAAGCCGAAGAAGAAGAGCAACCCGCTCACCGCGGCCAAGGTCACCGAAATCGATTACAAGGACACCGCGCTTCTGCGCAAGTTCATCTCGGACCGCGGCAAGATCCGCGCGCGCCGGGTCACGGGTGTCACCGTCCAGGAGCAGCGTCTCATCGCCAAGGCCATCAAGAACGCCCGCGAGATGGCTCTGCTTCCCTACACCTCGACCAGCCGCTAAGGAGGTTCTGATGAAGCTCATCCTCACCCACGAGGTCACCAACCTCGGAGCCCCCGGCGACATCGTCGAGGTCAAGGGCGGCTACGGCCGCAACTTCCTGCTGCCGCGCAACTTCGCCATCCGTTGGTCGAAGGGCGCTGCCAAGCAGGTCGAGTCGATCAAGGCCGCGCGCGAGGCGCACGCGGTCCACGACCTCGAAGAAGCCCAGAGCATCAAGGGCAACCTCGAGGCCAACCCGATCAACGTCTCGGTCAACGCCGGTGCCGGTGGCCGCCTGTTCGGCGCCGTCACGGTCTCCGACATCGCCGAGGCCCTGGCCGCGGTCGGTGCCAAGGTCGACAAGCGTCGCATCGAGGTCGGCAACCCGATCAAGTCGCTCGGCGCCCACACGGTGTCCGTACGCGTCCACCCCGACGTGAGCGCGCAGGTCAAGCTCAACGTCGTCGCGTCCAAGTAGTCCACCTCAGGCGGGTCAGGACCAGGGGTTCCCTGGCCCGCCGAGGTGGTCGCTACTCGACCATGCGGAATCTCGCGGCCCCCATCGCCTTGCTAGCCGGAAGCCTCGTGCTTGCCGGCTGTTCGCAGACGTCATCGGATGACCAGCCGTCGGCGACGACGTCCGCCGCCGACGCCACGCTCAAGAACACGTCGTGGCAGGTCGCCGGTCGCGACAAGGTTGCCCAGGGCGGCTCGCTGCGACTCGGCACGCCGGCGATCCCCGGCAACTTCAATCCCCAGCACCCCGACGCGGTCAACACCGATGCCGCTCGCATCCTCGCCCCGACCGTCGGCGGCGCCGTCCGGATCACGGCGAACGGCGGCTGGCAGGTCGACCACGACTACGCCGAGTCGATCAAGGTCGCAGACACCGATCCGCTGACGATCTCGGTGCGGCTCAATCCCCGTGCGGTCTGGCAGGGCGGCACGTCGATCACCGCCGCAGACATGAAGGCGTACTGGAAGGCCCTCAACGGCTCTGACGACGACTACGAGGTCGCGTCGACCGAGGGATACGACGACATCAAGTCGGTCGAGCAGGGCAAGACGAAATTCGACTACACCGTGACGTTCAAGCGGCCCAACGCCGAATGGCCGCTCTACATCTACCCGCGACTCGCTGCCAACGTCTCGGCGTCGGCCAAGATGTTCAACAGTGGGTTCCGCACCAGGGCCATCTCGTCGAACGGCCCCTTCCTGGTGTCGTCGATCGACACCCGCAAGGGCACGATCACCGAGAAGCCCAACCCCCGATGGTGGGGCGAGAAGCCCAAGCTGTCGCAGATCACGTTCCAGGTCGCTTCGCCTGACGTGCTGGCCAAGGCGTTCGCGGCCGACGGGCTCGACGCGGTCGACCTCGAGGCCGACACCTACAAGATCGCCAAGGCCGCCAAGGACTCCTCGATCCAGCGCGCCGCCGGCGTCGAGTGGTCGCAGGTCACCCTCAACGGCGGTCGCGGCCCGCTCAAGGATCCGAACGTGCGTCGCGCGGTCGCGCACGCGATCAACCGCGACGCGATCGCCAAGCAGTCGTCGGCTCCGCTCGGCGCCCCGGCGACGCCGCTGGGCAGCGTCATGCTGGTGCCGGGCCAGCAGGGCTACGTCGACTCGTCAGCCTCGATCGGCCACGACCCGGACAAGGCCGAGTCCTTGCTCACGAAGGCGGGCTGGAAGAAGGGTTCGGACGGCGTACGCACCCGCAAGGGCGCGCGGCTGACGCTGGTCATGCCGGTGCCGGCCAACACACCTGCCAACCAGCGACGGGCATCGACGATCGCCAAGGACCTCAGCAAGGTCGGCATCGCCGTCAAGGTCAAGAGCGTGCCTGCGGACAAGTTCTTCAACCAGTTCGTCATCCCGCTCGACTTCGACATCGTGACGTTCGTACGCCGCGGCTCGGCGTTCCCGATCGGCGCGGCGGAGTCGATGTTCTACCCCGCGGACTCGCCCCAGAACTACACCGGCGTCAGCGAGGACCGGTTCGGCAAGGGCTGGGGCGTCACGACCGGCACCCTGGACGACAAGCTCAGGCTCAAGCGTGTCGCCAAGCTCGACGAGTGGGTGTTCGCCAATCCCACTGTCGTACCGCTCGCGGTGACTCCGATCGCCGTCGCCGTACGCAAGGGACTCGTCAACTACGGTGCCGCGCAGTTCGAGCAGCCCGACTGGACCGTCGTCGGCTTCACCAAGAAGCAGTAGCCGCCGCGACGATCGCGGCCACGACGTGCTCGGTCGCCTCGAGCGTGATGGGGTCCTGGGCCGCGACGTATCGCTGCGTCTCGGGATCAACGGCGAGCCCGACGATGCCGGAGTGGTCGACGGCCAGCTCCGTCACGGTCGGCGCCCAGCCGGACGCCCGTAGCCGCGCGGCCAGACCGTGGACCAGGTCCGGGTGGGAGATGTCGTCGCGGCTGCCGTGCAGGATGTCGATCGTGCGCCCGTCTGCAGGAGCCGGGAACACCGCCGGCAGCGGCTCACCGGTGACTGCTGAGACCGCCCGGGGTCCGTCGCCGGGAGCCAGCAGGACGGTGTGGCTGGGACCGCCGGGCGCGATGGCCAGACTGAGCGCCGCGGTCGCGCCGAGGGACCAACCGGCGACCACGACATCGCGCGGGTCGATGCCGAGGTCGGCCGCGGCGCGTCGCGCGTGTGCCAGCGACCCGAGCACGTCAGCGCGGCCGTTGTCGGTGGCCGTCGAGTCCCAGTCCGCTGCCAGCACGCGTACGCCCGAGAGCGTGATGGGCCGGGCCAGCGGCGCGAGGGCGGCACGCTCGTTGGGTCCGCGTCCGTGCCACAGGAGCACGACACCCTCTTGGCCCTCGCCGTGAATGTCAACGAGCCGGCCAGGTGCGTACTCCTCGGTGATCACGACATCAGTTTGCCGAACGGCTCGCCCCGAGGACCATCCACGTGGTGCCCTGTTGGCGACGCCACAGCGTCACGAGACGGGCCGCGATGAAGCCGCCGTACGCCACCCAGAGCCAGGTGAGGCCTGCGTCGGTCCACCCGACGGCCAGGACCAGCGGAGCGTACGCCGCGAGGACAGCGAGGCCGGCCCATGCGAGGTAGGGCCCGTCGCCGGCGCCGATCAGGACGCCGTCGAGCACGAACACGACGCCCGACAGGGGCTGGATCGCCGCCACCACGAGCAGCGCGGGCACGAGTGCGTCCTGCACCGCGGGGTCGGAGCTGAACAGCCCGGGCAACCAGGGCGCGGCGGCCGCCAGCAGCACGGCGGCCACCAGACCGGTCGCGACGCCCCAGCCGACCATCCGGTTGGTCAGCGCGCGGGTGCTCTCCGCGTCGCCCGCGCCCAGGGAGCGACCGGTCAGGGTCTGCCCCGCAATCGCGATGGCGTCGAGCCCGAAGGCGAGGAAGGTCACGATGACGCCTGCGATCTGGTTGGCCGCGAGCGGTACGTCGCCGAGCTGCGCGGCCACGAGCGTCGCCAGGACCAAGGAGGCACGCAGCGTGATCGTGCGGACCAGCAGAGGGACGCCGACGCGAGCCGTGCCGACGATCTCGGCCGTACGCGGACGGGTGGCGGCACGCGCGCGGCGGGCCCGACGCACGACGATCGTCACGAGCCACGTGGCGGCGAACCACTGGGCCAGCACGGTGCCGGCCGCGGCCCCGCGGACGCCCCAGTCGAATCCGTAGACGAACGTCAGGTTGAGCACGACATTGAGGACGTTGGCCACGATCGTCGCAATCAGCGGCGTCCGGAGGTCGAGGACACCGCGCAGGGCGCCGGTGGCGGCCAGGATCAGCAGCATCGCGGGCAGCGCCAGGGCAGAGACGAGGAGATAGTCCTGCGCGAATCCCGCGACCGACAAGGAGCTCGACAGGGCGTCGGTGAACGGCCCGCTGGCGCCGGCAGTGACCAGTCCGAGAACGACTCCGAGGCCGACGGCGAGCCACAAGCTGCTGACCGCGAGGCCCAGAGCCGTACGGTCGTCGCCGGCGCCGTGGTGCCGCGCCACCGTGGCGGTGCTGCCGTAGGCCAGGAAGACGCACAGCCCCACGACCGTCCCGAGCACGACCGATGCAGCGGCGAGGCCGCCCAGCTCCGGGGTGCCGAGGTGGCCGATGATCGCCGTGTCGGCGAGCAGCATGAGTGGTTCGGTGATCAGGGCGAAGAAGGCGGGAACCGCGACGCGGAGGATCTTGCGGTCGACGTCGCGCGAGAGGCGCATCTCAGGCCTTTCCGGACGTGACCAGATGGTGTCGTGGGGGCAAAGTGACGGGTTTTGTCGACAAGTGTATGAACAGGCACCCGTGGATGACGGACCGGTCCAAACTATTTTGTCTCCACACGGGTGCACACACGTTTGTGCAGGTCAGAGCGCTGCCCGGTGTCAAAGGTTTCTGCT
Source organism: Aeromicrobium sp. P2_G6 (assembly GCF_056403535.1). Classification (NCBI taxonomy): domain Bacteria; kingdom Bacillati; phylum Actinomycetota; class Actinomycetes; order Propionibacteriales; family Nocardioidaceae; genus Aeromicrobium; species Aeromicrobium sp. P2_G6. The sequence continues at coordinate 925,415 of NZ_JBFUFH010000001.1, read as the reverse complement.
TGTCCACACCTTCGTCCACGGACTGTGCACATGGTTGGCGGCGTTTTCCACAGCTTCCTGGAGGTTGCACACACCCCCTGTGTGGCGCTGTCTGTGATTGCGCCCCGGACAGGCCTACTGTGACGGGTCGGCACCATCGGCCAGGGCGTCTTCCAGGGTTATGGCAGTACCGACCGTTACCGTGAAGCAAGGGCGAAAGGGGATAGTTCTGTGAGCGTGACGGACCTCTACGAGGCTGCACCAGGGCCCAGCGAGGACCCCGGCTCCGGACGCGTTCCGCCACAGGACCTGGCCGCCGAGCAGAGCGTTCTCGGCGCCATGCTCATCAGCAAGCAGGCCATCGACCCGGCTTCGGACATCCTGCAGGGTCGCGACTTCTACCGTCCCGCGCACGAGCTGATCTTCGACACGATCTGCGACCTGGCCAACCGTGGCGAGCCGGCCGACGCGATCACGGTCGCCGCCGAGCTGCAGCGCCGCGGCGACGTGGGCCGCATCGGTGGCGCCCCCTACCTCCACACCCTGGTCGCCGGTGTGCCGATCGCGTCCAATGTCGACTTCTACGCCGACATCGTCCGCGAGAAGGCCGTGCTGCGGCGCCTCGTCGAGGTCGGCCAACGCATCGCCCAGCTCGGACAGGCCGGCCAGGGCGACGTCGCCGAGATCGTCGACCGCGCGCAGGCGGAGGTCCTCGACGTCGACGGCACGAGCCAGGCTGAGGACTACCAGTCCGTCGCCGAGCTCATGAGCCTCACGATCGACGAGATCGAGGAGATCCAGGGCCGCGACGGCCAGATGACGGGTGTGCCGTCGGGATTCCCCGACCTCGACAAGCTGACGACCGGCTTCCGGTCAGGCCAGATGATCGTCGTCGCCGCCCGACCCGGTGTCGGCAAGTCGACGCTCGGCCTCGACTTCTGCCGGTCGGCCTCGATCCGGCACGGCATCCCCAGCGCGATCTTCTCCTTGGAAATGACCGGCGCCGAGATCGCGATGCGCATGCTCTCGGCCGAGGCGCGTGTCAGCATCTCCCACATGCGCGGCGGTGGCATGCACCAGCGCGACTGGGATGCCATCAGCAAGGCGATGCCCCGCGTGCAGAGCGCGCCGATCGTGATCGACGACAGCCCCAACATGACGATGCCCGAGATCCGCTCCAAGGCGCGCCGCATCAAGAAGCAGTACGGCCTCGGCATGATCGTGATCGACTACCTCCAGCTGATGACGTCGGGCAAGCGGGTCGAGAACCGCCAGGTCGAGGTCTCGGAGTTCTCGCGTCAGATCAAGCTGCTGGCCAAGGAGCTCGAGCTCCCGGTCGTCGCCATCAGCCAGCTCAACCGTGGCTCCGAGCAGCGCACCGACAAGACCCCGCAGCTGTCAGACCTGCGTGAGTCCGGCTCGATCGAGCAGGACGCCGACATCGTGCTGCTGCTCAACCGTCCCGACGCGCACGGCGCCGGCGAGTCCGAGCGACCCGGCGAGGCCGACATCATCATCGCCAAGAACCGTTCGGGCCCGGTCAACAAGGTCGCCGTCAGCTTCCAGGGCCACTACTCGCGCTTCACGCCGATGGCCCGCGACGCCGAGCCGCCCGGTGCGGCTGCCGGTGATTTTTTTGGGTGAGGTCGAGCGAGCTCTGCGAGCGAGCGCCGAACCCAGGTTGAGTCGAAGCGCGGCGAAGCCGCCAGCTGTCGAAACCCCGTGAGCTGACCACCCAGCCCAGCCGTCGCGCAGCGCTTCGTGACTGGTTTCGAGGCTTCGGCCGCGGGCGGCCTTCGCACCTCAACCAGCGAAGCAAGTCACTGATACGAGATCAGGGACGGGTGTGGCCTGACCTGCTTCCACGTCTCTTCGGCGGTCAGCATGTGCGGGTCCTCGTCGACGAAGTTCTTCCAGCCCCAGTACACGCCGTCAGGAGCGCTCCGGCGCAGCGTCTTCCAGGTGCCCTGCTTGGCGCCCTGCGGTCCGTTGCCGTCGACGTGGATCACGGTCGCCAGCTCGGCATGACTCGTGTCGAGCCGGCCGCGGTGCTTGATCATCGAGAGCGAGAACTGGTGGAGGACGAACAGCTTCTGCGGCAGCGCCTTGCGACGGGTGAGCCCGGCCAGCCAGTCGCCGACGCGATTGACCTCGGCAACCTGCACCGAGCCGATCTGGCGCAGGTGCTTCTGCTTCTTCTTGAGTCGCCATTCCGGATCCAGCGCGAGGCCGACGTGGGGGCGCTCGAGCAGTGAGCGGTAGCGCTTGGCCTGGGTCAGGAAGTCGGTCCGCCCCGGCTGCAGGTCGAGGATCACGTACACGCCGGCCTTCTGGGCAGCGTCGATCAACGGCGTGAGCGTCTTGATCGACGACTCCGCCGAGTAGTTCTTGTCCTTGCCTGCCCCGCCCGACGCGACCGTTGCGATGATCTCGAAGGTCGGCACGAACTCAGCCCCGCCGACGCGCTCGTACTTGCGCCCCAGCCGCTGGACCCGCTTGATCGATGCCTTGACGCCCTGCTCGCCCAGCACGCCGAGTGACGGGACGCCCGGATGGCCGTACATCGCGGTGTAGTGCTTGCCCGGCAGGGCGAGGTAGCCGCCGGTCGGCTGGACGATGCGCTTGCGGACCACAGCCAGTGAGTATGCGAAGTCTCGCGTGAACGGCGTGCCGAGCGCGATGACGGGGGTGTCCGGGCGAGCCGCGAGGGCCTTGGCCACGGCGGTGTTGCGGCGGGGGTCCGCGTCGCGGATCTGGAGGACGTCGGCGCCGGCATTGCGTGCCGAGGCGACGGCCGCGGCATTGGCCGTACGAGATCGGGTGATGACGATCGCGTCGATGCGGCGATCGTTGCGGCGGGCCAAGGTGCCACGCAGCTTCGAGACGGCATCGTCCGCGCCTGCGGGGTCGAGCGGCACAGCTCGTGCACCCTCGACGGCACGGGTCTTTCCGAACGTCAGCACGCGCCGCGCGCCTAGCCGCTTGAGCTCCGCCGGCGCACTGGCATCGTCAATCAACACCGGCACCCCCAAGGTCGTGGCCGTCGTGATCGCGATCTTCTGGGCTCGCCGATCGCGACCGTCGGCGAGCACCGCCACCGGCGAGGCGTCATAGAGGCGTGCGGAGACTCCGACGGCGGACTGTGCCGGCGTCGTTGATCGGATGATGTCGAGCGACTTCGTGGGGGTGTGGATCCGCGTGGCCGAAGGGACGTCGCCGCTCACCGGGTCGTCATCCCCTGCGTACGCGAATGCGCCCGCGACCAATGCCACACTGGCGAGGCCGCCGACGACGACGTACGGGTTGAGCCTGACGGATACGCTCATGCCCGTGACCCTACTGACCACCCTGATGACCGAGTCGTCGAGCGTGCCCGACTCCGGACTTGCCGGGCTGGTCGCCGACATCATGGGTTCGATCGGCCTGCTGGGTGTCGGCCTGGTGCTCGCGATCGAGACGATCCTGCCGTTCCTGCCCAGCGAGGTGGCCCTTCCGATGGCGGGGTTCAGCGCTGAGCGCGGCGACTTCGGGCTGGTCGCCGTGATCATCGCCGCGACGATCGGCTCGGTGGGCGGAGCCCTGATCCTCTACTGGATCTCGCGCGTCTTCGGCCTCGAACGTACGCGCCACGTGCTGTCCAAGATCCCGCTCGTGACGGCGCGCGACATCGACAAGGGTGTGGCCTGGTTCGCCCGCAACGACGCCGCCGCGGTGTTCTTCGGCCGGATGGTTCCGGCGATCCGCAGCCTCGTCTCGATCCCGGCAGGCGTCGAGCAGATGTCGGTGGCGCGGTTCCTCGTCTTCACGACGGCCGGCAGCCTGATCTGGAACACGATCTGGATCGTCGCCGGCTACCAGCTCGGCAACAACTGGGAGAAGGTCGAGAAGTACGGCAACTACCTCAAGTACGCCCTTGTGCTCGCGGTCGTCGCCGCGATCGTCTGGTTCGTCGTCTACAAGCTCCGCGCCCGCCGCATCGCCTGAACGGCAGGGGCTGGACGACCGTCTTACGCTGGGCATCATGAGCGAGCGCAGCGAGCGAAACATCAGAGCAGTCATGCCGACGCCTCCGTATCGTGGGCTTTTCATGGAGGTGACGGCATGACCGAGACACGTGAGAAGGAAGTCGTCGGCGCCGTACACCCGCAGCTGTTCATCGGTGGCCAGTGGCGTGACGCCGAGGGCGGCAAGACGTTCGCCGTCGAGGACCCGTCGAACGGCCAGACCCTGGTCGAGGTGGCCGACGCGAGCGTCGCCGACGGCAAGGCCGCGCTCGACGCCGCCGTTGCTGCACAGACCGACTGGGCTGCGACACCACCGCGGGACCGCGGCGAGATCCTGCGCAAGGCGTTCGAGATCATCACCGAGCGCGCCGACGAGCTCGCCCTGTTGATGACCCTCGAGATGGGCAAGCCGATCAAGGAGGCCAAGGCCGAGATCGCGTACGGCTCGGAGTTCTTCCGCTGGTTCTCCGAGGAGGCCGTACGCATCGCGGGCCGCTACTCCGTCGCCCCCAACGGTGCGACCCGTCTGCTGACGCTCAAGCAGCCGGTCGGGCCCTGCCTCATGATCACGCCGTGGAACTTCCCGCTGGCGATGGGCACGCGCAAGATCGGCCCCGCGATCGCCGCCGGCTGCACGATGGTGGTCAAGCCGGCCGCGCTCACCCCGCTGTCGATGCTGCGGCTCGGCGACATCCTGACTGAGGCCGGCCTGCCCGACGGCGTCCTCAACATCGTGACGACCAAGAGCACGGGCGAGGTGATGGAGCCGCTGATCCGCGACCCGCGCCTGCGCAAGCTGACGTTCACCGGCTCGACCGAGGTCGGCCGTTCGCTCGTCGAGCAGAGTGCCGAGGGGTTGCTCCGTGTGTCGATGGAGCTGGGCGGCAACGCGCCGTTCCTGGTGTTCGACGACGCCGACATCGACAAGGCGGTCGAGGGCGCGATGCTCGCCAAGATGCGCAACATCGGTGAGGCCTGCACGGCGGCCAACCGGTTCATCGTCCACGAGTCGGTCGCCGAGGAGTTCGGCAGCAAGCTCACCCAGAAGATGCAGGCGTTGTCCGTCGGCCGTGGCACCGAGGACGGCGTCGACGTCGGCCCGCTCGTCGAGGCCAAGCAGCGCGACAAGGTCGCCGAGCTCGTCGACGATGCGGTCGGCAAGGGCGCCACGGTCCTGACCGGCGGTTCGGCGCCCGACGGCGAGGGCTACTTCTACTCGCCGACCGTGCTGTCGGACGTACCGCTCGGGGCGCGGCTCGCGAAGGAGGAGATCTTCGGACCGGTCGCGCCGATCTTCACGTTCACCGAGGAGGTAGACGCCCTGCGCATGGCCAACGACACCGAGTACGGACTCGTCGCGTACGCCTTCACGTCGGACCTCTCGCGGGCTGTGCGGGTCTACGAGGGCCTCGAGACCGGCATGGTGGGACTCAACCAGGGCATCGTCTCCAACCCGGCCGCACCCTTTGGCGGCGTCAAGGCCTCAGGCTTCGGCCGTGAGGGTGGCGCCGAGGGCATCGAGGAGTACCTCGAGACCAAGTACGTCGGCATCGCCCTGTGATCCTGCGAGCTGCGGCGGTCACCATGGTGGCGGGGTTGTCGCTGGCCGCGTGCAGTGGCGGCGGCAGCGACCCGAAGGCAGCCGACCCCACGCCCAGTGCGTCGGCGACGCCGCAGGCGACGGTCGACCCGAACGAGCCGGCGTGCTCATTCCTGACCGCGGCCGACCGCAAGGCGCTCGTCGGCTCGGCGATCGACCAGGTCGTCGCGACGAGCGGGAGCGACCAGAGCAGCCAGTGCCGGTGGCAGGCCAGCTCGGCACTGATCCAGGTCACGACGCTGCCCGCGCAGGCCTGGGCGAAGACCCTGCCCCAGGTCGTGCACCAGCTGGAGACATCCGGCGACGTCAAGACCGCCGATGACAAGAAGGAGCTCGCGCGAGCCAAGAAGCTGCTCTCGAACGCCTCGAAATTCACCGGCAAGCAGGCCTGTGACGCGTTCACGACGCTGGCCGAGATCGGCGGAGCGAAGCGGGGCGCCACGACGACGATCACGCTCGTGCCCATCAGTGAGAAGGATTCCGGGGTCTCCGCGCAGATGTGCACCTCGGGCGAGATGACGTCACTGATCTACTCCGTGCCGGGCCTCAAGAAGACCAGGGCGGTCGACCAAGCCGTCACGACAGCACTGTCCGCAGCCCAGGAACGAGCCCTCGCCACCCGCTGAGCTGAGCGGTCCACGCTCCGACTCCTGCAGGTGTCCGTGCTTGCTAGTCTGCTCGTCAGAAGTGTGGACGCCTTGGGGGGCATCGTGACGACGGTCAACATCGACATCGCAAAGCTGAAGTCTGCCATCACGGCACTCACCAGCCTCGCCGACGGCATCGACGCCCAACGTTCGCGAGCCATGTCCGGCACGCCGGTCGGCCTTCCCTCGCTGACCGACGGTGAGCTGGGCAAGAAGTCACGCTGGTTGCGCGACCAGGAGCCCGAGCTCCAGGTGCGCCATGACCTCGCGGTGCTGCTCGACAGCGGCGACACCGGGCATGCGAGCTACGACGTCGCGCTCGACACCCTTGACATGGCCAAGGACATGCTGGGCACTGAGCTCGCCGAGGCGCTCAACGACGTCGACTACAAGACCAGCGAGGACGACCTCGACCGGCTCAACGAGATCCTTGCCGGCCAGCAGGACGATCCGGATGTCATGAGCTCGATGTTCAAGACCCTCGGACCCGACGGCACGGTCGGCGTGCTCGGCAACGTCACCTCGATCATGGGCTCGAGCGCGCTCGACGTGGAGAAGCTGCGTGACCTCGCGGAGCACATGCGCAGCGGCCTGGCGACGGCCTCCAACTCCGAGTCCTGGCAGAACCGGCCCCTGCCGTACAGCTCGAGCCTCACGTATGCGCAGATGTTCGCCGACGACATGGTCCGTTACTCCACCGCGCCGATGCTGACCGATGAGGAGCAGCAGGCGTTCCAGGAGAAGTACCCCAACGCCCAGGGCATGTACGGCGCATCGATCCTGACGTTCCTGATGCAGGAGCACGGCTACTCCGACGACTTCCTGGTGAGCGCCGCGTCGACCCTCGACCAGTTCGAGCAGCAGATGCACGACGGCGACATGGAGGCGACCTACTGGTACAGCCACAACGGCTACAGCCCGCTCGTCGAGAAGGACGAGCTGATGTACGACGACCCGATGGCCGCGATCATGCAGAACTTCGCCGCCAACCCTTCGGCCGGCCTCAGGTTCTTCGACAGCGAGGATCGGCAGGACTTCTACTTCAATGACCGCGACTGGTCCGAGGACGGCTTCAAGAGCATCACGATGGCGGCGGAGGGCATCACGACCGACGCCGACAACCTGGCCAAGGATGCGGAGCTGACCACGACGATCGCCTCGTCGTTCCTCCACAACATCGCCGACAACGACGGGTTCAACCCCGAGGACGCCAAGGATGCGTCGCCCTATCTCGCGGAGATGCTGAAGTTCTACATGCCGGCTGTCGACCAGGCGCTGCGCAACGGTGAGGACAGCGGGAAGCCCCGTGATGTGGAGTTCAATCTCGAGCACTTCGGGAGCTTCGAGAACTATCCGGAGCTGTTCAAGGGTGACCTCGACTCCCTCATGCAAGTCGCCATGGGCACCGAGGACGGCATGCAGAGCATCGCTGAGGGGGTCGGCGCGTTCCAGCAGACCCAGCTCAACAACGCCGCTGTCGCACTGGGCCTCGACCCCGATGATCCGGGCGTACGCACCGAGTTGCGTGACGTGCTGGAGCGCACCTCGGCCTTGACCGGGTTCACCGAGTACTCCGTCGGGCAGGTCGAGATCAGCGCCGCGGAGGACCAAGACGCACAGCGACAGGCGTACATCGACCTCGTGAGCGAGGCGGCCGGCCTCGTGCCTCTGCCGGGCGCCGAGCAGGTGGGTGAGCTCGGCAGCAAGGCGCTCGACTTCGGTTGGGGCAAGGCGGTCGAGCTCGGCACTGACGCCGCGGGGGAGCACTTCGCCTCCGAGGCCGAAGGTGCGACCGACAAGGCCGAGACGCGCGCCGAGCAGGGTGCGAGCCGGGTCAAGGTCAACGCCTTCCTCGCTCTGGTCGACGCTGGGGTCATCCCGCGCGACGAGGTGCCAGACATGTGGATCCAGAACGGCAGCCTGATCAGCCCGGGCGACATCAAGCCCGAGGACATGAGTCAGTACACGCAGAGCGCCATGAACGGGGTCAATGAGTATGCGACCAACCTGGACCTCGAGACGTCCTACAAGAACGACTTCCTCAACTACTACAAGCCGGCCGGCGGCTGACGTGCGCGCCGGGATGGTGGCGGCACTGGTCCTGTGTGGCACCCTCGCGGCGTGTGGGGGCGATGACGATGCGAAGGGTGTGCTGCAAGAGGACGACCTGCCGTCGGTGAGCAAGGTCTCCGACATCACGAATATCCCGTGGGTGTCGGTGTGCAGTCAGATCAAGGAAGCCGAAGCCAGTCTGATCATCGGCAACAAGCCCGAGATCGTCGGGCGTTCGTACATCCTCGAGAACGACGACTACGTCAGCTCGATCGCCCTCGGCAAGTCCGTCAACTACAGCTCTCTCGAAGCCGAACTGGATCGCGTCAAAGGTGCGATCGCCGAGTGCGCCGCGAGTGAGCCGAGCGAGTTCACCCCTCTCACCGGTCTCGACCCCGGCGTGCTGGGCTATGAGGAGACATCGGGATCGGACGAGCCTCGCTATGGGGCGCGGGTGTTCGCGATCCAGGGTGACCGCATCGTCGTGGTGGGCACGCGGCACGAGGGTGCCGGCGACGCGAAGGTCGATGTCGTCAAGCTGCTGCCCAAGGCCCTCGAGCGGGCGAAGGACGCTCCGAAGGACTGAGTCGCCGCTTCTCCGGGCAACGGGCCACTTCCCGGGGCGAATCTGCCTGGTGAAGTGGCGGTTTACCACGTTCTCCTGGTAAACCGCCGCGGCTAGAACGACACGTCGGCGCGGCGGTCGTCGGCGCCGGGCTTGTCGCAGTACGTCTGACCGTCGATGAACCGCACGCCGTCGGTGAAGCGCGCCTCGATCTGGCCCGAGCCGAACTGCTCGACGTACAGGCGCGAGTAGAGGCCGCCCAGCGCCAGCAGCTCGTCGTGCGTGCCCTGCTCGACGAGCCGGCCCTCCTCGAGCCCGAAGATGACGTCGGCGTTGTGGATCGTGGAGAGCCGGTGCGCGATCGCGATCGTCGTGCGGTTGTGCGTCGCCCGCTCCAGCGCGTCCTGAACCAGTCGCTCGGTCTCGGTGTCGAGCGCCGAGGTGGCCTCGTCGAGGATCAGGATGCGGGGGTCCATCAGCAGCACCCGGGCGATCGCGAGGCGCTGCTTCTCGCCGCCGCTGAGCCGGTAGCCGCGCTCACCGGTGATCGTCTCGTAGCCGTCCGCGAAAGACAGGATGCGGTCGTGGATGTTGGCGTCGCGCGCCGCCTGCTCGATCTCCTCGGCCGTGGCATCGGGCTTGGCGTACGCGATGTTGTCGCGGATCGTGCCGTGGAAGAGGTACGGCTCCTGGGTGACCATGCCGACCGTATCGGCGACCGATCCCATCGTCAGGTCACGCACGTCGGTCCCGTCGATCAGGACGGCCCCCGTGGTGACGTCGTAGAACCGCGGGATGAGGTACGTCATGGTCGTCTTGCCCGAACCCGATGGACCGACGATCGCCGCGAGCTGTCCAGGCGCGACCCGCAGCGTCACGCTGTCGAGCGCCCAGCCCTGCTCAGGCGCGGGCTCGGAGCGCTCGATTCGTACGCTGCTCTCGCCGAACCGGTCGCCGGTGGTGCCGCCGGTGAGGCTGCGCGGTTCGGGATAGCGGAAGTGCACGTCGCGGAACTCGATCTCGCCGCGCAGGTCCTTGGGGTTGAGCGCCACCGCGCCGGGGCGCTCGGTGATCGCCGGTTCGAGGTCGAGGTACTCGAACAGCCGGCGGAACAGTGCGAGCGACGTCTGCACGTCGAGCGACACCCGCATGAGCTGCAGCAGCGGCATCTGCAGCCGAGCCTGCAGCGTCGTGAACGCGACCAAGGTGCCCGCGGTCAGGGCGGTGCCGCCGTCGAGCATGTAGCCCGCGACGAGGTAGATCAGCGCAGGGGTGATCGCGAAGAACGTCTGCACCGTCGCGAAGAACGCCCGGCCGGTCATGGCCTGCTCGACCTGGAGACGGGTCTGGTTGCGGTTGGCCTCGCGATAGCGCTCGACCTCGGAGTCGGCGCGGTTGAACACCTTCGACAGCAGGATGCCGGAGACGCTGAGCGCCTCCTCGGTGATCGAGGTCATCTCCGACAGCGACTCCTGCGTCTTGCGCGCGAGCCGCTGGCGTCGCTTGCCGACCTGCAGCTGGATCCACACGAACAGCGGCATGACGATCAGGGTCAGCACCGTGAGCTGCCACGACAGGATCACCATCGAGATGAATGCGGCGGTGACCGTGACGCTGTTCTGCAGGATCGAGGTCGCGGTGTCGGTCAGCACGGTGCGTACGCCGGCGACGTCGTTGGCCAGGCGCGACTGGATCGCGCCGGTCTTGGTCGCCGTGAAGAAGGCCAGCTCCATCTTCTGCAGGTGCGCGAACAGGTCGCTGCGCAGGTCGGCCATCGCCGAGTTGCCGATCGTCGAGGTCAGCCAGTTCTGCACGATGCCGATCAGCGCCGTGACGACAGGGATCGCGCACAGTGCGCCGACCAGCCAGCCCAGCAGGCCGAGGTCCACGCCGCCGCCGTCGGTCGGGAACAGCGCCTTGTCGAACACCGCCTTGGTGAAGAACGGCGCGATCGACGTCAGCGCAGCGGACGCGACGACCGCCACCGCGACGTACGCCATCTTGGTCCGGTAGGGCTTGAGCATCCGGGCGATGCGGCCAAGGATCGGCTGGCCGCTCCCTATCTCCTCGTCACTCAGGTGCGTGATGTTGGGACTCGGGCGCATCATGTGTCGATCTTGGTCAGCAACACCTCGGTGGAGTCGCCGTCGACCGGGACCAGGTCGGTGGTGCCCCAGACGCCGACCTCCGTGCGCAGCATCGCCCAGACCAGCAGGGAGTCCGGGTCGGCGACGAGGGTCGGGTCGACGTGCAAGGAGAACTCGGTCGGCACGCCGGGTGCGTCGATGGCGGAGGCAGCCAGCACCTCGCCCTCGGTGTCGACGAGCTTGACCGTGGCGACGGCACCGGGTGGGACCGCGATGCGCTCGCGGATGAAGACGGTGCCGGTGACGGTGAGAACGTGTTCGGAGGCCATGTCCTGAATGCTATGCCTCGCCCACAGACGTCCGGTTCCGCTGACGTATGACCTGCCACGCGACGCACACGATCGCGATCCCTGCGGTCAGGGTGATGATCGAGCTGACCGCGCCGTGGAACGCCATGGAGTGCAGCCCCGCCGAGATCTTCGCCAGTGCCGCGATCAGTCCAGCGGCCGCGGCGACCAGGATGACCGTGGGCAGCGTGGTAGCAGGAAGCACCCGCGGGGGTCGGCGATCGCGCATGACGGGGAGCCGCCGCACGTGCGCGAGCGTGAACAAGCAGATGACGGCGAGCCCTCCGACCGCCGAGACGTACTGCGCCCACCGGAGCCCTGAGATCCCGAGGTGGTCGGTCCGCAACCAGCCGACGTGCTCGTAGCCCCAGGTCGTGCTGTGGGTGAAGGAGTCCCAGACGACGTGCGTGATCCCGCCGATGAGCGCCCCGATAGGCGCGAGCAGCCACTGCCGACGGGTCAGCCGGGCACGCGGCGCCAGCCTGACCCGGACCGCGGCGGGCGTGAGGTCGACCAATGGGTCACGCAGCACCGCGAACCAGATCGCCAGCACGAGCAGCGCACCGGCGATGTCGACGGTCGGGACGCCGAGCGGGCTGTGCGCGAGCTCGTAGCCCCGCCTCGACCCCAGGTAGAGCGGGACGTCGAGCACCATGCTGCCGATGACCATCGAGGTCATCGGCAGGCCGAGGCGGCGCAACGGCAGGACCGCCGCCGGGTGGCTCAGGGTCAGTGGCATCTGTCGAGCGTACGTTCTGCCGGGAGTGAACAGACCTGTCCTGGCACCGCGCTCCCGTGGTTGATTGAGGGCATGACCACCCCACGAAACCCCTCGCTGCGCTCGTGCTTTCGCGGGGACCCCGCATGAGCTCCGTACTCGTCCTCGGCGGCACCTCCTGGGTCGGCGGGCAGATCGCGCGTGAGGCGATCGCCCGGGGCCACGACGTCACCTGCCTGGCCCGCGGCGAGTCCGGCGACGCGCCGGCCGGCGCGACGTTCGTCCAGGCCGACCGTGCAGACCCCGGGGCCTACGACCAGCTTCGCGGCCGTGGCTGGGAGATCGTGATCGACGTGTCGCGGCAGCCCGGCCAGGTGCGGTCGGCGATCAGCGCGCTGGGCTCGGCCGCGACGCACTGGACCCTCGTGTCGACCGGGTCCGTCTACGCCGACCAGAGTGGACCTCTCCACGAGGACTCGCCGGTGCTCGACCCGCTCGAGGGTGACGTGGCGGGGCCGGAGCAGTACGGCGAGGGCAAGGTCGCCTGCGAGCAGGCCGTACGGCAGCTCCACCGGCACCTGATCGTCCGCGTGGGGCTGATCGGCGGCCCGGGAGACCGGTCGGACCGGCTCGGTCACTACGCCGCCCGGTTCGCGCTCGCGGGCGACGGGCCGGTGCTGGTCCCGGCCGTCGCCGATCAGCCGATGCAGGTCATCGACGTCCGCGACCTGGCCCGCTGGATCGTCGCGTCGGCCGAGGGTGGAGCGACCGGCACGGTGCACGGGGCCGGCGAGCGTACGACCGTGGGTGAGCTCATCGCGTTGTCCGCGGAGGTGGCCGGGTTCACCGGCGATCAGGTGCTTGCCGGCGAGTCGTGGCTGCGCGAGCACGGCGTCGAGGAGTGGATGGGGCCACGATCGCTGCCGCTGTGGCTGCCCGCGAGCCACCACGGCATGGGGCTCATGGACGATGCGCGCGCGTTGGCGTACGGCCTGGAGCGGCGCCCGCTGCGCGACACCATCAGCGCCACGCTCGAGGACGAGCGCGCCCGTGGTCTCGATCGTGAGCGCAAGGCCGGGTTGAGCCGATCGGATGAGCTCGCCCTGATCGGTGAGCTGCGCGGACAGGCGTCCTGACCAGCACTAACCCCCTGGCCTGGTCCTTTGGCACTACTTCGCGCCATTCGTCATGCGCCACCGAGAGTGGCGCGTAATCTTGAAAAATGAACGCAAAGCCCGGAAGACCGCGAACGCTGACGGTCGACCAGATCATCGACGCGACACTGGCCGAGGGACTCGGGACCTTCAGCATGCCGTCGATCGCTGCACGACTCGGCGTCGTGCATTCGGGGCTGTACCGCTACTTCACTGACCGCGAGGACCTGGTCGTCCAGGTGCTGGACCGCATCGCCCGATCGGCTCCGTGGCCTTCCACGGATCTGCCATGGCGTGAACACCTCGAGCAGCTCGGGGAGACGTTCTGGACAGTGTGTGGCGAATATCCCGGGTATGACATCACCGCCCTGCGGACCAAACAGGTGTCACCCGGCTTTCTCGAGATGGTCACGCCGCACATCGAGTCGCTGCAGCGCGAGGGCCTCGATGTCGTCGACGCCACCGCAGCCATCGAGTTCGTGCGAGGTCTCGTCCTGGTGTCGTCGATGGAGGCCGCCCGGCTCGAGTCGATCGCCGATCGCTCGGACCTCCCGGACCATGCGGTCCCGGGATTCGCGGACCCGGAGAAGTGGTCCGGCCGCGGCTGGTACCGACGCCACCTCAACACATGGCTCGACGGCCTGGCGCAGCGCGTCGGAGACCACGAGGGCAGCGCGGCGACCCACGCCTGAGGCGTCCACGCGACGTCGGCATCATGGAGCGGATGCCCCACCCTGACTGATTCGGGGTGGGGCATCGCCGTCCGGCGCGCTGTCTGCTCAACGACGCCGACAGCGCCGCATTACCCGCAAGTGCGAGAGCCATTCACACTCACAAACGGGTTGTGCCCGCGGCACGTACGGGGCGGCGAGCTCCAGGAACGGAGGGCGGGCGGGCCAGCCGTCTGCGCAAGCCAGTTGGCCCGCCTCCTCGGTGTCGAGGTCGGCCGGGAAGTCCTGTCGCTCGCGCGCATCCCGGCCGGCTTCGACCAACCTGACATACCCCCTGCTTTGTCAGTCCAAACATCCTCCAGTTCCGGGCAACAAGCAAGGGCAGACCGTTGCCGGCCACTTGCGTAGTACCCCCTAGGGGTATATGGTCGAGCCACGGACACATACCCCCCAGGGGTAAGAACGAGGAGTCACGATGGCGCACGATCACGAAGCACGCGGGTATGACGACAAGAAGGACGACTACCTCAAGCGGCTGCGTCGCATCGAGGGCCAGGCCCGCGGCCTGCAGCGCATGGTCGAGGAGGACCAGTACTGCATCGACATCCTGACCCAGGTCTCCGCCATGACCAAGGCGCTCCAGTCGGTGTCGCTGGGCCTGCTCGACGACCACCTCAACCACTGCGTCGTCGATGCCGCCCGCGCCGGTGGCGCCGAGTCCGAGGCCAAGATCCGCGAGGCGTCCGACGCCATCGCCCGCCTCGTCCGCAGCTGACCGAACACCACGAGAGGAATCCCCATGACCACCAGCACCAGCACCTACACCGTCGTCGGCATGACCTGCGAGCACTGCGTCCGCTCCGTCAGCGAAGAGGTCGGCGCGATCCCCGGGGTCAGCGACCTGAGCGTCGACCTGGCGACCGGCGCCCTGTCCGTCACGACCGAGGCCGAGCCCGTGGCCGACGACGCCGTACGCGAGGCCGTCGCCGAAGCCGGCTACCAGGTCGCATGAATATCGGTACTGGAGCCAAGGTCGGCGTCTTCGTCGCAGGTCTCTGCGTCGTGTTCGGCGCAGCGATCGCGCTCGGCAACGCCGTCGGACCGGTCGATTCCGAGCCTGCCGCGATGGACCACGGTGAGGACGGCGCGATGAAGGACATGCCCGGTATGTCCGAGGCAGCCGACACCGTCCCGGGCGGCCTGCAGGTCGCCGAGAACGGCTATCGCCTGGTGCTCGACGAGCCCCGGCAGCAGCCGGATGACCGGGCGACCGTGACGTTCACGATCCTGGGCCCGGACGGCGAACCGCTGACCGACTACGCCACGCTGCACGACAAGAAGCTGCACTTCATCGTGGCCAAGCGCGACCTGTCGGGATTCCAGCACGTCCACCCGACGATGGACGAGCACGGGACCTGGACGGCAACCCTCACGCTCGAGCCGGGCCAGTGGCGTACGTTCGCCGACTTCGATCCGGCCGGCAAGGACCCGCAGCTCACCCTCGGGGCTGACCTCTCGGTAGCCGGTGATGTCGCGCCGAAGCCGCTGCCAGAGCCGTCGCGGACCGCGACGATCGGCGACTACACGGTGACGCTCGACGGCGACGCCAAGGCCGGCGGGGACTCGAAGCTGACGTTGACGGTGGCCAAGGACGGCCAGCCCGTCACCGACCTGCAGCCCTACCTCGCCGCGTACGGCCACCTGGTGGCGCTGCGTGCCGGCGACCTCGCCTACCTCCACGTCCACCCGGACGGCGAGCCCGGCGACGGCAGGACCAAGCCCGGCCCCGGCATCACGTTCCACGCCGCATTCCCGTCCGAGGGCAGCTACCGGCTCTACCTCGACTTCAAGCACGGTGATGTCGTGCGTACGGCCGAGTTCACCATCGAGGCGGCCGGCGCAACGGACGCGCACGACGACAACCACGACGATTCAGAGCACGAGCACTGAGATGGCACTCATCGATCAAGACCCCACGACCGACCGGATCGACCTGTCGATCGGCGGCATGACCTGCGCCTCGTGCGCGATGCGCATCGAGAAGCGGCTCAACAAGCTCGACGGTGTGACGGCGTCGGTCAACTACGCCACCGAGAAGGCGCGGGTCGACACGTCGGGTCCGATCGACCCTGAGCTGCTGATCGCCGAGGTCGCGAAAGCCGGCTACACGGCCCAGCTGCCGCATCCGCCCCAGGACGAGCAGGCCGACGACGAGGTCGAGGACGATCCGTCGCGCCCGCTGCTCAACCGCCTGCTGATCTCGATCGTGCTGACCGTGCCGGTCATCGCGATGGCGATGGTGCCCGCGCTGCAGTTCACCAACTGGCAGTGGCTGTCGCTGACGTTGGCGGCGCCGGTCGTCATCTGGGGAGCGCTGCCGTTCCACCTCGCTGCCTGGGCCAACCTGCGCCACGGCGCGGCGACGATGGACACGCTGATCTCGCTCGGCACACTCGCGGCCCTCGGCTGGTCGCTGTACGCGTTGTTCTGGGGCACGGCCGGCGAGCCGGGGATGAAGCACCCGTTCGAGCTGACGATCTCCCGCATGGACGGCAGCGCCAACATCTACTTCGAGGCCGCCGCCGGTGTGACGACGTTCCTGCTGGCCGGGCGCTACTTCGAGGCCCGCGCCAAGCGGCGATCCGGCTCGGCGCTGCGGGCGCTGCTCGCGCTGGGCGCGAAGGAGGTCTCGGTCGTACGCGACGGCGTCGAGGTCCGCATCCCCACCGACGACCTGCACGTCGGCGACATCTTCGTCGTACGTCCGGGAGAGAAGATCGCGACCGACGGCGTGATCGAGGACGGCACGTCCGCGGTCGACGCGTCGATGGTCACCGGCGAGTCCGTGCCCGCCGAGGTCGTCCCCGGCGACGAGGTCGTGGGCGGCACCGTCAACACCAGCGGCCGGCTGACCGTGCGGGCCACCCGCGTCGGCGCCGAGACCCAGCTCGCTCAGATGGCCCAGATGGTCGAGGACGCGCAGAGCGGCAAGGCTCAGGCGCAGCGGCTCGCCGACTCGATCTCGGGCATCTTCGTCCCGATCGTGATCGCCCTGGCGGTCGGCACGCTCGGTTTCTGGCTCGGCACCGGTGAGGGGGCGTCCGCGGCCTTCACGGCTGCCGTCGCGGTCCTCATCATCGCCTGCCCGTGCGCGCTGGGCCTCGCGACGCCGACCGCCCTCATGGTCGGCACGGGTCGCGGTGCGCAGCTCGGCATCCTGATCAAGGGCCCCGAGGTGCTGGAGTCCACCCGGACGATCGACACCGTCGTGCTCGACAAGACCGGCACCGTCACGACCGGCAGGATGACGTTGCACGAGGTGGTCGTCGCCGAGGGCGAGGACCGCGCGACCGTGCTCCGCATCGCCGGCGCGCTCGAGGACGCCTCGGAGCACCCGATCGCCCGCGCGATCGCCGATGCCGGTCGCTCCGAGCACGGGCTGCTGCCACCCGTCGAGGGCTTCAGCAACACCGAAGGGCTCGGTGTGCAGGGCGTCGTCGAGGGCCACGCGGTCGTGGTCGGCCGCGAGGCGTTCCTCGCCGACTGGTCACAGCCGCTTGGCGACCTCAGCGGAGCCAAGGACGAGGCCGAGGCGCTGGGGCGTACGCCCGTCGTCGTCGGCTGGGACGGTGCCGTCCGCGGCATCCTGGTCGTCGCCGACACGATCAAGGAGTCGAGCGCCGAGGCGGTGCGCCAGCTCCGCGACCTCGGCCTCCGCCCCGTCCTGCTGACCGGCGACAACGAGCGCGCGGCCCGAGCCGTTGCCGCGGTCGTCGGCATCGACGAGGTGTACGCCGAGGTGCGGCCCGGCGACAAGGTCGACGTCATCCGCCGGCTCCAGCAGGAGGGCCGTACCGTCGCGATGGTCGGTGACGGCGTCAATGACGCCGCCGCCCTGGCGCAGTCCGACCTGGGCCTGGCCATGGGGACCGGCACGGACGCCGCGATCGAGGCGTCCGACCTGACCCTCGTACGCGGTGACCTGCGGGCCGTGCCCGACGCGATCCGGCTGTCCCGTCGCACGCTGGGCACGATCAAGGGCAACCTGTTCTGGGCCTTCGCATACAACGTCGTCGGCATCCCGTTGGCCGCCGCAGGGTTGCTCAACCCCATGCTGGCCGGCGCCGCGATGGCGTTCTCGTCGGTCTTCGTCGTCTCCAACAGCCTGCGGCTGCGCAGCTTCAAGACGCTCAACTCGGAAGGATCCTCATGACTCAGCACGAGCACCACCACATGCACGACATGGCGATGACCGGCCGCGAGCTCACGAGGAGCGCGATCTCGGCAACGGTCCACTGCCTCACCGGCTGTGCGATCGGCGAGGTCCTCGGCATGGTCATCGGCACGGCGTTCGGCCTGCACAACGCCACGACGATCATCCTGTCGATCGTGCTCGCGTTCTTCTTCGGCTACGCCCTGACGATCCGGCCGGTGCTCGCCGCCGGCATCCCGTTCGCCGGTGCGATCAAGGTCGCCCTCGCTGCCGACACGTTGTCGATCCTGACGATGGAGATCATCGACAACACCGTGCTCGTTGCGGTGCCGGGTGCGATGGACGCAGGCCTGGCCAGCTTCCTGTTCTGGGGGAGCCTCGCGTTCTCGCTCGCTGTCGCGTTCGTCGTGACGGTGCCGGTCAACCGCTGGCTCATCGGTCGCGGCAAGGGCCACGCCGTGATGCACGAGTACCACTGAGATGTGCAAGACGTACGCCTCATAGGCTCTTCGCATGAGCGAGCGCCAGCGAGTGAACCATGGGGCAGTCATGCCGATGTCCCCATATCGTTACTTCTCAAAGGGGACTTCGGCATGACCCAGATCCCCGGTTTGGACGGCCTGCTCGGCGTCGAGCACGTCGAGTCGACTCCCGACAAGTTCGTCGTACGCTTCACGATCGGCGAGCAGCACCTGCAGCCGTTCGGCATCCCGCACGGCGGTGCCTACTGCACCGTCCACGAGTCCACGGCGAGCTGGGCCGGCCAGGTCTGGCTGGGCGACAAGGGCATCGTGGTCGGCACCAACAACTCGACGGACTTCCTGCGCCAGGCCAAGGTCGGGGACACCATCACCACGACGGCGACGCCGATCCATCGCGGCCGCAGCCAGCAGCTCTGGCACCTGGACTCGGTCGACCAGGACGGCCGGCTCGTCGCGCAGGGCCAGGTCAGGCTGGCCAACCTCGACCAGCAGATGCCGCCCGAGATGCTGGCTCGGTTCATCGGGTCGAACCCGCAGGAGTAGCCACATGCCGCGCCGGTTGATCCTCGACTGCGACACGGGGACCGACGACGCGATCGCCATCATGTTGGCGGCGGCCAGGCCCGAGCTCGACCTGCTGGCGGTGACGGCGGTCTGGGGCAACCACGCCGTCGAGCACACGGCAGACAATTCCCTCAGGACGCTCGACCTGATCGGTCGGACCGACATACCCGTGTACGCCGGGCGCGGAGCGCCGATCGAGCCGCCACCTGGAGCGCCGGCGCCCGTCGGTAGCCCCGAGCCCGACACGCTGCCCCTCCCGCCGGCGACACAGACGGTCGAGCAGCAGGACGCCGTCGAATGGCTCGTCGAGACGGCCCGGGCCACGACCCAGCGGTTCACCCTCGTGCCGACCGGCTCGATGTCCAACGTCGCATCCGCGGTCGGCGCGGACCCTGCGTTCGTGGACGCGGTCGACGAGATCGTCATGATGGGCGGCGTCATCGAGCGCGGCGGCCGGTTGCCCGAGGTCGAGACGAACGTCGGCCACGACCCCGAGGCCGCCCAGCGCGTGCTCGACGCGGGGTTCGAACGGCTGGTCCTCGTCCCCCTCGACGCGACCTATCGCGCGACCGTCACGGCCGAGCAGTGCGCAGCCCTGCGTGCAGGCGGGGGCGCAGCCGCCGGGGTCGCGGCGGACTTCATCGAGCAACGCATCGAGCGCTATCGCCAGCTCCCCGCGATGGGCGGCCGCGCTGCGGCACCCGTGCACGACGCGCTGACCGTCGCTTACATCGTGGACCCGACCCTCATCACGCTCAGACCCGCGACTGTCCGGGTCCACACCGGTGACTCGCCGACCCGCGGGCGTACGGACATCACCCTCGGAGGCGGCGACGTGCAGGTCGCGACCGATGCGGACGCGGCGCGCTTCTTCGAGCTCCTGCGCGAGTCGCTGACCAGCCTCTGAGCTGTCTCAGCAAATGTCGGCGCCGTCAGTCCACCTGTACCCACGCGGTAGACTCGTCGAAGTCGGTCGCGACTGGCGTTGAGGTGGATACCACCGGGGAGCGACTGCAAACACCGGACATCGGGACCGTTCGCCTGGGCCCCACGTCAGCCGTGCATTGCTGACTGGAGGCAACCGAGATGATGATGACCATGACGACCACTGATCCATTCCCGACCTCGCTGCTCGAGGACGAGGACGTACGCGTCCTGCTGCTCGAGAACATCCACGTCGACGGGGCCGACTTCCTGCGTGGCAAGGGCTACCAGGTCGAGACCCGCGACGGCGCCCTCGGCGAGGACGAGCTGATCGAGGCGATCCAGGGCGTGCACCTGCTCGGGATCCGCTCGACGACCTACATCACCGACAAGGTGCTCGACGCGGCTCCCGACCTGATCGCGATCGGCGCGTTCTGCATCGGCACCAACCAGATCGACCTGCCCGCGGCCACCAAGCGGGGCATCGCGGTGTTCAACGCGCCCTACTCCAACACCCGCAGCGTCGTCGAGCTCGCAATCGCCGAGATCATCTCGCTGGCCCGCCGGCTCCACGAGAAGTCGACCGACATGCACAACGGTGTGTGGAACAAGTCGGCCGCCGGCAGCCACGAGGTCCGCGGCCGTACGCTCGGCATCGTCGGCTACGGCAACATCGGCAGCCAGCTGTCGGTCATCGCGGAGGCGCTGGGCTTCAAGGTCGTGTTCTTCGACATCGACGACAAGCTCGCGCTCGGCAACGCCAAGCGCTGCTCGACGATCGAGGAGCTGCTGCAGACCTCGGACGTCGTGACGCTGCACGTCGACGGGCGACCCGGCAACGCCGGGCTGTTCGGCGCCGAGGAGATGGCGCAGATGAAGCCGCGCTCGCTGTTCCTCAACCTCTCGCGCGGCATCGCGGTCGACACCGCAGCGCTGCGTCAGCACATCGAGTCCGGGCACATCGCCGGCGCCGCGCTCGACGTCTTCCCGGTCGAGCCCAAGCGCCAGGGCGACGCGTTCGAGTCGGACCTGCGCGGCCTGCCCAACGTCATCCTCACCCCGCACGTCGGCGGGTCCACCGAGGAGGCGCAGCAGGACATCGGCCGTTTCGTGGCTTCCAAGCTCCGGTCGTACGCCTCGGCCGGTGGCACGTCGCTCAGCGTCAACCTGCCGGAGATCAACCTGCCGTCGGACGCCACGAAGCACCGACTCGCGCTGGTGCACCTGAACCACCCTGGCGTGCTGGCCAGGATCAACGGCCTGCTCGGCGATCACGAGGTCAACATCGAGGCGCAGTCGCTGTCGACGCGCGGCGAGCTGGGCTACGTGCTCACCGACGTCGCGGCCGAGGTCGGGCCAGACGTGCTCAAGGAGCTCGCCGGCCTGCCAGAGACCGTACGCCTCCGCCAGCTCAGCTGATCCACACGCAGGAACGCCCCGACCCGCGATGCGGATCGGGGCGTTCCTGGTCAATGAGGTGACAGTTTGTCGGTAGTCTGTGCCGCGGTCGCGACCAGCGGCCCACCACAGACACGAAGGAACACAGATGACCGACTATTCTCAGCCAGCACCTCAGATGCCGGACGGTTTCCACGTCGACCACGCGAGCGGCATCGCCTTGCCCCACGGAGTCGAGCTGGCTTCTCACGGACGACGCGTCGGAGCCTATTTCCTCGCGATCCCGCTCGTCATCGTCACGCTCGGAATCGGCTACCTGATCTGGGGAATCATCGCGTGGACCAAGGGGACGTCGCCGGCCCTGCAGGTGCTCGGGATGAAGGTCTACCGTCCCGAACAGCGCAAGCTCGCCACCTTCGGACCGATGGCGCTCCGCAACATCGTGGGTGGCATCGCGCAGGGAATCTTGTCGGTCATCACCCTGCTCGTCTCGTTCATCCTGTTCCTGACGCGTCCTGACCGCCGGTCGCTGCCGGACCTCGTTGCGAGCACCGTCGTCGTCCACGATCCCAACAAGGCGCTGGCCGTCTAGCCAGCAGCATCACCTCGCCGGCTCCGGTCGAGTCCGGGCGCCTGTGCGTCCAGTGCTCAGGCCGGCGAGGTGGCGCGACCACCGGCCAGCAGCGCCAGCGTCTCAGCGCAGCCGGCCTCCAGCTTGACGGTCGCGAGGTGGTCGCCGCGCGTCGTCCCGCGGTTGATGATGGCGACCGGGATGCCGCGCTTGTGCGCCGCGCGTACGAACCGCAGCCCGGACATCACCTGCAGCGACGAGCCGAGCACGACCAGCACCTCGGCCTCCTCGACAAGGGCATAGCTGCGCTCGACCCGGTCCTTCGGAACGTTCTCGCCGAAGAACACCACATCCGGCTTGAGGTCGCCGCGGCATGTCGTGCACTCGGCGACCTGGAAGTCGGCGGTGTCGTCCAGCACCACGTCGCCGTCCGGCGCCACCTCGCCGACGCGGGTCTCGTAGCCGGGGTTGAGCATCGAGAGCCTGGCGTGCAGATCGGATCGCGGTGTCAGCTCACGGCACTGCAGACAGATGACCCGGTCGATCCGCCCGTGCAGGTCGATGACGTCGCGGTGCCCGGCACGTCCGTGCAACCCGTCAACGTTCTGGGTGATGAGACCGGTGAGGCGCCCGTCGCGCTCGAGGCCGGCCAACGCGTAGTGCGTCGCGTTGGGCTTCGCCCCGCGCATCCGGCTCCACCCGACATGGGCTCGCGCCCAGTAGCGCTGCCGACCCTCGGGCGTACGCACGAATTCCTGGTAGGTCATCGGTGTCCGCACCGGCGAACCCGGCCCGCGATAGTCAGGGATCCCGGAGTCGGTCGACACCCCGGCGCCGGTGAGCACGAGCCAGCGCCGATCGCCGAGGACCTGCTCGACCGACTGATGATTCACGTCTTCAAGCGTACGTTCCCGCCACGACCACGAACCCAGAAAGCCTGTCTGGTGCTTCAAACGCCGCTCGGCGGGTATGTCCGGAGATGAAATGAGCCGGCAACCGTCGGCTGAGGGAAGATAGGAACCGCTGTGATCATTCTCGGACTCATCCTGTTGATCCTGGGAGCAGTGCTCAATGTCCCGATCCTGTACACGATTGGCATCATCTTGGTGATTGTCGGTGCAGTCTTGTGGATCCTGGGCTCGATGGACCGCGGCATCGGCGGTCGAAGACACTACTTCTGAACCATGACGGGGTCGTCACCTTGAGGTGGCGGCCCCGCCCCATGTCTCAGCCCGCCAGCTCGATGAGCTTCTTGACGGTGTTGAGGTTGCGGGCCGTGCCGGGCACCTTGAGCGCGCGGCCGATCGAGTCGGTCTTCATCTGCGGCCTGCCGGCACCGTTGGCGTACCGGATGTGCAGCTCGGTGCCGATGACCTTCCACTGGTCGTCGCCGGTCTCGTACGTCTCGGCCTTCGCGATCGCCTCGGCGGTCGGCTTGCCGGCCAGGAAGGAGACGTAGGAGTACTTCGGCTCGGCCACCTCGAACGGATGCGCGTCGAGCGCCTTGCGGACCTGCGCCGGCGTGCGGGAGATGACGTCGCGGAACCAGCCATAGCGCTTCTCGATCGCCTTCCCGAGGGCACGGTCGAAGTCGGCACCCTTGCCCGGTACGTCGGCGATGAGGTTGCCCGAGGCGATGTACGTCTGGACGTCGGTCGCCCCGAGCTCGGTGGCGATCGTGCGCAGCTCGGCCATGGGCAGCTGCGTGCCCCCGACGTTGACGGCGCGCAGCAGGACGATCCGGGTGCTCACCGGTCCAGTATGTCGTTCAGAACGTCACGTGGTCTCGATACGGCTCGGCCGCGGGCGGCCTCCCCTACTCGACCGCCATGTGCTGCGCGAGTACCCCGTGAGCCGGAAGCAGGTCACAGCCTCGCGGCGAGCTCCGTGGCTTGCTTGATGGCGCGCTTGGCGTCGAGCTCGGCGGCGACGTCGGCACCGCCGATGACGTGCACCGGCTTGCCGAGCGCCTCGAGCGGCTCGATCAGACCGCGTACGGACTCCTGGCCGGTGCACAGCACGATCGTGTCGACGTCGAGGACCCGTGACTCGCTGGTGTCCTTGCCGGTGGCGACCGTGACATGCAGGCCGGCGTCGTCGATGCGGTCGTACGAGACACCCTTGACCATCTCGACACCGGAGTCCTTGAGGGTCTGGCGATGCACCCAGCCCGTCGTCTTGCCGAGGCCCTTGCCCAGCTCGGTGGTCTTGCGCTGCAGCAGGATGACCTCGCGCTTGGGCGGCGCCTTGAGCTTGGTGGCGAGTCCGCCGCGCTCGAGCTCCGGGTCGGTGACGCCCCAGCGCTCCATCCAGTGCTCGATCGACTCATCCGGCTCGTGCAGCAGGAACTCTGAGACGTCGAAGCCGATGCCCCCGGCGCCCATCACGGCGACGCGGCGCCCGACGGGGGCGCGGTGACGGATGACGTCCTGGTAGTTGACGACGTTGGGGTGCTCGACGCCGGGCACCGACGGGATGCGCGGCTCGACGCCGGTCGCGACGACGATCTCGTCGAAGCTGGCCAGATCGTCGACCGTTGCCTCGGTGTTGAGGTGGACCTTGACGCCACCGAGCTCCAGGCGCCGGGTGTAGTAGCGGATCGTCTCCTTGAACTCCTCCTTGCCGGGGATCTGCATCGCCAGCCGGAACTGGCCGCCGACCTCGGGCAACGCCTCGAACAGCTCAACGGTGTGCCCGCGCCCCGACAGCTCGGTCGCCGCGGCGAGCCCGGCAGGGCCGGCGCCGACGACTGCGATGCGCTTGGACGTACGCGTGGGAGACAGGATCAGCGAGGTCTCGTGCCCTGCGCGGGGGTTGATCATGCAGCTCGCGCGCTGGTTCTTGAACGTGTGGTCGAGGCACGCCTGGTTGCAGGCGATGCACGTGTTGATCTCGTCTGCGCGGTTCTCCGCCGCCTTGGCGACGAAGTACGGATCGGACAGCAGCGGCCGCGCCATCGACACGAGGTCGGCCTGGCCCGAGGCGATGATCTCCTCGGCGATCTCGGGAGTGTTGATGCGGTTGGACGCCACGACGGGCACCGACACCTCGGGCCGCAGCTTGCCGGTGACCCACGAGAAGGCGCCGCGGGGCACCGAGGTGACGATCGTCGGGATGCGAGCCTCGTGCCATCCGATGCCGGTGTTGATGATCGAGACGCCGGCCGCCTCGATCTTCTTGGCCAGCGCGACGGTCTCGTCCCAGCTCTGCGCATCGTCGACGAGGTCGAGCAGCGACATCCGGTACATCACGATGAAGTCGTCGCCGACCGCCTCGCGTACGCGCTCGACGATCTCGACCGGGAAGCGCATGCGGTTCTCGGCGCTGCCGCCCCACCGGTCCGTACGGTCGTTGGTCCTCGCCGTCAGGAACTGGTTGATCAGATAGCCCTCGGAGCCCATGATCTCGACGCCGTCGTAGCCGGCCCGCCTTGCGAGCTTGGCCGAGTCGGCGAAGTCCGTGATCGTGCGGTCGACCTCCCTGGTCGACATCGCCTTGGGCTTGCCCATCGGCGTGATCGGCGACGGCTTGCCCGACGCGGCGCGCTTGAACGGGTGGTAGCCGTAGCGCCCGGCGTGCAGGAGCTGCATCGCGATCTTGCCGTCGTGCTCGTGCACCGCGTCGGTGACGATCCGGTGCTTGTCGGCGAACCGCTTGGACGTCATGAGCGACCCGAACGGCGAAAGCCAGCCGTGCCAGTTGGGCGCGTAGCCGCCGGTCACGGACAGCGCCACGCCACCCTTGGCCCGCTCGGCGAAGTAGGCCGCGAGCTCCGGCAGATGCTTGGCCCGGTCCTCCATGCCGGTGTGCATCGAGCCCATGATCACGCGGTTGCGCAGCGTCGTGTGGCCGAGGTCGAGCGGCTCCAGCAGATGGGGATATGGGGTCATCGAGTCTCTCCGGTGAGGTCGGCCAGGGCTTCTGCCTGGATCTGGTCGAACTGGGCGCCCATGGCCTGGGCGAGGGCATTGGCGCCGGACAGCGGGCGCACCATGACGGTGAGCTCGCTGATCAGGCCGGCTTCGTTGGTGCTGATCAGGTCGATTCCGTTGACGGAGACGCCGTCGACGACGGTCTCGAACACCAGCGCCGAGCCTTGCCCGTCGGCGAGCTCCCGGACGTACCGGAAGTCGGTGAAGACCCGGCCGACCCCGCGGAGGATCGCCGCGACGATCGGCCGCCCTTCGTACGGCTTGAAGGCGACAGGACTGCGGAACACCACGTCCTCGGCGAGCAGGTCGCCGAGCGCGGCGAAGTCTCCCGCTTCCACGGCTGCACGGAACTCGTTCATTCGGACTCCTGTGATGGGATGGCCACGTGATCTCCAAGCTCGCTGCCCGGTTCCTCGTCGTCGCGGGCGTGTTCAACGTCGTGATCTGGCCGCGCTTCGCCAAGGCGATCGTGGACGACGACCGCGCGTGGGACGGCGAGCACTGGCACAGCGCACCGACGGCGTTCCTGTGGGTGCATGCGGTGCTCATCACGACGGCGATCGTGATCGGCCTCGGCGTGCTGCTGGTGGGCGTACGCGCTGCGAGAACCGCTGGTTGAGGAGGGCGAGGAACGAGCCCGTCTCGAAACCCTCCGCACCTCAACCACCGTGCACCCCGAGGGCCTGAAGGATCTCGTCGCACCAGGCGATGCCGCTCTGCTCCTGGATGAAGCCGCCGCGCAGCACCAGAAAGGCGCCGAGCTCGTCGTCTGTGACTGCTGACGGATCGGGATAGTGCTTCGCGGCGCTGGCCTCGTAGTACGCCAGCTGGGCCACGTGCGCCTCGCGACGGATACGTACGTCCGACAGCACCGCGTCGCGATCGCCGAAGCGCAGGCCGCGCAGCTTGACGGCGAACTCGCTGCGGTACTTCTCATGGGGTGTGGGAGTCGACGACCAGCGCATGAGCTCGTCGCGGCCGTCGGCCGTGATGGCGTAGACCTTCTTGTCGGGCCGGCCGGTCTGCGCGACCAGGTGCGCCTCGACCCACTTGTCGGACTCCATGCGGCCCAGCACCTTGTAGATCTGCTGGTGGCTGGCCTTCCAGAAGTGGCCGATCGAGGCGTCGAAGCGGCGCGCGAGGTCATAGCCCGAAGCGGACTTCTCCGCGAGGGACACCAGGATCGCGTGCTCCAGAGCCATGCGCGAGACCGTACTATGCAACTAGTTGCAATGGCAATGTGATGCGCGTCCCGTTCGGCCGTTTGGTTGGCGAATTCTCAGCATTCACGAGAGGGTGTTCCAGACAAGCCTCAGCCGGCATCCCAGGGGGGACGCCATCCACACAGGAGATCACCGATGGCCTTCCGCGTACGCCTTTCCGCCCTCATCGTCGCCTCGTCGTTCGCCCTTGTCGGCTGCGGCGGTTCCGACGGTGGCTCGGACGACGAAGGGGTCGCCGACCTCTCCGCCACCAAGATCCTCGCCGCGGCCGAGAAGCAGCTGGCCAGCGAAGACTTCGTCACGGTCAAGGGCAAGGGCAAGGACGAGGAGGCCGGGAGCGAGATCGAGGTCAACATGTCGTTCGCGGGCGAGTCGGTCACGGGCAACATCGGCTTCAGCGGCATGAAGCTCGAGCTGTTGAAGGCCGACGGCAAGTCCTACTTCAAGGCCGACAAGGAGTTCTTCCAGTCGAGCGGCGCGCCGGCCGAGGCCATGGAGATGATCGGCGACAAGTGGGTCCTGATCGACCCCAACAACCAGAGCTTCGGCGAGATCGGCGACTTCGTCGACAAGAAGGAATTCTTCGACGACCTCCTCGACCCCGACGGCAAGGTCACGAAGGGCAAGGAGAAGAAGGTCAACGGCGTCGACTGCGTCGCCCTCAAGAGCGACAACGGCACGTTCTACTTCGGCAAGAAGGACGGCCGGCCGATCAGCCTCGTCACCACCGACGACGGCGAAGGCACGCTCGACTTCTCGTACAGCAAGGTCGGGACGGTCGAGGCGCCCTCGTCCGACGAGGTCATCGACCTGGCGACGCTGGGGCAGTAACGCCCGACCGTACGCTGGGCGCATGTCCTACTTCGCCACGGTCTACCGCTACACCGACGACGACGCGACGCGCGACGAGGTGCGCCCGAGCCATCGGGACTACCTCGGCAAGCTGAGCGAGCAGGGCCGCCTCGCGGTCTCCGGGCCGTTCGTCGCCGGTGAGCGGGGCGGGGCGTTGCTGATCTTCGTCGCGCACGACGAGGCCGCTGCGCTCGAGCTCTCCGACAACGACCCGTTCATGCTCCAGGGTCTCGTCGAGCAGCGCACCGTACGCGAGTGGCAGCCGGTGTCAGGCGAGCTCGCCGACCACTTCTGACGCGAGCCACGTCGCAATGCCGCGCGCCGCTGACCGGCCGGCGCGATTGGCGCCGATCGTGCTCGCGGAGGGTCCGTAGCCGACCATCTGGATGCGGGGGTCAGCCACCGCGGTGGTCCCGTCGAGCTGGATCCCACCTCGCGGGCTGCGCAGGTGCAGCGGGCCGAGGTGCTCGATCGCCGGCCGGAACCCGGTTGCCCACAAGATCACGTCCACCCGCTCGAAGGCGCCGTCCGCCCAGCGCACACCGTCGGGCTCGATGCGGCTGAACATCGGCCGGCGCTCGTAGGCGCCGAGGCGCTCCGCCTCCCGCTCCTGCGGGCGGAGCATCAGTCCGGTCACGCTGACGACGCTGCGCGGCGGCAGCCCTTGGCGTACGCGCTCCTCGACCTTCGCCACGACCTCGCGGCCGATCTCCGCGGTGAACTCGTCGGTGCGCCACACGGGCTCGCGGCGAGTGACCCAGATCGTGTCGGTGAGTGGCCGCAGTGCGCCGAGGAACTGGACTGCGGAGGCGCCACCCCCGACGACGAGGACGCGCTTGCCGCGGAAGTGGTCCGGACCCGGGTAGTCGACGGTGTGCAGCTGCTCGCCGGCGAACGTCTCGGCGCCCGGGTAGTAGGGGATGAACGGGCGCGTCCAGGTGCCGGTCGCGTTGATCAGCGTCCGACTCAGCCACGTGCCGTGGTCGGCTTCGATGCGGAGCAGGCCGTCGTCGTCCCTGACCGAGCGCACCTGCACCGGCCGGATCACCGGCAGGTCGTGCGTACGTTCGTAGTCCGTGAAGTACGCCGGCACGAACGCGTTGGCCCGCTCGGAGTCGGCGGCGTCGGGGATCGGGTCGTCCGGCAGGTCGGAGACGCGGTGGACGTCGCGCATCGTGAGCGCGTCCCAACGGTGCTGCCAGGCGCCGCCCGGACGGGGGTTGGAATCGAGGAGGACGTGCTCGATGCCGCGCTTCTTCAGGTGGTACGACGAGGACAGTCCGGCCTGCCCGCCGCCGATCACCACCGAGTCAAAGATCTCCACACCCACAACAACGTCGTGAGGTATGCCGCTATTTCAACCCATTCGCCGGTCGAGTAGCCAGCGAGCTCTGCGAGTCGGCGTATCGAGACCTCGTGAGCCGAGGGCTTGCGCGACCACACGACCTCACGTCATGTGGTCTCGATATGGCCCCTCGTTCCTCGGGGCCACTCGACCACCTTGACCCGCCTCAGGCGGCCTGTTCCTTGGACTCCGCGGCCTCGTCGATCGTGTCCTCGATGACCCGCACGATGAGGCCGGGGTCGTCGATCATCGGTACGTGCCCGCAGTGCGTCAGCGCGACGTGCCGCGCGTTCGGGAGACGCTCCTGTGCCAGGCCCGACTGGCCGTAGACCAGCACCTGGTCCCGAGTGGCCCACGCGATCGTCGTCGGAACGTCGACCTGGCTCCTGAACTGGTACGTGAGCCCGGCCTTGAAGGTCGGGAAGAATGCCGAGCCGTTGCGCAGCGCCAGAGTGTCGCCGACGAAGTCCTCGGGCGAGATCCGTTCGCCGTTGACGTACAACGTCCTCCCGATGAGCCGGCGGCCACCGGCGCTGCGCAGCACCGGGCGCACGACCGCGAGGGGAAGGTGCGACGCCAGCTTGAGCAGGATGAGTGCGAACAGGGCGACGACCCGGTCGCCGAGGTTGCGGAAGAAGCCGGCCGGGCTGAGGGCCGTGACCGAACGAGCCATGCCGCGCGCGCCCAGCTCCAGCGCGATCGCGCCGCCGAGCGAGTTGCCGACGACGTGCGGGTCGGAGACGCCCCACTCCTCGAGGTTCTCGCCGATGATGCGGCACGCGTTGTCCATCGAGTACGCCGTGCCGTCGGGATAGGGCTCGGACTCGCCGAAACCGGCGAGGTCGATCGCGATGACGTCGTACGACTCAGCCAGCCGGTCCAGCACGGGGTCCCACGCCTGGCGGCGGTGCCCGATGCCGTGGATCAGCAGGAGGGGCTCACCGGAGCCCTTGCGGGTGTACGCGAGTCGAGTCGTCATGCGGTTCCTTTCCTGAACGTGACATTGATGATGACACATATCCATACCCGCGGTATGTAACGGGGGTCACTTGCAACCGTGACAGTGCCACTGTCACAATCGAGGCTGTGACCAGTCCTCGCTCCGGCCCTCTGCACGGCGTCCGTGTCGTCGAGCTCGTCGGCATCGGCCCGGGACCGTTCGCCGGCATGCTGCTCGCCGATCTCGGTGCTGACGTCATCCGCATCGACCGACCCGGTGGTGCCGCTCTGGTGGTGCCGACCGCCCAGGACGTCCTCAGTCGGGGCCGCCCGTCTGTCGCTCTCGACCTCAAGGACCCCCGCGCAGTCGAGGTCGTGCTCGAGCTCGTCGAACGGGCCGACATCCTGATCGAGGGCTTCCGCCCCGGCGTCACCGAGCGCCTCGGGATCGG
This sequence comes from Aeromicrobium sp. P2_G6, assembly GCF_056403535.1. Taxonomy (NCBI): domain Bacteria; kingdom Bacillati; phylum Actinomycetota; class Actinomycetes; order Propionibacteriales; family Nocardioidaceae; genus Aeromicrobium; species Aeromicrobium sp. P2_G6. Next base: position 894,696 of record NZ_JBFUFH010000001.1, on the reverse strand, counting down.
GCCGGAGGCCTGCCACCCCCGCAACCCGAAGCTCGTCTACGGCCGCATCACCGGGTGGGGGCAGGACGGACCGCTGTCCCAGACCGCGGGTCACGACGTCAACTACATCTCGGTTGCCGGTGCCCTCGACCCCATCGGCCGGGCCGGCGGGCCACCGCAGATCCCGCTCAACCTGCTCGGCGACTTCGCCGGCGGCTCGATGTATCTCGTGACGGGCGTCCTCGCCGCGCTGACGCACGCCCGGTCGACCGGCGAGGGCCAGGTCGTCGATGCGGCGATCACCGATGGCGCGGCGCACCTGCTCTCGATGCAGCTCTCGATGCAGGCCGCCGGCCTGTGGACCACCGAACGAGGCACCAACCTGCTCGACTCGGGCGCCCCCTACTACGACATCTACGAGACGTCCGACGGTCTGTGGATGTCGGTGGGAGCCCTCGAGCCGAGGTTCTACGAGGTGCTGATCTCCGTGCTCGGCCTCCAGGACGTGCCCGACCGCAATGACCTCAGCCAGTGGCCCGCGCTCCACAAGGTCCTCTCCGAGACGTTCGCGACCAAGACGCAGGCCGAGTGGACCGCGTTGTTCGACGGCACCGACGCCTGCGTGGCCCCGGTGGTGCCGATGCACGAAGCGGCGCAGCACCCGCACAACGTGGCCCGTGGGACGTACGTCGACGAGGGCGGCGTGGTGCAGCCGGCTCCCGCGCCACGGTTCTCGCAGACCCCGGCCAACCTCACCACGCCACCGGCGAAGCCCGGCGCCAACACCATTGAGGCCCTCGCGGCCTGGGGCATCACCGACATCGACCAGCTCATCGCCGACGGCGTCGCCGTCCAGGCCGACTAGCAGAAGGAACATCATGCAGCGAGGGATTTTCGACGCCGACCACGACGCGTTCCGCGAGACGGTTCGCACGTTCTGCGAGAAGGAGATCGCCCCTCACCACGACCAGTGGGAGAAGGACGGCATCGTGCCGCGGGAGCTGTGGGAGAAGGCCGGCGAGCTCGGACTGCTGGGCTTCATGATGCCCGAGGAGTACGGCGGCGGTGGCATGAACGACTTCCGTTTCAACGCCGTGCTCGACGAGGAGATCATCCGGATCGGTGCCAGCGGCGTCGGCTTCGTGCTGCACACCGACCTGGTGTCGGGATACCTCCTGTCGTACGCGACCGAGGAGCAGAAGCAGCGGTGGCTGCCGAAGTTCTGCACCGGCGAGATGATCACCGCGATCGCGATGACCGAGCCGGGCACCGGCTCAGACCTCCAGGCGATCCAGACCACGGCGGTCCGCGACGGTGACCACTACGTCGTCAACGGGGCCAAGACCTTCATCTCCAACGGCATCCTGGCCGACTTCGTCATCGTCGCTGCCAAGACCGATCCCGAGGCGGGCGCCATGGGTGTCTCGCTGATCGTCCTCGAGCGGGGGATGGAGGGCTTCGAGCGCGGCCGCAACCTCGACAAGATGGGGCTCAAGGCGCAGGACACCGCCGAGCTGTTCTTCGACAACGTCCGCGTCCCGGCCACCAACCTGCTCGGCGAGGAGGGCAAGGGCTTCATCTACCTGATGGAGAAGCTGCCGCAGGAGCGCCTGGCGATCTCGGTCGGCGCGATGGCTGCCACGCGGGCGATCATCGACCTGACGCTGGACTACGTCAAGGAGCGCAAGGCGTTCGGCAAGCCCATCGGCTCGTTCCAGAACTCCCGCTTCGTGCTCGCCGAGCTCGAGACCGAGATGCAGATCGGCCAGGCGTTCGTCGACAAGAGCATCGTCGCCCTCAGCAAGGGCGAGCTCACGATCGAGGAAGCCGCGATGGGCAAGTGGTGGACGACCGAGCTGCAGAACAAGGCTGCGGCCAAGTGCCTCCAGCTGCACGGCGGCTACGGCTACATGACCGAGTACCCGATCTCCAAGGCGTACACCGACAGCCGCATCCAGACGATCTACGGTGGCACGACCGAGATCATGAAGGAGATCATCGGCCGCACGATGGGCCTCTGACCGGACCCGCACCTCAACCACCGGGTTTTAGCTTGACTCGGTCCTTCGGCGGATCGTCTCGCGCTTGGCCTCGTCGACGGCCGTCTCGTACGCCGTGACGAGCGCCTGGATCGTGAGCGGCTTGAACCGCTCGACGAGGGCCGTGATGTCCTCGGCGGTGCGCCCGGACGATCGAAGCTGCGGCCACCACAGCGTGCGGAAGACCTCGGTGATCTCCTCGGCGACGGCCTTGCCGGCCGCATCGAAGATCCGGCGCGAGGCGTGTGCGACCTCGATCGGCATGTCGGTCTCGATGAACTGGATGCCCACGGCGAGGTGCGCCGGAGCCACCCGGAAGACGTCCTCGGTCGGTGTCGGCTCGAGCACGCCGAGGGCGATCAGCATCTCGAGCGCGTGGTCGTCCAGCTCGCGACCGGCCCTCAGCTCGAGGGCTTCGCGGTCGAGCTCCTCGGGCCGATCGGCCATCCACGGAGCGAGCAACGTGCGGTGCAGCGCGACCTGCTCGGGCGTCGCGTCTGACGGGATGTTCTCGAGATAGCCCTCGATCGCCGAGAGGGTGAACCCGTGGGCCTGCAACTCGCGGACGAGCTCGAGCCGGGCGAGGTGATCGGGGCCGTAGTAGCCGTTGCGTCCCTCGCGGCGCGGCGGCGGGATCAGGCCACGGCCGGCGTAGAAACGTACGGTCCGCACCGTCATGCCGACGCGCGACGCGAGCTGCTCGACGCTCATCGTCTCGGCGGGTGCGACGCTCATGGTGCAGAGACTATGCCACTGCGGCGGCACGTGATGCGGGCCACAGGCCGCGATCTAGCATCCTGACAGTGCTGGTGTCACAATCGAGGTTGTCGCTTTGGCGGCACGTCTTTCACCTGATCTGCGAGGACCCAGTTATGACCGAGGCTTATGTCTACGACGCCATCCGCACCCCGCGAGGTCGCGGCAAGAAGACCGGATCACTGCACGAGGTCAAGCCGATCTCGCTGATCACCGGGCTGATCGAGGAGATCCAGAAGCGCAACCCCACCCTGGATCCCAACGGCGTCGATGATGTCGTGCTGGGTGTCGTGTCGCCGGTCGGCGACCAGGGCGCCGACATCGCCAAGACCGCCGCGCTCGCCGCGGGCCTGCCCGACACGGTCGCCGGCGTCCAGCTCAACCGCTTCTGCGCGTCCGGCCTCGAGGCCGTCAACCAGGCCGCTGGTCGCGTCCGCTCCGGCTGGGAAGACCTGATCTTCGCCGGTGGCGTCGAGTCGATGAGCCGCGTGCCGATGGGCACCGACGGCGGAGCCTGGGCCATGGACCCGCGCACGGCGTTCGACACCGCGTTCGTGCCGCAGGGCATTGGCGCCGACCTGATCGCGACGATCGAGGGCTACAGCCGTACGGACGTCGACACGTTCGCCGCCGAGTCGCAGGCCCGTGCCGCCAAGGCGATCGCCAACGGCTACTTCGCCAAGTCGGTCATCCCCGTCACGGACGCCAACGGCCTCACGATCCTCGACCACGACGAGTTCGTCCGCGAGGGAACGACCGTCGAGAGCCTCGCCGGGCTGCCGGCCTCGTTCGCGCAGATCGGTGACATGGGCGGCTTCGACGCCGTGGCGCTGGAGAAGTACCACGACGTCGAGCGCATCAACCACGTCCACCACGCCGGCAACTCGTCCGGCATCGTCGACGGCGCAGCGCTCGTCGCGATCGGCAACGAAGCCGCCGGCAAGCGCCACGGCCTGACCCCGCGGGCCCGCATCGTCTCGACAGCCGTCTCCGGCGCCGACCCGACGATCATGCTCACCGGCCCCGCACCGGCGTGCCGCAAGGCGCTCGACAAGGCCGGCCTCACGGTCGCCGACATCGACCTGCTCGAGATCAACGAGGCGTTCGCCGCCGTGGCGATGCGCCTCATGAAGGACCTCGACTTCCCGCACGAGCGCACCAACGTCAACGGCGGCTCGATCGCGATGGGCCACCCGCTCGGCGCGACCGGCGCCATGATCCTCGGCACCCTCATCGACGAGCTCGAACGCCGCGACCTGCGCTACGGCCTCGCCACGCTCTGCGTCGGCGGCGGCATGGGCATCGCGACCGTCGTCGAACGAATCTGAAACGGACATAGGACACCTACATGACAAGCACCACTGAAGCCGTCCGCTACGAACTCGTGGACGGGATCGCCAACCTGATCCTCGACGACCCCAGCCAGAGCGCCAACACGATGAACCAGGCGTACGCCGACTCGATGGCCAAGGCCGTCGACCAGCTCGCCGCCGACATTGCGGCCGACGCCGATCAGGTCAAGGGCGTCATCCTCTCGTCGGCCAAGAAGACGTTCTTCGCCGGCGGCGACCTCAAGCTCATGACGCAGGCCAAGCCCGAGGACGCGCCCGCGCTGTTCGACAACGTCGAGCGCATCAAGGCCACGCTCCGCAAGCTCGAGACGATCAGCAAGCCCGTCGTAGCGGCCATCAACGGGGCAGCCCTCGGTGGCGGCCTCGAGATCGCGCTGGCGGCGCATCACCGCATCGCGGTCGACGGCGGCTACGAGATCGGCCTGCCCGAGGTGACGCTCGGCCTGCTGCCCGGTGGCGGCGGCGTCACGCGTACGGTCCGCATGTTCGGCATCCAGGACGCGATGATGAACTTCCTGCTGCAGGGCCCGCGCCTCAAGCCGGCGCAAGCCAAGGACAAGGGCCTCGTCGACGAGGTCGTCGCGACGCAGGACGAGCTCATCCCGGCCGCCAAGGCGTGGATCGACGCCAACGCCGGCAACGAGGAAGCCGCGACGCAGCCGTGGGACCGCAAGGGTTACCGCATGCCCGGCGGCACGCCGTCGAACCCCAAGCTCGCTGCGTTCCTGCCGGCGTTCCCGGCCAACCTGCGCAAGCAGGTCAAGGGTGCTGCCTACAAGGCGCCGCGCGCCATCATGAGCGCCGCGGTCGAGGGCGCGCAGGTCGACTTCGACACCGCGTCGCGCATCGAGTCGCGCTACCTCGTCGAGCTCCTGGTCGGCCAGCAGTTCAAGAACATGACGCAGGCGTTCTTCTTCGACCTCGGCGCGATCAACGCCGGCGGCTCCCGCCCGCAGGGCATCGAGCCCAAGAAGTTCACGAAGGTCGCCGTGCTCGGCGCCGGCATGATGGGCGCCGGCATCGCGTACGTCTCGGCGAAGGCCGGCATGGAGGTCGTCCTCAAGGACGTCAGCCTCGAGGCCGCCGAGAAGGGCAAGGCCTACAGCGAGAAGCTCCTCGACAAGCAGCTCGAGAAGGGCCGCATCACGCAGGAGAAGAAGGACGCCTTCCTGGCCCGCATCACGCCGACCGCCGACTACGCCGACCTCAAGGGCTGCGACCTCGTCGTCGAGGCGGTCTTCGAGTCGGTCGAGCTCAAGCACTCGGTGTTCGCCGAGCTCGAGCCGGTCGTCAACCCGGACGCCCTGCTGGGCTCCAACACCTCGACGCTGCCGATCACGGGCCTCGCCGAGGGCGTCACGCGTCCTGAGGACTTCATCGGCATCCACTTCTTCTCGCCGGTCGACAAGATGCCCCTGGTCGAGATCATCGCCGGCGCCAAGACCAACGACCAGACGATCGCCCACGCGCTCGACTACGTCCAGGCGATCAAGAAGACCCCGATCGTGGTCAACGACAGCCGCGGGTTCTTCACGAGCCGCGTCATCGGGCACTACATCAACGAAGGCCTCGGCATGCTGGCCGAGGGCGTCAACCCGGTCTCGATCGACCGGGCCGCGACCCAGTCCGGGTTCCCGACGGGTCCGATCCAGATCAGCGACGAGCTCAACCTCGAGCTGATGAAGAAGATCCGCGTCGCCTCGCAGAAGGCCGTCGAGGACGAGGGAGGCACCTGGGTCCGTACGGGCTCCGAGGACGTCATCGACACGATGATCGAGCTCGGCCGCACGAGCAAGCTCGTCGGCAAGGGCTTCTTCGACTACGACGACAACGGCAAGCGCACGGGCCTGTGGCCGGGGCTGGCCGAGCACTTCCCCGTCGCCGCCGAGCAGCCGGACTTCCAGGACCTCAAGGACCGCCTGGTGTTCGTCATGTCGCTCGACACGGTGCGCTGCCTCGAGGAGGGCGTCCTTCGTACGGTCGCCGACGCCAACATCGGCTCGATCTTCGGCATCGGCTTCCCGCCGCTGCTCGGCGGTGCGCTGCAGTACATCAACGGCTACGAGGCGCCTGATGGCCGGATCGGCATCGAGGCGTTCACCGAGCGGGCCCAGGAGCTGGCCGCGAAGTACGGCGAGCGGTTCGAGCCGCCGGCACTGCTGCTGGACAAGGCCAAGAACGGCGAACGATTTGCCTGATCGCCTCACCGCGCCCTAGGGAGGGCCGCCCGCGGCCGACCGGGAGCGAGCTCTGCGAGCGAAGGGCTCGCGAGCTGACTACGTAACGCAACCCCACGAGCGCCCCGGTCATCCGACCGGGGCGTTCGAGCGTCCCAAAGCGCTGCGGCCGACCCTCGCTGCGGATACCCTGACTCGACCGGCCATTGGGGCGCGGCACTCGAGGGGAAAGGCGACATGATGTTGCGAATTCGTGTTGCGCTGGCGGGCCTGGCCGTCGCGCTCCTGACCGGCGTCATCGCCGCGGGGCCGGCCTCGGCCATCACCGGTGGCGAGCCTGATGGGAACGACCATCCCAACGTCGGTCTCCTCCTGTTCTACGACGGCACCGGGCGCTCTCGCTGCACCGCGACGCTGATCAGCCCCACGGTGCTGATCACGGCGGCGCACTGCACGAGCGATGTCGTCGGCAGTGTGCTGGTCGACTTCGACTCGGTCATCGCCGAGACGGGGCCCAACCCCTACCCCGCCGCGGCTGACCCGACGAAGGGCTACACGCCGGAGGAGATCGCCACGATGGGCGAGCTGTCCGGCACGGCATACACGCACCCCCAGTACTCCGACTTCACCGACGTGAAGAACTGGAACGATGTCGGCGTCGTCGTTCTCGACCACGCGGTCGACATCGCTCCGGCAGCACTCGCGCCGCAGGACTACCTCAACCGGTTCACGGCCAACGTGCTCAACAAGACAGCGTTCGACGTCGTGGGCTACGGCACCGAGGTGCGCCAGGCCGAGTCGGGCCCGCAGAAGCCGACGCCGATGACCTATCCGGTGATCCGCCGTCAGACCTCGGTGATCGGGCAGAAGCTCACACCGCAGATCCTGCAGGGCAACGGCAACGAGAAGGACAACCGCGCCGGCGGCGGCACGTGTACCGGCGACTCGGGTGGCCCGGTCTTCCACGACGGCCTGATCGTCGGCGTCACGAGCTACGGCTACACCGACAACTGCCGTTACATCAGCGGCTACCAGCGAGTCGACATCGAGGGCGTCCAGATCTGGGTGAGCTCGTTCCTCTGATCTGACGCAGTCAAACCGGCCCCGTGAGCTTGCTCGCGGGGCCGGTGCCGTTTCGGCCGATGCGAGTTGACCTCAACCTATGTTGAGGTTGCAGGCTGGGATTCCGGCTGTAGATGACAGCCGTTCAGGAAATGTCACATGTCTGTGGTATTCCTGTTAGGAACAAGAGATAGTCTCGGAGATACTTCACCACCTGAGAGGGATACCCATGACCCGCCCCCTGGCTGTTGAAGCCATCGACCTGGTCAAGCGCTTCGGCGACAACACCGCGGTCGACGGTGTGAGCTTCGTGGTGCCCGAGGGCAGCGTCCTCGGCCTGCTCGGCCCCAACGGCGCCGGCAAGACCACGACGGTTCGGATGCTCACGACACTGAGCGTCCCGACCAGCGGCACCGGCCGGGTTGCCGGTCACGACGTGGTCACCGAGCCCGAAGCCGTGCGTCGCAGCATGGGACTGACCGGCCAGGCGGCCACCGTGGACGAGCTGCTCACGGGCCGCGAGAACCTTCGGCTGATAGGCCGGCTCTACGGGCTCCCCAAGGCATACGTCCTGCAGACCTCCGAGGAGCTCCTCGAACGCTTCTCGCTGACCGAGGCGGCCGACCGTACGGCCAAGACCTACTCCGGCGGCATGCGCCGGCGGCTCGACCTCGCGGTCAGCCTGATCGCCGCCCCGCCGGTGCTGTTCCTCGACGAGCCGACGACAGGCCTCGACCCGCGCAGCCGCACCGAGCTGTGGGAGGTCCTTCGCGGGCTGGTGCGCGAGGGCACGACGTTGCTGCTCACGACCCAGTACCTCGAAGAGGCCGATCAGCTCGCCGACGAGATCATCGTGATCGACAAGGGCAAGGTCATCGCCTCGGGCACGCCGACGCAGCTCAAGGACCAGGCCGGCGAGGCCGCCGTCGTGCTGACGCTGACCCACGCCTCCGACCTGCCTGAGGCCGAGCGGCTGATGCGCACCTGCTCATCAGAGGTCCACGTCGACGAGGTCGCTCGGCGGCTCACCGCCAAGGCCGGCGGGCTCGGCGACATGTCCCGCATCGGCAACGTCTTCGAGGCCAGCGGGATCGCCGTCGACGACCTGGGGCTCAAACGACCCAGCCTCGACGACGTCTTCCTGCACCTCACCGGCCATCGGGCCGAATCCACCGACGACACCGCGACCGAGCAGCTCGAGGAGGCTCATTCATGAGCACGCAGATCGAACGTCCACCGATACACCCGCCGACCCTCGTCGGCTCGTCGGCGACCGTGGTGTGGCGCAACCTGATCCACATCAAGCGCATGCCCGAGATGCTGCTCGACGTCACGATCCAGCCGGTCATGTTCGTGCTGCTGTTCGCCTATGTCTTCGGCGGCGCGATCGACGTGCCGGGTGGCGGCAGCTATCGCGAGTTCCTGCTGCCGGGCATCATGGTGCAGACGATCATCTTCTCCTCCGCGATCGTGGCGATGGGACTGACCAACGACCTGCAGAAGGGCATCGTCGACCGGCTCAAGTCGCTGCCGATCTCACGCCAGTCCGTGCTGGTCGGGCGCAGCATCTCGAGCCTGATCCACTCCAGCATCGGCATCGCGGTGATGTCGGTGACGGGCCTCCTGATCGGCTGGCGCATCCGCGACGGCGTGGTCAACGGGGTGCTGGCCTATCTCCTGATGCTGCTGTTCGGCTTCTCGATGATCTGGCTGGGCATCTGGATCGGCTCACTGATGCGCACCGTCGAGGCCGTGCAGGGCTTCATGTTCACCGTGATGTTCCCGCTGACCTTCGTGGCCAACACGTTCGCACCGACCGAAGCCATGCCGAGGTGGCTCCGCTTCGTCGCCGAGTGGAACCCCGTCTCGGCGCTGACCCAGGCCTCGCGAGAGCTCTGGGGCAACGCAGCCCAGGCGCCTGACAGCGCCGCGTGGCCGTTGGAGCACGCCGTGCTCGTCTCGATCCTGTGGCCGATCGTGCTCACCGCGATCTTCGCTCCGCTTGCCGTGCGCGCCTTCCGTCACCGGTCCCAGGACTGAGGCAGTTAGCAAGGTAAGCCATGCCTAAGTTAGGGTGACCTGTGTCCCCTGACGGAAGGCATGTCCGTGTCGTACGTACGCCGCTTCGCGGGCGGAGCGATCGCCGCTCTGCTCGCGACCACTGTCCTCGCCGCTTGCGGCACGAGCGCGTCGGACGAGGAGGCGGAGAGTGGCGGACCGTGGTCATTCACCTCGGGGGACGGCAAGACCGTCAAGGCCGACTCGCCGCCCAGGCGCATCATCGCCAGCGGAGCGGAGGCGGCGGCACTGATGTCCTTCGGCATCAAGCCGGTCGGCATCTACGCCAACACCAAGGTGGAGGACGATCCCAACCTCAAGGACCTCGATCTCTCGGGCATCACGATCCTGGGCGAGACCTGGGGTGAGATCGACGTCGAGAAGGCCGCCTCCCTCAAGCCCGACCTGATCGTCGCCGACTGGTGGCCCGCCGAGAAGGCCTACAGCGGCCTCGAGGAGGGTGCCAAGGCGGCGAGCAAGAAGATCCTCGACCTCGCCCCGATCGTCGGCGTCTCCCAGGGCGACTCGATCGAGAAGCTGGCAGAGGGCTACGAGAAGCTCGCGGTCTCGCTCGGTGCCGACGTCGACGACCCCAAGATCGCCAAGGACAAGAAGGCGTTCGAAGACGCACAGGCCGAGTTCGAGAAGGTCGTCGCCGCCAAGTCCGGCCTGTCGGTGCTGGCCGTGTCGCCGGCGGACGACCTGCTCTACGTCGCCAATCCGGAGTACGCCCCCGAGCTGCTGGACTTCCAGCGCTGGGGCCTCGACGTCATCAACCCCGACAAGCCGGACAAGGGCTTCCCCTACTGGGAGAACCTGAGCTGGGAGAACGCCGACAAGTACCAGCCCGACCTGCTCCTGATCGACGACCGCGCCTACGCCTCGACGGTCAAGCAGGGTGAGAAGCAGCCCACCTGGACCAACATCTTGGCGGCGAAGGCCAAGGCGTACGTGCCGTGGCCGGCGTACTGGATGCACACCTACGGTGACTACGCCGAGCAGCTGACCCAGCTGACAACGGCGATCCAGAAGGCCGACGCCGAGCTCGCATGACCCTGCTCGAGACGCCGACCGCCAGTCACGAGACCGCTCCCCGGCACCGCCCGGGCGCCGGTCTCGCGGCGGGCCTCGTCGTGCTGGTCGGTGCGCTCGTGGTGGTCTGCTTCTTCAGCATCACGCTCGGGTCACGCGGGGTCGGCGTGCCGACGATCTGGAAGGCGTTCACCGACTTCGATCCCGGTTCGGCGGCCGAGACCGTCATCCGCGAGATGCGGGTCCCTCGCACGCTGATCGGCGTGCTGGCCGGCGCTGCACTGGGACTGAGCGGAACGATCCTGCAGGGCGTGACCCGCAACCCGCTGGCCGATCCCGGGATCATGGGCATCAACGCCGGAGCGGCGACCTTCATCGTGGCCGGCATCATGATCTTCGGTGTCCAGGGCGTCATCGGGTACGTGTGGCTGGCGTTCATCGGCGCCGGCGTCGCGACCGTGACGGTCTACGGCATCGCGTCGTTCGGGCGCGAAGGCGCGACACCGGTCAAGCTCGCGCTCGCGGGGGCCGCGGTGACCGCTGTCCTGTCGTCGCTCACCTCGGCGATCGTCATGACGAACGTCGACGCCCTCAACGAGCTGCGCTTCTGGCAGGTCGGCTCGCTGGCCGGCCGCTACATGCCGGTGTTCTGGCAGACCGCCCCCTTCATCGCGGTCGGACTGCTGGTCGCGATGCTCAGCGGCCGAGCGCTCAACGGACTCGCACTGGGCGAGGACCTCGCCCTGGCGCTCGGCCAGCGGCTCCGGCTGACCCGGTTCGTCCTGTTCGCCACGGTCGCGGTGCTGTGCGGTGCGGCGACTGCGGCATGTGGGCCCATCGTCTTCGTGGGGCTGGTCGTGCCGCACCTGGCGCGCTCCATCTGCGGGCCGGACTATCGCTGGATCCTGCCGTACGCCCTGGTCCTGACCCCGATCGTGCTGCTCGTCGCCGACATCGTCGGCCGCGTCCTGGTCTCGCCTGGTGAGCTCCAGGTCGGCGTCGTGCTGGGCGTCCTCGGCGCCCCGGCGTTCATCGCGCTCGTCCGCTACCGAAGTCTGGCTGAGCTGTGATCGACATCGTCGTCATGGGCCGACGTACGCGCAGGACGCGTGCGGGGGCGGTCAGCTTCGGCCTCGCGACGGTGGCGTTCGCGCTGTTCATCCTCACGATGATGGTCGGCAGCTTCTACGTCCCGGCGTGGGACGTGATCACCTCGGCGTTCCACCTGCGTGACGACCCATCCGTCGACTTCATCGTTCGTGACCTGCGGCTGCCGACTGCCACGGCGGCGCTGGCGGCGGGCTTCGCCCTCGGGGTCTCGGGATTGCTGTTCCAGAAGCTGCTGGGCAATCCGCTGGCGTCGCCCGACTTCGTCGGCATCTCGTCAGGCGCCAGCATGTTCGCGGTCTCCTCGATCATCCTGTTCGGCGCCGGCAGCTCGATGATCTCCGCCTCAGCCTTGGCCGGCGCCCTGATCAGCGCGGCGATCATCTACTTGCTGGCGTGGCGGGACGGCATCTCGGGATATCGGTTCGTCCTGATCGGGATCGGGCTGTCCCAGTTCATGCTCTCGATCATCGGCTACCTCGTGGCCCGGGCCGAGCTCTACGAGGCTCGGCAGGCCATGACCTGGCTGGTCGGCACGGTCGGCCAGGCCGGGTCGACCGAGCTGCGGGTGCTGCTCGTCGCCTTGCTGGTGCTGATCCCGGTGGCCTTCCTGCTCCAGCGCCCGCTGCGGGTCCTCGAGCTGGGCGACGACACCGCGAAGGCGCTGGGTGCACACGTCGAGCTCAGCCGACTGGCGCTCATCGCCGTCGCGATCGTCCTGATCGGCTTCGCCACAGCGGTCGCCGGGCCGATCATGTTCGTCGCCCTCATCGCCGGGCCGATCGCCCAGCGCATGGTCGGGCACAGCGGCGGCGGCATCATGGCGGCCGGCCTGGTCGGCTCGATCATCGTGCTCGGCGCCGACCTGGTGGCCCATCACCTCGTACCGGTCGATCTGCCGACCGGTGTCATCACGGGCATCATCGGTGCCCCCTATCTGATCTGGCTCCTCGCCACCGTCAACCGGGAAGGACGCGGCGGATGACCCACGACCTGCGCGCCAACAACCTCACGCTCGGCTATTCCCCCACTCGCAGAGCTCGCGGGGGGGCCCCCAGGACACCGGACATCGTCCGTGACCTCGACGTCGCGATCCCCGACGGCCGGATCACGGTGATCGTCGGGGCCAATGCCTGCGGCAAGTCCACACTCTTGCGGGGCCTCGCGCGCCTGTTGCGCCCACGCGGCGGCCAGGTGATCCTCGACGGCACGTCGATCCACGACCTCAAGAGCATCGACGTCGCCAAGGTGCTCGGCCTGCTGCCGCAATCACCCGTCGCACCCGACGGCATCACGGTCAGTGACCTGGTCGGGCGCGGCCGTTACCCGCACCAGGGCTGGTTCCGGCAGTGGAGCGCCGAGGACGACCGGGCGGTCGCCGGTGCCCTGGCGGCCACCGGCACGGCGGACCTTGCCGACCGCAACATCGCGGAGCTGTCCGGTGGGCAGCGCCAGCGGGTGTGGGTTGCGATGGCGCTCGCGCAGGACACCGACCTCTTGCTGCTGGACGAGCCGACGACCTTCCTCGACATCAACCACCAGGTCGAGCTGCTCGACCTGCTGACCGACCTCAACCGCGAGTCGGGCAAGACGATCGTGATCGTGCTGCACGACCTCAACCTCGCCTGCCGTTACGCCGACCACATCATCGCGATGAAGCAAGGCTTCATCGTCGCGGAGGGCTCGCCGATCGACGTCATCGACTCGACCGTCGTGACCGAGGTGTTCGGGCTGGCGTGCGAGGTCATCCCCGACCCGGTCAGCGGCACTCCGATGATCGTCCCCCGCGGCCGGCACCACGCTGCTCGCGAGGTCGCTGCGGTCTCCTGGGGCTGACTACCGCTCGCTGAGCGCCTGGTCGACCGCGTCGGCGTACGAGCCTCGCCACGGCTCACCGTGCCCGGGCAGCAGCACCTCACCGCTCAGAGACCGGAGCCGCTCGAGGGATCGACGGTTCTCGGCGATGTCGTGGTGGAACATGTTCGCGAGCAGCTGGGGTCCGGTACGAGCGACAGTCGGATGGCCGGTGACCAGCGCATCCCCGGTGATGAGGACCCCGGCTTCCGGCAGGTGGTAGCAGGTGTGTCCGCTCGTGTGCCCCGGCGTCACGATCGGCACGGGCCGTCCGGGTACGTCGAGTGGTGCGTCCGCGAACGCCCGCGCCCGCGGGAATCCGGCCTTGGTGGTGCCTCCAGCCGCCACGACGTGCAGCGACCACGCGAGGACGCGCGGACGCCAGGAGGCGGCCGCGACCTGCAGTGGTGTCGCCTGCTCGAGGAACTCCCGCCGGGCGTGCCGCGACTCGGTCTCGGACGTCAGCACCGGGACGTCGCGCCCTTCGAGCAGCTTGGGCAGGGAGCCGATGTGGTCGACGTGTGCATGCGTCACCAGGACCGCAGCGAGCTGGTCGAGCGACCGGCCGATCTGCTCGATCGACCACAGCACCGCATCGCGGTCACCCGGATAACCGGCGTCGACCAGCGTGAACGCGTCGCCGTCGGTGAGCAGCGTCCAGTTGACGGCCTTGCCCTGCACGAAGTGGACGCCGTCGGCGACCTCGGTGACGGTCGGGGTGCTCACTCGACGGAGGGTACTGCTTCCTCGCTGGCCGGCGCCTGCTTCAGTCCTCGGCCGAGGCGGGAGCCGCGGTAGCCGTACGTGAAGTAGACGACGAACCCGATCGCGAGCCAGACGAGGAACCGCACCCACGTCTCGATCGAGAGGTTCACCATCAGCCAGACGCACGACAGGATCGACAGCGCCGGGATCCACGGCACCGCCGGCACCCGGAACGGACGATGCAGGTCGCCGCGGGTCCGGCGCAGGATGATGACGCCGGCTGACACCAGCACGAAGGCGAATAGCGTTCCGATGCTCACGAGCTTGGAGAGCTCCGATAGCGGCACGACGCCGGCGAGCACCGCGACGAACACGCCGGTCAGGATCGTGATGCGGTAGGGCGTGCCGAACCGCGGGTGCACCTTGGCGAGGCCGATCGGCAGCAGGCCGTCGCGTGACATGGCGAACAGCACCCGGGCCTGCCCGAGCATCAGCACCAGGACGACCGTCGTGAGCCCGGCCACCGCACCGGTCGAGATGATCTTGGACGCCCAGCCGGCGCCGTTGGCGTCGAAGGCTTCGGCCAACGGCGCTGCGGTGTTCATCCGCTTGTCGCTGTACTTCAGCATGCCGGTGATGACGAACGACACCGCGACGTACAGCAGCGTGCAGATCGCGAGCGAGCCGAGGATGCCGCGCGGGACGTCGCGCTGGGGGTTCTTGGTCTCCTCCGCCGAGGTCGCGACGATGTCGAACCCGATGTAGGCGAAGAACACGACCGACGCCGCCGCGATGATGCCGTACGCACCGAAGGCCGTGGGGTCGACGCCGAAGAAGCCCTGCAGGAGCGTCTGGTCGGCGCCCTTGCCGCCGGCGGCCGGCTCGGAGTCGGGCACGAACGGCTGGTAGTTGGCCCACTTCACGAAGAACAGCCCCGCGATGACCACGAACGTCACGACGGCGACCTTGATGATGACGAGCACGCCGGTGAACCGGCCGGACAGCTTGGTGCCCAGGACGCCGACGACGGTCAGCGCCAGCACGATCGCGATGGCGCCGATGTCGGGCGTGGCCTTGTCGCCCGCGACCCACGTCGGTATGTCGAAGAGGTTCTGCAGGTACGCCGACCAGCCACGGGCGACGACGGCGGCACCCAGCGCCAGCTCGAGAACGAGGTCCCACCCGATGATCCATGCAACGAGCTCGCCCAGCGTGGCGTACGAGAAGGTGTAGGCGCTGCCCGCCACCGGCACGGTCGACGCGAACTCGGCGTAGCAAAGACCGGCGAGGCCGCACGCCAGTCCGGCCAGGATGAACGAGATGATGATCGCGGGTCCGGCGTTGAGATGCGCCTGCTGGCCGGTCAGCACGAAGATGCCGGTGCCGATCACCACGCCGACGCCGAAGAACGTCAGGTCCCAGGCCGAGAGCTCCTTCCGGAGGGTGTGCTCAGGCTCGTCGGTCTCCTCGATCGAGCGTTCCACGGACTTGGTGCGGAAGAGATCCATGGCCACCATCCTCTGGGTGGTGGTTGCGACACGCAAATGCGCCAGGCGGTCTCAGCGCGCGCGGACGTACCGCGCCCACGCGAAGCAGAAGAGCCCGAACGCCGCGAGGCCGACCGCGACGAACGTCAGCAGGTAGGGCCCGTAGGGCTGGTCGCGAACCGTCTTGAGGGCGTCGTCCAGGCCGCCGGCCTTGTCGGGGTCGTACGAGAGCGCGGCCCAGCCGAACAGCACGCCGACGACACCGATTGCCGTGCCCTTGCTGACATAGCCGAACCGACCGACGAGCAGGACGGGTGATCGCGTGGCGCCGCTGGTGGCCTCGGGCTCGAGGTCGTGGGTGAAGTCGTCGCTGAAGCCGCGGCGGACGTGCGCCACCGCGACGGCCAGGATCGCGATCCCGACCGCAGCGACGAGGAGTCGGCCGGCCGGCGCGGACAGCAGGTCCGCCGTGACGCCTTCGCCCTTCTGGTCCTGGCTGCTCTGGCCACCCGATCCCGTCGCGGTGCGAGCTGCTGAGAAGCCGACCGCTACATAGATCACGGCGCGGCCCAGGGCGGCGAGCCGCTTGAGGGTGCGGTGCTTCTCGTCGAACATGGCCCGGTGGCCCCACATCGCGGTCATGACCTGCCAGACCGCGAGCGCGAAGAGCCCGCCTGCGCAGACCCAGAGCAGGACCTTGCCGAACGGTTGCTCCGCCAGGGTGTGCAGGGCGCCCTGGCTGTCGGCCTCACCGCCGTTGCCCCAGGCGACCTGCAGCGCGATCCATGCGATCAGCAGGTGCACCAGGCCGAACGCGACCAGGCCGACCCGGGCCGCAGCCCGCATCGTGTCGCTCTGCCGGGCGTCCTGGCCGGCTGCTGTCGCGTCTCCCATGTGGGCTCTCCCTCTCCCCCGACCGATCGTCTCAGAGGTCGCGGGGTTCCGCCCGCCGAGCGGGAGTGGCCTCCTCCAGCGCCTCGGCTGCCTTGGCGATGTTCTTCTGCATCGAGCCGAAGATGATGCCGTGGAACGGATAGATCGACCACCAGTAGAGGTGTCCGAGGAGACCCTTCGGGTGGAACAGCGCCCGGTGGTGGAACGTCGTCGTCCCTCCGTCGGTCGACCCGACCCGCAGCTCGAGCCAGGCCAGCCCGGGCAGCTTCATCTCGGCTCGGAGACGGAGGAACGTATGGTCGTCGGTCTCCTCGACGCGCCAGAAGTCGAGCGCGTCACCCACAACGAGGTCCCGGTCGTTGCGCCGGCCCCGCCGCAGTCCCGGACCGCCGACGGCGCGGTCGAGGAGGCCACGGATCCACCAGGCCAGCGCCCAGGAGTACCAGCCGTTGCGGCCGCCGATGCCCTCGATGATCGTCCAGAGGTGCTCCGGACTCGCGTGGACCTCGCGGGTCCGTTCGTCGGTGTAGAGCGATCCGCCGGCCCAGTCCGGGTCGGTCGGCAATCCCTCGGCCGGGGCGCCGGCCGTTGACGCGGACGACCAGCGGGTCGGCACGTCGAGATCCTGGATCTTGGTGAGGGCGAGCTCGACCGAGCGCTCGAACCCGATGAGTCCTTCGGGCGGGTCCGGCACGTACGTCTTGATGTCGGTCTCCGCGGCGACGACGGTGTTGCGGAGCGACTCCACGAGTGGCCGGGCGAGGCTCGCCGGCACCGGGGTGATGAGGCCGACCCAGTGGCTCGACAGTCCCGGCGACAGGACCGGCACCGGCAGGACGCGCCGTCTCGGCAGGCCGGCGACGGCGGCGTACCGCTGCATCATGTCGAAGTACGTCAGCACGTCCGGCCCGCCGATGTCGAACCGCCGGTTGACCTCGGCCGGCAGCGAGGAGCACGCGACGAGGTAGCGCAGGACGTCGCGGATCGCGATCGGCTGGATCCGGGTGTGGACCCACTTCGGCGTCACCATGACGGGCAGTCGCTCGGTGAGATAGCGGAGCATCTCGAACGAGGCAGAGCCCGAGCCGATGATGATGCCGGCCTGCAGGACCGCGGTCGGGACCCCCGAGCCGAGCAGGACCTCGCCGACCTCTTCACGGGACCGGAGGTGCTCGGACAGCTGCTCGCCCGCGGGCGACATCCCGCCGAGATAGACGATGCGGCGAACGCCGGCGCGCCTGGCCTCGGCGGCGAACGTCTCCGCGATTCCCCGCTCCGTCGCGGCGAAGCCAGCGCCGCTGCCGATCGAGTGGAGCAGGTAGAAGACGACATCGACGCCTGCCATGGCCGACCGCACCTGCGATGCATCGGTTGCGTCGGCGACGGCGATCTCGACGTCGGCGGACCAGGCGTGGGCCTCTGCCTTGCGCTCGTCGCGGACCATGACGCGTACGTCGTGGCCTGCGTCGACGAGCTGGGGGACGAGTCGGCCACCGACATAGCCGGTCGCTCCGGTCACGAGGCTTCTGGTGGCGGGCACCCCACCAGTGTTCGGGTCGCGGCACGATGCCGCACGCCCAAACCGGTCAGGTCAGGATGTGGACGACGGTGTCCTCGTACGCGAACCGGTTGGGGAACGCGTGCGGGGTCAGCGGCCGACCCGTGGGCTGAACCTCGCCGGGATCCGCCGGGGCCTCTGCGCACGGGCGCTCGTACCAGTCGTTGCGGCGTACGAACCGGTCGTCGACGACCGTGCCGAGATAGTGGCCGTCACGATCGACGGCGTCGTGGTCACCCCAGGGGAACCAGCCGATCCAGCGGCCGCTGAGGTCGAAGACGAACGGGTCAGTCCAGGTACGCCTGAACGCGATGACCTCGCCTTCCATGTCGAACAGATACACGCTCATCCGAGATAGTCCTTCCAGCGCTTCTTCCTTCGACGGTACGACTGGCTGTCTGCAATTTCAGGGATTTGTTGCGTGCCCAGCAAAAATGACTCGAAAGGACTACGACGCCCTGGTCCTCTCGGCCAGGGCCCCTTCCGATGGACAAGCCATCCGGCGCGGGGTAGGACTTGGACATGAAGGTCAGCCGCGTGCTCGGTGGGGTCGGGGTCGCCCTTGGCGCCGTCGCCGTGCGCGACCTGACGCAGAAAAGGCACGCGCTGCTGCGCAACTTCCCGGTGATCGCGCACGCGCGCTACTGGCTGGAGACGATCGGTCCCGAGCTGCGTCAGTACATCGTCACGGGCAACGACGAGGAACGGCCGTTCAGCCGCGACCAGCGTTCGTGGATCTATGCGTCGTCGAAGCAGGAGAACAACTATTCGGGCTTCGGCACCGACAACGACATCGAGCACATGCCCGGCTACGCGATCATCAAGCACCGTACGTTCGCGGACTCCCTCCCGCACGACCACGCTGAGAGGGTCGGTTTGCCCAGCGCCAAGGTGCTCGGCGGCCCGCGCGGGCGCACCAAGGCGTTCCGTCCGGAGTCGCTGATCAACGTCTCGGCGATGAGCTTCGGATCGATGTCCGGCAACGCGATCCAGGCGCTCAACAAGGGAGCCAAGCTCGCGGGGTGCATGCACAACACCGGCGAGGGCGGTCTCTCACAGCATCACCGTCAGGGTGGCGACATCGTGCTGCAGGTCGGCACCGCATACTTCGGCTGCCGCAACGAGGACGGCACATTCTCGCTCGAGAAGCTCAAGGGCGTCGCCGAGTCGG
Source organism: Aeromicrobium sp. P2_G6 (assembly GCF_056403535.1). Taxonomy (NCBI): domain Bacteria; kingdom Bacillati; phylum Actinomycetota; class Actinomycetes; order Propionibacteriales; family Nocardioidaceae; genus Aeromicrobium; species Aeromicrobium sp. P2_G6. The sequence goes on along the minus strand of NZ_JBFUFH010000001.1, from coordinate 875,465 downwards.
CGCCGGTGAAGGCGATCGAGATCAAGCTCTCGCAGGGCGCCAAGCCCGGCCTCGGCGGCCTCCTGCCGGCCGCCAAGGTGACCAAGGAGATCAGCGAGATCCGCGGCATCCCGATGGGCAAGGACTGCGCAAGCCCCTCCCGGCACACGGCGTTCACCGACGTCGACAGCCTCCTCGACTTCGTCGAGCTCGTGGCGGCCGAGACGGGGCTCCCGGTAGGGATCAAGAGCGCGGTCGGCGAGATGGAGTTCTGGTACGAGCTCGTGCGGCTCATGGCGAAAGGCGATCGCGGGGTCGACTTCGTGACGGTCGACGGTGGCGAGGGCGGCACCGGCGCCTCCCCGCCGATCTTCGCCGACTCGATCGCGCTGCCGTTCCGGATGGGGTTCTCGCGGGTCTATGGCACGTTCGCCGAGGCCGGGCTCACCGACGATGTCACGTTCATCGGCTCCGGCAAGCTCGGCCTCGTCGACAACGCCGTCGTCGCGTTCGCACTGGGGGCTGACATGGTCAACGTCGCGCGCGAGGCGATGATGTCGATCGGCTGCATCCAGTCGCAGAAGTGCCACACCGACCGGTGCCCGACGGGCGTCGCGACCCAGGACCCGTGGCTGACGCACGGCCTCGACCCGACCTCGAAGTCGGAGCGGTGCGCGCAGTACATCCGTACGTTCCGCAAGGAGATCGTGAAGGTCTCCGAGTCGGTCGGCGTCGCGCACCCCGGGCTCATCACCGCTGATGACGTCGACATCATGTGCGGCGACTACGAGGCTCGCTCGCTGCGGTCGGTCTACGGCTACAAGGACGGCTGGGGCGCCTTGGGCGACTCGCTCGCCGAGGAGATCACCGAGCTGATGGCACCGGGTGGCTCGCGTCCGGAGACTCGTTCGATCGAGGAAGGCGAGGGCGAGAAACCCATAGGCAAAGACATGACCACCGGGATAACATGACCTGAGATCGGGGGAACGGTCATGGTGTATCAGGACGCACGTTCGTGGTGGGAGTCGCGAACCGCATCCCGGGCGCTCCCTGCGCAGCAGCACCCTGCCGTTGACACTGTCCTCTGCGACTCGGAGGGCATCCCAAGGGAGAGGGAAAACCTGCCATGAACCGTTCCGTGATCGCCGCTGCCCTTCTGGTTGCAGCACCACTCGTCGCTATCATGCCCGCCAGTCCAGCCGCCGCTGCCGAGGCGACGTGCGCCGCGCTCGCGAGCGCGCCCGAGACCGACCTGGTCAACCGCGCGCTTGAATACGAGAACAGCAAGGGCGCAGTCGTCGGGCGCACCGTGGTTTACCGGTCGGCCGGCTACGTCGTCGGTGGCGTCACCCTCTACGACTTCTGTGTGCAGACCAAGGCAACTTCAGCCGCCTTTGGTTCCTACACCACCCGCCCGGCCAAGTCCGTGGTGTACGCATACCGGGCCGACGGCACCCCGACGTCTGCAGACTCCGGCGAGTGCACCATCACCTTGCAGCAGGCGTGCTCGGCCCTCATCAAGGGACAGCGTGCGCTGCGCAAGGTCTACGGTCGGGTCACGGCCAACAACAACAGCAACTACAGCGAGACCTACACCTACACGCCGCCCACCTCGTTCCCCAACAGTGGCGCGCCGTGCAACTCGCTCGGGGACTCGACCCTGAAGCCGTTCACCACCACCTTCAGGAGCGTCAACCTGGTCACCACCGGCGGCGTCACGGTCGGCAACGCCACCCTCTACCGGTCCGCCGGATACTGGTACGCCGGCCGCACCGTCTACGACTACTGCGCCGTCACCAACGCCAAGGTCGAGGCGTTCGGCACCTACGCCAGCAACGTGTCATCGGTCGCCGCCCAAGTGAACCTGACGACGGAGATCGATCCGGACCTGATGGACTACACCGACAACACCTGCGACCTCTCCACCGTCATGGTCGAGTGCGCCGCCGCCAACAAAGCCCAGACCGAATATCCGGACCAGTTCGGTGGCATGGTTCGCGTCGGAGGGGTCGACGTGGCTGAACAGGTCTACTTCAACCTCGAAGGCTCATCGACGGCACAGTCGTCCTCGACGGAACAGTCAGGCGATATAGCGTCGTCCTATGGCGAGTGACACCGAGCGATCTGTTGAGCTGACCCGCACCGGCAAGGCGCGTTTCCGGGCGACCAACGTCCGTGGCAAGACCTTGGACTTCGGCGAGGGCAATGACGACGACTTCACGCCGATCGAGCTGCTGCTGGCGGGGATCGCCGGCTGCAGCGCGATCGACGTGGACTACCTCGTGGGCAAGCGCGTCGACCCGGAGTCGTTCGACGTGTCGATCCGCGCCGACAAGATCCGTGACGAGCTCGGCAACCGGCTCACCGACATCCGCGTGACGTTCAATGTGACGTTCCCCGAGGGCGACGACGGCGACCGCGCCAAGGAATCCCTCCCACGAGCGGTGGCCCAGTCGCACGACCGGCTGTGCACCGTCACGCGTACGGTCGTCGTCGGCACGCCGGTCGACTCCGTCGTCGTCGAGCACTGATTTTTCAGGCAGACATCCAGGGCGGGCGACGGATCAGGCAGAACGGGTGCCCCGCAGGGTCGGCGTAGACATCGCCCTCGAGGTGCCTGGCGCCCAACGCCACGACCTGGGGGCGGGCAGCAGCAGGGTCGTCGACCGCGACATCGACGTGCACCTGCTGGCCGACGATGGGGTCGGGCCAGGTCGGCTCCACGTGGTTGGGCGCGCGCTGGAACGCGATGCCTGAGGTCCGGTCATCGACCGAGACCACGACGAAGTCACCGTCGTCGTACGTGATCGGTTGACCGAGCAGGGCAGACCAGAACGCCGCCGATCCCTGAGGGTCGGCGGCGTCCAGGATGATGTGGTGGAGCCGCCCGATCATGCGGCCAGCGTACGACTCAGACCCCGTCGGCCGCGTCCTGGAGCGCCTTGAGGTTGAGGCGCTTCATCTGCATCATCGCCGCCTGCGCCCGACCGGCCCTGTCCGGATCCGGGTCGCTCAGGAGGCGCATCAGCAGCGTCGGGACGACCTGCCACGAGAGGCCGAACGCATCGACGAGCCAGCCGCACGGGCCCTGCTCGCCGCCACCCTCGATCAGGGCGTCGGAGATCCGGTCCACCTCTTCCTGCGTCTCGACACTGACCGACAGCGAGAAGGCGTCGGTGAGCTTGTGGTCGGGGCCGCCGTTCATGAGCGTCAGGGTCTGACCCTGCAGGCGGATCGTCGCGATGAACAGCTTGCCGTCATGCAGGCGGTTCTCCTCGACGAGCTCGGCGTCGTCGAAGACCTTGAGGTAGCGCTCGACCGCCTGCTCGGCGTTGTCGTCGAACCAGAGGAACGGGGTGATCGTGATCATGATGCGGCTCCTTCGATGTTGTCAGGGCTGTTGCGATACTTGGCGGGCGTCGCGAGCAGGGCGTCGAGCTTGTAGAACGACTGGTTCCAGCCCACGGCGCTCATCTCGCGCAGCTCCTCGGGGAACGGGCCCTGGCGCAGCTCGAGCCGGGTGCCCTCGCCCTCGGGGATGAACTCGATCGACAGCGACATCCTGGTGCCGTCCTCGATGCCGGGAACGGACTCCGCGGTCTCGTAGCCGACGATCAGCTGGTTCTCGACGACCTCGGTGAAGGTCGCGTGGATCGGCGCCCGCCACTCGGGGTTGTCCTTGCCGACCATCGTCATCTCCCAGTGCCCGCCGGTGCGGACGTCGACGTCGACGGTGTCGAGCGGGACGGTGAACATCAACGGCCCGAACCACTGAGCCAGCTGTTCGGGGTCGGTGAACGCTCGGTAGACGAGCTCGGGCGGAGCGTCGAAGTAGCGCGAGATGTTCACCTCGAAGGTGGTGTCAGTCATCGTTCGGATCCTCTTCCTTGTCGGTGTCCGGGGTGTCGTCCTGCAGGGCCTTCATGGCGGCCAGGTGCGCGTCGAGACGAGAGAAGCGGTCGTCCCACAGGTGGCTGAGGTGTTCCATCCACGTTGTCGCCTCCTTCAGCGGCGCAGCCTCGAGGCTGTTCGAACGCCACTGCGCCCGCTTGTCGCGGCTGATCAGGCCGGCGCCCTCGAGCACCTTGAGGTGCCGCGAGATGGCCGGGAGGCTGATCGGGAACGGGTCGGCGAGCTCGGTCACGGTCGCATCGCCCTGGCCGAGCCGGGTGAGGATGTCACGCCGGGTCGGGTCGGCGAGCGCCGAGAAGACCTTGCTGAGCTGATCGGTTGCCATGCATTTAACGTATGGGTTAATTAACCAGTACGTCAAGTACCTCGATAGAACTCACCCGAACTCGGGCGGAGGGCCGGTCAGTGCAGCGTGAGCTCGGGGTTGTGCGGGCCCTTGGGCTCGACCCAGAAGTCGAGCGCGAGCTGGTCCTCGGTGCCGCCGTTGAGGTAGACCGAGAAGTCCGTGACGCCGGCGTCCTCGAGCACGTCGTCGTCGATCAGGAACTGGCCGGTGAACTCCCGGCTCGGCTTGGTGAGGATCTCGTAGGCCGCATCGGCCATGATCGCGGGCGTGCGGGAGTGACTGACGAGCCCGGCGCCGACGACGTTGCGGACGGCAGCGGTGTCGATCGCAGTGCGGGGCCACAGCGAGTTGGCAGCGATGCCGAACTCGCGCAGCTCCTCGCTCAGGCCGAGCGTCACGAGGCTCATGCCGTACTTCGCGATGGTGTACGCCGTGTGCTTCGTGAACCACTTGGGGTCGAGGCTGATCGGCGGCGACAACGTCAGGATGTGGGCGTTGTCGGACTGCTTCAGCCACTCGATCGCGGACTTGGCGAGCAGGAACGAGCCGCGCGTGTTGATGTCGTTCATCAGGTCGTACTTCTTCATCGACACGTCGGCGGTGTTGGACAGGTCGATCGCGCTCGCGTTGTTGACCACGATGTCGATGCCGCCGAACGCCTCGGCGGTCTTGGCGACGGCGTCGACCACGAAGTCGTCGTCGCGCACGTCCCCGACCAGGGGCAGGGCCTTGCCGCCGGCCTCCTCGATCGCGGCCGCAGCGGTGTAGATCGTGCCCGGCAGCTTGGGGTGCGGCTCGGTGGTCTTGGCCAGCAGGGCGACGTTGGCGCCGTCCTTGGCCGCGCGGATCGCGATCGCCTCGCCGATCCCACGGGATCCGCCGGACATGATGATGGTCTTTCCTGCAAGGGACATGGTCACACCTTAGGTAGTCGTGCGGTGGGCTGAGACGGTGAAGCGTGGTTCGGGAGTGGCAGTGCCGGCGACGAGGTCGGCGACCATGCCCCCGACGAGCGGCACGAACTTGAAGCCGTGACCGGAGAATCCAGCGGCGACGGTGACGCGGCCGGTGCGGTCGATGATGAAGTCGTCCTCCGCGAGGCCGCCGTAGAGACACGTGCCGGGATCGAGGGTCGACGCGTCGACACCGGGCACCCACTCATCGACGTACGTTCGCAGGGCATCGACCTCTTCGGCGACGACGGCGAAGTCGCGGTCATCCGGGTCGACGACCTTGCCGCCACCGTGGAAGCCGACCTTGATGCCGTCGGGCGACGGGAGCCCGTACGCCTCGGGCATCGCGGTGCCGCGTTCATCGACCCTGCGGTGGATGAAGGTCGGCCAGGGCATCGTCGGGTCCTTGGGCACGAAGTGCGATGGCTGAACCTGGATCGCGATGTCGGCCGGCAGGTCCGCGAGCCCGTGGCTCCAGACACCGGCGGCGACCACCACGTGGTCGGCGGTGAACGTACGGTCGCCGGCGACGATGCTCACGCCGTCGGCGGACTCCTCGATCGCGTCGACGCGCGTGTGCGGATGCCACTCGGCACCGTCCGCGATGGCGTCGCTCTGCAGGATCGCCAGGATGTTGTCCGGATGGGCGACACCGCCGTCGGGCTGGAACAGGACGGCTTCGTCGAAGCGAAGCCCTGGCCAGCGATCAACGGCTTCGTCGGGGCTGAGCCACTCGTACGGTGCTCCAGCTGAGTCGAGTGCGGCGGCGAACGGCTCGAGCAGGTGGCGCGGGCCGTGATCGACGCTTCCGGTGCGGCGGATCACCTCGACATCGGTGCGCTGCTGGAGCTCGTCCCACATCGGTCGCACGGCCATCGCCAGACGTACGTAGAACGGGTCGTCGTAGACCAGCCGCACGATCCGAGACGTGCCGTGGGAGCTACCACGCGCGTGCAGCATCTCGTGCTGCTCGAGCACCGTGACGGGGTGGCCGCGCCGAGCGAGCTCACGCGCGGCGCTGGTCCCCATGGCACCGCCACCGACCACGATGACGCTGGGCTGGGGCATCCCTCGATCCTGCCGCCCCTCCTATTTACCGTCAAGACTGACGGTAAGTGACCAACGTCGCTCTCAGTAGGTCTTGATGGTCCGGGAGTAGTCAGAGCAGGAACGTCCCGAGGCGTAGCCCGAGCGACTGGCCGTGACGCACACCTTGATCCGATGGCCGACGTCTGCCTTCTGCGGGTAGTAGTCCCGCAGCTCCGTCCGGAGGAAGATCTTGCCGTCGCGGACCCAGTCGTACTGGTACCTCGACGCCTGCGGGGTCCAGGTGCCCTTCGAAGCCGTGAGCCGGTACGTCTCGACAGTCAGCTTCGGACGGGACGTGACCTTGAGGGTCTTGTAGTGGAAGGTCAGGGTCTTCGAGGTCGTGGCCCCGGATGTCACGGTGATCGGGTTGGCCGTGGGGAAGCTGAGCTTCCAGGTGAACCACTCCTGATAGCCCTGGATGTTCAACGGCATCGCGCGAACCTTGTAGACGCCAGGGTGGAGTCCGGGGATCGTACGCGTGCTCGGATCTCCGTCCGTGTACTGCCAGATCTCCCGGCCGTCCTCGTCGTACAGCTGGACCTGGCCGGTGGTCAGGGATCCGGTGGGCTTGCGCAAGGTGATGGTGAGTGCTCCGGAAAGGGTCAAGGTGATGTTGCGGCCGGTGACCGCTTCACCGGTCGTGACCGTCACGCCCTCACCGCGGCTCGCTGCAGCTGCCGCGGGATACCACTGGTTGCGGTAGCCGGCGGTGGAGCTCCCGTCGTCGACCCGCAGCTTGTAGGTGCCGGCCGGCAGCTTGGCGACCTCGAAGTAGCCGTTCGGGGTGACGTTGGAGAAGCTCGTCTCGGTGTTGGCGACCTTGCCGGTGGACAGGACCCGGTGTGCGCTGACGTGGGTGTTGTCGATCCGTGGTCCGCCTTCCGGCGGCGTGATGACGCCGGAGATCGAGGCGCCCCGCACCAGCGCGAAGCTGATCGTGCGGTCCGTGGTCGCATTGAAGACGTACGCCTTGCGGAAGTTGTAGTCCTGCGAGAGCCAGGCGCCGTACAAGTACTTCTGCTCGGCGCTGAAGGAGTAGTAGGAGCCGGCGGTCAGCTGGATCGTGTACGTCCCGTCGTCCGCGGTCTCCGTGCAGCGCTGTGCGCCGTAGCCGCCAGTGCTGGTGCGGCGGGTCGCGCACACCGTGATGCCGCCGATCGGACCAGACCCGTCGGCCGCCGTGACGGTGCCGTGCGCCGACGGCGTCGTGGCCGCCTGGGCAGGCGTGGCCAGCCCTCCGAGGACGATCGCAGCAGCGAGAAGAAGGAAGATGACAGGCGCTGCGTCGCGCCGACCCCGAGTGATCACCGGGACATCCTGCCTCATCTCGGAGGCCCATGTCCCCACAACGGAGACATCCTGCCGCAAAGCGTGTGTCGACCTGAACGCGGTTCGGCTGATCGCCTCGCCTAGAGTCCGTGTACGGACGGCACGTGAGGAGGTTCGCGATGAGCCGACAGATTCCGAGCTGGTTCGCCGACGCCCTGGGGCAGTCGTACGACGCCGCCGAGGTCGAGGTCGACGGCGTACGCATCTCCTATCGCGCCTGGGGCAAGGTCGGCGATCCCGTCGCGATCCTCGTGCACGGCGGGGCGGCGCACGCGGGCTGGTGGGACCACGTAGCACCGCACCTCGCTGCCGGTCACCGCGTCATCGCGATCGACCTGAGCGGCCACGGCGACAGCGGCCACCGCGAGACGTACTCGCTGGATGCCTGGGCCGACGAGGTCATGGCCGTCGCGCGCGCGGAGTCCGACCAGCCGCCGGTCCTGCTCGGACACAGCATGGGTGGCTTCGTGGTGCTGACGGCCGCACAGCGCTACGGGCACGCGATCCGCGGAGCCGCTGCGATCGACTCGCCGGTCCGCGAGATGTCACCCGAAGCGCGGGCGTGGGTCGCGAGCAAGCACGTGCCCGGCAACAAGATCTACGACGATCGCGAGACGATCCTCGGTAGGTTCCGCACGCTCCCGGCTGACGACGCGTCGTTGCCCTACATCCGTCAGCACCTGGCTGAGGGCTCGATCCGTGAGGTCGTCGGCGGGTGGACGTGGAAGTTCGACCCTCGGATCTTCTTGCGGGCCCGGATGGAACCCGAGGACCTGGCCGAAGCCACCTGCGACATCGCGCTGATCCGCGGCGAGCGTGGGATGGCGACGACTGACATCACGGATGTCGTCGCGCAACGCCTCGGCCGTGACGTACCGGTCACCGTCATCCGCGACGCCGGCCACCACATCATGCTCGACCAGCCCATCGCGCTCATCGCGGTGCTGCAGACCCTGCTCGGCCAATGGAGGAACCCATGAGCGACTCGGTACTCATCGACACCACGGACGGTGTCCTGACGATCACGTGGAACGAGCCCGATCGGCTCAACGCCCTGACCGCCGACATGCTCAACGTCGCGGCCGACGCGATCGAGGGCGCCGCGGGCGTACGCCTCATCGTCGTCACGGGCAGCGGGCGGGCGTTCAGCTCCGGCGCGGCACTCGGGCCTGACTTCGACGGGGCGGCGACCCTCGACGGGGCGAACCGCCTGGTCCGCGCGATGACACGTACGCCCGTGCCCGTCGTCAGCGCCGTCAACGGCATCGCGGCAGGCGTCGGCGTGTCCATCGCGATCGCCGCCGACATCACGCTGGCCAGGAGCTCGGGCTACTTCCTCCTGGCGTTCGTCAACATCGGGCTGATGCCCGACGGCGGTGCGACCGAGCTCGTCGCTGCGTCGATCGGCCGGGCGCGCGCCAACCGCATGGCGATGCTCGGCGAGCGGCTCTCGGCCGACGACGCCGCGGAGATCGGCCTGATCTACAAGTCGCTCGACGACGAGGCGTACGACGCGGAGCTCGCGATGTTGGTCGACAAGCTCGGCAACGGCCCCACTGTCGCGCTCGGGACGATGAAGGCCGCGATCACCGCGACGACGCTGAGCCACCTCGATGAGGCGCTCGATCGTGAGCGCGAGGGCCAGATCGCGCTGTTCGCGACGGCCGACTTCGCCGAGGGTGGTCAGGCGTTCATCGAGAAGCGGAAGGCCGAGTTCACCGGCAACTGAGTCGCTCGGTGGTTGAGGTGCGGAGCGAGCTCTGCGAGTGCAGCCTCGAAACCACCACTGGTTTCGAGACGCTCGTTCCTCGCTCCTCAACCGGCGAAGGCGGTCAGCCCCGCAAGGCTCCGACGCCGAGTACTGCGGCGAGGCCGAGGGCGCTGCGTGGGTGATAGGCGCTGGTCCACAGGCCGCCGTGCGCGGCGTTGACCGCCTCGTCCTGCCACGGCTCGGCCTGGGGTGCAGCGCCGGCCTTCAGGTCGTACGCCATGAGCGCCGCCATCAAGGTGTTGCTCGTCGCCGGCTCGAACACCTCGACGCCGAAGCGGTGCGCGCCGGCGTAGGCCGCGGCGAGCGCCTTGTTCTTGACCACCGAACGCGTACGCGTTGCGGGCGCGACGTTGAGCGACACCGTCGTCCCCTCATGGCGCGCCGTGGTCGCGCGCCAGCGCTGGAGCCGCTTGGCGAGTGCGTAGTTGGGGCCCTGCTGCGGCACGAGCGCGTCGCACACGCCGGGGTCGGCGCCGGGTGGGTAGTTGCGCTGCAGCAGCCGGCCACCGCTGATCATCCGCAGTGGCGTCCGGAGCATCTTGCGCGAATCGGCATAGGCGCGGTTGGCGAAGGCGACCTCGGCGGCCGGCACGGCGAACGTGTCGGTCGGGGTCGCGAGGAAGGCCAGCGCGGTGTCGGGGCGGTGCCGGGTCAGGTGAGCCGCCAGGGCGTCTGCGGCCATCGACACGCGTACGTGCGAGGCACCGTCGGCGTAGCAGTAGTTGCCCAGCACCAGTCGGCCCTCGAGCCCGTCGAGCCAGTGCGCGACGGCCGAGAGCTCAGTGACGAGGTCGGCACCTGAGTCGTCGTCACCGTTCGTCACGATGCGTGCCGGGAGGTGCACGCGGCTCGCCGAGTCCTCGGCGTACGCCCGCACGCGTTCCTGCATGTCGGGCCGCGGCAGGTCGATCGCGACGACCTCGGCACCCCAGCGCAGGAGTGCCCGGTAGGGCGCCATCTCGGCCCCGGCGCCGAGCACCACGACGACGTCGCCCTCGAGCCTCAGCCAGTCGGGATTGTCCTGCACGGTCTGGATCGCCTCGGAGCACGACTGGGTGATGACGCCGCGCTCGACCCAGGTGTCGAGCTGTTCCAGCAGTGCCTGGCCGCGCAGCCGCTCACCGTGGTGCGGGATCGAGAGCTCGGTCTCCGGCTCGGCCGCCCCCGTGATCGTGCGGGTGTGGAACACCTGCGACAGGGCGGTGCCGGTGATGGCGTCGTCGAGGGGGACGTCACCGAAGCGCATGAGATCGTGCGCGCTGCGCAGTCCGTCTGCCGCAATCGACTGCGCGGCGGTCGCCTCGCCGATGCCGGCCTCGAGCGCGCGGCGGAAGTGGTCGAGATAGTTGCGACGCCAGTTGGTCTCGTTCTCGACCGCCCGGGCTCCCACGGGATCGGCCTTGCGCAACGCATCGGACAAGATCGTCCGGGCTGCTGCAGACGTGCTCTCAGTCGGAAACGACACTCCCTCGGTGTTCATCGGCTCAGACTAAGAGCGATTTTTGGTTACTGACGAGTCATGTGACGGAATCTTTCCGGCCGTTTGACCAATCGGTATGCCCGAGGGTGGCGAACCACGGGCATGAACTCATCGGCAGGACCCCGCACCGCAGCCCCATGGTCGGCCGGTGCCCTGGCGGGCCTCCTCGCCGCTGCCTCGGGGGTCGCCGTCGGCACCGCGGTCGCCGCCGTCCTGCGTGGGGTCCCGTCACCGATCGAGTCGGTCGGCAACCGGGCGATCGACTACGCACCGCCGTTCCTCAAGGAGTCCGCGGTCAAGCAGTTCGGCACCAACGACAAGCCCATCCTCATCGCCGGGGTGGTGGCCGCGCTGGCGGTCGTCGCGGCAGTCGCTGGCATCATCGGGCGGCGCAAGCCGCGCCTGTCGATCGCCATCGTCGCCGTCATCGGCCTGATCGCGGTGGCCGCCGCTGCGTCGGACCGCACCACGACAGCGAGCCGTGCCCTGACCCTGGTGCCCTCCCTGCTCACGCTCGCGGTGAGCCTGACCGCCCTGGTCCTCCTGCTCTCGAGCCTGGTCCCGGCCGGCAAGGCGACCGAAGAACATCCGATGGGCTTCCAGCGCCGTCGCTTCCTCGCCTCGGCCCTCGGCCTCGGAGCGCTCGTCGTGGTGGGTGGCGCGGTCGGCAAGGTCTTCGGCAACGCTGCCGCGGCCGCCTCGCGGGCCGGCATCAGGCTGCCGCGTTCGGCCCGGGCGGCGACGCCTGTTCCTGCCGACGCCCAGGTCGATGTCGAGGGCGTCAGCGCGTTCGTGACGTCGAACCGTGACTTCTACCGGGTCGACACCGCGTTGCGGATCCCGGACGTACCGGCCGAGGGCTGGAACCTGCGCATCCACGGCATGGTCGACCGCGAGCTGAACCTGTCGTTCCGCGAGCTCCTCGACATGCCGCTGGTCGACCACCGCATCACGTTGACCTGCGTCTCCAACGAGGTCGGCGGTCCGTACGTCGGCAACGCGGTCTGGACCGGGGTGCTGATCAAGGACCTGCTCGCGACGGCCGGCGTCCAGGCCGGCGCCGACGCGATCAAGTCGACGAGCGCCGACAAGTGGTCCGCCGGCACCCCGCTCGAGGCGGTCACCGATGACCGCAACGCGATGATCGCGATCGGCATGAACGGCGAGCCGCTGCCGCTGGCCCACGGCTTCCCGGCCCGGGTCGTCGTGCCGGGCCTGTACGGCTACGTGTCGGCCACCAAGTGGCTGACCGACATCGAGGTGACGCGTTTCGCGGACTTCAAGGCGTACTGGACGACCCGCGACTACGACGCCCAGGCGCCGATCAAGTTCTCGTCGCGCATCGACGTGCCGAAGTCGTTCCAGACGTTCCCCCGCGACAAGGTGCGCGTCGGCGGCGTCGCCTGGGCGCAGACCGTCGGCATCGAGCGCGTCGAGGTCAAGGTCGACGAGAGTGCCTGGCAGGACGCGACGCTCGCCGCCGAGGACACCGTCGAGACCTGGCGCCAGTGGAGCTGGCAGTGGGACGACGCGACCGAAGGCACCCACAAGCTCACGATCCGCGCCACCAACAAGAACGGCGAGACCCAGACCTCCGATCGGGCGCGCATACGCCCGAACGGTACGACCGGCTGGCACAGCGTCCAGTTCCGCGTCGAGTAGCAGCACACCCAACCCAAGGAGAAATGACATGCGTACATCCACCAAGAGCTTCGCCATCGCGGCGGTTGCCTCGCTGTCCCTGCTGACCGCGGCCTGCGGCTCGAGCGACAGCGGCGACGACGCCGCACCCAAGGACGAGTCCTCCTCGTCGGCTGCACCGATGGACGATGCCGCCTCCGACCTCGTGGGTGCGGGCTGCGCCGACTATGCCAAGGCCGTGCCCGAGGGCAAGGGCTCGGTCAGCGGTATGTCGAAGGATCCGGTCGCCACGGCCGCCAGCAACAACCCGCTGCTCAAGACCCTCGTCGCGGCGGTGTCCGGCAAGGTCAACAAGGACGTCAACCTCGTCGACACGCTCAACGGCGGTGAGTTCACGGTGTTCGCCCCGGTCGACACAGCGTTCGCCAAGCTCGACAAGAAGACGCTCGAGACGCTCGGCACCCCCGCGGGCGCCAAGACGCTCGAGAGCGTCCTGACGTACCACGTGATCGCCGGCCAGATCTCGCCCGCCGACATCGACGGCACGCAGAAGACCGTCAACGGGGCGGACCTGATGGTGACCGGTTCCGGCGACGACATCCGCGTCGGCGACCAGGCCGGCGTCATCTGCGGCGGCGTCAAGACCGCCAACGCGACGGTGTACCTCATCGACACCGTGCTGATGCCGCCCGCCTGATCCGCCGGTTGAGGTGCGGAGCCTCGAAACCAGAGATGGTTTCGAGGCTCCGCTTCGCTCCGCACCTCAACCATCGGGGGGCTTTCGCTAGGCTCCGGGCATGGGATCCGTCCACCTCATCCGGCACGGTCAGGCGTCGTGGGGATCTGATGACTACGACCAGCTCTCGGCGATCGGCCGGCAGCAGTCCACCGCCCTCGGCATGTCGTGGGAGGCGTCGGGATGGGCCCCCACCGCCGCGGTTGCCGGGTCGATGAAGCGTCACGCCCAGACCGCGATCGCGGCGATCGACGCGTGCGGGCAGGGCGACGGGTACGACATCGACGACGGCTGGAACGAGTACGACCACCTCGCGATCGCCCGTGCGCACGATCCGACGTCGCTGAGCAAGGACCCCAAGGAGTTCCAGCGACACCTCAACGTCGCGCTCGACGGGTGGATCGCCGGCGAGGGCGAGCACGCCGAGACCTATCGGGACTTCGTGGACCGGGTCATGACGTCGTTCGGCAAGGTCGCAGCCGATGCCGGCCAAGGACGCTCGATCGCCGTGTTCACCTCGGGCGGGCCGATCGCGATCGTGGCCTCGCACCTGCTGACGGGCGACGACTCGGCGTTCCAGCGGATCAATGACGTCATGATCAACGCCGCCGTCTCGACGGTCATCGTCGGCTCGACCGGTCCAAGGCTGCTGGCCCTCAACGAGAGCGCGCACCTCCCGCGCGACCTCGTGACCTACCGCTGATTTGGGATACCGCTAGTATCTGACGGTGATCATTGCCTCGAATTCCCGCATCCTCGTCACCGGAGCGGCCTCCGGTCTTGGGCTCGCCCTCGTACGCCGGCTCGCTGATCGTGGCTGCCGCGTGCTCGCCACGGACGTGCACACCGAGCTGCCCGAGTCGCTGCGTGGCCTGGACCGCGTCGCGTACCTGACCCTCGACGTCACGCAGGACGTCGACTGGGCCAAGGCGCGCGACTGGGTCGTGGAGGAGTGGGACGGTCTCGACTACCTGTTCAACAACGCCGGCGTCGCGGCAGGCGGCCGCATCGAGCTGTCCGAGATGGACCAGTGGCAGTGGATCGTCGACATCAACCTGCTGGGCGTCGCCCGCGGCTGCCGTACGTTCACGCCGATGCTCAAGGCGCAGGGCAGCGGCCACATCGTCAACACCGCGTCGGCCGCCGGACTCGTGCACCCGCCCCGGATGAGCGAGTACAACGCGGTCAAGGCCGGCGTCGTGGCGCTGAGCGAGACGCTGCTGCACGAGCTCAAGCCGTACGGCGTCAAGGTCTCGGTGATCTGCCCGACGTTCTTCAAGACCAACCTCACCGAGTCGCTGCGCGGCAAGGACGAGTCGGCCAACAAGTCGGCCGCCAAGCTGATCGACAACGCCAAGCTCAGTGCCGACGTCATCGCGGGCCGGGTGATCACCGGCGTCGAGAAGGGCAAGCACATCATCCTGACCGATCGCGACGGCAAGATCGCCTACGCCGCCAAGCGCTTTGTCCGCCCGTTGTACTACTCGATGATGAGTAAGGCCTCCGCCCAGATGTCGAAGAAGGACTGACTGACATGCGCAAGAACGTTCTCATCACCGGAGCCAGCTCCGGGCTCGGCGCCGGCATGGCTCGCATCCTCGCCGCCAAGGGCCACCACCTCGCCCTCACCGCCCGCCGGGTCGACCGGCTCGAGGCGCTGCGCGACGAGCTGCTGGCGGCGCACCCGGACATCGAGGTCGTCGTGCACGAACTCGACGTCAACGACCACGACGAGGTCTTCGCGGTGTTCAAGCAGGCCATCACGGAGCTCGGCGGGCTCGACCGGGTCATCGTCAACGCCGGACTCGGCAAGGGCGGGCGCATCGGCACCGGCAAGTTCTACGCCAACAAGCAGACCGCCGAGACCAACTTCATCGCCGCGATCGCCCAGTGCGAGGCGGCCATGGAGCACTTCTACGAGCGGAAGTCCGGCCACCTCGTGGTCATCTCGTCGATGTCGGCGATGCGCGGGATGCCGTCATCCATGACGACCTACGCGGCGACCAAGGCCGGCATCGCGGCGATCGCCGAGGGCATCCGCTCGGACCTGATCGGCCGCAAGGGGCTCGACATCAAGGTCACGACGCTCTACCCGGGCTACATCGCGTCGGAAATGAACGAGGGTGTCCAGCAGGAAGCCAGGATGATGGTCGACACCGAGACGGGCTGCAAAGCCCTCGTCAAGAACATCGAGAAGGAAGTCGTCGACGCAGCCGTGCCGGCGTGGCCCTGGGCCCCGCTCGGCCAGGTCATGAAGCACGCGCCGCTCAGCATCGTCCGCCGCATGGTGTGACTACGACCTCGGGCTGAACTGCCTCTGCTTGGGCTTGCCCGAGAACACGATCCTGCTGACGACGAACGCCACGGCGGCGGCATGGGTCGCCAGCACGGCGGCGCCCAGCACCACGATTCCGATCAGGATCCACTCGATCATGGGCCCAGTTTACGTGCGCCGCGCATGTATCGTGCAGGACCCGGACCGACGGCACACAGGCCCGCGATGCGACAGGTTGTACACGCATGTCACGGTATGGGCACCGAACCGTCAGTCGTACGAACCGAGGGGAACCGCGCATGACCTCCACGCCACCGCCCAATGATCCCGCGGAGCCGACACCCGGCGGATACCCGGCATACCCCGGTGAGGGAGCAGCCCAGCCGCCCGCGCCCGGCGCTTACCCGGTCCACCCCGGAACGCCTCCCGGCGGTGGCTTCGGCCATCCGGGCGCTCCCGGCGCGGAGGTTCTCCAGCCCGGATCGATCCGGCTGGCCGTCCGGCTGATGTGGGCCGGCGCTGCCGTCAGCGTGATCTCCCTGATCGCCGGCGTGGCGACGCTGGGGTCGGCCAAGGACGAGATCCGCGATGAGCTGGCCAAGGACGACGCCAACGTCAGCCAGTCGACGGTCGATGCCGCGTACGCGATCGGCATCGCCTTCGTGGTGATCGTCGGCGCCGTCGGTGTCCTGCTGTGGCTGTGGATGGCGTGGAAGAACGGCCAGGGCCGCTCGTGGGCCCGCGTCGTGGCCACGGTGCTCGGCGGCCTCAACGCACTGTTCACGCTGCTGGCGACCACCCGTCCCACCACCGAGCCGGTGAGCCTGGTGTTCTCGCTCATCAACCTCGTGATCGCGATCGCGATCCTGGTGCTGCTGTGGCGCAAGGAGTCGAGCGACTTCTACACAGCGCGATCCCGCCCGCAGCTCGGCTGACCGTGCCGCACGCGACATTCGATGACCTTGCCGCGCGGGTCGAGGACCTGCGGCTGACCCGACCTCGGACGGTCGTGGCGATCAGCGGATACGGCGGCTCCGGGAAGTCGACCCTCGCCAAGGCGCTGGCTGCCGTCGTCCAGGGCGGTACGCGCCTGAGGGGCGATGACTTTCTCGACCCAGTGCGGTCGCACCGTCGCTCAGCCGACTGGGACGGAGTCGAACGCACGCGCATGCGGCACGAGGTGCTCGAGCCCTACAGGCGAGGCGAATCCGTCCAGTTCCGGCCGTACGACTGGAATGCCGGCGGCCTCGGACCCCTTGTCGAGCTGCCCGCAACCGAAGTCCTCGTGGTCGATGCCATCGGCATCCTGCATCCCGAGCTCGAAGGATGCTTCGACCTGTCGGTCTGGGTCGACGTCGAGCTGGACGTCGCCGGCGAGCGTGGCCGGCGGCGCGACCGGATCAACGGTCATGACCACGATCGGCTCTGGACCGACGTGTGGCTGCCGAATGACCGTGACTTCGCCGCCAGGTTCGACCCGGTGGGTCAGGCCGACGTCCTGTACGTGCCCGACGACGTCGCCTAGTCCGGAATGCGGCGGCCTGTTCGATTGTTGACAACCATTGTCAATCAACGAGAGGTGACCACCATGGCTCGTCATGCCGATCTCAGGCCTATCATCAAGCTGCGGTCGACCGCCGGCACCGGTTACACGTACGTGACCCGCAAGAGCCGCCGGAACGATCCCGACCGCATGGGCCTGCGCAAGTACGACCCCGTCGCGCAGCGCCACGTGGAGTTCCGCGAAGAGCGCTGAGCTACCGGCGACGCACTGCGCGCAGCACGGCATCGACCGCGACGGCACTGTGTCCGTCGCGGTCGATCCATTCCCGCTCCGGCCTCAGGGCCTCGATCGCGTCCCACTCGGCTGGGTCGAGCGAGGCGGCGACCTCGTCGGCGGTGAAGCGCATCTCCTCGAACGAGGTGCCCTCGGGCGCGTGTCCCACGTCATCAGGGTGATGGCCCACGATGAGGAGGGTGCCGCCCGGCGCGACCGAGGCCGCGAGCTCGCGGTGGAGCCGGACGACGGCCGGCCGCGGCAGGTGCATGAACTGCGCCGACACCAGGTCGTACGTCGCGTCGGCCGACCACTCGAAGGCGTCGGCCTGCTGCCACGTGACCTCAACGCCGGACTTCGTTGCTCGCGATGCGGCGCCCTCGAGCGCTACCGGCGAGATGTCGATCCCGGTGACCTGCCAGCCCTGCTCCGCCAGCCAGATCGCGTCGGCGCCCTCGCCGCTCCCGTAGTCGAGTGCGGTGCCGGGTCGCAGCTGCGATGCGTACGTGACGAGGTGCGGATTGGGCTTGCCGCTCCAGACCTGTTCGCCGGAGTAGCGCTCGTCCCAGTACGCGCGGGTGAAGTGATCCTCGGGCTGTGCGGTGTGCTGGTGTGTCATGCCACCATCGTGCGGGAACGGCTGCGCGATGACAAACAGGGTTGCCGCTTTGGCAACTACTCCTTCGACCGCGGTTTCGCGCGAACGTGCATGCGCTCGCCCTGGGTGCCGAACAGCGTGAGCAGCTCGAGCGGTCGCTTGCCGGCGTTGCTCAGCCCGTGCGGCAGCCGGGTGTCGAACTCGGCGGCTTCTCCCGGACCGAGCACGAGATCGTGTTCGCCGATCCGCAGGCGCAGGCGTCCCGAGAGGACGTAGAGCCACTCGTATCCCTCGTGCGTCTTGAGCTCGTCGGTGTCCGGTCCGGTGGCCGGCGGGATGACGACCTTGTATGCCTGGAGGCCGCCGGCCTGTCGGGTCAACGGCACGAAGGTGCGTCCATGGCGGATGATCGGCTCGGCCTGGATGCGTGGATCCTCGCTGGGCGGCGCCTCGACGAGCTCGTCCAGCGTGACGCCGTGGGCCCTGGCCAGCGGCAGCAGGAGCTCGAGCGTCGGCTTGCGCTGGCCGGCCTCGAGGCGGGAGAGCGTGCTGACCGAGATGCCGGTCGTGGCGGAGAGCTGGGCCAGGGTGGCCTCGCCGCGCTGGCGCAGGGCACGCAGGTGCGGGCCGACGGAGGTGAGGGCTTCGGCCAGGTCGTCAGTCATGTCGGACATCTTGCCATGTCAGCAACGATGTTTGCGATTCGGCGAGGGCCGACGAACACTGAGGACATGAACTCACAGTCATACGACGCCATCGTCATCGGAGCCGGCGCGGCCGGACTCTCCGCCGCCCTCGTGCTCGGGCGTGCCCGTCGGCGCGTCCTTGTGCTGGACGGGGGCCCGCCCCGAAATGCGGCGGCCGAACACGTCAACGGCTACCTCGGGGTCGACGGGTTGAGCCCGCTGGAGCTGCTCGCGGTCGGGCGTACGCAGGTCGAGAAGCTCGGAGTCGAGGTTCGCGAGGACGTCGCCTCACGGGTCGAGATCGTCGACGGTGGATTCGCCGTCCGGGCCGGAGGCGAGCAGCTCCATGCGAAGCGGCTCGTGCTCGCTGCCGGCATCACCGACTCGTTGCCCGACATCCCCGGCCTCGAGGAGGGGTTCGGCGTCGACGTCTTCCACTGCCCCTACTGCCACGGCTACGAGGTCGCGGGCCAGCGACTCGCCGTTGTGGCGACGCATCCCATGTCGAATCACCAGATCCGCATGGTGCGGCAGTGGTCCGACGACGTGGTGTTCTTCCTCAATGACACCATCGAGCTGGACGCGGATGAGCGCCGCTTGTTCGCCGCACGAGGGGTGGAGGTCATCGACGGCGCGGTCGGTGAGATCGTCCGACAAGGCGGCGCACTGCGGGGCATACGCGCGGCGGATGGCTCCGTCATCGAGGTCGACGCGGTGTTCGTGGCTCCGGCGATGGTGCTCAATCTCGATGCGTTCGCCGCGTTCGACCTGGAGATGACCGAGACGCCCCTTGGGCCGGTCGTCGCCACCGACCTGACCGGTGCGACGAACGTGCCCGGCCTCTGGGCCGTCGGCAACGTCGCCGATGCGAGCTCACAGGTCATCTCGGCGTCGGCGACCGGCGCCAAGGCCGGAGCGATGATCAACGCCAGCCTGATCGAAGACGAATGGGCCGCGGCGGTGAGTTAGGGCCCACTCAAGCGTCGACGGTGGGCCCTAACTCACCGCTCAGCGAGGGGTCAGCACATCGAGAACGGCTGGGCGGTGCTTTCGAGGACCGACAGCCAGAGGTCGCCGTCGGGGGAGACGCTGTGCGAGCCCGACGTGACGAACGGGATCGGCACGTGGACGAAGCGGTGACGGCGGCGGCCGACGACCATGTCCGTACGACCGGCCATCGCCGCGTGGACTGCGGTCTGGGCCAGGCGCGCGCAGTAGACCGAGTCCGACGCGTCTGCGGGGACCGAGCGGATCGCATAGCCGGGGTTGAAGTAGCGCATCGTCAGCGGCTGGTTGCGGTTGGCGAAGTCCTTGCTGATCTGCTCGCGCAGGAAGCCTGCGATGTCACCCAGGACCGCGTTGCCGCTGGCGTCCCGGCGGTCGCTGGCCGGGATGAGGTCCTGGCCGGCGCCTTCGGCGAGGACGATGACGGCGCTGCCGCGCTCGGCGACGCGTCGCTCGAGCAGGGCCAGCAGTCCGTTGTCGCCGTCGAGCGAGAACCCGACCTCGGGGATCAGCACGAAGTCGGCGTCGTGGTTGGCCAGCGCGGCGTAGCAGGCGATGAACCCGGCATGGCGGCCCATGACCTTGACGATGCCCACGCCGCCGACGGCCGCCTCGACCTCGACGCGCGCCGCCTTGATCGACTCGGCGGCCTTGGCGAACGCAGTGGAGAAGCCGAAGCTCTGGCCGATGTGCGGGATGTCGTTGTCGATCGTCTTGGGGACGCCGACGACACCGATCTTGAGGCCGCGTGCGGCGATCTCGGCGCCGATGTTGTGCGCACCGCGCATCGAGCCGTCGCCGCCGATGACCATGAGGATGTCGATGTCGAGCTCGACCAGGCGGTCGACGATCGCGACCGGGTCCTGGGCGCCGCGCGACGAGCCGAGGATCGTCCCGCCACGCTCGCTGATGCGGGACACGAAGTCCGGAGTCAGCTCGACGACGTCGTGGCCGTTGGACTCGATGAGTCCGGCATAGCCGTGCTGGAACCCGACGACGTCGCGTACGCCGTAGTGCGTGTTGAGCTCGAGCACGATCGCCCGGATGACGTCGTTGAGCCCGGGACACAGGCCACCGCACGTGACGACGCCGACCTTGGTCGTGGCGGGGTCGAAGAAGATCTTCTGACGCGGGCCGCCGGACTCGAAGGTCGGCAGCTCGGCGAGCGGGACACCGCGCGACTCGATCAGCTCGAGGGTGTCGTCGTAGAGGATTCGATCGGTCTCGCCGACGTAGTACTCATTGGTCGTACGCCCCTCGACATAGAGCGCGAGCGGCGAGTCGACGGTGCATGCACCGAGCGAGCGGACCTGGAGATCGGAGAGCGAAACCACCCGACAATGGTATCCGAGGAAATCCTCACGTTTGACCGTGATTCCACCCCTCGGGCCGCTGAGCTTGTCGGAGCGTCAGGGAGTGAACACGAGACAGGTTGATGTGGCGGTCGCGAGGAGGCGACCGGCGGAGTCCTTGATGTCGGCCTCGACGAATGCCGCCCGCGAACCGGGCTTGGTGACCCGGCCCTGTGCCGTCACCGTTCCCGTCTCGCTGGTCATGCCGCGAAGGAAGCTGACGCTGAGGTCGAGCGACGTGTAGGCCATGCCGGCCGGCAACGTGGTCTGGACGGCGCACCCGCACACCGAGTCCAGGAGCGTCGCCGCGAAGCCGCCGTGCACCGAGCCGATGGGGTTGTAATGCGACTCGTCGGGGGTGGCCGTCATGGTGGCGACGCCCGGAGCGACGCTTGCCAGCTCGAGGTTGATGTGGCCGGCGATCGGTGGGGCCGGGAACTTGCCGTCGATCATCGCCTGGAGGTAGTCGATGCCGGACATCGTCAACGCTTCGGCAGCCTGGGGTCGCGGGTCGACCCACGTGATGGTCTTGTGCTGCGTTGCCTCGTCGAGCTCGGTCATGGCGTGCCTCTTCTCATGCGGAGGAGTAGAGCGTACCATCTGAGTTGGGAATCCAAACTCAGCATGGGTGGAGCACGCATGACGATGACCGACTACGACTCGGCGACCTGCTCGATCGCGAAGACCGCGCAGATCCTCGGCGACCGCTGGTCCGTGCTGGTCGTGCGCAACCTGTTCAACGGCGTACGCCGGTTCGACGCGTTGCAGCACCACCTCGGCATCGCCCGCGACGTCCTCACGAAGCGGCTCGCGCTGCTGGTCGACGAGGGGATCGTCGAGCGCAGGGCATACCAGCCGGAGGGGGCGCGCACGCGCTACGAGTACGCCTTGACCCCGGCCGGTCGTGACCTACGCACCGTCATGGTCGCGCTGATGGACTGGGGTGACACCCACCGTGCAGGGCAGGACGGTCCGCCGATGTCACTGCGGCATCGCGACTGCGGCGCCGAGATCCACGCCCACCTCACGTGCGCCGTGGGACACGACATCGAGACCACGACCCGCGCCGTGCTCGTACCACTGCCCGGAGCCAAGCTGGCCACCGCCGGTTGAGCGGTCTCGGCACGATCGACCAGCGAGGCAAAGGTGGTCGAGTGCCCGCGAGGAACGAGCGGGTGTATCGAGACCACGTGACGTGCGGTCCTCGCCCGAGTCTCTCGACTCGCGGGGTCTCGATACGCCTCCCTCGCAGAGCTCGGTCGGCTACTCGACCGGCGAGGGGGACGTCAGGCGTAGGCGTAGTCCTCGAGGGGGAAGCTGCCGGCTTCGCGGAACGCGTCGAGCGTCGAGGTCGGCCGCAGCAGTGTCGCCATGCCGTGCTGGTTGAAGTAGTACGACCGCGACGTCGCACAGCTGCCGTTGACGAACACCGAGTCCTCGACGCGGTCGGTCATGCGCGCGAGGAACGCGGCATTCGCGTGCTCGGTGACCTCGAACGTCGACGCGCGACGCTTCTCGACCTCCCCGAGCAGGCGCTTCATGTGCCGCATCTGCGACTCGATCGTCGTGAAGTACGACAGCCCTGAGTATGAGTACGGGCTGTTGAGCGAGATGAAGTTGGGGAACCCCGGCACGGTAACGCCCTCGTACGCCTGGAACTGCTGGTCGCGCCAGAACTTGCCCAGGTCCTTGCCATCGCGCCCGATGACCTCGAACGCCGGGAAGTTGGTGTCCCAGAGGTTGAAGCCGGTTGCGAGCACGAGCGTGTCGATCTGCGTCTTGGTGCCGTCCTCCGTCACGATGCCGTCGGGCTCGATGCGGGCGATCGGCGTCGTCTCCAGGTGCACGTTGTCACGGTTGAACGTCGGGAAGTACGTGTTGGAGAACGTCGGCCGCTTGCAGCCGAAGGTGTAGTCGGGCGTGAGCTTCCGGCGAGTCTCAGGATCCTTGACCTGCCGCTCGAGGTGCCGGAGCGCCATCTTCTCGACCGTGCGGTTGAGCAGCTTGGTGCGCCGGTAGTTGAGCACGCCGGCGACCATGATGAGCTCGAGGATGCTGCTGCCGATCGTGCGTACGACGCGCTGCGCGAGCGGCACGCGGGCGTACAGCTTCTGCACCCGCTTCGGGATCTCGCCGTCGCGCTTCGGGGTGACCCAGATGGCCGTGCGTTGGTAGACCGTGAGCTCGGCGAGCTGCGGCGCGATCTCGGGGATCAGCTGAACGGCGGTGGCGCCGGTTCCGATCACGGCGGCGCGCCGGCCAGTGAGGTCGATCGAGTCGTCCCATCGCGTCGTGTGGATCACGGTGCCGTCGAATGACTCGATGCCCTCGATGTTGGGGAACGCCGGCTGCGACAGGAAGCCCGTCGCGGTCAGCAGCATGCGGGCGTGCAGCCGTTCGCCGCCGGCGATGTTGACGGTCCAGTGGTTGGCATCCTCGTCCCACACGGCACCCTCGACGACGGTGTCGAACCGCATGTGCCGGCGGACGTCGTACTTCGCGGCGACATGTGTGGCGTACGCCTTGAGCTCCGCGCCGGGCGCGTAGAGCCGCGACCAGTACGGATTCGGCTCGAACGAGTAGGAGTAGGTCGACGACGGGATGTCGACGGCGAGGCCGGGATAGCGGTTGACGTGCCACGTGCCGCCGAGATCGCTCTCGCGCTCGAGGATCACCAGGTCGTCGTGTCCGAGCTGCCGGAGCTGGATCGCTGCGCCGATGCCGCCGAATCCGGCGCCGATGATCGCGGCGTCGTGGATGGTCTCGGTCATGGGTTCCCCCGTCGGATTTCAGATAATCGAGATATCTGAAACCAGTAAACCAGCCAGACCGCCATGTGACAAGGCCGATGTCATCGTCGCGCGGGAGATCATGGGGCACGATGTCTGCATGACGCTCGAGATCACCGTGCGCGGTTCGGCCGAGCAGCGCTACCCCGCCGAACGCGCCGTCGTGTCCATGACTGCGGCCGTCGAAGGGCTGGACCGCAAGCAGGTCTTCCAGGACGCCGTCGCGATCCATGACCCGTTGGTGTCGCAGCTCCGCGAGCTCGTCGAGCTCCGCGCGGTAGGCCCGTGGTCGAGCGACCAGGTGCGGGTCTTCAGTCACCGCCCGTGGGAGGCAGACGGCCGGCGCGGGGCGATGGTGCACGTCGCGCGGGTGAACGTGAACGCCGAGTTCACCGACTTCGAGCGGCTCAGCGGGTTCCTCGACTTCTGGTCCGGCACCGAGGGTGTCGAGGTCAACGGCATCGGCTGGGACGTGAGCATCAAGAACCGTCGAGCGTACGAGGCCGAGGCCCGCAAGGCCGCCGTCGACGACGCGGTGGCGAAGGCCCAGTCGTACGCCAATGCCGTGCGCCGCGGAAAGGTCGTTGCGGTCCAGCTCGCCGATCCGGGCATGTTGACGCACGACCCTGAGGAATCCGGCGGGTTCCCCATGCTGGCGAAGGCCGGGATCGCCGACGCGTCCGACGGCGGGCCGCAGCTCGAGCTCACCCCTGCGGAGATCGTCATCACCGTCGAGGTGGACGCCCGCTTCGTCGCGGACTGACCGCTAGTTGAAGTACAGGATCTTGATGAGGGCGAGCACGCCGATCACCAGGATCACCGCGCGCAGCACGCCCGGCGGGAGGCGCCGGCCGATGCGGGCGCCCAGATAACCGCCGAGCAGACTGCCGGCAGCGATCAGGCCGACGACCTGCCAGTCGATCCGGTCCCACGCGACGAGCATGAACGTCAGTGCCGCGACCGCGTTGACGATCGTCGCCAGGACGTTCTTGATGCCGTTGATGTCCTGGAGGCCGATCGTCAGCAGGACTCCCAGCAGTCCCACGAGCAGGACCCCTTGGGCCGCGCCGAAGTAGCCGCCATAGATGCCCAGGACGTAGACACCGGCAGGAAGGGCCCACTGCGAGGTGCGCGGCTCCGCGCCGAGCTCGGCATGCCGACGGGCGGTACGCCGTTGCATGGCCGGCCCGATGACGACCATGACGAGACCGAGCGAGATCAGGACCGGCACGACCGCCTGGAAGGCGCCGGCCGGGAGGACGAGCAGCAGCAACGCACCGGTCAGGGCGCCCAGCACCGAGGCCGGTGCGAGCCGGAACAGGAGAGACCGGTGCCGGAGAGCCTCCGCGCGGTAGCCGTGGACGCCGGACAGCCCGCCGGCGACGAGGCCGATGTTGTTGGACACGTTCGCGGTGAGCGGGGGATAGCCGAACAGCAGCAGCGTCGGGAACGTGATGAGCGTGCCGGAGCCGACGATGACGTTGATGGTGCCGGCCCACACGCCCGCGGCGAAGATCACGATCGCCTCGATCATGACTCACCTCCCGTCGACGCGTTGCCCGTACGAGTGTCACCCAGTCTCATTGCGCGCCCGTCATCGGGATCATCAAACAGGCCCTGACCTGCGCAAACGTCGTGCGCAGATTTGAGGCGTGCGCATACCGAGGGTACGCTCGAAGCATGTGGTCCTCGGTGTTCGAACGGCTGACGGCGCTCCTGGGCGCCCCGAAGCTCCCGCGCAGGCGGGTCCAGCTGAGGCTGCCCGGGCGGGGTCCCATGCGGGTCGTCTACGACAAGGCCGTGGTCCACGAGAGCTACAGCATGCGGGCACGGGTCCTGCAGCGCACGATCCGCATGGTGTTCAAGCCGGTGCTCCGGTTCACGCCGATCAGCGAGCGCACGTTCGCCGCGATCCGCGCGATCGACGGCCTGCAGACCCATCGCCGGCGCTCGCCCTACGTCTCGTTCGAGGTGTCGGAGCTGGGTGGTGTGCGGGTCGAGAAAATGACCCACCAGCACGGCCCCGACAGCGAGATGACGCTGCTCTACCTGCACGGCGGCGGCTTCTTCTCCGGCAGCATCGAGACGCATCGCCGGATCTGCGAGCGGCTCGCCCTCAAGACCGGCGCGACGGTGATCTCCGTCGACTACGTCCAGCTGCCCGAGGGATCGATCGCCGAGTCCGTGCAGGATGTCATCTCGGCGTACGCCGCGCTGGTCGAGTCCAGCGATCACCCGGACAAGATCGTCGTCGCCGGCGACTCCGCAGGCGGCTACCTCACGATGAAGGTCGCCGAGCTCGCCAGTCGCCGCGGCCTGCAGGCGCCCGCGGCCCTGCTCGGATTCTCACCCCTGCTCAGCGTCGACCCGGACCGCCAGGACAAGGCGGTTGAGCGGATCATCCGGGCCCGCGACGCGTACCTGCCGATCCAGCGGATCGCGCACATTCGTGAGCGCTGGCTGCCCGAGGACGGAGTGCCGATCGAGGGGTACGCCTCGCCGCTGCACGCTGCGGCCTACATCTCGTCGCCGACGTTCTTCGTCGCGGTCGAGGACGAGCTGCTGCGGCCCGAGGTCGAGGCCATGGCGCTGCTGCTCTCCGAGCGGGGGGTCGAGGTCGAGACCCACCTGTGGCGGAAGCAGGTGCACGCGTTCCCGGTCCTCGTCGACCTCGTGCCCGAGAGCGAGATGGCGATCCAGCTCGCCGCCGACTTCGCGCGCCGCGCCGTCGGCGAGCTCGACCGGGCCCCCATCGAGGACCCGGCCAGCCACGAAGAGGTCATGACCGGCGAGCTCGTGCCGGACCAGGACTCCGCGGCCTGACCGCGTCAGCTCACTTCGCGAACGCGACCCGCACGCTGAACACCGTGTGCTTGTCCTTCTTGGCGTACGAGATGCCGACCGCGCGGAGTGCCTTGGCCTGCTCGATGTCCTTGGCGACGTCGTCCGGCGGATCGGCCTTGCTGATCTTGTCGAGGATCGTGCCGACGTCGACGAACAGCCCGTAGAGCGTGTCATCGCCGTACGGCATGACCGACGTGAACGTGGCGTCGTCTCCGAGCTTGCCCGACTCGTCGACCGCGTCGGCCGCGTCCTGGTTGGTCGCGAGGACCGCGCCGTCGTCAGTCTGCTTGGTGGGCAGCTCGATCCCGACCTGGGCGGCCAGGGCGGCCAGGCGCTTGGCCAGGTCGAGCGCCTTGTCCGGGTCGGTCGTCATCTTGAGTGCCACGTCGAGGTCGGCGACGTCCTCGGGACCGGACAGGGTCGGAATCGTCTCCAGGTTCTTCGAGCCGACGGCGATCTCGAGCCGATCGCCGAACAGCGTCTCGAGGTCCTCCGGCACCTTGAGGCCGGTGGACTTCTCGAACTCCGCGATGTAGTCCTCGACGTCAGGCGTCTCGATCGGGTTGTCCTTGAGGTAGTCCTCGAACTGGGCCCGCTCCTCCGGCGTCATGTCGTCGGTGAACGAGTCGTCGAGCCCGGACCCGAACTCCGACTCGAAACCTTCCGTGAACTGCTTGAGGAGTGTGTCGTACTGCGCGCCGACCTGCTCGCCCAACCCGCCGACGGACAGCGCGGCCACCGTGTCGGTGGGCAGCTTGCCCATGGGCGCCGGCTTCAGCTTGGCGGCAGAGTCGGTCAGCCCCGCGAGCCCGGCCAGCTCGAGCGTCGAACCGTCCGTGCGCACCGTGAGCGCCATCGTCCCGGCCTGCTCGATCTCCGCGAGACCTGTGCCACCGGCAGTCGCCATGAGGTCCTTGAACTCCGGGAAGGAGTCGATGACCTTCTTGGTGTCGACCCAGGCCGAGGCGACACCCTGCTCGCCCAGGTCGTCGAAGTCGTTGGCGAATGCCTTCTTGTCGGCCAGGGACGCCTTCTCAGCGGCCTTGACCGCGGCGTCGGCCTGCTTCTGCGTCTCGGCGACGATCGCGTAGCCGTCGAGGAACGCGACGGCAGCCTTCTCGTCATCACACTTGAACAGGTCCTTGATGCCGGACTCGGCCTTCTTCTCGTCCGAGACCTGGATCGCGACGAGCGGAGTCTGCTTCGTGTCGAGCGCCACGCCGATCCGGTTGCCGAGCCACGGCTTGACGTCCTTCTCGTACGTCATGTCGCAGTCGCCCTCCTTGAGGGCCTCTTCTACGAGCAGCTTGCGCACGTCCTGCTTGGCGCTCTTGATGCCGATCTCGTCGGCTGCTTCGGGGAACTTGCGGATCAGCTTGAACAGCGCGATCTTCTGGCTGGCTGACGGGTCGACATCGACGCGGGCGTAGGCGATGACAGAGGACGGCAGCACGTCGTGCGGCTGGGCGCCGCCACCGTCCAGCTTCTTGACGACGGCGAAGGCGCCACCGGCGAGGGCGAGCACGACGACCGCGGCGATCCCGCCGATCACGAGCCCCTTGAGGTTGCGACCCCCGGTGGGCGGCTCTTCCGGCGATGTCGCGGCCGGCAGCGTCTCGGTGGGCGTCTCGCCCGCCGCCGTGGCCGGCTCTGGCACCGGAGGAGGTGTGGGCTCGGGCGTGGTGGGCGGCTGCTTGGTCATGCGGGATCCTTCGAAGAATTCGTGCGGGAGTCAGAGGAGACTATCGGAGACCCCGCGGTCGTGTCAGGGTGTCTGGTGAATCGCCGACTACTCCCGGCCGACGGCCTTCGCGTACGTGATCACGGTCGTCTCGAACCGGGTTCCGTTCCAGTCGCCGCACGTCATCAGGACGAGCCCGCTGGGCCCGGTCTCGCGGTAGATCCGGTCGGACTCGGCGGCGAAGTCGGCGACCTTGATCTCCTTCTCCGACGTGACCCGATAGGTCAGCTTGCCGCCCTTGCCCGTGAGTGTGAGTCGGTCGCCCTTGCCCAGGTCGGAGAGCTCGTCGAACACGCCATCGTCCTTCGAGGCCGTGTGACCGACGATTACGGCATTGCCGGGCTGCCCCGGCTGCTGCCCGTCCTCCCACCAGCCGGTCTCGTGCAGGCTCGCCGGGACCTCTTGGGCGCCCTTGGCCGTCGTGCCGACCGGCAGGACCTTGGCGTCGACACCGATCTCGTCGATGACCAGCTGGGTCGGCTCGCCGATGGGCTTGACGGCATTGCTGAACGGCACGGCCTTCGGGGCTGTGGCCGTGGTCGACGCCGTTGCCCGTGGAGTCGCGGCCTTGTCGTCATCGCGCGTCAGAAGGACGGCGGTGACGACACCGACGACGACGATCGCCGTCGCCGCCGCGAGTATGCCGAACCGGCGGCCTCCACGAGGGAAGCCGCCGGCTCTACGTCGTCCGGGTGTCACTTAGCGCGCGGCGATACCGGCAGCCGGGGCGACCGTCGGGTGGCCGGACCCGCTGCCACTCTCGTCGCCGACGCCGCTGTCACCACAGTCCTGAGGGACTTCGAGGAATCGGACCTGCGTCGGCTCGTCTTCCTCGTCACCCTCCTGCCACACCGCGAACGCGGCCTCTTCGAACGTGGTCTTGACGGTGCGCGACGCTCCGCCGGCCAGCGTGAACTGAGCGATCTCGTCGAAGTCGAAGTCGTCGTCGTTGAAGCCCACGAACTGAAGATCGAGCGGGCCGTCCGTCGTGTTGGTGAATGTCACCGAGCCGCAGCTGATCTTCGTGGTGACCAGCGAAGGACCTTGGCTGTTGTCGGCGCACGACTCGGGGGCTGTGTACTTCCAGCTCGCGACGGCGTCGTTGGCGAGCGTGAAGCCATCGTTGGCCTCGGCGATGAAGGTGACCTCGTCGCCGAACGAGAACTCCAGGCCGTCATACGTGCCGGCGTCGAGCTCCTCGGTGTCGTTGTCGCCGAAGTCCACGGAGTACGTCACGTTGGCGGTCGTCGGGATGACGACGGTGCACTCATCCGGGAACGTCACCGGGTTGGGGGTGATGGGTCCCGAAGCGACCGTGACGGTGACCGTGTCGATGGATTCGCGGCCATTCTGGTCGGTCGCAGTCAGCGTGTAGGTGAGGTCGCCGGTGGTGGCCGGTGTGACGACCTCGTTGCCGGCGGGGTTGGCCTTGTTGCCCGACCATTGACCGGATGCGACGAGGTCAACCGCTTCGGTGCTGGTCCACGACAGCGTGACGCTGTCGCCCACGGTGATCGTCGTGTCGTCGACCTCAAGGTTGACGACGACGGCGGCCTGGGCCGGGCTGGCGACGAGGAACATCCCGAGCAGCACGCCGAAGGCGGCAACAAGAGAGCCCGCGCGGCGGGCGCGGGCGTGGGTGGTCGAGGACATGCAGGGGCCTCCGAGATCAGGGATTCAGTGAGGCGCCATGACCGCACGCCAAGAGAGCAGCGTAGCGGAGAATCGGCCCCTCTTTCCCCGTTTTTGCGCCAGCTTGTCCGTTTCGGGTCGGCCGGCGCTTGGTGGACACAGTCGAGTCGCAGTTCACAAACAATCAGGCTTGACTGTTTGTGAGGATGTCCCGCATGCTGGGGGCGTGACGACGGACCCCGGCACCACATTGCGTACGCCTCAGGGTGAGCGCACCCGAGCCATGCGCCTGCGACTGATGGAGGCGACGGTGGAGTGCCTCGTCGAGCTCGGCTGGGCCGGCACCACCACGACAGTGGTGAGCAAGCGGGCGGGCGTCAGCCGTGGCGCGCAGCTGCATCACTTCCCCAGCAAGCAGGACCTCGTGGTCGCTGCCGTCGGCCACCTGACGGAGCGCCGCCGCGAGGACATGAAGCTGGCCGCGGCCGAGCTGCCCCAGCGCGGTCGCACCCGGGCGGTGCTCGAGATCCTCAGCCAGCAGTTCGTCTCACCCGTCTTCTTCGCCGCCCTCGAGCTCTGGGTCGCGGCCCGTACCGACGCGAACCTCCGAGCCGAAGTCGCACCACTCGAGCGTCGAGTCGGTCGCGAGACCCACGCGTACGCGGTCGAGCTGCTCGCGATCGACGAGGCTCGCGGCGACAACCGGCGTCTCGTCCAGGCGACCCTCGACCTGCTGCGCGGCCTCGGGCTCGCGGCATCCCTCAGCGACGACACCAAGCGCCGGGCCGACGTGCTCGACTCGTGGGCCGTCGTCCTCGACCACGAGCTGGAGATGTCATGACGATTCTCGAAGGCATCCTGTCCGACCTGGCCGACGAGAGCCTGCAGCTCGACACGTGGGTCGCCGGCCTGCCCGCTGACGGCTGGGCGACCGTGACGACGCCCGAGGGCTGGACCGTGGCGCACCAGATCGGTCATCTGCACTGGACCGATGCGGCGTCCCTTGCGGCGATCACCGACCAGGACGAGTTCGGCCGCGGCATGAAGCGTGCCGCGGCGAACCCCGAGGGATACGTCGACGAGGGCGCCGAGGAGATGGCGATGCTGCCCCCCGAGGAGCTGCTCGCGACCTGGCGTGAAGGACGGGTCGCCCTCGATGCCGCGCTGCGCAGCGTGCCGGAGGGCGAGCGGATCCCTTGGTACGGCCCGCCGATGAGCCCTGCGTCGATGGCGACGGCACGGGTCATGGAGACGTGGGCGCACAGCCACGACGTCGGCGAGGCGCTCGGGCTCACGATCCCGCAGACCTCGCGCGCCAAGCACGTGTGCCACATCGGCGTACGTGCTCGCGGCTATGCCTATCTCGTCCGCGGCGAGCAGGTGCCGGACGCCGAGGTGCGGGTCGAGCTGACCGGTCCCGACGGCGAGCTGTGGACGTGGGGGCCTGAGAATGCTCCGGAGCGGGTCACCGGCTCTGGCTATGACTTTGCGCTGCTGGCCACCCGCCGCCGGCACGTCGAGGACGTCGACGTCCGTGCCGAGGGCGAGCACGCCGCCTACTGGCTGACGATCGTCCAGGCGTTCGCCGGCCTGCCCGGCAACGACCCGGTGAAGCTGGCCGACCGATGAGTGAGGTTTCCACAGGCTCAACCGGCGGGGGCTCAACCATCAGAGTCGGCAACTGCTCGGGCTACTACGGCGACCGCCTCTCGGCGATGCGCGAGATGCTCGAGGGCGGGGGCCTCGACTACCTGACCGGCGACTACCTCGCCGAGCTCACCATGCTGATCCTCGGGCGTGACCGCATGAAGGACGAGTCGCTCGGCTACGCCAAGACGTTCGTCAGGCAGATGACCGAGTCGATCGCGCTGGCCAAGGAGCGTGGTGTCAGGATCGTTGCGAACGCCGGCGGGCTCAACCCTGCCGGCCTCGCGGCCAAGCTGCGCGAGATCGCCGAGTCGCAGGGCCTGGAGATCGCGATTGCTCATGTCGAAGGCGATGACCTGCTGGCCCGCGCCGAGGAGTTCTCGTTCGGTGACGTGATGACCGCGAATGCGTACCTCGGTGCCTTCGGGATCGCGTCAGCCCTGGACGGAGGGGCCGACATCGTCGTCACCGGCCGCGTCACGGATGCCTCGGTCGTGGTGGGCCCGGCGATCGCGCACTTCGGCTGGGGCCGGGACGACCTCGACCAGCTCGCCGGGGCCGTCGTTGCCGGGCACGTGATCGAGTGCGGCACGCAGGCGACCGGCGGCAACTTCTCGGGATTCGCGAATGTCGACATGTCGGCTCCGCTGGGATTCCCGATCGCCGAGATTGCGGCGGACGGCTCGGTGGTCATCACGAAGCACGAGGGGACCGGCGGTGCGGTCGCGGTCGACACCGTCACGGCCCAGCTGGTCTATGAGGTGGGCGGGCCGGCATACCTCGGCCCTGACGTCACGACCCGGCTCGACACCATGACCCTCACCCAGGAGGGACCTGATCGGGTGGCGATCACCGGTGTTGTCGGCGAGCCGCCCCCGGCAACCACCAAGGTCTGCCTCAACGCGCTCGGCGGGTTCCGCAACAGCGTCGAGTTCCTCCTCACCGGGCTCGACATCCCGGAGAAGGCCGAGCTGATCCAGGGCCAGATGGAGTCGGCGCTCGCCGCCGGCACCGTTCCGGAGACGGTCGAGTGGCAGCTCGAGCGGACGGACACCCCAGATCCCGCGACCGAAGCCCAGGCCACGTCGCTGCTGCGGTGCCACGTCAAGAGCGCGTCGCCGGATCCGGTCGGCCGGTCGTTCAGCGACGCCGCGATCCAGCTCGCGCTCGCGTCCTACCCGGGCTTCAGCGTCACGCGGCCTCCATCGGCCGGTACGCCCTACGGTGTCTACCGCCCGGCGTACGTCCCGCAGTCCGACGTCCCGCACGTCGTCGTGCACGCCGACGGTCGGCGCGAGCCGATCGCGCCGCCCGTCGTCGTGCGCAGCCCGGAGCCCGACACCGCGTGGCCCGAAGCCGCGGTGCAGGAGAGCGCGCCGCCAGTGGGCGACTGGGTGGGTGACACCGTGAGGGCGCCGCTGGGCCGGCTGGCGTACGCGCGGTCGGGCGACAAGGGCGGCGACGCCAACATCGGCGTCTGGATCCCCGCCGACCACCCGGCTCGCGACGATGCCTACGCCTGGCTGGCCGGCTTCCTCGACGAGGCCACGGTGCACGATCTCATCCGCGAGGCCGCGACGCTCGACATCGAGATCCACCCGCTGCCCAACCTCGCGGCGGTCAACATCGTGATCCGCGGGCTGCTCGGCGAAGGCGTGGCCTCGTCCACCCGGCTCGACCCGCAGGCCAAGGGCGTCGGGGAGTGGCTGCGGGCGCGCGACTGCGCGATTCCGGCGTCGCTGCTGCCTGACGCGATCGCGGAGGCCGCGCTGTGAACGCCTGGGCCACGCCCGAGCGCCGGGCGCTTCGCGAGATGGTCACCTCCTTCACCGAGAAGGAGGTCGTCCCACACCTCCCGGCATGGGAGGACGCCTGCGAGGTGCCCCGCGAGCTGCACCAGAAGGCAGCCGAGGCCGGGCTGCTCGGCGTCGCGTTCCCAGAGGAGGTCGGCGGGCAGGGCGGCGACCTGATCGACTCGGCGATCGTGAGCGAAGCCGTTCTCGAGGCCGGTGGCTCGACTGGGCTGATCGCTGCGCTGTTCACGCACGGCATCGCCTTGCCTCACATCGTGGCGTCGGGCAACGCAGACCTGATCGACCGCTACGTACGACCGACGCTGGCCGGCGAGCTGATCGGCTCGCTCGGCATCACCGAGCCCGGCGGTGGCTCCGACGTCGCCAACATCCGAACCCGTGCGGTCAGGGATGGCGACGAGTTCATCGTCAACGGAGCCAAGACGTTCATCACCTCCGGTGTGCGCGCCGACTTCGTGACGACCGCCGTGCGTACCGGCGGCGAGGGCTACGGCGGCGTCAGCCTGCTGGTCATCGACAAGGGCACGCCGGGATTCACCGTCGCCCGGCCGCTCAAGAAGATGGGCTGGCACTGCTCCGACACCGCCGAGCTGAGCTTCGACGACGTACGCGTGCCGGCGGGCAACGTCGTGGGTGAGGTCGACGGCGGCTTCGTCCTGGTGATGCAGCAGTTCGTCAGCGAGCGGCTGAGCCTGGCGGTGCAGGCGTACTCCACCGCGCAGCGATCGCTCGACCTCGCCGTGGCGTACGCGCGGGAGCGCGAGACGTTCGGCAAGCCGCTCATCGCCCGCCAGGTCATCCGGCACAAGCTCGTCGACATGCACCGGCGGACCGCGGCTGCGCGGGCACTGACCCGGCAGGCCGTGGAGCGGGCAGTCGATGGCGACAAGACCGATCCCGCCGTGATCCTCGACGCCGTGCTGGCCAAGAACCAGTCGGTCGAGGCGTGCGAGTGGGTCGTCTCCGAAGCCGTGCAGATCTTCGGCGGCATGGGCTACATGCGCGAGTCCGAGATCGACCGGCACTACCGCGATGCCCGCATCCTCGGCATTGGCGGCGGCGCCACCGAAGTCCTGAACGACCTGGCCGCCAAGCTCCTGGGGTATTGATGAAGACGACTGTCGACCCGACCACCGAGACGTACGAGACGAACCGCGCGCTGATGCTGGAACGGCTCGCCGACCTCGCCGGGCAGCACGCCAAGGCGCTGGCCGGCGGCGGAGAGAAGTACGTCGAGCGGCACCACCAGCGCGGCAAGCTCACCGCCCGCGAGCGCATCGAGCTGCTGCTCGATCCCGACGCGCCGTTCCTCGAGCTGTCGACGCTCGCCGCGTGGGGCACAGACTTCGCGGTCGGCGCCTCGATCGTCACCGGCATCGGCGTCGTCGAGGGCGTCGAGTGCATGATCGTCGCGAACGACCCGACCGTGAAGGGCGGCTCGTCCAACCCCAGCACCCTCAAGAAGGGCCACCGGGCAGCGCAGATCGCCGCCGAGTGCGGGCTGCCGACGATCAACCTCGTGGAGTCCGGCGGCGCCGACCTGCCCACGCAGAAGGACATCTTCATCCCCGGAGGCGGCTCCTTCCGCAGCATCACCAAGGCGAGCGCGGACCGGCGACCGACCGTCGCGCTGGTGTTCGGCAACTCGACGGCCGGCGGGGCGTACATCCCGGGCATGAGCGACTACGTCGTGATGGTCAAGGGCGGCGCCAAGGTGTTCCTCGGCGGGCCGCCGCTGGTCAAGATGGCGACGGGTGAGGAGTCCGACGACGAGTCGCTCGGCGGCGCCGAGATGCACGCACGCACGTCCGGGCTGGCCGACTACCTCGCGGTCGACGAGCACGATGCCATCCGCATCGGCCGGTCGATCATCCGGCGGCTCAACTGGCGCAAGCACGGCTTCACGCCCGAGCCGACGTACGCCGAACCGGTCCTCGACCCCGAGGAGCTGCTCGGCATCGTGCCGACCGACCTCAAGATCCCGTTCGACCCTCGCGAGGTCATCGCGCGGATCGTCGACGCGTCGGAGTTCGACGAGTTCAAGCCGCTCTACGGCTCATCGCTCGTGACCGGCTTCGCGCAGCTGCACGGCTACCCGATCGGCATCCTGGCCAACGCGCAGGGCGTGCTGTTCAGCCAGGAGGCGCAGAAGGCGACGCAGTTCATCCAGCTGGCCAACCAGACCGACACGCCCCTGCTGTTCCTGCACAACACGACGGGCTACATGGTCGGCGCGGAGTATGAGCAGGGCGGCATCATCAAGTACGGCGCGCAGATGATCAACGCGGTGTCGAACTCCACGGTGCCGCACCTCTCGGTCGTGATCGGAGCGTCCTACGGCGCCGGGCACTACGGCATGAGCGGCCGGGCGTACGACCCGCGCTTCATGTTCAGCTGGCCCAACGCGAAGTCCGCGGTCATGGGTCCGGCCCAGCTCGCCGGCGTCATCTCGATCGTCGCGCGGGGTGCGGCTGAGGCGAAGGGTCAGCCGTACGACGAGGAGGCCGACCAGCAGATGAGGGCGTACGTCGAGGAGCAGATCGAGAAGGAGTCCCTGGCGTACTTCACCTCGGGGATGCTCTACGACGACGGGGTGATCGATCCCCGGGACACCCGCACGATCCTCGGCATCTGCCTGTCGGCGATCAACACCCGCCCGGTCAAGGGCGCCGAAGGATACGGAGTGTTCAGAACGTGAGTGCGCGTGACGTGGTCTCGATACTCTCGCTCGTTCCTCGCTCGAACTCGACCAGCGATGGTCGCGCGAGCATTCGCCGGTCGAGTAGGGGAGGCCGCCCGCGGCCGAGCCGTATCGAGACCACGCAAGGAGTCCTCGCATGATCACCTCCATTCTCGTGGCGAATCGGGGGGAGATTGCTCGGCGGATCTTCCGGACGTGCCGCGATCTCGGCATCACAACCGTCGCGGTGCACTCCGACGCTGATGCGGGAGCGCCGTTCGTCGCCGAGGCCGACCTCGCCGTACGCCTCCCCGGCAGCTCGCCGATGGACACCTACCTGCGCGGCGACCTGGTCATCGAGGCGGCGCTCAAGGCCGGCGCCGACGCGATCCATCCGGGTTACGGCTTCCTGTCCGAGAACGCCGACTTCGCCCGCGCCGTCATCGAAGCCGGCCTGACCTGGATCGGCCCCCGGCCCGAGACGATCGACGCGATGGGTTCGAAGATCCGCGCCAAGGAGCTCATGGCCGCGGGCGGGGTGCCGATCCTGTCGGTCGACGCGTCGACCGCGAAGCCGGAGGACTTCCCGCTGCTGGTCAAGGCATCCGCTGGCGGTGGTGGACGCGGCATGCGGGTCGTCTCCGACCCGGCTGACCTCGAGGGCGAGCTCGCGGCTGCCGGCGCTGAGGCGCTGTCGGCGTTCGGCGACGCCACGGTGTTCGTCGAGCCCTACCTGCCGACCGCCCGGCACATC
The DNA here is from genome assembly GCF_056403535.1 of Aeromicrobium sp. P2_G6. Taxonomy (NCBI): domain Bacteria; kingdom Bacillati; phylum Actinomycetota; class Actinomycetes; order Propionibacteriales; family Nocardioidaceae; genus Aeromicrobium; species Aeromicrobium sp. P2_G6. The sequence continues at coordinate 838,635 of NZ_JBFUFH010000001.1, read as the reverse complement.
GAGGTGCAGGTCCTGGCTGACAGCCACGGCACGTGCTGGATCGTCGGCGACCGTGACTGCTCGATCCAGCGTCGCCACCAGAAGGTCGTCGAGGAGGCGCCCGCCCCCGCCGTCAGCGATCCCGTGCGCACGACGCTCCACGACGCAGCGCGTGCGGCGGTCAAGGCGGTCGACTACGTCGGCGCCGGCACGGTCGAGTTCCTCGTTGCCGACGCGCACCTCGACACCGGCAAGGCGTACTTCCTCGAGATGAACACCCGGCTCCAGGTCGAGCACTCGGTGACCGAGGAGGTGTTCGGAGTGGACCTCGTCGCCGAGCAGATCCGTGTCGCCGAAGGTGCGCAGCTCGGCGAGGAGCCAGCCGGTCCCCATGGCCATGCGATCGAAGTGCGCCTCTATGCCGAGGATCCCGCGGACGACTGGCAGCCGCAGACCGGCACGATCCGTACGTTCGAGGTGCCAGACGGCGTCCGCGTCGACTCCGGCGTCGAGGCCTGCTCGATCGTCGGCATCCATTACGACGCGATGCTCGCCAAGGTCGTGGCGCACGGCGACGATCGGGCGACGGCGCTGCGCAAGCTCGGCGATGCACTCCGGCGTACGCGCATACACGGCGTGCGGACCAACCTCGACTTCCTCCGCGCGATCCTCGCCGACGAGGAGTTCGCCGCCGCCCGCATCCACACCGCGCTGCTCGACGAGCGGCTCGCTGAGTGGTCGAAGCCGAGGTTGGACGAGCGGGCGATTCGTCAGGCCGCGATTGCCGCTGCGCTGGCCGAAGCGGCGACGGCGACGGCGGGTGCAAAGGTGCTCAGCCGAATCCCCACGGCGTACCGCAATGTCCCGAGCCAGCCCCGCACCCGGACGTACGTCCTTTCGACAAGCTCAAGGACCGGGGAGCTCACGGTCACCTACAGCGCTGGGTTCGTGCAGCACGACCTCGACGGCGTCACCGTCGTCGCTGCGTCGCCGACGCAAGTCGTGCTCGACGACGACGGCATCACCAGGACGTACGACGTCGCGGTCGGTGACGGCTGGGTGGACGTCGACGGCCCGCAGGGCTCGATCACGCTGACGCCGGTGCCGACCTTCGTCGATCCGGCGGACGTCGTGGCCGAGGGATCGTTGCTGGCGCCGATGCCGGCTGCGGTCATCAGCGTCGCGGTCGCCGACGGGCAGCACGTCAGCAAGGGCGATGTCGTCGTCGTCCTCGAGGCCATGAAGATGCAGCACACCATCACGGCGCCGACCGACGGTGTCGTGTCCGGGCTGTCCGTCACGCCCGGCAGCCAGGTCGAGTCCGGCGCCGTGCTCGCAGTCATTTCGAGCAGCTCAATGAACGAAACGAGAGATGAGTCATGAACAACTTCACCGAGTCCGACGAGCGCCTCGCGCTTCGCAAGGCCGTGGCCGACCTCGGCGCGAAGTACGGCCGCGACTACTTCGAGCGGGCTGCGAAGGAGGGACGCAAGACCACCGAGCTGTGGGAGGAGGCCGGCAAGCTCGGCTACCTCGGCGTCGCCGTGCCGGAGGAGTTCGGCGGTGGCGGTGGCGACATCGGCGACCTCGCGGCGGTGTGTGAGGAGCTCGCCGCGGCCGGCAGCCCGTTGCTGCTGATGGTCGTCTCGCCGGCGATCGTCGGCACGATCATCGCGCAGTACGGCACGCAGGAGCAGAAGCAGCGCTGGCTGCCCGGCCTGGCGCACGGCACCTCGACGTTCGCGTTCTCGATCACCGAGCCGGACGCCGGATCCAACTCGCACCAGATCATCACGACGGCATACCGGGAGGACGACGGCTGGCGCCTCAAGGGCACCAAGACCTACATCTCCGGCGTCGACGAGGCGAGCCACGTGCTCGTCGTCGCGCGCACCGAGGACGCCCGCACCGGCAACCTCAAGCCCGCGCTGTTCCTCGTGCCGACCGACGCCGAGGGGTTCACCTACCAGCAGATCGACATGGGCATCACGTCGCCGGAGAAGCAGTTCACGCTGTTCTTCGACGACGTACGCGTGCCGGCCGACACCCTGATCGGCAGCGAGGACGCCGGCATCGACCAGCTGTTCGCGGGGCTCAACCCCGAGCGCATCATGGGCGCGGCGTTCGCGACCGGCACCGCTCGGCTCGCGCTGGCGAAGGCCTGCGAGTACGCCAAGCAGCGGCAGGTCTGGAAGGCGCCGATCGGCTCCCACCAGGCGATCGCGCATCCGCTCGCGCAGACGTTCATCGAGATCGAGATGGCGCGGCTCATGACGCAGAAGGCCGCGGCGCTCTACGTGTCGGGCGACTTCATGGCGGCGGGCGAGGCGGCGAACATGGCGAAGTACGCCGCCGGCGAGGCCGTCTGCAACGCCGTGGACCGGGCGATCCAGACGCACGGTGGCAATGGCCTGGCCAACGAGTACGGTCTGGTGCAGATGCTGGCGGGCTCGCGCCTGTCCCGCATCGCACCGGTCAGCAAGGAGATGGTGCTCAACTTCATCGCCCAGTTCTCCCTGGGATTGCCCAAGTCCTATTAGTCGCGAGGTCTCGATACGCCTCCCTCGCAGAGCTCGGTCGGCTACTCGACCGGCGAGATGCTCGGTGGTCGAGTGCCGCCGAGGAACGAGGCGGTGTATCGAGACCACCACAACGCTAGGAGCAGAACATGACTGAGCTGGTGCACCTTGAGGTGGCCGACCAGGTCGCCACGATCACGCTCGACAGCGAGCGCAACCGCAATGCCCTGAGCAAGCAGCTCGTCACCGAGCTCGCGGCGCACCTCGCCACGGCGGACGCCGACACGAACGCCAAGGCGATCCTGATCCGGTCGGGCGGAACGGTGTTCTGCTCCGGCGCGGACATGACCGAGGCGGTCAGCGGCGGTATGGCCGAGGGTGCCAAGGCGATCGTCGCCCTGCAGCGCCAGATCGCGACCGCGACCAAGCCCGTCGTCGTCGAGCTCGGTGGCCCGGTGCGGGCCGGCGGTGTCGGCATCGTCGGTGCGGCCGACATCGTCATCGCCGCGGAGTCGGTGACGTTCCAGCTGACCGAGGTACGCCTGGGACTGGCGGCGGCGATCATCTCGCTGAGCCTCATCCCGCGGTTCACCGATCGCGCGGCCGCCGACCTGTTCCTGACGGCGCGGAAGTTCGACGCCGCGGAGGCCGCCGAGGTCGGCCTGATCACCCGCGCCGTGCCCGATGCCGAGCTCCAGGGCGAGATCGCGCGGGTCCTCACCGACCTGTGCAAGGCGTACCCGCAGGGTCTCCGCGAGAGCAAGAAGATCCTCAACCACGACCTGGTCGCCCGCATCGACGCTCATGGCGACGAGGTCGCCGCGAAGTCCGCCGAGCTGTTCGCCAGCGACGAGGCGCGCGAAGCCCTGAGCGCGTTCCTGGCCAAAAGGGCGTAGTCCGCGATCCGGACCAGGCGTGCAGTCGCGTGCTGACGGTCGTACGGTCGAGTGACCGACACGAGGAGACGCATGCGGCACGTGCTGAGGGGCCTGGCCCTCGTCCTGCTGATGATGGTGGTTGCGCCCCCGGGGCCGGCCAGCGCCGCCGACGACCGACCGGTCGTCAGGGTCGGCACCGAGGGGACGTACCCGCCGTTCTCCTTCCACGACCCTGACGGCAAGAAGCTCACCGGCTACGACATCGACGTCATGAAGGCCGTCGCCAAGAAGGCCGGCTGGCGCCTGGAGTTCGTGGAGACGCAGTTCGACGCGATCTTCGCGGCGCTCGAGGCCGACCGCATCGACGTCATCGCCAACCAGGTGTCGATCAACCCCGAACGCGAGGCCAAGTACGGCCTCTCGACTCCGTACACGTACTCCCACGGCGTCATCGTCGTGAAGAAGGGGACCAAGGGCATCACCTCCCTTGCGGATCTCAAGGGAAAGACGACGGCCCAGTCGGTCACGAGCAACTGGTCCGCCGTCGCGAAGAACGCCGGCGCCAAGGTCGAGGGCGTCGAGGGATTCGCCCAGGCGGCGGCGCTGGTGGCCCAGGGCCGCGTCGACGCGATCGTCAACGACAACATCGCGGTCCTCGACTACCTCAACACGACGGGGTCGGACAAGATCGAGATCGTCGGCAACGCCGGCGACGAGGTCAGCAAGCAGGCGCTCGCGTTCCGCAAGGACGATCCCCGGCTGGCCGAGGCCGATCGCGCCCTCCAGGAGCTGAGTGCCGACGGCACGCTCGCCAAGATCTCGGAGAAGTACTTCAAGGCCGACGTCTCAACCGAGAACGACGGCAAGGTCGACGTCTCGGGCGGTCGCAAGGGCAAGAGCGACGCCGAGACGGTCAAGGATGCGGCCTGGCCGATGTTGCGGGGGCTTCTCAAGGCGACGATCCCGATCACGATCATCAGCTTCGCGATCGGCCTCGCCCTCGCAATCGCCGCGGCGCTGGCCCGCATCTCGGGCAACCGGGTCCTGAGCGGCATCGCTCGGGCATACGTCTCCGTCATCCGCGGGACGCCGCTCCTCGTGCAGCTGTTCATCGTGTTCTACGGCCTGCCCGAGATCGGGATCGACCTCTCGCCGTGGCCGTCGGCGATCCTGGCGCTGAGCCTCAACGTCGGCGGGTATGCGGCCGAGGTCGTCCGATCGGCGATCCTGTCGGTCCCCAAGGGTCAGTTCGAGGCCGCGTCGACGATCGGCATGGGCTACTGGCAGACCATGCGCCGCATCGTCTTCCCGCAGGCCGCCCGCACCGCCGTCCCACCGCTGTCCAACACCCTGATCTCCCTGGTCAAGGACACGTCGTTGCTGTCGGTCGTGCTGGTCACCGAGCTGTTCCGGGAAGCGGTGTACGCCGCATCGGCCGCCCAGATCTTCATGCCGCTCTACGTGGTCGCGGCGCTCTACTACTGGATCGTCTGTGCTGTCCTGGCCTTCGGCCAGAGCCGGCTCGAGACCCGACTGAACAGGTTCGTGGCGTCATGACCGAGCCCCTCGTACGCGCCGCCGGCGTCCACAAGTCGTTCGGCGACCACCACGTCCTCCGCGGCATCGACGTCGAGGTCGATGCCGGCACCACGACGGCGATCATCGGGCCTTCGGGCTCGGGCAAGACGACGATCCTGCGCTCGCTCAACGTCCTCGAGCGCCCGGACTCCGGCACGATCCGCATCGACGAGGTCGAGGTCGACTTCGGCACGCTGGCTGACAAGGGCAACGGGGTTCGTCAGCAGATCGCAGCGCTGCGGGCGCAGAGCGGCATGGTGTTCCAGTCGCACAACCTGTTCCCGCACAAGACCGTCCTGCAGAACGTCATCGAGGGGCCCGTCCAGGTGCAGAAGCGCCCGCTCGACGAGGCTGTCGACGAGGCCGAAGCGCTCCTCGACCAGGTCGGTCTGCGCGAGAAGGCCGACCAGTACCCGTTCCAGCTCTCGGGCGGTCAGCAGCAGCGCGTCGGCATCGCGCGGGCACTGGCGCTCAAGCCCCGGGTGATGCTGTTCGACGAGCCGACCTCGGCCCTCGACCCCGAGCTGGTCGGCGAGGTGCTCTCGGTCATCAAGGACCTTGCGGCGGAGGGATGGACCTCGGTCCTCGTCACGCACGAGATCCGCTTCGCCGAGCACGTGGCCGACCAGGTGCTGTTCCTCGACCAGGGTGTCGTCGTCGAGCGCGGCACCAGCGCCCAGGTCATCGGCGACCCGCGCGAAGAACGTACGCAGCAGTTCCTCAAACGGATCCTCGACCCGGCCTGAGGCGGCTCAGCGCAGCCGGATGGAGGCTGACGCCGGCTGCACGTGCTTGGTGCCGAGGTAGTCGATCGTGACCTTCTTGCTCAGCCGGGGCGAGCCGTCCGCCGAGCCCACGATGCTGAGCGCGGTACGTCCCTTGGTGAGGGGCAGCTCGGTGCTGAACCGCTTGGTCGACACACGGACCGAGCCCTTGGCGCGTACGCCCGTCGAGCGCTCGGTGACCCGGATGCCGACGACAGCCTTGGTGCGCCGGATGTCGACCTCGACCTTCACGGACGCAGTCGAGGCCAGGGTGACGTCCGCGCCGCGCTTGGTCCTGCCCTCCTTGACCCGCAGGACGCCGGCGCGCGGGACAGCGCTGCCGGCATACCAACCCGTGCCGAAGTCACCGTCGAGCTCGTCGATCGCCATGACGCGATAGATGCCGGGCGGCAGCTCCTCGATGATGAACGCGCCTCTTGCCCCGGTGAGGACTGTGGCGATGACCTCCCAGCTCTCGTCGAGCACCGCGATCCGCATGCCGCGCAGCCCTCGTCCGCGCGTGCTGCGGACAGTGCCGCTCATGGCGCTGTGCTCGCGGCGATGCCGGCCGGGGCGCGACGCACCTGACGACGCAGCAGGTTCGGCCTCCTCGACGGGCGGAGCGCCCGGGTCGACCGGAGCTGCATGGCGTGGCGGCGGTGCGGGCTCCGCAACGTCCTCCTCGACGTCGTCCTCCCACGTGGGCACGGGATCGGGACCGATCACGGTCTCGACGACGGTCTGCTCGGTGTCCATCGTCCCGGATCCGTGACTGACCAGCGGTGTCTCGGTCCTCGGGGCGGCATGTCGAGGCGCTGAGCGGAAGCCGATGCCGTGGGACGGCGCGACGATCGGTGCTGGCCCGAACTCGTGCCTCGACTCCCTCATCGCCACCCACCAGTCATCGACGTTCCCTCGTACAGGAGATTCCTCCCGCAAAGTATTGCCCGTCATTGCAGGCAGATGGCCGACCCTCAGGCGTGTCGTGCGTCTCAACCGCTCGGAGCAGGTTGTCACGTTCGGCGGCACCGCTGGGAGGGCTTGCGCGGCAATCATCCGCAGAGCGGGCAACTGCCTGCGGAATATTTCCCGCACGCAATAGACTTGTGAGTTCTCTAGGACGAAAAGGAGTCGGGTGAGCGCGAACAACGCGGAACAGCGCGAGATCGACGCGGAGCAGACGTATGTCGACGCCGTGTACGAGCGCCTCGACGCGTCCGCCAAGGTCGCCCAGTCCCTCGTCGTCGAGGGCATGGCGCGCGGCCACGTCGGCAACGAGGGTGGCCTCGTCGAGCGTGACGCGATGGTCTACCAGGCGTCGCTCCGCCTCTCCGCGCTCAACGCTGCTCACGACGGTCTGGTGTTCGGCCGGCTCAACATGCTCGACGGCGAGTCGCGCTACATCGGCCGCATCGGCGTACGCGATGCCGATCGCGAGATCCTGCTGATCGACTGGCGCGCCCCGGCGGCCGCGATCTTCTACCAGGCCACCGCGCAGGAGCCGGCCGGTGTCGTACGCCGCAGGGTCCTGCGGTGCGCCAACGACAAGGTCATCGGCATCGAGGACGACCTGCTCGATGCCGACAATGCACCCGACGACCTGGTCGTCATCGGCGAAGGCGCCCTGCTCGCGAGCCTGACCCGCGCCCGCGACAGCTCGATGCACTCGGTCGTCGCGACGATCCAGAAGGAGCAGGACGAGGCGATCCGCGCTCCCAGCCGCGGCGCCACGACGATCGGCGGTGGCCCCGGTACGGGCAAGACCGTCGTCGCGCTGCACCGTGCGGCATACCTGCTCTACACCGATCGTCGGCGCTTCGAGTCCGGCGGCGTGCTGGTCGTCGGACCGTCGACCGTGTTCATGAACTACATCGAACGTGTGCTCCCCAGCCTCGGCGAGACCAGCGTGACGTTGCGATCGCTCGGCGAGGTCGTCGACGGCTTGCGCGCGATGCGCCACGACGAGCCGGTCGCGGCAGCGGCCAAGGGTTCATCCCGGATGACGGCGTTCCTCGCACGGGCGGCTGCGGCTCCCATGCCGGGGGCACCGACGGAGTTCCGCTACTTCTACAAGGACGACGTGCTGCGGCTCGACACCCATCAGCTCGAGCGCATCCGCCGCAACCTGTTGTCGGGCGGCAAGCGCAACCGCGCCTACCAGAAGGCGCCGGCAGCCCTCGTCGACGCACTGTGGGCGCAGGTCGCCGGCGAGCGCGCGCTCGAGAAGGGCGAGGAGGAGTTCGTCGAGACCGTCACGACCGACGATCGCTTCGTCGACTTCGTCGAGGACTGGTGGCCGCCGGTCGAACCGATCGACGTATGGCGCACGCTGCCCGACGTCATCGACGAGCTCGCACGCGGGGCGTTCAACGCCGACGAGCTCGCTGCGCTCAAGGCGTCGTGGGAGATCGGCGAGCCGAGCATCGAGGACGTTCCCCTGATCGACGAGCTGCGCTACATCATCGGCGAGGTGCCGGAGACCAACGGCGACGATGACGACGCCCCCAAGCAGCTCATGAGCTTCGAGCGACGCGAGCGCGAGGACCGCAACGATCGCTTCCGCTCGACCCAGAGCATCGAGGACGACGGCTTCGCACACGTGCTGGTCGACGAGGCGCAGGACCTGTCGCCCATGCAGTGGCGCATGCTGGGCCGGCGCGGCCGCTACGCCAGCTGGACGATCGTCGGCGACGAGGCTCAGTCCTCGTGGCCCTACCCCGCTGAGTCAGCTGCCGCGCGCAAGGCAGCTCTCGAGGGCAAGCCCGAGCACGCGTTCAGACTCTCGACCAACTACCGCAACTCCGCCGAGATCTATGACCTGGCGGCCAAGGTCGCGGCGGTCGCGGTGCCGCATCCGGACCTTGCCGACGCGGTCCGCCGCACCGGCGAACAGCCGGTCCACGTCACGGTCGGCGCCGAAGAGCTCGTCGCCGCAGCACGCCGCAGCGCTGAGGAGATCCTCGACCGGGTCGAGGGCACCGTCGCGATCGTCGCGCCGACGGCCCGGCTGGCCGACCTGGGGGAGCAGCTCGCGAGCCTGCTCGAGCAGCACTCCGACCGGCTCCGGCTGCTCGATGGTCTCGACACCAAGGGCCTCGAGTTCGACGGCGTCGTCGTGATCGAGCCTGACGGGATCACCGCTGAGTCGAGCGCCGGCTGGCGCACCCTCTACGTCGTGCTGACCCGCGCGACGCAATTGCTGACGACCGTCGGCACGACAGACCGCTGGTTGACCCGGATCGCGTGAGCGAGCGAAGCGAGTGAACCATCGGATACTCATGCCGTTGTCTCCGTATCGTGGGTTTCTGACGGGGGCAACGGCATGACAAGGGCTCTCAAAGTCCTGCTGCTCGTCATCCTCGGGGTTGGCGTGGCGCTGCCGACTGCCTACTCGACGTTCATCCACAGTGAGCGCGACCTGGTCATCGGCGCGCACGACGCCACGGTGCAGCCGACGTTCAGTGGGTATGCCCGCATCGACTTCGGCACCCTGGTCCCGCAGATCCGCCTCCCGGCGGAGACACCGCTCGGCCTCGGCGTCGACATCCGCCTCGGCGACAGCGAGATCACCAACCTCGAGCAGCTGGTCGCCCGTGACGCCGTCATCGCGTCCCAGCCGCAAGGCGAGATCGCGTCCGTACGGTCTGCGGTCACGTCGATGCTGATCGACGCGGCGATGCGGGCGCTCGGTGCGGCGATGCTCGCGATGCTGGTCGCGGTGCTCGCGTGGCGCGCGATCGGCCAGCCTCGCCGCCGCGCGCTCTGGGCCGCCGCGCACCACCCCCAACGCCATCAGGTCCTGGGGGCCTGCGCAGCCGCCGTCATCACGATCGCCGCCCTGGTGCTCCTCGCGGCTCCCGATCGGCCGCAAGCGGACGACACGGCATGGGAGCCGATCGGATCGGTGTTCCCCGAGCTGCCGTCAGACAAGGTGCTCGACGAGGTGGAGATCGCCCAAGGGGCGTCGACGAGCGGCAGCCGGGCGATCGTGGAGGGCGCGTTGGCGACCTATCGCACCTCGGTGGCGTTCTACGGCCGGCTCGCGGTCAGCGCCGCCGCGACCACCGTACGTACGCCGTTGGAGGGCGAGACCACGGCGCTCGTCGTGACCGACCGCCACGACAACATCGGCATGGACCCGGTGGCGCGAGCGATCGCCGACCGGGCCGGCGCGCGCATGCTGATCGACCTCGGCGACGACACCTCGAACGGCGCGAGCTGGGAGACATTCAGCATCAACTCGCTGGCGCGGGAGTTCCGTGACTTCGACGTCGTCTCGGTTGCCGGCAACCACGACACAGGGCCGACGGTGCGCAAGCAGATGGAGGACAAGGGCTTCACGGTCCTGGACGACAAGCCGGTCACAGTGGGTGGTGTCCGCTTCCTCGGCAGCAGCGATCCGCGCAGCTCCGGGCTCACCGCCGGCTACAACGGTGACCCTTCGGAGAACAGCATCGCGATGCGCCAGCAGGCCGAGCGGCTCCAGAAGGCGGCGTGCGATGACGGCGAGGTCAGTGTGATCGCGGTGCACTCGCCATCGTCGGGCAGCCGGGCCGCGGCCTCCGGGTGCGCCGATCTGGTGTTGTCCGGGCACCTCCACCGGCAGGTCGGGCCGACCACGATCAACGGAAGCAACGGGCGGACGACCACCACGCTGACGACCGGCTCGACGGGCGGCGCCGTCTACGCCTTCGCGCTGGGCAGCAAGCTCCGGCGCGAGGCGCAGGTGACGATCGTGACGTTCGCCGACGGCAAGCCGGTCGGGTTGCAGCCGGTCAGCTTCGAACCTGGCGGGATCATCCAGGTCGCCGACTACTCGCCGATCACGACCTCACCGCGCTAAGGGCGTGTCTCCCAATTCACGGCCGGGTCGCGCGGCCCCGCATCCCGTCTGACGGCGTTCTCGTCGGTCGCCGCACAACCCCGGTGCGCCTCCCTCCTCTGCCTTGTCAGACGGGCGCGGATGCCACGCGACCTGCTCGACCGCCAATTGGGAGACACGCCCTAACGGCAGCGGGCGAGGATCAGCTCGGCGTACGCGCGGGCGCAGGTGATGACCTCGTCGATGGCCACGTGCTCGTCGACGGCGTGGGCGTTGGCGATCCGGCCGGGTCCGTACTGCACCGTCGGGATGTCATGGGTGGCGTACTGCCGCAGGTCGGAGCCGTACGGCGCTCCCGTCAGGTGCGGGCGCGGCTCGCCCGTGGCGATGACGGCGTCGACGACCTGCGCGCCGAACGGATGCCCCTCGGGCAGTCGGCCGGCGGCGAAGTGCCCTCCCGGCCAGGTGACGGTGGGGGGGTTGTCCGCAAGCCACGGGTCGACCGCCGCAGCCGTGGCGAGCGCGTTCTCGAATGCGGCCTTGGCGGCGGTGAACGACTCTCCGGGCATGACTCCGTAGCGTCCCTCGGCGACGAGCAGGTCGGGGACGGTGCTGGCCCAGTCGCCGGCGTGGATGATGCCGACGCTGATCGGCCAGGGCAGCTCGCCGAACGGGTACGGCGGAGCCGCGTTGCGTACGGTCTCGAGCTCCGCGAGCGCGCGATGCAGCAGCTCGAAGGCGGTGATGGCGCTGTGTCCGGTCGCCCGCATCGACCCGTGGGTCGCCCGGCCCACGACCTCGATCCGAAAGGTCAGTGATCCGGCGTTGGCGGCGACAACCTGGCCGTCGGTGGGCTCTGCGATGACACAGGCCTCGCCGACGTGGCCGCGTCGCAGCGTCGCGTAGGTGCCGAGGCCGCCGTCCTCCTCGCCGATCACGGTGTGCACGGCGAAGGGGCGGGCGAGCTCAATGTCCTTGACGGCGCGTGCGGCGGCGATGATGGCCACGACGCCGCCCTTCATGTCGCAGACCCCACGGCCGTACCAATGGTCGTTGACCTCCCGAACGAGCCACGGATCGCTGTTGGTCCAGGTGTCGGGGTCGCCCGGCGGCACGACGTCGACGTGGCCGTTGAGGATCAGTGCCGGTGTGCCGGGACCTGAGACCCCGACGCAGCCCAGGGCCTCCTCACGGTCGACCTCCTCACCGGGATAGTCCTCGCTGGCACGAAGGCCGTCGAGGTCGAGATTCCACTGGTCGACCTCCATGCCGAGACCCGTCAGCGTCGCGGCGCACCATCGCTGGACCGCCACCTCGGCGTCGGACCCGCCGACGCTGGGGATGTTGACGATCTGGGCGAGGTCGCGCCGGATCAGGTCGACGTCGATGTCCAGCTCCGGGCTCATGGTCAGACGGTATCGCCGAGGCCATGGCGTCCGACGGCGAGAGGGGCTGCGCTAGGCTCCTGCCATGACAGTTCAGCACTCCAGCTGGTGGCTCCACCTGTAGGTGGACTGTCGACTCTTGCCCAGACCGCCTCATGGCCGGCTCTGGGCATTTCTTGTCTTGGCCGGCCGAGACTTCTTCAAGGAACCTTCATGACCCAGCTCGATGAACTCCTCGCCCAGCCGGCGTTCGCACTGATCCGCGTGCGTGACTCCGACACCGTGACGCTCATCGGCGGTCCCCGCACGGACCTCGACAAGCTCGCGGACATCCCGCTGGTCCCCGGGAGCGATCGAGCCTGGAATCACGTCGTGCTGGTCCCGTACGCCCAGGTCCGCGAGCGCGGCTTCGAGGCGCACCAGGACGGCACGCCTCTGACCGCGATCGAGGCGGCCTACAGCGCCGAAGTGCCGATCGACGAGCTCCTCGGCCTGCTGCCGGACGCACCGATCGAGTTCGCCGACCGCGGTGGATTCGAGTCGACCGACGAGGCGTACGCCGGTATGGTGCGCACGATCATCGACGAGGAGATCGGCCAGGGCGAGGGCGCCAACCTCGTGATCGGCCGGCACTACCGCGCCCAGGTCGCCGACTGGGGTCATGACGGCGCGCTGACGGTGTTCCGCCGGCTGCTCGAGCGCGAGCGGGGCGCGTTCTGGACGTTCTGCATCTTCACGGGTGACCGCTACCTGATCGGCGCGAGTCCCGAGCGGCACGTCAGCGTCGAGGACGGCCAGGTCCGGATGAACCCCATCAGCGGCACGTTCCGCATGCGCGGCCTCGAGACGCACGCCGACCGCAAGCGCGAGCTGCTGCGCTTCCTCAAGGACGAGAAGGAGATCTACGAGCTCTTCATGGTCGTCGACGAGGAGCTCAAGATGATGTGCGACATCTGCCACGAAGGCGGGCTCGTGCTGGGGCCCTACCTCAAGCCGATGACGCACCTCGTGCACACCGAGTACCTCCTCGCCGGCCGCACCAACCGCGACGTACGCGAGGTGCTGCGCGACTCGATGTTCGCCGCCACGGTCACCGGCAGCCCCGTCGAGAACGCGTGCCGGCTCATCAAGAAGTACGAGCCCGAGGGCCGTGGCTACTACGCCGCCGTGGCTGCGCTGGTCGGCCGGGACGACAACGGCACGCCCCGCGCCGACGCACCGATCCTCATCCGTACGGCTGACGTCGACCTCGAGGGCAACCTCAAGGTCACCGCCGGCGCGACCCTCGTCCGCGACTCCGATGCGATGTACGAGACAAAGGAGACCTGGGCCAAGGCGTCCGGGATCCTCAGCGCCTTCGGACTCGTCGACGCGGCACCCGAGCCGGTCGAGGGGTTCGACGCATTCACCCGTGAGGACGAGGTCCTGATCGCGCTGGGCTCGCGCAACCAGCGACTCAGCCAGTTCTGGCTGACGGACCAGTCTGGCGCCGCGCCGGTGCCGACGCTGACCGGCAAGCGGGTCGTGATCGTCGACGGCGAGGACGACTTCGTCAACATGCTGTCCCACGTCTTCGGCGTGCTCGGCATGACGACCGACATCGTGCGCCATGACGTCTACGCCGAGGGTGACCTCGACGGCTACGACCTCGTCGTCGTCGGCCCCGGTCCTGGTGACCCTCGTGACCTCGCCGACACCAAGATGGCAACGATGCACGGCGTGGTCACGGGACTGCTCGAGACGCAGCGGCCGTTCCTCGCGGTGTGCCTCGGTCACCAGGTGCTGAGCCACAACATCGGCCTCGACCTGGTGTTCAAGGACATCGTCTTCCAAGGCACGCAGAGCCGGTTGTCGGTGTTGGGCCGCCCCGAGACGGTCGGCTTCTACAACACGTTCGTCGCGCGCGTACCGGCGTCGGGGCTGCCTGAGGGCGTCTCGGTCGAGACCGATCCGGAGTCCGGCGACATCCACCTGGTCGCCGGCCCGCACTACCGCGGCGTCCAGTTCCACGCCGAGTCGATCCTCACGCAGAACGGCTTCGGCATCCTGCGCGACCTCGTCACGGATCTGATCGGCTGATGCGCACGGTCGGGCTGATCGGCGGCATGAGCTGGGTCAGCACGGCCGAGTACTACCGGCTCGCCAACGAGGAGGTCGCCGCCAGGCTCGGCGGCCTGCACTCGGCCAAGATCCTGCTGGAGTCGGTCGACTTCGCCGAGATCGAGGAGCTCAAGCTCGCGGACAGGTGGGACCAGATCGGCGTACGCCTGGCGGCCGCCGCTTCACGTCTCGAGGCTGCCGGCGCCGAGCTGGTCGTGCTCTGCACCAACACGATGCACCACGTCGCGGCGCCGATCGAGGCAGCGGTGACCGTCCCGTTCGTGCACATCGCCGACACGACCGCGGCTGCGATCACGGCAGCAGGAGTCAGCCGTGTGGGGTTGCTCGGCACGGCGTTCACGATGAACGAGGCGTTCTACCGTGACCGGGTCGCGTCCCACGGCATCGATGTTCTCGTGCCCTCGGAGGACGACCGGCGCCGGATCAGCGAGATCATCTACGACGAGCTGTGCCTGAATGTCGTACGCGATGAGTCGCGGGCCTTCTATCTCGAGGTCGTCGAGCGCCTCATCGCTGCAGGCGCTGAGGGCATCATCCTCGGCTGCACCGAGATCGAGCTGCTCATCGACCAGTCCCACCTCCACGTCCCCGCGTTCCCCACGACGCTCCTGCACGTGCAAGCTGCCGTCGACCTCGCCCTCTCCTGACCGACAACTCCCCGCTGGGAGTGACGTTCGGGTCGCGAATCGCCGTGGACCCCCGACGCAAACGTCACGCTCACGGGGGCTGGGGTCAGAGCTTGGTGGTCGCGAGGGTGACGCCGAGGCCGGTCAACACGCCTCCGGTGGCGCGGTCCCACCGGCGGCGGACGGCTGGGCGCGAGAACCAGGCGCTCAGGCCGGCCGCGGTCGCGACGAGCAGGGCGTAGAAGCACAGGCCGGTCATGACATCTACTATTCCGAGGGCAAGCACCTGGACGGTGGTGGAGGTTCCGGGCACGACGAACTGCGGGATCACCGAGGCGAAGAACAAGATGGCCTTGGGGTTGAGCAAGTTGGTCAGCATCGCCTGGGTGAAGGCTCTCGCGGTGGACACGTCTCGCGGGAGCTCAGTGCTTTGGTCGGCCCGGAAGCTCGAACGGACGAGGTTGATTCCGAGCCACACGAGGTAGCCTGCGCCGGCCCAGCGGATCGTTGCCAAGGCCTCAGGAGAGCGGGCAAGGAGCATCGAGAGCCCGACAGCTGCGACGACCATGTGCACGCACAAGCCGGTCAGGGCGCCGGACGCTGCGGCCATGCCGGTGCGCCAGCCGCGCGTCGCCGAGCGGAGGATCACTGCGAAGTCGGGCCCCGGGATGGCGTACGCGATCACGACAACGCCGACGAATGCCCACCAGTGAATGCCCACCTCAGCCCCCGATCCTCATGCCCCCAGTGTGGTCCAGCTCGAGGAAGCTCGCGACCGCTAGCGTGACGGAGCTCGGCGGAGCCTGAGCTCAGCTGACTGTGTTGGTCAGACGCGACCTGGGAGCTTTCACGAGTTCAGTCCCTGGGAGCCGCGGGCACCCGCTGCTGAGCGGTGGCCCGGGCCACGAGGGCGCCGGCCAGTCCGGCCACCGCCCCCACCACGATGGCCTGGTGCACGCCGACGCTGTCGGCCAGAAGCCCGACGAGCGGTGGACCACCGAGGAATGCGGTGTAGCCGATCGAGCTCACCACCGCCACCCGTCCGGCCGAACGGCGTTCGTCGTCGGCGGCCGCACTCATGCCGAGCGGGAATCCGAGGGACGCCCCGACGCCCCAGAGCGCAGCTCCCGCCAGAGCACCCGGCAGACCCGGGGACCAGACCACGCCGGCGACCCCGAGTGCCACCAGGACACCGGTGATGCGCAGCGTGGTGACGCGCCCGAGCCGCTCGACGAAAGATCCGCCGAAGATCCGGCCCAGCGTCATGGCGGTGACGAACACGGCGAACCCGGCCGCAGCCAGGGCTTGCCCGGCGTCGTAGCCGTCGACGAGCGCCAACGCCACCCAGTCGTTGGCGATGCCCTCACTCAGAGCGAAGGCGAGCACGACGAGCCCGATCATCAGGGTGTGCGGCTCCCGCCAGGCGGTCAGCACGCTTGGGGAGGGTTCGGCGCCTGGATCCTCGATCTCGACCGGAGTGAAGTTCCGGACGGCCACCGGCACCGTCGCAAGCAACACGACGGCGGTGCCGACCAGTTGCGCCGGCAGGCCGATGTCGAGCCGGGCGCAGCCAGCCCCGACGAGGGCGCCGATCACCGTCCCGGCGCTGAAGCCCGCATGGAAGCGGGGCATGAGGATGCGGTCGAGGCGTCGCTCGACGTCGGCCGCCTCGACATTCATCGCGACGTCCCAGGCGGAGGTGCCCATGCCGTAGACAAGCATGCCGGCCCCGACGAGGGGGACGGCAGCGGCCGCGAGCCCCGCTGCCATCACGACGAAACCGACGATTCCCAGCAGCGACGTGAGGAGGATGGTTCGCGCCGGCCCGATGCGCGACACGACGGCGCCGGACACAGGGAGTGCGATCGCCGTGCCGGTGGACAGGCAGAGCAGCAGCAGTCCGACGCGGCCCGGGGTCAGGTCGAGGCCGTCCCTGATCGCCGGGACCCGCGAGACCCATGAGGCGAACGCGAGGCCGTTGAGGACGAAGACTGCGGCGACGGCCAGCTTGGCGCGCTCGATGGTGGTCACGGGTGACAGGCTACGGAGCGGCACCCACGCATTCCCACGGTGGTTGAGCGTGGCTCAGCTGGCGCGCGCCTGCTCGTCGACGGGCGCGGCCTTGGGTGTCGACTTGAGCCGGGTGATCGCGACGCCGATGAGGCACAGGGCGCCGCCGACGAACGCGAGGGCGGCGGGGACCTCGTCGAGGATCGCCCAGGAGATCAGCGTCGCGACGGCCGGCACGAGATAGGTCGTCGAGGCCGCCTTGCCGGTCGAGATCCGCTTGAGCGCGTAGGACCAGGTGCTGAAGCCGATCGCCGTGGGGAACACACCGAGGTAGGTCAGCCAGAGGATGTCGTGCAGGGACGCTCCACTGAGCTCTTCGATCAACGCCGGCGCGAACGGCAGGCACACCACGACGCCGACGATGCAGCCGAGCCACACCGACATGATGGGCTGCATGTACTTGAGCGCGGGCTTCTGCGCCAGCGCGCCGAACGCGTAGAACGCGGCGGCGGCGACGCACAGGATGACGCCGGTCGTGCTGGCGGTGTCGACGGCGGTGGAGTCGCTGTCGGTGCTGAGGGCGATCAGCGCGACGCCGCCGAATGCGATGCCCATGCCGATCATGAGGGGCTTGGGGAACCCCTCCTTGTAGAGGATGCCGGCGATGACGGCGGCGAAGATCGGACCGACGTTGACGATCAGGGCCGTGGTGCCGGCGTCGAGATCGCGCTCGGCGGCGTTGAGCGCGATGTTGTAGGCGCCGAACCACACGACGCCGTAGAGCACGACCAACAGGAGAGGGCGGCCCGTCGGCAGCGACGTGGTGCGGGGTCGTGCGAAGAACGTGAGGGCGATCGCGCCGACGACCAGACGGCCGAGGGAGAGGGATCCCGGCGAGAACGTGTCGCCGACGGCGCGGATGCCGACGAATGCGGAGGCCCAGAGGACGACGGTGACGAGCATCGCCGGGAAGGACAGATCACGGTCGGTCTTCACCCCTCCACGGTAGTGACGGGCAGTGACAGTTCACGAGCGAAAATCGGCCATCCTCGCGCATGATCCAGCCGAACATGTGGCGGGCGCCATCCCGTACGGGATGGCGCCCGGTCTCGGGCCGTTGCGCTGAGCTCAGCTGCCGGCGCCGCCGTCGGAACCGAGCGTGACCTCGGTGTCGTGCTGCGTGCCGTCGCGCGTGTAGGTCAGCGTGATCTTCTCGCCCGGCTGGAACCCGCGCACCGATGCGACGAGGGCGTCGTTGCTGGCGACCAGGTCACCGTTGACCGCGGTGATGATGTCGCCCTTCTTGAGGCCTGCCTTGTCGCCGGCGCCACCAGCGGTGACGTCGGCGATCTCGGCGCCGGTGCCGGTGATGCCGTCGCTCGAGACGGCGGCCTTGACCGTGACGCCAATCTGAGCGTGCTCGACCTTCTCGCCCTTGACCAGGTGCTTGGACACGTTCTTGGCCAGGTCGATCGGGATCGCGAAGCCGAGGCCGATCGAGCCGCCCTCGCCGGTGCCGGAGGCCTTGATCGCCGAGTTGATGCCGATCACGTTGCCGTCGATGTCGACGAGCGGGCCACCGGAGTTGCCGGGGTTGATCGCCGCGTCGGTCTGGATCGCCGGGAAGGTGTTGGAGGCACCGGGGTCGCTGCTGCCGTCCGACGAGGTCACCGGGCGGTTGAGCGCCGAGATGATGCCTTGCGTCACGGTGCTCTCGAGGCCGAACGGCGAGCCGATCGCGACGACCTCCTGGCCGACCTCGAGATCCTTGGAGCTGCCGAGCGTCGCCGGGGTCAGTCCGGACTTGTCGTCGGCCTTGATGACGGCGAGATCGGTCTTGGGATCAGCGCCGACGACCTCCGCCTTGGCGTGCGAGCCGTCGTTGAACGCCACCGTGATGAGGCCGTCCTTGCCGGCCACGGAGGTGACGTGGTTGTTGGTCAGGATCTGGCCGTCGCTGCTGATGATGATGCCCGTGCCGGAGCCGGACTCCTCATCACCCTTGACGTTGATCTGGACAACCGAAGGGAGGACCTTCTTGGCGACCTGCTCGACCGCGCCGGCCGGGACGTTCGTGTTGGTGGCCTTGTCGGAGTCGAGCGAGCTGACTGTCGTGCCGTTGTCGTCGCTGTCGTCCTGGGACTTGTCCTGCAGCCAGGCGCCGGCGAAGCCCGCACCGCCGGCCAGCAGGATCAGGGCCAGCGCGCCGGCGAGGACACGACCGGTGCGCCGCTTCTTCTTCGCCGGAGGCTCTTCAGGGCCGTCGCCGCCGGGCGCCGGGAACGCGACGGTCGGCTCGGCGAACGGCGGGAGCGAGTCGGTCTGGGTGTCCCCAGACGAAGCCGCAGAAGGGGCGTCCGCATAGCGGTGGGTGTAGGTCTCGGCGGGCGGCACCGGCGCGGGTGCCGGCGGGTCCGACGTGGTGGCGGCCGGCTGCTCGACGGTCTCGGGCTCGGACGACGCCGCCACAGGTGCGACCGGGATCGTCGGCTCGGAGTCGGGATCGGAGTCGGGTTCGCGCTGGGCCGCCGGCGCCTCGACCGTGGGCGCCTCCGCCTCGGGCTCGGGGTCGGGGGTTTGCTCGGCCGGAGCCGCGTCCGCTTCGGGCTCGGAGGAGGCGGGCTTGGCCTCACCGGTGTCGTCGCGCTCCGCCGGGGGGACGTAGGGGCGTTCGGCGAACGGGTCGTTCGTATCGGTCATGGAAGTACATTCTCGCGCATCGCTGAGACGGATCTAAGAGCGGCGTGTGAGCGATCGAAGAAACCCGCAGGTCAGGGTTGGTCAGAGCTCGGCAACGACAGCGTGAAGGTCGTGCCACCACCGGCGGGCGACTCGACGTCGACCGTCCCACCATGTCGTTCCGCGGCTCGCCGGACGATCGACAGGCCAAGCCCCGAGCCGGGCAGCGTACGTGCCTCGCTCGAGCGGTAGAAGCGATCGAAGATGTGCGGCAGGTCCGCCGGGTCGATGCCCGGTCCTTCGTCGGTGACGGTCAGGTCGCCGTCCGCGAGGCGTACGTGGACAGCGCCCTCCGGCGGGCTCCACTTCGCTGCGTTGTCCAACAGGTTCGTGACGGCGCGTTCGAGCAGCTGAGGCTCGCCGAACACCATCCACGGCTCCAGCTCGAAGTCGAACGTGACGTTGTGCGCACGCATGCGTACGCGGTCGACGGCCTGGGTGACGACGTCGGCGAGGTCCAGCGGCTCGGGGTCGCGCGTCATCGGCTCGTCGCGCGCGAGCTCGACGAGGTCGCCGACCAGTGTCGTGAGCTCCTCGAGCTGTGACCGGACGTCGCCCATGATCTCGTGGCGCTGATCGTCCGTCAGCGAGCGCTCGGCGTTGTCGGCGGCCTGACCGATCAGCTCGATGTTGGTGCGCAGGCTCGTGAGTGGGGTTCGTAGCTCATGTCCCGCGTCGGCCACGAGCTGGCGTTGCCGGGTCTGCGAGGCGTCGAGCGCCTGGAGCATCGCGTTGAAAGACGTCGTCAGCCGAGCAAGCTCGTCGTGGCCCGTGACCGCGATCGGGGTGAGCTCGGACGTACGCGCGACGCGCTCGGTTGCCGCGGTCAGTCGCCGCACCGGACGCAGGCCGTTGGCGGCGACGGCCCAGCCCGCGATGCCGGCGAGGGCGACGCCGGCAGCGCTGCACAGCAGCAGGATGACCTTGAGCCGCCTGAGAGCGAAGTCGATCGACTCCATCGACTGCGTCATGACGAGGGCCGTGCCGCTGTCGGCCTGGACCGCGACGACACGGTAGGGCGTGCCCTGGACACGCACGGTGCGCATCGACTCAGACGCCTCGCCGATCGACACCTCGACCTCGTGAAAGCTCTTGAACGGCTCGGTCAGCTCGTTGACCGCGGCGGTGGGTGAGAACAGCTCGCCGCTGTTGACGACAAAGATCCGGACATCGGCGATGCGTTGCAGCCGGGGATCGAGCTGGGTGAAGTTCTGCGGCTTCGCCAGTCCGGCGTCGACCGCCGCGTGCGCGCGACGCAGCATCGACTCATCGAGCGAGCTCTCGAACTCCGCTCGGACGACGACGAACACGATCGCGCTGACGACGCCGAGCGTCGCCGCAACGGCCATCGTCGTGAGCACCGCGACCCGCAGGGCGAGCGACATCCGCTGGGTGAACGGCTGCAGCCCGCGGTGCAGGACGCCGATCACGGAGGAGTCTCGCGCAGGACGTATCCGACGCCACGCACGGTGTGGAGCAGCCGCGGCTCGCCCTCGGCTTCGAGCTTGCGGCGGACGTAGCCGACATACACCTCGAGGGAGTTCGCGGTGGTCGGGAAGTCGAAGCCCCAGACCTCCTCGAGGATGAAGGAGCGCTCGAGCACCCGCTTGGGGCGCTGGAGGAACAGCTCGAGCAGGGCGAACTCGGTACGTGTGAGGGACAGCGAGCGCTCGCCACGTTTGACGTCGCGGGTCACCGGGTCGAGCGAGAGGTCGGCGAACGTCAGTGGCGCTTCGTCCGGCTCGACGGCCGCGGCGCGACTCGAGCGACGCAGCAGCGAACGTACGCGCGCGAGAAGCTCTTCGAGGGCGAACGGCTTGGTCAGGTAGTCGTCCGCGCCGGCATCGAGACCGTCGACCCGGTCGGACACGGCGTCGCGGGCCGTGAGCACGAGGATCGGCACGTCGTTGCCGGCGCCCCGAAGCGCACGCGTCGCCTCCAGCCCGTCGAGCCGGGGCATCATGACGTCCATGATGATCGCGTCGGGGTTGATCTGGGGGACACGCGCCAGTGCCTCGGCGCCGTCGGAGGCCAGCTCGACGGAGTAGCCGTTGAACTCGAGGGACCGTCGCAGTGAGTCGCGCACAGCACGGTCATCGTCGACGACAAGGATGCGCATGGCCATCAGTGTGCCCCGAATCCCTGAGACTTGGCTGAACTACGAGCTCTTGCCATCCAGAAGACCCTGCGCCGCTGCCGCGGCACGTGGACCGTACGTCCCGCCGAACAGCGTCGCGTGCACCAGCAGCGGGTGCAGCTGGTGCAGCGGCAGGCGGTCGTGCCAACCGTCGGCGAGCGGCGCCGCCTCGGCGTAGGCATCGAGGATGCGCTGGAGATGGGGAGCGCCGAACAGCGACAGCATCGCCAGGTCGGTCTCGCGGTGACCGCCGTGTGCCGCCGGGTCGATGAGCCAGACATTGCCGTCAGAGCCCCAGACGATGTTGCCTGACCACAGGTCGCCGTGGATCCGGGCCGGCGGCTCCTCGGGTCCCGCGAAGTCGTGGATGCGCCGCATCGCCGCCTCGATCGTTGCGGCCTCCTCGGCCGTCAGCGCCTGGCGGTCGACGGCCGCGCGTACGTACGGCATGACGCGGCGGGACGCGAAGAACTCCGGCCAGGTCGGCAGTGAGCGGTTAGGCAGCGGCGCGAGTCCGACGAACCCGTCGGCGGCACCACCGAAGGTCTTGGCGCCGGCCTGGTGCGTCTCGGCGAGGGCGCGGCCGAACCGCTCGGCGACGTCGGTGGTGGGCTTGCCGGGCTCGATCCAGTCGAGGACGAGGCAGTCATCGGCGACCGCGAGCACGCGGGGCACGTGGGCTCCATCGGCCTCGCGCAGCCAGCGCAGTCCCTCGGCCTCGCGCTCGAAGAAGCCTTCGGGCGGGTGCGGCCGGGTCTTGATGATGGCGCCGCGGCCGTCGGTGAGCCGGAGCCGGGTCGACGTACAGATGTCACCGCCGGCGACCGGAGTGGTGGAGACGACACCGAGGCCAAGGAGTGTTTCCGCCCGGGCGGCGGTTCCTGCCATGCGTGCCATGAGCATGACGTTACCCCGTGGAGGACCGTACGTTCAGCGGTCTATGAGGTCTGGCAGGCGGGCGACGAGCTCGTCGGTCGTGCGCTCGATCATCGCGAGGACCTCTGCGAATCCGTCGTCGCCCCCGTAGTAGGGGTCGGGCACCTCGGTGTCGCCGTCGGACGCCTCGGGGTCGAACTCCCGGAACATGCGGACCTGCTGGACCTGCTCGACCGTCGGTGCGTGGTCCACGACGTCGGCATAGTTGCTCTCGTCCATCGTCAGTAGCAGGTCGTTCTCGGCGTACCAGTCAGGCGAGAACGTACGCGCCCGGTGCCTGGTCGGGTCGTAGCCCGCAGCCGACAGCGTTGCCGCTGCCCGGGGGTCCATCGGGTGCCCGACATGCCAGTCACCCGTGCCGGACGACGCCACCTCGACCCGGTCGTCGAGGCCCGCGCGGGCCAGCCGGTCCTCGAGGACGACGTGAGCCATCGGCGAACGGCAGATGTTGCCGAGACAGACCAGGGCGATGCGGTAGCTCACCGTGCCGAGTGCGCGCTCTTGCTCGTGAAACCGCCGAGCACCGCGTTGACGATCGAGATGACGATCGAGCCGAGCACCGCCCACCAGAAGCCGTCGACGTGGAATGCGACGCCGAACTTGTCGGTGATCCATTCGGTCAGCAGGAGCAGCAGGGCGTTGATCACCAGGAGAGCGAAGCCCAGCGTGATGATGATGAACGGCAGCGACAGCGTCTTGATGACCGGGGCGACGAACGCGTTGACCCCCGTGAAGACCAGCGCGACCAGCGCGATCGCGACGATGCGCTCGGTCGTGGAGTCATCGGACTCACCGATGTCCATGTGGTCGCCGAGCAGGCCGGCGGCGGCAGCGAGGGCGAGCCCGCTGAGGATCCATGCAGTCACGAACTTGGGCATGGCCCGATTGTTGCACTGATGGACCCGCCAACCGCCGACGCTAGGGCTTGTGGCGGTCTGGTGGCACTTCACCGGGCAACGAGCGACTTCTCCGGGGAGATTTGCCTGGTGAACTGACGGTTTACCAGGAGAACGTGGTAAACCGCCGACGCTAGGGCTGCGGCAGCACGGTCTCGATCTTGCGCGAGGTCTGGGCCAGCACGATGCCCGCGAGCACCGCGACGGCGCCGAGCACCTGCACGGGTGTCAGCGACTCACGGAACCAGGCCCAACCAAGGACGTTCGCGATGACCGGCTCGAGCATCGCGATGACCGTGACGATCGTCGCCGGCAGATGCCGGAGCGCGAGCAGTCCGAGGAAGAACGGGGCGACCGTGCCCAGCACGACGATGAGCCCGATGACGAGCCACGGATTGGCGGAGTGGTCCTCGAGCCGGCCGAGTAGCGAGGTCGACCCTTCGAGTGAGGGCATGGTCCAGATCGGCTCGACCAGGTTCATCGCCACGGTTGCCGCGACGAAGGCCCACAGGATGACGCGCAGCGGGTCGTCGACTCCGACGTTGTGCTCACCGAGCAGGAAGTATGTCGCGAAGCTCACGGCGGCGAGCAGGGCCATGATCACGCCGAGCCCGTCGAACGTCAGGCCGTTCCACACGCGGCTGACCAGCGCCAGACCGGTGACGGCGAGCCCGACCGCGAACCACATCCGGCCCCGCACGGGCTCTTTGCGCACGAACCGCACCCAGAGCACGACGAGTACCGGCGCGAGGTACTCGATCAGCAGGGCGATGCCGAGCGGCAAGCGGTCGATCGCGACGTTGTACGTCAGCTGCAGGACCGCGAGGCCGACCAGGCCGAGTGCGATGACGAGCAGCATGGCGCTGCCCTTGGGACGTACGAGCGCCGAGCGGCGGAAGCACGCGGCGTACGCGACGAACACCAGGGTCGCGCCGGTGATGCGCACGGTCGTGAACAGCTCGGGGCTCAGCCCGGATCCCATCGCGACACGTGAGAGGCCCCCGTTGAGACCGAACAGGACGGCAGCGGTGACGATCAGCGCGTAGCCGAGCTTCGCGTTGCGAGTGGTCACGCGCTCGATCATGTCAGCGACCCCGGGTGTGTTCGTTCGCGGGCGTTGGGTACGAGCGAGACATGACCAGATTCGGATACACCCTGATGTGCGAACAGTCCGCCCCGCGCTCGCTCGTACGCGATGCCGTCGCCGCAGAGGAGGCCGGCTTCGAGCTCGCCGTCATGAGCGACCACTTCAACCCGTGGCTCGACGAGCAGGGCCACAGCCCCAACGCGTGGCCGACGCTCGGCGCCGTGGCTCAGGCGACTGGGTCGATCGAGCTGATGACGTACGTGACGAGTCCCGTCGCCCGCTATCACCCCGCCGTGATTGCGCAGCAGGCCGCGACCGTCGGCCTGCTCAGCGAAGGGCGGTTCACGCTGGGCCTGGGTGCCGGAGAGAACCTCAACGAGCACGTCATCGGTGCGGGCTGGCCGCCGGTCAACGTACGACACGAGCGCTTCGCAGAGGCCCTCGACATCATCAACGCGCTGTTCGACGGGGAGTACGTCAACTACACCGGCGAGCACTACCGGGTCGACTCCGCCAAGCTGTGGGACCTGCCCGACACGAGGGTGCCGATCGGCGTTGCCGTTAGCGGTGAGCAGTCGATCGACGTCAGTGCACCGCGGGCCGACGTCATGATCGCGGTCGAGCCGGACCCGGAGCTCGGACCGGCGTTCGACGCCAAGACCCGAGCCGCCACGCCGGCCCGCAAGGTTGGTCAGCTGCCGATCTGCTGGGACACCGACGTGGACGCAGCGCGCACGCGAGCCCACGAGCAGTTCCGGTGGTTCGCGGGTGGCTGGAAGGTCAACGCCGAGCTGCCGGGTCCGTCGGGCTTCGCGGCTGCATCGCAGTTCGTACGCCCGGAGGACGTCGCCGAGCAGATCCCGTGCGGCTCCGACGTGGACGCGATCGTCAAGGCCGTCAAGCCGTTCGTCGATGCCGGCTTCACCGACGTCGCTCTGGTGCAGATCGGTGGCGAGCAGCAGGAGGCATACCTCGACGCCGCACGCGCTGAGATCTTGCCCGCCCTGAGGGAGCAACTCACCTGACCGAACGGTCAGGTATTACCCTCAAGGCATGACGATTCCCCGTGCCCGCCGGGCGCTCGACGACATCCCGGTCTACCGGCCGGGTAAGCCGGCTGCGAGCGAGGACCACAAGCTCTCGAGCAACGAGAACCCCTACGACCCGCTCCCGGGTGTCATGGAGCGCGCGGCTGTCGAGCTCGGCCGGATCAACCGCTATCCCGACGCCGGGACGACCGCTCTCTACGACGCGCTGTCGGCCAGGTTCGGGCTCTCGCCGGACCACTTTGCCGCGAGCACTGGCTCGGTGGCGGTGCTGTACGCCCTGCTCAACGCCCACCTCGAGGCCGGCGACGAGGTCATCTACGCGTGGCGGTCGTTCGAGGCCTATCCCATCGCCGCTGACCTGACCGGAGCGACGACCGTACGCGTGCCGCTGCGGCCCGATGCCACCCACGACCTCGACGCGATGGCGGCCGCCGTCACGGACCGCACCCGCGTGGTGCTCGTCTGCACCCCGAACAACCCCACGGGTCCCGTCGTCAAGGCCGCCGAGCTCGACCGCTTCCTGGCCACGGTGCCGGAGCGCGTGCTCGTCGTGGTCGACGAGGCGTACGTCGAGTTCATCCGCGATCCCGATGCGGCCGACGGACTCGCCGCCCTCGCCGCCCACGACAACGTCGTCGTGCTGCGCACGTTCTCCAAGGCGTACGGTCTCGCCGGGTTGCGTGTCGGCTACGCGATCGCCCGACCCCAGGTCGCCGAGGCGATCCGCAAGGCGAGCCCACCGTTCGCCGTCACTGATCTCTCCCAGGCCGCTGCAGTCGCCTCGCTCGACTCGGCCGATGCGCTTGCCGAGCGGGTCGAGGCCATCGTGCAGGAGCGCGATGCGATGGTCGAGGCCTTGCGTGACCAGGGATGGGAGCTGCCGGAGACGCAGGCCAACTTCGTGTGGCTGCCGCTCGGCGACGACGCGATGGACTTCGCCGCGTGGTGCGACCCCGTCTCGGTCCGTCCGTTTGCCGGCGACGGCGTGCGCGTCAGCATCGGCAGTCCGCCGGTCAATCTCACGTTCCTCGACCGTGCCGCAGCCTGGCGCAAGGAGCACTAGTGCCGTCGCGCGGCGCCACGATCAGCTGATCGTGGCGTTGTTTTGTCAGGCGGTCCTTGCCGGGATACGGTGGGTTGAGACGTGATGCCAGTCACGTTCGTGTGAGTCCACCGCCGTCCACCACCCATGTGACAACGGTGCCTCGCATCTTCGACATCGGAGCGGCAATCCCGTAGACCGATCGATTGAGGGAGACGCATGAGCGCCACCATGCCCGACGCGTACGTTGCGGACGATCCAGCTGGAGCATTTCCGCTCGTCCAGCTCCTGACCCCCGAGGGAGAACGAGTCTCCCACGCGGACTTCTCGTACGACGGGGACGACGACAGCATCCGCGCCCTGTTCCGGGACCTGGTCCTGAGCCGGCGCATCGACTTCGAGGCCCACGCCCTCCAGCGCCACGGTGAGCTCGGTCTCTGGGCACCCGCCCTGGGCCAGGAAGCCGCCCAGATCGGCTCCGGTCGCGCACTCCTCCCGCAGGACTTCGCGTTCCCCACCTATCGCGAGCACGGCGTCGCGCTGTGCCGCGGCGTCGACCCGGCGCTCCTCCTCGGCCTGTTCCGCGGCGTCGAGCTCGGTGGCTGGGACCCGGCCGAGCACGGCTTCGCCCTCTACAGCATCGTCATCGGCGCCCAGACGCTTCACGCGACCGGCTACGCGATGGGCCTGACGCTCGACGGCGAGGTCGGCCGCAACGACCCCGAGCGCGACGCCGCCGTCATCGCCTACTTCGGCGACGGCGCGACGAGCCAGGGCGACGTCAACGAGGCATTCGACTGGGCCGCGGTGTTCAACGCGCCGGTCGTCTTCTTCTGCCAGAACAACCAGTACGCCATCTCGGCCTCGACCGACCACAACACCCGCGGACCGATCGCCCAGCGCGCCGGTGGCTTCGGCTTCAGCGGCATCCGGGTCGACGGCAACGACGTCCTCGCCTGCCACGCGGTCACGACTGCGGCGATGCAGAAGGCGCGCAACGGCGAGGGCCCGAGCCTCATCGAGGCCTACACCTATCGCATGGGCGCCCACACGACCTCGGACGACCCGAGCCGCTATCGCGACAGTGCGGAGGTCGAGACCTGGAAGCTCAAGGACCCCATCGAGCGGGTCAAGCGATACCTCCTGACGCAGGGCACACCGCAGGAGTTCTTCGATGATCTCGACACCGAGGCCGAGGAGCTGGGCAAGCACCTGCGCGAGACCTGCAAGGCGCTGCCGGAGCCCGACCTGGCGGCCTTGTTCGACCACGTCTACGTCGACGGATCGGATGAGCTCGCCGAGCAGAAGGCGCAGTACGTCGCCTACCGAGACAGCCTCGAGCCTGAGGGGAGCGAGTCATGAGCGAGCGCCAGCGAGTGAAGAATGGGGCTGTCATGCCGGCGCCTCCGTACGGTGGTTCTTTCACGGAGGTGACGGCATGACCACCAAGATGCCGCTCGGCAAGGGCCTCAACGCCGGCCTGCGCGCCGCGATGGAGGCCGACGACAAGGTCCTGATCATGGGTGAGGACGTCGGCAAGCTCGGCGGCGTCTTCCGCATCACCGACGGGCTGCAGAAGGACTTCGGCGAGAGCCGGGTCATCGACGCGCCGCTGGCCGAGAGCGGCATCGTCGGTACGGCTGTCGGCCTCGCGATGCGCGGCTACCGCCCGGTCCTCGAGATCCAGTTCGACGGTTTCGTCTACCCGGCCTATGACCAGATCGTCAGCCAGGTCGCCAAGCTGCACTTCCGCAGCAAGGGCCGGGTGAAGATGCCGATCGTCATCCGCATCCCGTTCGGCGGTGGCATCGGCGCGGTCGAGCACCACTCCGAGAGCCCGGAGGCGCAGTTCGCCCTCACCGCCGGCCTCAAGGTCGTGTCGTGCGCCAACGCCAACGACGCCTACTGGATGATCCAGCAGGCGATCGCGAGCGATGACCCGATCGTCTTCATGGAGCCCAAGCGCCGCTACTGGGACCAGGGCGAGGTCGACCTCGACTCCGAGCCCTTGCCGCTGCACGCCTCCCGCGTCATCCGCGAGGGCACCGACGCGACCCTCATCACGTACGGGCCGATGGTCAAGACGTGCCTCGAGTCGGCCGACGCCGCTGCCGAGGAGGGCACGAGCCTCGAGGTCATCGACCTCCGGACGCTCTCGCCGCTCGACCTCGACCCGGTCTTCGAGTCCGTACGCCGGACCGGTCACGCAGTGGTCGTGCACGAGGCGGCCCAGACCCTCGGGCTCGGCGCAGAGATCTCGGCGCGCATCACCGAGAAGTGCTTCTACTCCCTCGAGGCTCCGGTCATCCGGGTCACGGGTTATGACCTGCCCTACCCGCCGAGCCGCATCGAGGAAGAGTTCCTGCCCGGGCTCGACCGCGTGCTCGAAGCGGTCGACCGTTCCCTGGCGTACTAGGAGTCTTTGATGAGTGAATTCAAGCTGCCCGACGTTGGCGAGGGTCTGACCGAGGCTGAGATCGTCAGCTGGAAGGTGTCGGTCGGCGACGTCATCAAGGTCAACGACATCATCGTCGACATCGAGACCGCCAAGTCGATCGTCGAGCTGCCCAGTCCGTACGAAGGCACGGTCGAGGCGCTGCTGGTCGATGAGGGCCAGACTGTCGATGTCGGCACGCCGATCATCCGGATCACGTCCGCCGACGAGCCGGCAGCGGCCGCGCCGTCTGCGGAGGCTCCGCCCGCGGAGGCCGCGCCCCCGTCGACTCCGGCTCCTGCGAAGATGCCGCACGCGATGACCGCGGGTCAGTTCGCCGCCGCCCGCGACCTGGTTCCCGATCCCGTCCCTGAGGCCGCACCAGCGACGCCGGCAGCAGGCAAGGAGGAGCGGCAGTCCGTCCTCGTCGGCTACGGTCCCCGCACCACCTCGACCAAGCGCCGCGCCCGCAAGGGGGCCGTGGCCTCGGTCGACACGGAGAAGGTGCCGCAGCGCTCGATCCGTGCGCTCGCCAAGCCGCCGGTGCGCAAGCTTGCCAAGGACCTCGGCATCGATCTCGACTCCGTTCCGGCCTCGGGCGACATCATCACCCGCGCCGATGTCGAGGCGTTCGCCGGCCTGCGTGACAACTCGGTGGTTGAGGAGCGAGGGACTGGGGGCACCCCCGCGAGCTCTGCGAGCAGGGGGAGCGTCTCGAAACCACAGCAGCCGTCCACCTCCGGTGAGGACCAGCGGATCCCGATCAAGGGTGTGCGCAAGATGACGGCGGAGGCCATGGTCGCCTCAGCGTTCACCGCGCCCCACGTCACCGAGTGGGTCACCCTCGACGTCTCGAAGACCATGGAGCTCGTGGCGCAGCTCAAGACCGACGACCGGTTCGCCGGTGTGCGCATCTCGCCGCTGCTGATCGTGGCGCGGGCTGTGTGCCTGGCGATGCGGCGCACGCCCGAGCTCAACTCGACGTGGGACGACGCGGCCCAGGAGATCGTGCTGAAGGGCTCGGTCAACCTTGGCATCGCCGCGGCCACGCCGCGCGGACTCGTCGTGCCCAACATCGTCGGTGCCGACTCGATGACGCTGCCGGAGCTAGCCCAGGCGTTCGGCGAGCTCATCGCGACAGCGCGCGAGGGCAAGACCCAGCCGGCGCAGATGTCCGGTGGGTCGTTCACGATCACCAACATCGGCGTCTTCGGCATCGATGCCGGCACGCCGATCCTCAACCCGGGCGAGGCCGGGATCCTGGCGGTCGGCGCGATCAACAAGCGGCCGTGGGTCGGCGACGACGACGAGATCGTCGCCCGCTGGGTCACGACGCTGGCGCTGAGCTTCGATCACCGGGTCGTCGACGGCGAGCAGGGATCGCGCTTCCTCGCCGATGTAGCTGCGATTCTGGGCAATCCCGCGCTCGCGTTGACGTACTGAGGAAACACCTGCAACCGCAGCGAATTTTTCAGCAATTTTTCAGATTCTGGGTCTTGATCGACGGCGGATCTCGATCTAATTTTCTCTCGTAAAGAGTTGAGTCCGATGGACTCAAGTTTGCGAAAGGAGATCCTCGATGATGAACATGTCCCTTGAGCCCTTCAGCGACTTCGATCGCCTGTTCTCTCAGCTCTCCTCGCGGTCGACAAGGCTGATGCCGGTCGACCTGTTCCGCGAAGGTGATCGCTACGTCCTCGCCGCCGACATGCCGGGCATCGACCCCGGATCGGTGGACGTCGATCTCGACGGGCACATGCTGACCATCAGGGCCGAACGCACGCCGGCGTCACACGAGGGCGCCAAGTGGCTGGCCAGGGAACGTCCATACGGCAGCTATGTCCGCCAGTTCACCCTGGGAGACGGCATCGACACCGAAGGGATCTCGGCGCACTACGACAACGGCGTCCTCAGCGTCGTGATCCCGGTGAGCGAGCGCGCCAAGCCGCGCAAGATCGACATCCTCAACAGCACGTCCGAGCAGTCGTCGATCTCGGCCTGACGCGTGCCGACCGGGTGCTGGACCAGGCTCAGGGTCCGGCACCCGGTTTTCGCCTGCCTAGAGCCGCTCGCCGGCCTCGACCCGCGCCGTGATCGTGTTGCCGGGAGGAGCCAGCGGGCACTGCCAGCGCGGGTTGTAGCGGCATGACGGGTGATAGGCGTAGTTGAGGTCGAGCGTCATCGAGTCCGCGTCGCCACCCAGCCACGACCCCTTGGCCGTGTCGAGCAGGTAGCGCCCGCCGCCGTAGCTGCCGTCGCCCGACGTGCCGTCCCGCAGGGGGATGAAGATCCCGCCGCCGTACTGGTGCAGCCACCACACGTCGAGGCTGCCGCCGACAGGATCGGGGAGCTCGACCCGGCCGATGAGGTTCATGGTGATCGTGCCGTCGCCACCAGCGTCGACGAGCCGTGGCTCGGCCTGCTCAACCGGCAGCAGCGGGGCATCGAACCGCAGCGCCGGATCGTACGGCCAGTAGGGCAGCCCGGTCTCGCGCAACGGGTCGTCGTCCAGCAGCGGGGTCTGCGGGTGGGTGCGGAACAGCGCGTCGCGGGCCGCGCGCCATCGCGCATGCCCGCCCGCATGGTCACTGTCGGCACGCACGTCGGCGTACATCTCGTTGACGCGGCGGCGCCAGTCGACGAGGGTCAGCGAGGAGCTCGGCATGGTGTCCACCGTCGCACAACCGCGGCGGCGAGCCCAGGCGGCGACCCTAGACTGGATCGGTGAGCCAGCCTGCCGAGACCCGCCATCCCGGCGCGTACGCGGTGTGGGTCGTCGCCCTGCTGGTCTATCTCCTGGCGGTGTTCCACCGGTCCTCGCTGGCTGTTGCCGGGCTCGCCGCGACCGATCGGTTCGACATCTCGGCGGCGCAGCTGGCGACGTTCACGATGCTGCAGCTGCTGGTCTATGCCGGCATGCAGATCCCGGTCGGCCTGCTGGTCGACCGCTTCGGGCCGCGACGCGTGCTGCTGACGGGTGCCATCACGCTGACGCTCGCTCAGGCCGGGTTCGCGTTCGCCGACACGTACGCCTGGGCGCTCGTCGCGCGGATCTTCGTCGGCGTCGGCGACGCGATGACGTTCATCTGCGTCCTGCGGCTGGTCAACACCTGGTTCGCCCCGCGGCGGGTCCCGTTGATGACTCAGCTGACCGGTGTCACGGGCCAGCTCGGCGCGATCATCGCGGCGGTGCCGATGACGGTCGCGTTGCGTGAGCTCGGCTGGACCAGGTCCTATCTCATCGCCGCTTCGCTCGGGGTCGTGCTGACCCTCGCACTGCTGACCTTCGTGCGCGATGCCCCGGCCGCGCGGTCGCTCAGCGGTGCAGCCCTGTCGCTCAGCGGAATGCGCCGGAGCCTCGGTGCGTCGTGGGCACAGCCCGGCACCCGCCTCGGGTTCTGGATGCACTTCACGACGCAGTTCAGCGCCACGACGTTCGGGCTGCTCTGGGGCTATCCGTTCTTCGTACGCGGCGAGGGCCGGTCCGACCATGTCGCCGGCCTGCTCCTCACGCTGATGGTCGTGGCGGTGATGTCGGCCGGGCCCGTGCTCGGCTGGGCGATCACGCGTCATCCCTGGCAGCGCTCCACGATCGTGCTGGGCATCATCGGTGTGATCGTCGTGGTCTGGACCGTCGTGCTGGCCTGGCGGGGACCCGCGCCGATCGCGATCCTGGTGCTGCTGGTCGTGGTGATGGGCGTCGGCGGCCCGGCGTCGATGATCGGCTTCGACCTCGCGCGTACGTCCAATCCGGCGGACCGACTCGGCAGCGCGACGGCGATCGTCAACCAGGCCGGGTTCGTCGCGAGCCTCGTCCTGGTCGTGGCGATCGGCGTGATCCTCGACTGGCGGACTCCCGGGTCGTCGACCGCCTACACACCGTCGGCGTTCCGCTGGGCGATGTCGTTCCAGTACGTCCTGTGGCTGTTGGGCCTGGTCCAGATCTGGCGCTATCGGGTCAGGGCCCGAGCCAAGATCATGGCCGAGGAGCCCGAGGCGTACGGACGCACGCGCGAGCTCGGCTAGGCGCGATGGATTCGAGGCGTGCCGGGACTGAGATCATGAAGCCGTGACCTCGACCCTTGACCCCGTCGACTGGCCGGTGCGCACCGAGCGGCTCGTGCTGCGCCCCCTGGCCGAGGGAGACGTGCAGAAGATCTTCGCCTACCGGTCGCAGCCTTCGGTCGCCGAGTGGATCGGCGGCACCGCCACCGACGTCGATTCGCTCTCCGAGCGTTTCGGTGACGGCTCGACTGCCGTGATCGTTGAACACGACGGTCGGTTGATCGGCGACCTGATGGTCAAGATCCAGGACGCCTACGCGCAGCGTGAGGTGACCGACGGGGCTGTGGCGACGGAGGCGGAGCTCGGCTGGGTGTTCGATCCCGCACACCACGGTCGCGGCCTCGCGACGGAAGCGATTCGCGCCTTGTTCCGGATCTGCTTCGAGGATCTCGGGCTGCGCCGCGTCGTCGCCCTGTGCTTCGCCGCCAACGAGCCGTCGTGGCGGCTCATGGAGCGTGTCGGCATGCGCCGCGAGGCCCACAACGTCAAGGACTCGCTCCACCGCGACCAAGGCTGGCAGGACGGCTACGTCTACGCGCTCCTCGCCGACGAGTGGCGCGCCTGATCGTTTCGCCAGAGGTGTGGCGAGAGAGCAACCAAAAGGGCGGGCCATCAACCAGGACTCGGTTGATGACCCGCCACTTCGTGGGGTCTGGGATCAGCTCTCGTCGGGCTCGCGCACCAGCATGAGGTTGGTCTTGCCCTCGTGGGTGAGGGCGCCGACCTCCTCGAAGCCGCGGCTCTCGTGGAAGGCGAGGGAGACGTCGTTGGTGTCGTAGACCTCGAGCGCGACGGGCGCATCGCCCTCGATCTCCTCGTAGAGCTTGGACGCGACGCCCTTGCGGCGGTGCTCGTCCGAGACCACGATGCGGTCGAGGTAGACGTAGTCGTCGACCAGCTTGTCCTCGAACCACCGGTAGCGGCTCGAGTCGTACTCAGCGCCCGGTGGCAGCGTGATGACGAAGCCGGCGATGTCGCCGTCGTCTTCCGCGACGAGGGCCTGGTCGGACATCTTGACGAGGAGCGAGAGGCTCTCGTTGTCGAGTGGACCGACGCCCTCGAGGGCGTTCTGGTTGAGGTGGACGATGGTGTCGAAGTCTGAATGCGTCATTTCTCGGATCATCCCGCTCGACGTTACGTCAACCTGGCGCTGAACTCACGCCAGGAGGGGGTACGTGTGGGCGATCCCACACGCTTCTGACCAGCCCAGATCGGTGATTCTCACCGGGATGCCAGCCCGTATGCCGTTCAGACGTCGAACGTCGCGCCGATGGCCGCTTCCGACGCCGACCACAGGTCGCGCGCGAGCTCCTCGTCGCGCGCGGCGCGGTTCATCCCGACGAGCTTGGGCCGCCCGCGCAGTCCCCTGATGCCCGACGGTCCGACGTACTCGCCGCCGGTCAGGGACGGATCCGTGGCGGCCATCAGCAGCGGCAGTGCGCCAGAGGCGGCCGACTGGGCGATGATCCGGGACACCTGGTGCATACCGATGCCGTACAGGGACAGACCGCTGCCGGTCGGTCCGGTCTTGGTGATGTTGGTCGAGGCGTAGCCCGGATGGGCACCGACACTCACGACCCCGAGCCCGGCCGGCTTGCTGCGCCGATCCAGCTCGACCGCGAAGAGCAGGTTGGCGAGCTTGGACTGGGCGTACGACTGCCAGCGGCGGTAGCGATGGGCGCTGCCGTCCGGCGTGAGCGCGGTCAGGTCGACGCTGCCGACGGTCGTGTGGGCGAGCGACGACACCGTGACGATGCGTGCACTGCTGTCCTTCAGCACCGGCCAGAGCTCGGCGGTCCAGGCGAAGTGACCGATGTGATTGGTCCCCATCTGCAGCTCGAAGCCGTCGGCGGTGGTCGAGAACTTGGGCGGGACCATGATGCCGGCGTTGTTGACCAGGATGTCGATGCCGTCGTACGTCTTGGAGACGTCGGCTGCCGCGCGCCTGACGTCCGCGAGGTCGGCGAGGTCGAGCGACACGACGTCGACCCGGGCTCCTGGGACAGCCTCGAGGATCTGGGCCACAGCGGTCTCGGCCTTGGCCTCGTTGCGGGCCGTCACGACGAGCTCCGCGCCGCCACGGGCCAGCCCGATCGCCGTGTGCAGGCCGAGTCCGCCGGTCACCCCGGTGATCACGGCGCGCTTGCCGGAGAGGTCAGGGATGTCGTGGGTGCTCCAGCTCATCGCGCCAGCCTAAGGCCTGCGCCAGAGCCTCCGGGGTTTCAGGACATGATCGCCATGGCCGCGAGGGTCGCCAGGCCGAGGCTTTGATCGCCCTCGATCTCGACCTCGACCTCGTCCGGATCGCGGCGTCCCGCCGTCAGCACCGTGAACGTCTCGGTCGACATGATGAGGTTGACCGACGGCTCGACGAGCGTGTCGATCGCACTGGCCCGGCCGTCAGCGCCGACTCGTACGGCGAGCTCCAGCGGCGTCTCGCCCGTCACCTCCCACCGCACGGTCGACATGGCCGGCGGCTGGACCCGTTTGCCCAGCACGTACGGCATCGCGAACGAGAACGTCATGACGGCGACGTGTGCTCCCGTGCTGTCGAGCCCGCCGGGTCGGCCGGTGGCTCGCCGGATGTCCTGCTCGTGGACCCACATGTCGATCGCGCGATTGCGCAGCAGCGCGTCCCAGCTCCATGCGACACCACCCGGTGTGACGGGCGCGGGCCCCGAGGGGTCTTCCGGCAGCACAGCCAGCCGGCTCGCTCGCAGCTCCACGGCGGCAGCGAGCTCGGCGACGATCTCGGCCGGTGTCCGGCCGCGGCGCGCCTCGACGCCCTTGGCCGTGTAGGCCGAGACGACCCGGGTGCCGTTCGGTTCCTCGTACGTGTTCTGCTCGGGGTTGCACAGCTCGGACTCGAGGTGAGCCAGGTGGGCCACGATGTCCTTGACGGTCCACTCGTCGCAGTCGGTCGGGCGCGACCAGTCGGCGTCGTCGAACTCGCCGGCCAGGGCGATGATCGACTCGGCTGACTCGTGCCACCCGCGGACGTACGTCTCAAGCATGGTCACGGACGGTCTCCTTGCGGTGCCGGCGGCGGGAGTAGAACACATACCCTGCAAATCCAGCTCCAAGCACGAGCCCGGATGTGCCGATGCCCTTGCCGGTGTTGGCCCGGGACTCGAAACCGGTCACGGTGGCCCAGGCGTACGACGCGTTGTCGACCCGCTTGTCCCGCGGCGTGCAGTTCACCTTCATCCCATCGGTGCCCTCCTCCAGCAGGCCGATCAGGTGCCACTGGTTGCCTTCGTTGTCGACCGTGATGGCGAGCGCCGCGGCCGGTATGTCGACGGGCTTCTTGTCGCGGCCGGTCGCCTGGCACGTGACGTTGCGGTCGGGCTGCAGGATGTCGGTGAAGACCACGAGGGTCTTGGCCTGCGCATCGGCACGGGTCGTCGTGGGGGACACCGTGACCTCGCGGATGGGATCCCAGGCTCCGGCCGCCACGACTGTCCCGATCAACACGGTGGCCAGCGCGAAGAAGAAGGCCGCCAGGTACCACAGCGGATTGACCGGTCTCACGCAGACACCCTCCCACACGGCACGCCGTGGCAGCGGGTTTGACCGGCATGGTTCGCGACGACAAAACTCGGCGGAGCATCAATCAATCGGAGGACTCCACGATGGACCTGATCGTCCTGGTCGCCCGCATCCTGTTCGCCTATCTGCTGATCGGCTCCGGCACGGGTCACCTCACGCAGAAGGCTGCGATGGCCGGGTATGCCCAGTCCCGTGGCGTCCCGGTGCCCAGGCTTGCCGTCCAGGTCAGTGGTGTTGCGCTCGTGCTCGGCGGGGCCGCGATCCTGCTCGGCATCTGGGGAGACCTCGCCGCCCTCCTCGTCGCGGTGCTGCTCCTCATCGTCGCCGGCGTGATGCACGCCTTCTGGAAGGAGACGGACGCGCTGGTGCGGGCGAACGAGATGGTCCAGTTCAACAAGGACCTGGCCCTCGCGGCCGGCGCCCTCGCGTTCCTCGCCCTGTTCAACCACGGGGGACTGGACGACGCGTTCACGATCACGGACTCGCTCCTCACGATCGGACGCTAGCGCGAGGCTCAGAACAACCAGAGGAACGCTCCGACGGTCGGTGCGAGCGACGCGACAGACCAAGGGATCGAGAAGGGCCGCCTGCCGAGGATCGCCCGGGTCGCCGCACACACGACCAGGGCGACGACGCCCGACATCACGGTGAGCAGCACGGCGTCGGCTCGACGGTCCTGGCCGATCAGGACGTACGAGACGCCGATCAGTCCGAAGACGCCGTGCGACGCGACGGCGAAGAAGCCGATGGCAGTGACCCGGCGCCGTACGCGGTCGAGCGCCTGGTCCTCGCGGTCACGTGTGCTGGTGCTCATGCTGTCGCCTTCGCGGCTTCGATGATGCGGTGCAGGACCTTGTTGGTGGCGTGCAGGTCGTCGAGGGTCATGCCGAACCGCTCGAGCATCGTCGGCGGCACCTTCATGGCTCGGCGGCGAAGCGCGCGGCCCTCTGACGTCAGCACGACGTCGATCGACCGCTCGTCGGAGCTGGAGCGCGTACGCGTGACCAGCCCGGACTGCTCGAGCCGCTTGACCAGTGGTGAGATCGTGGCGGGCTCGAGGTGCAGGAGGGCGCCGAGGGCCTTGACACTCAGCGTCCCGTGCTGCCACAACGCGAGCATCGCGAGGTACTGCGGATGGGTCAGGCCGAGGGGCTCGAGCACCGTGCGATAGCTCGCGACGACGCTGCGTGACGCCACGGCGAGCGCGAAGCACACCTGCTCCTCGAGCGCGAGGGGATCGTTGTCCATATGCTAAGCGTACTAATCATTTGTGTACGAATCAAAGTGAGTGCAGCAAAGGCGAAGGCCCCCACCGTCGCCGATGGGGGCCTTCGTCGAGTCCGGGAAGGATCAGAACGCGGACTCGTCGAGCTCCATGATCGAACCGTCGATGTTCTCGGCGATCGCGCGCTCACCAGCGAGCTTCGGCAGCACGTTGCGCGCGAAGAACTGCGCCGCGGCGACCTTGCCCTCGTAGAAGCTCTTGTCAGCGGCCGAGACCTCGCCGCCGAGCTTCTCGAGCGCGACCTCGGCACCGCGCAGCAGCAGCCACGCGACGGTCAGGTCGCCGAGGACGTACACGAGGCGGGTCGTGTTGAGGCCGACCTTGTAGATGTTGTTGAGGTCGCCCTTCTCGTCCGCCGGGTTCGACGCCATGAGGTCGCTGAACGTCGCGCCGATGATCGCGCTGGCGTCGTCGAGACCCTGCTTGAGCAGCTCGCGCTCGACCTTGAGGCGACCGTTGCCGGCCTCGCTCTCGGCGAACTCCTTCACCTGCTCGGACAGGTAACCCAGTGCGGCGCCCTTGTTCTTGACGATCTTGCGGAAGAACAGGTCCTGGCCCTGGATCGCCGTGGTGCCCTCGTAGAGCGTGTCGATCTTGGCGTCGCGGACGTACTGCTCGATCGGGTAGTCCTGCAGGAAGCCCGATCCGCCGAACGTCTGCAGCGACTCGGTGCCGAGCAGGACCCACGAGCGCTCGGAGCCGTAGCCCTTGACGAGCGGCAGCAGCAGGTCGTTGATCGCCTCGGACAGCGACGCGTCCTCACCGGCAGCTTCCTTGATGATGACGTCGTCCTGCCACGTCGCGGTGTACATCGCGAGCGAGCGCAGGCCCTCGGCGTACGCCTTCTGGGTCAGCAGCGAACGGCGGACGTCCGGGTGGTGCGTAATCGTGACGCGCGGGGCCGCCTTGTCGGAGGCCTGCGTCAGGTCGGCGCCCTGGACGCGCTCCTTGGCGAACTCGAGCGCGTTGAGGTAGCCGCTCGACAGCGTGGCGGCAGCCTTGAGGCCGACCATCATGCGGGCGTTCTCGATGACGCGGAACATCTGGTTGATGCCGTCGTGCACCTCGCCGAGCAGCCAGCCCTGGGCCGGTGCGCCGTCGCCGAACGTGACCTCGCACGTCGTGGAGACCTTGATGCCCATCTTCTTCTCGACGTTCGTGACGTAGGCGCCGTTGCGCTCACCCGTCAGCTCGCCGGTCTCGTGGTCGAAGTGGAACTTGGGAACGAGGAACAGGCTCAGGCCCTTGGTGCCGGGACCGCCGACACCCTCGACGCCCACGGGGCGGGCGAGGACCAGGTGCATGATGTTCTCGGCCATGTCGTGCTCGCCCGAGGTGATGAAGCGCTTGACGCCCTCGATGTTCCACGAGCCGTCCTCGTTGGGGAACGCCTTGGTGCGGCCGGCGCCGACGTCGGAGCCCGCGTCGGGCTCGGTCAGGACCATCGTCGCGCCCCAGCTGCGGTCGATCATGTGCTGCGCGATCGTCTTGTCGCGCTCGATGCCGTTCTCGAACACGATGCGTGCGAACGCGGGGCCGCAGGCATACATCCAGATGGCCGGGTTGGCGCCGAGCACGAACTCGGCGCTGCCCCAGATCAGCGATGCCGGGGCGACCTGTCCGCCGAGCTCCTCGGGGATCTGCAGGCGCCACCACTCGGCGTCCATCCAGGCCTTGTACGACTTGGCGAACACGGGGTTCATCGTCACGGCCTTCGCGGCCGGGTCATAGACCGGCGGGTTGCGGTCGGCGTCCTCGAACGATGCCGCGAGGTCGTCGCGGGCGATGCGATCGATCTCGGCCAGGATGCTCTTCGCGGTGTCGGTGTCGACCTCTTCGAAGGGTCCCGTGCCGAGGATGTCCTGCCGGTTGAAGAGCTCGAACATGTTGAACTCGACGTCACGGAGGTTGCTCTTGTAATGGCTCATGCCAGCAATCCTTTGAGGGGTATGCGCTGCGCTCGGGCAACTTTGCTACTGGGTAGTAACTTAAGTATCCGTCTGAGCTGGAGCAATTACAAGTCAAACGCCGGATGGGCGTCTGTCTGTCCTGTCACACCCGTCGGTGCAGGTCAGCGGGCGTCGAGCCAGGCCGGAAAGTCCTCGAGCGTCGTCAGCACGGTGTCCGCCCCGGCGTCGCGCAGGTCGTCGGCGGTGCTCGGTCCGGTCGTGACGCCGACCCCGACGACGCCGGCGAGCGTGGCGGCATCCATGTCGTGCACGTGGTCGCCGACGTACGTCGTCGCGCCCTGCTCGCGCAGCACGACGCCCTTGGCCTCGCGCCATGCACCGCCGAACACCTCGCCGAGGGGCAGTCCGAGGCGGTCGACGTGCAGGCGGGCGTTGGGGGCATGCTTCGCGGTGAGCAGCAGGGTGCGGCCGAGCTTGTTGGCGGCTTCGACCGCGTCATGGGCGCCGGGCATCGCGGTGACGAGGTCCAGGGCGATCAGCGGGTAGAGCTCGCGATAGCGATCGGCCCAGTGCTTGACCTCGGCCTCGGGGACCCAGTGCTCGAGCTCCCACTCGACCGGCGGTCCCAGGCGGGACACGACGAGGTCCGTGTCGATCGCGGCGCCGCTCTCGACGACCAGCTGGTCGTACACGGCCTTGATGCCCGGCCTGGAGTCGATGAGGGTCATGTCGAGGTCGAAGCCGGTGATCACACGATCGACCCTATCGAGGACACAAGAAGGCCCCCGCGAGATTGTCGCGGGGGCCTTACGTGTGGGGGTCAGCGCAGGCTGAAAGCGTGCGGGTACGTGCGGGTGGGCACGCGGTGCTGACCGTCGGTGACGAGGGCGCGGACCGTGCGGCCGACCCCGATCACGGTGATGGCTGCAATGGAGATTCCGAGGGCGATCATGGTGGCCTCCTTCAAGGCTGTGGGGACTTCGTGTCTCAAGTATGCGCCGTGCAACTGTCAAGGACAAGCGAATAGAACTACACCTAACGTGTAGGATTGCTACATGGATGTCAATAGACTCGCTCTCCTGCGTGAACTGGCCGAACGAGGCACCGTGGGGGCGGTTGCGGATGCAATGCACGTCACACCGTCGGCGGTGTCGCAGCAGCTCAAGGTGCTCGAGAGAGAGGCCGGATACACCCTCGTCGAGCCAGCAGGGCGCGGTGTCGCCCTGACGGTGGCAGGTCGCGCGCTGGCTCAGACGGCGACCGAGATCGCCGTGGCGATCGAGCGCGCCGAGGGTCGGTGGCGCGAGTTCATGCAGCGGCCGGCCGGGCAGGTGACGATGGTGACGTTCCCGACCGGCGGAGAGATGCTGCTGTCCGGTGTGCTGACCCGGCTGGCGGACGTTCCCGAGGTCGAGCTCATCTGTTCGGACGAGGACGGCATCACGATGGACTTCGCCGATCTCACCCCCGATCACGACATCGTGCTGGCAGACTCGCCGACCACCTCGGCGTCCTGGCACGAGCGAGGGATCCAGGTCGTGCCACTCATGAGCGAGCCGCTCGACGTCGCGCTGCCCGAGGGGCATCCCCTCGCGCGGAAGTCGAGCCTGTCCCCCAAGGACGTCGTGAGCGAGAACTGGATCGGCGTGCCCAACGACTATCCGTTCGATCGGGTCCTGAGCCAGGTCGTGGCCGCGACGGGGGAGCCCGTGCGGATCTCCCAGCGCATCGCCGACAACGGGATCGTCGAGGCCCTGGTCGCCGGCGGTCACGGCATCGCGATCCTGCCCCGGTTCACGACACGTGAGCACGGCAACGGCTTGGTCACGCGGCCCCTGGTCGGCATCCGAGCCAAGCGCGAGATCTCGGCGCTGCTGCGTCCAGATCGGTTCGAGCGTCCATCCGTACGCCTGGTCGTCCAGGCGCTCCGGGACGAGGCGCGAGCCGTGGCCGACGCGCACGAAGGGGTCTGACTCAGTCCTTGAACTTGGCCATGAAGGTCCGGAACTGCTCGTTGGCGAACGACTCGGCCTGCGCGAGCGACTCGAAGTCGAGCGACGTGGTGAGGTCAGAAGAGTCGGCGATCTGCACCGAGCGCTTGATGTCGGCGTTGAGCTTGGGTTCGCGCGTGGCGTACGTGGCGGCGAGCTCGAGCGCCGCGGCCACCGGGTCACCGGCGCGCACGTTGGCGAGTCCCAATCGGTAAGCCTCGTCGGCGTCGATGATCGCGCCTCTCAGCAGGGCGGTGATGGCGTTGCCCGCTCCGATGCGTTGCGTCAGCATCCAGGTGCACCCGCCCCCGGGGTGCAGCCCGATCTCGGCGAAGGTCGGGCCGAAGCCTGCCCGCGGGCCGGCGACGATGACGTCACAGGCCAGAGCGATGTTGAGGCCGGCGCCGACGGCAGGACCCTGCACCGCGGCGATCGTCGGGATCGTCAGGTCGCGCAGGCCGAGGAACGACGCGTAGACCCGCATGAGGTGCGCTCGCATCTCCTCGACGGGTCGGTCGATGTCGCCGAACAGGTTGGCCAGATTGGCGCCGGCGCAGAACGCCGAGCCGTTGCCGGTGACGACGAGCGCACGGGCCTCGGGATCAGCCTTGACTGCGGCGACGGCAGCAGCCAGCTCGTCGAGCAGCGGCCAGTCGAGGGCGTTGCGCCGCTCCGGTGCGTTGAGGCGGATGGTCCGCACATGGCCATCGGATTCGACCAGGACAAGGGACATGCTGCCGACGCTAGTGGATCGCAGCTCGCGCGAAGTGAGGGGTTGACGAATCGAAGACACAGGTGAGACCGTCGTCACACCGCCCCAATGGTTACGCAAACAAGGAAGGCTCTTCTCGATGATGTTTACGCAACCATCGCTCCAATTTCAGGAACGCAGCCCATCGAGAAGGGTCCGACGCCGTATCGCCTCGGGGGCGATCGCGGCGTCAGTCCTCGCAGCCGGAGCGTTGGTCGCGGTCACCTTCGCTGGGCCTGCCCAGGCGTCGCCGACGACGGGGCCGACGGGCACGAGTGAGTTCCGCGGCGTGAACTGGGCGGACCCGCGTGACAACTACGCAGCTGACGAGGTCGTACCGTCCGGTCTGAGCACCAAGGACGACTACGCGACGACGTACGACAAGGCGACCGGCATCGTGTCGGAGTTCCGCCACGAGCTCAAGGCCAACACGATCCGGCTGCCGATCAACCCCTCGAGTGTCGGGACCGAGTGGTGGAAGTCGTACCAAGGTGCGATCGATGCGTCGGTGGACGGCGGCTTCAAGGTGATCCTGAGCTACTGGGAGGCGAACGATGCCAAGGACGGTCGCGTCGACGACCCGCAGGCGTTCGACGCGATGTGGGACACCGTCGTCCGCAAGTACGCCAAGAACCCGCGGGTCTACTTCGAGCCGATGAACGAGCCGTTCGGCTATTCGCTCGACGAGTGGGTCTCGCTCACCTCGTCATTCCTGGACCGGCACAGCGACGTTCCGCGCAAACGGATGGTCATCTCGGGCACGGGCTACAACGACAACGTGACCGGCGTCGGCGCGGCACCGGAGCTGAAGGGCACGCTGCTGTCGCTGCACTTCTACGGCTTCTGGGCCTCCGACACGACCGAGGAGGCCTGGCTGGCGAACCTGCGGCCGCGCATCGGCTCGTACGGCTGGCGCACGATCATCGACGAGGCCGGTTCGCCGATGACGA
This sequence comes from Aeromicrobium sp. P2_G6, assembly GCF_056403535.1. Classification (NCBI taxonomy): domain Bacteria; kingdom Bacillati; phylum Actinomycetota; class Actinomycetes; order Propionibacteriales; family Nocardioidaceae; genus Aeromicrobium; species Aeromicrobium sp. P2_G6. Next base: position 795,132 of record NZ_JBFUFH010000001.1, on the reverse strand, counting down.
CCGGGCTCAACTACGGCAACCACGAGGGCAACGTCTACACGTCATACCTCGGCGCGCTGACCCAGGTGGCGCGCGAGCAGGGCATGGGTCTCGTCTACTGGCCGGGCCTGGGTGACGGCGATGCGTACTCGATGACGACGCGGGTGGGCGACCAGCTCGAGGTCAACAGCGAGAGCGGCCTGGCGCAGGTGCAGTGGGGCTGGGGCCTGCTCAAGACCGAGCCGTCGAACGACCTGCCGCCGGCACCTCCGGGCGAGGTGCTGCGTGGGGTCGCCAGCAATCGGTGCGTCGACGTGCCGGGATTCTCGACGACCAACGGTGCGTCGCTCGATCTGTGGGACTGCAACGGCGGTGGCAACCAGTCGTGGAACTGGACGGCCGACAAGCAGCTCACGGTCTACGGCAACAAGTGTCTGACGATCGGTGGCGACGGGGCGAGTGCCGGCAGCCCCGCGATCATCACGGACTGCACGGGTGCGCCCAACCAGGCGTGGGAGCTCAACGCGGATCTGTCGGTCACGAGCGTCAGCGATCCTGACCTCTGCCTCGATGCCGCGGGCGCCGGCACCGGCAACGGGACTGCGGTCGACGTGTGGCACTGCAACGGTGAGTCCAACCAGCAGTGGGCGCGTTCGTAGACCGCCTCTAGACGTGGCCGCCCCCTGACCCTCCTCCGGTCGGGGGGCGGCTGCATGTCTGGAGCCGAGCGTGTCTTCGGGGCGCGTCCTCAGCGCCGGGGGATCATCGTGGGATGCCTGACGACTTCCTGATGCGGATCGACAGCCCGGAGTTCAAGGCCATGTCCGAGCGGGTCCTGGAGGTCACCGCGCTGACGTCGCGCCTCAACGTCCTGCCGTTCGAGGACGAGGCCGGCAAGGCAGAGCTGTTCGCGCAGATCCTCGGGCGGCCGCTGCCGGCACGGGTCACGATCTATCCGCCGTTCTACACAGACCACGGGCTGAACCTCGACATCGCCGAGCGGGTCTTCATCAATCAGGGGTGCACGTTCCTGGACTACGCCGGCATCCGGCTGGCCGAGCGCGTCATGATCGCCCCCAAGGTCACCTTCATCACCGGGGGCCATCCGGTCGACCCAGTGGATCGGCGGGTGTGGCTGACCGGAGGGGCGATCGACGTCGGCGAGAACGTATGGATCGGCGCGGGCGCGACGATCCTGCCCGGAGTCACCATCGGCAAGGACTCCGTGATCGCCGCTGGTGCGGTCGTGGCCGACGATGTACCGGCGCAGAGCCTGGTGACGGGTGGGAAGGCCACGGTTCGGCGCACGTGGTGACTGCTCCTGGTCCTCGAAGTCGACGACGGCCACGCGCTGCATGCACGGCTCGAGCAGGTCGACGGCAGCAAGGTGTTCCGGTGCCGTGAGGTAGTGATCCCGGTCGGCGGCAGAGGCGAACACCGCGTTCGGGGATCTCACCAGCTATGTGGGCGGTGGGTTAGTCGCCTTTCGGGCGCTCTGATGGGCGACCAGGCCACCGCCAAGGAGGGGCCCACTCGATTCCGCGGGATCGGCTCCCAGGCGGAGGCGCTCCGCGCCGGAGCTGAGAGCCGATGACGGGATCCCTTTGCGGGAGACGCTGGAGGGGCGGCTTCGCCGCGGGGGCAACGCCTCGACGGAGGGGCCCACTCGATTCCCGCCATCGGGACTGACGCCTTCGGCGTGAGAGCCGATGACGGGAATCGAACCCGCGTGTCTTGCTTGGGAAGCAAGCGCTCTGCCATTGAGCTACATCGGCGCGGTCGCCGCAGCGACCGATCACAGACTACCGAAGCCGCATACGTTAGTTTCGACTCGTGCTCCTCTCCGACCGCGACATCCTCGCCGAAATCGACGCCGGGCGTGTGGCGCTCGAGCCCTTCGACCGCGAGATGATCCAGCCGTCCAGCATCGACGTGCGCCTCGACAAGTTCTTCCGGGTCTTCGACAACCACAAGTACCCGCACATCGATCCCGCCGCCGACCAGACCGACCTCACCCGCGAGGTCGAGGTCGGCAACGACGAGGCGTTCATCCTGCACCCCGGCGAGTTCGTGCTCGGTTCGACGTACGAGCTGGTGACCCTCCCCGACGACATCGCTGCGCGACTCGAGGGCAAGTCCTCGCTCGGCCGCCTCGGCCTGATGACCCACTCGACGGCCGGCTTCATCGACCCCGGGTTCTCGGGCCACGTGACACTCGAGCTCGCCAACGTCGCGACGCTGCCGATCAAGCTCTACCCCGGCATGAAGATCGGGCAGGTCTGCTACTTCCGCCTGACGTCGCCGGCCGAGAACCCGTACGGATCGGCGAAGTACGGCTCGCGCTACCAGGGCCAGCGCGGACCAACGGCATCGCGCTCGCACGCCAACTTCCACCGCACCGAGATCTGACGCACGAGAAGGGCCCCGCACCGATCGGTGCGGGGCCCTTCTGCGTACGGGTCAGGCGGTGTGACGCTTGCGGGCTCGGAGTGCGAGCGCTGCGCCGGAGGCGGTCACGAGGGCTCCGCCGGCCAGCAGCCAGGTGAGCTCGAGGCCGCTGTCGGACTCGTCGGCGGCCAGGCCGGCGTCGATCCGGGTGGGGACCTCGACCGGGCCCTCGGCCTGCGCCTTGTTGACCTGGTCAACGGTGTCGGTGTCGCCCGAGCTGTCGTCACCGCCACCGTTGCCGGGTCCGTCCTTGTCGTCGTTGCCGCACACGCCGTGGGTCGGGCAGGGCTCCGGGTTCGTGATGACGTCAGGCCCGTCAGGCTGCGTGGGCTTCGGCTTGGGAGCGACCTTGTCGTTGGGCTCGACCGGAGGCTTCGGCTTGGGCAGCGCGATCTTGTCCTTGGGCTCGACCGGGTCGGGGATGGCCAGCTTGTCGATCGGCGGCTGCGGGTCGGTGTGCGGCTGGACGATGATGATCGGTCCGTCCGAGGCCATGGCGCTGGTCGGCACCATCGTCAGGGCGGCGGTGGTCAGCGGGGCGGCGACGATCAGGTTGCGGATGATGCGGTTCATGTCGTTCTCCTGTGGTTGGTGATGCTGCTGTTGGAAGTCGGTGTTGTTGCTTTCTCGGATGTAGGAGCAGCAGCACCCCGCAGGTCTTGCAACTTTTTCGGAGAAAGTTTTCGGACCGCGTCGTCGAGCGGTGACTTGGCGCCCAAGATGTCGGCGGCGCTGGGCCCTAGGTCACCGCCGCCAGAGCGGCGCTGGGCCCTAAGTCACCGCCCCGGGGCCGTGGGCTGGCTAGGCTGACGCGGTGAGTCTGCCCCTGGACATTTCGCCGGCTGTCGCCGCTGCGCTCGAGGCCGGTACGCCGGTCGTCGCGCTCGAGTCGACGATCATCTCGCACGGCCTGCCGCGCCCTGACAACCTCGAGGCGGCACGCGGCTTCGAGGCGATCCTGACCGGCATGGGCGTCGTGCCGGCAACGATCGCCGTGCTCGACGGTCGACTCAAGGCAGGGCTGACCGACGACGAGCTCGTACGCATCGCGGGTGAGGACATCCCGAAGCTCAGCGTCCGGGACCTGCCGATCGTGCTGGCGCAGGGCGGCAACGGCGCGACGACGGTCGCGGCGACCTCGTACATCGCCAACCTCGCCGGCATCCGCGTCTTCGCCACCGGCGGCCTCGGCGGCGTGCACCGCGGAGCGGCCGAGACGTTCGACGAGTCCGCTGACCTCAAGGTGCTCTCCGAGGTGCCGATCACCGCGGTCTCCGCCGGCGTGAAGTCGATCCTCGACATCCCGGCGACCCTCGAGCGGCTGGAGTCACTCGGCGTGATCGTGCTGGGCTTCGGCACGAGCAAGTTCCCCAGCTTCTGGCTGACGGACTCCGGCTTCGAGCTCGACTGGTCGGTGCCGGATGCAGCAGCGGTTGCCGACGTCATGGCATCGCGCGATGAGCTGGGGCAGCCCGCGGCGATCCTGGTGGCCAACCCGCTCCCGGTCGCCGAGCAGCTCGACCCCGAGGTGCACGACCGCGCCCTCGCCGACGCGCTCCGCATGGCCGACGAGCAGGGCCTGACCGGCAAGGAGGTCACGCCGTTCCTCCTGCAGACGATCGTCGGCCTGACCGGCGGCGAGAGCCTGGCGGTCAACCTCAAGATCGCCGAGAACAACATCCGGGTCGCCGGCGAGATCGCCCGATCCTGGGCGTCCCGATGAGGTCGGCACCGTGATCCTCGTCGTCGGTGACCTCGTCGACGACATCGGCGTGCGTCCGCTCGGCACGGTGAACCCCGCGAGCGACACGGTCTCGGAGATCCGGATGACCGCGGGTGGCTCGGCGGCGAACGTCGCAGCATGGCTCGGGCACCTGGGTGCGGACGTACGCTTCGTCGGCCGGTGCGGAGCTGACGGCATCGCACGCCACACCGCAGCCCTAGAGGCGTTCGGCGTGGACGCGCGCATCAGCGGTGACCCCGACCTGCCAACGGCGACGATCGTCCTGACGCTCGATGACGAGGCCGACCGCACGATGTACGTCGACCGTGCTGCCAACACGACGCTGACGACGGCGGACCTACCCGACGACGTCTGGGATGACGTGACCTGGCTGCACCTGACCGGCTACTCGTTCTTCGACGACGGTGTGCGTCCCGTCGCGCTCGGGCTCATCGCCGAGGCGAAGCGCCGCAACGCGCTCGTCAGCATCGATCCCAGCTCGCTGGGCTTCCTCGAGGCTGCCGGCCGTGACACGGTGCTGGGCTGGCTCGAGGACGCCGATCTGGTGTTCCCGAACGAGGACGAGCAGGGCTTCCTCGCCCTCGACGGCGACCGGGTCGTGCTGACCCGCGGAGCCAGGGGCGCCTCCTTCCGCGGACTGGCCGTCCCGGCGCTTCCGGCCGATGTCGTCGACACCACGGGCGCGGGCGACGCCTTCTGCGCCGGGTTCCTCGCCGAGTGGACCGTCAGCAGGGACGCCGAGTCAGCCCTGCTCGCCGGCACGCGGACGGCGGCGTCGTGCGTCGCCCAGAGGGGCGCGCGCCCCGTCACAGGAGACCGCGAAGCCGGGCCTCGAGCGAATCCTTGACGGCTTCGGTGACGGCCACCTCGATCTGCTGCTCCAGGGCGTCCTGATCGTCCAGGTTCGTGAGCACCTGGCGCAGGTCGAGGTCGTCGATGGCGCGTGTGAGCACGTCGTCAGTCTTCAGCGCGGCGTCGATCACCGAGTCGGGCAGCGCGCGGATCGCGCTCTTGAGGAGACCGTTCAGGTCCGCTGACGCGAGTGACTCGTCGACCAGCTCCGAGGCCGGCGGCAGCGTCCCCTCGTCCTTCATACGCTCGACGGCGGACTGCAGGCCGTCACGCAGTGCGTCGATCTGGGCATCGGTCGCATCGGACTGTGCCAGCTCGAGGGTGAGCGCTTCCCGGCTGACATGCAGGCGACAAGCCGCCCCGTCGATCCCGAGCAACACGAGACGCTCCGTGAGGCCGTCGATGCCACTGGCCTGCGAGGTCACCTGACGTTCGGCGCAGGGGTCCGCCGGTCGGAGCGGTTCGTACGTCCCGCCGCCATGAGCGAGCTGCACGCCGACCACCCCGCACACCAGGATCACTGCGGCCACGGGCAGGCCGACCCAGCGCGGAAGCGCGCTCACGAGGCCCTCCGCCGGCGAAGCGGGATCACGCTGACGAGGGCGAGGAGCGCGAGGCTGGCTCCAATGAGGAACGAGTCGCGGAATGCTCGCGTGGCGGCGCGCTCCACCTGCGCGTTCAGGTCGCGCTCCAGCCGGGCCGCGGCGGGGCGCTCCTCGGGGTCGAGGTCGAGCGACGCGAACGCGGGGTGCAGGTCAGGGACCTGATCCTGCTGTTCGGTCAGCTCCCGCCCCAGGGCTTCGGCGACTGCGATCTTGTCCTCGGGCCGCAGCGGAGCGTCGAGCACCAGTGACGTGACGGCCTGCTGGGCGGGGACCTGGGCGTCCCTCAAGTCGGCGGTGAACACCGGGGTGAGAATTGCCAGTCCCAGGACGACGCCGATGTGGCGAGCGCCGATGGTCCATCCCGCGTGATGCGCCCGGGGCAGTCGCATATCCACCGCCCGGGTCGTCAGCCGGTCGACGGTGAGCCCGAGTCCCAGCCCCACGAGTGCCTGTGGCGCGATGGTCCACGCGAGGGACGCCGAGGGTGGGATCGCGAGACCCAGCAGCCCGCCCGCCACCAGGAAGCAACCAACGGCGACCTCGACCTCATGCGGAGGCCGCAGCAGGCGGGCGAGCGGGGTCGCGGCAACGGCCGCGAGCGGGACGACGGAGACGGTCAGTGCTGCGGTCGCCGGGGACCGGCCCCACCCCTGGACCAGGAGCAGCACCAGCAGGAAGAGCGCCGCAGTGAGCGCGGCCGACATCAGGGCGAGGGTCACGTTGGCGCGTACGGCCGGGCGGTGCCGATCTGACAGAGGTGTCGGCGCAGCTCGTATCGCGAGCGCTGCGGGCACGGCCAGCACGGCGAACGGCACCTGCACCACGAAGATCGCCTGCCACGAGATCGCCTGGGTGAGCAGTCCACCGGCGACCGGCCCGAGAGCCGTGCCGACCACACCGGCGGTGACCCAGGACGCGACGCCGCGACGTTCGCCGTACTCGGCGACGAGCAGCTCCAGGCACCCGACCAGCGCCAACGCGCCGCCGACGGCTTGCACGCAACGCGCTGCGATCAGGACGTCGATCGAGTCCGCCATGGCGCACATCGCCGATGAGCCGGCGAACACCGCGATCCCAGTGGCGGTGAAGATGCGCGGCTGGGCGCGGGAGAAGCCCATCGCCGCCGGCACGGCCGTGAGTCCCAGCACGAGGTTGTACGCGATCAGGACCCAGGCGACCTGGGCGACGGATGCGTCGAGATGCCGCAGGATGTCAGGCAGCGCCAGCGTCACCACCGCGGAGTCGGCCAGCACCAGGGCCACCGTCACGATGAGCAGAGGGGCCACGGCACGACGCACGACCCCATCGTGGCAGCGAGGCCGAGAGAGCGCGACCGGCCGGCCGCATCGCCAAGGGTCTAGGGCGTGATGTCGGCCGTGCGCGGCGGGTCCGCCCCAGGTCGCGAGCAGGTGATCGCCGCGGCACTGCAGGCGTACATCCCGAGGTCGGTGAGCTCCGTCGGGTCGAGTTCATCTGCTGCGGGCCACGAATAGGTCGCACACCACGACAGCACGGCCGCCATGAACGAGTCGCCCGCGCCGATCGTGTCGATCACGGTGATCCTCGGGGCTTCGATGCGGGCCACGTGCTTCGAGCTGGCAACGACCGCGCCGTCACCGCCGTGCGTGATCGCGACCAGCGCGCCGTCGGCCGCGAGCCTCTGGGCCAGAGCGCCGGTCTCCTCGCCGGGGAACAGCACCTCGGCGTCCTCGTCGCTCATCTTGATGATGCTGGCGTGCGGCGCGATCGACTCGAAGGTACGCCGCCACACCGCGTCGTCGGGCTCGACCGTGAGGCGGATGTTGGGATCGAACGACACCGGTACGCCGAGGGCGTCAGCCATGACGACGAGGTCCGACACGAGGGCGGCACCTGGCTCGAGCGCCGTGCCGAGCGATCCGACGTGCACGACCTCGAACTCACCGGGGTCCGGCAGCGCCGCCGGGTACCAGGTCAGGTCGAACTCATACGTCGCACTGCCGTCGTCGGCGAGCACGGCGTGGGAGGTGGACGTACGTGCGGGGGCGGGTTCGAGGGCGTCGAGCTCGACGTCGGACTCGTAGAGGCGATCGCGCAGCAGGTCACCGTATGCGTCGTCGGCGAGCTGCGCGGCGAGCCGGGTCGGCACGTCGAGGCGGGACAGGCCGACGGCGACGTTGAACGGCGATCCGCCGGCATGGGGCTCGGGCTCCGCACCGGGCCGCTGCACGACGTCGACCAGCGCCTCGCCGACGATCAGCGCCGTCACGCGTCGGCGCCGATCGTCATCGCGGCTGACGGCGCGAGCGGCAGGTCAGGAAGGGTCAGCGCGTTGAACGCGTGATAGGCGTCGGGCTTGCCGCGCCACGTGCGGGTCGTCAGGCGCATCGCGGGGGACAGCTCGTGGTGCCACGCCCCGGTGTCGGGGTCGATGTAGTGCTCGTCGATCTCGGACCACCAGCGCTCGGCAAGCCCGGCGTAGATGGGCTTGGCGGACCAGGTGTGCAACGCCTCCGCGGCCAGGACGGCCTCGGCGATGACCCAGTGGAACCGCTCCTCGACGATCGCCTCGCCGTGCCAGTTGGTCGTGTAGGGCAGGCCCGGCTTGTCGTCGCTGACGGTGTCGTCGACTGCCCGCGCGAACAGCGCCTCAGCGGCCTCGCCCAGCCAGGGGCGGGGGTCCTCCATCCCAGCGGCGAGCTGGAGCAGGAGTCGCGACCATTCGAACGCGTGGCCGGGGGTGGCGCCGAACGGCCGGAACGGGTCCGCGGGCTGGTCCTCGTTGTACGACGGCAGTGGCGTCCAGTCGTGGTCGTAGTGCTCGGGGATCCGCCACTCGTGAGCGCGGGCGTGAATGCCGATGACGCGCTCACAGATCGCCAGCGCCCGGCGACGCCAGATGTCCTCCCCGATGACGTCGGCCGCGAAGAGGTAGGCCTCGACCGTGTGCATGTTGCTGTTGGCCCCGCGATAGCCGTCGACGACGGACCAGTCCTCACTGATGTCCTCGACGCAGCGGCCCTCGTCGGGATCCCAGAACCGCTGGCTGTGCACCCGGGCCGCCTCCGTCATCAGCTCGGCGGCCCCTTCGACCCCGGCCGCCTTGGCGCTCGAGGCCGCGAGCAGCACGAACGCGTGGCCGTAGCAGCCCTTCGTCCTGTCCACGACGTCTCCGTCGAAGTCGACGAGGTCGTACCAGCCGCCGTTGACGTCGTCGTGGAACAGCGTCGCCAGCGCGCGTACGCCGTGGGCCGCCATGCGCTCTGCCTCGTCATCACCCCCGAGGTAGGCGAGAGAGAAGACGTACGTCATGCGGGCGGTGATCCAGAGCTCGAGGACCTTGTCGCGGTCAGGGCTGCCGGTGTCGTCGAGCCAGTAGAAACCGCCCTCCTGACGCCACGACTGACGGGCGAACGCGAGCAGCTTCCTACGCGCATGGTGTCGCCACGCGGCGCTCCCCGGATAGCTCATGGCACCAACCTAGTGGTCTTCGAGGTGCGGTCAGGGCCTCGCGCTCTCCCAGAAGCGCGACGCCTGACCCCCCTACTTCACGACCGGGAGGGTCAGCACCTGGGCGGTGCTACCGGTCGCGATGCTGACCACGTTGGTCACCAGGCCGCCGCGGTAGTTGGTCGACCCGCCGGCCACGACGAGGCGCAGCTGGTGGCCCGCCGCGAACCGGTGGGCGATGGCCGGCAGCGTCACCGTGAACGGCTGGTTGACGTCCGGGACGCGTACCGGTGCGATCAGGTTGTGGATCAGCGACGCGTTGCCGGCCGGATCGACGTCGAGCACCTTGACGAACACCACGAGCTTGCCGGTCGCGTCGAGTCCCTGCGTCAGGGCCGCGGTCGGCGAGCTGACCTGGAGTCGCAGGCTCGGCGAGCCGACCACGTCGACGTTCTGGGTCAGCGCAGCCGTCGTCCAGGACGCGGTGGTGCCGGGCAGGTCGGTCTCGGGCAGCGGGAGGGTGCTGCCCACGACGTCAAGCGGGTCGGTCGACGTCGGTATGCCCGCGACGGGGGTGACGAAGTTCTGGGTGCCGGCCGCGAGACCCACCGGGTTGGTCGTCAGGGCCGAGCCCGACAGGTAGTACTTCGTCGCCGTGCCGACCGGGTAGGCCGCTGCGGATCCATACGCGGGGGTCGCGATGCCGGTGTAGGGCACCCAGTCGCGGAAGAACGCGAACTCCGGGCCCGTGCCGACCGACGAGCCCTTGAGGTAGTGGTCGAGCCAGTCCGACACCCGGCGCGTGACGTGCTCCGTGGCGGGGTTGGGCGATCCGAAGCTGAGCTCGCCGGGGACGTTGGGCCCGGAGTGGCCGCCGCTGAACCAGATCATCTTGGCCGGCGTGCCCTGGTTCTTGAGAGCCCGATAGTTGGCGATGCCCTCGTTGAGGTTGAAGAGCGTGTCGTTCTCGCCCTGGATGACCAGTGTCGGGATCGTGACCTTGGAGACGTAGCTGCTGACCGAGGCGTGCCGCAGCGCTGCGGTGGTGCCTGGGTCGAGCGTGCCGGTCGCGGCCGCGGTGACGAGTGCGGGGCAGACGAAGAACGCGAAGTTGGGGCAGCCGATGAGCCGCCCGGGATCGGCGCCGGCGTTGGACGCTCCGTCGGCCACGCCCTTGCCCGAGAACCCGAGCGCCCAGACCAGCTTGGCCGCGCCCGGCGTCGAGGTCTGGACACCGGTGGTCTGCGAGGTGTTGTTGGGCGCCAGGGAGTACGACAGGTCGCTCCAGGTGATGATCGGGACGATCGTGTCGACGCGCTTGTCCACGGAGGCTGCGGCGAACTGCACCTGACCGCCGTACGAACCGCCGACCATGCCGACCCGAGGATCGTTGGCGACGGCATGGCCGGCGTGATCCTTGGTGTCGCGCTGCACGACGTCGAGTGTCGGCGCGGGAGTCGTGTGGGCGGCGTCCGTGAACGCGATGCCGCTCTTGCCACCGAGATAGCTCACGAGCTGGCTCGCCGCCTTGCCGTCCCAGTCGGGGTCGTCGAGCGTGATCTTGCAGCCCGAGCCACCGAAGCCGAGGCCCGAATAGCTCAGCACGGCGTAGCCACGGGCGGCGAACTCCTTGCCGATGCCGGCCTGGTCGTCCTTGGACCCGCCGAAGCCGTTCGTCGTGAGGATCGCGGGGACACGGTTGGTCGGGGACGCGGTCGCGGGCGTGTAGAGGTCGCCGACGATGTCGCACACCTCCGAGCCCGTCGGGCCGATGTTCACCTTGAAGTGCAGGGGCGTGATGGTCACGGTCTCGGCGGCCTGGGCGACGGTGGTCGCGGAGACTAGCGGAGCGGCGGTCAGCGCCGCGGCTGCGAGGGCGAGGAGGGGACGGCTCGGGCGCATGGGACTCCTAGGTTTCTTACCGGTGAGTAACCCAACGAGCCAGATGTGCCCGGGGTCACGTACGCCGCAGCCTCCGAGCGATTTCCGCGGCTGTCGCGCGTACGTCGTCGACCAGCTCGCCGACCGGCTGGCGACTCTCCCAGGTGACCGCGACCGAGGCGTGGATCGTGCCGGCGTCGATCGGCGCCGCGATCGATGCGAACCCCTCGGTGACCTCGCCGTCCTCGGTCGCATAGCCCCGCTGACGGGTCGTGGCCAGCAGACGGCGCAGCTCGGTCGGCGACCGCGGGCCGGTGCCCGTGCGGGACGTGAACGCGTCCTTGCGGGGATAGAGCGCCGTGACCTGGGCGGCCGGGAGCGAGGCGAGGATCGCGCGACCCGATGCGGTCAGGTGGGCCGGCAGGCGTACGCCGACATCGGTGACGAGCGGAGGGCGGCCGGGTGCCCGCTCCTCGAGGACGTAGAGGACGTCGGAGCCGTGCAGCACGACGAGGTGCGCGGACTGGCCGACCCGGTCGACCAGGCGCGCGAGTGGGATGCGCGCGAGCCGGGCCAGCGGCTCCTGGCGGGCGAAGCCGTGGCCGACCTCCCATGCCGCGATGCCCATGCCCCACGTGCGGTCGTCGGGGTAGTGGACCACGAAGTCCTCGTCGGCCATTGCGGTGAGCAGGTGGTACGCCGAGGAGCGCGGCAGCCCGAGTGCGCCGGCGATGTGGGTGGCCGAGACCGGAACGGGCTGGCCGGACAGGAAGCGCAGCACGCGCAGGGCGGCGGTGGCGGCGGGAACGGGACGGGCCATGCACCCAGTGTCTCGTATGCGAGACACGATCGCCGTGTGACCGCTAGCGCGGTGAGCCGTGCGGGCGTGCAATGGAGACATGGCACAAGTGACGGTTGGAGTGGGCGCGATCGCGCCGGAGGATGTCGTGCGGGTGGCACGCGAGGGTGCCACGGTCGAGCTGAGCCCGGAGGCGCGCGATGCGATCAAGCGGGCCCGCGCGTACGTCGACGAGCTGGCCGCGTCCGACGTCCCGGTCTACGGCATCTCGACCGGATTCGGTGCGCTCGCGACGCGGCACATCGAGCCTGGCCTGCGCACGCAGCTGCAGAAGAGCCTGATCCGCTCGCACGCCGCCGGCACGGGCCCGCGCGTCGAGAACGAGGTCGTCCGGGCGCTGATGCTGCTGCGCCTGTCGACCCTCGCGAGCGGGCACACCGGCGTACGCCTGGAGACCGCCGAGGCGTACGCGTCGATGCTCAATGCGGGGCTGACGCCGATCGTGCGGGAGTACGGCAGCCTGGGCTGCTCCGGTGACCTGGCGCCGCTGGCGCACTGCGCGCTCGCGGTGATGGGCGAGGGCGAGGTGGACGACCAGGGAGTCGTACGCCCTGCGGCCGAGGCGCTCGCTTCGCATGGCCTTGAGCCGGTCGAGCTCGCCGAGAAGGAGGGCCTCGCGCTGATCAACGGCACCGACGGGATGCTCGGCATGCTGGTGCTGGCGCTGCACGACCTGCGTCGCCTGCTGGACACCGCTGACCTCGCCGCCGCCATGAGCATCGAGGGGTTGATGGCGACAGATCGCGTGCTCGCCGCCGACCTGCAGGCGCTGCGCCCGCACCCCGGCCAGGCCGCTTCGGCTGCGCACATGGCATCGCTGCTCGCCGGGTCACCGATCGTCGCGAGCCACCGGCACGGTGACGGTCGGGTGCAGGACGCGTACTCGCTGCGCTGCGCACCTCAGGTGCACGGCGCCGCCCGCGACACCCTCGAGCACGCGGCGACGGTCGCCGGTCGTGAGCTCGCCTCGGCGATCGACAACCCGTCGGTGCTCGACGACGGGCGCATCGAGTCGCACGGCAACTTCCACGGTGCACCGCTGGCGTACGTGCTGGACTTCCTCGCGATCCCCGTCGCCGATGTCGCGAGCATGAGCGAGCGACGGACGGACCGGTTCCTCGACGCCGCGCGGAGCCAGGGCCTGCCGCCGTTCCTCGCCGACGATCCCGGCGTCGACTCGGGGCACATGATCGCGCAGTACACGCAGGCCGCGATGGTGTCCGAGCTCAAGCGGCTCGCGGCGCCGGCCAGCGTCGACTCGATCCCGTCGAGCGCGATGCAGGAGGACCACGTCTCGATGGGCTGGTCCGCGGCACGCAAGCTGCGCACCTCGGTCGACCTGCTGACCCGGGTGCTGGCGGTCGAGATCCTCACCGCTGCACGCGGCATCGACCTGCGGGCCCCGCTCGAACCGTCGACGGCGACCGGTGCCGCGATCGCCCTGCTGCGTACGAAGGTCGCCGGACCGGGCCCCGACCGCCACCTCTCACCCGACCTCGAAGCCGCCACGGAGCTCGTCCGCGACGGCTCCCTTCTCGAAGCGGCCCATTCAAGGAGTGACTCATGACCCGTCCCACCGTTCGTGCTGCACACGGCTCGACCCTGACCGCGAAGTCGTGGCAGACCGAGGCGCCGTTGCGCATGCTGATGAACAACCTCGACCCCGAGGTTGCGGAGCGCCCGGAGGACCTCGTCGTCTACGGCGGCACCGGTCGCGCGGCGCGGAGCTGGGAGGCGTACGACGCGATCGTCCGGACCCTCGAGACGCTCGAGGACGATGAGACGTTGCTGGTGCAGTCCGGCAAGCCGGTCGGCGTCTTCCGTACGCACGAGTGGGCGCCGCGCGTGCTGATCGCCAACTCCAACCTGGTCGGCGACTGGGCGACGTGGCCGGAGTTCCGCAAGCTCGAGGCCGAGGGCCTGACGATGTACGGCCAGATGACTGCGGGCTCATGGATCTACATCGGCACGCAGGGCATCCTCCAGGGCACGTACGAGACCTTCGGGGCCGTGGCTCGCAAGAGGTTCGACGGCACGCTCGCCGGCACGCTGACGCTGACGGGTGGCTGTGGTGGCATGGGCGGTGCGCAGCCGCTCGCCGTGACGATGAACGAGGGCGTGGCGCTCGTCGTCGACGTCGACGAGACGCGGCTGGAGCGCCGGGTCAAGCACGGCTACCTCGACGAGTACTGGACCGATCTCGACGAGGCGGTCGAGCGAGCGGTCGCGGCCAAGAACGAGGGCCGCGCGCTCTCGGTCGGCATCGTCGGCAATGCCGCGACGGTGTTCACCGAGCTGCTCGAACGCGGCACGCCGATCGACATCGTGACCGACCAGACCAGCGCGCACGATCCGCTGAGCTACCTGCCCGAGGGTGTCTCGGTCGCCGACTGGCACGCCGAGGCGGAGCGTGACCCGGCCGGGTTCACCGAGCGGGCCCGTGCGTCGATGGCCAAGCAGGTACGCGCGATGGTCGGCTTCATGGACGCTGGCGCCGAGGTGTTCGACTACGGCAACTCGATCCGCGAGGAGGCCCGTCTCGGCGGCTTCGAGCGCGCCTTCGAGTTCCCCGGGTTCGTGCCGGCATACATCCGGCCGCTGTTCTGCGAGGGCAAGGGCCCGTTCCGCTGGGCCGCGCTGTCCGGCGACCCGGCCGACATCGCCGCGACCGACCGGGCGATCCTCGAGCTGTTCCCCGAGGACGAGCACCTGGCCCGCTGGATCACGAAGGCCCAGGAGAAGGTGCATTTCGAGGGCCTGCCCGCGCGCATCTGCTGGCTCGGCTACCAGGAGCGGCACCTCGCCGGGCTGCGGTTCAACGAGATGGTGGCCTCCGGGGAGCTGAGCGCCCCCGTCGTGATCGGCCGCGACCACCTCGACTCCGGGTCCGTTGCCTCGCCCTACCGCGAGACCGAGTCGATGGCCGACGGCTCCGACGCGATCGCCGACTGGCCGCTGCTCAACGCGCTGCTCAACACCGCGTCGGGAGCCACCTGGGTGTCGATCCACCACGGCGGTGGCGTCGGCATCGGCCGCTCGATCCACGCCGGGCAGGTCATCGTCGCGGACGGCACGGAGCTGGCCGCGCAGAAGATCGAGCGTGTGCTGGTCAACGATCCGGGTACGGGAGTCATGCGGCACGTCGACGCCGGCTACGACCGGGCCGCCGAGGTCGCGAAGGAACGAGGCCTACGAGTCCCCATGCTGGAGGCGTGATGAACACTGTTCCGACCCCTAGGCCGAGGAACGAGGCCGGGAGGGAGCGAGGAACGAGCGACCGAAGGGGCGTACGACGAGAGGCTCGGGCGAGCACTCGACCTCACCACCCTTCGCTCGCAGAGCTCGCTCCCAGTCGGCCGCGGGCGGCCTCCTTAGGGAGCGCATAGTGCTTGAAGCGATCGCTGACATCGGGAAGGACGCGCGGACGGGCGGCTATCGGCGCTTCGCCTGGAGCGATGCCGACATGGCGCTGCGTGAGTGGTTCGCCGGCGAGGCTGCCGACCGCGGCATGGAGCTCGACGAGGACGGCAACGGCAACCAGTTCGCCTGGTGGGGCAGCGGCGACGACGCGCTGCTGATCGGCTCGCACCTCGACTCGGTGCCGGACGGCGGAGCGTACGACGGACCGCTCGGCGTGGTCTCGTCGTTCGCCGCGGTTGACGAGCTCCGCGCCCAGGGCCACGCGCCGAAGCGACCGGTCGTCGTCGGCAACTTCGCCGACGAGGAGGGTGCCCGCTTCGGCATCGCCTGCGTCGGTTCGCAGCTCGTCACCGGTGCGCTGTCGGCCGACAAGGCGCTGAGCCTCAAGGACCGCGACGGACATACCCTCGCCGAGGTCATGACGGCCCGCGGTCGCGACCCGCGCGGCGTCGGGCGTACCGACCTCCTCGACCGCATCGGTACGTTCATCGAGCTGCACGTCGAGCAGGGCAGGTCGTTGATCCATTCCGATGCCGCCGTGGGTGTCGCGACCGCGATCTGGCCGCACGGCCGCTGGCGGCTCGACTTCTGCGGAGAGGCCAATCACGCCGGAGCGACGTTGATGGAGGACCGGCACGATCCGATGCAGGCGTATGCCGCGACGGTCCTCGCGGCCCGCCGCCTCGCCACCGACGCCGGTGCGCGGGCGACCTTTGGCCGGCTCGAGGTCGAGCCCGGCGGCACCAACGCGATCCCGTCACGCGTACGCGCGTGGCTCGATGCCCGCGCCGCCGACGAGGGGCAGCTCGACAAGCTTGTCGACGCGCTGACGCACCAGGCCCGCGCCGCGGCGGACCCGGACGGCACGACCGTCGCCCTCACGACCGAGTCGGTCAGCCCGGCCGTGGAGTTCGACGTGCCGCTGCGCGATCGTCTGGCGAGCCTGCTCGACGCGCCGGTGCTCCCGACCGGAGCCGGTCATGACGCCGGCGTGCTCAGCCCGCACGTGCCGACGGCGATGCTCTTCGTCCGCAACCCGACGGGCGTCTCGCACTCCCCGGCGGAGTTCGCCGAGGACGCGGACTGCCAGGCCGGCGTCGAAGCGTTGACCACCGTGGTGCGAGCCCTTTCGTGACGGCCGTCCCGGCGTTCGCCAACTGCCACAGCCACGTCTTCCACCGTGCGCTGCGCGGCCGCATCACCGGCGCCGACTCGTTCTGGACGTGGCGCGACCAGATGTACGCGCTCGCGGGGGTGCTGGACCCCGACCTGCTGTTCGACCTGGCCCGGTCGACGTATGCCGAGATGTACCTCGCGGGCATCCGCAGCGTCGGCGAGTTCCACTACCTGCACCATCGCCCCGACGGCCGGCCGTACGACGACCCGAACGCGATGGGCGAGGCGCTGATCGCTGCCGCTCGCGAGGCCGGCGTGCGCATTGCGCTGCTCGACACCTGCTACCTCGCGGCCGGCTTCCTTTCGACAGGCTCAAGGGGCAAGGAGGTCGAGGGTGCGCAGGTGCGGTTCAGCGACGGGGATGCCGAGGCGTGGGCGTCGCGCGTCGAGCAGCTCGCGCAGAAGCATGCCGGCGAGGACGACGTCGTGATCGGCGCCGCGATCCACTCCGTGCGCGCGGTGCCTCGTGACCAGCTCGCGACCGTCGCTGCAGCGCTGCCGGACGCTCCGTTGCACGTGCATGTCTCGGAGCAGCCGGCCGAGAACGAGGACTGCCTCGCCGCGACGGGGCTGACCCCGGTCGCGCTGCTGGCCGAGGCGGGCGCGTGGACCCCTCGCACGACCGCGGTCCACGCCACTCATCTGACGCCCGACGACATCGCGACGCTCGGCGACGCCAGGGCGTACGTCTGCTTCTGCCCGACGACCGAGGCCGAGCTCGCCGACGGCATCGGGCCGAGTGTCGCGCTCCGCGAAGCGGGAGCGAGGCTGACATTGGGCTCGGACAGCAATACCGTCATCGACATGTTCGCCGAGGCCCGCGCCATCGAGATGCACCAGCGCCTGGCCTCGGGCGTGCGCGGTGCGTGGAGCGCCGAGCAGCTCTGGCAGGCCGCGAGCGCGAACGGGCACGAGTCGCTCGGGTTCCCGGCCGGCGACACGATCGAGATCGGTGAGTCCGTACGCACCGCCGGCGCCGTCGAGCTGCTGTGGGCGGCGAGCGCGGAGGACGTCGTTGGCGACCGAAGCGACGTCGCCGAACAGCTCGATGCCGCGATTGACGCCTGCTGGAGCCGCACATGACGATGCTCGTCACCAACATCGGTGAGCTTGTCACGTGGGACGCCGACCGGCCGATCTTGCACGACGCCGCGTTCATCGTCGAGGGTGGGCGGATCGCGTGGTTCGGGCATCGCCGTGACGCCCCGGCCGCCGACTCGGAGCGCGACGTCGGCGGAGCGGCAGTGATCCCCGGCTTCGTCGACTCGCACACGCACCTGGTGTTCGCCGGTGACCGGTCCGCCGAGTTCGAGGCGCGGATGACCGGCGAGCCGTACGCCGCAGGTGGCATCCGCACCACGGTCGCCGCCACGAGGACCGCGCCCGACGAGCAGCTGTCCGCCAACGTCGCCCGCCACCTCGCGGAGATGCGGGCCCAGGGCACCACGACCGCCGAGATCAAGAGCGGCTACGGGTTGACGGTGCTCGACGAGGCCCGGTCACTCGCGATCGCGCAGACGTTCACCGACGAGACCACCTTCCTGGGCGCTCACGTCGTGCCCGACGGCACGGACGTTGCGGCGTACGTCGAGCTGGTGACCGGCGCCATGCTCGAGAAGTGCGCGCCGTACGCCCGGTGGATCGACGTGTTCTGCGAGGACGGTGCCTTCGGCGAGGACGAGGCCCGCACGGTCCTGAAGGCCGGCCTCGCCGCCGGGCTCCTGCCGCGCATCCACGCCAATCAGCTCGGCCACGGACCCGGGGTGCGGCTCGCGGTCGAGCTCGGTGCCGCCGCGGCGGACCACTGCACCTACCTCAGCGATGCCGATGTCGACGCACTCGCCGGCTCCGACACCGTCGCGGGGCTGCTGCCGGGCGTCGAGTTCTCGACCCGTCAGCCCTATCCCGACGCGCGCCGCCTGCTCGATGCCGGTGTCACGGTCTCGCTGGCGACCGACTGCAACCCCGGGAGCTCCTACACCTCCTCAATGCCGTTCTGCATCGCCGTCGCCGTGCGCGACATGGGCATGAGCCCGCGCGAGGCGCTGTGGTCCGCGACGAAGGGCGGGGCGCTGTCGCTGCGCCGCGAGGACGTCGGCCATCTCGGCGTCGGCGCCAAGGCCGACTACGCGGTGCTCAATGCCCCGTCGTTCGTGCACCTCGCCTACCGCCCCGGCGTCCCGCTCGTCGCTGCCATCGGCTGAACGGGGCGCCTCGTCACTAGGTCGGTGATCATCCGTGACGGGTGAATGCACCCGATGGCCGAGGTCGTAATTTCGGGTGTGAGTGATGGCTCGACCCGGTCACGGGAGGAGGCACGGTGAAGCGACACGCAGACGGGCACCTGACGGTAACCATGCGCGCCTTCATCGCTACCCCTGTCATCACCGTCGCGCTGGCTACGGCACTCACTGCATGTGGAGAGGACGAACCCGCCGTGTGCGGTTCCGTCAAGAGCCTCGACGCATCGGTCGAGAAGGTCAAGGCAATTGACTTCACCTCCTCGGACGCCCTCAGCGAATTGCGCAGCGGTCTCACAGCTGTCGGAGGTGACCTCAGGGACGTCAAGGACGATGCCAAGTCTGAGTTCACAGAGGAGATCGATGCGGTCGAAGCCAGTTATGCGAGCCTCCGCACAAGCCTGGAAGCAGCGAAGGCCGATCCGTCAGCAACCACACTGGGCGCCGCCAAGGAGGCCCTGTCCGCCTTCGGCGCCGCAGTACAGAGCCTCATCAAGGACATCCAGTCGACGTGCTGACCTGGCCATCGTGGTGCGACTTGCTCATCCCTCGCGGGTGAAGGAAGACAACGCTCGCTGGCCTATTGTCGGGCACGGTGGGCCTGGCCCAGCCGGTCCGGGAGGAGGCCCATGAGCCATCCACAGATGGGCACCCGCACCAGTGGCGTGCTCGCGGCCACCTGCATCTCGACGCTCGTCGTGAATGCCAACACCTCGGCCGTGAGCATCCTCCTTCCCGCCATCTCCGAGGACACAGGCACCTCGGTCACCACGCTCCAGTGGGCGGTCACCGGCTACTCGTTGGTCGGTGCCGCGACGATCGTCACGTCGGGCTCGTTGGGCGATGTCTTCGGCCGCAAGCGAATCTTCCAGCTCGGCCTGCTGTTGTTCACCCTGTCCTGCGTGCTGATCGCGCTTGCGGAGTCCGGCGGCATGGTGATCGTCGGCCGTCTCATCCAGGGCGCTGCGGGGGCGACCATCCTGGCGTGTGGCCTGAGCCTGCTGTCGGTCGCCAACAAGGGCAACGCTCAGCTCCGGGCGGTGTCCCTGTGGGGAGCCGCGGCGGCCGTTGGCGCTGCTGCGGGTCCCTTGTTGGGTGGCGTACTCGTCGACGCAACCGGGTGGCAGGGCCTGTTCTGGATCGACGCCGGTATAGCTGCGCTCTGCATGCTGTTGACCGCGGCGATGGTGAGCGAGTCGAGGGACCCGGACAGGCCGAAGTCGATCGACTACGCGGGCACGGTACTCATCGCGCTGACCCTGACACCCCTCATCCTCGGCGTCACGAAGAGCGGCGACTGGGGATGGATCTCAGCGGGAACGCTTGGGTGCTTCGCCCTCTCGGTCGCCGCCGGGTACGCGTTCATCGTCGTGGAGAGGCGAGTCGCCGTACCCCTGCTGGATCTCTCACTCCTTCGCAATCGTGTGCTGGTCGGGTCGACCGTCGCGATCCTGATCGGCGCCGGCACGATCAACGCCCTGATGTACCTGCTCAGCCTGTACTTCCAGGATCCGGCCACATTGGGCCTCAGTCCGCTCAAGGCCGGACTGGCCACCCTGCCGGCAACGGTCGGTCTGGTCGTCGTGGCCCCGCTGGTGCCGCGGATGGCGGCCAAGTTCGGTGGACGGCAGACGATCGGCGTCGGTTTCGCCCTCACCACCGCCGGCTTCGTCATCGTGGGTTTCGCCGAGTCATCCTGGAAGTACGCAGCGTTCCTGCTGCCGCTCATTGCCATCGCGGTCGGCATGGGCATGTCCAACGGCCCGGCATCCTCGGCCGCGACGGCAGCCGTGCCGGAGCACCAGGTGGGCGGAGCGTCCGGCGTGTCCAACATGGCCCGGTACGTGGGCGCGGCCGTGGCCACCGCCCTGGCCGCCACGGTCTACGGCTCGGTGATCGCAAACCAGACCGCCGACGGCGCTGCACAGGCAGGCGCCTTGGCCTCCGGCCTGGCCGCGGCCGCATGGTTGATGGCGGTCTTCAGCTTCCTGGGTGTCCTGATGGCCTTCGTGATGGGTCGTCACCGCGCGGCGAGGGGCACAGTGAACGATGCCGCCGCAGCGGCCGCCGCCATCTCGCACACGTTGCCCACCTCGGCGACCGCCACCCGAGGTGGCTCTGCGAGCGGCCGATCGGATGCCCCATGACTCCGAGTGCAGCGCCGGCCCCGACGCCGTTCACGAGCGAGGACTATGCAGCACGCATGCAGCGCGCAGTTGTCGACGCCGAGCGCGCCGGGTTGAGCGGACTCCTGATCACCCCCGGGCCTGACTTGGTCTGGTTGACCGGCTACCGGCCCACGGCGATCACCGAGCGGCTGACGGTGCTCATCCTCACCCCCGATCGGGAACCCACCCTCCTCGTGCCGAGCCTGGAGCGCCCGGACGCGGAGGGGGCCGTGGGGGCGAGCAGCGTGACGATCGTGGACTGGGGTGACGGCGAAGACCCGTTCTCGAGGGCTGGGGTGTTCATCCGCGACAACGCGACCATGGGGATTTCGGACTACGGCTGGGCGATGCATCTGCTCGGGCTGCAGGACGCGGTGCCGGGATCGTCCTACCGCTCGTTGACACAGAGCCTGCCGATGCTCCGGGCTGTCAAGGACGCCAACGAGCTCGCCCGGTTGGAGGCGGCGGGAGCCGCTGCGGATGCGACGTACGAGCAGATCCTGGGCGTGCGCTTCTCCGGCCGTATGGAGACCGACGTCGCCGCCGACTTGGCGCGTTTGCTTCGGGAGTTCGGGCATGAGCAGGTCGACTTCACGGTTGTCGGCTCCGGCCCGAACGGCGCCAACCCGCATCACGAGGCCGGTGACAGAGTCATGGAGGTCGGCGACGCGGTCGTGCTCGACTTCGGTGGCCTGATGCACGGCTACGGCTCCGACACCAGCCGCACGGTCTGCATTGGTGAGCCGTCCGACCAGATCCGCGAGGTGCACGAGATCGTGCGTCAGGCACAGCAAGCAGGCGTGGACGCGGTCCGGCCCGGCGTTGCCTGCCAGGAGATCGATCGGGCAGCCCGGAAAGTCATCACCGAGGCGGGGTACGGCGAGCAGTTCATCCACCGCACCGGCCACGGCATCGGAACCACGACGCACGAACCGCCGTACATGATCGAGGGCGAGGAACAGCCGCTCGTGCCTGGGATGTGCTTTTCCGTCGAGCCTGGCATCTACCTCGCCGGCGACTTCGGCGTCCGGATCGAGGACATCGTGACCGTCACGGAGGACGGCGGCCGCCGCCTGAACAACACCGATCGCCACCTGCGCCTCGTGCAGTGATGCCTGCCGAAATCATCCGCTCAGGGTGAGGCTGAAGGCGTCGGGGAGCGAAATCGTGGGATCCACCACCCTCGGCGGAAGAGGTACACGATGAGACCGCACATGAACTTCCGCAGCGCTGGGCTCGTCACAGCGAGGCGGCCATGAGCGCCATGGACATGCCCGCGAACGAATCGGTCCCGAAGGCGGCCGGCCGCACCCGGGCACCTGCGGCGGCCTACATCTCGTGGATCGCCCTGGCGATGATGACCACGAGCTCGGTGGCCAGCCTTCGAGCCGCGCCGACCATGGCGGTCTACGGCCTGGCGTGCGTCTTCTTGTACATCGTCCCTGCGATCGTGTTCCTGCTTCCGACGTCGCTCGTCTCTGCCGAGCTCGCCTCAGGGTGGGAGGGCGGCGTCTACAAGTGGGTGTCCGAGGGCATCTCCAAGCCGATGGGCTTCCTCGCGGTGTGGTGTCAGTTCGCGATGACGATCTTCTACTACCCGAGTCTGCTCGGGTTCGTGGCGAGCACGTTGGCGTATGTGTTCAATCCTGAGCTGGCCACGAGTGGGGTGTGGACCGCCTGCGTCATCATCGTCGTCTACTGGTCCGGAGTGTGGGTCTCCTCGCGTGGCACCAAGGGTGTCGCCGGCCTGGCCAGCGGCGGCCTGATCATCGGGACCCTGATCCCGGGTGTGGTCCTGGTCCTCCTCGGCATGGTCTTCCTGGGACAAGGCAACTCGTCTGCAGCACCGATGACCGCCGAGAACCTGCTCCCCGCGTGGGCCGGACTGGCCAGCCTCGTGCTCATCGTCAACAACTTCCTCTCCTACTCGGGCATGGAGATGAACGCGGTTCACGTGTCGTCGCTGAAGAACCCGGGCAAGGAATTCCCGAAGTCGATGTTCCTCGCCATGGGGCTGGTGCTTGCGATCTTCATCCTCCCGGCGCTGGCGATCAGCTGGATCGTTCCGGCCGAGGAGCTGTCGCTGACCGCCGGTGTGATGCAGGCTTTCGATGCGGTGTTCGCGAACTTCGGCTGGCAGTGGCTGACCCCGATCGTCGGCATCATGCTGGTCGCGGCCTCCCTGGGCGGCATGCTCACCTGGCTGGCCGGTCCCTCGAGAGGCCTACTGCTCATCTCCCGCCAGGAGGGCTACCTCCCGCCGTATCTGCAGCGTCTGAACAAGAACGGCGTCCAGCAGAACATCCTGGTCGTCCAGGGTCTGGTCACCACGGTGATCGGGCTCGCGTACGCGCTGATCCCTGATGTCTCCAGCGCCTACTGGGTGTTCTCGGTCATCACCACGCAGGTCTACCTGATCATGTATCTGCTGATGTTCGTTGCGGCGGTGCAGCTGCGTCGCAAGCACCCGGACCACCCGCGCGGCTATCGCGCTCCGATGCTGATTGGGATGTGCGGCGTCGGCTTCACGGCCTCACTTGCCGCCCTTCTCGTCGGGTTCATCCCCCCGTCGCAGTTCGCGGAGGGCAACTCCGGAATCTACTTCCTGATCGTCGCTGGCGGTGCGCTCGGACTCGGCCTGCTTGTTCCCTTCCTCTTCTACCGGTTCCGCAAGCCGTCGTGGAAGCAGCCCCTGCCGGAGGAGGTGACCCCGTCATGAGCGACATGATGGAGACCCAGACCAAGCGGGAACGATCGTGGATCTACTACACGTCGTTGGCCATCCTTGCGGTGCTGGTGGTCATAGCGCTGATCACCTTCCACGGTGCGAAGGAGACCCGACAGGCTGAGGACAAGGCCGACCAGCTGATCACGGCGCTCGAAGACGCAGGCGCGCGGACACCCGACAAGGACCAGGTGGTCCGCGTGCTCGGAGATGACGGTGGCGCAACCTGCGCCGACCCGAACGAGGCCCTTAGCCGCGCCACCTTGCACGCACTGCTCACGAACGGCGCCGCGGGTCCTGGGATGAGGCCCGTGATCGCGGACAGCCGCGTGGTCAAGGGTCAGCTGCTCATCATCAAGACCTACTGCCCCGACGAGCTGGACGACTTCAAGGCGCACGTCGATGACTTCAAGACGGACAACGTGGCAGGTGACTGAGGCGTGGACCTGAACACGCGGATCTCCGAGCTGATGCCGCGAGCACGCGAGGAGCTCGCTGAGCTGGTGGCGATCCCGTCGGTGGCCGACCCTCGGCAGTTCCCGCCGGAGGAGTGCGCCCGAGCAGCACAGTGGGTGCTCGACGCGTTCGCCGGCGTCGGCTTCGAGGACGCAAGGCTGGCTGAGACGCCGGACAGAAGCATGGCCGTGGTGGGCTCGCGGCCATGCTCGGATCCCGGTGCTCCGACTGTCCTGCTGTACGCGCACTACGACGTGCAACCTCCCCTCGTCGACGACGCGTGGCGCACCCCGCCGTTCGAGCTGACCGAGGTGGACGGTCGCTGGTTCGGGCGCGGCTCGGCGGACTGCAAGGGCAACATCGTGATGCACCTTGCGGCATTGCGTGCCCTGGGGGACGAGATCCCGGTCAACCTGAAGCTGGTCGTCGAGGGTTCGGAGGAACAGGGCACGGGTGGACTCGAGGCGTTCGTGCCCGCCAACGCCGACCTGTTGCGTGCGGACACGATTCTCGTTTGCGACACCGGCAACGCGGCGGTGGGCGAGCCGGCACTGACGGCCAGCCTGCGCGGGATGGTGAACGTGATCGTGCAGGTGACTGCGCTGCCGGGGGAGCTCCACTCGGGGATGTTCGGAGGTGCCGCACCGGACGCCTTGGCCGCTCTTGTTGCGATGCTCTCCTCGCTTCGCAATGAAGCTGGAGACACCACTATTGACGGCTTGGACAGCACAGAGGTGTGGACTGGGGCGCCGTACCCAACCGATGCCTTCCGCAGTGACATCGGAATAGCCGACGAGGAGACGCTTCTGGGCTCCGGCACCGTGTCCGACATGCTCTGGGCCAGGCCCGCGATCACCATCCTCGGGATCGACTGCCCGCCGGTGGTGGGTTCCGCCGCGGCCATCGTGCCGGAGGCGAGCGCTCGACTGAACCTGCGGATTCCCCCGGGCACCGAACCCCACGAGGCCGAACGAGCTCTGAGTGAGCACCTGCGGGCGGCTGCTCCGTGGGGCGTGTCCGTGGAGATCACGACCGAGGCGACCGGATCGCCCTTCCGGGCACGCACCGACGGTCCGGCGTACGAGGCGATGCGCACGGCGATGAGGGAGGCATACGGGCGGGACCTCGAGCTCCTCGGCCAAGGAGGGTCGATCCCCCTGTGCAACGTGTTCGCAGAGACCTACCCAGATGCGGAGCTGCTACTGATGGGGGTGGAGGAGCCGCTCGCCCTGATCCACGCCCCCAACGAGAGCGTGGATCCCACCGAGATCGAACGCATGGCCTGCGCCGAGGCGCTCTTCCTCAAGGCGTACGCCGAAGCCGTCGGGTGACGCGAGAGCTGGAGCCCTTACGTCTTGGGCTGCTCGTCCTCGTCATCGGTGGGATTCGTCGGTCATGGACCCAGAAACACAGAATCACGAGGAGCGCCGATCCCCTGCATCGGCGCTCCCCGCACGTGGCTGCACAACGGACGTCGATGATCGCTACACCAAGCAGAAGTAAGCGCTGCCGCTCTCGGGCAGCGCCGGTCTCACTCGACGTCGAAGGCCTCGGCTCGGTCTTCACGGGGGCTCTTGGCTGCCCCCAGCAGGGCGATCGAGAGGACCGCGATGCCGATCACCGCACCCATCGCGTTCAACGGCGACCAGCTGGACAGCTCGTCCGCGAGCGGGCCGTAGTTGACGAAGCCGGCAAGGGCCACTGTCGCCGTGCCCAGGATCGCGAGGATCGCGAGCCGGGCGATGATCGCCCAGGCGAGCCTCTCGATCTCGTGGATGGTGTCTCCGACGGCGGAGGTGATGGGATAGCGGATGGTGGCCATGGGGTGCTCCTGGGGACGAGGGTTGAGGAACACCTTGCGACCCGGCCCTTGAGAAAACGTTGCAGAAACTTTGAGAACGCGTTCCAGTTTCAGGCCGCCATCTGCTCCCAGCTCATTGCGGGCACGCCGATCTCATGCATCCGCAGGACGTACGCCCGATGGTGTCGCCGGGCCTCGCCGTGCCGCCCGACGGCCGTGAGGACCCGCATCAGCGCGGCATAGATGGGTTCGTCGAACGGGTCGTACGCCAGCAGGCGCGCGAGCCACGGGACCGCGCGCTCAGGGTCGGGCCCGGACTTCAGGGCGAAGGCGAGGACGCGGATGACCTCGTTGCCGAGGCTCTCGACCTCGTCGCGGATCTGCGCCGGCCAGTCCTCGGCGAGGTCCTCCTCGAGGAACTCGCCGGTGTGCATCGCGGCCGCGGCCTCGAGCATCTCGATGGCTTCCTCCTTGCCGGCCTGTGCTGCGGCGACGGACTCGTGTGCGGCGATGATGAAGTCGACGACGTCGACCGAGACGGTCTCCATGTTGAGGCGGACGCTGGCCCGGTCGGCGTGGACGAAGTGGTTCTGGCCGTGGGCCCGGTGCGGATCGAGGACGCGCCGGAGCTGCGACAGGGCGACGGAGAGCTTGCTGCCCGCGTCGGTGCAGCGAGGCCACAGGAGGTCGGAGAGGCCTTCGCGGTGTATGCCGCGCGGACCCCGTCCGGCCAGCACCTTGAGGACGTCTCGCGCCTTGCGGGACGGCCACTCCGAGCTGGTCACCGGGCGACCGTGCAGCGACAGCACGAATGTCCCGAGCACGTGGATGTGCACTGCGTGGGTCGAGGTGGACGGCCGGATCGCGTGCAGCGGGCCGGCGATGCCGTACGCATCCTCCTGCACGCCCAGTGACCGCAGGCCGGCGCGAGCCACCTGCTCGGTGAAGTGGCTGCCGAACAGGTGTGCCTGGACGATGCGGTTGACCTGCAACCGGATGGGGTTGCCGATCTCCTGCCAGATCGAGGCCGCCTCCTGGAGCTGTGCGGCGCGGTTGTTCGTCGTGGACAGGGCGGACAGCTCGAGCGCCTCGGCGAGCCAGGCCCTGGCGTGACGCTGGGATGCGTCGGCCAACGCGCGCGTAGCCGCGGCGGCGGCCGCCTGCACCTCCCCACGGTGGAGAGCGACCCAGCCGGCGGTCAGCGTGCCCGGCAGCGGACCGAGAGAGGAGTGCACTGACAGCAGTCGCTGGGCGACTTCGCCTGCCCCGTCGGGATCGGTCGCGACCTGGATCAAGGCCTGACCCATGAGGGCGGGCACGAGCGTGTGGGTGTCGGCTGTCACCGCCGCGACGGCGACGGCCTCGCGGTATGCCATGGTGGCCTGGGCGGTGTTGCCGCGTGCCCGCTGGATGTCGGCCAGGAGCTGCCATGCCGCGCCGACCATCGGTGAGTCGAGCCCGGACCAGATCGACCGGGCGGCCTCGACCTCGACCAGCGCTTCGTCGATGCGACCGAGGTGGAGCATGACGTCGCCGACGTTGTGCCGGATGTGGGCCATCGAGGGCAGGTGGCCCGCGGTGTCCGCCAGGCGCAGGGCCAGCTCGAACTCCGCCAGCGAATCGGTGTAGCGAGCCTGCTCGAACAGGGTCCAGCCGAGGTTGTTGCGGATGCGCGACTCCATGAGGGTGTCGCCGGCCGCACGTGCGTAGTCGAGGGCGCGGTGGTGTGCGTGCAGGTTCTCCCGGGGCTCGCCGTGGATCGAGGCGAGCAAGGCGCGACTCTCCCAGGCCCAGGTGAGGGCCGCGTCGTCCCCGCACTGCTCGGCCGCCGCGAACGACTCGAGCCCGAGCTCCTCACTGAGGTCCGCGTGGCCCGTGCCCCAGGCGGTCGAGGCCCAAGCGGCGCAGAACTGAGCGCGCTCCGCGTCGTCGAGCTCGGTGCGGTCCGCGTGCTCAAAGAAGTGCTCCGCGCGGTCGGTGTGGCCCAGGCGATAGAGCGCATATCCGGCCCGCCATGCCATCGCTGCCGGATAGTGGTCATCGGACCGGAGGGCCTCAGCGAGAGCCTCCCAGTCGTCGGCCGTGCTCCTCGCGATGGCGTCCGAACCGAGGTCCACCAGTGCGTGCAGGAGGGGGTCGACGTCGTGGTGGACGTCGAGGAGATCGCGGACCGAAGCCGACCTCATACGTGGCATGGGCACCTCCCGCCCAAACCCTCCTGCGGTTCAGGCTAGGGCAGTTCCGACGCCGTGTTCGGTGAACGGCCTGTTCCAAATTCCCTGTCTTTGCAACGAATCATTGGCATGCTGTCTCAGTCGGTCCGATCCACGTAGAGCCAGTGGCCGTCCTCGCGGACGAACGTACTGACCTCGTGCTGGCTGCCCTTGTCGCCGGCTGATCGGTGGTACGCCCGGAACTCCACGACGCCCTCGGTGTCGAACGGACCACCCCGATCGGTGCGGAGGATGTCGAGCCGGTACCAGCGGCGGTCCGGGTCGAGCTCGAGCGAGGTCGGCCGGGTGCTCGGGTGCCATGTCGCGACTAGGTAGGCGGTGTCGCCCACCGCGAACGCGCTGTAGCGCGACCGCATGAGCTGCTCCGCCGTCTGGGCTGACGCCGCCCCGGCGTGCAGCCGGCCGCAGCACGCCTCGTACGTCAGTCCGCTCAGGCAGGGACAACGGGTCATGACGCTATGGCTTGGGCTGCTCGTCCTCGTCGTCCGCCACCGTCTCGCCGCCACCGGCCGCCTTGCTGAGGTCGGCGCCGCTGGGGTTGGCGTCAGTCAGCGGAGCAGCGTCCTCGGAGACCGGATCGGCCGTGGACTCGGCCTCCTCGACGGGGATGATGCCGGCGGCCTCCTCCTGGCGCGCGTCGTCGTCGACCGGTGCGGTCTCGTCGGGCACGTGCGTGATGTCCTCCGCAGGCATGTCGTCGTGGCTCTTGGTCGCGGCGATCTCGGGATCGCTGTCGGACTTCTGCGGCACGAGCTCGGTCTCGGGATCGGTCGTGTCGCCCGGATCGTGGTTGACCGGACCCACATTGGCCCAGGCGGCGGCTTCCTTGTCGCTGGCCGCCCGGTCGTCGGTGACGTCTTCGGACGTCGAGCTTGTCGAAGCAGCCTCGGACGTTGAGCTTGTCGAAGCGTCGACCTCAGGCTCAGCGTCGACACCGGACGTCGCGCTTGTCGAGGCGTCGCTGACCGGGGCGGTCTCGTCGGAGCGTGCTTCGGGGGCATCGCCCGTACGGGAGCCCTCTTCGTCGACGTCGATGTTGCTCGCCGCTGCTGCGGCCTGGTCGATGTCGGTGACCTCGTCCGGACCGCCGGAGCCGGACGACGCGCCGGCAGGCGACGAGGTCGCAGCCTCAGCCTCCGCGACGACCGCGGCCTCAGCCTCGGCGACGACGGCAGCGGTCTCCTCGGCCGACGGGGCGCGCTTGACGCCGGCGAGCAGCATCTGCGCGACGTCGAGCACCTCGACCTCCTCGCGGGCGGCACCCTCGGACTGCTTGAGGGTCAGGCCGTCGGAGAGCATGACGCGGCAGAACGGGCAGCCGACGGCGATCTGGTCGGCGCCGGTCGCGATGGCCTCTTCGGTGCGGTTGACGTTGATGCGCGATCCGAGGGTCTCCTCCATCCACATACGGGCACCGCCGGCGCCGCAGCAGAAGGACTTCTCGGAGTTGCGCGGCATCTCGGTGAACTCGGCGCCGGGGATGACGCTGAGCAGCTCGCGCGGCGGCTCGTAGACCTGGTTGTGACGGCCCAGGAAGCACGGGTCGTGGTAGGTGATCTTCTTGGTCTCGGTCTCCGCGGTGGGTGCGACCGGGGTCAGCTTGCCCTCGCGCACGAGCCGGTTGAGCAGCTGCGTGTGGTGCACGACCTCGAGCTCGACACCGAACTCGGCATACTCGTTCTTGAGCGTGTTGAAGCAGTGGGCGCAGGTCGAGACGACCTTCTTGACCTTGGTCTCCTTGAAGACCTCGGCGTTCTGCATCGCGAGCTGCTGGAAGACGATCTCGTTGCCGGCACGACGAGCGGGGTCACCCGTGCAGGTCTCGCCGTCACCCAGCACCGCGAAGGTCACGCCGGCCATGTCGAGCAGCTCGGCGACGGCCTGCGTCGTCTTCTTGGCGCGGTCCTCGAACGCGCCTGCGCAGCCGACCCAGAACAGCCACTCGACCTCGTCGAGGTCTTCGACGTCGACGCCGACCTGCTTGACCTCGAAGTCGAGCTTCTTGGCCCAGTCCATGCGGCCCTTGGGGTCCATGCCCCACGGGTTCCCCTTGCGCTCGAGGCCCTTGAAGATGTTGTTGAGCTCGGCCGGGAAGTTGGACTCGACGAGCACCTGGAAGCGGCGCATGTCGTCGATGTGGTCGACGTGCTCGATGTCGACGGGGCACTGCTGCACACAGGCGCCGCAGTTGGTGCAGGACCACAGGACGTCAGGATCGATGACGCCGTATGCCTCGGCGTTGCCGATCAGCGGGCGCTCGAGCTCGGTCTTCTGCTCGTCGGTCAGCGACGCCTCGTCCTGGTCGAGCAGCGGCAGCTTGGCGTACGCGTGATCGCGCAGGCCCATCACCAGCAGCTTGGGCGACAGCGGCTTCTCGGTGTTCCACGCAGGGCACTGGCTCTGGCAACGTCCGCACTCGGTGCACGTCGTGAAGTCGAGGATGCCCTTCCAGGTGAAGTCCTCGACCTTGCCGACGCCGAGCTTGGCGAAGTCCTCCTCCTCGAGGTCGTCCATGTCCTCGAGGTCGAGCGCCTTGCCCTTGATGTAGATCGGCTCGAGGCCACCCAGCGCGGTCGAGCCGTCGGACTCGCGCTTGAACCAGATGTTGAACCACGCGGTGAAGCGGTGCCACGCGACACCCATCGTGATGTTGCGGGCGATCGTGATGAGCCACGTCATCGAGACGACGATCTTGATCATCGCGATCGTGTAGACGAGGGTCTCCATCGTGTCGACCGAGAGGCCGTCCCACAGGTCGCCGAGGAAGAACGTCATCGGGTAGTGGAACGTCAGGTCGTCAGCGCCGTGCGCCTTCTCCATCGCGTACTCGAGCGTGCGGAGCGTGAAGCCACAGAGGACGACGGTGAAGATGATCGCCTCGACGAAGTACGCCTGCCAGAACGTCGAGCCGAAGAAGCGGGACTTGCGGCCGAGGCTGCGCGGGTGGTTCTTCTGGCGTACGGCGATGAGGAAGACGATGCCGATCAGCGTCAGCCAGGACAGGAGCTCGGCGGGCCATTCGTAGATGACCCAGTGCCCGATGATCGGGAGCGCCTGGTGCGCGTCGAAGATCTGGAAGTAGGCGCCGAGGACCATCGAGCTCAGGAAGATGAACCCGGCGAACACGAACCAATGCATGATGCCGATCCACGTCCACTGGAGCATGCGGGTGTGGCCCAGCGTCTCCTTGAACATGTTGGCCCAGCGGGCGCCCTTGTTGTCGGTGCGCCCGATGGCCGGCTGCCCCTTGCGGATCACGGCAGTCATGTCCTTGACGGCCTTCACCGCCAGTGCCACTGCAACGGCAGTGATGGCAAGCGACACGACTATGGCAACGACACGCATGGGAGCCCTTTCCCCTGAACTGCAAAGTGACCGTGACAGTACGGGTGACACTAGTCCGACAGCAACCATGATGCTCAGTTAGGCCAGCCAAAGACAGAGGCATGCGGCATACGTCACACAATGGCGTCCGGATGCTCTCCCCGGACCGGCACCAAGGGGATCGCCAGCAGCGGGAACACCGCGACGAGGGCGAACGCGAAGCCGTACCCCCGTCCGGAGACCAGTGCGCCGACGACCGGTGGCACCAGGGCGGAGGCGATGTACTGCCCGGTGTTCTGCATCCCCATGGCACGCCCCGACCAGTACGGTCCGCCGATCTCGGCGACCGCGGTGAACGCCAGCCCGTTGTCTGCCACGGTCACGGCCGTGGCGATGACCATGAGCGCGATCGCTAGCGGGGTGCCGGAGAGCAGGCCAAGCGACAGCATCGTCGCGGTGGCGGCGATCGCGACCGTACGCATGGGGCCGAGCCGGCTGCCGACGCGGTCGGACCACCAGCCCGCGCCGATCCGGCCGGCCGCGCCGAGCAGCTGCGTCGATGCGACCAGAACGCTGGCGGCGAGCGTTGACCAGCCCTTGTCGTCGATGAGCCAGACCAGCATGTAGGTCCACACCGTGAACTGCGGGACCACGAGCAGCGCTGAGGCGAGGTGGATGCGCCACAGCCTGGAGTCGCGGGTGTACGGGTTGTCGAGGTGCCCCAGGTCTGCGGCCTCGCTGCGGCTCGGCCGCGGCGGGTCGACGATCAGCACGGCGCAGAGCACCGTCGCGGCGGCCGTGATGGCGGTGATGACGAGCAGGGTCGCGGACAGCCCGTGAGCCTTGACCAGGTTGGGCACGAGCAGTGCGGCGAGCCCGACGCCGAGCGGCAGCCCGGTCTGCCGGATGCCCATCGCGGTGCCACGCCGGTGGGCCGGGAACCAGCCGACGACGACCCGGCCGCTCGCCGAGTTCGTGCTGCCGGCGCCGATGCCGCCGACCAGGAACCACAGGCCGAGGCCGAGCAACGAGTCGCTTTGGCTCGCGCCCAGCGCACCGATCGTGACGATGACCAGCCCGGCGGTCATCGACGCTCGCTCGCCGATACGGTCGACGACCACGCCCCACGCGACGAGGGTGAACATCGTCCCGGTCAGCGGTGCCGCGGCGATCGTGCCGGCCTCGACGAGGCTGAGCCCCCGCTTGAGGTGCAGGTAGGGGATGAGGAACGGCGCGCCGTTGACGTAGATCGTCCCGGCGATCTGGCCGAGCATCGAGACGGCGAGCATGAGCCAGCGGTTGGGCGCTCGCAGATCGGTCATGTCCACATCCTGATACGAATTGTCTCAGGATGCAGACTACTCCTGTCGCCGTCGAGCCGGGCAAGGGCGTGCCGTCGCAGCATTCCGGACCAGTTGTCGCGTTTCCCTGTCTTCTCGGCTGATTTCGGGGTTGACTGTGGCGGCGCCCCCGACTCCCGCGGCGCACACTCCCCGAGGAAGCGGAACCCGCATGCTCAAGCCAGTCAGACATCTTCGTACCTTGCTGTTCGGGGCGGTCATCGCCCTGATGGTCGGGCTTCTCGGGCCGGTGTCACCGGCTACGGCAGCTGGGCCGATCACCGGCCTCAACCCCGTGATCACCGGCCCCGCGGTGGTGGGCGAGACCCTCACGGCAGCCCAGGTCGGCGCGACCAGTCCGCAGAACAACGTCACGTTCACGTGGCAGTGGCAGACGACCGGCACGACGCCGACCGACATCGTGGGTGCCACGACGTCGACGCTGCTCCTCACCCCAGAGCTGGCGGGTCAGCAGGTGCAGGTCGTCATGACGGCACATTCCAACGGCAAGGACGACAGCTCGGCGACGTCCACGGCAACCGCGACGATTCTTCACGCGTTCACCGCCCCTCCGACTGTCGACATCAACACCGTCGCCGCGGTGGTGGGCGAAAACATCGAGGCAGTGGTGCCCACGGAATCAACCCCGGTCGCCGACTCCTACACGTGGGCTTGGTTCGCCGACGGCAGCCCGATCAGTGGCGCCACGGCCGCGAGCTACACGCCGACAGCCTCTGACGTGGGCAAGCAGCTCGTCGCCAAGGCGACAGCGGTCAAGGTCAACTACGCTCCCATCACCGGCGAGTCGGCGACCACACTCGCGGTGGTCAAGGCCGACTTCACCGGAACTCTGGTCGCGACGATCAGCGGCACGCCCGCGATCGGTTCGCAGCTGACGGCCAACACGTCGGGTGTCACGCCGACCCCCGACACGTTCACGTATCAGTGGAAGGCCGACAACGTCGACATCGGGAGCGCGACGAGCTCGACGTTCACGCCGAACCTGTCCCACGCCGGCAAGGCGATCACTGTGACGGTCACGGCCAGCAAGGCCGGCTACAACGACCTCGCTCCGGCCACGTCGGCAGCGACCGCGGCGGTCGGCAATGGCACGTTCAGCACGCCGCCCACCGCTTTCCTCAGCACGCTCACGCCCAAGGTCGGCGACGTCGTGACGGCCCACGCGGACGGGGAGGCGCCCATTGCTGAGTCGTACCAGTACCAGTGGTACCGCATCAGCACGCTGGGTGTGAGGACGGCGATCCCGGGCGGGTTCAGCCAGAGCTACACGGTCGTCTACAACGACCTGACCAAGCGCCTTCAGGTGGAGGTCTATGCGGTCAAGGCCGGCTACACGACGCAGTCCGACTTGTCGGTGCCGACGAACCGGGTCAACTACATCGCGTTGAACAAGACGACGGTCAAGCGTGCGCAGACTCTCGGTGTGACCGCCAAGCGGCTGCGTGCGGGTCAGACCTACCGGATCTTCATCGACGGCAAGTCGGTCTACAGCGGGACGGCATCGAGCGAGGGCAACGCCATTCGCACGATCGGCGTCCCGTCCACGACTCCGGTCGGCACCAAGCGGGTGTGGGTCAGCGGCTACAACAAGGCCGGCACGCGTGACTTCCAGGTCATCACCACGGTGATCGTGCAGTAGCAACTCAACGACGAGCAACAGGGCGGCCTCCGACATGGGCCGCCCTGTTGCGTTCGTCGGAGGACTAGTCACAACGAGTCATATTTCCCGGAATGACAAACCAGATGTCGCATTCGGGGCCATGCAGGCGATTTCCAGAGTTGACTGTCGGCGGCGTCACCTTCTTCCCCGGCGCCTCACACACGAAACTCCCTCGAGGAAGCGGAACCCGCATGTTCAAGACATCTCGGCACCTTCGAACGTTGCTCTTCGGGGCGGTCATCGCCCTCATGGTCGGTCTTCTCGGACCCATCAACTCGGCAGTCGCCGCCACGGTGAGCTTCACCGCTTCGATCAGCGGCACGCCAGCCGTGGGTGAGACCCTGACCGCCGACACCTCAGGGGGTGGCGGTGTCACGTACGCCTACAAGTGGCAGACGACCGATCCGGCCACGGACATCCCCAGCGCGACCAGCAAGACGTTTGTGCCGACCTCCGACCTCGTCGGGAAGAACATTCAGGTCGTGGTCACCGGTACCGCGAACAACAAAGATCCGCTCACTGTGACCACCACTCCGGTCGGGCCGGTCCTGAATGGGTTCGGGGGCAGCCCCGTCGTCACGATCAGCGACACGACTCCTCAGGTTGGCCAGGCGGTCACCGCTTCGCTCGCCGGTGAGGACCCCGCCGCAACCGGGAAGACGTACGAGTGGTTCCTCGGCGCCAACGCGATCGCCGGCGCCACCACTGACACCTACACCCCCGTGGCGACGGACGTCGGCAAGACGCTGACCGCGAAGGTGACAGCGACGAAGGACGGCTACCTCACCAAGACGTTCAGCTCCGCCGCGACGACCGCGGTCGCCAAGGGCGACTTCAACCCGGTTCCGACCGTCACGATCACGGGCACGCCCAAGGTCGATGAGGTGCTGACTGCACATGCCTCCGGTGAGAACCCGACCGGCAGTGGTTACACGTACCAGTGGTACGCGGACAACGTGACGCTCGGGGGCGGCGCGAAGAACGTGACGTACACCCCTGGGGCCAGCCAAGTAGGCAAGAAGATCTCTGTGACTGCCACTGTGACGAAGACCGGCTACAACGATGGCGTCGGCACCTCGGCTCAGACCGCTGCGGTCGTCCTGGCCACATTCAGCGCGCCTCCGACGGGGACCTTCGACATCACCAACCCGAAGGTCGGCCAACTGGTGACCGTCACCCCCGCGGGTGGCACCCCGACGCCCGGCGCCTATGCGTTCGACTGGTACCGGACCGACATCTTGGGTGTCCGCAGGCTCATCCCGGGTGTCACCACCGCCAGCTACACGCCGACGTTGACCGACCTGAACAAGAAGCTGTCGGTCGAGATCACCGCGACCAAGCCGGGCTACGTGTCGCTGTCGGCCTTCACGGCGGCGACGGCGCGGGTCAACTACATCGCGTTGAACAAGACGTCTGTGGCTCGCGGCTCGACCCTCACGGTCACCGGCAGGCAGCTGCGGGCCAGCCAGTCGTACAAGATCTTCATCGAGGGCAGGGCGGTCTACGCCGGAACGGCCACGAGCGGCGGCACGGCATCTCGCACGGTGACGGTCCCGAAGACGACCCTTGTCGGCCCCACGCAGCGGGTGTGGGTCAGCGGCTACAACAAGTCCGGGGTGCGTGACTTCCAGGTCCTCACCACGGTCGAAGTGCTGTAGCGACACAGCGTTCATCAGAAGGGCGGCCTCCCCACGGGAGGTCGCCCTTCTGCTTCGTCAGGGTCACTCCTTTTGAGACCAGGCACTCGGACTAACTAGTCACAACGAGTCATATTTCCCGAGATTGCAAACCAGATGTCTCATTCGGAGCCATTGGGGCTGCTTTCAGAGTTGACTGTCGGCGGCGCCACCTTCACTTCCCCGGCGCTCACATACGAGCAACATCCACGAGGAAGCGGAACCCGCATGTTGAAGACATCTCGGCACCTACGTACTTTGCTTTTCGGGGCGGTCATCGCTCTCATGGTCGGCTTGCTCGGGCCGGTTTCGCCGGCTTCGGCCGCTGGCCCCATCACCAACATCAACCCCACGATCTCCGGGACGGCGATCCAGGGCAACACGCTGACGGCCAACGCGGGGCCGACCTCCCCGCCAGGCGCGACATTCACCTACCAGTGGCAGACGACCGCGCCGGCCACCAACATTGCTGGTGCCACGTCCCAGACATTCGTCCTCACGTCGGCGGAGTTGGGAAAGCAGGTCCAGGTCGTTGTCACGGCTCACAAGAGCGGCAAGGACGACACGGCGGCGACTTCTGCACCGACCGCGACAGTTCAGGGCGTGTTCACTTCCGCCCCGGTCGTCGAGATAGACGACACGAACCCGACGGTGGACGACGGGATCTCGGCATCGGTCACCACCGACTCAGTGCCGACGGCCGACTCCTACAACTTCGAGTGGTTCGCCGACGGCAGCCCGATCGCTGGAGCCATCACCGCGAACTACACCCCGACCCCCTCTGACGTCGGCAAGGTCCTGGTTGCCAAGGCGACGCCGGTCTTGACCAACTACGACGGCAGCTCCGGCATCGGCAGCTCGGCAGGGACCGACCCCGTCGCCAAGGCGGACTTCAACCCCGGACCCACCGCGACGATCACGGGCACGGCCAAGGTGGGCGAGGAGCTGACCGCGGGTGCCTCGGGCGAGCTGCCCACTGGCGATGGCTACACCTATCAGTGGGCTGCCGACAGCGTCGACATCACTGGTGCGACGGCTGACAAGTACACGCTGACCGGTGCCGAAGCCGGCAAGGCGATCACGGTGACGATCAAGACCACCCGGGACGGCTACAACGACTCGTCCGACACGTCCGATGCCACCTCCGCCGTCGCCAACGGCGACTTCTCGGCCGATCCGACCGTCACGATCACCGGCACGGCCAAGGCCGGCGAGGTGCTGACGGCCAACCCGACCGGCGAGGCTCCGACGGCCGACGGCTACACGTACCAGTGGAAGGCTGACGGCACGAACATCGCCGGCGCGACCAGCTCGACGTTCACGCCGAGTGGACCCCAGATCGGCAAGCAGATCACGGTGACGGTCAAGGCCACCAAGCTCGGCTACAACGACAGCAACGCGGCCACGTCGGACCCGACATCTGCGGTCCTCATGGCCGACTTCACCTCTGGCCCGATCGCGGGAGCGATCACCGGAAACGTCACGGTTGGCTCGACGCTCACGGCGCACGTCCAGACGGCTGAGGTTCCGGCCGGCGACTCGTACGCCTACCGCTGGTTCAGAGACGGAGTCCTGATTCCCAGCCAGACGAACTCGACCTACGTGGCTCAGAACAGTGACATCGGAAAGGCGATCACGGTCAAGATCAAGGCGATCAAGTCCGGCTTCAACGACAGTGATGAAAGCACGTCGCCGGCCACGGCACTGATCGAGTCCGGTGTGTTCAGCACTCCGCCGACCGTCACGCTGAGCACGACGACTCCGAAGGTCGGGGACATCGTGGCGGCGAACGCGACCGGTGGATCGCCGACACCGACGTCGTACAACTACGACTGGTACCGGATCGACACCCTGGGTGTGCGGCGGGTCATCCCCGGCGCGGTCGGCCAGACCTACACGGTGCCGTACGCCGATCTGACCAAGAAGCTGCAGGTCGAGGTCACGGCGGTCAAGGACGGCTACCAGCCCGTCTCGACGTTCTCGGCGCAGAGCGCCCGGATCAACTACATCGCGTTGAACAAGACGTCGGTGACGCGTGGGCAGACCCTCGGGGTCAACGCCAAGAAGCTGCGTTCGGGTCAGGCCTACAAGATCTTCATCGAAGGCAAGTCGGTCTACAGCGGCACAGCATCGAGCGATGGTTCGGCGATCCACACGGTGGGCGTTCCCACCTCGACGCCGGTCGGCACCGGCAAGCGGGTGTGGGTCAGCGGTTACACCAAGGCCGGCGTGCGTGACTTCCAGGTCATCGGCACGGTCACCGTCAAGTAGCACCAGCAAGGCCAGCAGGGCGGCCTCGGCAACGTCGCCGTCCTGCTGGCACCCACAACCTTCAGCAGAACCTCGTAGCTCCACATCCCGGCAGGAAGTATCACCATGTTGACGTCTGTTTCTCGGCCAGTACGTACGCTGTTCCTCCTTGCCGTCTCGGCCCTGTTCTTCGGGCTGGTCGTGCCGGTTGCGCCCGCCTCGGCGGCGGCGGCGCAGGTCACCGTGACGATCAGCGGGACCGCAGCGGTCGGCTCGACGCTGACCGCGAACGTCACGCTCAACCCGAGCACGGGCGGCGTGAAGATCGACAGCTACAAGTGGCAGTCGGTCGATGGAGCCAATGCCCCCGTCGACATCCCGGGAGCAGCGGGAGGGCCGGGAGTGACAACGGTTGCGCCCTACGTGCCGACGTCCGACATGATCGGCAAGAAGATCCAGGTCGTGGTCAACTCGACCGGGTCGAACAACGGAACGACCACACCGGGCACGGGCACATCAGGCCAGACGGCCGCAGTCGTCGCAGGCACGTTCACGTCGGCAGGGACGGTGACGATAAGCGACACGACGCCGCAGGTTGACCAGACGGTCAACGCGGTCGTCACCGGCACCAACCCTTCGGGCGCCACGTACACCTACCAGTGGTACACGATCACCGGCACCGACCCTGCGGTCCTCGTGGCGGGTGCGACGAACGTCAACTTCACTGTCGCGGACACCGATCTCAACAAGAAGCTGCTGGTCAAGGTCATCGCCTCCAAGGCCGGCTACACAAGCAGCAATGAGGTGAGCTCTGCCGCGACGACAGCTGTCGCGACCGCGACGTTCACGACCCCGCCGACCGCGACGATCGACAACACGTCGCCGAAGGTCAACGAGACGATCAATGCGGTCATCACCGGCACCAGCCCTTCGAGCGGTGTCACGTACACCTACCAGTGGTACACCGCCAGCCCGACGACCCTGATCAGCGGTGCGACCGGATCGAGCTACACCGTCACCGGTGATGACCTGGGCAAGAAGCTCTTCGTCAAGGTCATCGCGTCCAAGGTCGGCTACGCCAACTCAGCCGAGGTCAGCTCGACCCAGACCAACGCGGTCGCCCCGGCCGACTTCACGTCGCCGCCGACAGTCACGATCGACAACAACAACCCGACGGTGGGCGACACGCTGACCGCCTCGGGCACCGACGCTGTCCCCTCGGCCGGCACGACGTACACCTACCAGTGGTACACCGTCGACGGTGGCAACGCGCCGGTCGCGATCAATGGCGCCACCGGGTCGACGTACCTGGTGGCCGGTGCCGGTGTCGTCGGCAAGAAGATCATCGTCAAGAAGACCGCGAACAAGAGCGGTTACACGTCGGTGACGGCCACCTCTACCGAGACCGCGGCAGTCCTCGCGGCCAACTTCACGACCGGTCCGACCGTCACGATCGACAACACCACGCCGGCAGTTGACGACCTGCTCACGGCGACCGCGTCGGGTGAGTCCCCGGCCAGCAGCAGCTACACGTACCAGTGGTACTCGGTGCACGGCGGCGATCCGGCTGCCGCCATCTCCGGCGCGACGCAGTCCACCTACTCCGTCGACGCGGCGACAGTCGGAGACACGATCTTCGTCCGGGTGCACGCCACGAAGCCCGGCTACAACGACGCGATCGGCAACTCCACCGAGACCGCCGCCGTGATCAAGGCTGACTTCTCTGTCGCTCCCGATGTCACGATCAGCGACACCTCACCCCAGCTCTTCCAGCAGGTCACGGCCCAGGTCACGGGTTCGACGCCGATCGGGGCGTACGACTACCAGTGGTACACCGTCGACGGCGCCAACGAGCCTGTCGAGATTGCCGGTGCCACTAATGACACGTACACCGTGACGACTGACGACCTGGGTCTTTCGCTGCAGGTGAAGGTCACGGCCACCAAGCCCGGCTACAACGACTCGTCCGACACCTCTCCTGCAACTGACGCGGTCACCAAGGCCAGCTTCACGACGGATCCCGCGGTGTCGA
This sequence comes from Aeromicrobium sp. P2_G6, assembly GCF_056403535.1. Classification (NCBI taxonomy): domain Bacteria; kingdom Bacillati; phylum Actinomycetota; class Actinomycetes; order Propionibacteriales; family Nocardioidaceae; genus Aeromicrobium; species Aeromicrobium sp. P2_G6. The sequence goes on along the minus strand of NZ_JBFUFH010000001.1, from coordinate 754,812 downwards.
TCGACAACACCACGCCGACCGTCGGCGACGAACTCACGGCTCAGATCGACACGGCTGCGGATCCGGCTGCCGACTCCACCACCTACCAGTGGTACTCGATCGACGGCGCCAACCCTGCAGTGGAGATCTCCGGCGCCACGAGTGACACGTTCACCGTGACCGGTGACGAGGCGGGGCTGGCCCTCCAGGTCAAGGTCACGGCGTCCAAGGACGGCTACAACGACGCGTCGGGCACCTCCGACGCGACCTCCGCCGTCGCCAAGGCTAGTTTCACGGGAGCGCCGAGCGTCACGATCACCGGCACGGCGAAGGTCGGCTCGCAGCTCACGGCGAATCCCTCAGGCGAGACACCGGCGGGCAGCGGCTACACGTACCAGTGGAAGGCCGACGACGTGGCCATCTCCGGTGCGACCAGCTCGACGTTCACGCCGGGTGCAGCCCAGGAAGGTGCGGTCATCACGGTGACCGTGGCGGCCACCAAGTCCGGCTACAACGACAGCGCTACCGCGACGTCGGGTCCGACCGATGCGGTCGTCAAGGGCGACTTCGGCGGCACCCTGGTCGTGACGATCACCGGGACGGCCAAGGTCGGTGTGCAGCTGACTGCGAATGCCTCCGGCGAGACGCCGGCGCGTGACGCGTACACGTATCAGTGGAAGGCGGACGACGCTGACATCTCCGGTGCGACCGGCTCGACGTTCACGCCGGGGGCAACCCTTCAGGGCGCCGTGATCAAGGTGACCGTCACGGCCACCAAGGCCGGCTTCAACCCCAGCGGCGCTGTCACGTCTGCTGGTACCGCGGCAGTCGCCAAGGGCGACTTCGGCGGCAACCTGGATGTGACGATCGACGACACGACTCCGACCGAGGGCCAGCTGCTGACGGCGACTGCGTCGGGCGAGACGCCCGCACACGACGGTGCGTACGCCTACCAGTGGAAGGCGGGTGGAACCAACGTCGGAACGAACAGCGCGACATACACCCCGACGTCGACCGACATCGGCAAGACGATCACGGTGACGGTCACGGCGAGCAAGACCGGCTACAACGACGCCACGGACACGTCCCTTCCCACCACCGCCGTTGCCTCAGCCGCGCCCGTCCCGTTCACCGGGACCCAGGCACTGGCCCTGAGCACGACGACGCCGAAGGTCGGGGACGTCGTGACGGTGACCCCGTCGGGCCTGACGCCGGCGCCTGACTACTCGTACGACTGGTACCGGATCGACACCCTCGGTGTGCGCAGGGTCATCCCCGGCGCGGTCGGCCCCAGCTACACGGTGCCGTACGCCGATCTGACCAAGAAGCTGCAGGTCGAGGTCACGGCGACCAAGGCCGGCTACGTGACTCAGTCGACCTTCTCGGTTCAGACGGCGCGGATCAACTACATCGCGTTGAACAAGACGTCGGTCACACGTGGGCAGACGCTCGGGGTCAACGCCAAGAAGCTGCGTGCGGGTCAGGCCTACAAGATCTTCATCGAGGGCAAGTCGGTCTACAGCGGCACAGCATCGAGCGATGGTTCGGCGATCCGCACGGTGGGTGTCCCCACCTCGACCCCGGTCGGCACGGGCAAGCGGGTGTGGGTCAGCGGCTACAACAAGGCCGGCACTCGTGACTTCCAGGTCATCGGCACGGTCACGGTCAAGTAGCACCAGCAAGGCCAGCAGGGCGGCCTCGGCAACGGAGCCGCCCTGCTGGCACCACAACTCCACATCCCAGCAGGAAGTTTCACCATGTTGACGTCTGTTTCTCGGTCAGTGCGTACGCTGTTCCTCCTTGCCGTCTCGGCCCTGGTCTTCGGGCTGGTCGTGCCTATCGCGCCTGCCTCAGCGGCGGCGGCCACCGTCACCGTCACGACCAGCGGGACGGCAGCGGTCGGCTCGACGCTCACTGCGAACGTGACGCTCAACCCGAACACGGGCGGCGTGAAGATCGACAGCTACAAGTGGCAGTCGGTCGACAGCAGCAACGTGATCACCGACATCCCGGGAGCATCGGGAGGGCCGGGAGTGACGACGGTCGCGCCCTACGTGCCGACGTCAGACATGATCGGCAAGAAGATCCAGGTGGTGGTCACCTCGACGGGGTCGAGCAACGGGACGACCACACCGGGGACCGGCACGTCGCCGCAGACGGCTGCGGTCGTCGCGGGCACGTTCACGTCGGCAGGGACTGTGACGATCAGTGACACGACGCCGCAGGTCGATCAGACGGTCAATGCGGTCGTCACCGGCACCAACCCGACGGGCGCCACGTATGCCTACCAGTGGTACACAGTCACCGGCGCTGGCCCGGAAGTGCTCATCAGTGGAGCGACCGCGTCGACTTATACCGCTGTGGTCGGCGACCTCAACAAGAAGCTGCTGGTCAAGGTCACCGCCTCCAAGGCCGGCTACAACAACAGCAACGAGGTGAGCTCCGCGCAGACGACAGCCGTCGCGACCGCGACCTTCACGACGCCACCGAGCGTGGCGGTCAGCGACACGACGCCCCAGGTCGACCAGACCCTGACGGCCAACGTGACCGCCACCAACCCGTCGGCCGGCGTCACGTACACATACCAGTGGTACATCAGTCCCGCGACGATCATCAGTGGTGAGACCGGAGCGACCTACACGGTCCGCGCCGCCGACCTGAGCAAGAAGCTGCTGGTCAAGGTGATCGCGTCAAAGTCCGGCTACACCGACTCCACCGAGTCCAGCTCGACCGCGACCACCGCCGTGGCCGCGGCGGACTTCTCCACGCCGCCGACCGCCACGATCGACAACACGACCCCGACGGTTGGTCAGACGTTGACCGCATCGGGCGCGGACGCGGTCCCCTCGACCGGCACGACGTACTCCTACCAGTGGTTCACGGTGACCGGCACGAATGCGCCGGTCGCGATCGGCGGCGCCACCCAGTCGACGTACCAGGTCGCGGCTGGCGACGTGGGCAAGAAGATCGTCGTCAAGAGGACCGCGAACAAGACCGGCTACAACCCGTCGACGGGCACCTCGGCCGAGACCTCGCCGGTCGTCGCCGCCGACTTCACGAGCGGTCCCACGGTCACGATCGACGACACCACCCCAGCGGTTGGTGAACTGCTCACGGCGACCGCCTCGGGCGAGTCCCCGGCCAGCAGCAGCTACACGTACCAGTGGTACTCGGTGCACGGCAGCGATCCGGCTGCCGCCATCGCCGGCGCGACGCAGTCCACCTACACCGTCGGCGCGGCGACAGTCGGCGACACGATCTTCGTCCGCGTGCACGCCGTCAAGGCTGGCTACAACGACGTGATCGGCAACTCCGCCGAGACCAGTGCGGTCGTTCTGGGCACCTTCACGACGGCAGGGACCGTGACGATCAGTGACACGACCCCGCAGGTCGATCAGACGGTGACCGCAAACGTCACAGGCACCAACCCGTCGGCCGGCGTGACGTACGTCTATCAGTGGTACACGATCACCGGTACGGACCCGGAGGTCCTGGTGGTGGGCGCGACGGATTCGACGTTCACCGCGGCCGACACCGATCTGGGCAAGCAGCTGCTGGTCAAGGTCATCGCCTCCAAGACCGGCTACCACGACAGCAACGAAGTGAGCTCCGAAGCGACGACAGCAGTCGCCAACGCGACCTTCACGACGCCTCCGAGTGTGGCGGTCAGTGACACCACGCCGAAGGTCGGCCAGACGGTCACCGCCGACGTGACCGGCACCAACCCGTCCACCGGTGTCACGTACGGGTACCAGTGGTTCTCCGTGAATGGCGCCAACCCCGAGGTGCTCCTCAGTGGGGAGACCGGAGCGACCTACACCGTCGACGGCGCTGAGCTGGGCAACAAGCTGCTGGTCAAGGTCGTCGCCTCACGAGCCGGCTACCTCAACTCCGCAGAGGTCAGCTCGGCCGAGACGAGTCCGGTCGCGGAGGGCGCCTTCTCCACGCCGCCGACCGTCGCGATCGACAACCCGAACCCGACGGTGGGCGCCACGCTGACCGCAACGGGCGACGGCGCAGTCCCGTCGACGGGCACGACGTACTCCTACCAGTGGTTCACGGTCTCCGGCTCGGACGAGCCAGTCGCGATCGATGGCGCCACCAACCCGACGTACCAGGTGGCGGCTGCCGACCTGGACAAGAAGATCCTCGTCAAGAAGACCGCCAACAAGACCGGCTACACGTCGGTGACGGTGACCTCGGACGAGACCTCGGTCGTGGTGATGTCCTACTTCACGACCGATCCGACGGTCACGATCGACAACACCTCGCCCGCGGTCGACGACGTGCTGACGGCGACCGCCACCGGCGAGGATCCGGCGAGCGACAGCTACAGCTACCAGTGGTACTCCGTGCACGGCTCGGACGATCCGGTCGCGATCTCCGGCGCGACGCTGGCGACCTACTCCGTCGACGCGGCGACGCTCGGTGACACGATCTTCGTCCGCGTGCACGCGGTGAAGACGGGCTACGCCGACGCGATCGCCGACTCCGACGAGACCGCCGCCGTGGTCAACGCCGACTTCTCGGTCGATCCGGAGGTCTCGATCAGCGACACCACGCCAACGGTGAACCAGGAGGTCTCGGCGGTGCTGGACTCCGGTTCGACTCCGATCGGGGCGTACACCTACCAGTGGTACACCGTTGATGGCAGCAATCCGGCTCAGGCGATCTCCGGTGCGACCGAAGACAAGTACACCGTCGCTCCCGGCGATGCAGGTCTGGCTCTGAAGGTGCGGGTCACGGCCTCGAAGACCGGCTACAACGATGCGGTCGACACGTCCGCTGCGACCTCGGCGGTTGCCAAGGCGGACTTCTCGACGGGTCCGCAGGTCTCGATCGATGACACCACGCCGACTGTTGGTGAGGAGCTCACGGCTGACGTGGACACGGACTCGATTCCGTCCGGCACGTACGCCTACCAGTGGTTCACGGTGGACGGCGGCAATCCGGCGGTGGCCATCTCCGGTGCGACGGACGACAAGTACACCGTCGCGGCCGGCGATGCGGGTCTGGCTCTGAAGGTGCGGGTCACGGCTTCGAAGACCGGCTACAACGATGCGTCCGACACGTCGGCTGCGACGTCGGCGGTTGCCAAGGCGGACTTCTCCACCGGTCCGCAGGTCTCGATCGACGACACCACGCCGACGGTCGGCCAGGAGCTCACGGCTGACGTGGACACGGACTCGATTCCGTCCGGCACGTACGCCTACCAGTGGTTCACGGTGGACGGCGCCAATCCGGCGGTGGCGATCTCCGGTGCGACGGACGACAAGTACACCGTCGCGGCCGGCGATGTGGGCCTGGTCCTGAAGGTGCGGCTCACGGCCTCGAGGGCCGGCTACAACGACGCGGTGGACACGTCCGCGGCGACCTCCGCGGTTGCCAAGGCCGACTTCTCGACGGCGCCGACCGTCACGATCACGGGTACGCCCAAGGTGGGTGTCCAGCTGACGGCGAACGCCTCCGGTGAGTCACCGGCCGGCAGCGGTTACACGTACCAGTGGAAGGCAGACGGTAGCGACATCAACGGCGCGACCGGCTCGACGTTCACGCCGGGCGCAGCCGAGCAGGGTTCGAGCATCACGGTGACGGTCAAGGCCACCAAGGCCGGCTACAACCCGAGCGGCGCTGGCACATCCGATCCGACCGCTGCTGTCGCCAAGGGTGACTTCGGCGGAAACCTGGTCGCGACGATCAGCGGTACGCCCAAGGTGGGTGTGCAGCTGACGGCGAATGCCTCCGGTGAGACGCCCGCCCGCGACGCCTACACGTACCAGTGGAAGGCCGACGACGCCGACATCTCCGGCGCGACTGGCTCGACGTTCACTCCTGGGGTCGACGAGCAGGGCAAGACGATCACGGTGACGGTCACCGCGAACAAGGCCGGATACAACGATGTGAGCGACGATTCGCCTGCCACCGCAGCGGTCGCCAAGGCGGACTTCACCACGGCGCCGACCGTCACGATCACGGGTACTCCCAAGGTCGGCGTGCAGCTGACGGCGAACGCCTCCGGCGAGTCGCCGGCCGGCAGCGGTTACACGTACCAGTGGAAGGCCGGAGGCAGCGACATCTCCGGCGCGACCGGCTCGACGTTCACCCCCGCCGCAGCCCAGGACGGTGCGGTCATCACGGTGACGGCCCGGGCCACCAAGACGGGCTACAACCCCAGCGCTGCAGGAACGTCCGCTCCGACCTCCGCGGTCGCGAAGGGTGACTTCTCGGGTGACCCGACGGCGACGATCACGGGTACGCCCAAGGTGGGTGTGCAGCTGACGGCGAATGCCTCCGGTGAGTCGCCCGCCGGCAGCGGTTACACGTACCAGTGGAAGGCCGGAGGCACTGACATCTCCGGTGCGACCGGCTCGACGTTCACGCCGGGTGCAGCCCAGCAGGGTTCGACGATCACGGTGACGGTCCGGGCCACCAAGGCCGGCTACAACCCGAGCGGTGCCGACACGTCGGATCCGACGGCTGCTGTCGCGAAGGCTGACTTCGGCGGGACGCTGGTCGCGACGATCACCGGTACGCCCAAGGTCGGCGTGCAGCTGACGGCAAGTGCTTCCGGTGAGACGCCGGCGCGTGACGCATACACGTACGAGTGGAAGGCGGGTGTCGACGTCGTCGGAACGAACAGCTCGACGTTCACCCCGACTGCCGCCGAGGTCGGCAAGACGATCACCGTGACGGTGACGGCGACCAAGGCCGGCTACAACGATGTGAGCGACGAGTCGCCTGCCACCGCAGCAGTCGCCAAGAATGACTTCGGCGGGACGCTGGTCGCGACGATCACGGGTGAGCCCAAGGTTGGCGTGCTGCTGACGGCGAATGCCTCTGGCGAGACGCCGGCGCGTGACGCGTACGCCTACGAGTGGAAGGCGGGCACCGACGTCGTCGGAACGAACAGCTCGACGTTCACCCCGACATCGACGGAGCTCGGCAAGCAGATCACCGTGACGGTCACGGCGACCAAGGCCGGCTACAACGACGCCACGGACACGTCCCTCCCCACCGCCGCCGTTGCCTCGGCCGCGCCGATCCCGTTCACCGGGACCCAGGCGCTGGCCTTGACCACGACGACGCCGAAGGTCGGGGACGTCGTGACGGTGCTCCCGACGGGCCTGACGCCGATCCCGGATTACCAGTTCAACTGGTACCGGATCGACACCCTCGGCGTGCGCAGGGTCATCCCCGGCGCGATCGGTCCCAGCTACACCGTCCCCTACGGCGATCTGACCAAGAAGCTTCAGGTGGAGGTCAGTGCGGTCAAGGCGGGCTACGTGACTCAGTCGACGTTCTCGGTGCAGACGGCGCGGATCAACTACATCGCGTTGAGCACGTCGTCGTTGGTGCGTGGCAAGACCGTCGGGGTCAACGCGAAGCGGTTGCGTGCCGGACAGGCGTACCGGGTCTTCATCGAGGGCAAGTCGGTCTACAGCGGCACGGCGACCAGCGACGGCTCGGCGATCCGCACGGTGACCGTTCCCACCTCGACGCCGGTCGGCACCGGCAAGCGGATCTGGGTCAGCGGCTACAACAAGGCCGGCACTCGTGACTTCCAGGTCATCCGCACGGTCACGGTCAAGTAGCAGCACAGCGACACAGCAGGGCGGCCCTCTGGAGGGGGCCGCCCTGCTGCTGCGTCAGAGGTACTTCTTCATTCCGACGTGGCTGGCCACGAAGCCGAGCCGCTCGTAGAACTCGTGCGCTCGTAGGCGTTCGCGGTTCGACGTCAGCTGCATCCGCGCGGCACCGCGCCGACGGGCCTCGTCCTCGATGTGCGCCATGAGGGCCGCGCCGATGCCCTGTCCACGCCTCGCTGCCGACGTCCGCACGGCCTCGACCTGGCAGTAGAGCCCACCGTCGGCGGACAGCATCCGCATCCACGTGACCTGCGCCGTGCACACGACGACGCCGTCGATCTCCCCGACGAGGATCTCCTGGTTGGGGTCGGCCCTGATCTCCTCGAGCGCGGCTCGCTGGTTGTCGGTCACCTCACCCGGCTCGGCGAAGTAGTGCATTGAGTCCTCGGCCACCAGCGCCAGGATCGCCGCGAGGTCGTCCTGCGTGGCGGGCCGGACCCGCAGGTCGCTCACTGAGGCAGGGCGCCGACCGACGCCAGGGCTTCCTTGAGTAGCGCGCCGCGGCCGCCCTCCATGTCGGCGAGCACCTCGGGGTCGGCAGCCTCCTCGGGCGTCAGCCAGGTCAGCTCGAGAGCGTCCTGGCGCGGGTTGCACTCACCGCTGACCGGCACGACGTACGCGAGGGAGACCGCATGCTGCCTCGGGTCGTAGAGCGTAGAGACGCCCGGCAAGGGGAAGTACTCCGCGACCGAGAACGGCACGGTCGACGCCGGCAGCTGCGGGAACGCCGTCGGGCCGAGGTCCTTGGCGAGGTTGCGCAGCAGCGCCTCGCGTACAGACTCGCCATGCATGACCCGGCCGGACACCAGCGTGCGGGTCATGACACCGGTCGTCGAGGAGCCTCGGAGCAGGATGCCGATCGACTCGACCTGGCCGAGGGCGTTGATGCGCACCGGGACGGCTTCGACATACAGGATCGGGACGCGGGCGCGCGTCTCGTCGAGGGCGAAGTCCGGGAGCCAACCCGGATTGGGATCAGGAGTGCGCACGGACATGCGCACATTCTGTCCTACCCGGGGTTGCGGCGGGTCAGCTCGACCCGACTGCTCCTGCTGTCGTCGCCGCCACGATGCCGGCGGTGACGGCGGACTGGGCTGCCTGGATCGCCTTGCGTACGCCTTCGCTGGCCCAGTCGCCCTCGGCGATGACCTTGGCTCGGGCCTTGGCGCGCTTGCGCTCGGGCTTGTCGACCAGCAGCTTGGTCAGGTCGCCGGCCAGCAGCAGGCCGATCAGCGGACCGGTCTCGGCGTCGGCGGGCTGGTCGTGCAAGAGGCTTGCCCGGACCCGGTTGACCAGGTCGTGGCGCCGCGCACTGTCGACGACCTCGTGCCGGCTCACCGCGAACATCCCGAGGGCCTTGGCCGGGCGGACGCGCATCTGCCCCTTGGTGACCAAGGCGGCGTACGCGTGCTTGCGGCCCTGCTTGCCGAGCTTGGTGACGGTGTTCTGCGGGGTTTGGCGGCCACGGTTGCGTACGCGGGCGAAGGCCTGATCGAGGAGCGGGTCGCCGACCGGAGCGTGGCTGACCACGACGACTCGCGCCTTGCGGCCGTCGCCGTCGAGCGCCAGGTAGCCGGCGGCGACGAGGTCGAGGAGGTGCGCCCCGCCGAGCACGATGTCAGCCTTCCCGCCGTCGACCCGTGGCTTGCCGGTCAGGGGATCCGTCACGATCAGCAGCAGGTCCTCAGCGGTCGTCATGCCTCCCACGCTATCGATGCGCTGGTGCAAGCATGGTGTGGTGATCAACGGCGGCGTCTCGTTCTGGTGGCAGCAGGTCGGCATCCCCGAGCGGCGACCGGCGCTCGACGGTGACCTCGACTGCGACGTCTGCATCGTCGGCGGGGGACTGACGGGCCTGTGGACGGCGTACTACCTGTCGGCACTCGACCCGGGCCTCTACATCGTGGTGCTGGAGGCCGAGTTCGCGGGCTATGGCGCTTCGGGTCGCAACGGCGGCTGGCTGTCGGCGGAGCTGTCCGGCAGCAAGGAGCGGTATGCCGCGACGCACGGCCGCGAGGGCGTCCAGGCGCTGGTCTCGTCGATGGAGTCGGCGGTCGACGAGGTCATCGACGTGTGTCGGGCGGAGGGCATCGACGCCGACATCGTCAAGCACGGCGTGCTCTACGTCGCCCGGTCCGCCGCGCAGCTCAAGCGGATGCACGAGGGACTCGTCAGCGACAGGGCGTGGGGCATTGGCGAGCACCACCAGCGGGAGCTGACCGCCGCGGAGCTGCGTGAGCGGCTGCGGGTCGAGGGCGCTCTCGGCGCGACATTCAGCCCGCATTGCGCGCGCGTGCAGCCCGCCAAGCTCGTGGCCGGTGTCGCCGCGGCGGTCGAGCGACGAGGCGTACGCATCCTCGAGCAGACCCGCGCCACCAGCATCGAGCCCGGCGTCGTGACGACCGAGCGTGGAGTCGTACGAGCTGGTCGCATCCTGCGTTGCCTCGAGGGCTACACCGCCGGCATTCGCGGACAGCGGCGCACGTGGCTGCCGATGAACTCCGCCATGATCGTGACCGAGCCGCTGTCGGAGTCGGTGTGGCAGTCGATCGGCTGGCGAGGCGCCGAGCTCCTGGGCGACAACGCCAATGCGTACTGCTACGCCCAGCGCACCGCCGACGGCCGCATCGCGCTGGGCGGGCGAGGCATCCCCTACCGCTTCGGCTCCCGCACGGATGTCGACGGGCAGACGCAGGAGTGGACCATCGAGTCGCTCACCGGGATCCTGCACGGCATGTTCCCCGCGACCCGTGAGTCACCCATCGACCACGCGTGGTGCGGTGTGCTCGGGGTGCCGCGTGACTGGTGCGCGAGCGTCACGTTCGACGCCTCGACGGGTCTCGGCTGGGCCGGTGGCTATGTCGGCAGCGGGCTGACCACGACGAACCTCGCCGGCCAGACCCTCGCTGACCTCGTGCTGGGCCGCGACACCGAGCTCGTACGCCTGCCGTGGGTCAACCACGACGTACGCCGGTGGGAGCCCGAGCCGCTGCGCTGGCTGGGCGTACGGGCGATGTACGGGCTCTACCGCGAGGCCGATCGCCGCGAGAACAAAGGCCTCACCCGCCCCAGCCGCCTGGCAAGGATCGGCGACAAGCTGACCGGGAGATAGGCGCCCATCTCGTGAGTCGAAGTGCTCGCGTGAGCATGCGATCTCACGTGACGTGGTCTCGATACGATCCCTCGTTCCTCGGGATCACTCGACCACCGAGTGGTCGCGCACACATTCGACCTCCGAGTTCGCCGAGATGCTCGCGTACGCACTCGCCGGTCGAGTAGCCAGCGAGCTCTGCGAGTCGGCGTATCGAGACCTCGTGAGTCGAAGTGCTTGCGTGAGCACGCGATCTCACGTGACGTGGTCTCGATACACCCGCTCGTTCCTCGCGGGCACTCGACCACCGGGTGCAGAGCCGACCTGAACAGCGGTAGGGTTGAGGTACCAAGACAGGGGAGCGCCACGCAGAGGGCGCTGAGAGTGCGGACCAGCCGCAGACCCTTGAACCTGCACCGGTTAGTACCGGCGAAGGGAGTCACGATGAGTTCTGCAACCACGCCCAAGACGGGGTTCAACGTGCATTACCGCACGATTGACCTCGTCACCATCACCACGCTCGCAGTCGCGTTCGGCGTCATCTTCTGGGGTTGGGACAAGATCTACGATCCGATCTCCAGTGGGGCGACAGTCGCTTACCCGCCATCTGCCGCGCTGTTCGGCGGCATCTGGCTCATGGCGGGTGTTGTCGGCGGGCTGATCGTTCGCAAGCCCGGCGCGGCGTTCGCCACTGAGTTCCTTGCAGCGGTCGTCTCGACGATCATGGTCGGCGGGAACCAGTGGGGCTTCAGCACGTTTGCCTCGGGGTTCTGGCAGGGCCTCGGCGCCGAGGTCATCTTCCTGCTGTTCTTCTACCGTCGATTCGGTCTCGTGGTGGCTGCCCTTGCAGGCGCCGCCGCGGGTGCTTTCGAAGCGGTCTACGAGTGGGGGTCCTACTACTCCGGCTGGGACCTCGGATACAAGCTCGTTCACCTCGGCTTCTTCGCTCTCGCCGGCGCGGTTGTTGCCGGCGGAGGTGGGTTCCTGCTGGTGAAGGCTCTGGCCAAGGCCGGTGTCCTCGACGCGTTCCCAGCGGGGCACGAACAGGTCGCCGAGGTCTAGGTGTCTCTCGGTGGAGCCCGCTTCAGGGGCTTCACGTGGCGCCCTCTCGGCCGACGCAACCCCGTCGTCGCCGGGCTCGATCTCACGATCGAGCCCGGTGAGCGGGTGTTGCTCGTCGGCCCGAGCGGCGCCGGCAAGTCGACGTTGCTGTACGGCCTGGCCGGCGCGCTGGGCACCACGATCGCGGGTGAGCTGAGCGGCACCGCGGATGTCGACGGACGGCTCGGGCTGCTGTTGCAGAACCCCGCTGATGCGATCGTCGCCGAGCGGATGGGCCGTGATGTCGCATTCGGCCCCGAGAATGCCGGCATGTCCCGCGACGAGATCTGGTCCCGCGTCGACGAGGCGTTGGCGTCGGTCGGCCTGACGTACGGCCGCGACCACTTCTGCGCTGCCCTCTCCGGCGGCGAGCAGCAACGGCTGGCGCTGGCCGGCGTGCTGGCGATGCGGCCCGACGTGCTGCTGCTCGACGAGCCGACCTCGATGCTCGACTCTGAAACCTCGGCCAGCGTGCGCGACGCGATCCTGGCGGCCGCCGACGGGCGTACGTTGCTGATCGTCGAGCACCGCATCGCACCGTGGCTCGACCATGTCGATCGCGTAGTCGTGCTCTCCGCCGATGGCACGGTGGTCAGCGACGGCACGGTCCGGGCGTTCCTCGACGGTCCACTGCCGGCCGGCGTCTGGATGCCCGGCATGGCAACGCCCGTGCCGTTGGACATACCGGACGCGCTGGTACGTCCTGAGGGTCGGCCGTTGGCGATCGACGCGACCGACGTGTCGGTCGAGCTCGTCACCCGTACGCTTCGCGGCACCCAGCGCACGCAAGCGCTCACCGGGCTGACCGCCACGCTCAACCCGTCGCATACGACCGCGTTCACCGGGCCCAGCGGGGCCGGCAAGTCGACGGCACTCGCCGTGCTCGGCGGGCTGCTCAAGCCGGGCAGCGGCACGATCAGCCCCGAGCTCCGCCGGTGGCGGTCGCCGCAGCTCGCGGGCGCGATCGGCTGGGTCCCGCAGAACCCCGAGCACGGGTTCCTCACCACGACGGTCGGCGACGAGATCCGCCGCACCGCCCACAAGCTGGGCCGGGCGGTCGACGTCGAGCAGGCGCTCGAGGTGTTCGGGCTGGCCCGCTTCGCCGAGTCCAATCCCTACCGGTTGTCGGGCGGCGAGCAACGTCGTCTGGCACTTGCGGCTGCACTGGCGCACCGCCCCGGCGTCGTCCTGCTCGACGAGCCGACGGTGGGCCAGGACCCCAGCACCTGGGCCGCGGTCGTCGGCTGGATCGAGGCTGCCCGTGCCGCCGGCGCGACCGTCGCGCTGTCCACCCACGACGCCGACCTGCCGGTCGACGTCGAGCACCGGATGCGCGAAGGGGTGCTGCAATGAGCGAGCGCCAGCGAGTGAATCATGAGGCAGGGTTCATGCGATCGCCTCCGTATCTTTGCTCTTCCACGGAGGCAATCGCATGAGGACTCTCGTCCTGCGGATCAATCCGCTCGTGCAGCTCTCGGTCGGCATGTTCTCGTTCCTCGGCTCGTTCTGGATCCGCAGCCTGCCGGTCGCGCTGATCGCCCTCGGCGCGTACGTCATCGCCGGGCTGCTGCTCCTCCCCGGCTGGCGCTATCCACTGGTCTGCCTGGGCTTCACCGCGATCGCCGCCGTCACGATCGTCTACTCGACCTGGCGGCTCGGCGGCCATGACGTCGAGGAAGCCTTCACCGCCGGCCTGCGGATCGTCGTGCTCGCCGGGCCGGGATCGGTCATGGCCGGATATGTCGACCCGTCCCGGCTGGCGGACTACCTCGCACAGACGCTGCACCTGCCGGCCCGGCTGATCGCCGCGTTCGCTGCGGCGTTGCAGAAGTTCGCCGGGTTCGGCCTGGCCTGGCAGCAGCTCGAGCGCGTGCGCCGGGTGCGTGGGTTCGGACCGTCGCGCAACCCGATCGCCAACGGTCCCTACGCCGCCAACATGTCGTTCGCCCTGCTCGTGCAGGCGCTGCGCGGTGCCTCGGCGACATCGATCGCGATGGACGCGCGGGGGTTCGCGACGGCCCACGACCGTACGTGGGCCGAGCCGGCACCGTGGACCCGGCTCGACAAGGCCGGCCTCGTCGTTGCGGCCCTGATCGGCTCCGTCCCGGTCATCGCGCACCTCGCAGGGGTTTGACGGATCTTCATGCGTTCGTGTTGCGCTGACGGCGCAAACGCATGGAGATCCGTCCCGCCGCCGGTCAGTCCACGACGTGCTGGAAGCCGTGCCGTTCGACGTGTTGGCGCCACAACAGCTCGGCGATGTCCGCCGGGTCGTGCGTGAGGCCGCGGCCGAGGCCGCCGACGATCGCGGTGTGGGCGACGTGGATGCCGGCGCCGGCGAGGGAGTCGTGGAGCAGTCGGGCATACGCCACCTCGGCTGCGTTGGAGACTGCTGAGCTGGCCCGTTCGGCGTTGGGCGCGACCGCGGCGCCGCCGGTGGTGAACAGGAGCGTGCCCCTGCCGCGCTCCCGCATCGACGGGAGAACGGCCTCGACGGCGTCGATCGCCCCGAGGACGGCGAGCTCCAGCGCGGCGCCCATGTCGGCGGACGAGGTCTCGGCCACGGGCTTGATCCAGTCGACCGACGCCAACGGGCTGTAGAGCATGACCTCGACGGGGCCGAGGGTGTCGGCGAGGTGCGCGAGGGCAACTCCCGCCTCAGCCGGATGACGGAGGTCGGCGGGCTCGGTGGTCGCGGTGATGCCCTGATCCATCAGGGTGTTGGCGAGCACGTGCAGGCGCTTGGCATTGCGGGAGACGAGTCCGATGTCGAAGCCCTCGGCTCCGAACCTCTGGGCGGCGGCCAGCCCGAGGTTGGGTCCGGCGCCGACGATCGCGAGAGTGGGCATGACTCTGACGATAGCCCTGTGATGGAGGTCCTCTGGCGCACCGGCGGTCGTACGTACTAGGGTGCCAACTAAGCAAGCGCTTAGCACTCTGCTGTCCCCTGGGAAGAGGTTCTTCATGCCACGCGTGTTCGACAGTCTCGACGACTTCAAGGCAGCCGCCGGAGAGGTGCTCGGCACGAGCGACTGGGTCACGATCACCCAGGAACAGGTCAACACCTTCGCCGATGCGACCAACGACCACCAGTGGATCCACGTCGACCCCGAGCGAGCGGCGAAGGGCCCGTTCGGTGGGACGATCGCGCACGGCTACCTGACGCTGGCGCTGCTCCCGTCGTTCGCGGAGGAGATCTACACGATCAACGGCCTGGCGTTCGGGATGAACTACGGCGCCAACAAGGTGCGCTTCCCCAACCCAGTGCCGGTCGGCTCCAAGCTGCGGGCGACCGCGACGCTCAAGGAGACCTCTGACATCGCGATCGGCACGCAGGGCATCGTCGGCTTCGTGATCGAGATCGACGGTGCGGACAAGCCCGCCTGCGTCGCCGAGGTCGTCTACGTCATGGCCGGTGCGTGAGATGGACTTCGCATTCGACGCCAAGACCCAGGAGATCGTCGCCAAGGTCAACGCCTTCATGGAGGCCGAGGTCTACCCGGCCGAGGCCGTGTTCGCCCAGCAGATCGAGGAGAGCATCGCCACCGACCGGTGGTCGTTCCCGCCGATCGTCCACGAGATCCGCGCGAAGGCCAAGGCGCAGGGACTGTGGAACTTCTTCGCCCCCGGTGAGGAGGGTGCAGGACTGACCAACCTCCAGTACGCCCCGATCGCCGAGATCACCGGCCGCAGCATCCAGATCGGCCCGCAGGCGTTCAACTGCGCCGCGCCCGACACCGGCAACATGGAGGTGCTGAGCATGTTCGGCACCGATGAGCAGAAGAAGCAGTGGCTCGAGCCGCTGCTCGACGGCACGATCCGCTCGGCGTTCGCGATGACCGAGCCCCAGGTCGCGTCCTCGGATGCCACCAACATCGAGCTCTCGATCGTGCGAGACGGTGACGACTACGTCATCAACGGCCGCAAGTGGTGGATCACCGGCGCGATGAACCCCGACTGCAAGATCTTCATCGTGATGGGCAAGACCGACCCGTCGGCCGACCGCCATCGCCAGCAGTCGATGATCCTGGTCGAGCGCGACACCCCCGGCCTCGAGATCAAGCGGGGCATGCGGGTGTTCGGCTACCACGACCGTGACCACGGTGGGCATGCCGAGCTGGCATTCCATGACGTACGCGTGCCGGCCAGCAACATCATCGGCGCCGAGGGTGAGGGCTTCGCGATCGCGCAGGCCCGCCTCGGACCTGGCCGCATCCACCACTGCATGCGGTCGCTGGGCATCGCCGAGCGCGCCGTCGAGATGATGAGCGAGCGTGCGCTCGACCGCGTCGCGTTCGGCAAGCCGATCGCCGACCAGGGCGTCGTACGCGACTGGATCGCCGAGTCGCGCGTACGCATCGAGCAGCTCCGCCTGCTGGTGCTCAAGACCGCGTGGCTGATGGACACGGCGGGCAACCGCGGCGCCCACACCGAGATCCAGGCCATCAAGATCGCCACGCCGCAGACCGTGGAGTGGATCCTCGACAAGGCGATACAGGTGCACGGCGCGGGCGGCCTGAGCCAGGACTTCCCGCTCGCCGAGTGGTTCGCGGGGATCCGTACTCTCCGGTTCGCCGACGGACCCGACGAGGTGCACAAGAACTCGCTGGCTCGCGCCGAGCTCAAGAAGCACGCCTGACGATGGAGCTCTCCGGAGCCAGCACGATCGTCACGGGCGCGGCCAGTGGCATCGGCGAGGCGATCGCGCAGCGACTGCTCGAGCGCGGCGCTTCGGTCGTCATCGGCGACCTCGACGGGGGGCGGCTGGAGGCGACGGCGTCGCGGCTCGACGCCTCGCACCCGGGTCGCGTCTCGCACGTCGCCGGAGATGCGTCGGATGCTGCGCACGTGGCCGCGCTGATCGATGCGGCTGGCGAGGTCGACGCGTACTTCGCCAACGCCGGGGTGTTCAAGGGCTTCGGGCTCGAGGCGACGGATGACGAGTGGGCGTTGTCGTGGGACGTCAACGTCAAGGCGCACGTCGTCGCGGCGCGAGCCCTGGTGCCGGGCTGGTTGGAGCGCGGCGCCGGTTGCTTCGTCAGCACGGCATCGGCCGCCGGCCTCCTGACGCAGCTGGGCTCTCCGACGTACTCGACGACGAAGCACGCAGCGGTCGGCTTCGCGGAGTGGCTCGCAGCGACGTACGGCGACCGGGGTGTGCAGGTGTGCTGCCTGTGCCCCATGGGCGTACGCACCGACATGTTGGTCGAGGGCGAGACGAGCGCGGTCGGCGATGCCCGCCTGGGCATGAAGTCGGTCGTCTCCGCCGGCGAGACGCTCTCACCGCTCGCCGTCGCCGATGTGCTCCTCGCGGCGGTCGAGGCCGGCACGTTCTTCGCCCTCCCGCACACGGACGTCGGCACGATGTACGCCCGCAAGGCCGCCGACACGGATCACTGGATCGCCGGTATGCAGCGTTTTCGCACGTCACTGGGTTAGCGGGCGGCGTTCGTTCCTTGGTAGCGTGACAGGGTGATCTTCTCGCTCGGGGGCGGGAAGCGGGGGCTCGTCCTCGCCGCAGCCACGGCCCTCATCCTCAGCCTGTCGGCGTGCTCGTCCGACGACAAGCCCACCGACCAGCCCACGAAGGCGACGTCGACGGCCACGACCGACCCGAAGGCTGCCGACGAGGCCGCCGTCAAGGATCTCGTCGATCGCTTCTGGGCCACCGTCGTTGCCTCCGAGAACGAGGGCAACACCGATCCCAAGCAGTTCGCTGACGTCGCCAACGGGACCTTCGTCGAGCGCCAGCTCTCGACCCTCAAGAGGTACAAGAAGATCGGCCTGCTCCGCGTCGGCCGGCCGGTCATCGGCGACGTCGAGGTCACGGTCACCGGCGACTCCGCTGACATCGCCGTCTGCAAGAACGAGGACGGCTGGACCGCAGAGCAGGACGGCGAACCGGTCCCCAACGACAAGAAGTTCGGCAACAACCCTTGGGGCGCCGAGGCCACCAAGGTCGACGGCACGTGGCTGATCACGGACGTACGACTGCCTCCGAAGGGATCGAAGAAGTGCGCCTGAAGGGGATGCCTCGTCGCGCCGCGCGGATCATGACGGCGGTGGCCGTGGCGCTGGGGCTGACCGTCCTTTTGGCTGGGCCGGCTCAGGCAGAGCTGTGCGAGGTCACCAACGCCGATGGCACGGTCTCCTATGTCGAGTGCACCCCCGGAGGCGGTCCGACGACGCCTCCCCCCGGTGGCGGCACCGGCGGCGGGCCGAGCTGCGACCTGAGCAAGGAGCCCTACACCGAGTTCTGCAAGGGCGACGCGGCGTGCTGGGGCAACAACCCGTCCCCGAACTCCGAGGACGACCTGGGCGATCGCATCGGCCCCAAGCCCGGCGACGACTATCACATCGCGTTCAGGTCCTGCGACGACGGCGAGGACGACTGGTACTGGACCAAGGACGACGCGCCGAGTCGTGAGGAGCTCGCACGACGCGCCTACGGAGCCCTGCAGGTGCCGGTGTTCACGCCGACGTTCAACCCGCCGACCACGACGTACGTCAACCTCGACACCTGGTGGTGGGCGCAGGGTGCCGGCACGGACGAGCTCGTCGGCAGCGCCGCCAACGGCATCCGGGCTCTGGCGACGCCTGACCACATGGAGGTCGATCCCGGCGACGGCTCTGGGGTGTTCCGGTGCGACTTCAGCACAGCGAAGTCCGACGACTGCGCGCACACCTATCGCCGCGCGAGCTATGCGGGCCAGGCCAGGGCGGCGGACGGCTCCAAGGCCTACCCGGCGCGGATGCGGTTGATCTGGGACGTGCGCTTCGAGGACGACGGAGCCCCGCTCGTGATCGCCGGGCTGCCCACATCGCTGGCGAGCCCATGGCGTGGCGCCCCCGTTCCGGTGCGGGAGATCCAGACGGTCGTGGTCCCCAGACGCTGAGCTGCGCGCTTCCGCTCCTTGAGCTTGTCGGCTTCCGCTCCTTGAGCTTGTCGAAAGGAGTTGTCCACAGCCGGGATTGCAGCCGAAAAGGCGTGTCAGTGGTGGCGTCTAGGTTGGAAGTATGTTCACCGAAGTCGCCACCGAGGACCTCTTGCGGGAGGTCCGTTCGTATGACTTCGGGAACGAACCGGTCCATGAGTTCGGGGCCAGCCGGATCGACGCGATCACCGCGTTGGACCGGGCGATCCGGGCCGCGCAGGCCGAGCAGCTGGCGCAGATCGCGGCGCTGGTCGAGGAGCGGTCCGAGTTCATGGGCATCAGCCGCGGCGACCCGACGTTGTCGGTGATCGGTGAGGTCGGGATGGCCCGCAACATCGGCCCCACCGCCGCCGGCACCCAGGTCGGACTGGCGCTGGGACTGGACCGGTTGCCCCGGGTCAAGGAGCTGTTCGCCGCCGGGCAGATCAGCGAACCCGTCGTCCGCGCCGTGGTCAAGGAGTCCGTGTCGTTGGCGGTCGATGACTTCGTGGTCCTGGACGGGGAGATCGCCGACCAGCTGCCCGGGCTGACCCCGATCCGCGCCGGGCAGCTGACCGCCCGGGCGGTCATCCGGATCGACGCCGACGCCGCCCGCCAACGCGCACAGCGGAACCGGGCCGACCAACGGGTGTCGATGTTCCCCGAGACAGACGGCGTCGCGATCCTGCAGGTCCGCGGACCGGCCGAGCAGATCCTCGCCGCCCACACGGCGCTGGACGACCACGCCCGCGCCCTACGGGCTGCCGGTGATGACCGCACGATCGGGCAGATGATGACCCAGACCCTGGTCGAACGCGTCACCGGCCAACGCTATGCCGACGACGTCGCCGTCGAGGTCCAGCTGGTCCTGGACGCCCCCACCCTGCTCGGTGCCGATGGCGGCGAACCGGTCGACCTTCCCGGCTACGGACCCATCAGCCCTTCGGTGGCCGACGACATCCTCGCCCAGGCCCACCACGCCACCATCCGCCGACTGCTGGTCGACCCGATCGACGGCACCCTGGTCGTGCGTGAACCCCGCCGCCGCCACTTCGACCCCTCGACCGCCGGCCACATCCGCACCCGCGACCGGCGCTGCCGCCAGCCGGGGTGTGATTTGAAGATCCGCCACCACGACCACATCCACGCCCACATCGACGGCGGCATCTCGACCGCTGACAACGGTCAGGGCCTGTGCATCCGCTCCCACACGTTGAAGCACCTGCCCGGCTGGAAGATCACCGCCAAGGGCCAAGCCACCGTCTGGCGCACCCCCACCGGCCACACCTACATCTCCCACCCACCACCACTACTGCCCACAGACCAACCCGGCCACCTCCGCCAATAGGCCGCAGCAACCGCCCCGCTCCACCCCCGGCGTACGCTTGGCGCCGATGAGACGACAGGTGAGGCAGGGAGCATGAAGGCGTTCGGGGTCGCCGCGATCGCGGCAGCGTTGGTGCTGATCGCGTACGTCGTTGACCTGCTCGCAGGCTCCGACCTCAGCAAGGGAGCCGCCGCCACCGGCCGTGCCGCCGTGATCGTCGGCGCCGTCGTCTGCGCGGGCGTCATCTACCAGTTGTGGAGCGTCCGCAAGCAACACACACCGCGCGACCACGCCGCCGTGGCTGCCGTGCTGCTCGGTGGTGCGCTCGCCGCCTCATCAGCATTCAGCGCCACCGACGGACAGATCTTCGGCAACTCCCTCACCGCCGCCGCCGGAGTCGCGGGCCTCGCGCTCGGACTCGCCGGCTCTCGACCCACCCCGATCAGCACGGAAGGCCGCCGATGATCGAGCTCCTGACCCCCACCCAGATCGACGAGATGCGCCCGGCCGGGCGGTTCGTCGCATCCGTGCTGTCCGCGCTCGAAGAAGCCGCCGACGTCGGCGTCGACCTGCTCGAGCTCGACGCCCTCGCCCACAAGATGATCCGCGAACGTGGCGCCGAGTCCTGCTACATCGACTACCACCCGTCGTTCGGGGCGATGCCGTTCGGCAAGGTGCTCTGCACCTCCGTCAACGATGCGGTGCTGCACGGACTCCCGCACAAGTACAAGCTCCGCGACGGCGACCTCGTGAGCTTCGACTTCGCCGCCTCGGTCGACAACTGGGTCTGCGACTCGGCGCTCAGCGTCATCGTCGGCACGCCACGGGAGGAGGACGTGCGCCTGATCGGCCACGCGCAGGAGGCGCTCGACGCCGCCATCAAGGTCGCCCGCGCGGGCAACAAGGTGGGCGACATCTCCGCCGCCATCGGTGAGGTCGGCCGTTCGCACGGGCTCAAGGTCAACACCCAGTTCGGCGGCCACGGCGTCGGCCGGACGATGCACGGCGATCCGCACGTACCCAACGACGGACGGGCGGGCCGCGGCTTCCCCCTCAAGCCGGGACTCGTGATCGCGATCGAGCCGTGGTTCCTGCACACGACCGACGAGATCGTGATGGACGACGACGGCTGGACGATCCGCAGCGCCGACGGCTCACGCGGCGCTCACGTCGAGCACACCATCGCGATCACCGAGGGCGACCCGATCGTCATGACCGCGCGCAGCTGAACGCGAGCCTGAAGCAAGTCAGCCGAAGCCGGGCGGCCGCCGGTCGTGCCACGGCGCGGCAGCCTCGACCTGCGCGCACAGGCTGAACAGCGAGCCGTCCTGGCCCGGGTGTCCGGCGATCATGACGCCGACCGGCAGGCCATCGTCAGTCCAGTGCAGGGGCAGGCTCGCGGCCGGTTGCCCGCTCATGTTGTACAGCGCGGTGTATGGCGTGAACAAAAGCTCCCGACGGTGATCCTCCAGCGGATCGCCCGACTCGTTGAACCAGTCGACCGGTTGCGGGGGCAAGGCCAGTGTCGGCGTCAGGAAGGCGTCGTACGCCTGAAGGTCCGTGATGACCTGTCGCGTCGTGAGCTCGAGGAACTGCAGCGCCTGGGTCAGCTCGATCGCCGTGGACGCCCGCCCGCGGTCGCGCCAGTAGCGGGTGTTGGGCCGCAGCACCGCCTCGGCCTCCGGCGGGATCGCTGCTGACGCGATGCCACTGGACCAGATGACATTGAACTGCGGCTCGAGCTCCTGCGGGAACGGGTTGTCGATGTCGACGATCTCGTGGCCCAGCGACTCCAGCAACTGACTCGCCGACTCCCACGCGTCGACCGTGTCAGGTCCCGGCGCGATGCCGTCGAGGTGCGTCCGGGACCAGCGGGCGATGCGCATGCGTCTCGGAGCCCGTCGCGCCCACTCGGCGTACGGCACCGGCGGCTCGGGCAGCGGGCGTACGTCGCCGGGCTCGGGGTGCGCCATGGCGTCGAGCAGCGCGGCCGCGTCCCGCACCGTACGCGTCAGCGGCCCGTCGCCCGCGAGCCCGCTCCAGTCCGACCCGACGGGTCCCGCGCTGACCCGGCCACGGCTCGGCTTGAAGCCGAAGATCCCGCACGCGCTCGCCGGTATGCGGATCGAGCCGCCACCGTCGCTGCCCTGCGCCACCGGCACCAGCCCCGCGGACACGGCAGCCGCAGCCCCGCCGCTGGACCCGCCGGCGTTGCGGCTCGGGTCCCACGGCGTACGGGCCGGACCGATGACGTCGTTGTCGGTGTAGGAGGAGAGACCGAACTCCGGAGTGTTGGTCTTGCCGAGGCTGATGAAACCGGCCGCCTCCACGAGGTCGACGACGTACGCGTTGATCTCCGGCACGAAGTCGCGCATCCCTGCTGAGCCCATCGAGGTCGGGATGCCACGCGTGAAGGTCAGGTCCTTGAACGCCGTCGGCACCCCGGTGAACGGGGGAGCCCCGCCGGAGGCGATCCGCTGGTCCGCCTCGGCCGCCTGCGCGAGGGCCTCCTCAGCGGTGACGGTGACGAAGGCGCCCAGCGACGAGCTGTGTGCTTCGACGCGGGCGAGGTGGTGCTGGACGAGCTCGACCGACGACACCT
Source organism: Aeromicrobium sp. P2_G6 (assembly GCF_056403535.1). Lineage (NCBI taxonomy): Bacteria > Bacillati > Actinomycetota > Actinomycetes > Propionibacteriales > Nocardioidaceae > Aeromicrobium > Aeromicrobium sp. P2_G6. The sequence continues at coordinate 732,152 of NZ_JBFUFH010000001.1, read as the reverse complement.
CGCGAGACCGGAGCGCCGCCGCCTGCGCCGTCGCATCGAGCTCGTGGAGCTCGCTCACGCCGTGAGGCCGGACCGGCGCTTGACCGAGGTGAGCAGCACTGTCGCGTCGGTCTTCGCCAACAGGTGGTGGCGGGCGTCGGGCACGTCGAGCAGGTCGCCCTCGAACCCGGCCCACACGGAGTCGCCGGAGCCCAGCTCGACCTCGCCCGACAATACGAGAACCGTCGCCTCGCCCGGGTTCTCGTGCTCGTCGAGCCGGAAGCCACCGGCCAGCGCGATGACCGTCTGCGTCATCTCGGTGCCGGGCCCGCCGACCGGCATGTACGCCGCCCGGCCGGCGCTGTTCTCCCGCGCTGCCTCGAGAAGCTCTGCTGCCTGGGTGTGCACGTTGAAGGGGTCCATGACGCCATTCAACTCCCCATGGGGCGGCAAGGCCATCAGGCTGTCGCGCCGACTGCGTCGTGAGCCTCCTAGGATTGCCCCGTGGCCACACCGAAAGTCCTGCTGTTCTACGCCTTCACGCCGCTGGCCGACCCCGAGGCGATCCGGCTCTGGCAGCACACTCTCTGCGACTCGCTCGGCGTCCGGGGCCGCATCATCATCACCAAGGACGGCATCAACGCGACGCTCGGCGGCGACGTCCTGCAGCTCAAGAAGTACGTCCGCGGGACCCGTGCCTACGCCCCGTTCAAGGAGATCGACTTCAAGTGGAGCGAGGGCCGGGCGCTTGAGGACGGCACGACCGCCGACTTCCCGAGGCTCAGCGTCAAGGTGCGCGACGAGCTCGTGACGTTCGGCGCCCCCGACGAGCTCGAGGTCGATGAGGGCGGCGTCGTGGACGGCGGCACGCACCTGACACCGGCCGAGCTGCACGCCCTCGTCGAGTCCAAGGACGTCGTGTTCTTCGACGGGCGCAACCAGATCGAGTCGGCGATCGGCCACTTCGCCGGTGCCGTGCGCCCACCCGTCGAGACGACGCGGGAGTTCATCGCCGCGCTCGACAGCGGGGCGTACGACCACCTCAAGGACCAGCCGGTCGTGACCTACTGCACCGGCGGCATCCGCTGCGAGGTGCTCACGCCGCTCATGAAGCATCGCGGGTTCCAGGAGGTCTACCAGCTCGACGGCGGCATCGCGACGTACGGCGAGGCATACGGCGACGACGGCCTCTGGGAGGGCTCGCTGTATGTCTTCGACGACCGCATCACGATGGACTTCTCGGACCACACCGCGCTGGTCGGGAGCTGCGACACGTGCGAGACGCCCACGAATCATGTCGCCGACTGCGGCGATGTCTCCTGCGTACGCCAGATGAACCGCTGCGATGGGTGCCAGTCGCGAAACGACCTTTGCCTGAGTCACACATGAACCCCCGATTCCCGAAGCAGGTCTTCGACGACGGCGAGGACCCGGACCCGCGGTTGTCCCAGTCCAACGAGCGGACGTTCCTCGCCTGGGTACGCACCTCGCTTGCGCTGGTGGCCGGTGCCGTCGCTGTGCACACGCCGGCCCTCGACCTCGATGGGTGGGCCAAGACCATTGCCTCGTTGTGCCTCCTGGCTGCAGCCGGGGTCGCGATCGTGCAGTCCTGGACCCGCTGGCGCGCGACCGAGCGCGCGATGCGTACGGGCGAGCCGCTTCCCGGCTTTGGAGGCCCGGTGCTGCTGGCGGCAGTGCTCGGCGTGCTGATCGTCGGGGTGGCCATCGGCGTCGTCGTCGACGCCCTGCGCTGAGGCGTCCTAGGGCCTGATCATGTGGATCAGGCCAACGATGTCGTCGACCACACCGCGTACGCCCGGGAGTCGGGTCAGCCGCAGCATCCGATCGATGATCGGCACCGCCTGATCGACCAGGTCGCGGGTGCGCTGCTGACCATCACTCGTGTCGTGCACCCAGAACAGCACGATGCCCATCTGCAGGAGCCAGAGCAGCTCGGGCAGCTCCTCACGCAGACCTTTCGCGAGCTTGAGGTCGGAGCCGTCGATGACCCGACGGTGCAGCTCGATCGCGGCCTCGCGCGCCGCTGTCGAGTCCTCGCTGAAGGGTGACAGCGGACTGCTCGGCTCCGCGGCATTCTTGAAGAACTTGCCGGCGAACTCGTGGTACGGCTCGGCCACGTCGACCCAGGCGAGGAGCACCCCGCGCAGCCGATCCGTGAAGCCGTCCTCGCTGCTGAGCGGCGCCTCGGCGGCTTCGGCGTGCGCGGCCTGGATCTGGTCGTAGTACGCCTGGATCAGGTGTTCCTTGGACGAGAAGTAGTAGTACGCATTGCCGACCGAGACGCCGGCCTCGTCCGCGATCGCCCGCATTGTCGCCTGGTCGTAGCCGCCTGACCGGAACAGCCGCATCGCCGCGTCGATGATCGACTGCCGGGTCTGCTCGGCCTTCTTGGACGAGCGTGGAGCGGTGTCGGTCACGATGGCCAATCTAGTCGGCTCCGTGTCGCGGAAAAATTCTCGAGATTCTTTCCGGGTCCGTGTCGATTTCCGGCCCCGCCGGACGACGTACGAGTGAAAGGCTGGTCCGGACGGGCCGCCGCCGACACAAGGAGACATCATGCGATTCCTGAGCTACATCGAGTCCGACCCCGCACAGCCGTGGGGCCCGCCGCCACCTGAGCTGTTCGAGGCCATCGGTGCGTTCGGTGCCGAAGCCGTCGCCGCGGGCGTCGTCGTCGACCAGGGTGGCCTCGCCGCGATCGAGACCAGCCCGCACATCCGCATCTCCGGCGGCAAGCTGACGGTCACCGACGGTCCCTTCGCCGAGGCCAAGGAGGTCATCGGCGGCTACGGGATGTACGAGGTTCGCTCCGTCGACGAGGCGGTCGAGTGGTCGCGCCGCTTCATGCAGATCCACCTGGACACGTGGCCCGGCTTCGAGGGCACCAGCGTGGTCCGCCAGGTCTTCGGTCCTGACGACGCCCAGCCGGGGATGTGATCGAGATGCGCTATGTCGTACTGATCCATGTCGATGAGAACCGCGCCGAGGAGCCTCCCGCCGAGCTGATCGACGCCATGTTCGCCCACGTGGCGGACGAACGTCACGCCAAGGTCGTCACCGATGCCGGTCTGACGCCGACCTCCGCCGCGATTCGCGTCGCATCACGGGGCGGCGAGGTCATGATGACCGACGGGCCGTTCGCGGAGACCAAGGAGGTCGTCGGCGGATTCATGCTGATCGACGCACCGACACCCGAGGATGCGGCGGCCTGGACGCGCGGCTTCGTCGAGCTGCACGCCGAGCACTGGCCGGACCTCGAGGTCGTCACCGAGCTGCGTCAGGTGGCCGGCAGCCTCACCGACGGCTGACGGGGTACGCCTCCGCAGGAGTAGTTCCTGCCTCCGGGCGGTGGTGGTTGGATCGGTGTCATGGCCGATCAAGACCTCCACCGCTCGGTCGAGGCGGTGTGGCGCGTCGAGTCGACGAAGCTCGTCGCCGCACTCGTCCGGATCACCCGCGACGTCGGGCTAGCCGAGGACCTCGCGCAGGACGCCCTCGAGGCGGCGCTCGCGCAGTGGCCCGAGTCCGGCATCCCGGACAAGCCGGGCGCCTGGCTGATGTCGGTGGCCAAGCGCCGCGCGATCGACACGTTCCGTCGCCGCGAACGGCAGGACCGTGCGTACGGCGAGATCGGGCAGCACCAGGAGGTTGTCGTGGCCGGCATCGAGTCGTCGATAGACCACGTCGAGGACGACGTCCTGCGCCTGATGTTCATCTGCTGCCACCCGGCGCTCTCGTCCGACGCCCAGGTCACGCTGACCCTCCGGCTGCTTGCGGGCCTCACGACCAAGGAGATCGCCCGCTCGTTCCTCACCTCGGAGGCGACGATCGGCGCACGCATCACGCGAGCCAAGAAGACGCTCGCCGAGGTCGGCGCACCGATGGAGGAGCCCGCGGAGGACGAGCGCGCCTCCCGACTCTCGGCGGTTCTCGGCGTGCTCTACCTGTTGTTCAACGAGGGCTATTCGGCGACGGCCGGTGATGACTGGCTCCGTCCGGCGCTGTGCGACGAGGCCGTACGGCTCGGCCGGATCCTGGCGACCTTGGCGCCTGCCGAGCCCGAGGTGCACGGGTTGGTCGCGCTGATGGAGATCCAGTCCTCCCGTGCAGCAGCCCGCACCGACGCCGACGGCACCCCGGTCCTCCTGCTCGAGCAGGACCGTTCACGGTGGGACCAGCTCCTGATCCGCCGTGGCCTCGCCGCGCTCGAGCGGGCCGAGGCCCTGGGACGGCCGCCCGGCCCGTACGTCCTGCAGGCCGGCATCGCCGCGTGCCACGTGCGCGCCCGTACGGCGGACGAGACAGACTGGGCACGCATCGCCCAGCTGTACGAGTCGCTCGCCGTGCTGTCCGGCTCGGCGGTCGTCGAGCTCAACCGCGCCGTGGCCCTCGCGATGTCCGAGGGCCCTGCTGTCGGCCTCGCCCTCGCGGACCAGCTGCTGGACGTACCGGCGCTCGAGGGTTATCACCTGCTGCCCAGCGTGCGCGGCGACCTGCTGGCCAAGCTCGGCCGTGCCGAGGAGGCGCGGGCTGAGTTCGAGCGCGCGGCCGGGCTCACCCAGAACGAGCGCGAACGGGCCCTGCTGCTCGAGCGCGCCGCCGCCGTGTCCGACTGACCGGAGTCAGCTCTCGCCGTATTCCGCCTCGCCGACCTCGGACTCGTGACCGTACGTGCGTTGCATCGCCGCGTTGAGCGACGACACCATGTGGGCGATGACGACGGCGACGTAGTCGTTGACCTGGCTCTTGGCCTGCTGGGTCGGCTCCGGCTCGAGATCCGAAGCGGAGAGCTCGAGGACCCGGTCGCTGCCGACGCGTGTCAGGAGAACGGCGGGCTCGTTGGCCTCCTTGGCGACCCACACGGCGACCCGGGTCTCGACGCTTGCCTCGGGGACGTCGCGGGAGCGGGCGAGCACGTGTGTCGTGATCACGCCGGACGGCGGCGCCTGATAGCCCTCGGGCGGCGAGACCGCATGGGTGCCATGGCTGTCGACCTCGATCTCGGCCAGGTGTGCGATGTCCCGGGAGATCTGGCGCGAAGCCGTCTCGGTCACCAGCTCATGGGCAGCGCGCGCCCACGCGTCACTGCGGTTGTCAGCCTCGTTCATGCCGTCACAGTAGACCCACGCCGTGCGGGGTTGCAGAACCCGTCTCAGGATTTCCATTTCCACGTGGTGAGGATCGACTCGCTGACCGCGTCGCGTTCTGCCGCCGGTACGTCCGGGCTGAACGACACGGTCACGACATAGCCGGAGTCGCCGTGCGCGAGGGCGTACTGCTCGGTCCGGTACTTCGTGCCGTTGAGGTCGAAGATCGCACCGACATGGATGGCTTCCTCGCCGTCAACCTGCACCCGGTCCTTGATCGTGACGTCGGTCGCCTTGGCGTTCGCGAGGACCTGCTCCACGGCGTCCTCGAGCTTGTCACCCTTGATCCCGACGATCGTCTTGTCGGCCACGACGTTGATGTTGTCGGAGAAGCCGTCGGGGTCCTTCGAGTCGACGGCCAGCGTGAGTGCGCTCGACTCCGGCTGTTCCTTCCAGTCCTTCGGCACGGTGTAACTGAAGTCGTCGGTGGTGATCGTGTCGCCGTCGGCGGGCTTCGCGTCGAGCGCTGCTGCGGTGTTCTTCGTCGGCCCGGTGTCGGCCTTGTCGTCCGAGCCGCTCCCGCCGCAAGCGGCCAGCGTGGCGATGAGCAGGGCGAGGACCGCGAACGGCCGTGCAAGAGACTTCATGTCCGAAAACTATCGGATTTGTTGCCCGGACCCGGAATGAATCGGCTCAGGTCAAAGTTGATAACATCAGACTCAAGTCAGTTGACACCCAAACGTGAACCACCCCAAAGCACCCAACAGCAGGAGGAAACACCATGGCCAGAGCGGTCGGAATTGACCTCGGCACGACCAACTCGGTCGTCGCCGTACTCGAAGGCGGCGAGCCCACCGTCATCGCCAACGCCGAGGGCGCCCGTACGACCCCGTCGGTCGTCGCGTTCGCCAAGGACGGCGAAGTGCTGGCCGGTGAGGTCGCCAAGCGCCAGGGCGTGACGAACGTCGATCGTACGATCCGTTCGGTCAAGCGCCACATCGGCACGGACTGGAAGACCGAGATCGACGGCAAGACGTTCAACTCGCAGCAGATCTCGGCGTTCGTGCTGCAGAAGCTCAAGCGGGACGCCGAGGCCTACCTCGGTGAGCCCGTCACCGACGCGGTCATCACCGTGCCGGCGTACTTCAACGACCACCAGCGTCAGGCGACCAAGGAGGCCGGCGAGATCGCAGGCCTCAACGTCAGCCGCATCATCAACGAGCCCACCGCGGCTGCGCTCGCATACGGCCTCGACAAGGGCGACGACCAGACGATCCTGGTGTTCGACCTCGGTGGCGGCACGTTCGACGTGTCCCTGCTCGAGATCGGCGACGGCGTCATCGAGGTCAAGGCGACCAGCGGTGACAACCACCTCGGTGGTGACGACTGGGACGAGAAGATCGTCGACTGGATCGTCACGCGGTTCAAGAGCAGCACGGGCCTGGACCTGACCAAGGACAAGATGGCGATGCCGCGTGTCCGCGAGGCCGCCGAGCGCGCCAAGATCGAGCTGTCGAGCTCGTCCTCGACCTCGATCAACCTGCCCTACATCACGGTCGACGCCGAGAAGAACCCCGTGTTCCTCGACGAGACGCTGACCCGCTCGGAGTTCGAGAAGATCACCGCTGACCTGCTCGAGCGCACCAAGGCGCCGTTCAACAGCGTGATCAAGGACGCCGGCATCCAGCTCAGCGCGATCGACCACGTCGTCCTGGTCGGCGGCTCGACCCGTATGCCCGCCGTCTCCGCACTGGTCAAGGAGATGACCGGTGGCAAGGAGCCCAACAAGGGCGTCAACCCCGACGAGGTCGTCGCGATCGGCGCGAGCCTGCAGGCCGGCGTGCTCAAGGGCGAGGTCAAGGACGTGCTCCTGCTCGACGTCACCCCGCTGAGCCTTGGCATCGAGACCAAGGGCGGCGTCATGACCAAGCTCATCGAGCGCAACACGACGATCCCGACCAAGCGGTCCGAGGTCTTCACGACGGCCGACGACAACCAGCCGTCCGTCGCGATCCAGGTCTACCAGGGCGAGCGCGAGATGGCCGCCGGCAACCAGCTGCTGGCCACGTTCGAGCTCACCGGGCTGCCCCCGGCGCCGCGCGGCGTGCCGCAGATCGAGGTCACGTTCGACATCGACGCCAACGGCATCGTCAACGTGTCCGCCAAGGACCGCGGCACCGGCAAGGAGCAGTCGATGACGATCACCGGCGGCTCGGCGCTGTCCAAGGACGACATCGACAAGATGGTCAAGGACGCCGAGCAGTACGCCGAGGAGGACCGCAAGCGCCGCGAGGCCGTCGAGGTCCGCAACCAGGCCGAGTCGCTGGCCCACACCACGGAGAAGTTCCTGGCGGAGAACGGCGACAAGGTCGGCGACGACGTCAAGACCGAGGTGCAGGCCGATCTCGACGCCCTCAACGAGGCGCTCAAGGGCGAGGACGCGGACGCCGTGCAGGCAGCCGTGACCAAGCTCGGCGAGTCGAGCTCCAAGATGGGTGAGGCGATGTACGCCGCTGCCGAGGCCCAGGCCGCCGGCGCGGACGCTCCGACCGCCGACGCGGCCGACGATGACGGTGACGTCGTCGAGGCCGAGATCGTCGACGACGAGCCGGCCGAGGGTGAGTCGAAGGACGAGTCCAAGTGACCCAGCCCGACGAGGGCTCGGCCCCCGAGCAGGAGACGCCGCCGGCTGAGGAGACTCAGCCGGCGGAGGCTCCGGCCGAGCCGACACCCGAAGAGCCGAAGGTGCCGACGCTGGAGGAGCAGCTGGCCGAGCGCACTGCTGACCTCCAGCGGCTCCAGGCGGAGTACGTCAACTACAAGCGCCGCGTCGACCGCGACCGTGAGCTCGTACGTGCTCAGGGTGAGGCCGCCGTGCTGCAGTCGCTGCTGACGGTGCTCGACGACATCTCCCGGGCGGCCGATCACGGCGAGCTCGAGGGTGGCTTCAAGGCTGTCGCCGACTCGTTGCAGCAGGCCGTGGCCAAGCACAAGCTCGAGGCGTTCGGCGCCAAGGGCGAGCCGTTCGACCCGGCACACCACGAGGCGGTGTTCCACGCCGGCGAGTCGGCCGAGGTGGAGACCACGACGGTCGACAGCGTCCTGCGCACGGGCTACAAGATCGGTGACCGCGTGCTTCGTCCCGCCACTGTCGGCGTGGTCGACCCCGCGGCGGCCGTGGCACCGGAAGAATCGGTTTCGGCAGAGGCAGAACAGGACGACGTCCTCGCGGACGAAGCGCCTGAAGAGTAAGACAAGTGACGAGTAACCGGAAAGGAGGACGGGATGGCAGCCAGTGACTGGGCGACCAAGGACTTCTACAAGGTCCTCGGCGTCAAGAAGGATGCGTCGCAGGACGAGATCAAGAAGGCCTATCGCAAGCTCGCGCGCGACAACCATCCCGACTCCAACCCCGGCAACAAGGCGGCCGAGGAGCGCTTCAAGGAGGTCTCTGAGGCCTACGCCGTCCTGTCGTCGAAGGACAAGCGCAAGGAGTACGACGAGCAGCGCACGCTGTTCGGGCAGTTCCGCGGCGGCAATACCGGATTCCGCCCACCGGGCGGTCCGGGCCAGGCCGACTTCGACGTCAGTGACCTGTTCGGCGGGCTGTTCGGCGGGCGTGGGCGAGGTCGTCCGCGCCAGCCGCAGCCCCGCAAGGGTGACGACCTCGAGACCGAGGCGACGATCACCTTCGAGCAGGCCGTCGAGGGGGCGACCCTGCCGCTGCGCATGACGAGCGACGAGGCCTGCGCCAACTGTCACGGCACGGGCGCGCGGCCAGGCACCGTGCCGAAGGTGTGCAGCAAGTGCCAGGGCAGCGGCATGCAGACCGGTGCTGCGGGCGGACTGTTCGCGATGACCGAGCCGTGCGACCAGTGCCGCGGCCGCGGGCTCATCGTCGAGCATCCGTGCGACGTCTGCCGCGGATCAGGCCGTGCGCCCTCCAGCCGCACGCTCAACGTCAAGGTGCCCGCGGGCGTCAAGGACGGCCAGCGCATTCGGCTCAAGGGCAAGGGTGGCAAGGGCGACGCCGGCGGCCCCGCCGGTGACCTGTTCCTCGTGGTGCACGTCGAGCCGCACAAGCTGTTCGGCCGCAAGGGCGACCACCTCACGATCACGGTTCCCGTCGCGTTCGACGAGGCCGCGCTCGGAGCGCAGATCCAGGTGCCGACGCTCGACGGACCTCCCGTACGCATCAAGATCCCGGCCGGCACGCCCAACGGACGTACGTTCCGGGCCACCGGCAAGGGCGCGATGAAGAAGACCGGCGGCCGGGGCGACCTGCTCGTCACGGTCGAGGTGCAGGTGCCGACCGAGCTGCCCGCCGAGGCCAAGGCGGCAGTCGAGACCCTGCGAGAGCTGCGTGGCACATCCTCGCCGCGTGATGGATTGTTCGAGGCGGTGACGTGATGAGCTCCACTCCTTTCAGCCCTCCGGGGCCCGAGGCCAAGGTCTTCGTGATCAGCGTGGCGGCCGAGCTGTCGGGTCTTCACCCGCAGACCCTGCGGACGTACGACCGGCTCGGGCTGGTCGCGGCCGGCCGCACGGGTGGCGGGGGACGCCGCTACTCGTTGCGTGACATCGAGCTGTTGCGCACCGTCGCGCGGCTCACCGCCGAGGGCCTCGGCCTCGAGGGCGTCAAGCGCGTCATCGAGCTGGAGAACCAGGTGCTGGCGCTCCAGGAGAAGGTCGCCGAGCTGCAGGCCGAGCTCGCACAGACCAAGCTCCCGCAGAACCTCCCGGCCCTGATCGCCGACCAGCACGTCGTGATCTGGCACAAGAAGCGCCGCTAGCCCACTACGAGCGACACCGGGACAACCCGTCCCGAAAACATGAGGGAACCCTCGCAATGTGTTCCTAGCACGCGGACGATAGGTTGACCCCGACGCTTCCGCCGAGCAAGGACGATCCCGTTGTTCCAGAAGATTCTCGTCGCCAACCGTGGTGAGATCGCCATCAGGGCGATCCGTGCTGCCCATGAGCTGGGTGCCCAGACCGTTGCCGTGTTCCCCCACGAGGACCGTGGCTCCGAGCATCGGGTGCGCGCCGACGAGGCGTACGAGATCGGCGAGCGGGGTCACCCCGTACGCGCGTACCTCGATCCCCAAGCGATCGTCGAGGTCGCGGTGCAGAGTGGCGCCGACGCGATCTACCCGGGCTACGGATTCCTGTCGGAGAACCCCGACCTCGCCGAGGCCTGTGAGCGGGCTGGCATCACGTTCATCGGTCCGCCCCGCCAGGTCCTGGAGCTGACCGGCAACAAGGCATCGGCGATCGCCGCCGCCAAGGCCGCCGGAGTGCCGACGCTCAACTCGGTCGAGCCGTCTGCCGATGTCGACGAGCTGATGTCGGCTTCGGACGTGCTGACCTATCCCCTGTTCGTCAAGGCCGTCGCCGGTGGTGGCGGCCGCGGCATGCGCCGGGTCGACGACCCGGCCAAGCTCCGCGAGTCGATCGAGGCGGCGATGCGCGAGGCCGACGGCGCGTTCGGCGACCCGACCTGCTTCATCGAGGAGGCCGTGGTCGACGCGCGGCACATCGAGGTCCAGATCCTCGCCGACCAGCGCGGCAACGTCGTCCACCTGCGCGAGCGTGACTGCTCGGTGCAGCGCCGGCACCAGAAGGTCGTCGAGATCGCTCCGGCGCCCAACCTCGACCGGGCGACCCGCAAGGCGATGTGCGCCGACGCGGTGAAGTTCGCTGAGTCGATCAACTACTCGTGCGCCGGCACCGTCGAGTTCCTGCTCGGCGCCGACGGCCGCTACGTCTTCATCGAGATGAACCCGCGCATCCAGGTCGAGCACACCGTGACCGAGGAGGTCACCAACGTCGACCTCGTGCAGGCGCAGATGCAGATCGCCGCCGGCGCGACGCTGGCCGAGCTCGACCTCGCCGACCAGACTGCGATCAAGGCTAGGGGCTTCGCCCTGCAGTGCCGCATCACGACCGAGGACCCGGCCAACGGCTTCCGTCCCGACACCGGCACGATCACGTCCTACCGCTCCCCGGGTGGCCCGGGCGTACGCCTCGACGGTGGCACGACCTTCACCGGCGCCGTCGTCAGCGCCCACTTCGACTCGATGCTGTCCAAGCTGACCTGCCGCGGTCGCGACTTCGAGGCAGCCGTGACCCGCGCCGAGCGCGCACTCGGCGAGTTCCATGTCGGCGGCGTCTCGACCAACATCCCGTTCCTCAAGGGCCTGCTGGCCAACCCCGACTTCCGCGCGGGCCACGTCACCACGACGTTCATCGAGGGCCACCCCGAGCTGCTCGAGGCGCACGGCGCGTCCGACCCGGCCGGCAAGATCTTGTCCTGGCTCGCGGATGTCACCGTCAACAAGCCGAACGGCGCCGCACCGACCGTCGTCGACCCCCGTACCAAGCTGCCCAAGGTCGACCTCTCCGTCGCTCCGCCGGCCGGATCGCGCCAGCTCCTGCTCGAGCTCGGGCCCGAGGGATTCGCCGCAGCCCTGCGCCAGCGCGACACCGTCGGGGTCACCGACACGACGTTCCGCGACGCCCACCAGTCGCTGCTCGCGACCCGCGTACGTACGCGCGACCTCGTGACCGTCGCCCCGTATGTCGCACGGACGACTCCGCAGCTGTTGAGCATCGAGGCGTGGGGCGGTGCGACGTACGACGTGGCGCTGCGATTCCTCAAGGAGGACCCGTGGGAGCGACTCGCCGCGATGCGGGAGGCGGCGCCCAACATCTGCCTGCAGATGCTGCTGCGCGGCCGCAACACCGTGGGCTACACGCCCTACCCGACCGAGGTCACCGACGCGTTCGTCCACGAGGCGGCCGCGACCGGCATCGACATCTTCCGCATCTTCGACGCGCTCAACGACGTCGACCAGATGCGCCCGGCGATCGAGGCCGTGCGCGCGACCGGCACCGCGGTCGCCGAGGTCGCACTCTGCTACACCGCCGACCTGTCCAACCCGGACGAGAAGCTCTACACGCTCGACTACTACCTCGAGCTCGCCGACCGCATCGTCGACGCCGGTGCGCACGTGCTGGCGATCAAGGACATGGCCGGGCTCCTGCGGGCGCCCGCGGCTCGTACGCTCGTACGCGCGTTGCGTGAGCGCTTCGACCTGCCGGTGCACCTGCACACGCACGACACCCCCGGCGGCCAGCTCGCCACCTTGGTCGCGGCGATCGAGGCCGGCGTGGACGCCGTCGACGCCGCCTCCGCTGCGCTGGCCGGCACCACGAGCCAGCCGCCGATGTCGGCACTGGTCGCGGCGACGAACCACTCCGAACGTACGACCGGCCTCGACATCGACGCGGTCAACGCGCTCGAGCCCTACTGGGAGGCCACTCGCCGCCTCTATGCGCCGTTCGAGTCCGGCCTGCCGGCGCCGACCGGCCGGGTCTACCGTCACGAGATCCCCGGCGGACAGCTGTCCAACCTGCGCCAGCAGGCCATCGCTCTTGGCCTCGGCGAGAAGTTCGAGCAGATCGAGGACATGTACGCCGCGGCGAACGACATCCTCGGCAACGTCGTCAAGGTGACGCCGTCGTCCAAGGTCGTCGGCGACCTCGCGCTGCACCTCGTCGCGGTCGGCGCCGACCCCCAGGCGTTCGCCGACGACCCGGCGTCGTTCGACATCCCGGAGTCGGTCATCGGCTTCCTGTCCGGCGAGCTCGGCGACCCGCCCGGAGGCTGGCCCGAGCCGTTCCGCACCAAGGCCCTCGAGGGTCGCAACGCCAAGCCCAAGGTCACCGAGCTGACCGCCGAGGAACGCGCTGGACTCGTCGACGACCGGCGTCACACCCTCAACCGGCTGCTGTTCCCCGGGCCGACGCAGGACTTCGACAAGGCGCAGGCCGAGTTCGGCGACCTCACGTCCGTGCCCACCGGTGCATTCCTCTACGGACTGCGCAACGACAACGAGACCGAGGTCGAGGTCTCCGAGGGCAACCTACTGCTGTTCGGCATCGAGGCCATCGGCGACGCCGACGAGCGGGGCATGCGCAACGTGCTCGGCACGATCAACGGCCAGCTGCGGCCGACCGAGATCCGCGATCGTTCCGTCGACTCCAAGGTGGCTGCGGCCGAGAAGGCCGACACCGGCAACCCGCGGCACGTCGCCGTCCCGTTCGCCGGCGTCGTGCACGCGACCGTCGCCGAGGGTGACACCGTCGAGGCCGGCCAGACCGTTGCGACGATCGAGGCCATGAAGATGGAGGCATCGATCACGAGCCCCAACGCGGGCACCGTCGAGCGCCTCGTCATCCCCGACACCCGCCAGGCCGAGGGCGGAGACCTCCTGCTCGTTTTGAGCTAGCTCGCTGACCTGCGACGAAGGACTCACGAAAACTTCTCAGGTCAAGGTGTGCCGCGAGCGTGCCATGATGAAGAGGCGTAGACAGTCCGCGGCGGAAGGCCCCGATGATGCGTGCAATCCGGCGGAGGGTGCCGCAGATGACTCAGGAAGCACAGATCGACTCCGCTCCCAACGAGCGCTACGTGAGTCACTTCACCGAGCTGATGCAGGACGTCAAGGCGTCCGGCCTGCTGGAGCGGGCCCACATCTACTACTGGTTGCAGATCGGCGCGCACGTCGGCGCGTTCTTCGCGATCTGGGCCGGATTCTTCTGGCTCGGCAACTCCTGGTTCCAGCTCATCCTCGCCGCGGCCCTCGGCGTGATCGTGACGCAGTTCGGCTTCCTCGGTCATGACGCGGCGCATCGCCAGATGTTCAACTCCGCGGCATGGAACTCCTGGACCGCACGCATCCTCGCCGGCGCGTTCGCCGGGCTGAGCTTCGCGTGGTGGCGAGCCAAGCACAACATGCACCACAAGGGCCCCAACCTCGAGGGCTATGACCCCGACATCGGCGCCGGCGCGATCGCGTTCACCCCCGGCATCGTGGCCCAACGCACCGAGGGATTCGCCGGCTGGTTCGTCAAGCGCCAGGGCTGGCTGTTCTTCCCATTGCTGACGCTCGAGGGTCTCAACCTGCACGCCGAGTCGATCCGGGCTGCCCGCGACAAGGAGTCCAACCAGCCGTGGCGCCGCCTCGAGCTGTTCCTCGTGGTCTCGCGCCTCACGGCATACGTCGCGGTGCTCCTGACGTTCCTCCCGCTGGGCAAGGCGCTGTCGTTCTTCGCGATCCAGATGGCGGTGTTCGGCTTCTGCCTCGGAGCGTCGTTCGCGCCGGCCCACAAGGGCATGCCGATCATCCCGCCGGAGATGAAGCTCGACTTCCTGCGCCGCCAGGTCATGGTGTCGCGCAACGTGCGCGGAAACCCCGTCGTCGACTGGGCGATGGGCGGGCTCAACTACCAGATCGAGCACCACCTGTTCCCCAACATGCCGCGCTGCAACCTCAAGAAGGCGCAGCCGCTCGTCCGCGCGCACTGCGAGCGCGAGGGTATCGACTACATGGAGGTCGGGCTCTTCCACTCGTACGCGATCGTGGTCGACTACCTCAACAACGTCGGCCTCCGCGCCCGTGACCCCTTCGACTGCCCACTCTCGGCACAGCTCAGGGCACCCAGCCTCTAGCTGATCGCCGGGTCAGTTGACCTGGCGGTCGTGGCCCTCCCAGTAGGGCTGACGGAGCTTGAACTTCTGCAGCTTGCCGGTGGCGGTGCGAGCCAGCTCGTCGCGGAACTCGATCTTCTTGGGACACTTGTAGCCCGCGAGGTGCTCGCGGCAGTGCGCGATGAGGCCCGCCTGGTCGACCGGTTCCTCGTCGGGATCCAGCACGACCAGGGCGGTGATGAGCTCGCCCCACTTCTCGTCGGGGATGCCGATCACGGCGACCTCGCGCACGGACGGGTGCGAGTTGAGGGCGTCCTCGACCTCGATCGACGAGACGTTCTCGCCCCCGGTGATGATGACGTCCTTCTTGCGGTCGGCGATCGCGATGTAGCCGTCCTCGAACGTGCCGCCGTCACCGGTGTGGAACCAGCCGTCGGCCTGCGCCTCAGCGGTTGCTTCGGGGTTGTCCCAGTACGCCTCGAGGTTGTGGTTGGACTGCGCCAGCACCTCACCTTCATCGTCGATCTTCATGCGGACGCCGATCACCGGCGCTCCGGCCCGGCCCAGGTTGAGGGCCTGCTGGTGCGGGTCGAGGTCGTCCCACTCGGCACGCATACGCGACATCGTCAACAATGGCGCGGTCTCGGTGAGGCCGTAGATCTGGATGAACTCCCAGCCCAGCTCCTCGCGTACGCGCTCGATCGTGCGCGTCGGCGGCGGGGCACCCGCGACGATGATGCGCACGCGATCACGGCCGGGGATCTCACCGTCCCAGGTCTTCGCGCCGTCCAGGGCAGCGGTCACCACAGCTGGGGCCGCGCACAGGTAGGTGACCCCGTGCTGCTCGATGCGCCGCAGGATCTCGGTGCCGTCGACCTGCCGCAGCACCACATGCTTGGCGCCCATCCCGGTCGCGGCGAACGGGTGACCCCAGCCGTTGGCGTGGAACATCGGCAACGTGTGCAGATAGACGTCACGGTCCGACACCGACGCCTGCCACCCGAACACCGTCGCGTTGAGCCAGTTGTTGCGGTGCGTCAGCTGTACGCCCTTGGGCCTGGCCGTGGTGCCGGACGTGTAGTTGATCGTCGCGGTCGCACCCTCGTCGCCCGCCCACGGCTGCGGTTCGGCCGTCGAACCCCAGATCTTGTCGTCGTCCTCACCCAGCACGAACGTCCGCTTGCACTCGACCTCGTCGACCAGGTGGCGCAGGTCGGGGTCGACCATCAGCACCTCAGCACCGCAGTGCTCGACGATGTAGCGGATCTCGGCGACCGCGAGACGGAAGTTGATCGGCACCAGCACCCGCCCCCAGCCCGAGACACCGAAGAACGACGTCAACAGCCGGGCAGAGTTCTGCGACACGATCGCGACCCGGCCACCGACCGGCACCCCCATCTCGTCCAGCGACGCAGCCTGGGCGCGAGCCCGGCGACCCATCTCGGCGTAGGTGATCTCGCCCCACGACTCGGCCGGCTGGTTGGGCTCGTCGACCACCGCGATCCGATCGGGATAGACCGTGACGGCGCGGTCGAGGAAGTCCATGACGGTCAGGGGAAAGTGCACGTATGCCTCCAGGTATGACGTGGGTCGACGGCACGCGGCGTGACGCCCGTCACCTACCATTCAACGTAATGGTCGAGCAGACCGCCACCCCCGAAAAGGTGTAGTCGTGCCGAGCCCCGAGCCCCTCCGCAGTCGTGACAGCGACGTCTTGCGGTCCGCGTTGCGACGACTGCGTTCGTCGATCGACGTCCCGGTCGTGTTCGGCGGCATGGACATCGAGAACGGCCCGATCATCACCGAGCTGTTCGGAACGCGCACCAAGGGCCTCCGAGGTCTGCTGATCTCGCCGCATGCCGGCTTGGGCGGACGGGTGTGGGTGGAGGGGGTGCCGCGGGGTGTGGCCGACTACCGTACGGCTCGCACGATCTCGCACGACTACGACGGACCAGTCCTCGGCGAGGGCATCACCTCGATCCTGGCGCTGCCCATCCGTGTGTTCGACCGGCCGCGAGGACTGGTCTATCTCGGAACGCGTGAACCGGCCCCGTTGGGCGAGCGCCTGATCACGGCTGCCCGCCCGTTCGTGACCGCGGTAGAGCAGGAGGTACGGATCCGAGACGAGGTCGACCGTCGGATCGCGGCTGCGATCCAGCCGAACGAGTCGGTGACCCAGCAGGAGCTGGCGGCCCTTCGCGAAGTGCAGGCCGAGCTGAGAAGCCTTGTGGCCGAGGCTGATGGCACCGCACTTGGCGAGCGCCTGCGGGCGATCGTGGACAGCCTCGTTGTCGCTCCGATGGCGGAACGACTGCTGACCGTGCGCGAGACCGACGTGTTGAGCCTTGTCGCGCTGGGTTGCGGCAACAGCGAGGTCGCGACGCGACTTGGTCTGAGCACCGAGACCGTCCGCAGCTATCTGCGAAACGCGATGCGAAAGCTCGACGCGCACACCCGCGGAGAGGCTGTGTTGCGGGCGCGCCGCCGTGGCGAGCTGGTGTGAGACCGCCAGGCTCCGACCGGCCGAGGGATACCGTCGGACCATGATGATCGAGCACCGCGGCGCCAGCCCACGCATCGACCCGACCGCGTACGTCGCTCAGTCGGCGGTCATCAGCGGAGACGTCACGATCGGCGCCGACGCCCGCATCCTGCACGGTGCCGTCATCACGGCCGAGGACGGCAGCGTGTCGATCGGAGCGCGGGTCGTCGTCATGGAGCACGCACTCGTACGCGGCCGGGCGAGCCATCCCGTGTCGATCGGCAACGACGTGATGATCGGCCCGCACGCCCACGTCAACGGGGCGACGATCGCCGACGAGGTGTTCATCGCCACGGGCGCGTCGCTGTTCCCGGGATCGGCCGTCGAGAGCGGGTCCGAGATGCGCATCAACAGCGTGCTGCAGGTCAACTCCCGCATCGGCCCCGGTGAGTCGCTGCCGATCGGCTGGGTCGCGGTCGGCGACCCGGCGCAGATGTTCGCGCCGGACCGGCACGACGAGATCTGGATGATCCAGAGCACGCTCGACTTCGGGGGGACGGTCTACGGCGTGCCGAAGGGGGCCGGCATGCGGGAGATCATGGCGCAGCAGGCCGAGTTCTTCGCGGCCCACCGCGACGACCGCGTCATCGACTAGGAGCTACTTCTCGTAGCCGTAGAAGCCCTGCCCGGTCTTCTTGCCGAGCAGCCCGGCGTCGACCATGCGGTCCAGCAGCGGTGGCGGCGAGTAGAGCGGCTCCTTGAACTCGTCGTACATCGACTTGCCGATCGCCTTCAGGGTGTCCAGGCCGATCAAGTCCGACAGGGCGAGGGGTCCCATGGGGTGGCCGCAGCCCAGCACCATGCCGCGGTCGATGTCCTCGGCGGAGGCGTAGCCGGCTTCGTACATGCGGATCGCCGACAGCAGGTAGGGCACCAGCAGGCTGTTGACGACGAACCCGGCCCGGTCGGTGGCGTCGATCGGCTTCTTGCCGAGCGTGTCGGTGACCCACGTACGCATACGGTCCAGCGTCTCGGACGACGTGGTGAGTGAGGGGATGAGCTCGACGAGCTGCATGACAGGTGCCGGGTTGAAGAAGTGCACACCCATCACGTGGTGCGCGCGTCCCGACACGGCGCCGAGCTTGACGATCGGGATCGAGGAGGTGTTGGACGCGAGGATCGCGTCGTCTTTGTCCAGGATTTGGCCGACCCGGCGGAACAGGTCGAGCTTGGTGGTCTCGTCCTCGGATGCGGCCTCGACGACCAGGTCCCGGTCGGCCAACAGCTCCAGGTCGTCGGTGAACCTCATCCGGTCGAGCACCGCGGTGACCTCGTCGGCGGTGATCTTGCCGCGCGACTCGGCCTTGCGCAGCGAGCTCTCGACGCGTTCGGACGCCGCCTTGACCGCGTCGACGTTGACCTCGACCACGACCACGTCGAGCCCAGCGCGGGCTGCGACCTCGGTGATGCCTGATCCCATCAGTCCGCCGCCGATCACGCCGACCCTGTCGATCCCACTCATGGTGCTCCTCAGTTAGTAGGACGTCATAGTATCTCGAACGCCCCATGGGTTGCGAAGGCAGTGTGGGTAGGAGCGCGCCTCCGGCCTGACGCCGTCGACGCATGATGGGATGACCTCATGCGTACGTTGGCGGTGGCTCTCCTCCTGGTGCTCGCCGGCTGCGGCGGCGGTTCGGGCGACCAGCCCTCCGATTCAGTCACGACGACCCCGGCGCCGACCACGGCCACGACCAAGCCGACGGTTGCACCGCCGAAGGGAACACCGGCTCCCGAGGCGCTCTCGAAGTTCCGCTGCGCGAAGACGTCGAAGGGCCTGTGGAACACGTCGGGCTACCTCGCCAACCGGACCAAGGCCAGGGTCACGTTCCAGGTCACGGTCTACGTCGGCGCGGCGGCGGGCGGTGCCGAGAAGGCCAAGACCCGACAGGTGGCCAACGTCGCCGCCGGCGGATCCACGAAGTTCGTGATCAACAACCTGCCCGCGACCAGTGACGACGGCCCCTGCCACGTACAGGTGCTCGCCCAGCGCTGATCTCCGAACAGCCCACGACCCACCCGGCCGATGGCCGTGACGGGTCGCGGGCAGGGTGTGGCGCTGCGTCAGTGCGCCATGACAGGTGCCGCATCGGGGTCGACTGCGATGGGTCCCGGCCGCAGCAGGAGCCCGCAGATGACGGCCCCGACCGCGAAGATCCCCGCACCCCACCAGAACACGGTGGTGTAGCTCTCCATCGCGGCGAGTGCCTGGTGCTGCGGGGTCGGCGTCTTGCCGTCGAGGTAGTTCGTCGCGGCGGTCGCGGCGAAGGCGCTGAGCACGGCGGTGCCGATCGAGCCGCCGATCTGCTGGAACGTGTTGACCGCCGCTGAGGCGACGCCTGCGTGCTCGGCGTCGACTCCCGAGGTCGCGGCGCTGAACGCCGGCGCCATGGCCAGTCCGACACCCAGCCCGGTGATGACGAGGCCGGGCAGGATGTTGGCGGCGTACGTGCTGTCGAGCTCGAGCTGTGCGAACAGGACGAGCCCCACGGCAGCGAGCATCATGCCGGCGAAGACGGGGATCTTCGGCCCGATGCGGGCGACGACTCCGGAGAACCCGGTAGCCGTGGCCATGATGCCGAGGATCATCGGTGTGAAGGCGAACCCGGTCTTGAGCGGCGAGTAGCCCAGCGTCAGCGAGACGTAGTAGGTCAGGAACAGGAACACCGCGAACAGTCCGAGTCCGATGATCGCGACGGTGAGGAACGATCCGCCCCGCGTACGGTCCCAGACGATGTGCAGGGGAAGCAGCGGGTTCTCGACGCGGCTCTCCACCACGGCGAACACCGCGAGCAGGGTCAGGCCGACTCCGATGCAGATCAGCGTGGTGGCGCTCGACCAGCCGTCGGACTCGGCGTTGGCGAGGCCGTAGACGAACGAGACCAGGCCGGCGACCACGACGGCCGTGCCGGGGATGTCGAGCTTGGGCGGGTTCTCCTCGCGGGTCTGCTTCTTGAGCATCAGGGCGCCGCCGATCACCGCGATGACGGCGATCGGCACGTTGACGTACAGGCACCAGCGCCAGGACAGGTACTCGGTCAGCGCTCCGCCGAGCATCAGGCCGATCGCGCCACCGCCACCGGAGATCGCGCCGAATATCGCGAACGCCTTGGCGCGCTCGGCGGCATCAGTGAACGTGACGGTCAGCAGCGACAGCGCCGCGGGAGCCAGGAGGGCCCCGAAGATGCCCTGGGCGACGCGCGCCGACACGAGCATCTCGAAGTTCTGTGCGGCACCGCCGATCGCGGAGGCCGCGGCGAAGCCGATCAGGCCGACGATGAACATCGGCTTGCGGCCGACCAGGTCGCTCAGGCGGCCGCCGAGCAGGAGCAGCGAGCCGAACGCCAGGGCGTACCCGGTCACGATCCACTGCCGGTTGTCGTTCGAGAAGCCGAGCGACTCCTGCGCGGTGGGAAGTGCGATGTTCACGATCGTCGCGTCGAGGACGACCATCAGCTGCGCCAGGGCGATGACGCCGAGGATCAACCAGCGGGTCGCGTGGTGAGGGTTGTCCGTGTGATCGGGCGGGGTCGGCCGTGGCCGGTCGACGACCAGGGTGTCAGTCATGGGGAACTCCAGAAAGCAGAAGTGGAAAGTATCTTCCGTTTCACTCTAGGGTATAAACGGAAAGAACTCTCCATTTGGTTGGTGTGACGTGCCCCACTCGATCTCAAACTTTTCTCAAGGCTGAGGTTCCAAGATGTGCTCACCCCACGTCACCAGGAGCTCGGCATGGTCGACATTTCTCACTCCGAATCCGCTGCCGCAGGAGACAGCCTGATTCATCGTTTTCCCTGCGATGCGAACGGGAATGCGGTTACCGTCGGAATGTCAAGAGGGAGCTGGCATTCACGGAAGCCGCGTTGGCGTCCACCG
Source organism: Aeromicrobium sp. P2_G6 (assembly GCF_056403535.1). Classification (NCBI taxonomy): domain Bacteria; kingdom Bacillati; phylum Actinomycetota; class Actinomycetes; order Propionibacteriales; family Nocardioidaceae; genus Aeromicrobium; species Aeromicrobium sp. P2_G6. The sequence goes on along the minus strand of NZ_JBFUFH010000001.1, from coordinate 711,154 downwards.
AAGGGAGAGCTGCACCACGGTGCAGTTTCGGTGGTCCGACATCGCGAGTCCGCGGCACAGGGAGTCCGCGGGCGTGCAGAGGTGAATGGTTCGGGGGCTCGTCGCCTTCATGGCGCATCACGAGGGAGTCTCACGATGCAATATCGATTTACCACGCCTCGACGCGTGGGTGCCGCGGTTCTCGCGGCGTTCGCCGTCGCCGCACTGCTCACTGCCGCCCCGGCCGAGGCCGCGCCCAAGGCGCCCAAGGCGCCGGCGGCACCGAACTGCGGCACCACGATCGTCAAGGCCGGCGGCTCACGCTGGGTGTGCACGTTCGTCGACAACTTCGATGGCACCCGACTGGACGGGAGCAAGTGGATAGCGCAGCAGACCTTGACGAGCGGCTACCAAAATGGTGGTGAGTGCTTCGTCGACAACCCCAACAACGTGTCGGTGTCCGGTGGCGCGCTCTACCTGACGACTCGGCGCGAGGCCAGCAGCTTCCTGTGCGCCTATCCCGGCGGCGGCTACCTGACGCGATACACCAGCGGCATGGTCAGCACGTACGGCCGGTTCGCCCAGGCGTACGGCAGGTTCGAGATCCGGGCGAAGTTCCCCGCTGCCAAGGTCGCCGGCCTCCAGAGCGCGCTCTGGCTGTGGCCGGTCGACCCGAACAAGTACGGCGCCTGGCCCGGTTCGGGCGAGATCGACATCGCCGAGTTCTACTCGCAGTACCCGGACAGGGTCATCCCCTACCTGCACTACGACTCGGCAGCGGACGACACGACCTTGACGAACAACTACTGCATGATCAGCGACGTCTCGGCGTTCCATTCCTACGTCGCGGAGTGGACGCCGACCGCGATCACGATCAAGTACGACGGGAAGACCTGCATGTCGCACACGCTGAGCGACGGCTCGAAGCCGTTCGACCAGCCGTTCATGGTGGCGCTGACGCAGGCGCTGGGGCAAGGCTCCAACGCCGTGACCGACTCGACGCCGTTGCCGGCCACCACCGCGGTCGACTACGTGCGCGTCTGGAAGTGACCGTCAGAACTCGGGGAGCCGTGGAACGTACGGCTCCTCGAGTCTGGCGATCTCGTCACCGCTAAGGGTGATCTCGAGCGAGGCGACGGCGTCGGAGAGGTGCAGCGGCTTGGTCGCGCCGACGATCGGGGCCGCGACGACGTCGTGCTGGCGCACCCAGGCGAGGGCGACCTGGGCGCGGGACACTCCACGCTCGGCGGCGATCTCGCCGACGGCGGCGGAGATCGCGCGGTCGGACTCCTCGGCCTGCCGGTAGTAGCCCTTCGCGACCTCGTCGGCTCCGCTGCGCGTCGTGCTGAGGTCGTCCCAGTCGCGGGTCAGCCGGCCGCGCGCGAGCGGGCTCCACGGGATCACGCCGATGCCCTCGTCGAGGCAGAACGGGTGCATCTCGCGCTCCTCCTCACGCTGGACGAGGTTGTACTGATCCTGCATCGAGATGAACGGCGTCCAGCCGTTGAGGTCGGCGGCATGCTGGGCCTGGGCGAGCTGCCAGGCATACATCGACGAGGCGCCGATGAAGCGTGCCTTGCCGGCCGTGACGACCTCGTCGAGCGCCTCCATCGTCTCCTCGATCGGGACCTCGGGGTCCCAGCGGTGGATCTGGTAGAGGTCGACGTAGTCGGTGCCGAGGCGGCGGAGGCTCTCGTCGATCTGCGTGAGCACGGCCTGGCGCGACAGTCCGCCGGTGGCGGGGTCGCCGCCCATCGGGTAGAACAGCTTGGTCGCGATGACCACGTCCTCGCGACGGGCGAAGTCGGCGAGGGCGCGCCCGACGATCTCCTCGCTGCTGCCGTCGGAGTACATGTTGGCGGTGTCGAACGTCGTGATGCCGGCCTCGAGGGCCTGCTGGATGAACGGCCGGCTCTGCTCCTCGGGCAGCGACCACGGATGCGTGCCGCGATCGGGATCCCCGTAGCTCATGCAGCCGAGGATGATGCTCGACACCTCGAGGTCACTGGTTCCGAGCTTCACGCGGTCCATGCCTCGATCATGCCGTGCGCCGGCAAGATCCCGGTTGGGAGGCCTCTGCCACGCTGGATGCATGCCATTGACCGGAGAGTACGCACCCAGCACCGTCGGCTGGGCCCGCAAGCAGGCCGAGCTGTTCGAGAGCACCAACGGTGCGGAGGGCAACACGCTGCAGGGGCGACCCATCATCCTGATGACGACTGTCGGAGCGACGTCCGGCAAGCTCCGCAAGACCGCGCTGATGCGGGTCGAGCACGACGGCGAGTACGCCGTCGTCGCATCGCAGGGCGGGGCGCCGAAGCATCCGAGCTGGTACCACAACGTCGTCGATGCCCCGCTCGTCGAGCTGCAGGACGGCCCCGTCCGCAAGGACTACGTGCCGCGCGAGCTCCACGGCGACGAGCGCGCGGTCTGGTGGGAGCGAGCCGTCGAGGCGTGGCCGCCCTACGCGTCGTACGCGGAAAAGACCGACCGCGTCATTCCGGTCTTTTTGCTGACGCCGGTGAAGTAACCGCTCGGTACGTCTCACTCCGCGGGATGTCGCGGACGCGTGCGCCCTCCGCTGTGTGACGATTCCGGCCAACGGATTCCGCGGTCCGACCTTCGTAGCCCTCCACACGGAACGGAAAACACGATGTCGACGAATCGCGGTCCCCTGCCATCGGCCAACGGAATCTCCCGCAGGTCCTTCGTGAGGGGTGCATCCCTCGCGTTGCCACTGACTGCCTTCGTAGCGTCCGGCGGGTCAGGGTGGCTCGGCGATCGCGCCACCGCAGCGACGGCCACGTGGACGTACGCGCACCCGGGACTCGTGCACACGCTGTCGGATCTCGAGCGCATCTCGGGTCAGATCGGCACCGACCCGTGGACCGGCGGCTGGAACCGACTCACCGCCAACGGAAGATCGAGCTCGACCTGGACGCCGCGCCCCGTCGAGACCGTCATCCGGGGCGGCACCGGAGAGAACTACGGGCCGCTGTTCACCGACATACACGCGGCGTACCAGAACGCGTTGCGCTGGCGCATCTCAGGCGACGAGGCGCATGGTGTCGCCGCGGTGCGGATCCTCAATGCGTGGTCCGCGAAGCTGAAGACGGTCACTGGCAACGCCGACCGGTTCCTCGCCGCGGGCATCTACGGCTACCAGTTCGCGAACGCCGCCGAGCTCGTGCGGGATCGCCCCGACTTCGAGCTCGAGCGATTCCGCGACATGCTCCTGACGATCTTCCACCCGATGAACGAGCAGTTCCTCACGGACCACAACGGCGCGGTCATCACCAACTACTGGGCCAACTGGGACCTCTGCAACATGGCGTCGATCCTCGCGATCGGCATCTTCGCCGACCGCGACGACCTTGTGGACCGGGCCGTCGACTACTTCCACAACGGCGCCGGCAACGGCTCCCTCGCGCACGCCGTGCCGTTCCTCCACGACGGTGGGCTCGGGCAGTGGCAGGAGAGCGGCCGGGACCAGGCGCACACGGTCATGGGCATCGGGCTCATGGGCGCCTTTTGTGAGATGGCCTGGAACCAGGGCATCGACTGCTACGGGGCGGACGACAACCGGTTCCTCAAGGGCGCCGAGTACGTCGCGAAGTACAACCTCGGCCACGACGTGCCGTTCACCCCGTACACGTGGCAGTCGGGTCCGCGGGCGACGACGGCGGCCCATGCCGGGTGGCAGACGCAGACAGTTTCCGGCGCCGGCTCCCGCGGGCAGGCCCGACCGGTGTGGGACCAGGTGCTGGGGCACTACTCGGGACGCATGGGACTCGAGACCCCGTGGGTCACCCAGATCGCAGCGAGCATCCGGCCCGACGGGGGCGGCGGCGACTACGGCCCGAACTCCGGCGGGTACGACGCACTGGGCTTCGGCACCCTCACGCAGTACCCGGCCGAGACCGGCCGACGGGTCTCAAGGCTGCAGAGCCTCAACTATCCCAACCGCTACGTCCAGCACTCGGGGTCGGTGGTTCGCCTGGACCCCACCGCCGCGACGCTCGCGACCTCGGAGTTCCGGGTCGTTCCCGGCCTCGCTGCGCAGACAGATGGGCGCGTGTCGTTCGAGTCCGTCGATGTGCCGGGGCACTTCCTGCGGCACTGGGGCTACCAGGTCAGCCTGGTCAAGAATGACGGCTCGGCTCGGCTGGCTGCCGACGCCACGTTCCTCCCGGTCGCCGGGCTGGCGCACTCGAAGCTCACGTCCTTCCGGGCGCACAACTTCCCTGACCGCCACCTCCGGCACTACGACTTCGGCCTGCGGATCGATGTGATCACGAGCGAGCTCGACCGCGCCGACGCGACGTTCCGCACGGTCGACTGAGCCGCTCGGAATAAGTCGTCAACCTGTCGTCTTGACCCCGACATGACTTCAACCATCTCGGCAACCACATCCGGCTCCTTCGAGATCGGCGGCGACCTCCCGGTCGTACGTCTGGGCTACGGGGCGATGCAGATCACCGGCAGCGGTGTCTGGGGCGAGCCCCGTGACCGCGACGAGGCGATCCGCGTGCTCCGCCGGGCCGTCGAGCTCGGCGTGAACTTCATCGACACCGCCGACTCCTACGGGCCCAACGTCTCCGAGGAGATCATCCGCGAGGCACTCCACCCGTACGCCGACGATGTCGTGATCGCCACCAAGGCAGGACTGACGCGCACCGGCCCGGGCGAATGGATCTCCGTCGGCCGCCCGGCCTATCTCAAGCAGCAGGTCGAGCTCAGCCTCCGCCGCCTCGGCCTCGACCGCATCGACCTGATCCAGCTGCACCGCATCGACCCCGAGGTCCCGGTCGCGGACCAGGTCGGTGCGTTCAAGGAGCTGCAGGACCAGGGCAAGGTGCGCCACATCGGCCTGAGCGAGGTCACCGTCGACGAGCTCAAGGAGGCGCAGAAGACCGCCGAGATCGTGTCGGTGCAGAACCTCTACAACCTCGCCGACCGGTCCGCCGAAGCGCTCCTCGACCACGCCGAGGCCAACGGCATCGGCTTCATCCCGTGGTTCCCGCTCGCCACCGGCGGGCTGGTCAAGGATGGCGGTCCGCTCGCGGAGATCGCGAAGGAGCAGGGCGCGACACCGTCGCAGCTCGCCCTCGCCTGGCTGCTCAAGCGTTCGCCGGTCGTCCTGCCGATCCCCGGCACGTCGACCGTCGCCCACCTCGAGGACAACATCGGCGCCGCCGGCATCGAGCTGACCGACGAGCAGTTCCAGGCCCTCTCGGACGCCGTCTGACCCTCCCTCGGGTGGCCCGACATGATGGGGGACATGCATCCCCTCCGTGACCTGACCATCGAGGACCTGCGTCGCCGCACGAGCGTCAAGTGGCGTGAGTACGACCCTGACGTGCTGCCCCTGTGGGTGGCCGAGATGGACGTCCGACTCGCCGAGCCGATTGCTCGGGCGGTGACGCAGGCGGTGGCCGAGGGCGACACGGGCTACCCGCACGGGAGCGGGTACGCCGAGGCGTTCGCGGCCTTCGCCGCCGAGCGGTGGTCATGGGATGTCGATCCGGGGCGTACGGCGCTGGTCGCCGACGTCATGACCGGCATCGTCGAGGCGATCGGCCTGGTCTCCGCGCCCGGAGACCCCGTCGTCGTCAACCCTCCGGTCTACCCGCCGTTCTTCGGGTTCATCGAGCACGCGAACCGCGAGGTCGTCGAGGCAGTGCTCGGCGATGACGGCCGCCTGGACCTCGACTCCCTCGAGGCCGCGTTCATCCACGCCGGCGCCGACGGTCGCCCGGTGACCTACCTGCTGTGCAACCCGCAGAATCCCACCGCCGTGGTGCACACCGCTGAGGAGCTGGCCGGCGTCGCGGCGCTCGCACAGACGTACGGCGTGCGGGTCGTCGTCGACGAGATCCACGCTCCGCTGGTGGCGGAGGGGTTTGTGCCCTACCTGAGTGTGCCCGGTACGTCGGACGCGTTCAGCCTGGTGTCGGCCACCAAGGCGTGGAACCTGGCGGGCCTCAAAGCAGCTCTGCTCATCGCGGGGGAGCGGGCGACGGCGGACCTCGAGCGGCTGTCATGGGTCGTGGCCGACGGCCCCAGCCACTTCGGCGACCTGGCCCACACCACGGCGTTCCGCGAGGGTGGCCCCTGGCTCGACGCGCTGCACGCCGACCTCGCCGCCAACCGCGCGCTCCTCGCCGACCTGCTGGTGACCCACCTGCCGGGCGCTCGGTGGGGCGGAGGGCCGGCCACGTTCCTGGCCTGGATCGACTGCCGCGAGCTCGGTCTCGGCGACGATCCGGCTGCCGCGTTCCTGGAGCGTGGCCGAGTCGCGGTCAACTCCGGGCTGCCGTTCCACAACGGCGCGGGACACGTGCGCCTCAACTTCGGCACGACTCCTGAGGTCCTGACGGAGGCGCTCGAGCGAATGGGCCGCGTCGTCTGAGGCTCAGCGGTCGACGTGCCGAGTCGATGCGCTGGATCTAGCGTGGTCGCATGGGTGAGGCACCGAAGTCGCAGCACACACGGCCCGACGGCGTTGACGACACCACGGTCGAGGCGCTCGGCAAGCTCAGCGAGGCGCTCGAGATCGTGGAGGAGGCGCGCGGGCTGCTCTACACGTTCCACCGGCGCACGGGCGAGGCCGATCTGGCGCTGGACGACGCCGTTGACCTGTTCCGCCAGGCGGGTCACGACGACATCGCGGAGCGCATCACGACCGACCTGATCGGCCGCAACGTCCTGGAGGGCCGCTGGACGTTCCAGGTCGTCGAGGAGTACGACGCGGGCTACTACGCGACGTTCAAGGAGCAGGAGCGATCGGCCCGCGAGGCGCTCACCCCCGGGCGTACGCATCTGTTCGAGGCCGAGATGAAGGAGGACCGGCGTACGCACGGCCGCCGGCACCACGAGGCGACACCGGACTGACGCGGTTATCCCGGCTGGTTCCGGGTATGTCGAGGGGAGCCGACGAAAGGAACCCATCATGGGAATGGATGACAAGCTGAGCAACGCCGCCGAGGACGCCAAGGGCAAGGCGAAGGAAGCCGTTGGCAAAGGCACCGACGACGAGGAGCTCGAGCGTCAGGGCAAGACCGACCAGGCCAAGTCCGATCTGAAGGATGCGGGCGAGAAGGTCAAGGACGCGTTCAAGCACTGAGCGCCCACGAGCAGGGAGCGCTTCGACGGGGGTCGGGGCGCTCCCATCGTGCGCCTCAGGGCGCCGCGAGAGTCTCCAGTACCTCCAGCGTCTGAGCCCAGGCGACCGACGCCGGATCGATGACGACGAAGTGGTCGCCCTCCACCTCGAGGAGCTTGGCATCCGCACCGGCCGCCGTGGCCCGGTCGACGTAGCCGATCGACTGGCTGATCGGCACGATGTCGTCCGCGAAGCCGTGCACGCAGCGCACCGGTACGTCGAGCGGGATCTGGGCGGTCGGGTCGGCGTACGTGCTGTCGTCGTGCTCGCCCATGAACGCCTTGGCCGCACCGCTCCCGAGATGAACCGCGGTGTGGAAGTCGAGCACGCCCGCCTGGGCGACGGCAGCGGTGACCCGCACGGCTGGATCGCCCCAGGGCGTACCGGCGAGCTTGGGCCGGCCCGCCGCCCACACGGCGAGATGCCCGCCCGCGGAGTGGCCGAGCGTCACCACCGTCGAGGTGTCGAGCCCGTCGACGGCGGCAAGGGCGTCGATGCCGGTCGCCACGTCGTCGAGGGTCACGGGGTAACCCCCGCCATTGCCGACCCGGCGGTACTCCAGGTTGAACGCCGTCCAGCCGTGCGCAACGAGTGACTCCGCGAGGGGACGGCCGAGCGAGAGGTCGTACATCGACCGCCAGAACCCGCCGTGGATCACGACGACGACACCTCGGGAACGGCCGGGCGGCCGGGTCAGCTCACCGAACTGGGAGCGATCGTCCCCGTAGCGGATCTGGTCCACGCTGCCTCCTCCGTCGTCGGCATCGTATGCGGGACGGTCAGGCACACGTCCGTTGACCGATAGAATCGGGTTCCGTCGACACCATGGGAGGAGCCTTCGTGGATGCCGACAAGCTCGACCAGATCCTCCTGATCGGCTCCGGTGTCCTGGTGCTGGCGGTCCTCGCGGTCCGCATCTCGGTGACGGCCGGCCTGCCGTCGCTCCTCGTCTACCTGTTCCTCGGCCTGCTGCTGGGCAGCTCGGGATTCGGCATCGAGTTCGCCGACGCGGATGTCGCGCACGCCCTCGGCTTCGGCGGCCTCGTGCTGATCCTCGCCGAGGGTGGTTTGACGACCAAGTGGGAGCACGTCAAGCCCAACCTTGGCTACGGCCTGCTGCTGGCCACCCTCGGCTCGATCATCAGTGTCACGGTCGTCGCCACTGGCGCCCACTACCTCCTCGACCTGCACTGGGAGCTCGCGATCCTCCTGGCTGCGGTGCTGACGCCGACCGACGCCGCCGCCGTCTTCTCCGTCCTGCGCACCGTGCCCCTGCGGCACTCGGTGACGGGAACGCTCGAGACCGAGTCGGGCCTCAACGATGCGCCGATCGTCGTGCTCGTCGTGGCGATCAGCGCCGGTGACGCGCTCGACCACGGCGTCTGGGCGCTGATCGGGCTGATCGTGTTCGAGCTGATCGCCGGTGGTGCGATCGGCTTCGCGATCGGGTGGATCGGCGCGAACGGGCTGCGCCGGGTCGCCCTGCCGGCGTCAGGTCTCTATCCCCTCGTCGTGTTCGCGTTCGCCGTGCTGGCCTACGGCACGGCGGCATCCGTCCACGCAAGCGGGTTCGCGGCGGTCTACGTCGCCGCGCTGGTGCTCGGCAACACCGAGCTGCCGCACAGGGTGGCGACTCGATCCTTCGTCGAGGGCATCGGCTGGCTTGCCCAGATCGGGTTGTTCGTCATGCTCGGCCTGCTCGCGAGCCCGGACGAGCTGCACTGGTGGCACGTGTGGCACGGGCTCGCCGCCGGAGCGATCCTCACGTTCGTGGCCCGCCCGCTGTCGGTCGTGGCCTGCGCCGTGTGGTTCAAGCGGGGGGTCCGCGAGCAGCTGTTCATCGGGTGGGCGGGCCTGCGCGGCGCCGTGCCCATCGTGCTGGCGACGATCCCCTTGGCCGCCGACGTACCGGGGTCGCGCGACTTGTTCAACGTCGTGTTCGTGGCCGTCGTCATCTACACGCTGGTGCAGGCTGCTCCGCTCGCCCGTCTGGCTGCGTGGTGCGGCGTGCTGAGCGACGAGGCGCGCGACGTCGAGGTCGAGGCGGCACCGCTGGAGCGGGTGTCGGCCGATCTGCTGCAGATCCACGTGCCCAAGGGCTCGAGGCTCGCGGGTGTCGAGATCGGAGAGCTCCGGTTGCCGGTGGGCGCCTCGGTCTCGCTGGTGGTCAGGGACGGCAAGGCATACGTGCCGCACCGCACCGACCGGATCGCGATCCACGACGACTTGCTGATCGTCGCGGACCGGGCCGTACGCGAGCGGGCCGAGGATCGGCTGCGTGCCGTCGGCCGCCATGGCCGGCTGGCCGGCTGGGGCTTGGACACCTGAGGTCAAGCGACGCGCTGCTGGTTTCGAGGCTTCGGCCGCGGGCGGCCTCCGCACCTCAACCAGCGGGCTGAGCCGCTACGGCAGGGCGACCTGGGGGATGCAGGCCGTGATGTCCCGGTCTGACGTGATCTGCGTCGGCGCCTCTTTGCGCAGGCCCGCGTAGTCATCGCCCACGATCACGATGACGCCGCTGTCGACCGTGACGTCGGGCGTCCGGTAGAGGACCTTGTCCTTGAACTGCTGCGCCACCAGGCGTACGCGGGGATCATTGGAATCGTCGGTCAGGATCACCACGCGCCTGGGCTTGACGTTGCTCTCGTTGTTGCCGATCGTGCCGCCGAGGAAGCCGTTGGTCTGCAAGTTGATCGTGACGCGGTTGGCCAGTCCCGAGCGGTTCGACGCGTTGAAGACGTTGACCGTGACGAGGTTGCTGTCGAGCTTCTCGCCCTTCTTGACCGTCTTGTTGGTGCACGTGGGGGCCGGATCGGCAGTGTCGGCGCTCGAGGTGAGCAGCCGGAACCCGGTGATCCCACCGAACACGAAGATCCCAGCCGCGACGAACAGGGTCAGCAGCTGATATGCGCGGGTCATGCCTTCTCGTCGATCGAGTGGACGCGGGCGTGGAGCATGTTGCGCTGTTGCAGCGCCGCACGCAGGGCGCGGTGCAGGCCGTCCTCGAGGAACAGCTCGCCGCGCCAGCTCACGACGTGCGCGAACAGGTCGCCGAAGTAGGTCGAGTCGTCGTCCAGCAGGTGCTCGAGATCGAGCTGGGTCTTGGTCGTCGTCAGGTCGTCGAGCCGGACTTGGGACGGCGAGATCTCGGCCCACGTGCTCTGAGTCAGCCCGTGGTCCGGATAGGGGCGCCCCTCGCTCACCCTCCTGAAGATCACCTCGTCAGTCTAGACAGGGCTGCCCGAAGGCTGGAGGTAGCGTATGGCCATGACGACCAGCGATGACGCTCAGAAGGCTGCCGAAGAGGCCGCCAAGGCCGCAGATGAGGCCCGGGCCGAGGCGGACGCAGCCCAGAAGAAGGCCGACGAGCTCGCCGCCGCAGCACGGGACGCCGAGTCGGACGCGGCCAAGGCCGAGGAGCCCAAGGCGGAGGAGCCCAAGGTCAAGCCGGCCGGCAGCAGCGAGATCGTCGAGATCGTCAAGGCCGGGTATGCCTTCGAGGGCACCGCGATCGAGATGGGCGCACTCGTCGACGGGGAGCCGGTGCCCGAGGCGCAGGTACGCATCCCGCTCGCCATGCTCAACCGGCACGGACTGGTCGCTGGGGCGACCGGCACCGGCAAGACCAAGACCCTGCAGGTCCTCGCCGAGCAGATCGCGGCGAACGGCGTGCCGGTCTTCGCGGCCGACATCAAGGGCGATCTGTCCGGCATCGCGACACCCGGTGCGTCCAGCGACAAGCTGCTCGAGCGGACCAGGAGCATCGGCCAGGACTGGCAGTCGGTGGCGACCCCGACGGAGTACTTCGCCCTGGGTGGCATCGGCATGGGCGTCCCTGTACGCGCGACGATCGACGGGTTCGGCCCGACCCTGCTGTCGAAGGTGCTGGGGCTCAACGCCACGCAGGAATCGTCGCTCGGTCTGGTGTTCCACTACGCCCGCAACGCCTCGCTCCCCATGGTCGACCTCATGGACCTGCGGGACGTCCTCACGCACCTGACCAGCGACGAGGGCAAGGGCGAGCTCAAGACGCTGGGTGGCCTGTCCGCCTCGACGGTGGGCGTGATCCTTCGTGAGCTGATCGCGTTCGCCGACCAGGGAGCTGACCAGTTCTTCGGCCAGCCAGAGATCGTGGTGTCCGACTTCCTGCGCAATGCCCCTGACGGCCGCGGGATCGTGTCGCTCCTCGAGGTGCCGGGAGTGCAGGACAAGCCGGCCTTGTTCTCGACGTTCCTGATGTATCTGCTCAAGCAGCTGTTCACCGAGCTGCCCGAGGTCGGCGACTCCGACAAGCCCAAGCTCGTGTTCTTCTTCGACGAGGCGCACCTGCTGTTCGCCGACGCGTCGGACGACTTCCTGGAGACGATCACCCAGACCGTCCGGCTGATCCGGTCCAAGGGCGTCGGCATCTTCTTCGTGACGCAGACGCCCAAGGACGTACCCAGCGACGTCCTGGCTCAGCTGGGCTCTCGGGTCCAGCACCAGCTGCGTGCCCACACGCCCGACGCCGCCAAGGCGCTCAAGGCGACGGTGTCGACCTATCCCAACACGACGTACGACCTCGAGGAGGTGCTGACGTCGCTCGGCATCGGCGAGGCGATCGTGACCGTGATGAGCGACAAGGGCGCTCCGACCCCGGTCGCCTGGACCCGGTTGCGGGCTCCGCAGGGCTCGATGGACCCGACGCCGTCGGACCAGATCCAGGCAGCTGTCGCGGCATCGCCGCTGCTGTCCACCTATGGCACCGCCGTCAATCCGCAGTCGGCGAGCGAGATCCTCGGCGCCAAGAAGGCTGCGGCGCCGACCGGCGGCGACGTCGGAGCGACGGCCGAGGAGACCAGCAAGCAGTGGGAGCAGAAGGAGGCCGAGCGCCTCCAGAAGGAGGCCGACAAGCTCGCCAAGCAGAAGGCGCCGAGCAGGCCACGATCGCGGCGAATGTCGCCCGTCGACCGCGCTGTGGGGGAAGCCAGCCGCACGCTGGCACGCGAACTGATCAAGAATTTGTTCAGAAAACGTCGGTGATCGCCGGTAGTCTCAGGGAAGAAATCAGGGTTGTCTCTGGTTGCCCTAAGCAACAACCGGCAACAGAGTGACAACAGGAAGGCGCACCTGGGCGCTTTCCACCGGGAACTCCCCCCGGTGCACAGGCACAGGAGACGCAATGGCGCAGACGTCACAGCAGACAGGGCGTACCGAAGTGGTACGCCGTTCTGGTGTGCCTCTGGGCCTCAAGCGCGGCGCGATCGAGCTGACGTTCCTCGCGATCCTCTACGTCGGCTACAGCGCTTCCCGGCTGCTGGCGTCCAACGACTTCGCGCCGGCACGCGGCCGCGCCCTCGACATCCTGGCGTTCGAGAAGTCGTGGCGCATCGATGCCGAGTCCTGGCTCAACGACAAGTTCATCGAGTACGACTGGCTGGGACTCTTCGGCAGCTTCTGGTACGCCACCACGCACTACATCGTCACGGCGATCATCCTGGTGTGGATCTACCGCCGCAGCGCCTCCGAATACGTCACGGCCCGCCGTGCCCTGGTGTTCTCGACGATCCTGGGCCTCTCGTTCTACCTCGTGATGCCGACTGCTCCGCCGCGGATGATCAGCGGAATGTACGTCGACGTGCTGAGCCTGCACTCCGCTGCGGGTTGGTGGGGAGCCGACGCGTCGGCACCCAAGGGACTCGGGGGCATGACCAACGAGCTGGCGGCATTCCCGTCGTTGCACGCGGGCTGGGCCCTGTGGGTCGCGATCGTGCTGATCCGCGCCAACGTGCACCGGATCATCCAGGCCCTCGGCATCGCCTACGCGGCCGTCATGACGATCGTGATCGTCGGCACCGGCAACCACTGGGTGCTCGATGCCATCGTCGGCTGGATCGTCGTCCTGGCCGCGTTCGGTGGCGTCATCGCCTGGGAGAGACGCAGTCCGGTCGTCGCCCACGAGGACCAGCCCATACCGGTCTGACACAGTCACCCTTGTGAACTCTGTCCTTCACCAGGCCCCGTACGGAGTCAGGTTCGACTGGGGCCTGACGGGCGCCCGGGCGATCGCCGACGGCGCGGATGTCGCGGTCGTCGTCGACGTCTTCTCGTTCTCGACCTCCCTCAGCGTCGCGGCCGACCTCGGCATCGTGGTCCTGCCCTACCCGTGGGAGGCCGAGGACGCCCCGACGTACGCCGCGCAGAACCGCGCGGTCCTCGCGGTCGGCCGCAGCGCGGCAGGCCCCGGACAGATGAGCATCTCGCCGGCCAGCGTACGAGCCGCGGACCCCATCGAGCGGCTCGTCCTGCCGTCTCCCAACGGCTCGGCGATCTCGGTGGAGCTCGCGTCGATCGTGACGACCGTCGTCGGCGCGTCCCTGCGCAACGCAAGGGCTGTCGCCGACTGGATCGCCCGTGAGCATGACGCCGAGACCGCGTCGATCGCGGTCATCGCCGCCGGCGAGCGGTGGCCGGATGGATCCCTGCGCCCGGCGATCGAGGACCTCTGGGGCGCCGGTGCGGTCCTCGCGGCACTCGAGGACCACGACTGGCCGGGGCTGTCGCCCGAGGCGGCGATGGCGGCGGACGCCTATCGGTTGATCGCGGGCCGTGAGGAGGCGCATCTGATGGCGTGCGCCAGCGGTCACGAGCTGGTCGAGGCGGGCTATGCCGAGGATGTCGCGGTGGCGGCCGAGGTTGGCGCCGGGACGACCGTCCCGTTGTTGAGCGATCGCGGATTCATCGCTGCGCCATAGGCCGAAGTCTCTGGCCTCTGCTCTGGGCTGATCCGCCCGCAGCAGCAAGACCTGTTGCGCAGCGACCCGGGTCCGCACGATGGTCACATGGCTGACAACGACAAGACTTCACTGTTCACCGGGCAGATGCGCCAGCAGCTCCTGCACCGGCGCGTCCTGGTGCTCGACGGCGCACTCGACGACGACAACGGCACCCTGCTCGCAACCCAGCTGCTGACGTTGGCGGCGGAGGATCCGGGCGCCGACGCCGTCCTGTGGATCCACTCACCGGGCGGCTCGGTGCCGTCGATGCTGGCGATCCGCGACGTCATGCGGCTGGTGCCGTGCGACGTGGCGACGCTGGCCCTCGGCCTCGCCTGCAGCGCGGGCCAGTTCCTGCTGTCGTCGGGCACCAAGGGCAAGCGGTACGCCCTGCCGCACTCGCGGATCCTCATGCACCAGGGCTCGGCCGGCATCGGCGGGTCCGCCGTTGACGTCGAGCTGCAGGCCGAGGACCTGCGGCATACCCGCGACACGGTCCTCGGGATCATTGCCGAGGACACCGGGCAACCGATCGAGCGGATCTTCGAGGACTCGCTGCGCGATCGCTGGTACACCGCGCAGGAGGCCGTCGACTACGGGTTCGTCGATGCGATCGTCGAGAACTTCGAGCAGGTCATGCCGACGACTCGGCCGGTCATGGCGATGGGGGTTCGGGCATGAGCAGCTACACGATCCCCAACGTCATCGCGCAGCATCCGCGGGGTGAGCGGGTCATGGATGTCTACTCGCACCTGCTGGCCGAGCGCATCATCTATCTCGGCACGGGCATCGACTCCGGAGTCGCCAACGCGCTGATCGCCCAGCTCCTGCATCTCGAGGCCGACAGTCCCGGGCAGGAGATCAACCTCTACATCAACTGCGAGGGCGGCGACGAGACCGCGATGCTGGCGATCTACGACACGATGCAGTTCATCCAGGCCCCGGTCGCCACCACATGCGTCGGCCAGGCCATCGCCGCCGGCGCGGTGCTGCTCGCCGCCGGAGAACCAGGTCGACGCTCGGTCCTGCCGCACAGCCGCGTCGTGCTGCACCAGCCGGCGGTCCAGGGCCGGGGAGCGATCCCCGACCTGATCCTGCAGGCCGACGAGGTCGTACGCATCCGCGCCGCGATCGAGTCGATCCTGTCGGTCCACACGGGGCAGACCGGCGAGGCGTTGCGGGCGGACACCGATCGGGACCGGGTGTTCGCGGCCGAGGCGGCGATCGCGTACGGGCTCGCCGACGAGGTGCTGCTCCGGCGTACGTCGGTCGAAGCGGCCTAGGCCACCAGCAGCAGGGCCTGGCCGGAGGCCTGCGGAGTGCCGAGGACGTACGAGCTGCGCAGGTCGACACTGACCTGCGAGGTCAGGTCGATCAGCGTTGCTCCGAGCGCCCCGGCGACGGCGGCGAGCACCTCGCTCGACGGGTCCTTGAGGCCGCGTTCGATCTCGGAGAGGTACTGCGGCGAGATGCCGGCCCGCTCGGCGGTCTCGGTCAGCGTCTCACCGCGGCGGCGGCGCAGCTCGCGGAGCCGCTGGCCCAGCACCTCACGCCAGAGCGGCTCCGGCTCGGCGACGCGGTGCGTCGGGACGGCGTGCAGACGGACGATCTCGGTCATGCTTCAGCCTAGGCACAAACGCAGAAGACCCGGCGGAATTCTGCTGTGAGCAGATCAGTCCGGCGAGACGAGATGCGCTCGCCGGCGGTTCAGGTATGCCGTCTCGGCCGGGTTCTGCGTCGCCGCGATCGCCGCGTCGTACTCGGTGCGCGCCTCGGCGCTGCGGCCCAGGCGCCGCAGCAGGTCGGCTCGGGTGGCATGCCAGGCGTGATAGCCGCCGAGGTCGAGCGAGTCGACGATCGCGAGCGCCACGTCGGGGCCGTCGAGCTCCGCGACAGCGACCGCGCGGTTGAGCGCGACGATCGGGGTCGGTGCGACTGCGTACAGCTGGTCGTACAGGGTGACGATCTGTGACCAGTCGGTGTCGCGCGCGTCATTCGTGTCGGTGTGGACCGCGTTGATGGCCGCCAGGATCTGGTACTGGCCGGGCCGGGACGACGTCGAGGCGACCCGGGCGAGACACTCGCGGACGAGCGCGTGTCCCTCCGTGATCAGCGCACGGTCCCAGCCGCTGCGGTCCTGCTCGTCGAGGGTCACCAGCTCGCCGCCGGCGAAACGGGCGGTGCGACGGGCCTCGCTGAGCAGCATCAGCGCCAGCAGGCCGGCGACCTCACCCTCGTCCGGCAACAGCTGACGAAGGATGCGACCGAGGCGGATGGCCTCGGCGGTGAGTTCAGCGCGTACGGGATCATCGCCGCTGCCCGCCAGATAGCCCTCGTTGAACACCAGGTAGAGCACGGCCAGCACTCCGCCCAGGCGGTCCGTCACGTCGTCATGATCGGGCACGCGATAGGGGATGTGGGCAGCCTTGATCTTGGCCTTGGCGCGGGTGATGCGCTGCCCCATCGTGGTCTCGGGCACGAGGAACGCGCGCGCGATCTCCTGGACCGTGAGCCCGCCGAGGAGTCGCAGGGTCAGGGCCACACGTGCCTCGGGCGCGAGGGCCGGGTGGCAGCACGTGAACACCAGCCGGAGCCGGTCGTCCTCGACCGGTCCGGTCGGTTCGTGCGGGGTGTCGTCGGTGATCATCATGGCCGCCTGGTGCTTGGTGTCACGCAGGGACTCGCGGCGGAGCCGGTCGATGGCGCGATTGCCCGCCGTGGTCGTCAGCCAGCCGCCGGGATTGGGCGGTATGCCGTCGACGGGCCAGCGTTCGAGCGCGGTGAGGAGGGCTTCGGCCGCCGCGTCCTCGGCGATGTCGAGATCGCTGAAGCGACGGGCGAGCGAAGCCACCACGCGGCCGTACTCCTCGCGGTAGATCCGGTCGATCTCCGCGCGCAGGTCCGAGCTCGGGGTCAAGCGGGCTCGGCCTGGAACGGTCGGACCTCGACCTTGCCGCCGCAGGCCTTCGACCCCTCGGCTGCGATCTTCATGGCAGCGTCGAGGTCGGGAGCCTCGATGATCCAGAAGCCGCCGAGGAACTCCTTGGTCTCCAGGTATGGCCCGTCGGTGACGATCACGTCGCTGACGGTGCCGTCGACCGTGGTCGCGGTGTCCGGGCGCTCGAGGCCCCCGCCGAAGACCCACGTGCCGTCAGCCATGAGCTTCTCATTGAATCGCCCGGTGGCTTCGTACATCGGCTGCGCCTCTTCGAGCGGCATGTCGTAGGTCTCGGCGGTGCCGTAGACGGAAAGCATGTATTGCGTCATGTCGAATTCCCTTCGTCGCTGGCGGCCGGTCGGCTGCCTCTAACGTCTCCACGAACGGATCAGGCCCGATACGACACCTTCTCGGAAATCCTCCGAAAGTTCCACGGCCTACTTCAGCATGGCGTCCACGGTCTTCTTGAGCGCGCTGGGCTGCGACGGGCGACGCGGGGCCTTCTTCTTGGCCTTCATCATGTCCTCGCCGAGCTGCTGCAGCACCTTGCGACCCAGCCCACCGCGGACCTTCGGGAACCAGTCCTGCTCCTCCTCGTCCATGTGGTGGGTGACGTTCTCGATCAGCACCGTGGTCTTCGCAGTGAACCGCTCGTCGTCGGGCTTCATGGTCGCGAGCTCCATGACCAGGCCATCGGCCACGTGGTGCTCCTCGTACGACTCGAGCACGTCCTCCTCGAGGTCGGGGAGGAGATCGCGGACGCGGGGGTACATGACCTCGTTCTCGATGTACGTGTGGATCGTGAGCAGCTCGATGATCTTGTCGACGAGCTTGCCCTTCGCCTTCGCGTTGTCCTCTGCCTTCTGGAAGTCCGCGAACGCCTTGCGGATCTCTTTGTGGTCGTTCTTCAGCAGCACGATGGCATCGGTTGACATGGGGGCTCCTCGGACGGGGTGGGTCGGACGCCCGTACATACCCCTGGGGGAGGTGGCGCATGCGTGCTTCGTAGCCTCTTTGGGCCGGGGTTGCAGGGGAGCGTGGGGCCGGGCCGGGCCGGGCGGCGGCGAGCCTCCGCCGGGTCATCTCGCGAGGCGACCACAAAGACGCGAGGGCCCGGCGTGGACGTGGTCGCGCGAGCTTGTGACCTCACGGGGCGGCGGCAAGCCTCCGCCGGCTCGAGATTCGAGGCGACCAGCAAAGACGCGAGGGCCCGGCGTCAGCCGGGCTCCTCGCGTAGCGGCGGAGGATAGGGGATTCGAACCCCTGAGAGCTTTCACTCAACCCGCTTTCCAAGCGAGCGCACTAGGCCACTATGCGAATCCTCCGCGGACGAGGTTACCGGTCCACTGCGGTTGCCGACGAATCGGGACACCCGCGAGCGTCAGCGATGCGGTCGCTGGCAGATCGTGCGCGCGTGCGGGCACAAGAAGTAGTCCGTGCCGGCGTGCAGGATCGTGCGTGAGCTGAGGTCGTACGTGATGGGTCCGCTGCCCTTGGCGAGGGTGATGACGTAAGGCCTCGAGACATACCACCCGCCGTCGTATCCGCCGAAGACGTCGTTCGCGCCGGCGGCATAGCCGGTGTCGAAGGCAGCGCGGGCGGCTTCACGCGCGTCCTGGGGGAGGGCGTCCGTGAGCTGGAGCGCGCGACCCTCCTGGATGCCACGGGACTCACCCTGCCGCAGGCCTGCGTAGTAGCCGGCCCCTCGGGCGTCGTCGGTGTCGCTGGTGAGTCGGCCGGCGAGGAACAGCCCCGCACCGACGACCGCCCCGATGAGGACGGCGATCACTCTGCGCGTTGTTGGGGTCATTCCACATTGTCGGCCGGGAGGCCTCGGAGAGCGAGCGCCCGACTTGAGGCCGTACGAGAGCGCTCCGTATGATGGACGACAGCCCCTCGCGCGGCGACACATCACCCAACTCCCCCAGGGCCGGAAGGCAGCAAGGGTCAGTGACCTCTGTCGGGTGCGCGAGGGGTCCTTCATGCCCAGAAACGCCGGCGGGTGCGCCGGCCCGAAGGCCGACGCACCCGTCCCCGCCCACCCCGGTGATCAGCCGATGTGGACCGGCACACCATCCGGCCCGGAGGTGGCCAGCTCGTCGTGCTTGACGTTGATGAACAGGAACGCCACGACGGCTCCGATCAGCATCAGGACCGAGCCGACCAGGATCGCCGCAGTCGCTCCGTCGGTGAACGAGCCGAGGTAGCTGGCGTAGCCCAGCTGGTCCGGGCTCATGCTGTCGCCTGCCAGCTTGGTCAGCTGCGGACCGAGGTCGTCGGCCCGGCCGCTGGTGAAGTGCAGCGACACCGTGCTGAGGATCGCGAGGCCGAGGGCGCCGCCGACCTGCTGCATCGTGTTGAGCACGCCCGAGCCGATGCCGGTGTCCTCGTCACGTACGTGGTGGACGGCGGTCAGGGTCATCGGGACCCAGACCAGGCCCATGCCGAACGAGAGCAGCAGGACGAACGGGAAGATCGACGCCCAGTAGTTCACGTCGCCGCCCAGGTGGCCGCCTGAGGCGAGCGTCGACACGATGTTGCTGGCCGAGTCGTTGACGTCGAGTCGCGAGAGGCCGAACAGGGCGATCGAGCCCAGCAGCGCGCCGGTCCCGGCGACGAACCGGGCGTCGTAGCGGTTGACCAGGTTGGACGAGATCGCCGAACCTGCGATGACGCCGAAGGAGAACGGCAGGAACGCGAATCCGGTCTCCAGGGGGCTGAATCCGACGACCTGCTGGATGAACAGGCTCAGGAAGAAGAACATCGAGAACATCGCGGCCGGGATGATCATCATGACGATGAAGCTGGCGGCGCGCGTACGGTTCTGCAGGATGCGGATCGGCAGCAGCGGGTGGGCGACGCGGCCCTCGATGACGGCGAACGCGACGAGCAGGGCGATGCCGCTGACGAGCGAGGCGAGCGTCCACTGGTCTCCCCAGCCGTGTGCCTCTTCGCCGGCGCGGGTCAGGCCGAACACGATCCCGAGCAGACCCAGCGTGCCGGTCAGCGCTCCGGGGATGTCGAGCTTGCCCAGCTGTGACTCGGACTCCTTGAGGAAGCGGGGAGCGAGCAGCGCGGCGATCAGGCCGATCGGCACGTTGATCAGGAAGGTCAGGCGCCAGCCGCTCATCTCGATGCCGAACGCGCTGTCGAGGCCGGTGAGCCATCCACCGAGGATCAGGCCGACTGCGGCACCGACGCCGGACATCGCGGCGTACACGGCGAAGGCGCGGTTGCGCGCCGGGCCGGCCGGGAACGTCGTCGCGATCAGTGCGAGAGCGGCGGGTGAGGCGAGTGCGGCGCCGAAGCCCTGCAGACCGCGAGCACCCAGGAGCAGGCCCTCGTTAGTGGCGAGGCCACCGAGGAGCGACGCGATGGCGAACGTCGCCAGGCCGGCCATGAAGATCCGGCGGCGGCCATAGATGTCGCCGAGCCGGCCGCCGAGGAGCAGCAGGCCACCGAACGCGAGCGAGTAGCCGGTGACGACCCAGGCCAGGCTGGCCGAGCCGATGTGCAGGTCAGAGCCGATGAACGGCAGGGCGATCGTGGCGATCGTGGCGTCGAGCACGACGACGAGCTGCGCGACCGAGATGAGCAGCAGGGCCCAGCCCAGGCGGGCGGGCTTGTCGGCGGTCGTGGGGTCGGGCGGCGGGGTGTTGGGTGCCAGTGCGGTGTCAGTCATGAGAGGTCCTTGGTGTGGGGAGGTGTGGCTGGTGCGCCGAGTAACTATACGGCGTACATGTACTAGATATAGGACACTATATGCCGTACAGTTGTCAACATGAAGTCGAAGAACGCCCCGAAGAATTCACTCAGCCGTGATGCTCTGGTCGACCGGGCGCTCGCGATCGTCGACGCCGACGGTCTCGAGGCGTTGACGGTCCGCAAGGTCGCTGACGCGTTCGGGGTCACGCCGATGGCGCTCTACTGGCACTTCGCCAACAAGGAGGCCCTGCTGGCCGCGGTGGGCGATGCCGTGGTCTCACAGATCCGGCTGCCCGACGCGGAGCTCCCGCTCGAGGACTACCTCCGCGAAGCGATGACGTCGTTGATCGACGCGATGCGCGCGCACCCCAGCGCATCGACACTCGTGGCCCAGCAGCTCATGTTCGGCGAGAACGGCCTGGACCTGACCGAGCGCTTCCTCGACAAGCTCGCCGTCGCGGGATTCGACATCGACAGGTCAGCGGCGGTCGCGCACTACACGATGCAGATCTCGCTGACGCTCGTGAGCCGCGAGCCGGGCTCGGAGCTCGGCGTCAAGCCCGATGAGCGTGACGATGTGCTCGCAGCGAAGCGCGCCCACATCCAGGCCCTCCCCGAGGACCGCTATCCCCGTCTGCGCGCCGCAGCGGACGCGATGATCGAGTGCGGCAACTCCGACGAGTACTACGCGGACGGCATCGACATCTTCGTCGCCGGCGTCATGGCCGACGCCAGAACCCTCACCCAGGCCTGACCTCAGGGCAGGGGGTCGACGACGGTGTGGCCCTCGAGGGTCGACACCAGGCGGTTGAGATGATGCCGGCCGTCGCCGAGGGCGTGGTCGATCGCGGTGAGCCGGCTCATGTAGTGGCCGACGCTGTACTCCGCGGTCATGCCGATGCCGCCGTGCAGCTGGATCGCCTCCTGGCCGATGTGCCGGCCCGCCTTGCTGACCTGCAGCTTGGCTCGTGAGGCGGCCTCCGTGGCGTCGCCGCCGTCGAGCAGCACCAGCGTGGCCCATGAGACCGTGCTCCGCGCGAGCTCCAGCGAGACGTACATGTCGGCCGCACGGAACGTCAGCGCCTGGAATGTCATGAGCGGGACGCCGAACTGCTTGCGCGTCTTGAGGTAGTCCGTCGTCGTACGCAGCGCGGTCTCCATCGCGCCGAGCGACTCGTGCCCGTACGCGATCTGGGCCCGTGCGACCGTCGCGGCGATGACGTCCGACTGGTCGGCGCCGGGCTCGCCCAGCGGGGTGGCCGGGGTGTTGTCGAACGCCACGCGGGCGGCGCGACCACCGTCGAACGTGGCATAGCCCGTACGCGTGAGGCCGTCGGCTTCGGGCCGTACGAGGAACAGCCCCGTGCCACCCTCGACGGCCGCGCTGACGACGAGCAGGTCGGCCCGAGCGCCGCCGAGCACCGGCTCCTTGACGCCGCTGAGCGTCCAGGCGTCGCCCGTGCTCGACGCCTTGACGTCGGATGCCGCGAGCTCATAGCGGGAGGACGGCTCGGTGTGCGCGAAGGCCGGCACGAGTGCGCCCTCTGCCAGCGCCCCGAGGACCTCTGCCCGCTGCTCTGCGGTGCCCGCGGCGGCGACGAGGCCACCGGCCAGCACGACGGCCTCGACGAACGGCTCGGGGGCGATGACCCGCCCGATCTCCTCCGCGACGATCGACACCTCGGCCGGGCCGGCGCCCATGCCGCCGTCCTCCTCGGCGAAGGGCAGCCCGAGGATGCCCATCTCGGCGAGGCGTTGCCAGGTCTTCTCGTCCCAGCCCGGGTCCTGCTTCGTCACGGCACGCCGCGTCTCGGACGTGTCGTACGCCTTGGCGAGCAGCCCGCGGACCGCGTCGCGCAGGGCCTCTTGTTCGGAGTCCAGTTGGAAGTCCATGTCAGCCCTTCAATCCCAGGATCGTGCCGGCGATGATCTGTCGCTGCACCTCGTTGGAGCCGCCGTAGATCGACGCCTTGCGGAAGTTGAGGTAGTTGGGCGTCGTGACCCGTGCCCAGTCAGGGACGTCCGACCCTTCGCCCGCACCCGAGGCCAGCGCCAACGGGCCAGCGAGGTCGACGAACAGCTCGGTGACGGCCTGCTGCAGCTCCGTGCCGCGCAGCTTGAGGACCGACGACGCGGGGTGCGGCTTGCCGTCGGACGAGTTGGCGACGACTCGAAGCGCCGTCAGCTCCAGGGCCAGCAGCTCGTTCTCGAGGTCGGCGATCTGCGCCGCGACGAGCGGGTCGTCGAGCAGCGAGGTGCCGCCCGGGCCGGCCGTCTTGGCGTACTCCTTGGCCTGCGACAGCGTGCGCTTGGTCGAACCGACCGGTGCGACGCCGACGCGCTCGTTGCCGAGGAGGAACTTGGCGTAGTCCCAGCCCTTGTTCTCCTCGCCGACGAGGTTCTCGGCGGGCACGCGTACGTCCTCGAACCAGACCTCGTTGACCTCGTGGCCACCGTCGATGAGCTCGATCGGGCGCACCGTGACGCCCGGCGAGGTCATGTCGATCAGCAGGAACGAGATGCCGGCCTGCTTCTTGACGGTGGGGTCCGTGCGGACCAGCGTGAAGATCCAGTCGCCGTACTGGCCGAGCGTCGTCCAGGTCTTCTGGCCGTTGACGATGTAGTCGTCGCCGTCCCGCACGGCGGTCGTGCGCAGTGAGGCGAGGTCGGAGCCGGAGTCAGGCTCGGAGAACCCCTGCGACCACCAGATGTCGAGGTTGGCGGTCTTGGGCAGGAAGCGTTCCTTGATCTCCTGCGAGCCGAACGCGGCGATGACCGGACCGACCATCGAGGCGTTGAACGGCAGTGGCGCGGGTACGTTCGCGAGCTGCATCTCCTCGTGCCAGATGTGGCGCTGCAGCGGGGTCCAGTCCTTGCCACCCCACTCGACGGGCCAGTTGGGCACGGCGATCCCGGCGGCGTTCATGGCCTGCACCGACTCGACGATCTGCTCCTTGGTGAGCTCGCGTCGAGCGGCAACCGTGTCGCGGATGTGCTGCGGGATCTGCGTCGTGAAGAACGTGTGCATCTCCTCGCGGAAGGCTGCGTCCTCTGCTGACAGCTGAAGTTTCATGTACGACTCCTCGGCGATCGCGCCACGCGGCGCACGGCGAGTCTAGTGTTTTTTCAAACTTTATTCACATCGAGTGCATGTTTCGTCGCCTTGGCCGCCTTGCGCACTGTCCGGGCGCGCAGCGGGCCGACGAGTCGCGGACCGGCCAGGCGGTGCTCGAGTCGCCGGGCCTCGCGCCGCAGCGGCTGGGCGACGTACTCGCCGAGGATCACGCCCGCGGCGAGCGAGATCGCGATCGCGGCGGCCGTGATCATCTGGAGGATGCCGGAGTAGTCGTCGGCGCCGAGCAGCGACAGCCCGCGATAGATCGAGAGGCCAGGCAGCAGCGGGACGATGCCCGACACGACGATCACGAGCGGCGGTACCTGTGCCCGGCCCGCAACGGTGTAGCTCACCAGGCCGATGAAGATCGCGGCGATCGCGGCGGGCCAGGCTCGCCCCAGCTCGTTCTCGGCGAGCAGCAGGTTGATCCCGGCGGCCGCGCCGGCGATCGCCGCGATGGGCAGCAGGACGCGGCTCGGGGCGTACGCCGCGAAGGCGAAGGCTCCCGCGCTCAGCGCGGCGCCCCCGATGACGAGGGGGAACTGCGAGAGGCCGGAGACGCCGGGATCGAGGGCGATGTCGACGCCCATCAACCGGCCGACCGTGAGGCCACCACTGACCCCGGCGATCACGCCGGCCGTCGAGATCATGACCTCGAGGATGCGGGCGCCGGCCGTGAGGTAGAAGTCCGTCAACGCGTCCTGGATCGCGCCGATGAAGCCGAGCCCGGCCAGCAGCATGACGATGCTGGCGGTGATGACGAGCGACGGATCCGTCGCAGGATGTACCGCCGACACGCCGACCGCGAGCAGGGACGCGAACAGCCCGCCGGCGACCTGCGCGTAGAAGAACGGCAGCCGGAGGCGGGTCAGGTAGCGCTGCAGGATCTCGAGCCCGATCGCCGCGAGCGCAGCGATCAGGGTGACGATCCAGTCGCCGCCGATCAGCATCGCGATGCCGGCACCGATGGCACCCCAGCCGAGCGTCACGGCCCAGCGCGGCGTGCGGTGGCCCGTCGAGGCGATCTGGGCCAGCCGGATGCGGGCCTCCTCGGCGTCGATCTCGTCCGACAGCAGGTCCCTGACGAGGTGGTCGGCCCGGGTGAGGTCGTCGAAGTCGGTCTCGCGCTGCTTGACGTGCCGGGTCGCCGCGACGGGCGGATCGTCGGGCGAGGCCTGATAACTCATGTGCACCGTCGTGAACGTCACGTCGACGAGGGCCTGCCGAAGGCCCAGATGATGCGCGATCGACGACATCGTCGCCGTGACGTCGGCGGCGCCGGCGCCATTGGCCAAGAGCATGTCGCCCACCCGCAGGGCGAGGTCGAGCGTGCGCTGGATCTCACGTGTCTCGGTCACCGTCCCATACTGTTGGACCCGACGTCCCTGTCCAAACGAGGAGTGCCGAATGACGGAGTGGATCCCGGACGAGCTGGGTGAGGGATATGAGCAGCACACGATCCCGCTCGGTGCTGATCCCGACGGTGAGGGCGAGGTCGAGGCGACTCTCGTCCGACGGGTGCCCGGCGAGACGTACGAGGCCGCGGTCCTCTATGTGCACGGGTTCAGCGACTACTTCTTCCAGCGTGAGCTCGCCGAGTTCTTCGCCGAGCGCGGGTTCGCGTTCTACGCCCTTGACCTGCGCAAGTGCGGGCGCTCTCGCCGTGAGGGGCAGACGGGCCACTACGTCTCGGACCTTGCGCTGTACGACGTCGAGCTCGACGAGTCGCTCGCGATCATTCGCGCCGAGACCGGCGACAAGCCCGTCCTGCTGTCGGCCCACTCGACCGGCGGCCTGATCATGGCGCTGTGGCTCGACCGGCTCAACAAACAGCCCGGCGGGACCAAGGGCGCCGGGATCGTCGGTGCGGTGTTCAACAGCCCGTGGCTCGACCTGCAGGGCGCACCCTGGATGCGTACGGTCGGCACCACGGCGATCGCGACGGTCGCGCGGCTCAAGCCCAAGTCGATCATCAAGCTGCCGCACACGAATGCGTACGGCAGCAGCCTGCACGTCAGCGCCAACGGCGAGTGGGACTTCAACACCGCGTTCAAGCCGCTCGAAGGGTTCCCCGTCTCGTACGGCTGGCTGACCGCGATCCGGCGCGGCCACGCCGCCCTGCACAAGGGCCTCGACATCGGGGTGCCCTCGTTGGTGCTCCGCTCGGCCCGCAGCCGTTTCGCGCGGCGCTACAACGACGATGTCGCCACGGCCGATGCCGTGCTCGACGTCAAGCAGATCGCCCGGTGGGCAGGTTGCTTCGGTGATCAGGTCACGGTGATGCCGATCGAGGGCGCGAAGCACGACGTGTTCATCTCGCTGGAGGAGCCCCGCAGAGCCGCGTACGACGCGGTCGACAACTGGCTGCGGGTCAAGGAGCTCGTCAACCGGTGAGAGTCCACCACGTCCAGGTCGCCTGCCCGCCGGGTGGGGAGGACGCCGCGCGCCGGTTCTATGCCGACGGCCTCGGTATGACGGAGGTCGACAAGCCGGCCAACCTCGCCGACCGCGGCGGCTGTTGGTTCCGTTCGACGACCGGAGACGAGACGACGGCTGAGATCCATGTCGGCGTCGAGCAGGAGTTCGTACCAGCACGCAAGGCACATCCGGCGCTCGTCCTCGACTCGACCAAAGAGCTCGAGCAGCGGGCCGACGATCTGCACGCCGCGGGCTTCGAGGTCGACTGGTCCGAACGTTCGACGTTGGCCGGGTTCGAGCGATTCCACACGGCAGATGGCAACGACAACCGGGTCGAGGTCATGGCACCGACGCGACCCGGTCGCTGACGGTCGTACCGCGCCCGGGCCGCAAACGGTCACCGCTCAGCCGTGCTTCAGCACCTCGCGGGCGACGACGGCCATCCCCAGGGCCGTGAGGCTCCAGGCGACGAAGTCGACCTGTGGACTGCCGAGGATCACGGTGGCGATGAAGTGCAGCGGCTGCGACACGGCGATCGCCCAACCTGCCCAGGCCGGGATCCGGCCGGACCGCAGGAGCGCCAGCCCGAGGAGCACCGTGCCGATCACGTGACCCAGGACGAATACCCCGATGGCGACGTCGATCGACGGGTGACCCGCATCGACCACCGCGACGGCATCGGCTCGGGACAGGCCGGCGTCTGATGCGCTCCAGAGCAGGTGGTCCCCACCCACCAACATGCCGAGCGACAGGTAGCCGGGCACGCTGAGCGCCAGTGCCCAGGTCGTCAGACGCGGGGACGCGTCGCGGCAGACTCGGGCGGCGGCGAAGAGCCCGGGCACGAGCGTGAGGATGCCGATGTACGCCAGCCAGAGCACGGCGCTCTGCCGTCCCGGGTGCGCGTCAACCGCGGCGACCATGCCGGCCGAGTCACTCTCGGTGTAGTACGGGAGAAGCAGTCTGAGCACGGCGATCGCTGCGGGCCCGATCGGCAGCAACAGCGCCACACCCCACGTGGCCAGCGGGATCGGGTGGACGCGGCGATCGGTGGTGCGAGAGATGTTGGTCATGGTGAGATCCCTTCGGTGATGGCTGTTGCCAGCAACGTTCCAACCGGCCGCAGTCCCGGGAACAGAGGAAGATTCCCGACCGTCCGAGGAGAACTTCCGGGTCGGTCGGGAAGATTTCCCGCCGATGGCGACCTGAGGTGGCGACGGCCTCGTCAGCGTCGGACGGGGTCTATAGAGTTCAGGACGTGGATGCCCCCCTTGCCCTTTATCGCCGCTACCGGCCGGAGACGTTTGCCGAGGTGATCGGGCAGGAGCACGTGACCGAGCCGCTGCGCCACGCGCTGGCCGCCAACCGGGTCAATCACGCCTACCTGTTCTCCGGCCCGCGAGGCTGCGGCAAGACGACCAGCGCCCGCATCCTCGCCAGGGCGCTCAACTGCGAGAAGGCCCCGATCGCCGACCCGTGCGGCGAGTGCCAGAGCTGCCGCGACCTGGCCCGCGGCGGGCCCGGCAGCATCGACGTCATCGAGATCGACGCAGCCAGCCACGGTGGCGTCGACGATGCGCGTGACCTGCGCGAGCGGGCGTTCTTCGCACCGGTCAGCAGCCGCTACAAGGTCTACATCATCGACGAGGCGCACATGGTCTCGCCGCAGGGCTTCAACGCGCTGCTCAAGCTCGTCGAGGAACCGCCACCGCACCTCCGCTTCATCTTCGCGACGACCGAGCCCGACAAGGTCATCGGCACGATCCGGTCGCGCACGCACCACTACCCGTTCCGGCTGGTGCCGCCCAAGACCCTCGGCGACTACCTGCTCCAGCTCTGCGAGGCCGAGCACGTCACGCTCGAGCCGAGTGCGCTGCCGCTCGTCGTACGTGCGGGGCAGGGCTCGGTCCGTGACACGCTCAGCGTCCTCGACCAGCTGCTCGGCGGCGCGGGGCCGGAGGGCGTGACCTACGACCTCGCGGTGCAGCTGCTCGGCTACACGCCTGACTCCCTGCTCGACGAGGCGATCGACGCGTTCGCGGCGAGCGACGGCTCGACGGTGTTCGGCGTCGTCGACAAGGTCATCGAGTCGGGGCAAGACCCGCGCCGCTTCGCCGAGGACCTCCTCCAGCGGTTGCGCGACCTCGTCATCGTGGCCGCGGTGCCCGACGCGCTGTCGAAGGGCTTGCTCGACGTCCCCGGCGACCGCGCCGAGCGGTTGCTCAGCCAGGCCAGCAACTTCGGCCCGTCGGAGCTGACCCGTGCCGCCGACATCGTCAACGCGGCCCTGATCGAGTTCCGTGGTGCCACGGCGCCGCGGCTGCTGCTCGAGCTGATGTGCGCGCGGATCCTGGTGCCCGGGTCCGACAACTCGACGCAGGGGTTCCAGGCCCGGCTCGACCGGCTCGAGCGTCGCCTGTCGATCGACGGCGGCACCGCCCCGGCTTCTGTCGCGACCCGGCCCCCGGTGGCTCCGCCGGTTGAGGCCAAACCGGCGCCGGTCGCAGAGCCGGTCGCCGAGCAGCCTGCCCCGGTCGCCGAACCCGAACCCCCGGTGGTTGAGGTGCAGAGGCCGCCCGCGGCCGAAGACTCGAAACCACCAGAGGCCGATCCGGGTGGTTTCGAGGCTCCGCTTCGCTCCGCACCTCAACCACCGCAGGCCGAGCAGGCTCCGCTTCGCTCCGCACCTCAACCACCGCAGGCCGAGC
Source organism: Aeromicrobium sp. P2_G6 (assembly GCF_056403535.1). Classification (NCBI taxonomy): domain Bacteria; kingdom Bacillati; phylum Actinomycetota; class Actinomycetes; order Propionibacteriales; family Nocardioidaceae; genus Aeromicrobium; species Aeromicrobium sp. P2_G6. The sequence goes on along the minus strand of NZ_JBFUFH010000001.1, from coordinate 682,374 downwards.
AGGCTCCGCCGGTGACGGGCAACCTCACGATCGCGGACGTACGCCGGCTGTGGCCGGAGATCCTCGACAAGATCCGCGACCTGCGGCGCTTCGCGTGGGTCATGCTCAGCCAGAACGCCCAGGTCACCGGCCTCGACGGGTCGACCCTGACGATCGCCCTGGTCAACGCCGGCGCCCGCGACTCGTTCATCAACAGCCGCTCCGAGGAGTACGTCCAGCAGGCACTCCACGCCGTGCTCGGGGTCACCTGGAAGATCGAGGCCATCGTCGACCCGAGTGCGCGACCCGGTGCGACCGACTCCGACGAGCCGGCGTCGGCCGATCCGAGCCCGGCTGCGCCACGCAAGGGTGTGGGAGCACCTGAGTCCGTACGTGAGGCGCTGCGCGAACCCGCCACCCCGGAGACCCGCGAGGATCCCGATGCCACCGCCACCCGCGACGATCCCGTCGTGGAGCAGGAGGACATCGATCCTGAGGACCTTCTGACTCGGGAGCTGGGGGCACAGGTCATTGACGAGTCCCGCACCGACTGACCACGGCCTCGGCCGCACGCGTCTCGACCTCGACCTCGATCCGCTCGACGTCCTCCGGCTGTTCCGCGGCCGCGACCGGCTCGTGGCGCTGCTCGGCGCCTGGCACCACGGCGAGGCGCTGATCGCGTTCGACCCGGTCGCGGTGCTCGACGGCGACCCGTTCACCGGCATCGACCTCGACCCACTGCCGTCCGACGTCGGCGGATTCGGCGGCGGCTGGATCGGCGCGTGGGGCTACCAGCTCGGCCGGCTCGTCGAGGAGCTGCCGGATGCCCCGCGGCGCCCGATCCCGCAGCCGGATCACCGCATCGCGTTCTACAACCATGTCCTGCGGCGCACCGACGGCACCTGGTGGCTGGAGTCGCTGCGCGCCGACGAGGAGCGCGACGCCACGATCATCGCGACGCTCCGGACCGGCTCGCCGGACCCCCAGGCGTACGAGGTCGGCACGTTCGAGATGACGCCGACACCCGACGCGCACCGCGCCGCCCTCAGCACCGTGCTGGAGCACATCGCGGCAGGCGACATCTTCCAGGCCAATCTCTGCACCCGGCTCGAGGCGCCGTTCGGCGGTGACCCGCTGGATGTCTTCTGCGCCGGCGTCGAGCGGCTGCGACCGGCTTACGCCGCGTTCGTCTCGAGCCCTGAGGGCGCACTCGCGAGCCTGTCGCCGGAGCTGTTCCTGCGGCGCACGGGCGACGAGGTCCTGAGCTCACCGATCAAGGGCACGGCGTCGCTGGACACCGATCCCGACGAGCTCGTCGCCTCGGCCAAGAATCGCGCCGAGAACATCATGATCGTCGACCTGATGCGCAACGACCTCGGCCGCGTCAGCGTGCCCGGATCCGTACGCGTGCCAGCGATCACCCGCGCCGAGCGCCACGCGGTCTGGCACCTCGTGTCCGACGTCGTCGGCCACGTCGCCCGTGGCGTACGCGACTCGGAGCTGCTGCGGGCGACGTTCCCGCCCGGCTCGGTCACCGGCGCGCCCAAGGTGCGCGCGATGGAGATCATCAACACGCTCGAGGCCACCGGGCGGGAGGCCTACACCGGCGCGATCGGCCATGTCAGTCCGGCGGCGGGCCTCGAGCTCAACGTCGTGATCCGGACGTTCGAGTTCGCCGGTGATCGCGTGTGGCTCGGCGTCGGTGGAGGCATCGTGGCTGACTCGACTCCCGACGGGGAGTACGCCGAGTGCCTGGTCAAGGCGCGACCACTGATCGACGCGATCGGTGGCGTGCTCGAGCTCACCGCCGACACCCCCGACCTCGACGAGCCGCGACTGCCGGGCGTTCCCGAGCACCCGCCGACTGTCGACGAGTCGATGGGCATCTACGACACCTTGCTCGTCGAGGACGGCCATGTTGCTGACCTCGAAGCGCACCTCGCGCGCCTCGACGCCAGTGTTCGAGCGATCTACGGCGACACGATCCGTGCCGGCCTCGAGGACGCCGTGCTGCGCCGGGCGGCGAGTCTGCGTGGTCGTCAGCGGATGCGCATCGACGCGGTGCCGAGCGACCACGGAGTTGCGGTCTCGATGAGCAGCCGGGTCATCGACGACGATGCCGACGCCTGGACCCTGACGCCGAGGACGATCGAGGGCGGCTTCGGCCAGCACAAGTGGAGCGACCGGCGAGCCCTGTCCTTCGAGCACGCCCCGGACCGCGACCTGCTGCTGTTCGCCGAGGACGGCGCGATCCTCGAGACCGCCCGCGCCAACATCTTCGTGGTCCACGACGACGGGGTGCACACGCCTCCGACCGACGGGCGCATCCTGCCCGGCACGGCGCGCGCCCGCGTCATCGAGATCCTGCGCGAAGGAACCGTCCCGGTGTTCCAGCGCCGGTTGACGGTCGAGGACCTGTCGACGGCGACCGAGGTCTTCGTCAGCAACTCGCTGCGGGGCGTCGTGCCGGTCGTCGCGTGCGAAGGTGTCGGCGGGTGGCCGGTCGGGCGTACGACGGCGTGGGTTCGCGACGAGCTCTGGCGCTTCTGGCGCCCCCCGGTCCAGGACGGCGATGACCCGGAATCCACACCGGAGTCGCGCATGGCTCCCGCAGAAGCTGCAGTCTCGGACCCCAGGCGCGGTGCGCCGGGAGGGAGCTCTGCGACCGAAGGGGCCAAGGTCCTGTTCATCGACAACTACGACTCGTTCGTCTACAACCTCGTCCAGTACGTCGGCGAGCTCGGTGCGCGGAGCGAGGTCGTGCGCAACGACGCGGTGTCGGTCGACTATCTCGTGGCAGCGCGCAAACGCGGAGACTTCACCCACCTCATCGTGTCGCCCGGTCCCGGCACGCCGTCCGACGCCGGCATCAGCGTCGAGGCGATACGCCGCCTCGGCCCGATCACCCCGACGCTCGGCGTGTGCCTCGGCCACCAGGCGATCGGCGAGGTCTACGGCGGGACGATCGTGCGGGCGCCAGAGATCGTGCACGGCAAGCCGTCTCTCATCCATCACGACGGCCTCGGGGTCTTCGCTGGACTCGGCACGCCGCTGGTCTGCGCCCGCTATCACTCGCTCGTGATCGACCCCGCGACGCTCCCCGAGGAGCTCGAGGTCACGGCGCGCACCGCGTCGGGCATCGTCATGGGCGTACGCCACCGCGCCCACCCGGTCGAGGGTGTGCAGATGCACCCTGAATCCATCCTCACGGCGCGCGGCCACGAGATGCTCCAGTCCTTCCTCGGCCGACTAGGCTGAGGACATATGTATGACGGCGTGATCCAGGATCTGATCGATGAGCTCGGGCAACTCCCCGGCATCGGTCCCAAGAGCGCGCAACGAATCGCTTTTCACCTGCTCGACGCCGATCCCGATGACGTACGCCGGTTCGCCGCGACGCTCGTCGAGGTCAAGGCCAAGGTCCACTTCTGCTCGATCTGCGGCAACGTCACGGTCGACACCGAGTGCCGGGTGTGCGCCGATCCGCGCCGCGACCTCAGCGTGATCTGCGTCGTCGAGGAGTCCAAGGACGTCGTCGCGATCGAACGTACGCGGGAGTTCCGCGGCCGCTATCACGTGCTGGGCGGTGCGATCTCGCCGATCGCCGGCATCGGCCCCGACCAGCTGCGCATCAAGGAGCTCCTCCAGCGGCTGCAGGACGGCGTCGTCACCGAGGTCATCATCGCGACCGACCCCAACCTCGAGGGCGAGGCGACCGCGACCTACCTGATCCGCATGCTGACGCCGCTCGGCCTGCGGGTCAGCAAGCTCGCCAGTGGCCTGCCCGTCGGCGGCGACCTCGAGTACGCCGATGAGCTGACCCTCGGCCGCGCATTCGAGGGCCGGACCTCCGTTGCCACGCCGGGAGCCGTCGGCAGGTGACGCCTACCCGTCGCGTGCTGGTCGTGAGAGCAGGCGAGCACAGAGGAGCTTGGACGATCGGCAACGCCGCCATCGGCACGTGACCGCTTCTCACTGTCCATCGGCAGGATCGCGACTGCAGGCACATCCGGCGAACCGGTAGACTTGTCGGGCGCAGCGTCGCGCAATCCGTACGTTTCCCAGCACTAGGAAATCACCGTGGGCATTGTCGTCCAGAAGTACGGCGGCTCCTCGGTTGCCGACGCAACCAGCATCAAGAGGGTCGCCCAGCGCATCGTCGCGACCAAGAAGGCCGGTCACGACGTCGTTGTCGTCGTCTCCGCCATGGGCGACACGACCGATGAGCTCATCGACCTCGCCAACCAGGTCGCGCCGCTGCCCCCGGGCCGCGAGCTCGACATGCTGCTGACCGCTGGCGAGCGGATCAGCATGGCCGTGCTCGCGATGGCGATCGGCACGCTCGGCCAGGAGGCCCGGTCGTTCACCGGCTCGCAGGCCGGCGTCATCACCGACGCCGAGCATGGCAAGGCCAAGATCATCGACGTCACGCCGGGCCGCATCGAGGCCGCCCTCGCTGAGGGTGCGGTCGCGATCGTCGCCGGCTTCCAGGGCGTCTCGCAGACCACCAAGGACATCACCACGCTGGGTCGCGGCGGCTCCGACACCACGGCGGTCGCGCTCGCTGCGGCGCTCGACGCCGACGTCTGCGAGATCTACACCGATGTCGACGGCATCTTCACCGCCGACCCGCGCATCGTGCCCAACGCCCGCCAGATCCCGCGCATCTCCTACGAGGAGATGCTCGAGATGGCGGCCAACGGCGCCAAGATCCTGCACCTGCGGTGCGTCGAGTACGCCCGCCGCAACGACATGCCGATTCACGTGCGTTCGTCGTTCTCCGACAAGACCGGCACCTGGGTCGTCAAGACCGAGGACGTCATCCAAGAGGGGCACTCCATGGAACAAGCCATCATTTCCGGCGTCGCGCACGACCGCAGCGAAGCCAAGATCACCGTCGTCGGCGTGCCCGACAAGGTCGGCGAGGCCGCCACGATCCTGCAGGCACTCGCCGACGCACAGATCAACATCGACATGATCGTGCAGAACGTCTCGGCCGCCACGACGTCGCTGACCGACATCTCGTTCACGCTGCCCCGCGCCGACGGCCAGACCGCCATGACCGCGCTCGCGCGGCTCAAGGACGAGGTCGGCTTCGAGCGGCTGCAGTACGACGACAGCGTCGGCAAGGTGTCGATCGTCGGCGCCGGCATGCGCTCGTCACCGGGCATCACGGCGCGCTTCTTCCGCGCTCTGGCCGACGCCGGGGTCAACATCGAGATGATCTCGACCTCGGAGATCCGCATCTCCGTCGTCGTGACCGAGAACCAGATCGACGCGGCCGTCAACGCCGCACACGCCGCCTTCGACCTCGGCACCGATGAGGTCGAGGCCGTGGTCTACGGAGGTACCGGACGATGACCAGCATCGGAATCGTCGGCGCGACCGGGCAGGTCGGCGTCGCCATGCGCAGCATCCTCGAGGAGCGCAACTTCCCCGCCGACGAGGTGCGCTTCTTCGCATCGTCGCGCTCGGCCGGCAAGACGCTGCCGTGGAAGGGCGGCGAGATCGTGATCGAGGACGCCGAGACCGCAGACCCCTCGGGCCTCGACATCGCCCTGTTCTCGGCCGGCGCCACCACCTCCCGGGCGCAGGCTCCGCGCTTCGCCGCAGCCGGCGCGATGGTCATCGACAACTCCTCGGCGTTCCGCAAGGACCCCGACATCCCGCTCATCGTCAGCGAGGTCAACCCCGAGGACGTCGCCAAGGCGACCCAGAACATCATCGCCAACCCCAACTGCACGACGATGGCCGCGATGCCGGTCCTCAAGCCGCTGCACGACGAGGCCCAGCTCGTACGCCTCGTGGTCAGCAGCTACCAGGCCGTCTCGGGCTCCGGCATCGCCGGCGTCCAGGAGCTGCACGGTCAGGCGCTCGCGGTGGTCGACAAGGCCAACGAGCTGGCCTACGACGGCAACGCCGTCACGTTCCCGGCTCCGGTCAAGTACGTCGCCCCGATCGCCTTCAACGTGCTGCCGATGGCCGGCTCGATCGTCGACGACGGATCGTACGAGACCGACGAGGAGCAGAAGCTCCGCAACGAGAGCCGCAAGATCCTGCACATTCCCGACCTCAAGGTCGCCGGCACGTGCGTACGCGTTCCGGTGTTCACCGGTCACTCGCTGTCGATCAATGCCGAGTTCGCCCGGTCGATCACCCCTGAGCGGGCGATCGAGCTGCTGTCGTCGGCGGCGGGCGTCAAGCTCGTCGACGTCCCGACGCCGTTGCAGGCTGCGGGCACCGACCCCAGCCTCGTCGGCCGGATCCGCCAGGACCAGAGCGTCGACGACGAGCGTGGCCTCGTGCTGTTCGTCAGCGGCGACAACCTCCGCAAGGGCGCAGCGCTCAACACGATCCAGATCGCCGAGCTGCTGGTCTAGCCACCTTGCGTCATAGGAACCGAGGGCCAGGCCCCTCAGTTCCTATGACGCAAGTCGCCGCGACCACGTAGGTTTGCTGATTGCACCTGCGTGGGGACACGGCGTCCTGGGAGATCGTCAGTTGCGGTCTGGACTGCATCGTGAATCGCAGCGTCGCGCGCCTCTTGGCGTTCCTCGGCGTGCTCATGTGCGGGTTCCTGCTGGCGCCGGCCGCCTGGGCGGCGCCTCCTCCGGCGCCTGTAGTCACCTCGCCGTCCACATTCGAGACGTCTGACCCGATCGTGATCACCGGCACGGGAATTTCCGGCGACAACGTGCATGTGGAAGGTCCATTCGGGTGTGGATCGGTCCCGGTGGGTGTCGACCAGGCCTGGACTTGCGAAGTGGTTCCCCAGCCGATTGGTGTCTACAACGTCGTCATTCAGGAATCCAACATCGACGGATTCTCCCCGGCTGTCTTCCTTGAGATCACCGTCGTCGCGGACACGCCCGACCCACCGCCGCCCGTACCCGTCCCGGACCCGGATCCCACACCCACACCGGATCCCGAGCCGACGCACAAGGACGAGCCCGTTGCTGCCCCACCGGTCGTCGTGACGCCGGCCCCCGCGCCTGAGCCGAGCCCGACGCCCGAGCCGACACCGGAGCCAGAACCCAGCCCTGAGCCCACGCCCGAGCCGGCCCCAGCCCCGGAGCCGGTCGCGGCGCCCATCGCCGCCCCTGTCTCGGACCTGCCGGGCGCATGGGACCCCACGGATCACCCACACCAGGTGCTCACGATCGGCGTGGCGGCGTTCGCGCTGCTCAGCATGGTCGGGCCCACCGGGCTGGCGGTCAGCAGCGCGCTCGGCCGCGGCGCCGCGGGAGCAACCGGGGCCGCGGGAGCAACCGGAGCGGCGGTGGCGGCCGGAGCAGCGGCAGCCGCGGCATCGGGAGGTGGCAAGGGCGGCAGCGTCAAGGCCGCGAAGGTCAAGATGACCAAGTTCAAGGGTGCCGGTGGTGGCCGCGGCGACGAGTCCCGGACCTGGCAGCTCCCGGGCTGGCAGCGGATGGACGCCTGGAGCCTGGCCCTTCCGCTGTGGTTGGCGACTCGATCGCCGTTGACCGCCCGGGTACTGGCCGACGGGTCGTACCTGCGCGCGATCTTCAGCACCGCATGGGGACTGCTGGTCCTCGCCGGCGGGACGCTCGGGCTGGTGGCGGCCCACCAGACCAACGGCATACCGATCGCACCATCGGTGGCCCTCACGACGACCTTGCTCGTGATCGCGATCTTCGACGCCACCGCGGGCGCCGCCGGTGTGGTCGGATTCCTTGCCGGCATGCTCATCTGGCGATCCGGCGAGCTCAGCGCCGCCACGACGATTCGCTCGTTCCTCGGCCTTGCCGCGCTGTGGTTCGCGATCCCGTTGATCGCGGCCGCGACCAGGCCGTTCCGGCGCACGACGACCTCGGGGAGCCGGTACGCCTGGGACCGGCTCGCCGACACCGTCATCGGCACGCTGACCGCCGGTTGGGCGGTTCAGAAGACCATCGGCGGCATGCCCGGGCTGTCCGGCCTCGACCTGCCGATCGCGGACCATGCGGACCAGATCGCCCTGACCGCGATGATCGCGGTCGTCGCTCGCGTGCTGGTCGAGGAGTACGCAGCCTGGCGCTACCCACTGCGCCTGTCGGCGGTCGAGTCGGCCAAGCTGCCGTTCGCCGGGTCGGGGCAGCGCATCTTCGCGACGGGTCTGCGTACTGGGCTGTTCGTCTTCCTGTCCATCGCCTTCATCGGCAACTGCTGGCAGCTCTGGGTCGGTGCTGTGCTGTTCGTCGTGCCGCAGCTGCTCGCGATCTACGAGCGGAAGTTCCCGAACTCCGTACGGCTGCACGGTCTCCTGCCGTCCGGCATCGTCAAGGTGCTCTTCATGCTGGTCATCGGCAGCTTGTTCGCCCGGCTCGTCTACTCGATCCTCGACGACCCCGACACGATGCTGCGCGACGGGTTCATCCTGATGACCATCCCGGGCCTCGTCCTGTCGGCCCTCGGCCTGTTCGGCCACGACGGTCCCGACCCCAAGTGGAGCTGGCCACGGCAGGCCATCGGCGTCGTGATCCTGGGCGCGATCCTGGGTCTGGTCTTCACCGGCTTCTGAGCCAGCTGATCTGGCTCTGGCCGACCGGCACGAGGTCCACCGGCTCGGCGCCTCTGCCGATGCGACTTCCGCCGGGCAGGTCGAACCCGGAGTCGCGGGCCACGACGACGCACAGCGTCGGGTAGTAGTCACCGCGTCCGAGCCATCCGACCTGGCCGATCTGGGCCACCGCAGTCAGGTCGGCGTCGTGGTCCGCGCCGAGGAAGATCGGCAATGTGTCGAGGCACGGTCGGTTGAGGGTCTTGGCCTCCTGATGCGAGGGCTCGTCGAGCCCGATCGACTCCACGAACTTCTTCCCGAGGACGGGGAGGGCGTCGAAGGCGAAGATGATCTCGCCCTGGTGCGGTGTTTCGCACGAGCGCGGTTGCGCGCTTCCTCTGTCCTTGAGGGTCACGCAGAGACGATCCGTGAGCGGGAAGTCCTTCGTGAGGAACGACTGCACGGCCGGCTTGCGGGACTGCGATCGTATGGATCGGGGTTCAGGAAGCACTTCGACGTCACTCCCGTCCGAGCGGCCCTTGTCGTAGCGAATCGTGCACAGGATCTTGGTGTTCCCCTTCGCCCAGTTCCCGGCATCTAGCAGGTTGAGCCAGACCTGGGCTTGGCTGAGGACCAACTCGACGCTCGCCTCCGTGATCGACTTGCCGCGGAGCTCGAGCCTCGACAGTCCAGCCGCTCGCGTGGTCGCCAGGCTGCACGCGGTGCCTGCGTATGCGTCGTACCTCTGCTTTTGCTCGTCCTCGTTGTCCACGGTGGCCAGCTTGTCGCGCAGGGCGACGAGCTCCTTGGGTGTCTTGGCCTTCAGGAGCCAGGTGGGTGCATCGACGACCGCGGTGACCTCGTAGACGTGAGGTGTGGTGCAGTCGACCCGGGAGTCGAGGTCAGGTGCGAAGTCGTCGAGGTCTGGCACTTCCTTGGCCAGGCACTGGCCCGCCTCGGGTATCGGCTTGGCGGCAGGAATCGTCGCCGATGGCTTCGGGCTCGGGTTCTCGCCATCGCATCCGACGACGAACAGGCCGGCCACGATGAGGGCGACGACTCGAGCCCACACCATGCCCGAACCCTAGTCCTCGAGATGCCGCCACGTGATCGGTTCGCGACCACGCCCTGATCACAGCGTCTCGCGGATCCTGACGAACGCGTCGAGGGAGTCCGGGTCGGTCAGCGCCCCCTTGGCCGCGGCGTCGTTGATCGACGCACCCTGAAGGATCTTCTTGACCGGCACCTCGAGCTTCTTGCCGGACAGGGTGCGGGGGAGCGTGGCCACCTGGTGGATCGCATCGGGCACGTGCCGGGGTGAGAGCTGGGTACGCAGGGCGGTCGCGATGCGGCGCTGGAGCTCCTCATCGAGGGCGAGTCCCTCGGCCAGCACGACGAACAGCAACAGCTGACCCGCCCCACCCTCGTCGTCCTCCAGGTGCACGACGAGACTGTCCGCGACCTCGGGCAAGGCCTCGACGACGGTGTAGAACTCGGCGGTGCCGAGGCGTACGCCACCGCGGTTGAGCGTCGCGTCGCTGCGACCCGTGATGGTGCACGTGCCGCGCTCGCTGATCGTGATCCAGTCGCCGTGGCGCCAGACGCCGGGGATGTCCTCGAAGTACGCCGCCCGGTAGCGCGAGCCGTCGGTGTCACCCCAGAAGCCGACTGGCATCGACGGCAGGGGCTGCGTGATGACGAGCTCGCCGAGGGATCCGATCACGGGCCGGGCATTGTCGTCGTACGCCTCGACGGCGCAGCCGAGCATGCGGCACGAGATCTCACCGGCGTACACGGGGACGGTCGGTGCGGCGCCGACGAACGCCGAGCACACGTCGGTGCCGCCGGAGACCGAGGCCAGCTGGGCCGTGGAGCTCACGGCGTCGTAGACCCAGCGGAACCCCTCCGCGGGCAGCGGCGCACCGGTCGAACCGACGCCACGCAGCCGCGACAGGTCGGCGACCTCACGGGGGACCAGTCCCTCCTTGCGGCACTGCAACAGGAAGGGCGCGCTGGTCCCGAAGTACGTCATCTCGAGCCGCTCGGCGAGCTGCCAGAGCATCGCGAGGTCAGGATGAGCAGGGTTGCCGTCGAACAGCACGATCGTCGACCCGACCGCGAGTCCTGAGATGAGCAGGTTCCACATCATCCAGCCGGTCGTCGAGAACCAGAAGAACCGATCCTCCGGCCCGAGGTCGTGGTGGAGCGCGAGCGCCTTGAGGTGCTCGATCGTGATGCCGCCGTGACCGTGGACGATGGGCTTCGGCAGGCCCGTCGTGCCCGACGAGAACAGGACGTAGAGCGGGGCGGCGAACGGCAGGCGTACGAACTCCAGCGGGCCGGGCTCGGCGGTGAGCTCCGACCAGGTGATCGCGCCGTCAGGAGCCGGTGACGCAGGGTCGAGATAGGGCAGCCACACGATGGTGCGCACGCTGGTCAGGCTGCGGGTGATCGACTCGACCTCCACGCGACGGTCGACGCCTTTCGTGCCGTACTGGTAGCCGTCAACCGCCAGGACCACGGTCGGCTCGATCTGCTGCCACCGGTCGACGACGCTCTGCGTGCCGAACTCCGGCGCACACGACGAGAACACCGCGCCGAGGCTCGCAGCGGCAAGCAGCAGGACCAGGGTCTCAGGGATGTTGGGGGCGTAGGCGGCAACGCGGTCGCCCGGCTCGACCCCGGCGCGCAACAGTCCTGCGCGGGCGCGAGCGACCTGGTCGCGGAGCTCGCGAGCCGTCAGGCGTACGTCGTCGCGACTGTGCGACGCGGCGATCACGACGATGTCGTCATCGGCACGGCCGGGCATGCGCAGCATGGCCTCGGCGTAGTTGAGCCGTACGTCGGGGAACCACACCGCGCCGGGCATGGAGGCGTCGGCCAGAGCGGTCGTCGGATCGCCGTCGGAGGGAATGTCGAAGTGGCGCCACAGTGAGCGCCAGAACTCGTCGGGCTGCTCGACCGACCACGCCCACAGCTCGTCATAGTCGGCGAACGTCCGATCAAGGCCCTGCATGAAGTGCTCGAGCCGCGACGTGCCGTCGAGCGGAGGAGTCCAGAGGATCTCAGTCACTCGGTCACTCGGGAAGTGTAGGACTGCTCTCGGCGACTGAGATGAGCCACTGCGAGGCGAAGTAGGTCACGGCGCCGAGCACCGGCACCAGCACCAGTGCGCGGTTGTCATCGGCCATGTCGAGGAACAGGCCCAGGATCGCGACGATCGCGAGGACGACGCCCAGGAAGCTGATGAGTCCGGCTCGGGCCGTGCCGAAGGCCGTGAGGAGCAGGTCGCCGAGGATGATCGCGATGAACGTGACGACGACGAAGGTCAGCGAGCCCCACTGCTTGCCGCCCGAGGCGACGCCGCGCACGTCGTTGAAGATCGCGAGGGCGATCAGGCCGAGGCCCACCGCCACGAGCCCCACGAAGAGCCCGGTGATGAGCGAGGCCAGCCGCGGGTCGATGTGCGGGATGCGCCAGGCGATGACGGCGCGGTAACGGTCGGCGACGAAGGTCCCGGTGGTCCGTCCGGCCGAGCCGACGACGCCGGCTATCCCGGAGGCGACGTTGGCGCCGCGCGAGGAGATGGCCTTGCCTGCCGCGCCGACGTTGACACGAGGACGGGTCCTGGTCGTGCCGGCCGGCCTTGCACCGGGCCGGCTGGCGACCTTGGCCTGGGGCTTGGTGCTCGCGGTGGCGACCGGGCGGCCGTAGCGGACACGCTTGGCGGCTGGTGGCGATGATGCCGGACGGATGACGGTCTTCTTGACGACGCGCTTGACCACCTTCTTGGGAGGCTGCTGCTCGTCGACCATGCGCCGAGTCTTTCACAACGGGTCCTGCCTCCGCCGCCCGTCGCACGTTGCGATCAGGTTGAGTTCTGCTCTCAAAGCCGTGTTGTCGGAAACCGGGCGAGCCCGTTCGTCGTACCTGTGACGCCGCATCCCATCGGCGCACGACGACGCGAAAGGCATACCGATGAGACTGAAGGATGTGGCGAAGTGGCTGGTCTCCCTGATGAGCCGGGATCAGCCGCGAGACAGTGTCGATGGAGCAGCGCAGGTCCCGGTGATGACGTTCAGTCCGCGCTTCTGACCGGTCGTGTGGCTCCAGAGGGCAGGGACCTGACAGTGTCTCCGCCGTCCCCGTTGCGGCTCACCCCGTCCGGATGAGGCGGGGGATGCGCGAGGCGCGGCAGGGTTGGTCGAGGTGGGGCCGGCACCAGCTCCACATGCCCCGCGTTCACGAGAGGTCCGACGTGACCGAGACCCCTGCGACTGGAAGGCCCGCGCCAGAGCTCCGACGCGTCCTGGTGCCACTTTCGCTTGCCCAGTTCATCTGCAGCTTCGCCGGCTCCAACATGAACGTGATGATCAACGACATGAGCGAGGACCTGGACACCACGGTCCAGGGCATCCAGGTCGCGATCACCCTGTTCCTGCTGGTCATGGCGGCGTTGATGATCCCCGGCGGCAAGCTCACCGACCGCTACGGCCGAGTGCGGTTGTTCAAGCTCGGACTCGCTGTGTACGCCGTCGGTGCGCTGCTCAGTGCGATCTCGCCCGGGCTGGGCCTCCTCATCGTCGGCAACTCGATACTCGAAGGCGTGGGCACCGCGCTGCTGATACCGCCCGTGTACATCCTCACTACGCTGTTGTTCACGGAGCTCACCTCGCGCGCTAGAGCGTTCGGCGTCATCAGCGCGATGGGCGGGGTCGGCGCTGCAGCGGGCCCTCTCATCGGCGGACTGATCACCTCGGCCATCAGCTGGCGAGCCGCCTTCGTCTTCCAGACGCTGGTCGTTGTCGCCATCCTGCTCCTCAGCCGCAGGATCGTCGACCCGCTGCCGGCGGATCCCACCCGGCAGTTCGACCTGCGCGGAGCAATCCTGTCCGCCGGCGGGCTGATCCTGCTGGTGACCGGCATCCTCGCGTCCGACCAAAACATCTGGCTGACTCTCGCGCTGATGGCGTCCGGAGCCCTCGTCCTCGTCGCGTTCTTCCTGTCGGTGCGCCGCAAGGAACGCGCCGGTCAGGAGCCGTTGCTGTCGACGGCGCTGTTCCGCAACCGCACGTCAAACCTGGGCCTGATCACGCAGAACACCCAGTGGCTGATCCTGCTTGGGACCTCGTTCACGGTGGCTTCCTACCTGCAGGTGGTCCGCGGCTACGACTCGATCCGAACCGGCGTCATCTTCACGGCAGCCACCGCAGGACTTCTCATCTCGTCGCTCGGCGCCGAGCGGTTCGCCAGGCGGCGGGCACAGCGCACGCTCATTCTCGTCGGCTTCGTCGTCTCGATCGTCGGCATCGCCGTGCTGATCACGCTCGTGCGGGGATACGACAGCGCCTGGGCGTTCGTCCCCGGACTGCTCCTCATCGGGTTCGGGCTCGGCGGCATGCTTACTCCGTCCGTCAACGTCGTCCAGTCAAGCTTCGGCGAAGAGCAACAGGGCGAGATCTCGGGATTGTCGCGCTCCGTCTCGAACCTGGGCTCGTCACTAGGCACTGCTATCGCGGGCACGATCCTCGTCGCCGGCCTGAGCACGGGGGCGTACGCCGCGGCCATGGCCTCGCTCGGCATCGCCGGGCTCGCCGGGCTCGCGGCGGCCTGGTTCCTGCCACGGCGTCCGAGCCAGGCGACGCGCTCGCCTGCGACAACGGAAGCGGCACCATTCGGAACCGGCTAGACGAGATCCCCCAGATCTGGCCCGACGTGGCACCAGAACTGGAAATGACGAAAGCCGAACCCTCTTACAGGTCCGGCTTTCCGTGATGTCCTGAGACTTCACATGTGTCGGGCTGACAGGATTTGAACCTGCGGCCTCGTCGTCCCGAACGACGCGCGCTACCAAGCTGCGCCACAGCCCGAAAGTCCCCTAGCTGAGGGACCCGGAAGAGTCTATCCCAGTGAGGGTGAGCAGCGTCGCCTCGGGGCGGCAGGCAAAACGTACGGGCGTGTACGGGGAGGTTCCGAGACCTGCTGAGACGTGCAGCCAGGACGGATCGTGGCCGTCGACCTGGTGCGTGTGCAGGCCACGGGCCCTGCTCCGGTCGAGGTCGCAGTTGGTGACCAGCGCGCCGTAGAACGGCACGCGGAGCTGACCGCCGTGCGTGTGACCGGCCATGATCAGCGGGTAGCCCAGCGAGTTCCAACGGTCGAGAACGCGCAGGTAGGGCGCGTGGGCCACCCCGACCGCGAGGTCCGCCGCCGCGTCAGCGGGTACGTCGTCGAGCACGTCGTAGTTGAGGTGTGGATCGTCGACCCCCACGAACGCCAGGCGACGGCCACCGGCCACGAACGAGGCGTGCCGGTTGCTGAGGTCGACCCAGCCCCGCTGCTCGAAGGCGTGGCGCAGCTGGTCGAACGGGAGGTCCCGTTCGCGCCTCCAGTTGCCGCCGGTGCCGCCCTTGAGGTAGTTGACCGGGTTCTTGGCGATGGGCGAGAAGTAGTCGTTCGATCCGAAGACGAAGGCGCCTGGCAGGTCGAGCAGGTCGCCGTATGCCCGAAGGACCGACGGCACGGCATCGAGGTGTGCGAGGTTGTCGCCGGTGTTGATGACCAGGTCTGGCTGCAGGTCGGCCAGGCCTCGCAGCCACTCCTGCTTCTTGTGCTGCCCGGGCGTCATGTGCGCGTCGGACAGGTGGAGGACCCTCAGAGGTTCGGAGCCGGCCGCGAGCACGGGCACCGTGACGTGGCGGAGCGTGAATGCGCGAACCTCGTAGAGCGAGGCGTACGCCAGTCCGGCCGCGGCGGCCGCGATCGGCCAGAGGAAGGGGCGCACGGCTCCAGCGTGTCACAACCGTGGTGGGACACTGGACGCATGTCAGGACTCAAGGACCAGCTTCACGACGATCTCACCACCTCGATGAAGGCACGTGACGCGTTGCGCACGTCGACCCTGCGGATGGTGCTGACCGCCATCACCAACGCCGAGGTCGCCGGCAAGGAGGTCCGCGAGCTGACCGACGAGGACGTCATCACCGTGCTGGGGTCGGAGGCCAAGAAGCGCCGCGAAGCCGCGACTGCCTTCGCTGAGGGCGACCGCCCCGAGCTCGCCGAGAAGGAGCGGGCCGAGGCGGAGATCCTCGCCGAGTACCTGCCGGCTCAGCTCTCCGCCGAGGAGATCAGCGTGATCGTCACGGCCGCCGTCGAGTCGACGGGTGCCGCAGGTGAGGGCATGAAGGCCATGGGCAAGGTCATGGGCGTCGTCTCGCCCCAGGTCAAGGGCAAGGCCGACGGCGGTGCCGTCGCCGCCGAGGTCAAGCGGCAGCTGGGCGCCTGAGCCTCAGCCTCGGCCGTCCGTTCCGTTGCCTCGGCCGTTTCCGCCTCCGCCACCTCCACCGGTGTCGGCATCGCCGGCAGGCTTCTTCGCGTCCTTCTTCGGCGCTGCGGGCTGCCGCTTCGGCGGAGGATCGAACTGGGTCCCTGGCAGGAAGTTGTCGATGATGTGCATCGCCTTGGCCCACATCGGGCCGGCGAGCGAGCTGCCGCCGACCGACGCGAAGCTGATGGGCGCGCCCTTGATCGTGACGCCGGCGAGCGACTTGGGCGCGCCGCTCTTCTTGACACCGGCGATCATCGCGGTGGTCACCAGGTTCGGGGTGTAGCCGGCGTACCAGACCGCCTTGTTGTCCTGGGTGGTTCCGGTCTTGGCCGCCGAAGGCACGCTGAGTCCGGTGCCGTTGTTGTAGCCGAATCCGCCGGGCTCCTGCACACCGCGGAGGATGTCGTTGATCTGCGCAGCCTGTTCCTCGGTCATGACCCGCTCGCACTTGGGGCGGTACTTCGCGACGGTCTTGCCGTTCGAGTCGACGATCGAGTTGATGGGCCGGGGCTTGCAGTACATGCCGCCGGAGGCCGGCACGGCGTACGCCGCGGCCATGTCGAGCGGGCTGACGCTCGTGACGCCCAGGGTGAATGGACCGACCTGGTCCTGGTCCGGCACCTTGATGCCCATCGACTCGGCGGCGCGGACGACGTTGCAGAGCCCGGCCTTCTTCTCGAGCTGGGCAAAGTAGGTGTTCACCGACAGGCGCGTGCCGGTATACATGTTCATGGTGCCGCTCGACGTCGAGTTCTTGACCGGCCACGCGGCGGTCCCGCCACCGTTGCAGGCGAAGTAGCTGCCAGCCGGCACCGTCATGCGGGCCGGGGAGTTGAACGTCTGGCCGACGTCGATGCCCTGCTTGAGTGCTGCCGCGACCGTGAACATCTTGAACGTCGAGCCGGCCGGGAAGCCGCCGGAGTCGCCGAACTTGGTGGGAACGACGAAGTTGATGAACGACTGGCCCTTCTTCTTGTCGCGGCCCATGGGGCGCGACTGGGCCAGGCCCTTGACCTTGCCGGTGCCGGGCTCGACCATCGCCATGGCGCCGATCGCACCGCTGTCGGTGGCGTTGACGGTGCCGTCGACCGCCTTGTTGGCAGCCTTCTGCATCCGCACGTCGATGTTGGACTTGATCGTGAGGCCGCCGCGCTCGAGCGCGCGCTGCCGCTCCTCGGTCGTCGCTCCGATCGCCGTCTGCGTGAGAAGGTAGCGACGGACGTAGTCGCACGAGAACTCGGCGACCGTCGAGACACAGCCGTTGGGGAACTTGGTGATCTTGAGGCCGAGCGGGGCTGCCTGGAAGCGCTTGGCGTCGGCCGCGGAGATCTTGCCGAGTCGCTCCATGACGGCGAGAACCGTGTTGCGGCGGGCCAGGGCCTTCTCGGGGTAGACGCGGGGGTCGAACTCGACGGGGTTCTTGACGAGTCCCGCGAGCGTCGCGGCCTGGCGCACGTTGAGCTTGGCCGGGCTGACGGAGAAGTAGTGGTAGGAGGCGGCGCTGATGCCGTAGGCGCTGTCGCCGAAGTAGGCGAGGTTGAGATAGCGCTCGAGGATCTCCTTCTTGGTGTGCGTCTCCTCGTACTCGATCGCGAGCTTGAGCTCGCGGATCTTGCGCGCCGTCGACTTCTTGATGGCCGCCAGCCGCTGCTTCTTGGTCGTGGCCTGGGAGACGAGGGTCAGCTTGACGAGCTGCTGCGTGATCGACGAACCGCCCTGCGTCTGGCCCTCCGACGCGTTGTTGACGAGGGCGCGCAGCGTGCCCTTGAGGTCGAGAGCTCCGTGCTCGTAGAACCGGGCGTCCTCGATCGACAGGATCGCGTCCTGCATGAGCGGCGAGATCTTGGCCAGCGGGATGTCCTGCCGGTTCTCCTCGTAGAAGTACGCGATGAGGTCGCCGTTGGATGCCAGCAGGCGGGTCGTCTGGGCGCTCGGCTGGTCGTCGAGCCTCAGCGGCAGGTCCACGATGTCATTGCTCAGCTTGTTGGCCGTCGAGGCGAACATCGCGGTGCCCGGGATGAAGATCGCGGCCACGAGGACGCCGGCCACGGCCGACAGCAGCGCCATCGTCCCGATGATCGAGAGGGGTCCGTCGTGATGCTTTTCCCGCCGTGCGGTTTGGCGCAGCGAGGCGCGGAGCTCATCCCAAGACATGGGGTCAGGTTACGTGACGATGCGAAGGGACTCCCAGTCGCGACAGTGTGTCTAGTCCATCAGGACTAGAGAAAGATGGTCACATTCGCTCTGACGCTTCCCCAGCCAAATTCCTAGATTGAAGTTAACAACCAACTTCGGTCCACAGGGGACCGGTCTCGGGGAGGTTTTGGATATGTGGAACGAAAATTGGGCGGCTGAGGCCGCGTGCCGCGGAAAGTCTGACGCACTGTTCGTCAAGGGTGCAGAGCAGAACCGCGCCAAGCAGGTCTGCGGGACCTGCCATGTACGTGCGGAGTGCCTGGCCGAAGCGCTGGACAACCGCATCGAGTGGGGCGTCTGGGGCGGAATGACCGAGCGTGAGCGTCGTGCGCTGTTGCGTCGCCGGCCGAACGTCACGGCCTGGCGCAGCATCCTCTCCGTCGCGGTCTAGGACGTCGGCTGGGTCTGCCCGGCCAACAGCTCACCGATCTCGCGCAGCCCGTCGAGGTCATGCACGTCACCGGCGAGCGCGGCGATCGATGCTGTGGGTACGCCGGGGTGTGCGGCGCTGAAGCTGCGCTTCAACCGTGACTCGCGGGCAGCCACGCGCATGCGCTCGGCGTGGATCGCCAACAGGTCGGCGGTCATCCGGTCGCTCTCGGTGCCCTGCTCGAGCTTGCGTCCGGCCGACTCGGCATCGGCACCGGAGAGGCCATCGGCGCCGTTCTCGTGCACGCGGTTGACGACGAGGCCGGCCAGCGGCATCTCCTCGCCGGCGAGCCGCTCGACGAAGTAGGACGCCTCGCGCATCGCTGCCGGCTCGGGCGCGGCGACGACGAGGAACGCGGTCTCGTGGGCCTGCAGCAGGGCGTACGTGCCCTCGGCCCGCTGCCGGAAGCCGCCGAAGAGCGTGTCGAACGCAGCGACGAACGTCTGCATGTCGGTGAGGACCTGCGCGCCCAGGACCTTGTTGAGGGCGCTGGTGACCATGCCGAAGCCGGCACTGAGCAGGCGGGCAGGCCCCTTGGCGGGGGCGAGCAGCAGCTTGATGAAGCGACCGTCCAGCATCGAGGCGAGCCGGTCAGGTGCGTCGAGGAAGTCCAGCGCGGACCGTGACGGCGGGGTGTCGACGACGATGAGGTCCCACCGGCGCTCCGCGTCGACCGCCTGACCATGCAGCTGTCCCAGCTTTTCCATGGCCATGTATTCCTGCGTGCCCGCGAACGAGCTCGACAGCGCGATGTAGAACGGGTTGGCCAGGATCTGCTGCGCCTTCTCGGGCGTCGCGTGCGCCTCGACGACCTCGTCGAAGGTGCGCTTCATGTCGAGCATCATGGCGTCGAGCGAGCCGCCGTCGAGTCCGACGTCCTTGACCGGGCGCGGTGTGTTGTCGAGCTCGGTCAGCCCCATGGCCTGTGCCAGGCGTCGCGCCGGGTCGATCGTCAGCACGCAGACGTTGCGGCCCTGCTCAGCGGCGCGGAGCGCCAGGGCGGCGGCAGTCGTGGTCTTGCCGACTCCACCGGATCCGCAGCAGACGATGATCTCGGTCGTACGGTCGGCGAGCAGCTGGTCGATGTCGAGAGACCCGGCCGGCGGCCCACCGGGGGCGCCCCGCAGGGAGGTCCGGCCCTTGCGGGGCGACGGTGACGTACGTGCGCGGCCGGTCATGCGAGCTCCCTCAGCTTCTCGGCGAGGTCGAACAGGGCGCCGAGGTCGATGCCGTCGGTCAGGGCCGGCAGCTCGACGAGCGGCTGACCGCAGTCCTCGAGGATGTCGCGCTGGCCGTCCTGCAGCCGTTGGCGCTCGAGGTGCGCGTGACCCTCCTCGATCAGCGCCGGGGCGGCGGCCGGCTCGAGCGAGGTCTTGGCGAGTGACTGGGCCACGGCGTTCTCGGTGAGCTTGCCGGTCTCCAGCGCCACGCGGGTGCCGACCGACAGCATCGGAGGGCGTACGAGATTGAGGATGACCCGGCCCACCGGCAGGCGCTCGGACTGCAGCTCGGCGATGCCGTCGATCGTCTCCTGCACGGGCATCTCCTCGAGCACCGTGACGAGGTGCACGTGCGTCTCGCTCGAGCGCATCATCTGCATGATCGAGTCGGCCTGACGGCGGATCGGGCCGACCTTGGCCAGTCCGGCGACCTCGGCGTTGACGTTGAGGAAGCGCGTGATGCGACCGGTCGGCGGGGCGTCCATGATGACGGCGTCGTAGGCGAATCCGTCGCCGTTGCGCCGTCGCGCCGCCTCATACACCTTGCCGGTCAGCAGCACGTCGCGCACGCCTGGGGCGATCGTCGTGGCGAAGTCGATGATGCCGAACCGGTCGAGCGCCTTGCCGGCCCGGCCGAGGCGGTAGTACATCGCGAGGTATTCCAGCAGTGCGGACTCGGGGTCGATCGCGAGGGCATACACCTCGCCGCCACCGAGGCCGACCGCGATCTTGCGCTCCTCGTAGGGGAGCGGCGGGACGTCGAACAGCTGGGCGATGCCCTGGCGGCCCTCGACCTCGCAGAGCAGGACGCGCTTGCCCTGGTCGGCGAGTGACATCGCGAGCGCCGCGGCGACCGTCGTCTTGCCGGTGCCGCCCTTGCCAGTGACGACATGGAGCTGCGTCGAGAGAGCCACGCGTCGAGCCTACTTGCCCCCGACAGATGCGCAGGGTGACCGTTACAGTCGTGCCATGACGAAATGGGAGTACCTCACCGCCCCTGTCCTGGTGCACGCCACCAAGCAGATCCTCGACAACTTCGGCCAGGACGGCTGGGAGCTCGTGCAGATCGTGCCCGGCATGAACCCGGAGAACCTCGTCGCCTACTTCAAGCGGCCGGTCGCATGAGCGAGCGCCAGCGAGTGAATCATGAGGCAGCAGTCATGCCGGCGTCTCCGTATCGTGGGCTTCTGAGGGAGACGGCGGCATGAGCGCCGTCGACGAACGGCTCGCGGAGCTCGGGCTGACGGTTCCGCCGGTGCCCGCACCCGTCGCGGTCTACGTGCCCGCGGTGCGCTCCGGCTCGTACGTCTACACGTCCGGCCAGCTCCCCCTGCGCGACGGCCAGCTCATCCTGACCGGCAAGGTCGGCGGCGAGGTCTCGGCCGAGGAAGCGTACGACTGCGCCCGCCAGTGCGCGCTCAACGCGATCGCCGCCGTCAAGTCGCAGGTCGAGCTCGACTCGGTGGTGCGCGTCGTCAAGGCGACCGTCTACATCGCGAGCACGCCGGACTTCACCGGGCAGCCCGGCGTCGCCAACGGCGCGAGCGAGCTGTTCGGCGCGGCCTTCGGTGACGCCGGGTCGCACGCCCGCAGCGCCGTTGGCGTACCCGTCCTGCCCCTCGACTCGCCCGTCGAGGTCGACCTCATCGTCGAGGTCGGCTGACCGACATGCGCGTCCCCCTGCCCGAGCGGCTACGTGAGCACGCGCAGGGCTACAACGGCAGCGTGGTCGAGCCGCGCCACGCCTCGACGATCATCGTGGTGCGCGACGGGACGGACGGCATCGAGGCCTTCTTGATGCGCCGGCAGACCAGCATGGCCTTCGCCGCCGGCATGTATGTCTTCCCGGGTGGCGGCATGCATCCCGGTGACGTCACGGATGACGTGCCGTGGGCGGGACCGTCGCCGGCGGAGTGGGCGACCCGGCTGGAGTGCGACGAGCCGCTGGCGCGCGGTCTCGTGGTCGCCGCGGTGCGCGAGACGTTCGAGGAGACCGGGGTGCTGCTCGCCGGCCCCGACGAGTCGACGGTGCTCTCCGACACCAGCGGCCCGGAGATGCAGGCCGCGCGGGTGACGTTGGAGGCCGGCGAGCTGGGGTTCGGTGACTTCCTGCTCGATCACGGGCTCGTCCTGCGGTCGGACCTGATCGGTGCGTGGGCGCACTGGATCACCCCGACGTTCGAGCCACGCCGCTACGACACCAGGTTCTTCGTGGCTGCGCTGCCGGAGGGTCAGCGAGTCGGCGAGCTGAGCCGCGAGGCGGATCATGCGAGCTGGATGCCGCTGAGCGAGGTGCTCGCCAGTGTCGACGCCGGTGAGGCCGCGATGATGCCACCGACAGTGGTCGCCTGCCGCGAGGTCGCCGAGCACACGGCCGGCACGATCCTTGCCGCGGCCGCCGAACGTACGATCCGCACGATCGTGCCGCGCCTCATCGAGGTCGACGGAGAGCTGTTCCTCGAGACCGACCTGGGAGATCCCGCATGACCGACGCTGTGACGGTGACCGACCGAGCGACCTACGTGCTGGCTGCCAATCCCGGCATCATGACGCTCGACGGCACCAACACCTGGATCCTGCGCGAGCCCGGTGCGGAGCGGTCCGTCGTGATCGATCCGGGCCCGGCCGACGAGACCCATCTCCGGGCCGTGCTCGCGGCAGCCGGATCCGTGGGCCTCGTCCTGTTCACGCATCGGCACTTCGACCACACCGACGCGCTCGGGCGCTTCACCGAGCTGACGGGTGCGCCGGCGCGGTCGACGGACCCGGAGTTCACCCGCGACGCGGAGCCGCTGGTCGATGGCGAGACGATCGTCGTCGACGGTCTCGAGATCGAGGTCATCGCGACGCCGGGTCACACGACCGACTCGACCTGCTTCCGCCTCGTCGCGGATGGCTCGCTGCTCAGCGGCGACACGATCCTCGGGCGCGGCACGACCGTGATCGCACATCCCGACGGCGTCCTCGGCCCCTACCTCGACTCGCTCGCGCACATCCGTGAGCTCATCGAAGAAGGCCTGGTCGCCCGCATCCTGCCGGGCCACGGTCCGGTGCTCGACGATCCTCGTGGGGTCGTCGACTACTACCTGGATCACCGAGCCGAGCGGCTCGACCAGGTACGCGCTGCGGTCGACTCCGGCGCGACGACGGCCCGTGAGGTCGTCGAGGCGGTCTACCGGGACGTCGACGAGTCCCTCTGGGGCGCCGCCGAGCTCAGCGTCGCCGCCCAGCTCGACTACCTCAAGGGCTAACCCCCGAGATTTGGACGGGTCCCCAAGATTTGGCGGGAGATCAACCGTTTTGGGCGCCGAATCCCGTGATTTCGGTTGATGTGCCGCCAAATCTTGGAGAGTGCACAGGATCGACCGGGACCTTGGCGCTCCACAGGACGCTGAGCGACGCATCGGTGGGTGGTTCCCCTGCGCCACGTTTGGCAGGTGCGCCCACTTCCACCCCAGCTCCTGGACCGACCGTTCACTCCCGTTGAGGCCCGTCAGTTCGGTGTCACTCCGCGCATGCTCCAGGGGTCGCGATTCATCCAGGTGTTCGACGGAGTGTGGCGGACCTGCGCGACAGCCGACACCGAGGAGCTGAGGATTCGAGCGGCGCTGAAGATCCTGCCCGACGACGCCGCCCTGTCCCACGTCAGCAACCTGCGGTGGCGGGGCCTCGACCTGGGAGAGTCGACCCCGCTGCACTTCTCCACTGCCAGCCGGCTGCATGTCCAGCGTCGGGGACTGGTTGTACACCGGCGCCAGGATCTGTTGCGGTCGACGTTCGTACGCGGGGTCCCGCTGCTGAGCGCCGAGCGGACCTTCGTCGACGTCGCAACGCAGCTGGACGACCGAAGGCTCTTGGCCGCTGGAGACTGGTTGGTACGACACGGGCACGTCGACCTGCTCGACCTGAAGGCGTTCGTCCTCGGATCACACCTCGATGGCGTACAGCGGGCACGACGCATCGCGCCTCTGGTCCGCGAACATGTCGACTCCGTTCGCGAGTCAGACGTCCGATGGATCATCTTCGACGCATGCTTGCCAGATCCCGTGCCCAACCTGCCCATTCTCGACGCGCACGGCGTGCAGATCGCGAAGGGTGACCTGGCGTATCCACGCTTCAAGGTCCTCGTGGAGCACGACGGCTGGCACCACGAACGCGATGCCGTGCAACGGCAGCGGGATCACCTGCGTCGGGAACGGCTCGAGGCCGAGGGATGGCTCGTCATCGTGATCACGGTCGAGGACTTCCGCAACGAGAAGTCGATCGCCTGGCGGGTCTATGAAGCACTCAAGCTCCGCGGCTACACCGGACCACGACCAAGATTTGGCGCCTGATCAACCGAAATTGCGCTCGAAACCGCCAGAAACGGTTGATCCCCCGCCAAATCTTGGAGGACGGACGGATCTAGCGGGCGCGGCGCTGGAGGCGTTCGAGGTCGAGGATGACGACGCTGCGGGGCTCGAGCCGCAGCCAGCCGCGCGATGCGAAGTCGGCGAGCGCCTTGTTGACGGTCTCGCGGGAGGCGCCGACGAGCTGCGCCAGCTCTTCCTGCGTCAGGTCGTGGTTGACGTGCACGCCATCGTCGGCGCGGCGGCCGAAGCGGGACGCCAGGTCGAGGAGCGCCTTGGCGACGCGGCCGGGAACGTCGGAGAACACCAGGTCACCGACGACCTCGTTCGTGCGGCGCAGGCGGCCCGCGAGCTGGTTGAGCAGTGCGTGCGCGACATCGGGGTGGGCGTTGAGCACGGGGCTCAGCGCTTCGTGACCGAGGCTCTTGAGCTCGGCATCGGTGACCGCGGTCGCCGTCGCCGAGCGCGGCCCGGGATCGAAGAACGAGAGCTCGCCGAACATCTGTCCGGGGCCGAGGATCGCCAGCAGGTTCTCGCGCCCGTCGGGGGAGGTGCGGCCGAGCTTGATCTTGCCCTCGGTGACGACATAGAGCTGGTTGCCGTCATCGCCCTCGTTGAAGAGGATCTCTCCGCGGCGAAGCGAAGCCGACGACATCGATGACTCGAGCGCGGCTGCTACTTCATCATCGAGGCCGGAGAACAGCGGAGCCTGGCGGAGAACGTCGTCGGTCACGGGTCTTCCCTATCACTCATGTTGCACTGGTCACATTGTGTGCACCGATCGCAGTTTCCCACATCGGGACGGCCGATGCCGAATACGCGCCGGTGAACGTACGCAGGACAGCCGGTTCGACCTGCACCATAGTGACCTCTGGACAGGCAGAATGGGCGGGAACACGTACTCTGGACCCCGTGCCGAGCGACGCGACCCGACCTGAAACGACGCTCGTCCGCCGGGCGCGCAAGGTCAATCGCGTGCTCGCCGAGACCTATCCCGATGCCGGCTGCGAGCTCGACTTCCGTACGCCGTTCGAGCTCCTCATCGCGACGGTCCTCTCGGCGCAGACCACCGACCGCCGGGTCAACGCGATCACGCCCGCGCTGTTCGCCACCTACCCCGATGCCCGGGCGATGGCCGCCGCGGACCGCGCCGCACTCGAGGAGCTCATCCGTCCCACAGGGTTCTTCCGCGCCAAGACCGAGAGCCTGTTGCGTCTGTCTGCGGACCTGGTCGAGCGGTATGACGGCGAGGTGCCCGGCCGGCTCAAGGACCTCGTGACGCTCCATGGTGTCGGCCGCAAGACCGCCAACGTCGTGCTCGGCAATGCGTTCGACGTGCCGGGGCTGACGGTCGACACGCACTTCGCCCGGCTCGTACGACGGCTGCAGTGGGTGCCCGACGAGATCGTCAAGGACGCGGTCAAGACCGAGCACGCGGTCGCCGCGATCTTCCCGCCCAAGGACTGGACGATGCTCAGCCATCGGCTGATCTGGCACGGCCGGCGCTGCTGCCATGCCAAGAAGCCGGCCTGCGGGGCCTGCCCGATCGCCCATTGGTGCCCGTCGTACGGCACCGGGCCGATCGATCCCGTCGAGGCTGCGGCGCTCATCACGACGCAGGGTCCTGCGTGAGGGCGCGATTGATCCTGGCCGGACTCGCGATCGTACTCACGGGATGCGGCGGACCCGGCTCGGACGACGACGAGCCGACCTTCGGTGGCGGCGCGGCCCCGACGACCGATGCCGGCCAGCTTGCCGCGGCCAAGAAGCAGGCTGCCATCGAGGACTGTCCGACGTCCGATGCCCCCGCACCCGCCGAAGGCCCGCTGCCGGACCTGACGCTCGACTGCCTCGGTGGCGGCCAGCCCGTACGCCTGTCGGGCCTGGCGGGTACGCCGACGGTCATCAACTTCTGGGCCAGCTGGTGTGCGCCGTGCCGTGAGGAGCTGCCGCTGCTCGCCAAGGCGCACCGGGCGTACGGCGACAAACTCCAGGTGATCGGTGTGGACTTCGACGACCCGGCTCCCGATGCGGCGCTCGAGCTCGCCGGGCAGTCCGGCGTGACCTACCCGTTGCTGGCCGACCGTGACGCCGACGCCAAGGCACCGTTCAAGGTCATTGGTCTGCCGCAGACCGTGTTCGTGGATGCACAAGGAACAATGGTCGCCACGGAGCGCATCGCGTTCCGTTCGTATGCCGACCTGACGGCCGCGATCGAGAAGCACTTGGGGGTGTCGCCATGAGCGAGCGCCAGCGAGCGAACCATGTGGCTGGGTTCATGCCGCCGGCTCCGTATCGTGGGTTTTTCTCGGGGGTGGCGGCATGAGCTGGGAGCACCTCCCGGAGTGGCTGCGGCCCCTCGCCGAGCTCGCCGGCTCCGTCGACGCGGAGCAGCTGGCGCCGCGGTTCCCGCACCCCCCGGCCAATGCCCGTCCTGCGGCGGTCCTGATGCTGTTCGCCGACGGTGACAACGGCCCCGAGCTGCTGCTCACCGAGCGCGCGGCCAAGATGCGCAACCACGCCGGGCAGATCTCGTTCCCCGGCGGTGCCACCGACCCCGAGGACGCCGACGCCGTCGCAACAGCGCTGCGCGAGGCCAACGAGGAGGTCGGGCTCAACCCCGACGAGGTCGACGTCTTCGGGACCCTCCCGACGCTGTGGCTGCCGCCCAGCAACTTCGCCGTGACCCCTGTCCTCGGCTACTGGCGAGAGCCCAAGCCGCTCATGCCGGTCAGTGCTGAAGAGGTCGGCGCGATCATCCACCAGCCCATACGGCGGCTGCTCGACCCGGCCAACCGGTTCAGCGTCGAGCACCCCTCGGGCTGGCGTGGGCCGGCGTTCGAGATCGGCTCCGGTGTGCCGCTGTGGGGCTTCACCGCGGGCGTCGTGTCACGACTGTTCGAGCGCCTCGGCTGGGAGCAGCCCTGGGACGACAGCATCACCCGACCCCTCCCCGATTTCTCATGAACTCACTCGACGTCATCCTCGTCCTGATCCTGCTGGCGTATGCCGTCTCGGGCTACGTCCAGGGCTTCGTCGTCAACCTGATCGCGACCGTGGGCCTGCTGGTCGGCGGCCTGCTGGCGCTCGCGATCGTGCCGAAGTTCCTGTCCGGCAACACCGCGACGTTGAGCTCGTCCCTCTTGGCGCTCGGTCTCGTCGTCGGTGCAGCGGCGATCGGGCAGGGCATCGGGACGTACGTCGGCACCGACCTGCGCAATGGCCTCAAGTGGAAGCCCTTGCGGTGGGTCGACGCCGTCGGCGGCAGCGTGCTGAGCATGGTCGCGGTGCTGTGCGCCGGTTGGGCGCTCGGCTACTCGGTCAGCGGCACCACGATCCCCTACCTGTCGACCGCCTCGCGGGACTCGGTGATCCTCGACCGCGTCGACTCGGTCATGCCGCCGCGCGCGACCTCGGTCCTGCGGTCGTTCAACGAGGTGCTCGACGCCAACCTGTTCCCGCGCTACATCGACCCGTTCGAGAGCGAGAACATCAAGCCGGTGGGGCCGCCCGACACCGCGACCCTTGCGAGTGACGGTGTGCGCAAGGCGTCCGGAAGCGTCGTCAAGATCCTCGGCCAGGCCAAGTGCCAGCGCGGCATCGAGGGGTCCGGCTTCGCGTACTCCGAGGGTCGCATCATGACGAACGCGCACGTCGTCGCAGGTGTCGAGGACCCGTCGGTCATCATCAACGGCCAGCGCATGAGCGCCCGCGTCGTCCTGTTCGACCGCAAGCTCGACGTCGCGGTGCTGGCCGTCGACGGCTCGGGCGTGGCGCCGCTCGACTTCGACACGACGGGTGAGGCGGGAGACGACGCGGCGATCCTCGGCTTCCCCGAGAACGGACCGTTCGACGCGCGCGCGGCCCGCATCCGCAGCGAGATGCGGCTGCGCAGCCCCGACATTTACGACCAGGGCCAGGTCGTCCGCGAGACCTACTCGGTTCGCGGACTCGTACGCTCCGGCAACTCCGGCGGGCCGCTCGTGTCCAAGGACGGTGACGTCCTCGGCGTGATCTTCGCGGCGTCGATCACGGACAAGTCGACGGGCTACGCCCTGACGGCATCGCAGGTGGCCGACGACGCGCGCGCCGGCATCGCGGCGAGCTCGACGGTCTCGACCGGAGGATGTGCCTGATGCGTACGTTGTTGTCGTTCGTCAGTGGCGCCATCGCGCTGCTCGCGCTCCTGGCGGCGGTCCCGCTGCTGTGGCTGTCGACGCATGTCGTCAACGAGGACGGCTACGTGAATTTCAGCAGCACGCTCGCCAAGGACACCGAGCTGCAGCGGGCATTCTCGGCCTACCTCACTGACGAGCTGTCGGCCCGCGGTGTCCTTCCGGCTGCGCTCAAGGCGCCGGCGTCGGCCGCACTCTCGGGGACCATGGCGCGTACGACCAATGAGGCCGGGTTCGTCGAGGCGTGGGAGGAGACGCAGCGTAACTCCCACCGCGAAGCGTTCGCCGACCCCATGCCCAAGGTGCTGGGTGTCGACGTCAGCCCGATGGCCACGTTCGTCGCCAAGCAGGTCGGTGGTGACCTGCCGGTCGCCCTCACCGTGCCGGACCACCTCGTCGTGCCGGTCGTGACCGATGCGGGTGACCGCGAAGTGGTCGACCGCGTCAAGGAGTCGAGCCGCCTGGGCCGGATTGCCGGCATCGTCGCGTTGCTCGCGGCCGCCGCGTGCATCGCGCTCGCACGGCGTACGTCCGCCGCCGTGGCATGGCTCGGCGCCGGGGTGCTCGGCGTCGCCGGCATCCTGTGGCTGTCGAGCGGTCCCGTGACACAGAAGATCCTCGACCACACCGAAGCGCCCTCGGAGTTCGCCCGGACCCTGCAGAAGCTCCTGGTCGACCGGGCAGCCGATTCCCTCGACGCGTGGCTGGTCATCCTCGCGATCGGCGGCGCCATCGCGGCCGTGGCTGGATTCGTAGGCCGAGCAGTGACGGGCAGGCGTACGGCTTAGTCCTGCTCAGTCGAGGACCGCGGTGGCTTCGATCTCGACCAGATGTTCTGGGACGTCCAGTGCGGCAACGCCGATCAGCGTGGTCGGCGGGGCCGGGGTGGTTCCCAGCTTGACGGCTGCCCGGGATATGCCTTCCAGAAGCGAGGGCAGCTTGTCGGG
Organism: Aeromicrobium sp. P2_G6; assembly: GCF_056403535.1. Classification (NCBI taxonomy): domain Bacteria; kingdom Bacillati; phylum Actinomycetota; class Actinomycetes; order Propionibacteriales; family Nocardioidaceae; genus Aeromicrobium; species Aeromicrobium sp. P2_G6. The sequence goes on along the minus strand of NZ_JBFUFH010000001.1, from coordinate 653,251 downwards.
GGTCCAGTCGACGACGTAGAAGGTCAGCTTCGCCACATCGTCGAAGGAGCCACCGACCTCGGCCAGCGCGGTGCCGACGTTGAGATAGCTCTGCTCGACCTGGGCGGCAAGGTCGCCCTCGCCGATCGTCACTCCGTCGGCGTCCCAGGCGACCTGCCCGGCGACAAAGACGAGCCTCGAACCCGATGCGACCGATACCTGCTTGTAGACGTCGATCGCGGGTAGGCCGGTGGGGTTCGCGAACGTGATGGTCATGATGCTGTTCCTCCTGGTTCTGAGCGCCTGACGACACTCACTCTCTTGTGGTTACTCAGTAACCGTAGGAGACTTGTCGCTGACGCGGAAGAACGCACTTTTCGGTGACTGGAGAACCTCATGGTGACCAAGCAGTTCACGGGCTCGCCTGACGATGCAGACCTGGCGCGCGCGGACTCCTTGGCGCGGGAGATCTTCTCCGACGTCGCCAACAAGTGGGCGTTCCTCATCGTCGAGGGACTCGGTGATCGCACCCTGCGCTTCAGCGAGGTGCGCAACGAGATCGAGGGGATCAGTCACAAGATGCTCACGCAGAACCTGCGCATGCTGGAGCGCAACGGCCTGGTCGAGCGCACGGTCTATCCGACCGTCCCACCTCGCGTCGAGTACACCCTCACGGAGCCGGGTCAGGCTTTGCGCGCGACGGTCGACGGAATGTGTGGCTGGACGCGCCGGTTCCTCGGTGACATCGAGGCTGCCCGCCGCAGCTTCGACGCCTGACGGCGAACTAGCTCGTGCGGCCCTTGAGGGCAGCCGGGATCTCCTTGGCGGTGGCGATCGTGCGCTCGGGCGCGCGGATCTTCTTGAGCAGGACGATGCCCAGGATGATGGCCAGGACCGTCAGCACGAGGTAGATGCCGGCGACGACGAGGAAAGCCCATGCCGGGTCGAGACCCGCCATGGTGAGGAAGTACGCGCCGGAGATCGACAGCATGATGACGATCAGCAGGCCGAAGAAGGCCGCGACTGCCAGCAGGCCCGCTCCGATGCCGCCGGCCTTGACGCTGAACTTCAGCTCACTCTTGGCGAGCCTGATCTCCGACTGCACCAGAGCCGAGAGGTCGCGGCTGGCGTCGGCGACCAGCCGGCCAATGGTCGGATCATCAGCGTTGTTCATACCGGCGAGCCTACAAGTGACTCACGGGATCGCGCAGGTCAGCGTGCGCCCAGCGCGGTGAGGATGCTGCCGTCTGTGATCGCCCAGAGCAGCCTGCCGACGATGACGACTCCGAGGAGAGTCAGGCCGATGGCCAGATCGGCGCTCACCCGCCGGGTCACCGGAGTCGGCTGCTTGTCGTTCCTGGTCATCGTCGTGGAAGGCATGCCTACGACAGTTCCCCGCGAAGATGAGATCAAACTGAACGGAACCCGTCCTGAGCCTGTCAGTGTGGCGAAACCCACATCGTACGAGCGTCAGTCCTCGTCCTTGGCGGTCTTCATGCCGGCGGTGATCTTGTCCATGATGCCGCTGTCGGCCAGGGTCGTGGCGTCGCCGACCTCGCGGTTCTCGGCGACGTCTCGCAGCAGCCGGCGCATGATCTTGCCGGAGCGGGTCTTGGGCAGCTCGGGGACGATCATGATCTGCCGCGGCTTGGCGATCGCGCCGATCTCCTTGCCGACGTGGTTGCGCAGCTCCTGGACGATCTCCTCGCCACCGTCGCCGGCGGACTCGCGCAGGATCACGAACGCGACGACGGCCTGGCCGGTGGTCTCGTCGGTCGCGCCGACGACTGCGGCTTCGGCGACCTTGGGGTGCGACACGAGCGCGGACTCGATCTCGGTCGTCGAGAGTCGGTGGCCCGAGACGTTCATGACGTCGTCGACGCGGCCGAGCAGCCAGATCGCGCCGTCCTCGTCCTTGCGGGCGCCGTCACCGGCGAAGTAGAACCCGGGCCAGCGCGACCAGTAGGTCTCCTTGTAGCGGTCGTCGTCGCCCCAGATCGTGCGCAGCATCGACGGCCACGGCTCGGTGATGACGAGGTAGCCGCCCTCACCGTCCTCGACCGGCTTGCCGGCGTCGTCGACGACCTCGGCGGCGATGCCGGGGATCGCGGTCATCGCCGAACCCGGCTTGCCCTTGGTGACACCGGGCAACGGGCTGATCATGTGCGCGCCGGTCTCGGTCTGCCACCAGGTGTCGACGATGGGGGTGCGGTCGCCGCCGATGTTCTCGCGGTACCAGACGTACGCCTCGGGGTTGATCGACTCACCGACCGAGCCGAGGATGCGCAGCGACGACAAGTCGTGCTCGGCGGGGATCTGCTCGCCCCACTTCATGAACGTACGGATTGCTGTCGGTGCGGTGTAGAACAGCGTCACCTTGTGCTTGGCGATGATCTCCCACCAGCGACCCTTGTGCGGGGTGTCGGGGGTGCCTTCGTAGAGCACCTGGGTCGCGCCGTTGGCCAGCGGCCCGTAGACGATGTAGGAGTGCCCGGTGACCCAGCCCACGTCGGCGGTGCACCAGTAGACGTCGTCGGGCTTGTAGTCGAACACGGCCCAGAACGTCCACGCCGACTGCACCAGGTAGCCGCCGGTGGTGTGCAGGATGCCCTTGGGCTTGCCGGTCGTGCCCGAGGTGTACATGACGTAGAGCGGGTGCTCGGCGTCGAACATCTCCGGCGTGTGGTCCTTCGACGCGCCATCGACGACGTCGTGCCACCACGCGTCACGGCCCTCGGTCCACTCGACGTCCTGGCCCGTGCGGCGTACGACCAGCACACCGGTTACGTCGGGGCACTTCTGCAGCGCTTCGTCGACGGCGGGCTTGAGGGCCGACGCGGCACCGCGGCGGTAGCCGCCGTCGGCAGTGATGACGACCTTGGCCTCGCAGTCGAGGATGCGCGACGACAACGCGTCGGCACTGAACCCGCCGAACACCACGGTGTGCGGCGCACCGAGGCGGGCGCACGCCAGCATCGCGACGACGGCCTCGGGGATCATCGGCATGTAGATCGCGACCCGGTCGCCGGTCTGGACGCCAAGGTCGATCAGCGCGTTGGCCGCCTGGGACACCAGGTCCTTGAGCTCGGCGTACGTGATGTCGCGGGTGTCGTCGTCGGGCTCGCCGACGAAGTGCAACGCGACCTTGTCACCGTTGCCGGCCTCGACGTGCCGGTCGACGCAGTTGTACGAAGCGTTGAGCGTGCCGCCGACGAACCACTTCGCGAACGGCGCGTTGGACCAGTCCAGCACCTCGGTGAACGGCGTGCCCCAGTCGAGCCGGTCAGCCTGCTCGCCCCAGAACTTCACCCGGTCAGCCGCAGCCTGCTCATAGACCTCGGCCTTGACGTTGGCGCTCGCCGCCAGATCCGCCGGCGGCTCGAACACGCGGTCTTCGTGGGACAGGTTGCTGATGTTCTGCTCGGTCACGGTTGCTCCTCGTCCGGGGGTTCTTCTTCGATTGTGGCGCAGCCCACAGGATGCCGCGCAGGGGGTTGCGCAGGAGTTGCGGCGCGCGGCTTCGCCGCTCCCGCTGCTCGTGCCTCGCAGCGGGCCGGGCTCCGCCCGGGCGCCTGCCTCGCTTCGCTCGGCCCATGGTTGCGAGCGGTGCTCGCCGAGACCCACGCTGGGGACTCGGCGAGCACAGCCGCGCGTCCTAACGGACGGCGCCGGCGCCGGTCATGGCGCGGACGTCGAGCTCGACGTAGTGCTCCTCCGCATCGCGATCCTTGGCCAACATCGTGCCGATGAAGCCGCACAGGAAGCCGATCGGGATCGACACGATGCCCGGGTTCTCGAGCGGGAACCAGCTGATGTCGATGTCGGTCGGCAACAGCGAGAGGTTCTTGCCCGCCGGGTCGAGACCCTTGCCGGAGACGACCGGCGAGAAGATCACCAGGGCCACCGACGAGATCAGGCCGCCGTAGATGCTCCACACCGCTCCGCTGGTGTTGAACCGCTTCCAGAACAGGTTGTAGAGCAGCGCCGGCAGGTTGGCCGACGCGGCGACCGCGAAGGCCAACGCCACCAGGAAGGCGATGTTGAGCTTCTGAGCCGGTATGGCCAACAGGATCGCCACGCCGCCGATCACGAACGCTGCGATCCGTGCGGTGTGGACCTCTTCCTTCTCGGTGACCTCTCCGCGCTTCCACACGTTGGCGTAGAGATCATGCGCGACGGACGATGCCGAGGTCAGCGTCAGCCCGGCCACCACGGCGAGGATCGTCGCGAAGGCGACCGCCGAGATCACCGCAAGTAGTACCGCGCCTCCCGTTGACCCGGGACCGCCGCCTACCGACTCAGCCAGCAACGGCGAGGCGAGGTTGCCGCCGGAGGCTGCGATCTGCTCCTTCTCGTCACCCTTGACCAGAGCCGCCGCACCGAAGCCGAGCACAAGCGTCATCAGGTAGAAGGACCCGATGAGGCCGATCGCCCAGAGAACCGACTTGCGGGCCTGTCGGGCCGTCGGAACGGTGTAGAAGCGGATCAGGATGTGTGGCAGTCCGGCGGTGCCGAGCACGAGGGCCAGGCCCAGCGAGATGAAGTCGATCTTGCTGGTCGTCGAGACGCCGTACTTGAGGCCGGGCTCGAGGAACGCCGATCCCTTGCCGCTGTTGTCTGCGGCGGTGCCGAGCATGTCGCTGATGTTGAAGTCGAACTTCGCCAGCACCAGGATCGTGATGAGGATCGTGCCGCCCATCAGCAGGACCGCCTTGACGATCTGCACCCAGGTCGTGCCCTTCATGCCGCCGACCGTGACGTAGAAGATCATGAGCGCGCCGACGCCGACGATCGTGAGGTTCTTGGTCAGACCCTCGTTCTCGACACCCAGCAGCAGCGCCACGAGCGCGCCGGCGCCGACCATCTGCGCCAGCAGGTAGAAGATCGACACGACGACCGTCGACGTCGCCGCGGCTGTCCGGACCGGCCGCTGGCGCATACGGAACGCCAGCTGGTCGGCCATCGTGAAGCGGCCCGAGTTGCGCAGCAGCTCCGCGACCAGCAGCAGGGCGACGAGCCAGGCGACGAGGAACCCGATCGAGTAGAGGAACCCGTCGTAGCCCGACAGCGCGATCGCGCCGGAGATGCCGAGGAACGACGCAGCGGACATGTAGTCGCCGGCGACTGCGAACCCGTTCTGCACGCCGGTGAACTCGCGACCGCCGGCGTAGTAGTCAGCGGCGGTCTTGTTGTGCCGGCTGGCCCAGAACGTGATGGCGACCGTGATCAGGACGACCACCACGAACAGCGACCCAGTGAGCGCCTGGTGGTCGTCGTCGGTGGCGGCCCGCAGGATGGTGGCGGTGTTGCTCATCGGGCGACCTCCTTGTCGAATTCTTCGCCAAGCTGATCCGCGATGGGGTCCATGCGGCGCGCGGCGAACCGGGCGTACCAGATGGCGATGGCGAACGTCGACACGAACTGCAGCAGGCCGAAGATCAGGGCGACGTTGATGTTGCCGACGACCTTCGTGTCCATGAAGCCACCTGCGTAGTTCGACATCAGCACGTACAGCAGGTACCAGGCCATGAAGGCGACGGTCAGCGGCACGACGAAGCGAAAGTACGTGCGCTTGAGCTCCTTGAACTCGTCCGTCGCATGAATGCGTTGATAGGCCGCGTGGGCCTCGGGCGAAATTCTCTCGGCCACCGTGGATCACCTCTTCCGTGAAGGCAGGACGGCACGGGTGCGTGTCGCCGTTCCTGAACCTAAGTACCCCGTTTCGTGTGAACCAGATCACTTCACGGAGTGTGCGTTGGAGGCCGACGAGCGTGCGATCGGCGGTCGCCCGCGTACGACGAACGGTCGGGTTGAGCGGATGAGTGGTCGGCCTAGAATCGGCGATCGACGTCGAGACGCTCGGGGGTGTGCAACCGCACCATGGTCCGCGAGACGTTGGCGGGTACGTCGGACCGGGTGGCCAGGGACACGCCGATCATGAGGGCGAACCCGATCGGCACGGACCACGCGGCGGGCTGGCTCATGACGACCCCGAACCAGCCGTCGGGGCGTGCGGCGATCGTGACGATCGCCGCGACGCCGGCGCTCAACCCGCCGCCGACCAGCCCGACGATGGCGCCGCGAGCCGTCAGGCCGCGCCACCAGATGCCAAGCACCAGCAGCGGGCAGAACGTGGAGGCGGCCAGCGCGAACGCGAACGTCACGGAGCTCGCGACCGCGATCCGCTCGGCCGACAGCGCGAGGACGAGCGGGACCACGACACAGGCCGCCGCCGCGATGCGCAGGGCTGTGATGGTCGAGATGCGGCCCCGCGCGAGCCCCTGGCCCACCACCCCGGCGACCGACATCGTCAGGCCGGACGACGTCGAGAGGAACGCCGCGAACGCGCCCGCCGTGAGCAACGCGGCCAGCAGCTCACCTGTGCTGCCGCCGATCACGCGTGATGGCAGCTCCAGCACGACGGTGTCCGCGCGACCGGAGTCGAGCAGGTCGCGGGCATAAATCCGGCCCAGCACGCCGTAGATCGTCGGCAACAGGTAGAACGTGCCGAGCAGGGCCAGCACGATGAGCGTCGTCCGGCGGGCGGCGTGACCGTCGGGATTGGTGTAGAACCGCACGACGACGTGCGGCAGGCCCATCGTGCCGAGGAACGTCGCGATCATCACCGAGTACGTCAGGTAGAGCCCGGGTCCGTCAGCCTGGCTGAACGGCTGGAACCACTCCTCGGGTGCGACGGGGCCATCTCCCGTCCACGCCTGCAGCAGGAAGAACACCGGGATCAGCAGCGCGGTGAGCTTGAGCCAGTACTGGAACGCCTGGACGAACGTGATGCTGCGCATGCCTCCGGACACGACGTTGACCACCACGATCACCGCGACGACGACGGTGCCGACCCAGTTCGGGGCGCCCGTGACCGTGCGCAGCGTGAGCCCGGCACCCTGGAACTGCGGCATGAGGTAGAGCCAGCCCACGGCGACGACGAGGGCGCTGGCGACCGTGCGCACGCCCCTCGACTGCAGCCGCACCTGGGCGAAGTCCGGGATCGTGTACGCCCCGGAGCGTCGCAGCGGCGCCGCGACGAACACCAGCAGCAGGAGGTAGCCCGTGGTCCAGCCGATGGGATACCAGAGCATGTCGGCGCCGTGCGCCAGGACGAGCCCGGCGACGCCGAGGAAGGAGGCGGCCGACAGGTATTCGCCGCCGATAGCCGAGCTGTTCCACACCGGGCTGACCGAGCGCGAGGCGACGTAGAAGTCGCTCGTCGTGCGGCTCATGCGCAGGCCGAAGGCACCGATGCCGAGCGTCGCGATCGCCACAAGAGCAACCGCGACGACGCCATACGTCGCGTTCATTCGTGGTCCGGGCGGTGAGGCTCGACGAGATCGGTGAAGTCACGCTCGGCGCGTTCGACCTGGCGGATGTAGACCCAGCCCAGCGCGAACAGTCCGGGATAGACCAGGACCCCGAGGATCAGCCACGGGACGGGCATGCCCAGCACGTGCATCGCGGTGACGCTGTCGAACGCGAGGAACAACAGCGGCAGTGCGCCGATCGACAGCGCGAGGGTCGCTGCGACGGTCAATGCGGCCCGGAGCTGCGCCCGGATCAGGGAGCGCATGTAGACCTCGCCGATGCCGGTCGACTCGTCGATCTCCTGCCGGACGCTGCGACGTACGTGTGCCGGCGCGGTGGTCAGCGGGCTGGTGACCCGCACCCGGCCGGTGTATTTCTCCGTCACAGCGCCCGCTCGTGGATCAGCTCGCGCAGCGCCCGGGCGTGACGGCGGGCGACCTGGATCTCGACGAGCTCGTCACCGACCGGGACGAGCACGCTCGAGCGGCCGGCCTGCACCCGCAGCTCGCGCAGGTGCGCAAGGTTGACCACGTGGCTGCGGTGGACCCGGGCGAACCCGGCCTCCTGCCACTCGTCGGCGAGCGTCGTGAGCGGGGTGCGGATCAGGTGGCTGCCGCCATCGACGACATGGAGGCGTACGTAGTCGCCCTGGGCCTCGACGTATGACACGGAGGCGCGCGACACGAACCTGGTGACCCCGCCGAGCTCGACCGCGATCCGGTCGTCGCTCGTCGTCGGGGTCGAGTCGGCATCCGCGCAGGCCCGGCGCACGCTCTCTCTGAGCCGCTCCTCACGTATCGGCTTGAGCAGGTAGTCGACGGCGTTCATCTCGAACGCCTCGACGGCGTGCGCGTCGTGGGCCGTGACGAACACGATGCGCGGTGGCGTACGGAACCGGCCGAGCAGCCGGGCGATCTCCAGGCCGCTCAACCCCGGCATCGCGACGTCGAGGAACACCAGGTCGATGTCACCCTCGTCGAGCACGCGGAGGGCTTCCGCGCCGGACCGGGCCGCTCGTACGGATGCGATGCGGTCGTCGCGGCCCAGCATCCACACGAGCTCGTCCAGCACGGGCTGCTCGTCGTCCACCACGAGGGCGCGCAACGCTGCAGTCATGGGCTGATCATGCCGATGCCGAGGCGGCACCACAACACCCGGCGACCTCATGACGACTCGGTGCCGGGGTGGAACTTCGGCAGCCTGACCGTGACCTTGGTGCCGTGACCGGGAGCGGTCTCGACGACGATTCCGTAGGCGTCGCCATAGACCGTGCGAAGCCGCTCGTCGACGTTCGCGAGCCCGACGGAGGCGCTCGTGGTGTGACCGGAGAGCGCGTCGCGGACGATGTCGGGCTCGACGCCGATCCCGTCGTCCTCGATCGTGATGACGCACTCGACGCCCTCGTCGAGCGCCACGACCGTGACGGTCCCGTCGCCGTCCTTGGCCTCGAGCCCGTGGCGCACGGCGTTCTCGACGAGTGGCTGGATCGCGAGGAACGGCAGCGTCACGCTCAGCACCTCCGGAGCGACGCGGGTGACGACGCGAAGCCGGTCACCGAAGCGCGCCTTCTCCAGCACGAGGTAGCGCTCGATCGAGCGCAGTTCCTCGGCCAGCGTCGTGAACTCGCCGTGCTCGCGGAACGAGTAGCGAGTGAAGTCGGCGAACTCCAGCAGCAGCTCGCGGGCCCGCTCCGGGTCCGTACGCACGAACGAGGCGATCGCGCCGAGGGAGTTGTAGATGAAATGTGGCGAGATCTGCGCCCGGAGCGCCCTCAGCTCGGCCTCCATCAGGGCGGTGCGGGACTCCGACAGCTCGGCGAGCTCGAGCTGGCTCGACATCCACCGGGCGACCTCCGTGGTCGCGCGCGCCAGGCCGGCCGACGCCTCCTCCGTGACGACGGCGATGCTGCCGACCACGCGGCCCTCGACGGACAGCGGGGCGACGATCGCGCGGTCGGAGGCCTGCGTCGTGCCGCTCGCCAAGGCGTCCGCGGTGAGCTTGGCGACGTCGGGCGCATCGCCGGCGAGGCGGCCGTGCAGGTCCGTGATCGCCACGGTGTGCCGGCCCAGGAGCGTACGCACGTGGGGCAGCGCGAGCGCCGCGCTCGCGGCATCGAGGCCGCGGCGCAGCGCCGGAGCGGCTAGCGATGCTGTGTGCAGCGTCTCGTACGTTGCCCGGTCCGCCGGCGAGCCGAGCACGCGGCGCCGGGTCAACAGCCGCCACCGGACGAACAGAGCTGCCGCCACCAGCGCGGCGATCACCAGCGCTGCCGTCCGGATGTTGTCCACCCGGGGACGCTACCGCGACGCAGACCCGGCCCGCGCCGGGAGGACGCGGGCCGGGGGCTGGACCAGGTCAGGAGTCCTGCGGGGTCCTCACGATCGCGGAGATAGCGATCGCCCAGATCGGGAACAGCACGAACGGTGCGAAGCCGGCGGGACCCAGCGGGGCGATGGCGCCGAGGACGATCGACACCCCGGCGAGCCAGCGGGGCAATGAGCCTTCGCGCCACGCCGTCAGGCCCACACCGATCATCATGCACGACAGCCCGAGCATCACCGGTGGGAAGTTCGCGTTGTTCATGATGTTGACCGCCTGGGCGACCTCCGGCACGTCGGAGTCGACGGCGTCCTTCAGGGCGAACAGCGTGACGGCCCAGCCGGCAAGGGTGAGCCCCACCGCGACGGCGCCGCCGATGACGGCGTCGGCCGTCCATGAGCGGCGAACCGCCGTCAATCGGGCGCGGATCGCGACGCCCCAGAACACGATCAGGACGGCCGTGATGACGAGGCCGAAGCCGCCGATCTGCACGGTCGCTGAGCTGTCCGTGAAGTCCTTGATGACCTTCTGGCCGGAGGAGTCGGATGCGATCTCCTCGCCTCCGGTGAGGATGAGCCCGACCATCATCAGGCTGAAGACCACGGCCAGCGCGATGGTCGTACGCCGGTCCGGCGCCGCGCCCTCGGTGGCTGGCGTACGGGTGCTGTGTGAAGTGGTCATGGTGACGTCCCTTTCTCGGAGGCCGCGGATCGTGCGGCTGTCTCCACGGTCCCCGCCTGCACGCCTGTGGTCATCCGTGCAGGCGGGGGTTTGCCTTTCGGGGCAAACCCTGACGTGGAACCGCTCCACTGGTGTCAGCATGGAGAGATGACCCGGCGACGCACGTCGCAAGCTGCCCTGCTCGTGGCGCTGGTCTGCGTCACGAACCTGACGCTCCTGACCGGGTTGTTCGTGGCCGACGAGCGGTTGCGCGACCGCGGCCTCGGCGACCTTGTCGGCTTCCATGGCGAGACCTGGGTCTTCCTCGCCGCGATCGTGAGCGCCGCCGTCACCGGTGGGACCGTGGCCATCGCGCAGCCCCGGCATCCGGTCGGCTGGCTCTTCCTGAGCCTCTCCGTCGTGATGGTCCTCTCCGGAGTCGTCGACGAGTACACGACGTACGCCCTCCTCGCGGACGACCGACGCGACGCGTTGCCGCGTCTCATGGCGGTGCTCGGGGACATCAGCTTCGTGCCGTGGCTGGTGCTGGTGGCACTGGTCCTCCAGCTCACTCCGGACGGTCATCCGCTGCCGGGGCGGTGGTCCCGTCTGCCACGCGTCACGGTCGTCGCCGGCGCGATTGCGTTTGCCGCGGCATTCGTGTCACCGCGGACGTTGTCCCCGCCGTACGACGCAGTGACCAACCCGTGGGCAGTCCCCGACCTCGCGCGGGTGACGGACCCGATCGGATATCTCGCCTTGCTGATGGTCGGGCTGGCGCTCGTCGCGGGCGCCGCGTCCGTCATCCTCCGGTTCCGGAGGGCGACAGGAGACGATCGTCGCCGGTTGCTCTGGCTGGCGCTGGTGGTCGTGCCGATGCCGGTATTCGTCGTGGCAGCGTTCGTGGCCGCCTCCTCGGGCAACGATTCGGCCACGATCTGGGCGACGGCCGGCTTCGTCGTCCTGGTGCCCATCGCAGCCGGCCTGTCGGTGCTGCGCTTCCAGCTCTACAGCGTCGAACGGGTCGTGGGCCGGGCACTGTCGTACAGCCTGTTGTCGCTCGTCCTCGTCGCGGTATTCGCCACGATCGTGCTGCTGGCCACCAGGGCCAGCGGTGCGCTTGCTCCGTCATCGGGCGTGGCGGCGACACTCGGCGCCGTGACCGCTGCCGTGCTGGCTGAGCCGCTGCGGGTGAGGTTGCAGGATGCCGTCGACCACCGGTTCAACCGCCGCCGGTTCCGGGCCGAGTCGGTCATCCGTGAGGCGGTCAGCTCTCCCGACGCGGGTGCAGACCTCGAGGAGCTGTTCCGCCGCGCGCTCGACGACGACTCGGTGCGCATCGGGTATGCCGACGAGCTGACCGGAGGCTGGTTCGGCGCCGCCGGCCGCAGGATCGCCGCCGAGGGCGATCACGTCGACGTCGTGCGCAAGGGGCGGGTCATCGCGCGCGTGTGGTTCGACCCGGCGCGGGTCGAGCCCCAGACCGTGCGGATTGCAGCGCGTCTCGCCGCGTCGGAGCTCGACAACGTACGCCTGCGTGCTGCGCTGGCGCGGCAGGTCACCGAGGTCACCGAGTCGCGCCGCCGCATGGCGTCGGCGCAGCGGGACGAGCGCCGTCGTATCGAGCGCGACCTGCACGACGGCGCCCAGCAGTCGCTGCTGGCACTGGCGCTGGACCTGCAAGCCGCGCAGCTCGCGACCGACGACGAACGCGCCGGCCGGGCACTGAGCGAGGGCGTCGATGCCGCGCGGTCCGCGGTCCGTCAGCTGCGGGACCTGGCGAATGGCCTGCACCCCACGACGTTGACCGACGGTGGACTCCAGGCCGCGTTCGAGGAGCTGTCACACCGCTCGCAGGTCCCGATCGACCTCGACGTACGCGTGCCGCGCCTCGGCGCGGGCCTCGAGTTCACCGCCTGGCTGCTCGTGTCGGAGGCCGTGGTGAACGTGCAGAAGCATGCCGGTGCCGAGCACATCCACATCTGCGCGCGAGCCGATCACGATGTGCTCCACCTCGCGGTCGTGGACGACGGCAAGGGCGGCGCCCAGCCAGACGGCCACGGGCTCCAGGGCCTGCGAGATCGCGTGGCGACCGCCGGTGGCGTGTTGCGCCTTCGGTCACCGGTCGGCAGAGGCACGACGATCGAGGTGGACCTCCCGTGCGGGTCGTGATCGCCGACGACTCAGCCTTGTTGCGCGAGGGCGTGGCGCGGCTGCTCGTCGAGGCGGGCGTCGATGTCGTTGCGAGGGCCGCGGACGCGGCGGCCCTTGTCGCTGCGGTGGACGAGCACCGACCTGACGTTGCGATCGTCGACATCCGGATGCCGCCCACGCACACGCACGAGGGCGCCCGTGCAGCCGTGGAGCTCCGGGAGACGTACGACGACCTCGGCATCCTGTTGCTGTCGCAGTCGATGGAGACGCGCTACGTCACCGACCTCGTACGCGCGCATCCGCGACGCATCGGCTACCTCCTGAAGGACCGGGTCGTGGAGGTCGCTGTCCTGCTGGACGCGCTCGAACGCGTGGCCGCAGGCGAGATGGTGCTCGACCCGGATGTGGTGGCGGCGCTGCTGGGCCAGAACGACGTCTCGGCCCAGCTCGACCGGCTCAGCATCCGCGAGCGCGACGTGCTCGCGCTGATGGCCGAAGGGCGTTCCAACCGGGGGATCAGCCATCAGCTGGTCATCGACGCGAAGACCGTCGAGAGCCACATCGCCAGCATCCTCACCAAGCTCGACCTTCCACCGGCCGGAGATGACCACCGCCGCGTGCTCGCGGTGCTGACCTGGCTGCGGGGTGCTGCACCGGACTGAGGTCAGCCGGTCGGCAGGGCGGTGAACCAGCCGGGCGCCTGCCTGCAGAACTCCGCACGGTCGAGCGCGCCGGCGCCGGCGGGGATGAACCCGTCGATCGGCAGACCGGTCAGTCGGGGCAGGTCGACGCGGTTGCTGCGCTCGGCAAGGCCCGGGTCCGCAGCGCAGGAGCCGAGCACGAGTCGGGGGGTGAACCCTTCGGCTCGCAGGCGATCGACCGTCAGCTCGGTGTGATTGAGCGTCCCGAGGCCCTCGCGCGTGACCACGACGACCTCGGCCTCGAGGGCACGGGCGAGGTCGATCATGGTGCCGCCCTCGACGTCGAGGCGGACGAGCAGCCCTCCGGCGCCCTCGACCAGGACGATGTCGGCCTCGACGCGGCGGATCCGGACGGCCACGTCGTGAACGGTCGGCAGCCACACACCTTCGAGCCGGGCGGCGCTCTCCGGGGCCAGCGGGTTGAGCAGCCGCGTGATCTCCGCGACTGCCGCCAGGCCGGTGAGGCGTACGACATCGGCGACGTCACCGGGCTCGCCTTCGACGACGCCGGTCTGGACCGGTTTGACCACGGCGACCTGGTGCCCGGCGTCCTGCAGGGCGACCGCGAGCGCGGCTGTCGTGATGGTCTTGCCGACCTCGGTGTCGGTGCCGGTGACGGCGACGTAGCGGGTCATGGGACCACGGTGCCGATGAGCTTGCAGGAGAGCGCGAGGTCGTCATCCGCGATGCCGGCCGATGCGGTCAGCCGGAGCCGGCTGATCCCGTCGGGCGTCGATGGCGGACGGAAGCAGCCGACGCGTACGCCGTCACGTGCGCAGTCGGCCTGCGCCGCGAGCGCTTCGGTCGGGCCGGGCATCTGCACGGAGAGGACCGCTCCGGCCACGCGGGGGACACCCGCTGCGTCGGCGAGTGAGGCAGCGACGTGGTGGAGACGAGCGACGCGCTCGGGCTCGGCATCCATGATCCGCAGGGCTTCGGACGCGGCTGCTGCGGCGGCGGGTGCGAGACCCGTGTCGTAGATGAAGGGTCGTGAGCGGTTGACGAGGTGGTCGACGACGGCCTGGCTGCCGAGGACCGCGCCGCCCTGACTGCCGAGCGCCTTGGAGAGCGTCATGGTGACGATGACCGAGGGCCGGCCCGCCAGCCCCAGCTCGTGCACGAGACCGCCACCGTCGCCGGCCACGCCGATGCCGTGAGCCTCGTCGACGACGAGCGTCGCGTCATGCCGTTCGCACAGCTCGACGAGCTCGACCAGCGGTGCGGCGTCGCCGAGCACCGAGTAGATCGACTCGACGAGGACCAGCGCCCGGGCCTGCGTACGCTCCGCGAGCCGGGCCTCGACCTGGGCCAGGTCGTTGTGGTCGACGATCGCGAGTGTCCCGCGGGACAGCCGGCAGGCGTCGACGAGCGAGGCGTGCACGTGGGCGTCCGAGACGAGGAGTGTGTCGCGGTCGGAAAGGGCGGTCACCGCGGAGAGGTTCGCGTGATAGCCGGTGGAGTGCACCAGGGCAGCTTGGTGGCCGAGCCGATCGGCGAGCGTCGACTCGAGCACCGTGTGCACCGGCAGGGTGCCCGTGACCAGGCGCGATGCGCTGGCGCCCGCGCCCCATCGCTGGGCGGCTTCGGCGGCTGCGGCGGTGACTCGTTCGTCGCGACACAGCCCGAGGTAGTCGTTGCCGGCGAGGTCGATCAGGTCGTGTTCGCCCGAGCGGGTCGTCAGCGAGCGGACCAGTCCGTCGCGCTCTCGCTGTCGGGCCTGCTCGTCGAGCCACGTGTGCAACGTCATCGGGAGCTCCCGGCGGCGGCCACCAGCGCGCCAGTGATGACGGAGAGGTCCTCGTCGGTGCTGATGTAGGGCGGCATCGTGTAGATCAGGTCGCGGAAGGGGCGGATCCAGACGCCGTGGTCGAGCGCCACGGCGCTGACAGCAGCGACGTCGACCGGGTGGTCGAGCTGGATCACGCCGACGGCGCCGAGCGTGCGTACGTCGGCAACACCGTCGACCTCGCGCGCCGGTGCGAGCCCGGCCTCGAGGGCGGCATTGATGCGGGCGATGTCGCGTCGCCACTCGGACTCGGTCAGCACGTCGAGGGACGCGGCGGCGACCGC
Source organism: Aeromicrobium sp. P2_G6 (assembly GCF_056403535.1). Classification (NCBI taxonomy): domain Bacteria; kingdom Bacillati; phylum Actinomycetota; class Actinomycetes; order Propionibacteriales; family Nocardioidaceae; genus Aeromicrobium; species Aeromicrobium sp. P2_G6. The sequence continues at coordinate 638,054 of NZ_JBFUFH010000001.1, read as the reverse complement.
ACACGCGAGCGGGTTGGCCATGTAGGTCGGCCCGTGCATCAGCGCGCCGGACTCCGAGGCGTCGATGCCGGCGGCGACGTCCGGGGTGCACAGGACGGCGGCGAGCGTGAGGTAGCCGCCCGTGAGCGCCTTGCCGACGCACATGATGTCGGGGGTGATACCGGCATGATCGGCTCCGAACATCTCGCCGGTTCGCGCGAAGCCGGTCGCGATCTCGTCGAGGATCAGGAGCCAGCCGTGCGCGTCGCAGAGCTCGCGCAGCCAGCGCAGGACCTCGGGCGGGTAGACCCGCATGCCGCCGGCACCCTGCAGGATCGGCTCGACGATGACGGCCGCGATCGTGTCGTCGAGTGCGTCGACGACGCCTTGGGCCTCGGCGATCCACGCGTCGGCATCGGCGGCGAGACCAGCCGGTGGCCGGGGCAGGAAGACCTGCTCGGCGAGCACGTCGGTGAACATCTGGTGCATCCCGCCGACGGGGTCGCACACGCTCATCGCGCCGAACGTGTCGCCGTGATAGCCGCCGCGAAGCGTGAGGAGCTGCGTACGACGGGGGTGGCCGGTGCCGCGCTGGAGCTGCAGCGCCATCTTGATGGCGACCTCGACCGAGACCGAGCCGGAGTCCGCGAAGAAGACCTTGTCGAGCCCGGTCGGAGCCAGGTCGAGCAGCCGCCGGGCGAGCTCGATCGCCGGCTCGTGGGTCAGGCCGCCGAACATGACGTGGGACATCGTGTCGGCCTGGCGGTGCAGGGCGGCGTCGAGGCGCGGGTGGCGGTAGCCGTGGATCGCGGCCCACCACGACGACATCGCGTCGATCGGCTGGCGCCCGTCGGCGAGGGTCAGCCGGTTGCCCTGGGCCGAGGTGACCAGCAAGGGCGTCGCGGGGGAGTCCATCGGGGCATACGGGTGCCAGACGTGGGCGCGGTCGAAATCGATGAGGTCATCCATGGCGAGTGATCAGGATCCCAGTGGCCGGGGTTTGACCTGAACGGTGTTCAGGATACATTCCTCTCCATGGATGACGTACTGCAGGTTGCCCGCGCCCACGTCCTCGAGCAGGGTCTCGGCCTCTCCGAGGAGCTGCTCGTCGAGGTGTTGCGCCTTCCGGACGAGCGCATCCCGGAGCTGCTCGAGCTGGCGCACGAGGTGCGCATGACGTGGTGCGGCCCCGAGGTCGAGGTCGAGGGGATCGTGTCGCTCAAGACCGGCGGTTGTCCCGAGGACTGCCACTTCTGCAGCCAGTCGGGCCAGTTCCAGTCGCCCGTTCGCGCGGTCTGGCTCAACATCCCCGAGCTCGTCGAGGCCGCCAAGGAGACTGCCAAGACCGGCGCGTCCGAGTTCTGCATCGTCGCCGCCGTCCGCGGCCCGGACCAGCGCCTCATGGACCAGGTCCGCGAGGGCATCAAGGCGATCCAGGCCGAGGTCGACATCAACATCGCCTGCTCGCTCGGCATGCTGACCCAGGCGCAGGTCGACGAGTTCGTCGAGATGGGCGTCCACCGCTACAACCACAACCTCGAGGCCGCGAAGTCGTACTTCCCGCAGGTCGTCTCGACGCACTCGTACGAAGAGCGCTGGGACACCTGCCTCATGGTCCGCGAGGCCGGCATGGAGCTGTGCTGCGGCGGTCTCGTCGGGATGGGGGAGACGCTCGAGCAGCGCGCGGAGCTTGCGGTCCAGCTGGCAGAGCTGCGGCCGCACGAGGTGCCGCTCAACTTCCTCAACCCGCGTCCCGGCACGCCGTTCGGCGACCAGGAGCTCATGAGCTCGCAGGACGCCCTGCGTACGATCGCCGCGTTCCGGCTCGCGATGCCGCACACGATCCTGCGGTACGCCGGTGGGCGCGAGCTGACCCTCGGTGACCTCGGCACCCGCGAGGGCCTGCTCGGCGGCGTCAATGCCGTCATCGTCGGCAACTACCTGACGACGCTGGGCCGCGACGCCAACGAGGACATCGACCTGCTGGCCGAGCTCGGCATGCCGATCAAGGAACTCCAGAAGACGCTCTGACATGACGTACTGCGGCCACTGCGGGGAGGCGGTCGACGTGCGCGACCACTCGCGGTGCAACGAGCTCCTGCAGATGGAGCCGCCGCGCTTCTGTGCCGAGTGTCGTCGGCGCATGGTCGTGCAGGTGACGCCGGCGGGCTGGTCGGCCCGTTGCGTCGAGCACGGCGAGCTCAGAAGCTAGCTGTCGGAGGTGGGGACTGGCAGCAGCCCACGCTCGGCGAAGACCTTCTTCGCCGTGAAGGTCGCGTTCAGGGCTCGCGGGAACCCGCAGTAGACGGCCGAGTGCAGGAAGGCCTCGATGATCTGCTGTGGGGTGAGGCCGACGTTCAGCGCCGCGTTGATGTGGACATCGAGCTGCGGCTCACATCCGCCAAGCGCAGTGAGCATTCCGAGGGTGACGAGCTGACGATCGCGGGGTTCCAGATCAGGGCGCGAGTAGATCTCGCCGAAGCCCCAGGCGACGACCTGATGAGCGAGTTCCGGGGAGATGTCCCCGAGCGCGTTGATGACGTTCGTGCCGGCCTCCCCGTCGACCGCCTCGAGCACCGCCCTGCCGTGCTCGAATCGCTGCTGTCGTTCGGTCGTCTCAGTCATCTGCGCGACCGTCAGCCGCGCCTCGTCCTCTGCCATGCAAGAAGGCTAGAAGTTGGAGCGCGCTCCAAGTCAACCCGTGCGTCGCGGCCAGCAACAGCTAGTCATCGCCGATGCCGCGGGCATGCAGGGCGGCACCCGTGTCGTACGCATGCGCGACGGTTCGGATCACCATCGGTGTCAGGAGTGCACGCGGATTGCGCTCGAGGCCCCGAGCCTTGGCCGCTGCCCTCGTCTCGTGCGCGATCTCGAGGATCCCGGGGATCGCGCGAATCATGAGCGAGAACGCGAGCGCGACCTTCTCCGGGTTCACGCCGACGCGGCGGAACGGCCCGAGTCCTCGCGTGATGGCATCGAGCATCGTGTCGATCGACGTCGTAGCGGTGAAGACCAGGGCGGCGATGACGACAGCCAGCAGGCCGGCGACGACGTGGATCGCGGTCGGCCAGCCGCGCTGCCAGACCTGGAAGGCGGTGACCAGCACGATCACGAGCAGCAGTGGCCGCAGGGCACGAACGGTGCTGCGCAGCGGCATGCGTGCCCACACCGCCAGTCCGCTGGCAGCGGCGAGGAATCCCAGTGCCGTCCACACGCCAGGCACGATGACCGTGGCGATGCTGAACAGCGCAAGAAGGCCGAGCTTCGGACCGGCCGGGATGCGGTGAAGAAGAGTCGTGCCAGGCCGATAGTTGCCGACAAGGAACTGGCTCACCGAACCACCTGGTCGCGATAGAAGGCGACGGCGTCGGAGGGCGGGCCGTCGAAAGCGACGCGGGCGTCGTCGATGACGAGTGCACGCTCGCATCGCAGTGCCAGGTCGAGGTCGTGCGTCACGAGGACGAGCTGCTGGCGCAGGGCGAACAACCGGTCGGCGATCACGCGGGTGTTCCGCAGGTCGAGCAGTGTCGTCGGCTCGTCCGCCACGAGGACGTCGGGATCAGTAGCGAGGACGCCGGCCAGTGCGAGCAGCTGCTTCTGGCCGCCGGACAGCGTGTGCACGCTGCTGTCGGCCTTGTCGGCAAGGTCGATCTCCGCGAGGATCTCCCGCGCCTTGGTGAGCCGCTGCTTCTTGTCCTTGATCGTCCGGCGCAGCGAGAGGGCGATGTCCTCGACGCACGTCGGCATCACCAGCTGCGCGCCCGGGTCGGTGAAGACGAAGCCGACCCGTCGACGTACGGCCGCGCCGTCACGCATCGTGTCGAGGCCGTTGACGGTGACGCTGCCGCTGCTCGGTTCGACCAGCCCGTTGAGGAGCCGCGCGAACGTCGACTTTCCCGAGCCGTTGCTGCCGATCAGGGCGATGCGATCCTCGTCGAGAGTGAGGGTCGTCGGGCGGAGCAGCGCGAGGTCGCCGCCCGGTGTGGATACCGAGACGGCGACCTCGTCGAGGCGGATCACGTTCAGCGCTTGGCTACCAGCTGCGGGAACGCGCGGTGCACCGCCGCAGCGACGATCGCGGCGAGGACGCCCTTGATGATGTCAGCGACGAAGAACGGGGTCGCGTAGCCCCAGGCCACGCTGAGGCTGACGTCGAGCTTGAGGGCCATGCCGATCGTGCCGAGCGTGCCGACGACGGCAACCGTCACGATCGCCGCGACAATCGAGACCACGACGGCGAAGGAAGCCGGCTTGGTCCGGGCCACGCGGCTCGCGGCGAGGCCGACGATGAATGCCGCGATGGGGAAGGCGAGCAGGTAGCCACCGGTGACACCGACCCATACAGACGGGCCGCCGTGTCCCTCGGCGAAGACCGGCACGCCTGCTGTGCCGACGGCGAGGTAGAGCAGGACCGCGAGGAATCCTCGCGTTGCACCGAGGACCGCCCCGGCCAAGAAGACCGCGAACATCTGGAGCGTGAACGGCACGCCGATGCCGCTGACGTGGAAACCGCTGATGATCGAGCACACGGCGATGAGGGCGGCGAACGTGGCGACGAGGGCGAGATCGGTCGTGGACAGCGACTTGCTGCGCGACGAGACAGTGCTGGGCATGGGACTCCTGAGGACGTACCTGAACGGTGCTCAGGTGAACGGCGTTCAGGCTAGCCTATAGGCTGGACGGACCGTCAATTCGAGCCGGAGGCCCGCGTGCGTTACCACCGTTCCGACATCGTCGAGCGAGCCGTGGGGATCCTCGACATGTACGGACTGCCGGACATGTCGATGCGCCGGATCGCCTCTGAGTTGGGGCTCCAGCCGAGCGCGCTTTATCACCACTTCGCCAACAAGCAGGTCCTGCTCGCCGCCGTCGCCGACGAGCTGCTCGAGCGTGGCGCGCGTCCGTTGCCGACGGGTGAGCCCTGGGACGTGCAGGTCGTCGCGGTGAGCCGCGAGCTGCGCGACGCGATGCTCGCGTACCGCGACGGTGCCGAGCTGATCGCGACGGTCCACGCATTCGGCCTCGGTGCGGTGTCGCTCAACAGCCGGCTCGCGGGCGCGATCGCGACCGGCGGTTTCGACGACGCGTTCGCCCGATCGGCCGCCACGACGATCCTCTACTTCGTGTTCGGGCACGTCTCGGACGAGCAGACGCACCTGCAGGCCAACAGCGTCGGCGCGATCGACGACGAGCCACTCGACCGGGCCGGCGCCGAGTCGTTCGAGCTCGGCCTCACCCTGATCCTGGACGGCATCCGCCTCCACCACCCGGCCCGAGCTGCAGGCTGACGGGTCTGAGCCTGACTGGCTCCGGTCCGTTCCGTCACCTCTGTGCCGGCGTCTCGTTACGCTGTGCGGGGACCGCCGGCACGCCTGAAGAGGCCCGCGGCCCGAACTTCGACAAAGGCAGGTCATGAAGCGCGCATTCGTCACCGGGATCACCGGCCAGGACGGCTCCTATCTCGCTGAGCTCCTGCTCTCGAAGGGATACGAGGTCCATGGACTCGTCCGACGTTCCTCCTCGTTCAACCGTGGCCGCATCGACCCGATCCGGGACAACGATCCCGAGGCGAGCAAGCGGCTGCACCTGCACTACGGCGACATGACCGACGGCGTCAGCCTGGTCAACCTGATCCGCGAGATCCGCCCCGACGAGGTCTACAACCTGGCCGCACAGAGCCACGTCAAGGTGTCGTTCGAGATGCCGGAGTACACCGCGTCGGCCGACGGCATCGGCACGATCCGGCTCCTCGAGGCCATTCGGTCGGCGCGCCTCGAGACGCGCTTCTACCAGGCGTCCACGTCCGAGATGTTCGGCGCCACCCCGCCGCCGCAGGACGAGGGCACGGCGTTCTACCCGCGTTCGCCCTACGGTGCGGCCAAGCTCTACGCCCACTGGGTCACGGTCAACTACCGCGAGGCCTATGACATGTTCACGGTCTCGGGCATCTTGTTCAACCACGAGTCGCCGCGTCGTGGCGAGACGTTCGTGACGCGCAAGATCACCCGGGCCGTCGCGCGCATCAAGGCCGGCGTCCAGAACGAGCTGGTGCTGGGCAACATCGACTCCGTCCGCGACTGGGGCTACGCCAAGGAGTACGTCGAAGGCATGTGGCGGATGCTCCAGCACGATGAGCCGACCGACTTCGTCCTCGCGACCGGCACCGGCACGACGGTGCGGGAGTTCTGCGAGATGGCGTTCTCGCACGTGGGCCTCGACTGGCAGGACTACGTCACTCACGACGAGCGCTACGAGCGGCCCACCGAGGTCGACGCCCTGCTCGGAGATCCGTCCAAGGCCAACCGGCTGCTCGGTTGGAAGGCGGAGACCGGGACCCAGGAGCTGGCCCAGCTCATGGTCGACGCCGACATCGCGCTCTTCGAGGGTTCGCGCGAACAGTGACCAGCACGACGGCGCTCGTCACTGGTGTGGCGGGCCAGGACGGCGTGCTGTTGGCACGGCGTCTGCTCGCCGCCGGCCATCGCGTCGTCGGCACCAGGCTGCCGGGTCCCCTCCCACAGCTGGCGCCCTACATCGAGGGCGTCGAGCTGCGTGAGCACGACATCCGCGACGCCGCGGGCTTCGAACGCCTGCTGGTCGCCGAGGAGCCCGACGAGATCTACAACCTCGCCGGATTCACCTCGGTGGGCGCGAGCTGGGACAACCGGGAGCTCGTCGAGCAGGTGAACGCCACAGCCGTCGAGCAGATGCTGGACGCCTTGATTGCCTGGCGCGACCGCACTGGGCGGGAGCCGCGCTTCTTCCAGGCGTCGAGCTCTGAGGTCTTCGGACCAGCCGCGGTGAACCCGCAGCGCGAGGACACTGCGCACGCCCCGCAGAACCCCTATGCCGAGTCCAAGAGCAGAGCCCATGCGCTGACGGTCCGGGCCCGCGAGCAGCACGGGCTGTTCGCATCCGTCGGCATCCTCTACAACCACGAGAGCCCGCTGCGTGAGAGCCGCTTCGTGACGCGCAAGATCACCAGGGCGGCAGCGGAGATCGCCGCGGGCCGGCGCGATTCGCTCACGCTCGGCAACCTCGATGTCTCCCGGGACTGGGGTGCGGCCCAGGACTACGTCGTGGCGATGCAGGCAGTGCTGCAGCACCACGAGCCGGGCGACTTCATCATCGCCACCGGCCGGCTGCACTCCCTCAAGGAGCTGCTGGAGCTGGCCTTCGCGGCAGCAGGCGTGCCCGACCCGTGGACGTACGTCCAGCAGGACGAGTCACTGCTTCGGGCAGCCGACGCGCCGGGGTTGATCGGCGACGCCGGCAAGGCGCAGCGCGAGCTGGGCTGGACCGCGGTCACCTCGTTCGAGGACCTGGTCGCCGAGATGGTCCGGGTCGACCGTGAGCGCCTGAGCTCAGGCGTCGAGGAGTCCCCGGACTACGTGTAGCTCACCAGGAGGCGTGCAGCGGGCGGCCCTCGTCGTAGCCGGCCGAGCTCTGCAGGCCGACGATCGCGCGCTCGTGAAACTCCGCGAGCGAGCGCGCTCCGGCATAGGTCGCGCTCGAGCGTACGCCCGCGGTGATCGCGTCGACGAGGTCCTCGACGCCGGGACGATCGGGGTCGAGGAACATGCGCGACGACGAGATGCCCTCCTCGAACAGCGCCATGCGGGCCCGCTCGAACCCGGCGGCGTCGCGCGTACGGTTGGACACCGCGCGAGCTGACGCCATGCCGAACGACTCCTTGTAGGGCCGTCCGTCGGGGCCGACCTTGAGGTCGCCGGGGCTCTCGAGCGTGCCGGCGAACCACGAGCCGATCATGACGCTCGCCGCACCGGCTGCCAGGGCCAGCGCGACGTCACGGGGATAGCGGACGCCGCCGTCAGCCCACACGTGCGCACCGAGCTCGCCGGCGGCCGTGGCGCACTCGAGGACGGCGGAGAATTGCGGCCGGCCGACGCCGGTCATCATGCGGGTCGTGCACATCGCACCGGGGCCCACCCCGACCTTGACGATGTCGGCGCCGGCGGCGACCAGGTCGCGTACGCCGTCGGCCGACACGACGTTGCCGGCCGCGATCGGGACGCGATGGCCCGAGCTCGCCTCGTACGCATCGCGGGCCGCGACGACGACGGGCAGCGCCTCGAGCATCTTCTCCTGGTGACCGTGTGCCGTGTCGACCACGAGCACGTCGAGGCCCATGCCGAGCAGGTCGGCTGCCTTGCCGGCGACGTCACCGTTGATGCCGACCGCGGCGCCAACCACGAGGGAGCCGGCGGCATCGACCGCGGGCTGGTAGATCGTCGAACGGAGTGCGCCCTTGCGGGTCAGCACGCCGACGAGCTGCCCGCCGTCGAGCACCGGCGCGAAGTCGAGGTGGCGGGCCGACATCTCGTTGAAGCAGGTCTTGGGGTCGGTGCCGGCGTCGAACGTCAGGATGTCGGTCGACATGACCTCGCGGACCTGCGCGAAGCGGTCGATCTCGGCTCCGTCGCGCTCGGTGACGATGCCGAGCACCTTGCCGTCCTCGACCACGACGACCGCCCCGTGGGCACGCTTGGGGATCAGGCTCATGGCCTCGCCGACCGTCGTCGACGAGCTGACCGTCACGGGGGTGTCGTAGACCGTGTGCGCGGCTTTCACGCGCTGCACCGTCGCGGCAACGATGTCGAGCGGGATGTCCTGCGGGATGATCGCGATGCCGCCGCGGCGCGCGATGGTCTCGGCCATGCGCTTGCCGGAGATCGCGGTCATGTTGGCGACAACGAGTGGCAACGTCGTGCCGATGCCGTCAGCCGTCGACAGGTCGACGTCGAACCGGCTCGTCACGTCGGAACGCCCCGGGACCATGAAGACGTCGTTGTAGGTCAGGTCGTACGAGGGCTGCAGGTCGTTGAGGAACTTCACCGCACAAGTCTAGGCCCGCTGGCCCAGTCAGGCGCTGCGTCGGGAACCGCGCTCGGTCTCGTAGGGAGCGTCGACCAGGAAGGCGATGCCGCACTGGCGGCAGATGCCGGTGCCCGACTCGAGGTCCTCGGGCAGGTCGATCTCGCCCTCGCAGGTCTCGCACACCATCGCGAGCCCGATGAGCGCCAGTGAATGTCTCATGCCGATCTCCTTCCCTCACTTCCACGATAAGAAGCAGGGCGGACAAATCCGGTGACCTACGGGCGTTTCGTCAGCGGAAGTCGAGCAGCAGCGTGTCGGGCGGCGGGGTGTCGTGCTCCATGCCGGACTTGTCGACTTTCGCTCGTACGCAGAACGTCTCGTGGCGCAGGCGTAGGAAACCGGTCTGCGCGCCGTAGCTCATGAAGAGGTCCCGCACCTGTGACAGCGCGGACTCGGCGACCGACGGGTGACGCGTCGCCTCCGCGAAGCGCATCAGGCCGGGCAGGTCGAGCTTCTCCCACGTGCCGAGCTCGTGGGTCTCGGGCTCGTGGAACAGGCCAGAGGCAGTGAACGTGTCGACCGGAGTCGCCGGCCCGCCGCGATCGCCGGTGATCTCCCGGAGCTTGCGCATCCAGGGGATCGAGTCGTCGTAGCGCTGCGAGATCGTCGAGAGCAGGCCGTCGGGCCGCAGCACGCGGGCGTACTCGGCCAGGGCGGTCGGTGCCTCGCGCATCTCGGGCGCGATCACGACGTCGAACGCGTCGGCCAGGAACGGCAGGCGCTCGCCGCGGCTGCGGACGTACTGGATGTCCTCGTGCCGGCTCGCGGTGACGTCGTCGCCCGCGATGACGACCTCGTGGCCCTGCTCGGCGAGCTGATAGGCCAGCGACGTGTCGCCGAGGTGCAGGACGCATGCCAAACGGTCCCCGACCAGCCACTTGGCCGTGCGATCTTCGGGGGAGTCGTTCATCTTCCTCAGGCTACCGGTCGGTGCGAGGGGCGGCCGGTACGCTTCGGGGCGTGTCCGATCCGTTCATCTCGGCCGCCCTGCTCGAGGGCATACCTTCGACGTACGCCGGCACCCGCGACGGCATCGACTCGATGCTCCGCGACCGCGGCCTGCGTCGCAGCACCCCTGACGACACCGCACGGTCCCTGCTGCTCGGCGCCGCGGCGACCGCGTCGCTCGAGGGCAGCGCGTATGACGTGGAGGTGCTCGCGTCAGGAGGCGGCGACGAGGTGGCCCGCGGAGCCGTCCGGCTGTCCACGGAGCTGCTCGGCCTGCTCCCGGTGTGGCAGCACTCGCCCGTCCAGGTGCTCGCCCGGATGCACGCGCTGGCCGCCGCGGGCTCGGTCGACGACGCGGACCTCGGCCGTCCGGTCAACCCTGACGGTGTCGCCCGCCTGACTGCGCTCGCCGCGATGCTGAGCCAGCCGACCGAGGCGCCGGGGCTCGTCGTGGCAGCGCTGGTGCATGCCGAGATCGCCGCTGCCGGAGCGTTCGCCACGCACAACGCCGTGGTGGGTCGGGCCGCTGAGCGCCTCGTGCTCGTCGCGAAGGGCGTCGACCCCGCATCGGTCACGGTGCCGGAGGCCGGCCACGCCGCCGAGCCCGACGGCTATCGCGCGGCCCTCGGGGCATACGCCGGCGGCGAGGCGACGGGTGTGCGCCAGTGGCTGATGTACGCCTCCCAGGCGTTCACCCGTGGCGCGGAGGTCTCACCTCTCGCACGCTGACCGGCTCACTCGCCGAGCCGCGCCTTCACGACCGGCAGGACCGCACGCGCCATGGCCTTGGCGCCCTTGGCCCGTGGGTGCAGGAAGGTTCCGTCACCCGGTTCGGGAGAGTTGCCGCTGACCCAGGCGTCGTCCTTGCCCGCACAGGCATCGTGTCCCACCGAGCGCTTGCGCATGTCGACGTACTCGGCCCCGCCCTGCTTGGCGGCCGCGCGCATCGTGGCCTCGAGCTGTCCCTCGACCTTCGCAGCGGCGCCGAGGTGAGGTTCCGAGATCGGCACGACGCTGGGATCGCAACTGCCCGAGTCGGGCATGATGCGCGGATAGCCCACCAGCACCACGAGTGCGCGCGGTGCCTTCTTGCGGATCGCCGCGAGCGTCGCGGCGATGTTCTGCTGAATTTTGTCCAGCTGGGCAGGCAAGCGCTCCACGGCTGAGCTGCACGCCTTCGCCGAGCTTCCCGGCGGGACGTAGCAAGCGACGTACAACGAGGCGAGAAACTCGCTGTCGTTGCCGCCGATCGTGATCGAGACGACGTCGGTGTCGGCCGTGAGGTCCTCCATCTGGGCAGGCACGAACTCTCCGTCGTCGGCCACGTGCCCTTCGCGTACGTCTGCGGTCGTCGCGCCGATGCAGCTCGCGTCGACGAAGTTCTTCACGCCGAGCTCGTCGGCGATCAACGAGGGGAAGTTGGCTCGCGAGCGATAGCACGGGGCGGACGTACTGCCGATGCCGGCGCCTGCGGTCATCGAGTCGCCCAGCGCGACATAGCGAGGACCGCTCGGCTCTGACGGGCGGGGGTCCGGTGTCGAGCTGGAGCAGGCGGACAAAGTGGCGAAGGAGAGGACAGTGGCCAGCAGCGCGCCGACGGCGCGTTGGAGGGACGTCATCCGGCCAGCGTACTGAGGAGATTGGCGACCCCGTCGCGTCGCCGCGGATATGCTGTGTCCCGCCTGCGGTCGACCGCGCCGCTACTCGTCATGACCGTGGAGGAACCCGCATGAGCTCGACGCCCGGGGCGAACCACGCGCTGCCCACGCCGACCGCGTTGATCACGGGAGTCGCCGGACAGGACGGGATGTATCTCGCTCGACTCCTGCGAGCGAACGGCTGGCGCGTCGTCGGCACCGTCCGGCCCGGCATCTCCTCGATCGCGCGGATGGCGCCCTACCTCGAGGGTGTCGAGATCGTCGACCACGAGCTCACCGACAGCCTGCGGTTCGACGACCTGCTGAGCCGGTACGCGCCGGAGGCGGTCTACAACCTCGCGGCGTTCAGCTCGGTCGGCCGGAGCTGGGCGGATCCCGAGCTGGTCACTCGTACCAACGCCACCGCGGTCGTCGAGATGCTCCAGAGCCTGCTGCGCTATCGCGACAAGAACGCGCGCGACGTGCGCTTCTTCCAGGCCTCCAGTGCGGAGGTCTTCGGGGGTGAGGTCGAGGGCTCCCTCGACGAGGAGACGCCGCACCGGCCGCGCACGCCCTACGCGATCGCCAAGAGCGCCGCGCACCACTCGGTCATCAGCTTCCGGGAGAAGTACGACCTGTTCGCCTGCAACGGCGTGCTGTTCAATCACGAGAGCCCGTTCCGCGGCCAGCAGTTCGTCGCTGGCAAGATCACCCGTGCTGCCGCTGAGGTCGCGTGTGGCAACCGGGCACGCGTCCATCTCGGTGACATCGACATCGAGCGCGACTGGGGCGCTGCCGCCGACTACGTCGTCGCGATGATGGCGGCGCTGCAGCACGACGACGCGGACGACTACGTCATCGCCACGGGCACGAGCCACACGCTGCGGGAGATGCTCGTCACCGCGTTCGAGTCGGTGGGCCTCGGCGACCCCTTGCCGTACGTCGAGCTCGACCGTCACCTGTGGAGCTCCACGCAGGCCTCCGCATTGCGGGGTGACGCGTCGCGGGCCAACAAGCAGCTCGGGTGGACGGCGGCGACGTCGTTCGAGGCGCTGATCGCCGACATGGTCGACGTCGATGTCCGCCGGATCAAGTCCGGCGTCGACGAGTCCGCCGACTACGTGCGCTGAGCCGTCACGGCGTCGTTGAGGATCGCGTCGAACTGGCGCGCGACTCCGTCGACGTCGAACTTCTGCTCAGCGATCGCGCGGGTGCGGTGGCCGATCTGCTCGACGAGTGCCCGGTCAGCCGCGAGCTCGGACAGCCACGCCGTCGCCGACTTGGCGCCCACGTCGCTCGGGTCGGCGACGAAGCCGCCACTGTCCTTGATGTCGATCGCGGCGGGGTTGTCACCTGGCATGAGGCCCAGGATCGGACGTCCGGCCGCCATGTAGGAGAGCACCTTGCTGGGGATCGAGAACTTCGTCGCGTCCGGCTCGAGCAGCGCGACGAGCACGTCGGCCGAGCCGAGGACGTACGGGAGGTCGTCGGCAGGCTGGAACGGCAGGACCGTGACCGGGATCTGCTGCGTCGCGGCGATCTCGGTCAGGTCATCGGCAGCTTCGCCCTGCGAGATCACGACCATCGACGCCGCGATGTCGTTGTCGAGTGCGTTGCGCACCAGGTCGACGAGCAGCTTGGGGTTGTGCTTGCGACCGATCGTGCCGGCATAGACCAGGCGCAGTGAGGCCTCGTCGGGGAACAGCTCGCCCGAGCGACGGTTGGTGCGGTCGACGGGGAAGACCTTGTCGAGCGGTGCCCAGTTGGGAATCACCGAGACGTTCTCCGGTGCGACCTTCCAGCCCGGGTAGACCTCCTTGAACGCATCACCGATCGCGACGACGTGACGTGCGTGGCGGGCGCAGTAGGCCTCCATCCGCTCGAACACGCGTGCTCCGAGGCGGGCGAGGGGCCGGGGGAACTTGCGCTCCAGCTCGTCGGCCATGCCCGAGCTGTAGATGTCCTGGTGCCACATGACGTAGGGCAGCTTCCTGCGCTTGGCGTGGCGGGCGAACAGGAACATCGAGACCAGCGGCAGGTTGCACGCGACGATGACGTCCGCCGGTGCTGCCTTGAGCCGGGAGATCCACTCGCGCGCGTAGGCCCGCTCGAAGCGGAGCCGGGCGAGCGGCGAGTACTTCTGGAACGGCAGGTCGAGGGAGATGCCGGTGAACGACAGCGTGGGGCTGTCGCCGGGCTGCACCTCGAGATGGCCCTTGCCGCTGACGTACTGCTCGGCCGACACGTGGTCGACATCGAGGCCGGTGTCAGCCAGCTTGCGGGAGAGCTCGGCCTGGAACGGGTGCCCGGAGAAGTCGTGGACGATGACCTTCATGCGTCAGGCGCGCGCGCTCAGCTGGTCGTAGATCCACGCGTAGGTCTTCTCGAGTCCGTCGCGCAGCGAGATCGACGGCTCCCAGCCGTAGATCTCGTGGAACATCGTGTTGTCGGAGTTGCGACCGCGTACGCCCTGCGGTGCCGTCAGGTCGTGCTCCTTGGTGACCGTGATGCCCGCGATGTCCTCGAGGATGCCGATCATCTGGTTGATCGTGACGAGCTCGGACGAGCCGAGGTTGACCGGCTCGACGTTGTCGCCGGCCAGGATCTCCTTGGTGCCGCGCACGCAGTCGTCGATGTACATGAAGCTGCGGCTCTGCTCGCCGTCGCCCCACACGTCGATGACGTGGTTGCCGCTGAGCTTGGCCTCGGCGATCTTGCGGGACAGCGCTGCGGGGGCCTTCTCGCGGCCACCCTCGAACGTACCTTCGGGGCCGTAGACGTTGTGATAGCGAGCGACGCGGGTCTCGATGCCGAAGTCCTCGCGGAAGTGGCGGGCCATGCGCTCGCTGAAGAGCTTCTCCCAGCCGTAGCCGTCCTCGGGATCCGCGGGGTAGGCGTCGGACTCCTTGAGCGCCGTGACGTTCGGGTCGGTCTGCTTGTCACCGGCGTAGACACAGGCCGAGCTGCTGTAGAAGTAGCGCTGGGTGCCGGCGTCGCGGGCCGCGACCAGCACGTTGGTGCTGGTGAGGACCGACAGCATGCACTCGGCCTTGTTGTTCTCGATGAACCCCATGCCGCCCATGTCCGCCGCGAGGTTGTAGATCTCCTCGGTGCCGACGGCCATCTTGTGGGCGTCGCCCATGTCGGCGCAGTCCGCGACGACGTTCTCGGCGTCGGAGTGCACCTGGTACCACTCGTCCTGGGGCTTGATGTCGACGGCCCGGACGGTCTTTCCGGACTCGAGGAGATCTGCCACGAGGTGTCCGCCGATGAAGCCACCAGCTCCGGTTACCAAGACAGTCATCTGTTGTGCCTCCGAGGGTCATGCCAAGATTCGCTGCCGCGGGCTCCGGGGATGCCACGGCGCCGCGGGCGCTTGAGTGGGTGATTTACGTGAACGCAAACGAGCGTACGGCCAATAGGTTCCGCGAAGCGCACTGACCACGCCGACACCTGTCCGCCGTTGACGCCTCGCCGCGATCGGCAACCCGGTAGCGTGTCGCCGGAAATCTGAGCGCGCGCGATGACAGGTCGGAGAAGGCTGATGTTGGCAGGAAGTCCCGGATGCTGATCGTCGTGGACGCCATGTGCGCCGAGTACGGCGGCATCCGGACCTACGTGGAGCATCTCCTCGGCCGCTGGTCCACGACGTTCCCCGACGACGAGCTGCACGTCCTGGTGCCGCGTTCGTCCGATCTCGACACCGCCACGCACCAGCGCATCGAGCTTGCGGTCCGACGGCCGTCGGCGCTCGGGCGTCCGCTGGCCCAGACCCGCGCGATCCGCGGCCTCGTCCGTCGACTGCAGCCCGATGCCGTCCTCGTCACGGTCCCGTCGACCACGCTGCGCCGGACACGCGTGCCCATGGGCGTCGTGATCCTCGACCTGCGCCACGAGCTGCGACCCGAGCAGTTCACCCGGTCGCGCAAGCTGCTGCGGCGCATCTCGTACGGTCGCACGTACGCGATCGCGGACGGGTTCCTCTCCATCTCCCGCCGGAGCCTCGACGACCTCCACGAGCTGCACCCCTCGACCCGGACGAAGCCATCGGTCGTGACGCACCTGGGCGCTGACCACGTGCTGCAGTGGCCCGATCCAGATCGCAGTGGTCCGGCGATCGCCTTCGCCCACCACACCAACAAGAATCCTGACCTCATCCTGGATGCCTGGGAGCTGCTCGCCGGCCGCGATGGGGATGTCCCGCCGCTCACGATCATCGGCGTGCGTGGGCAGATGCGTGACGAGCTCACCGCGAGGATAGAGCGGAGCGGACTCTCCGGCACCGTCACGCTTGCGCCGTTCCTCCCTGACGCCGAGTTCCACCGGGCACTGGTCGAGGCCAGCATGATCGTGTTCCCTTCGGACTTCGAGGGATTCGGCCTGCCCGTGGTGGAGGGGATGATCCTGGGCAAGCCGGTCATCATCGGACCGGAGAAGGCCACCCTCGAGGTGGCGGGCGGACACGCCGTCGTGATGGCCGACTGGTCCGCCGACGCATTGGCTGATGCGGCGGTGGCGGCGAGCCGGCTGCCGGAGCCCGAGATCGCGGCGGCAGAGGAGTGGGGCCGCACGTTCACCTGGGAGCGTACGGTTCGCCAGACCCGCGAGGCTCTGACCGCTCTTGGCGCCACGCCCCACTGAAACGGCGGGCGCGTCATGGTGAGACAGGCGCCCTCGCATACACTTTGTTGACCTGTCGACCGGACGGCAACACGATTCCCGAGCGAGGACCCGAGTGGAACTACGTCAACTGTTTCGCACCCTGAGGCGTCGCTGGAAGTTCACCGTGACGGTTCTGCTGCTCGGCATCATCGGAGCAGGCGTCGTCACATCGTCGATCACCCCGACCTACAAGTCCGAGGCGCGTGTCTACATCACCGCGACCTCGACCGGAACGCTCGATGCCTACAACGTCGGCATCTACTCAGCCACGCGCATCGCCTCGTACGCCGATCTGGCCAAGGACCCGGCCGTGCTGCAGCGCGTCATCAAGCGCGTCGGTGTCGACATGACGCCCGCCGAGCTCGCGCCCAGCGTCTCGGCGGTGGCCCAGCCCAACACCGTGATCCTGCTGATCGGCGTGACCAACCCTGACCCGGAGATCGCCCGCGAGCTCGCCCGCGCCGAGGGCAACGAGGTCGTCAAGCTCGTCGCCAGTCTCGAGACTCCTTCCAAGGGTGTCGATGGCGAGGATCCGACCTCGCCGATCGTCGCGCGGCTCGCCGGCGATGCCTCGTTCAACGCCAACCCCGTCTCACCCAATCTCGGGCTCAACATCGCTGTCGGCGTGCTCCTGGGCATGCTGATCGGCGTCGCCGGCGCGGTGCTGCGGGACATGTTCGACACCTCGATCAAGACGCCTGAGGACCTCGGCGAGGCGACCAGCGCGGCAGTCATGGCCGTCGTCCCCTACGACTCCTCGGTCCCCAAGCACCCGTTGATCAGCGATGTCGAAGGCTCGAACGAACGAGTCGAGGCGTTCCGCGTCCTGCGCACCAACCTGCAGTTCGTCGACCTGGATGCCAAGCGCCAGATGCTCGTCATCTCCAGCGCCGTGCCCGACGAGGGCAAGACCGTCACGGCCACCAACCTCGCGATCACTCTCGCGCAGACCGGCCGCCGGGTCCTGATCCTGGACTGCGACTTCCGCAAGCCGCGGGTGGCCCGCCTCCTCGGCCTCGAGAACTCGGTCGGACTGCTCACGATCCTCGTCGGCCGCGCGCCGCTCGAGCAGTGCATCCAGCAGCACGAGAGCGGTGTCGACTTCCTCGCCACCGGACCGCTGCCGCCCAACCCGGCCGAGGTCCTTGAGACCCAGGCGATGCGCGACCTGCTGTCGACCGTGCGCGATGCCTACGACGTCGTCATCGTCGACGCCCCGCCGGTGCTGCCGGTCGCCGATCCGGCCATCATCGCGCCGATGACCGACGGTGTCCTGCTGGTCACCCGCCACGGCAAGACCAGCCGGGACCTCGTGGCCCAGACGGTCGAACGCCTCGACGCCGTCGGTGGCCGCATCGTGGGTGTCGTGCTCAACATGGCACCGCGCCGCACCGTCTCCGGCTATGGCTACGGCTACGGATATGGCGAGAACGTCACGCCGTCGAGCGGTTCCCGCTCAGGGTCCAAGTCGCGCCGCGCCCTCGGGTCGGATCGCAAGAGCAGCCCGGTGTCTGGGCACGCCCGATGACGTTGCGTTCGGCCGAGTCCGTCCGGTCTGCAGCGGCAGCCTGACCGGGACATGATCGTGCGGAGTGAGACGGCTCGCCGGGTGCTCGGCGGTGCCGGGGTCTGGATGGGGTGCGCGGCGGTGCTCGCGCTGCTGCTCCTGATGGCGACCTCGTCGGCCCTCCTGGCCGTCGTCGCGCTCGGCTTCGCCGTCACGCTCCTGCTCCTGGTGTGTCTCGACCTGCGGCAGGCCGGCACGCTGTTCGTCCTGTTCGCGATGTTCCTCGCGCCCCTCAACGACCTGAGGCTTGGCGGGTCCTACATCACGGTCTCCGACGTCATGTTCGTCGTCGGCTTCGGGATCCTCACGCCCACCGTCCTGAACAACCGGATCCACATCTCGGCGGTCTTCCTGCTCGGTCTGGGCGTCCTGCTGACGATGGGCGCGGTCGCGAGCGTGGCGAGCGTCAACCCGGTTGTCAGCGGTGGACAGGTCGGCAGGCTGATCGTCGGGGCCTTCGCCTTGCCGGTCTTCATGATGGTGTGGCGCCCACCGCCGCACGTCATCGTGCGGTTCGCCGGCGCATACATCTTCGGCACGGTGTTCAGCGTGGGCTACGGCCTCATGCAGGGACCCGTGTCCGGTGACGCGCGCTACATCGGCTTCACCTACCACCCCAACTACCTCGGCCTGTCGTGCCTGCTCGCGGCCAGCCTGGTCCCGTACGTCACCGCCAAGATCGCTCCGAAGTACCGCTGGATCTTCTGGGGCGCGGCCGTCATCGATGCCTACGGCGTCTGGATCAGTGGCAGCCGCGCGGCACTGGTCGTGCTCGGCATGCTGATCGTGGTCTACCCGTTCGTCGAGCGGTCGATCCGGGCTGTGGGTGCCGTGGTGCTCGGCGTCGCGACCGTCCTCGCACTGTCCGGGCGGATCAAGGAGGACGACGGCAACAGCGCGCTCGCCCGGCTGTTCGGCAGCGGTACGGCCACGGGGTCGGACCTCGAGCGCCAGTCGATCCTGAGCGCCGCCTGGAAGCAGTTCCAGGCCCACCCAGTGCTCGGCAACGGCTTCGATGGCGGGATCGGCTCGCACAACATCTATCTCCAGGTCGCCGTGGCGGTGGGTGTCTTCGGGCTCATCGGCTATCTGCTGATCCTGTGGGGGGCGCTGCGTGTCCTGTTCTGGGACGGCGTGGGGCACCGACTCGGCTATCCGGTGCTCGCCTACGCTGCGATCGGGCCGCTGACCAATACCCTGTGGGAACGCATGATCTGGGCGGTGCTCGCGCTGGCGTTCGTGGCAGATGCCCGACCGCCGAACCAGACGAAGTCCGAGGACGCACCCGATGGTGTTCTCGTCAAGGAAGGAACCTAGATGCTCCGCAGCATTCCCCTCGCCGTTCGAAGGGTCCGGCAGACCCTGTCCGGCT
The DNA here is from genome assembly GCF_056403535.1 of Aeromicrobium sp. P2_G6. NCBI lineage: Bacteria > Bacillati > Actinomycetota > Actinomycetes > Propionibacteriales > Nocardioidaceae > Aeromicrobium > Aeromicrobium sp. P2_G6. Next base: position 618,991 of record NZ_JBFUFH010000001.1, on the reverse strand, counting down.
TCGACAACGGGCCGTCGCTGCTCACGGCGATCGCCCGCCAGGGTGTCACCGGCAAGCCCGAGGAGCTGGTGTTCCGGATGGGCGGCAACACCAGCATCACGGTGCCCAACCGTCCCGGAGCCCGCGTGCCGGTCTACGAGATCTTCGTCGAGGACGAGTACCGCCTGGGCTGGTTCACCAACGACCTCGGCGACAACCCGGTCGCGCTCGACATCGGTGCGCACGTGGGCTGCTTCTCCGTCGCGTTCGCGCGCAAGCACGCCGGTGCCCGCGTCGACGCCTATGAGGCGTCGCCGTCGACGGCTGACTACCTCCAGCGCAACGTCGCCGACAACGATCTCGGGTCGCGGGTGCACGCCAACAACCTCGCGGTCCAGGGCACCGCCGGGACTCTCGAGCTCGCCGACAACGGTGCAGCGAGCGGCCACAACGGTGTGCTCCACCTGACGGCCGACGCCAAGAAGGTCTCGGTCCGCAGCGTCTCGATGGCCGAGGCACTCGCGGTCAGCGGACGCACGGCGGACATCGTCAAGATCGACACCGAGGGTGGCGAGTACGACATGGTGCTCGGATCCGATCCTGCCGACTGGGCCGGCGTACGCCGGGTCGTCCTGGAGTACCACGATCTTCCGGGCCACTCCTGGGAGGAGCTGGAGGCGTTCTTCACGTCCGCCGGGCTCAACCTGGTGCACCGCGAGAAGTTCCTCGACCGGCTCGGCATGGCCTGGCTTTCGCGGGACCCCATCCCCGCGTGACCCGGCTGCCGAGCACGCTGCAGCCGGCATGGCCGTTGGTCAAGCGGCTCCACCGGATGGCGTCACTCCTGTCCGGCCTGGTGGCGCGCCGGGTTTCGCGCTTCCAGGGGCCGCGAGGACTGCCGCGCCGAGCGACGTCCTCGTCGAGCGCGACGGCGGCACTCGAGCCCGCGGCCGTCACGATCCACCAGGTGCCGCAGGGCGAGAGCATTCGGCGTGAGCTGGCCGACGGCTCGCCGGCGGGCCACTGGATCTTCCAGGAGGCGCGTACGTTCGACGTCCCACCGCGCTACTCGATGGAGATCGCCGGCGGGATCGTTGTCGGCGACTACGGCGCGCATGTGACGCCGGGCGGGATCCTCGACTACGAGACCAGCGAGTACTTCGGGATCTCCGGCTGGCGTGAGCACCCGCTCTTCCTCCGGCGGCGCCTTCCGCCGATCGAGCACGTCGAGGGTTCGGTGGTGTCGTTGGCCACGCGGGGCGGCAGCGGCAACTACTACCACTTCCTGCTGGACGTGCTGCCGCGCTTCGGCGTCTTCCAGGACACCATGCCGGGCCGGAAGGCGGATGCCCTGTACGTCCCTGCGGGTGCGAAGTACCAACGCGACCTGCTCGCCCTCACGGGCCTCGACGAGATCCCCGTCGTGGAGACTCGCAAGCACCGGGCAGTCAGCGCCGACCGGCTGATCGTCCCGTGCCTGCCCAACCCCAAGGAGGTCGCGCCGACGGCCACCGTGGAGTGGCTCCGGAGCCGCCTGCCGGCCCAGCCGGTCGAGGGCCTGCCCAAGCGGATCTACGTCACCCGCGGCACGGCGCGCAACACCCGAAGGGTCGTCAACGAGGACGCGCTGATGCCGCACCTCGAACGCCGAGGCTTCACTCGCATCGAGCCCGGCGGGATGTCCGTACGCGACCAGATCGACCAGTTCGCCGCGGCGGAGGTCATCGTCGCACCGCACGGCGCGGCACTCACGAACCTGGTGTTCGCGCAGCCCGGCGTACGGGTCCTGGAGCTGTTTCCCCCGAGCTTCGTCAAGGCGTGCTTCTGGGCGATCACCCAGGCCATTCCCGATGTCCACTACGCGTACCTCGTCGCTGACGGCAGTGATCAGTACGGCCCCGACAGCCCGATGAACCGGATCCAGGCCGACATCGACCTCGACCCCGCGGCGATCCTCGCGGCGGTGGACGAGCTGCTCGAGTCCTGACTTCGCAGGAGTCGCGACGACGGGCGACGTCGGCGTGCGACGATACTTCTCGCAACCTTCATCCCAGGAGAGACCTACGTGAGTGCTGACGACTTCGTACCCAACACGACGCTCCAGCGCCTCTACCCCGAGGCAGCCGTCGGTGGCTTCTCCCGCAAGGACGGGCAGATCGAGTTCTACACGCGGGTCAACGCGTTGGTGGACGAGAGCAGCCGGGTGCTGGACTTCGGTGCCGGCCGCGGTCACTGGGCCGTCGATCCGATGCCGAACATGTCCAAGCGGCTGCGCTGGATGCGCGGCCGGGTCGCCGAAGTGGTCGGCACGGATGTCGACCCCGTCGTCATGACCAATCCCTCGCTCGATGCCGCGCACGTGGTCGAGCTCGGTGCGCCGTTGCCGCTGGATTCGGAGTCGTTCGACCTCGTCGTGGCCGACTACGTTCTCGAGCACGTCAACGCAGAGGACGCCCCCGCATTGGCCGCCGACGTCATGCGGGTGCTCAAGCCGGGCGGCTGGTTCGCTGCCCGCACCCCCAACAAGTGGGGGATGATCGGCCTCGGCGCGCGCGCGATCCCCAACAGCCTCCACGTGCGCATGCTCAACCGGCTGCAGCCCGGTCGCAAGGCCGAGGACGTCTTCCCGACTCGCTATGCCATGAACACCAGACGCGACCTGCAGAGGTTGTTCGCCCCGCACGCGGTTCACGTCTACGGGCACACCAGCGAGCCGCAGTACTTCGGTCGCTCGGCCGTTGCCTGGCGGGTCGCTGCGACCCTGGACCACCTCACGCCACCTCGGTTGGCACCCACCCTGATGATCTTCGTCCAGAAAGCCGAACAACGATGACCACCACGTACTGCACGATCCTGTCGTCCAACTACCTGCCCAAGGCGCTCGCGCTGGCGGAGAGCCTGAGGCGCCACGAGGACGGTTCACCGCTCACGATCCTGTTCATCGACATCGCCCATGATGACGACCTGCCCCAGCTCGACGGGATCATCGCGCGCAGCACGTCGTCGCTGGGCCTGTCGGAGCGCGAAGTCCTCAACCTCGTGATGGGCTACGACCTCGTCGAGTTCGCGACGGCGGTCAAGCCGTTGCTCCTGAAGTCGCTCCTGGCCGACGCGGACCAGGTCTGGTACCTCGACCCGGACACCTACCTCACGTCGCCGATGATCGAGCTCGAGGGCGCGCTCGCCGCTTCCGACGGCGGCATCCTGCTGACGCCACACTTCCTTCACCCCATTCCTCCCAGTCGTGAGATCAACGAAGGCCACATGCTCACGGTCGGCGTGTTCAACCTCGGGTTCTGCGGCGTCGACCGTCGCGCGATCGCGTTCCTCGACTGGTGGTGGGGCCACCTCAAGGACGAGTGCCTCTACGACCCGCTGTCGGGCCTGTTCGTCGACCAGAAGTGGATGGACATCGGCAGTACCCTCTTCCAGGCGGCGAGCCTGCGGCACTCCGGCTACAACGTCGGGGTCGGCAACCTGCCCGAGCGCCCGCTCGCCCTGGACGACGACGGCTTCTACAACTCGGCCAACGGCGAGCGGCTCCGGTTGTTCCACTTCCACGCCTTCGACGCCAAGACTCCCGAGAAGCTCTCGGTCAGGTTCGAGCACACCAGTGAGAACGACCTCGGCGACGGCACGGCGATCCTCGCGCTCTGCAAGGAGTACGCCGAGATCGTGACCTCGTACGAGCAGAGCCTCCCTGCGCCCCGCCCCTATCCCTACCTGGCGGACACCACCGGCAAGCGGATCTCCCGGCAGCTGCGCCGTGCGTACCGCTCGGAGGCGACCTCGGCCGATCTGCCCTCGCCGTTCGTGGCGTCGGAGGCCGAGGCCTACCGTGCGTGGCGCCGCAAGGCCTGGCGTCCCGTCGCCCGTGGGCTGATGGGTGACGCAGCCAAGGGCGTGCGCGTCATCGTGCCCGAGGAGTACGACCGCGTGCGCGCACGATTCCCCAACGCTGTCGGCAAGATTCGTTCGAAGGTGTCCGGCGGCGTCGGTATGTGGCGCTAGGCCGTACGTTCTGCCGGCAGCGGTCGGCCGAGGTCCCGCTGCCGGATTGCGGCGCGGATGCGGGCCACCGCGAGCGCGTTCGCGTGCGCACCGTCGTCGGTGTACTCCGGTCGGATGCCTCCGGTTGCCGGATCGCGGAGGATGTCGTTGAAGTCGAGGATCTCGGCGTGCGGGACGGCGACGAGTGCCGAGGCGAGGCGCGTGTGCAGTCGCTCAGCGTTGTCGACGAGCTGGTCAAGGGTCCCGACGATCGGGAACCACACGTCTTCCTCCTTGCGAGTGCACGGTGGCGGCGGCAGGAGGTAGGCCGACCGCTTCGCCTTGAGCTGGCGGACGATCGTCTCGCACTGCTCGACGTACGCGGGGACATAGTCGAGGGGGTCGTCCGGCCGCTTTGACATGTGGGCACGGATGTCGATCTCGCCGGCACTGAAGATCGGGACCAGCGATCCCGGGCGAACGAACAGGCCGACCAGGCGCACGACACGGGTGACGCGTGGCGGCCAGCCGTCACGAGCGACGGTGTAGAGCAGCTTGGCGCCGCACCGCAGGATCAGCTGGCCGTCCGAGCCTCGCATGAACATGCTGCTGACGATGTCGTGATTGGTGCTCATCGCGTGGGAGTCGCCGATCCACAGCTCGGTCGGCCGACGCCGGCGCATCGCCACGAGCAGGTGGAATGTCGCAGGGATGAACAACAGCTTGGACTGCACCCGCTTGGCCAGCTGGCGAAGGGTGGAACCGTTCACGAAGTCTCCTGGTCGCGGGGTGGCAGGCAGCAACATCATAGGTGTCACGCCCTCGGGCCGTGACGAGGTTCGCCCACATCCTGCGCGCCCAGGGCGCCGTCGGATAGGCTCCCGGGCGAACGCTGACGGTGCCGGGCGCCGCTTCACAGACCTGAGGACGCAACGTGACCACGAGCCAGGAGTCGGCGGGCCGTCGACTCGGCGTCGCGACGATCGACCAGGCGATCTCGGGCGCGTCCAACATTCTCATCTCGATCCTGGCTGCTCGGATCCTGGGCATCGAATCGTTCGGCCTGTTCGGCCTGGTCTTCCTGGTCTACGTGCTGGCCCTGGGCAGCGCCCGCGCGCTGGGCGGCGAGCCCTTGCTCCTGCACCCGGTCGAAGCCGAGGCGCGTCCTGGCGACGCGATCGGCACGGCCTCGGTGCTCGGCCTCGGACTCGGTGCCGTCGTCGTGGCAGGCGGACTGCTGGCGCACGTGTGGGACGGACGACTCGGGGACGGCTTGATGGTCCTGGGCGTATTCCTGCCGCTGCTGATCGTGCAGGACATCGGCCGCTATCTCGGCTTCGCAACCCGCCGCCCCGAGCGCGCCCTGACCCTCGACGTCACCTGGCTGGGCCTGCAGCTCGGCGCCATCGCGGTGCTCGTGGTGACGAACTCACACAGCCTGTGGCAGTTCATCCTCGCGTGGGCGGCCTCCGGGGCCCTGGCCGGACTCCTGGTGTTCTGGCAGCACCGCGGCGCCCGTCCACGCCTGTCGTTGTCGTGGCTGGCGGAGACGTGGGCGTACTCGTGGCGCTACCTCGTCTCCTACAGCTCGACGCAGGGCAGCGGGCTGGTTGCCGCGGCACTGCTCGGCGCCATCTCGGGCGCCCGGGCACTGGGAGCCGTACAGGGTGCCCTGCTTCTGCAACGCCCCTTCATGACGTTCCAGGTCGCCGTCATCGCCAGTGGTGTTGGCGAGGTGTCGCGCGTGGCCGACAAGCTTGCCGACGTACGCCGCATGGTCGCGAAGCTGACGCTGCTCACGACCGCCGTGGCCCTGGTCAACGGCGCGGTCCTGCTTGCGCTCCCCGACGCCCTGGGCCGTGCGGTGCTGGGGCAGACCTGGTCCGAGGCCCAACACCTCCTGCTGCCGGCTGCTGCGCAGATCCTGTTGATCGGACTGATGACCGGCCTGCGTACCGGCCTGCTCGGTATGCGGGCCGTGCACAAGGCCGTCGTCATCGACGTCGTGACCACCGTGCTGATCCTCATCCTGACGGCCGGCGGTGCGTACGTCGGTGGGGCCGAGGCGGCCATGTGGGGGGTGGCGATCAGCCACGCCGTCGGTGTGACAATCTGGGTGGCGGTCTTCTGGATCCACACCGGTCGGAGCCCGCAGATCGTACCCGCGCCGGGCGAACCGGTCGAGAGATGATGCTGGAGGATCCCTGGTGAAGTCCCTGCTCCGATCCCTGCTCTACACCTGGCGACGCGTACGCGACACGCTGCTGGGTCGCGACGTCGTGCTGGGGCAGGAGCTGGCCAACCTGCGGCGTCTGATGCGCGCCGGGCGGGTCACGTTCGGCCGGGAGACGTACGGCGTGCCGAACATCCCCACCTACATCCACGACACCACTCGACTGCGGGTCGGCAACTACACGTCGATCGCCGGCGGCTCGACGATCATGCTCGGCGGCAAGCACCCGACGGACCGGGTCACGACGTTCCCGCACCGGATCATCATGAACATGGACGGCGCGGGGACCGACGGATTCCCCATCGCCACGGGTGACACCGTCATCGGTTCGGACGTGTGGATCTGCATCGGCGCGCTCATCGTCAGCGGGGTCACCGTTGGCGACGGTGCGATCGTCGCGGGCGGTGCCGTCGTCACGAAGGACGTGCCGCCCTACGCCATCGTCGGCGGAAGCCCGGCTCGCGTCATCTCCTACCGGCACACCGAGGAGCAACGCGCTGCGCTGCTGGAGATCAAGTGGTGGGACTGGCCGGAGGATGAGGTCAGGGATGCCGTGCCGTTGTTGTCAGGTGACGACATCGACGCGTTCATCGACTACGCCCGCAGCCGTGGCGTCGCCGCCGAGCGTCAGCCCGACTTGCGCCAGTAGGCACCGAAGTCGTCGATCGCGATGATCTCCTCGGTGATGCCGTGCTGGTTGCGGTAGTCGTGGATCGCCTGACCAGCCTGTGACGCGTGGCTGCCGAAGTCGTCGATGATGCAGAACCCACCGGGTGAGAGCTTGGGGTAGAGCACCTCGATCGCCTGGATCGTCGACTCGTACATGTCGCCGTCGAGACGCATCAGCGCGAGCTCGCCCAGCGGGGCGACCGGCAGCGTGTCCTTGAACCAGCCGACCAGGAACTCGACGTTGTCGTCGAGCAGGCCGTAGCGGCGGAAGTTGTTCTTGACCGTCTCGAGGCCGACCGCGAGGCCGGTCTGGGTGTGGAGCTTGTCGCCGGTGTCGGCGGGGAACCGCGACGCGTCGGGTGCCGGCAGGCCCTCGAAGGAGTCGGCCACCCACACCTTGCGGTTGGTGTCGCCCCAGGCCTTGAGGTTGGCCTGCATGAAGATCGTCGCCCCGCCGCGCCAGACGCCCGTCTCGATGAAGTCGCCGGGCACGTCGTCGGTCATGATCGCCGCGATGCTGTCCTGGATGTTGGACATGCGCTTGAGCCCGATCATCGACTCAGCCCGTGCCGGCCAGTCCTGACCCGCTTCGCGTGCGGCCGGGTCGTACGGCTTCTTGTAGGCGATCTCGAGATCGAACCTGTTTGCGACCTTGGCCACAGCGTTGGCGGCCCTCTTCTTGAGGGACGTCGCGCCTTGCATGCGGACGCCACCGAGGATCGAGTCGTTGTCCTCGGCGAGCGCTCCGGTCAGGCTCTTCTTGACCAGGTCAAGATAGAGGTCGCGCAGGTCTTCGGTCGTGGCAAAAGTAGGGGGCACGCGAGGAGATTACCAGCCGATCCGCGTGCTGCGTCGTAGACTGCTCCGGACCTCAAGGAGAGCAATACATGCCACCAATGACCGGCGAGTCCTTCGCCCAGCGAATGCGCCGGCGTGCGGCTTGGGCGATTCGTGATCGGTGGCCAGATCGGCCCGTGAAGCGCACGGTTCAGGGTGTCGAGATGATCCTGCCGTGGTCCCACCGGCTCCCCGACTACGCGCGCGTCGAGCCGGAGTACGGACAGAACCTCCCGCGTCTGGCAGCAGCTCTCGCGGAGGCCGACGGCCGGCCACTCCTGGCGATGGACATCGGCGCCAACGTGGGCGACTCTGCCTTGCAGATCCTCGACGTCGCGGACGGCCGAGTCCTGTGCGTCGAGGCCGACGGCTTCTTCCTCGACTACCTGCACCGCAACGTCGACGGCGATGACCGCGTGTCGATCGAGGCGTCGCTCCTGCTCGACGATGACGACGACGTGCCGATGGCACCGGTGCGACGCGGAGGCACGACGCGGTTCGTTCCCGGCGCCTCGGAGACGACGGCGCCGACGGTCTCGGTCTCGCAGCTGCGCCGACGTCACCCCGACTTCGACGGACTCCGTCTGGTCAAGTCCGACACCGATGGCTTCGACGTCACTCTCGTCCCGGCCGTCGCGCGTACGTGGTCCGACACGCGGCCGGTGCTGTTCTTCGAGTACGACCACGAGCTCTCACGACTCGCGGGCAACGATCCCTTGCAGGTCTGGCGCGAGCTCGAGTCGCTCGGCTACGACCTCGTGCGTGTCTGGGACAACGGTGGCAAGCCGGTCGGCGTCTACCCGTTGGCCGAGATGACCGAGCGTGTCTCGGTGCTCGACACGCCGGTCACGACCCGCAACTTCCACTTCTGGGATGTCGCGGTGTCGCACCGAGATGACCCGGCTGGGGCGCGCGCGCTTCGCGCCGTCCTGCCGACCTGACAACACAGAACAGCGGCGCCGATCCCCGGGGGAATGGCGCCGCCTGGCAAGCTGGCTCGGCTACCAGGCGTGCTGGATCTGAGTCGTCGCGGCCCCGCCTGAATCCCTGAGTGGAACGGAGTCCGTCGAGCAACTTTCCCATTGAGACGGGTGATCGCCGCGTGGGTACTGAGCTGCTTTGCCGCTGTGGAGTTCTTGTTGTTCTTGGTTCCTTGTCTACGCCAATGGGCGGAACGGCGCGAGTCCTACTGAGCCGTAACGTTGTGCGCTTTCCTTCACAAGGGCCGCTCGCGCTGCAAGCTCAAGCCGCGACGCGGTGTCTGCGACGGGTCACCAGGGCGACCGTGATCGCGCCGACCGCGCTCGCCACGACCGTGACCGCAGCCGCCTTGCCGACCTTGGTGTGCAGGCCGAGCCGGTGACGCAGGGAGACCGGCCGGCCGAAGGACAGGATGGGCCAGCCGTTGTCCTCCGCGATGCGACGCAGCGCCTTGTCGGGGTTGACCGCGAACGGATGGCCGACGGCCTGCAGCATCGGCGCGTCGGTCTCGGAGTCGGAGTAGGCGTACGACTCGGCGAGGTCGTAGCCGCGCTCGACGGCGAGCCGCTCCATCGCGATCGCCTTGTTGGGGCCGTACGCATAGAAGTCGACGTCGCCGGTGTAGCGGCCGTTCTCCACGAACAGCGTTGTCGCGATGACGTGGTCGACCCCCAGCATCTCGCCGATCGGCACGACGACCTCGGTGCCCGACGCGGACACGATGACGACGTCCCGTCCGGCGGCCTGGTGCTCCTCGATCAGGTCGACAGCCTCTTCGTACACGAGCGGGTCGATGATCGAGTGCAGCGTCTCGGCGACCGACTGGCGTACGACGTCGACGTCCCACCCGGTGACCATCCGGGTCAGGTAGGCGCGCATCTTCTCGAGCTGGTCGTGGTCGGCGCCGCTGATACCGAACATGAAGTTGGCGTAGGCACTGCGGAGTACCGCCCGGCGGCTGAGCAGGCCGCCCTGGAAGAACGGCTTGCTGAAGGCAAGGGTGCTCGACTTGGCGATGATGGTCTTGTCCAGGTCGAAGAATGCGGCTGACCTCGTGGGGCTCACCGCTCAAGGATAGGCGGGTCCACATCCAGGCCGTCCGGCTTTGGCCATCCACAAGCCTCGGGATCGCGGTTTCGCGTGCTGGACGAGCGTACGACGCTCGTACGCATGCCTGACCTCGCCGCTCCCTTGATCGCCACCGCCGACGAGCTGCTGCTGGACGACGCGCTGCGCTGGTGCGCCGCGGTCGGAGCCGTGCCGGAGGTGGCGCCCGACCTCACCGCGACCCGCAGGTCGTGGCGCCAGGCATCAGTTGTGATCGTCGGCGAGGACCTGGCCGGCGACCTGGCTCGCGCGGCTCTGCCGAGACGAGAGCACGTCGTGCTGCTGGCGAGGGAGCCGTCCCGATGGTGGCCCGACGCCGTTGCCCTCGGCGCCGCGGCGGTGTGCGGTCCGGACGAGGAGGAGCGCATCCTCGAGGTGCTGGCGGCAGCGCTCGACGGCCGCGGTGAGGCGTGCCTCGTCAGCATGATCGGTGGCTCGGGGGGTGTCGGGGCATCGACGCTCGCCGTCGCGCTCGGCCTGACGGCCCAGCGCCGCGGCCTGCGGTCGCTGTTGTTCGACGCCGATCCGCTGGGCGGGGGCCTCGAGCTGCTCATGGGTGCCGAGGGCGCCGAAGGGCTGCGGTGGCACGACTTCGATGCGACGCATGGTCGGCTCAGCGCCGGATCGCTCGCGGACGTCCTGCCGGTTCACCACGGCGTCTCGACGCTGTCGTGGGACAGGTCGGGCACGGCGGTGCTGCCTGCCGCGGTGCCCTCTGTCCTCACCGCAGCCGTGCGCGGGTTCGACCTGGTCGTCGCCGACGTCCCCCGGCATCTCGACGAGTTCGGGGTCGACATCGTCGGGCGATCGGTCCTCAGCGTCCTGGTCGTCGCGGAGGACATCTGCGGTGTGGGCGCGGCGCGTCACGTCCTCGACCGGTTGCAGCAGGTGGCGTCCTCGATCGTGGTGGTCACTGTCGGCCGGCCGGGCGGCATCGGCCCCGCTGCGGTGTCCGAGGCGCTGGGCCTGCCGGTGCTCGCGCGTCACCGCGTCGACCGCCGCATACGTGGTGCGGTCGATCGCGGGTTCGGGCCGGGTCGCTCCCGCCCGGCCCGCAGCACGGCGAAGGCGCTGCTCGACACGCTCGGGCTGGAGACGTCATGACTGAGCTGCCGATCCTCGAGCGGGTTCGGCGCCGTCTGGCTGCCGGCACAGCCGAGCCGACACCACACACCGTCGCCGCCGCGCTCCGGGCAGAGCACCACGTGGCCGGGAGCGGCACGGTCCTGGCGCTGGTCGACCAGCTCCGCAGTGAGACCAGGGGAGCCGGTCTGCTCGATCCGCTGCTCGCCACCCAGGGTGTGACCGATGTCCTCGTCAACGGGCCCGACGAGGTCTATCTCGATCGGGGGCGCGGGCTCGAGAAGTCCGCCGTGCGGTTCGCCGACGAGGAGTCCGTACGCCGCTTGGCGCAGCGCCTGGCCGCCCAGGCCGGACGTCGCCTCGACGACGCCAGCCCCTGGGTCGACGCACGGCTCGGCGACGGCACGCGACTCCATGCGGTCCTGGCGCCACTCGCCCGGCCCGGCACGCTGATCTCGCTCCGTGTCCCGGCACGGCGCAGCTTCTCCCTCACCGAGCTGCGATCAGCAGGCTCGCTCACCGACGAGACTGCGGAGGTGCTGAGGCGCGTCGTCGCGGCCCGGGTCGCCTTCGTCGTGACCGGGGGCACCGGCTCGGGCAAGACGACGCTGTTGGCGGCGCTGCTCGCCGAGGTCGATCCGCGCGAGCGCCTCGTGATCGTCGAGGACGCCACCGAGCTGCGACCGGACCATCCTCATGTCGTCGGCCTCGAGGCCCGACCCGCCAACGTCGAGGGAGCGGGGCTCGTCACGGTTCGTGATCTCGTACGACAGGCACTCCGCATGCGACCCGACCGGCTCGTGGTCGGTGAGGTTCGGGGCGCCGAGGTCGTCGACCTCCTGGCCGCGCTCAACACCGGACATGAGGGTGGTTGCGGCACCCTGCACGCCAACTCGACGGCCGACGTGCCGGCCCGATTCGAAGCGCTTGGCGTTGCGGCCGGTCTGCCGCGTGACGCGGTGCACAGCCAGCTCGCGGCCAGCCTCGACCTCGTCATCCACCTCGGGCGTGACGCCGGCGGCACCCGACAGGTCGAGCAGATCGCGGTCCTCGAACGTGATCGCGAGGGCCTCGTCAGGTGCGTCCCTGCGCTGTCCACCGGGCCACATGGCGTCGAACGAGGGCCTGGTGACGAGCGGCTGCAGGTGGTGCTCGGGTGACGCTGCTGGCTGCATTGTCCGCCGGGGTCGTGGTGTGGCTGCGGCGGCCGCCCGGGCGCTGGGTCGCCCGGCATCGCCTGGGGCTCGGGCCAGCTCGCCGCCAGGCGCCTCGGCCAGTCCTGCTCATGGCGATCCCCCTTGCCGTCGTGGTTGCCTCGGTTCGAGCCGGGATCTCCGGGCCGCACGTCCTCCTCGTCATCACGCTGGCCGGAGTCGCGACGTTCGGCATACGACAATGGCGAGTTGCCCGGCTACGCAAACGGCTGCGCGAGCGCCGCCGGCTCGTGGCGGAGGCCATCGGCTTGATGTCGGCCGAGCTGCGCGCCGGCATCCTCCCGCAACGTGTCCTCTCCGGGCTGGCGCCTGAGTTCGACTTCCTCGCGCCGGCGGCGCGCGCTGCCGATCTCGGCGGTGACGTGTCCGCGGCCTTGCGAGCCGCCGCTGACGAGAATGGCGCGGAGCTGCTCGCCGAGCTTGCCGGTGCGTGGCTCGTCGCGGAGCGAGCCGGTGCGCCGCTGGCTCGGGTGCTCGACCGGCTCGAGGAGACGGCTCGGGGAGACCTCGAGATCGAACGCGAGGTCGAGTCCGGGCTCGCGCCGGCACGAGCGACTGGTCGCCTGATGGCAGTGCTCCCCGTGTTCGGCCTGGCCCTCGGGTCAGGCATGGGCGGAGATCCGGTCGCGATCCTGATCGGCACGGTTCCGGGCGTTGTGTGCCTTGCCGTGGGGTGCGGACTCGCGTGCGCCGGCATCGCGTGGGTCGAGCGCATCGCGGCGAGCGCGGAGGCCGAGTCGTGATTCCTGCGGTGCTGGCCAGCATCGCCGTCTGGTGCCTCGTCCCGGTGTCGTCGGCAGCCAGGCAGCGGGCGCTGTTCGGGGCACGGGAGGGCACGGCCCGGATCAACACGGCCATGGTCGCCGCCCTGCTGACTCCGGTCGCGGCGATCATGGTGCTGGGACTACCCCTGGGCCCGCTCATCGGCCTCGGGCTGGCTCCGGTCGTGCACAGGTCGATGAGCCGCCTCGAGAGCGCGGCCGCGCGGCGACGAAGTGCCCTGATCGCCGGCCAGCTGCCGACCGCGCTCGACCTCATGGTGGCAGCGCTCGAGGTGGGTCGTCCGCCAGTGACGGCGTTCGAGCTGGCGGCCGAGGCGACCGCCGAACCGTTGGGCACCGAGCTGGGCCTGGTCGCGGGCCGTCTCGCGATCGCAGGTGACTCCGAGGCCGTGTGGCGGACGTTGGCGGTCGATCGGTCACTCGCACCGGTGGGCCGTGCGTTCCGTCGAGCCGCCGTGTCCGGTATGCCAGTGGCGCACGTCGTGGCGGGCGTGGCGGACGAGCTGCGTCGTGAACGGCGAGCGGCACGGCGGGAGCGCAGCCGCAAGGTCGCCGTGCGGACCGCCGCCCCACTCGGTGCCTGCTTCCTCCCGGCGTTCTTCCTGATCGGGATCGTGCCCACGATCATCGCGACGTTCCGGTCGTTCAACCTCTGATCCACAGAGCTCGTGCCCCAACGCGTTGTCCCCAGCCCGGCATCCAGACCAGCAGATCGCGGCGCCCGCAGCACTTCTTCCTGTCGACAGTTTCATCCATCGAAAGGACTCCACATGAAGCAGTTCCTGCGCCGCGCCGAGCGAGGCATGACGACCGCCGAATACACGGTCGGCACCCTCGGCGCCTGCACGATCGGCGGCGTGCTCGTCAAGATCGGCCAGTCCCCGTGGTTCGGGGAGCTCGTCAAGGACCTGATCGAGAAGATCCCCGACATCCTCCCGTTCTGATCCACCCGGTCCGGGGCGGCTGTGGCGTCGCCCCGGACCCCAACCACGAAGGGCTTCAACATGTCCCACCACGATGACCGCGGCATGGCGACCGCGGAATACACCGTCGGCACGCTCGGTGCCGTCATGATCGGCGCAGTGCTCTACCGGTTCGGCCTCCTCGACAACGACAACCCGTGGATGGAGTCCTTCAGGGAGATCATCGAGCGGTCCCTCCGCTGGGGCACGATGCGCGAGATGTTCCACCACCTGCCCCGGTTCGGCATCCGGTTCTGATGAGGCGCGAGCGCGGCATGGTCACCGCAGAGCTGGCGACGATCGCCCCGTTCGCGGTCGCCTTTGCATTCCTCCTGCTCTGGGTCGTCTCGTTGGGACTGACCCAGATCCGCATCGCAGACGCCTCACGGGAGGCGGCTCGGATGATTGCCCGTGGTGAGGCCGTGCAGGATGCCAAGGAGGTCGCCCGTGAGCATGCTCCGGCCGATGCCAAGGTATCGGTCGACGCCGACTCAGGCACAGTGACAGTGACCGTGACAGCGGAGTCGCGCATGCCGTTGCCGTTCTTCTCATCGGTCGGCTCGCAGGAGATGGACTCTGCCTCGGTTGCCGCGGTGGAGTCACCGTGATGCCGCGGTCCGACCGTGGCTCCGTGACGGTCCACGCGGCAGCCATCGCCGTGATGCTGGTCGTGGCGGCGTTGATCATCACCGAGATGGCGGGCCTGGTGAGGCTGCGTCATCGAGTTGCTGCCGCCGCCGACCTGGCAGCGCTCTCGGCGAGCCTGGCCAGCGTCAGCGGCGATGACGCCTGTACCGCCGCCCGCCGCATCGCCGGCCGCAATGGTGCCGAGGTCGAGACGTGCCGGATGGACTACGACGTTGCGACGATCACGGCCCGAGCGACGAGCCGGACGTGGTGGGGCCACCGCTGGGCCTTCGAGCAGAAGGCGCGCGCCGCCCCCGACTTCTACCTCGGGAACTAGTTCGTGGACCCGTGAACGTCGGAACTCCCGAGCTCGCTCGGGGACTGAGTCCTGGACTCGTGAACGTTGGAACTCCCGAGCTCGATGGAGGAGTGAGCGCAACCAGCTTGCGTCATAAGAACCGGGGGCTCCCGGCCACACTTCCTATGACGCAACGGTCTCCGTAGGCGCGTCGGTCAGCAAGGCGTCCAACAGGCGTACGGCTCCGGCCTTGTCGAGCGGCTCGTTGCCGTTGCCGCACTTGGGGGAGTAGACGCATGACGGGCAACCGGTCGCGCACTCGCAGGCGATGATCGCCTCGCGGGTGACCCGCAGCCAGCGGCCCGCGAGCTCGTAGCCACGCTCGGCGAATCCGGCTCCGCCGGGATAGCCGTCGTAGACGAACACCGTCATGGTGCCGGTGTCGGCATGCAGGGCCGTCGAGACGCCGCCGATGTCCCAGCGGTCGCAGGTGGCGAGCAGTGGCAGCAGGCCGATGGCCGCATGCTCAGCGGCATGCGCAGCGCCGGGTACGTCCCCGGTCTCCATCGCGGCGGCGACCGCGCCAGGCTCGAGGGTCCACCACACGGCTTTGGTCTGCAGCGTGCGAGCCGGCAGGTCCAGCAGTTCCTCGCCGAGGATGCCGCCGCCGGTCGTGCTCCGCTTCATGTAGGACACGACCTGGTTGACGACGTCGACGGACCCGAACGACATCGCCGCCTTGCCCCACTGCGTCGTGCGCTCGGTGTCGGTCACGGAGATCTCGGTGACCGACCGAGCCATCGTCGAGTAGTCGGGGTCATCCCGGTGGACGACCGCGACGCCGTGCTCGACGTCGTAGTCGTCGACGATGTGCACGTCGCCCTGGTGGACGTAGACCGCGCCGTCGTGGACCGCGGAGTCCGCCGAACCGGCGTCGACCGTGCCGATCAGCCGACCGGTCACGGCGTCGACGATCTGCACCGGTGCACCGCCGCTCGACCGGATGTCGGCCAGGTCGCTCGCCCGTTCGCGCTTGGTCCAGAACCACCCGGACGATCTCTTGCGCAGCCAGCCGGCCGCCTCGAGCGCCCGGACACCCTCAGCCGTACGCGGGCCGAACATCGCGAAGTCGTCCTCGGTCAGCGGCAGCTCCTGGGCAGCTGCCGCCAGGTGTGGCCCCAGGACGTACGGATTGTCGGGGTCGAACACCGATGCCTCGACCGGCGCGCCCAGCAACGCCTCGGGATGATGCACCAGGAATGTGTCGAGCGGATCGTCGCGGGCCACGAGGATGCCGATCGAGTCCCGCCCTGACCGGCCGGCCCGGCCGAACTGCTGCTGCAGCGCCGCCCGCGTGCCGGGGAAGCCGACGCTGATGACGGCGTCGAGCCCGGCGACGTCGATGCCGAGCTCGAGGGCGTTGGTGCTGGCGAGCCCCAGGAGGTCGCCGCTGCGCAGGCGCTGCTCGAGCTCGCGGCGCTCCTCGGGGAGATAGCCACCTCGATAGGTTGCGACGCGGCCCACCAGCTCGGGGTCCACCTCGCCGAGCCGGCGCTGTGCCGTCGCGGCGACGGACTCGGCGCCACGTCGTGAGCGTACGAACGCCAACGTGCGGACCTTGCCGATCACCAGGTCCGTGAGCAGCTCGCCGGCCTCGGTCGTGGCGGCCCGGCGTACGACGCCCTCGGTCGCGTCGCCGCTGATCGGGTCGCGACCGGGTATGAGCGGCGGCTCCCACAGCGCGATCGTGCGGGCGGCATGTGGCGACGCGTCATCCGTGACGGGTACGACCTCCAGCCCCGTGAGCCGGCCCGCGAACACCTCGGGCTCGGCGACCGTCGCGGACGACAGGACGAACGTCGGCTCGGCGCCGTAGTGCGCGCAGACCCGGCGCAGGCGCCGCAGGACGTGGGCGACGTGCGCCCCGAACACGCCGCGATAGTGGTGGCACTCGTCGACGACGACGTGGCTCAGGCCGCCGAGGACCCGCGCCCATCTCGCGTGCGCCGGGAGGATCGAGTGGTGCAGCGTGTCGGGGTTGGTCAGCAGGTAGTTGGCGTGGTCGCGGGCCCACACGCGCTCCTCCCGCGAGTTGTCACCGTCGACCGTCGCCGGCCGCGCGAACTCCCGCGCACCGGCCAGCCGCCTGAGCTGGTCGGCGGCGAGCGCCTTGGTCGGCGCGAGGTAGAGGACGGTCGGCAACCGGTTGCCCCGCAAGGCGCTGCCACTGCGGCCTTCGGCCAGCCCGGTCAACGCCGGGGCCTGGAATGCCAGTGATTTTCCGGAGGCCGTGCCGGTGGCGATCACAACGTGCCGGCCCTCGTGCACGTGGTGCAGCGCCTCAGCCTGATGGCCCCACAACGCCGAGATCCCCTCGGCCTCATACATCGCTCGTACAGCCGGATCGACCCACGGGGGCCACGGCTCGATGACGGCCTCCCGCTCGGGCACCCGCTCGACGTGGGTCACCCGCTCGCCGTAGCGCAGCACGAGATCAGCGGGGTCCACCTCGTGATTCTCCCAGACGGCTCCCCACCGTCTCACCCGTCGGCAGGTGCCTGCGGATCGTGATTGAATGCAGATCGAAGAGAGGAGCGGGGATGGAGCTGTCACTGACGTCGCGCACTGAGGGCGACTTCGAGATCATCGAGGTCGGTGGTGAGATCGACGTATACACCGCTCCCAAGCTCCGTGAGGCGATCGTGGCGGCGGTCGATGCCGGCCACACGAACCTCATCATCGACGTGCAGAAGGTCGAATTCCTCGACTCCACGGGCCTCGGTGTCCTCGTCGGTGCCCTCAAGCGCGTACGTGCCGACGGTGGCTCGCTCGACATCGTGTGCACGCAGGAGCGCATCCTCAAGATCTTCGAGATCACGGGCCTCGACAAGGTCTTCGGCCTGCACACGTCGATCGAGGACGCTCGCACAACCCAGCCACTGTGATCCCGGTCGCATCGGATAGTAGGACCTCCATGTAACCTGCGTCACGCGGTCTGGTCACCAGAACCGCTCAACGTCTTGCCTTACATCTGGAGGACCTTTTCATGGCAAACGCGACATTCGTTGCCGCCGTAGGCGGCGATCTCGACTTCTCCGACAAGAACTCGTACTACTTGTACGCAGTTGTCGCGGTCGGGGTGCTGGCGCTCATCATGGCGTTCGTGTTCCGCTCCCAGGTGCTCCAGGCATCTGAGGGCACCGAGAAGATGCAGGAGATCGGCCAGGCCGTCCAGGAGGGCGCCTCGGCCTACCTGAGCCGGCAGTTCCGGACCCTCGCGGTCTTCGCGCTCGTCGCCCTGGCGATGCTGTTCGCGCTCGACGCGGCAGTCCTCGGCTGGGACAACGACTGGAAGATCAAGATCGGCCGCTACGTCGCGCTGCTCCTGGGTGCCGGGTTCTCCGCGCTCATCGGCTACCTCGGCATGTGGCTCGCGACGCGCGCCAACGTCCGGGTCGCCGCAGCCGCACAGAACGAAGGTCGCGAGGTCGCGATGCGCATCGCGTTCCGCACCGGTGGCACGGTCGGCATGCTGACCGTCGGCCTGGGACTCCTGGGTGCCGGCGGCATCGTCCTGATCTACACGGGCGACGCTCCCGTCGTGCTCGAGGGCTTCGGCTTCGGTGCAGCCCTGCTCGCGATGTTCATGCGAGTCGGTGGCGGCATCTTCACCAAGGCTGCTGACGTCGGCGCCGACCTCGTCGGCAAGGTCGAGCAGAACATCCCCGAGGACGACCCGCGCAACGCCGCGACGATCGCCGACAACGTCGGCGACAACGTCGGCGACTGCGCCGGCATGGCCGCGGACCTCTTCGAGTCGTACGCCGTGACGCTCGTCGCCGCCCTGATCCTGGGCTCGGTTGCCTTCGGTGAGGTCGGACTCGTCTTCCCGCTCGTCATCCCGGCGATCGGCGCGCTGACCGCGATCCTCGGCGTCTACATCACCAAGCCGCGGGCCGGTGAGGGTGGGCTCGTCACGATCAACCGCTCGTTCTACATCTCGGCACTCGTGTCCGGTGCGGCCTCGGTCGGCGCTGCGTTCCTGCTGCTGCCCACCAAGTTCACCGACGCCAAGCTGCCCGGCATCGACAGCAGCTCCCTGATCGTCACGCTGGGCCAGCAGGCCGGAGCGGACAAGCCGGGACTCGACGCCGATCCTCGCCTCATCGCGATCATCGCCGTGCTCATCGGCATCGTGCTCGCCGCCGTGATCCTGGCGCTCACGGGCTACTTCACCGGCACCGAGACCCGTCCGGTCAAGGACGTCGGCAAGACCTCGCTCACCGGCGCGGCCACCGTCATCCTGTCCGGCCTGTCGGTCGGCTTCGAGTCGGCGGTCTACACCGCGATCGTGATCGGCGCGGCGGTCTTCGGCGCGTTCCTGCTCGGCAGCGGCTCGCTCGTCGTCGCGCTGTTCGCGGTCTCGCTCGCCGGTTGTGGCCTGCTCACGACCGTCGGCGTCATCGTCGCGATGGACACGTTCGGCCCGGTCAGCGACAACGCGCAGGGCATCGCGGAGATGTCGGGCGACGTCGACGAGGAGGGTGCACAGATCCTCACCGAGCTCGACGCCGTCGGCAACACCACGAAGGCCATCACCAAGGGCATCGCGATCGCCACGGCAGTTCTCGCCGCGACGGCGCTGTTCGGCTCGTTGACCAGCTCGATCACCCAGGCCGTTCAGGGCGCCAAGATCGGCGAAGAGGCCCGCGGCCTCAAGGTCATCGAGACGTACGCACTCAACGGTGTGTTCAACGTCGCCGATCCGAGCAACCTCGTCGGCCTGATCCTCGGTGCTGCCGTGGTGTTCCTGTTCGCAGGCCTGGCGATCAACGCAGTCGGCCGTGCCGCCGGCGCGGTCGTCTACGAAGTCCGTCGTCAGTTCCGCGAGATCCCGGGCATCATGGAGGGCACCGGCCGTCCCGAGTACGGCAAGGTCGTCGACATCTGCACGCGTGACTCGCTGCGTGAGCTGGCGACGCCGGGCATCCTCGCGATCTTCGCCCCGATCGCCGTCGGCTTCGGCCTCGGCATCGGCCCGCTGGGCGCCTACCTGGCCGGCGCGATCGGCACGGGTGTGCTGATGGCGGTGTTCCTCGCCAACTCCGGTGGTGCGTGGGACAACGCCAAGAAGCTCGTCGAGGACGGCAACCACGGTGGCAAGGGATCGCCGGCCCACGAGGCGACGATCATCGGTGACACCGTCGGTGACCCGTTCAAGGACACCGCCGGACCGGCGATCAACCCGCTGCTCAAGGTCATGAACCTGGTGGCCCTGCTCGCGACGCCGCTGATCATCAAGTACTCGTACGGCGAGGATGCCAGCGACCCGACGCGCTACACGATCGCCGGTGTCTCGGTGCTGATCATCGTGATCGCGGTCTACATCTCGAAGCGTCGCCCGATCGCCCTCGACACGGGCATCGTCGGCGAGGTCGAGCCGGAGAAGGTTTCGGCTTCGTAGCTCGCACCACCTCTCGAACGGCGCAGACCTCCGGGTCTGCGCCGTTCGTGTCTTCCGTGCAGGTCTGACAGGCTGGGCGGATGATCGAAGCCGCGCACGTCCAGGACCTCCGCGCGGCGCTGACCCGGGCGGACTTCACGGTCGACGCAGTCTTCGGGCTCCTTGGCGAGGATGCGCACCGGGCCCTGGGTCGCAACCAGACGATTCCGGCACGGCGAGCCACCAGCGGCAGCGGCGCGCTCGCGACACTCGTGCGCCTCTTCGCGTTGCAGGTGCCGGTCGACCGCGGCCGCGCGGACGCCGCACTGCCGGGCCTCGTCGAGCCGCTTGTCACCGCCGGGATGCTGCAGGCCTCCGGCGGCGAGGTGCGCGCGCTGGTGGACATCCGGCCGTACGGCGACGAGGACCACGACTGGTGGATCGTGTGCGACCCTACCCCGGGCCTCGACGGCAACCAGGCCCCCATGAACACCGAGTACGTCCTGGGCATCAGCGAGGCGTCGTCGTCCCTGGCGCAGCTGACCATCAGAGAACCGGTCGGGCGCGCGCTCGACCTCGGCACGGGTTGCGGCGTCCAGGCGCTCCACCTCGCACAGCACGCCGACCACGTCGTGGCGACCGACGTCAACCCCCGGGCCCTCGCGATGGCCCGCCTGACGGCGCAGCTCAACGGCGTCGACATCGACGTGCGGGACGGCAGCCTGTTCGAGCCCGTGGCGGGGGAGACGTTCGACCTCATCGCCACCAACCCGCCGTTCGTCATCTCACCGCCGGGCAGCGAGGTGCTGGTCTACCGCGACTCGGGCATGCCCGGCGACAGCGTCGTGCGCCACCTCGTCGAGAACGCCGCGTCGCACCTCAACGACGGTGGCTGGTGCCAGATCCTCGCCAACTGGGCGCACCGCGCCGACACGGCGTGGCAGGACGGGCTCGAGGAGTGGTTCGCCGGTCAGCCGCTCGACGCCTGGGTCGTGCAGCGCGAGCTCGTCGACCCGTCGGAGTACGTCGAGATGTGGCTCGCCGACGCGGGCCTCGCCTCCTCGGCCGACTATGTGCAGCGCTACGACGCCTGGCTCGACTGGTTCGGTGAGGTCGGCATCGAGGCGGTCGGCTTCGGCTGGCTCAGCATGCGCAAGACGACGGCCACGCCGGTGCGCCGCTTCGAGGAGTGGACCGGCGAGATCGCGCCGCCGATCGGTCCGGCCGTCGCGGCCTGGGGCCGACGAGCAGACCTGCTGCGGGGCCTCGACGACGACGCGCTCCTCGGCCACGCCTTCCGACAGGCGCCGGACCTCGTGGAGGAGACGCGCGGACCGGTGGGCGCGGAGCACCCGGAGTCGATCGTGCTGCGCCTCCAGCAGGGCGTACGGCGAGCCCGCCAGGTCGACACGGTCGAGGCCGGCCTGGTCAGCGCCAGCGAGGGCGACCTGACAGCAGGCCAGATCCTCGACGCGCTGGCCTCACTGCTCGACCGCGACGCCGCCGATCTCAGGCGTACGTATGCGAGCTCGGTCCGTGACCTCGTCGCCGACGGCTTCCTGACCTAAACCCCGCTGGGAGTGACGTTCGGGTCGCGAATCGCCGTGGAGACCCGACCGAAACGTCACTCCCAGCGAGGCTAGAGCGAGAGCTGGAGGTAGGCGAGGTCGAGCCAGCGACCGAACTTGAAGCCGACCTCGGGCAGCAGCGCGACACGGCGGAAGCCGAACTTCTCGTGCAAGGCGATCGACCCGGCGTTGGTGGCCTCGATGCCCGCGACGATCGTGTGCACGTCGCCACCCCTGGCATGCTCGATCAGCGCAGGCATCAGGGCATTCGCGGCCCCGCGACCGCGGTGATCGGGATGCACGTAGACCGAGTTCTCGACCGTGAAGCGGTAGCCTGTCTTGGCCCGCCATGGACCGTAGGACGCGAAGCCGATGACGCTGCCGTCGAGCTCGGCCACCAGCACCGGCAGCCCCGCGGAGCGTCGACCGTCGAACCACGCGCGGCGGTCGTCGAGGTCGACCTCGTGCTCGTCCCAGATCGCCGTCGTCGTGCGGATCGCGTCGTTGTGGATGTCGAGGATCGCCGGCAGGTCGTCGTGCCCGGCGTCGCGGATGATCATCTGTTGGCCCCTCCGACCGGGTCGTCGACGGACGCATAGTTCTCCGGGCGGAACGCCGGGATGAGCTGGCCGGCCCAGCACACCAGGGCGATGACCGTGGCGACCAGCCCGCCGACCACGAACCCGCCCCACGCACCGACCTCGTCGATCGCCGCGCCGACGACCGGCGAGCTCGCCGCGCCGCCGACCGTGAACGCCGTGCCCTGCCAGCCCATCGCCTCGCCGCGGCGCTCCTCCGGCACGAGCTTGGCGATCCACTCGGCGGCGGCCGTCATCGTCGGTGCGCACAGGAACCCGGTCGGGATGACCCACAGCGACAGCGACCAGACCTCGCCACCAAGGCCGACCGGAATCGTCGTCAGGCCAAGGGCGAGCAGGAGATAGGTGGGCCGGATCGAGCGGTTGAGCGACCCATAGATCAGGCCGCCGATCAGCGACGACAGGCCCCACAGGCCATAGGTGAAACCGATCGCACCGACCTTGTCGAGCTCGCGCAGCTCAGCGACGATGCCGAGGTCGGTGCCCATCAGCGTCGCCATCGTGCCGCCGGAGATGAGGAAGAGGAACACGACGGGAACTGAGAGGAATGGCGTCTTGGCCGCCGACTCGTCAGGAGCAGCGTCGCCATCCTGGGCCGCGGAGCGCGTCGGCGGGTTGAGGTAGAGGAACAACAAGCCGGCGAGCACCTCGCACGCGCCGACGGCGTAGAGGGCCACGTCGGCACCAGCCTGGGTCACGACGAGCACGCCCGCGGCCGGGCCGATGATGAAGCTCGCCTCGGCGATCATCGAGTCAGCGGAGAAGGCCGTACGCCGTTGGCGCTCCTCGACCATGACACTCAGCGAGAGCCGCACGATCGAGAACACCGGGATGAGGAACAGCCCCATCAGCAGCGAGATCGGGATCAGCCAGACGTACGTCGACAGCGTCGCCAGGGGATAGAGCAGGCCCACCGCGATGATCGACGGGAGGATCGCGCGGCGCATACCGAGCCGGTCGATCAGGCGGCCGCGCCACGGTGACCCGATCGCCGCACCGAGCGTCGTGGCGGCGGCGACCACGCCCGCCTGGGCGTAGGAGCCGTCGAGATCGTCGACGACATAGAGAGTGAAGACCAACGGCGCCGCCATCATGGGGATGCGGGCGAAGAACGCGGCTATGAACAGCGTGCGGACGGATCTGTCCGCCCACAGCTGCGCATATCCGGAGAAGGCCACAAGGCATTCTTCCACCGTCCACAGACACGATCGGACCGACTGTCACCGATCGAGCGCGACACCCGCTCCCAGATGCGGATGCACCAACTCTTGACGACACGCGCTACGGTGTGCTCCGTCTGACCAATCAGGAGTTCACCAGTGACCAGCCTCGTCATCGTCGAGTCCCCCAACAAGGTCCGCAGCATCGCGGGCTACCTCGGGGACGGCTACGTCGTGGACTCCTCGGTCGGCCACATCCGTGATCTGCCGCGCGGCGCCGACGAGGTGCCGGCCGCGTTCAAGGGCGAGACCTGGGCCCGGCTGGGCGTCAACATCGACAGCGAGTTCGAGCCGATCTACGTCGTCTCGGCCGACAAGAAGTCGCAGATGACCAAGCTCAAGAAGCTCCTCAAGGACGCCGACGAGCTCGTGCTGGCGACAGATGAGGACCGCGAGGGCGAGGCCATCGCGTGGCACCTGCTCGACGAGCTCAAGCCCAAGGTCCCGGTCAAGCGCATCGTCTTCAACGAGATCACCAAGGACGCGATCCAGTACGCCATCGCGCACCCCCGCGATGTCGACATGGACCTCGTCGACGCGCAGGAGACCCGCCGCATCCTCGACCGCCTCTACGGCTACGAGGTCAGCCCCGTGCTGTGGAAGAAGGTCATGAGCGGCCTGTCGGCCGGTCGCGTGCAGTCCGTCGCGACGCGCCTCGTGGTCGAGCGTGAGCGCGAGCGCATGGCCTTCCGCCTCGCTTCCTACTGGGACCTCGAGGCGACGTTCGACGCCGGCGAGGGCTATGACCCCCGCCAGTTCCCGGCCAAGCTCTTCAGTGTCGACGGCAAGCGCATCGCGTCGGGCAACAACTTCGACAACGCCGGACAGCTGACCTCCGACAAGGTCGCGCACCTCGACGAGCAGCAAGCCGGCGCGCTGGCCGAAGCGCTGAACGATCGCCCGTTCACCGTGCGCTCGGTCGAGTCCAAGCCCTACACGCGACGCCCCTACGCACCGTTCCGCACCACGACGATGCAGCAGGAGGCGTCCCGCAAGTTCGGCTTCGGCGCCGCCCGCACGATGCAGGTCGCCCAGCGCCTCTACGAGGGCGGCCACATCACCTATATGCGTACGGACTCCACGACGCTGTCGCAGACCGCGCTCAACGCCGCTCGCGCCCAGGTCACCGAGCTCTACGGCGCCGCCTACCTGCCGGAGGCGCCGCGCGTCTACGCCAGCAAGGTCAAGAACGCGCAGGAGGCGCACGAGGCGATCCGCCCCGCCGGCGACCGGTTCAAGACGCCCGACCAGACCGGACTCAGCGGCGACGAGCTTCGGCTCTACGAGCTCATCTGGAAGCGCACGATCGCCTCGCAGATGAACGACGCCAAGGGCGACTCGGTGTCGATCCGCATCGGCGCCACGGCCGCGACGGGTGAAGACGTCGTGTTCGGCTCCTCGGGCCGCACGATCACGTTCTACGGGTTCCTCAAGGCGTACGTCGAGTCGCACGACGACTCCGACGCCGAGGGCGACGACCAGCAGACCAAGCTGCCCAACCTGTCCGAGGGCCAGACCGTCACCGCGGCCGAGCTCGGCAAGGCCGGACACGAGACCAAGCCGCCGTCGCGTTACACCGAGGCCAGCCTCATCAGCGAGCTCGAGACCCGCGAGATCGGCCGCCCCTCGACGTACGCGTCGATCGTCGGCACGATCCAGAACCGCGGCTACGTCTACAAGAAGGGCACCGCGCTCGTCCCGGCCTGGATCGCGTTCTCGGTCATCCGGCTGATGGAGCAGCACTTCCCGCGGCTCATCGACTACAACTTCACGGCCGAGCTCGAGGACGTCCTCGACGAGGTCGCCAAGGGGCACGAAGAACGGCTCAACGTCCTCACGAGCTTCTGGACAGGCACCGGCGAGGGCGACACCGGCCTCAAGCGCCTCGTGGAGAACCTGCCCGACATCGACGCGCGCGGCCTCGCGACGTTCCCCCTCGGCGACGAGATCGACCTGCGCGTCGGCCGATACGGCCCGTACGTCGAGGGCCCGCCGTTCACCGAGGACGACGAGGGCAAGAAGGTGCCGACCCGCGCCAACGTCCCCGACGACCTCCCGCCTGACGAGCTGACGCTCGACAAGGCCAAGGAGCTGCTGGCGAGCCCCTCCGGCGTGGAGAAGGATCTCGGGCCGCACCCCGAGACCGGCCTGGCGATCGTGGCCAAGAGTGGTCGCTTCGGCCCCTATGTCACCGAGGCGCTGCCCGAGGACGCCAAGAAGGCCGACAAGCCCCGCACCGCGAGCCTGTTCAAGGACATGGACCTCGACACGATCACACTCGACCAGGCCGTCCAGCTGCTCAAGCTGCCCCGCGTGGTCTACGTCGAGGAGGACGGCACCGAGGTCACGGCGCAGAACGGCCGCTACGGTCCCTACCTCAAGAAGGGCACCGACTCCCGGTCGCTCGAGCGTGAGGACCAGCTCCTCACGATCACCGAGGAAGAGGTCCGCGCGATCTACGCGCAGCCCAAGACGTACGGCCGCCGCGCTGCCGCGGCTCCGCTCAAGGAGCTCGGCAACGACCCGGTCAGCGGCTCGCCGGTTGTGGCCAAGGACGGCCGGTTCGGCATGTATGTCACGGACGGCGAGTACAACGCGACTCTTCGCAAGGACGACTCGCTCGAGACGTTGACGCCGGAGCGCGCGTTTGAGCTGCTCGCCGAGCGTCGCGCCAAGGGCCCGGCCAAGAAGGGCGGCAAGAAGACCGCCAAGAAGGCTGCGAAGAAGACCGCCAAGAAGTCGACGGCCAAGAAGGCGCCGGCCAAAAAGGCTGCAGCCAAGAAGTAGAACGCTGGATGGTGGTCCCGGCCACGCGCTAGCGTTCCGGCATGATCACTCCCGACCAGCTGAGTGACGTGCCGCTGCTCTCCGGCCTCACGCCGGAGGCGCTCACCTACGTCGTCGGCGCCGTGGAGGACATCCATCTCGCGGCTGGGGAGTACTTCGCGCGCGAGGGCGACGAGCGGTCCCTCTTCATCGTCATGGAGGGCCACGCCGAGATCACGAAGCTGGTCAACGGTGAGGAACGCGTGATCGGCGAGCGCACCCACGGCATGCTGTTCGGTGAGGTGCCGATGACGCTGAGCACGAAGTTCCCGGCAAGCGGCCGGGCGACGGTGCCGGCGCGCATCCTTCGCCTGGGTGTCACGGAGTGGCACACGCTCGCCTCGATGGCGCCGACCGTCACCACGTCGGTCGCCGAGGTCGCTCGCACGTACCTGAACGATCTCCAGGTCTGGGCGTCGGTCCGGCCCGAGGCCGAGGTGACGCTCATTGGCCCTAGGGTCGATGCCGGCGTGCGTGAGCTTGCGACGTTCCTGACCCGCAACCAGGTGGCCTTCGACCGGGTCACTCCGGACGACCCGGATGCCGTCGTCGACCACCCCGTCCTCGAGCTCCGCGACGGCCGTCGCCTCGTCGCCCCGACCCTGCGTGAGGCCGCCTCGGCGGTCGGGCTCGACGTCAGCCCTGACGAGGCGGAGTACGACGTCGTGATCCTCGGCGCCGGACCCGCAGGCCTCACGGCGGCCGTCAACGCGGCAGCCGAGGGACTCAAGACACTGGTCGTCGAGAGCATCGCCCCCGGAGGCCAGGCCGGCACCTCGAGTCGCATCGAGAACTACACCGGATTTCCGTACGGTGTGTCCGGCGACGACCTCGCGAGCCGTGCCTTGGAGCAGGCCAAGCGGCTCGGCGCCGAGATCATCGTGACCCGGCAGGCCACCGGCGTCGATCCGGGTCCGCAACACACGGTGACCCTCGACGGTGGTGACACGCTGCGCGCCCCGGTTGTCCTCATCGCGACCGGTGTGGACTGGCGGACCCTCGATGTGCCGGGCGTCGAGAGCTACCTGGGCCACGGCGTCTACTACGGCGCGGCACGCAGCGACACCGGGCTCACCAAGGGCCAGGACGTCTGCATCATCGGCGCCGGCAACTCGGCCGGCCAGGCGGCGATCTTCTTCTCCAGGTTCGCCCGCTCGGTCACGATGCTGGTGCGCGGTGAGTCCCTCGAGAAGAGCATGTCGCGCTATCTCATCGACCAGATCGTCGCCCATGACTCCATCCGCGTTGAGACGCGCAGCCAGGTCGTCGGCCTGCACGGCGACACCGACCTGACGGAGATCGACGTCCACGACGCGGCCGCCGGACATACGTCGTCCCGCCCAGCCATGGTGCTCTTCGTCATGATCGGGGCCGACGCCGTCACGAGATGGCTCCCACCGGCCATCGCTCGCGACGAGCACGGCTACGTCCTCACCGGGTCCGATGCTGCCGGTGCGCCGGGGTGGACCGCCGACCGCAGGCCCTTCGCGTTGGAGACCAGCGTCCCCGGCATCTTTGCCATCGGCGATGTCCGTTCCGGCTCGGTCAAGCGCGTCGCAGCGGGAGTGGGTGAGGGCGGCATGGGGATCGCCTTCGTCCATCAATACCTCGCCCTGACCCGAGCAAGAGTGCAATGACCAGGTGACTCGCCGCTGTTACCGTCGTGATCAGGTGACATCGTGTCGGTGAGGAGGCGCCGTGGAGAAGACCTCTCGTGCGCTGCAGGTCCTCGGATCGCTCCTGTTGCTGGCCGGAATCCTCGCCGGCGTCGTCAACCACGAAGTCCTGGACGGCCACCGGTTCGCCGCCCACGCCGATGCCATGCGCAAGGACCCAGCCGTCTCGCGCCAGGTCGGCATCGTGATCTCCGCCCGGGTCATCGCGGCCGACCCTGACCTGGTGATCGCCCGGCCATTCCTCGAGTCGACGGCGGGCTCGCTCGTCGGCAGCGAGGCGTTTGGTCCGGCCGTACGCGCGATGCTCGTCCCGGTCCACCAGGCCTTCACGACAGACGGCGACGACCGGGTCGTGCTACGTCTCGCCGACGTCGGGGCCGTGCTGATCGCCGCACTCTCGACGGTTGCCCCGCAGGCGGCGGCTGGCTTGCCGCCCGATCTTGACGTGGCACTCGCACGATTCGGCGACAACGGAGTCTCGTCGTCCACGATCGGCTACGCACACCTCGTGAAGACGCTGTCCTGGCTCCTGCCACTGCTGGCCCTGCTGTGCTTCGCGGCCGTCATCCTGCCGGCTCGTGACCGGCCGCGTGCCGTCAGAGCCGTGGGTGTGGCCATCGTGTCGGCCGGATTGATCGTGGCGGCTGCGATCTTCGTCGCGGGAGTTGTCGCGGCGCGAGTCGACACCGACACCCTCCCGTCGGCGCTGGGTGTCGCGGGGTGGAACCAGCTGAGCCCCGCTCTCTGGACGGCGGCAGCGACGGTTGCCGCCGCAGGCTACATGCTGATCCTCGGAGCAGCCCTCCGGCTGGGGCTGGACCCCCGGGCGTACCTCATGCGTGGCGTCTGGTGGCTTCGTCTGCCCCTCGCAGAGCGGCGGCAGCGCGTCGGTCACGGGGCGGTGCTGCTGGTCGGCGGTGTCGCGGCGCTACTGAGCCCGGTCACGACGATCGCCGTGATCGTGTCGGTCGTGGGGTTCGTCGTGGCCATAGACGGTGCGGTCGAGCTGGCGCGATCGGTGCGACGTCCGGAACGGCCGGCGACCTGGGTGCCTCGCCTGATGAGGAGGCCGGAGCTCCGCACCGCTCTCGTCGCGGTTGCCGCGTTCGCGATCCTGGCCGGCCTGGTGGTGTGGAACTCCCGCCCGCCCCAGCGTGCCGTGGCGGCCATCGGGTCGTCCCACAGTGGGCTGCGCAACGGGCATACCGAGCTCTGCGAGCGCCGCTACGACGAGGTCGCCTACGCCGCCAGCCACAACTCGATGTCGGCGGCAGACGAGCCGGGATGGTTCCTGGCGGAGCAGCCGAAGGGAATCATCGGCCAGCTCGACGACGGCATTCACGTGTTCCTGATCGACACCTGGCCCGGACAGACGACGTCGCGCTCCGGGGTCGTCGCCAACTCCGACGAGAGCCGCGCCGAGGCGATGAAGCAGGCCACTGCGACATACGGCAGGAGCGTCGTCAACAGCGCGCTGCGGCTGCGGGACGCCACGAACCTCACGCCGACCGGGCCGGTCGAGCCCTACCTGTGCCACGCGCTGTGCGAGCTGGGTTCCACCGCGTTCGAGCCGGTCATGGCGGACGTCGCGACGTGGATGCGGGCTCATCCTCGTGAGGTCATCACCTTGTTCATCCAGGACGAGTTGTCGCCCGCCGTGACGGCGAAGGTCCTCGAGGAGGCCGGTCTGCTGTCGATGGTCCTCACCCCGGTCGCCGGCCAGCCCTGGCCGACCCTCGGCGAGATGCTCGACTCGGGCCGCCGTCTGGTCGTGCTGGCCGAGAACCGGGGAGGCGGTACGACCTACCCGTGGTTGCTGCAGGGATTCGATGTCGTGCAGGACACGCCGTTCAACGGCAAGAAGGTCTCGGACTTCAGCTGCGAGCGACTGAGAGGTCCCGCCGACGCGTCGTTGTTCCTGGTCAATCACTGGCTCAACCGACCGCAGCGACGGGTCAGCGACGCCGGCCGGGTCAACGCGGCCTCGGTGCTGGGCCCTCGCCTTGACCGCTGCCAGGCCGAGCGCGGGCACCTGCCCAACTATGTGGCGGTCGACCATTACGACCGCGGCGACCTGTTCGCCCAAGTGGACCGGCTCAACGGCGTGAAGTAGAAAGGGCGTGCTCACGTCGGGCGCGCCTGCCAGAATCGGGGCCATGTTGCGCCCCATCGTCAGGCCACTGTCACCGCGGGACCCTCACGAGGAGCACCGGACGGCATCGCCGCTCGAGCTGTTCACCGACCTTTGCTACGTCGTGGCGATCGCGCAGGCCGCGCTGTCGCTGCACCACGAGATCTCCGAGGGCCACACCGGCCACGGGCTCGTGTGGTTCGGCGTCTCGTTCTTCGCGATCTTCTGGGCCTGGCTCAACTTCGTGTGGTTCAACTCGGCGTACGACCCCGACGACACGGTCAACCGCATCCTCACGCTGCTGCAGGTGTTCGGGTCGCTCGTGCTGGCCGCCGGCGTGCCGGCGTTCTTCGAGGAGGACCTGACACTCGGGATCGTCGGCTACGTCATCATGCGCGTCGGCCTGGTCCTGATGTGGCTACGGGCTGCCGCCGGGCACCAGGAGCGGCGCACGACGGCGCTGCGGTACGCGTACGGGCTGATCCTGGTGCAGGCCGCCTGGGTCATTGCGCTGTTCGCGACCGACGGACACGTACCGATCTGGTTGTTCGTCGTCCTCGTGGCCTGCGACTTCGGGGTGCCGTTCATCGCCGAGCTGGCCGGCACCACGCCGTGGCACCCGCACCACGTCGCAGAGCGCTACGGACTCTTCTTCATCATCGTGCTGGGCGAGACGATCCTCTCGGTGACGATCGCGCTGCAGCGCGCGTTCGACGAGGAGCACCCACCCGCCGAGCTGTGGCTGGTCGTGGCCGGCGGCGTGCTGATCACGTTCAGCGGCTGGTGGCTCTACTTCGCGCGCGACAACTCCGGCATCCTCACGGACAACTCGATCGGGTACGTCTGGGGGTTCGGCCACTACGTGATCTTCGGCGCGGCGGCTGCCGTCGGGGCGGGCCTCGCCGCTCGGGTCGACCACTACTCGCACCACTCCGAGGTCTCGGACCTGGTCAGCAGTGCCTTCGTGACCGGACCGGGCGCGGCCTTCCTCGCAGCGCTGTGGCTCATCAACGTACGGTTGCACGACCCCTCGATGCGTACGGCGCTGCCGTTCGCCGCCGCGGTGGTCGCGCTGATCGCGGTGACGTTCGTGCCGTACTCCGAGCTGTGGGCCGGCCTCATCGGCGTCGCGCTGCTGATCATCGAGATCCGCCTGACGACCGGCGACGAGGAGAGTGTCGGCGCTGCGACCTAGGTTGATCGCATGCCCGATGTGTCGCTCGACGTCGTCGACCGCCTCCGTGCGATCTGCCTCGCGCTCCCCGAGACGTACGAGGAGACGGCGTGGACCGGGCTGCGCTGGTGCGTGCGGCGCAAGACGTTCGCGCACGTCCTGGTGATCGACGACGGCCGGCCCGACGCCTATGCGAGGTTCATCGCCGACGAGGGTCCGGTCACGGTCGTGACGTTCCGGGCGCCGGGTGACGAGCTCGAGGCGTTTCGTCAGGCCGGCGCGCCCTATTTCGTCGCCCGTTGGGGTCGTGACGTCGTGGGCCTCGAGCTGCGCGACGACACCGACTGGGACGAGCTCGGGGAGCTGTTGACCGACAGCTATTGCGTGCTGGCTCCGCAGAAGCTCGTCGCCAGGGTCGAGCGACCCGGCCCGCCGGGCTAGCTCGGCTGTGCTGTCCCGCTACGGTGGACCGATGGTTGCCCTGCAGCGTGTGTCCCAGCTCGTGCGCCATCCCAAGGAGGGAGCTCAGGTCGTGGCCCGTCGCCTTCGCGCGACGCCGTGCCTGGTCTGCGGCTCCAGACGCACGCGCATCCAGACCGTCGAACGCAAGACGCGTACATACCCCATCCGGATCTGCCAGCGCTGCCAGTACGTCTCCAACTTCACCAACACCGTGGACTACACCGCGTTCGAGTCGGTCGAGAGCTTCCGCCTCACGCCCCGCGTCGGGACCGCGGAGCACCAGGGTCGTGAGTTCCACATGGCGGCGATGGGCGCCGACATCCTGCAGCGTTCAGGGCTCAAGGTCATGGTGTTCGGCGCCGGGCGGAGCCTCGACTACCAGCACATCGCGAAGCTGTCAGCCGTCGACCGGGTCGTCATGAGCGACGTCGTCGACCTCGGCGTCGACGCCGACTTCATCAACATCACCAAGGGCACGTCGGAGCGCTTCGACCTGATCATCGCGTGCGAGGTCGTCGAGCACTTCACCGATCCGCGCAGCGAGTTTCCCCGGTTGTTCAAGCTGCTGACCAGGAACGGGCTCCTGGTCTGCTCGACCAACATCTACGACGGCCGCAACGTGGCCAATCACCGCTACCTCTACTCGCGTGGCCACGTCTCCTACTACAGCCCGCACGCGATCCGGCGGATCGCCCGCAGGAGCCGTATGCGCTTCGACTTCAGGGTCCCCGCGATCGCCACCGGATCGGCCGGCCCCCGCAAGCGCTATGTGCTCTTCACCCGGTCGCGCGGCAACATGCGACGCATCGTCGAGTACTTCGGCCGTCACGCCTACGCTCCCTCGGAGGACGTGGGCACCAGCGACTAGGCTCGCCCCATGGATCCGCTCTTCACCGAAACCGGGGTGTTCCTCGCCCTGGAGGGTGGGGAGGGTGCCGGCAAGTCGACGCAGGCCGTCCTGCTCGTCGAGTGGCTCGAGAGCCTCGGCCACGGCGTCCTGCTGACACGTCAGCCCGGGGCCACCGAGGTGGGCAAGATCCTGCGCCACATCGTCCTCGACAACGACACCGGCGAGCTGTCGCCCCGCACCGAGGTGCTGCTCTACGCCGCCGACAAGGCCGAGCACGTCGACCAGGTCGTCCTCCCCGCACTCGCCGAGGGCACGATCGTGCTGACCGACCGCTACGTCGACTCGCTGCTGGCCTATCAAGGCGGTGGGCGCAAACTCGACTCCGCCGAGGTCGAGCACATCGCCCGCTGGGCCACGTCGGACCTGCGGCCGCACCTCACGATCGTCCTCGACATCGACCCGGCGATCGGCCATGCACGGTTCGAGGGCGCCGACCGCATCGAGTCCGAGCCGCTCGAGTTCCACCAACGCGTACGCCAGCACTTCCTCGACCTGGCCGCCGCCGACCCGCGGCACTACCTCGTGGTGGGAGGCGGCGGCACCCCCGCCGAGATCCACGCCGAGATCCGCAAGGCTGTCGAGCCCTGGCTGGGGCAGGCGCTGGCATGACCGTGTGGGACGACCTGGTCGGTCAGGAACCCGTGGTCGAGACGCTGCAGGCCGCGGTCGCATCGGCCGGCGGCGACGGCCGATCGATGACGCATGCCTGGCTGTTCACCGGTCCTCCCGGCTCTGGACGCTCCAACGCCGCTCGCGCTTTCGCGGCCGCGCTGCAGTGCGAGCTCGGCGGCTGCGGCGAGTGCCACTCGTGCACGACCGCACGGGCCGGCAGCCACCCCGACATCACCCTCATCACGACCGACGGACTGTCGATCGGCGTCAAGGACATCCGCCAGTACGTACGCTCGTCCGCCCTGCGGCCCGCGCTCGGTCGCTGGCAGATCCTCATCATCGAGGACGCCGACCGGCTCACCGACGAGGCGGCCAACGCGCTGCTCAAGGCGATCGAGGAGCCGTCGCGCCAGACCGTGTGGATGCTCTGCGCGCCGGCGGTCGACGACGTCTCGGTGACGATCCGCTCCCGCGCCCGGAGCGTACTCCTCAGGACCCCGTCGACCGCGGCCATCACCGGGTTGCTCGTCAGCCGCGATGGTGTCGAGCCGGAGCTGGCGCATGCCGTCGCTGCTGCGTCGCAGGGCCACATCGGGCGGGCCCGCGGGCTGGCCCGCGACCCGAGCGCACGCGAGCGCCGGCGGGCGATCCTGTCGATCCCGGTGGCCCTGCGCGACCTCGGTGACTGCCTGCGAGCCGCCCACCAGGTCAACGAGGAGGCCACGGCGAGAGCCAAGGACTTCTGCGACCCGGCCGACGAGCGCGAGCTCGACGACCTGCGCTCGACATGGGGAGTCGAGGAGCGCGGCCGCCGCCCGCCCGGCTACGCGGGCGCGCTTTCGACGCTCCAGAAGGACCAGGATCGCCGGCGCAAGCGCATGGCCCGCGACTCGATTGACGGCGTTCTGCTCGACCTGCTGTCGTTCTGCCGCGACGTGCTGGCGGTGCAGTGCGCGACCGGCGTCGACCTCGTCAACGCGGATGTGGCCGACGACATCACCGAGATGGCCCGGGTGTGGACGCCCGAGTCGACGATCCACACGATCGATGCCATCGTCGAATGTCGGGAGGCCTTGACTGC
Source organism: Aeromicrobium sp. P2_G6 (assembly GCF_056403535.1). Lineage (NCBI taxonomy): Bacteria > Bacillati > Actinomycetota > Actinomycetes > Propionibacteriales > Nocardioidaceae > Aeromicrobium > Aeromicrobium sp. P2_G6. Next base: position 584,527 of record NZ_JBFUFH010000001.1, on the reverse strand, counting down.
CAACGCCGCTCCACTGCTCGCGCTCGAACGGATGATGATGGGACTTCGCCGGTGACTCGCAACAGGACGCTGATCGTGATCTCGGTCGTTGCCGTCTTCGCTCTGCTCGTGGGTGTCGCGCTGGCGACCGTCGCCGTGACCCGCGACAAGGACGACAAGTGGTCAGAGCCCAAGCCGGCAACCACTTCCGCGCCGTCCGGGCTCAAGGCGTTCTACGACCAGAAGGTCAGCTGGTCGAGCTGCGGCTCCGCGAAGTGCGCCTGGATCAAGGTGCCGGTCGACTACGCCAAGCCCGACGGGGCGACGACCCGGCTCCGCGCCGTCGTGCATCCCGCAGAGGGCGGCACGGCCAAGCGCAGCATCCTGGTCAACCCGGGTGGCCCCGGAGGCTCGGCGATCGACTTCGCCAAGACGATGGCCACGAGCTTCGGTGACGACGTCCGTTCGATGTACGACATCGTCGGCGTCGACCCCCGCGGCGTCGCCAAGAGCTCGCCGCTCAAGTGCCTCCCGGACAAGGCCTTCGACGAGTTCGTGCAGACCGATCCCGACCCCGACAACCCCGGTGAGGTCACGGCGCTGCGCAAGAGCATCACGGATCTCGGCGAGGCGTGCGAGAAGAACTCCGGCGGGCTCGCGGCCCACGTCTCGACCGTCGAGGCCGCCAAGGACATGGACGTCGTGCGCGCGCTGCTCGGCCGGCCCAAGCTCGACTGGTTCGGCGCGTCCTACGGCACCGAGCTCGGTGCGGTCTACGCCCAGCTGTTCCCGACCAAGGTCGGGCGCATGGTCCTCGACGGCGCGGTCGACCCTTCGCTGGATGCGATCGGCTCGAGCCTCGGCCAGACCACAGGATTCCAGCGGGCCCTCGATGCGTACGCCAAGGACTGCGTCGAGCACTCCGACTGCCCACTGGGCGACGATGCTGACGCCGGTCTCGGCAAGATCGCCGATCTCATGAAGCAGCTCGACGCGACACCGATGAGGGCCCTGCCGGGTCGCGACCTCACCGAGGGGCAGGCGTTCTACGGCGTCGCCGTCACGCTCTACGACAAGAGCACGTGGCAATACCTCTCGCAGGGACTGAAGGCAGCCTTCGAGGGCGACGGCAGCATCCTGCTGCGGCTCTCCGACATCTATTTCGAGCGCGATCAGGACGGCTCCTACGGTGGCAACATCGGCCAGGTCATCTACGCCGTCAATTGCCTCGACGCGCCCGATCGGTTGACCGTGGAAGAGACCGAGGCAGCGCTCCCGCGGTTCGAGAAGGTGTCTCCGGTGTTCGGCCGGGCGCTGGGCTGGGGTGCACTCGGTTGCGCCGACTGGCCGATCAAGGTGACCAACCCGCTGCCCAAGATCGAGGCCAAGGGCGCTCCGCCGATCCTCGTTCTCGGCACTACCCGCGACCCGGCGACGCCCTACGAGTGGGCCGAGTCGCTGGCGTCGCAGCTGTCGTCCGGCGTGCTGATCACCCGCGAGGGCGATGGGCACACGGCCTACAACTCCGGCAATGACTGCATCACCGAGGCGGTCGACAACTTCTTCACCGAGGGCACCGTGCCCAAGGACGGCCTGACCTGCAAGTAGGCCCGACCTACCCTGGAGAGCGGTGACTTAGAGCCCACGCGCCGGGTGGAGGTGGGCGCTAACTCACCGCCGCCTACGACTACGGCTGGCGGACCGCTTCGTGGTGGTGAATCACTTCGTCGATGATGAAGTTGAGGAACTTCTCGGCGAACGCCGGATCCAGGTCCGCCTCGATCGCCAACGCCCGGAGCCGGGTGATCTGCCGGGCCTCGCGCTCGGGATCGGCGGGCGGCAGGTCGTGCTCGGCCTTGAGCTTGCCGACGCGCTTGGTGTACTTGAAGCGCTCCGCCAAGACATGGATCAGTGCGGCATCGATGTTGTCGATGCTCGCCCGGATCTCCTCGAGCTCGGCCTGCGTCGTGTCGGTCACGAGTGCGATTCTACGGGGGGAGGCCGATGTGATGTTGCAGCGATCACCCGCTAGACTCAGTGATCGGTTCGGCGGGCGATCCCCGGCGAACCTCGGCCGCTTTAGCTCAGTCGGTAGAGCGTTTCACTCGTAATGAAAAGGTCGTCAGTTCGATTCTGACAAGCGGCTCAACGAATTATTGATGTTCCCCCGCAGGCCGCGCGCCCCCGGCGCGCCCCCACTGGTTCAACCGGCTCAATCCGGTCTCGTCGGCGCTCGTCCCGAGGTAGTGAAGATATCGCTGGGTCGTCGTTAGATCCGCGTGTCCCATCCATGCCTGGACGGTCGTCGGAGAGACGCCGGCCTCCAGCCAGAGGCACGCGGCGGTGTGCCGCAGGTCGTGGAGTCGCCGACCTCGTCCGGTCTCAGTCCAGTGCGTCGAGTTCTTGAACGCGGTGGCGTAGAGCCGCGCACCTTTCTCGGTGGTCACCAGCAGATCGTTCGGCCCTTTCCCTTCGGTCATCGACTTCACGAGCGGCAGCACGGCGTCGACGAGGGGAACGTGACGCGTGCGCCCGGACTTCGGTCGCTTGGTGCCGATGCCTTCCGGCTGAGCGCGTCGGATCACCAAACGAGGCACCGGGACTTCGACGAAGTCGGCTACCCTCACCTCGCGGAGTTCCGACCACCGCAGCCCAGTCCACCCGGCGAGCCAGACCGCATCGGCCAAGGCTGGATTGAGAACTGCGATCTCGTCGCGAACGGCCTCCAGCTCTTGGCGTGAGAACGGCATCATCTCGGCAGCTGGCGTCAGCTGTGCTGGCACTCGGGTGCGCGACACCGGATTGACCGTGATCATCCGTTCGTGGATGCAGGACGCAAAGAACGCCATGAGGGTCGCTCGGTAGCGCTTCACCGTGGACTCGGCATAGCGCCGCGACCAGTCATTGATGCACCGCTGGACCTCGCGGTCGGTCACCCGGTTGACGTGAAGATTGGCCACGCCGGGCGGCAGGGCCTTGAGAACCGATCGATCCGCCTTCGTCGTTTTGATCGCGACGGTGCCCTCGCGATCCACGAGCCACATTGCGAACGCCTTCCTCACCAAGACCTTGCCGGCCCGAGGATCGACACCACCGGCCAGCGACGCGCGTTCACGCGACAGCCAAGCCTCGGCCTCCCGCTTGGTGTCGAACGTCCGGCCGGCGACGTACTCACGCCCAGACTTGAGCTCAGCACGCCACCGACCGGATCGGTCCTGTCGGATTCCCATCAGGACGCTCGTGATTCGACGTAGGCGAGCAAGTCGTCCTCGCGATAGCGAGGCGCGTGGTCGGTAACCCACACGCATCGCGGTCCCGTCCCGTTCTGCCTCATCCGGCACAACGTCGATGTCGCGACGCCGAGGATCTTCGAAACCTCGGTGGGCGACAGCAGCTTGAGTTCTGTCATGGCGATCGTTCCTTCCTCCCACCGTCGGTGAGTTCTACGACCTGCTCGACCCTCCAGTCTCGAGCGGTCGCGGTGGGAACGAACCTGCTCGATCACAATCTGTGGAGTACCCGTTGCATGCCTGCGCCCTGTGGAATAGCGCTAGCAACACAAGGCCGCGTTGGGCGGTCCAGTGGCCAGAAAACGTTCAACTTTCGGGGGGACGTTCAGGGGGAAAGTTGGAAGGAAACGTTCCCCTGGTTCGACGGCGATTGATTTCACCGGTCTCAAAGGCCGCTCATGCTCCTCGCGCGATCTCGCAAGACGTCCCCAGCCGACCCACGCCGCAGTTGTTGTCAGCGACGCTTTGTGACCTCCACCACGTACCCATCGGTAACTGACATACCGGACCCTATGTTTGGTCCGGTCGTCCCCCCGGCGATTACCCAACTCCCTCAAGTTGCGGGCCGGGAGGGACGCCCGTTCATATTGAGATCGCCACTGAGCCGAGCACGATGAGACATCAGGATGAGACCGTCATCAGGCACGACACCGAACTATCAGAGCCGGTTGTTGTTACGACCCGGTTAGTGAACCGTACGAGCCCTAGGATGACTCGATGACTCAGCTCATTAGTTGGTTGTCATACCTCATCTGGCCGGCAAGTCGGCGCAAACGCGTTGCGTACAAGCGTTGGAACCTGGATGCGCCGACCGAAATCCGTCCTAAGCGAGGCCGTCATCGCCGGTAAGGGTGGTGTGTGATGGATCACCTTTCGCGGCGTTCGTACACCGACGAAGGTCTAGCGCCCTAGTCTCGACACGGCCGCCTCGCAGTGACCTCACCCCCCGAGGGTTACTGCGGGGCGACCGTTTTGGACGACACAACAACGAACCAGCCAAAGATCCGTAAAGCCCGTCCAGAAGTCGTATGGCTTCGAGAAGCTAGGGCTTTAGCGGCGGAGTGACGCGGGTTCGCGCTAGCCGGTTGGTTTGGTTCATGGCTTGCCTCGGCCGGGGGCCGATCGCGCAAACGCGTCACGCCTGGTCCCGGCCGCTGGTAGACAGGATGTTTACGCCCTCTCGGGCTCAAGGACGGGATCCATCATGACCGCTGCAGCCGACTGGTATCCCGATCCGCATGCCGCATCCGGGTCCGCGGTCCTCCGCTACTGGGACGGCACGACCTGGACCTCACATACACACGACCCGTCCTCGCATGTGGAGACGTCAGCCTCGGCGACGACGGACTCCCCGGCGACTGAGCCCCTCCGTAGTGGAGAGCCGATAGAGACGGCGACTGAACTGGTCGCCGCGCTCGAGGGTGCGGACAGCAGTCTCGCGGCAACGGTTAATTCGTCCGTCATCGCGGACAGTCACTCCAGCGCGGCTGCTTCGCGCAAACCGTTGGACCGGAAAGTCCCGACCTTCGGCGCGAAGAAGTTCGCAGAAGAACTAATCACCGAGAACGAAGGTCTCATCGCAGAGATCAACGAACTGCAGGAGGTAGTTGCCAAGTACGGCATCGAAGATGCGGTAAGCCGGGCGAGCGCGCTGGCCGAGCTGGAGTCGAACATTTCGACCCAGCAGTCGCTACTGGACAACTTGATCTCTCAGGTTCGAGACGTCGACTCCAGACTCGTTGCCGCCCGGGACACCCTGGCCGTCCAGGACGTCGGACTGTTCGACTACGTGCACCCAGCAGAGACTTCAGCTGAGCTCGCCACCGAGCTGGAGGCACTCCGGTATGAGATCAAATCCATGAACAAGATCGGGGACGCCGTCAAGGCCGGCGCAGACATCACTTTTGGCGACTCGGCGGCCAAGGGCAGGAAGTTCACCTCCGACATGTCCCGCATCATGCTGCGCGCTTACAACGCTGAGGCCGAGAACTGCATCAAGGGCGTCAAGGCCGGCAACTTGGCCACGGCCCAATCTCGTCTCTCAAAAACAGTCGACGCGATCGCACGACAAGGATCAATGATCGAGCTTCGGGTCGAGCCCGCTTATCACCGGCTGCGACTCAAGGAGCTGGAGCTCGCGTCGTCCCACATGATTCGCCTGGCCGATGAGCGTGAAGCCGATCGCGAACACAAAGCCGAGCTTCGTGAACAGAAACGAGCTGAGGCCGAGCTGCGCGCCGAGCAGGATCGGCTGAACAAGGAGCGTACGCATTTCCTCAACAGCATCGCTGCGCTCGAGGCGAACGGAGACGCCGAAGGCGTAGCCCGGTTGAAGGAGAAGCTGGCAGACGTGGATCATGCGATCGCCGATGTCGACTACCGCGCGGCGAACATCCGAGCCGGGTACGTCTATGTCATCTCCAATGTCGGTTCCCTCGGTGAGGGCACCGTGAAAATCGGAATGACCCGGCGCCTTGAACCGATGGACCGCGTGAAGGAACTGGGAGACGCGTCAGTGCCGTTCCGCTTCGATGTGCACGCACTGTTCTTCAGCGAAGATGCTGTCGGTGTGGAGACCATGCTGCATCAGCAGTTTTCGGAGCAGCGGATGAACAAGATCAATCTCCGGCGTGAGTTCTTCAAGGTCAGTCCGCAGGATGTGCTCGATGCTCTGAAGGAGCACGACGTCGAGATTTTAGAATTTGACCTCGCGGCCGCAGCTGAGGAGTTCCGGCTTTCGTGGCCTGTTGATGCTGCCGCTGAACCCGTCTGATGTCGATGTCGTCGACGCCTGTCTTCTTCGTATGGAATCACCAGTTCGACTTGGCCTGCTCGATCGCGCAGCATTGCAGGATACGGAGTCGTGACCCTCGCATCCCACGCCCACTCGACCCGACTGTCAGTCGGCTCTAGCTCGTTACCGCCCACGAGCTCTCCTTGTCTCGTCGTCGCAACGTTAAGAGTCGCAGCATCTTGGTGTCCCCCGCTCGCATCTGGTGGGCGACGGGAGGAAGCCGGCGCCGAGAACTCCCGCCCCCTGTCGAGGTGACCTTGTACGGTGCCACTACACCTTGTCCCGAAAGGACCTTGAATGAGTGCGAATGACGTCATCCTCTTGGAGGGCATGGTGGAAAGATCACGCCTTGAGACCGCGGGCCTCAGCGCGTCAGAGCAAGAGGCCTATTTCGTATCTCGGCACTACCTGACCGATTACCGCCCAAGCCACGACGACCTGCTGTCCGGAATCGTTGATGGCACGCTCGACGGCGGCATCGACGCTGTCTACATATTCGCGAACGGTTACTGCCTTCGCGATGACACAAACCTGAGCGCCCTCGGCCGAAATCCACAGTTGGATCTCGTCCTGATTCAGGTCAAGAACACGAAAGGATTGGGCGAGGACGCAGTCGACAAGCTCATTGTGCACCTGCCGAAGCTGCTGGATTTCACTCGAAACGACGCAAGCCTCGCCAAGCAGTTCAACTCTCGCCTCATCGAGATCACTCGCCGTTTTCTCGACACCTATCGGGCGATGGATATGCCAGCGCTTCGCGTCTTCACAGCGTTCGCGGCACTAAAGGCGGACAAGATCCACCCCAATGTGGAGTCGAAAGCCGCAGACCTGCGAGAGACCTTAAAAAGTTGCTTCGGAACTTGCGAGCCTGAGTCGCACTTGCTCGACGCGGCGTCGATAGCCAATCTCGCTCGGGACAAGCCACCGGTGACCGTGCAGCTGGCCTTGGCCGAGAACCCGATTTCGACGGACATGGCCGGCGGATACGTCGGCTTGGTGAGGCTCGCCGACTACCAGGATTTCATCACAGACACGACCGGGAAGCTCGACGCAACGCTCTTCGAAGCGAATGTCCGAGACTACGAGGGCGAATCTGGCGTCAACAGAAGCATCCAAGAGACGCTGGAGCACGAGGACAAAGACGTCGACTTCTGGTGGCTGAATAATGGCGTAACGATCGTCGCCGACAAGGTTCAGCCAGCAGGCAAACTGTTGCAACTGGTGTCACCCCAGATCGTCAATGGGCTTCAAACTTCCCACGAGATCTACAAGCGTGGCCGATCCGAGAACTTGCAGGAAGGGCGCGGGGTCCTTGTGAAGGTCATCCAAGCTGACGATGACGTGATCAAGGATCGAATCATCAGGGCCACTAACAGCCAGACCTCTCTTGGTCTGAGTTCTCTACGCGCGACTGACCGGGTGCAACGAGAGATCGAAGAGTACTTTCGGACAAAGGGCTTGTACTACGAGCGGCGCAAGAACTACTACCACAATCGCCAGATTCCACTGCAGAGTTTGGTTTCGATCGATCAATTGGGTCAGGCCGTGATGGCCACTCTTGTGCAAGTGCCGCACATCTCACGAGGCGAGGTTTCCCGCATCTTCCAAGACGACGTGTACGACGACGTCTTCGCAAGTAAGAACCCGATCGCCATGTACTTTCCGGCAATTCAGATCGTGCGAACGTGCGAACTGTACTTGCGGAACAACAGGCAGACACAAGGGCAAGTCGATGATTTCGTCTTCCACCTGTCAATGGCATCAGCAGTAGCCCTAACAGGAAAGCCTCGACCAAACGCGAAAGATCTTGGTTCGATCGAACTAATGCCCTCCAACCAACTTCTCCGAGAGCTGCTTGCGTTGGTTCAGGATGAATTTGCGCGGGTGGCGCGAGCGACCAACGAGGTTCTGTTCGATAAGGTTGCGAAAGCCCCTCGCACCACGGAGGCCCTTCGAGACCGAATGTCCCGCTACCTGACGTCGTCGAATCGCCGTTGATGCGGACTCGAGAGATTTGCCTGATGGTGTCACTGCGACGCGGCCTAAGGCTGCTGATGAGCACCGGCTTCCGTTTGGCTGAGAGCGACCCATCAGTACGACGTCCTAGTCTTGCTGCCGCAATGAAGACTGGTGGCACATCCGATGCCCCATTATGGGCGGAATGCTCTTGGCCCGGCGCGTCGACTAGGAACCTATCTGCGCCGATCAAACGGCGTGAATAGGGCGTCCATGAGTCCGTTACGTATGGCGTTGTATGTCGACTCCCAACGCGGGTCTGACTGCAAGGTTCGCTCGCGGCCGAGTCTGGCCAGTTCGTAGACCACGCGTCGGCATCCAGCTGGTGAGGCTAACGTTCGGTCGACGCAGGTGCCGATTGGGTGCTCGTGAGTCTCCACACGCTCCACAACTTCGACTGCGATAGCGCCATGCGCGGCCGCGCGGCGTTCCTCGTATGCGGCTCTCCGGCATGCCTGCGAGCACCAGATCGCTGGTCTTCCGGTCGACTTCCTCCGCACACCTTTGCCGCATCGGGGGCATGTTCCCCCGGCGAGCTTCCGGCGGTTCTCCTGGCGATTTTCGCGCTCATTGTCTGCATTCATGACCCCTAAGGCCTTTCGTGCGGACGCAAGGGGCCACCGAGAATGCAAGAGGTGTGTCGGCGTGCGACTTCGTCGCTGCGTTGGGGGATGAGAATCGGGGATGGGTCGCTCGGCGACGTCGGCACACATTGGTGCGGGTGAGCCCGTTGAGGTGTATGACGCGGGGTCTTCGGGTGCCTTTGGATTGTTGCTTCGAGCACGTGGGTCTGTATCCCGGCGGAAGACTCTCCGAGCGGCTCGGGCCCGCCCGCCTGGGTGGGTCGTGGGTCGAGTTGGTGAGGGAGCTGATGGTGATGGAAGTGCTGTATGACCGGGTCGCTGGCCTGGACGTGGGGAAGGCGTCGGTGACGGTGTGTGTCCGGACGCCCGGTGCGAGGCGTGGCCGGCGCACGGAGACGCGGACGTTCAAGACGACGTCGGGGTCGTTGAGGGTGATGCGGGACTGGTTGGTCGAGGCCGGTGTGTCGATCGCGGCGATCGAGTCGACGTCGACGTATTGGAAGCCGCCGTTCTACTGCCTGGAGGAGGTGATGGAGATCTGGTTGCTGAACGCGGCTCATATGAAGGCGGTGCCGGGTCGCAAGACCGACGTGCGGGACGCGGAGTGGATCGCGCAGCTGCTCGAGCATGGGTTGTTGACGCCGTCGTTCGTGCCACCGCCACCGGTGCGCAGGTTGCGGATGCTGACCCGGTATCGGGTCCAACTGCATGGCGACCGAACCAGGGAGACGGTCCGGTTGGAGCTGATGCTGGAGGACGCGTCGATCAAGCTCTCGACCGTGGCGTCGTCGCTGAACACGGTGTCGGCCAGAGCGATGCTGACCGCGATGATCGACGGCGAGACCGACGCCCGGGTGCTGGCTGATTTGGCCAAGGGCAAGATGCGTTCGAAGATCCCTGACCTGGCCCAGGCGTTGGAGGGCAACTTCGACATCCATCATGCGCAGCTGGCCAAGTCCATCCTGGGCCGGCTGGACCGGGTCGAGCAGGCGATGCGCGAGCTCGACCAAGTCATCGAGTCTGCGTGCCAGCCGTGGACCCATCAGATCGAACTGCTGCAGACCATCCCCGGTGTCGGCCCACGGGTCGCTCAGGTCATCATCGCCGAGACCGGTGGCGACATGTCCAAATTCCCGACTGCTGCGCATCTGTCGTCGTGGGCTGGTTTGGCGCCGGCAATGTATGAGTCCGCAGGCAGACGATCCCCGGCCGGGCGACGTCGGGGCAACAAGTGGCTGACCGGGATGCTCGTCGAGGCCGCCGGTGCCGTCGGGCGGATGCAGGGCAAGAACTACCTGGCCGTGCAGCACTCGAGGATCACCCAGAGACGTGGCATGCGCCGGGCCCAGGTCGCGGTCGCTCACTCGATCCTGGTGACGGCCTACTACATCCTCAAACGGGACCAGCCCTACCAAGACCTCGGCCCGCAATGGCTGGTCAAACGCAACGAGGAAGCCCGCACCCACCGGCTCGTGTCGCAGCTGGAGAAACTCGGCCACACCGTCCACATCGACCCCGCAGCCTGACCGTCACCGGCAACTGCCCCGTCGGGCTCCATCCGACGGCACTACCGCGCGCCCCGAGTCAGGCTATTCACGGGTCTGTGTGGACGTTCGGTGTGCAATTTCGAGTTGGAGTGTCGAGGAGCCAGAATTTTCCCTGGAGAGGTCGCAGATTCGACTAGTCAAGGAGATTGGCGCACCCGACTCACCTTGGAGTTTTCGTAGGAGTGGTAGTTCGACCTCCTTGGTCGATCCGGGTGCCGCGGGACCTAGGAGGGATTGGCGCAGCTGTCTGGTCTCTGGTTCCGGGTTTGTTCGCCATTGGTTGCGCGAGTGACGTCTGTCGCGCTACCAAAGGAGTCCGGACCAACAGGTCCGAACCTTCGTCATGCTCGCGTTGCGGGCCGATCGGCGCAGGTTCCGGCTCAGCTCGCGACTCGCCACTCAGGGCCGACGCAGACTCAACGGACCCCTTCGGATGTGGCGCCGACGCGAATGAGGAGCTTGCCGAAGTTTCTGCCCTTTAGGAGACCAATGAATGCCTCGGGCGCGTTCTCGAGACCTTCGATGATGTGCTCACGATGGCGCAGTTCGCCTGAGGCGATCCATGCCGCCGCGTCGCTCTGGAAATCCTTATAGTGAGACCGGATGAACTCGTCCTGTATGAAGCCCCGCATCGTGATGCTCTTGGTCAGGATCGAGTTCATCAGGTATGGCGTACGGTCAGGGCCGGAGGGCAGCTCAGTCGCGTTGTAGTTGGCGACGAGACCGCACGCTGGCACACGAGCGTACCTTTTGAGGTGCGGCAGCACGGCGTCCCACACGTGACCACCGACGTTCTCGAAGTAGACGTCGATGCCACGGGGGACGGCTGCCTTCAAATCAGCCTTGAACGTCGGCGACCGGTGATCAAGCGCCACGTCGAAGCCGAGTTGGGCCAACCAAGCGACCTTCTCCGGCCCGCCGGCGATCCCGACGGCTCGAGCCCCCTTGATCTTCGCGATCTGCCCCACGGCCGAGCCGACAGGACCGGCAGCGGCCGCAACGACAACGGTCTCGTCGGGCTGCGGCTTACCGATCTGCAGGAGCCCCGCATACGCGGTGAACCCCGGCATGCCGAGCACCCCGAGCGCTGTCGAGATGGGTGCGCGCGATGGATCGAGCTTGCGGGTGTGCTTGGCCGGCAGGACCGCGTACGACTGCCAGCCGTGGAACGTGAGCACGAAGTCGCCCGGCGCGCGCGACGGGTCGTTGGACTCGACCACCTCGGCGACGGTCCCGCCCTGCATCACCTCGTGAAGGGGCTGCGGCGCCGCATAGGACTTGGCATCGTTCATCCGACCGCGCATATAGGGATCAAGCGACAGGTAGATCGTGCGGAGCAGTACCTCGCCATCGCCCGGCGTCGGCATCGGCGAGGTCTTGAAGCAGAAGTTCTCGTGGGTTGGCTCTCCGTGAGGGCGGGAGGCGAGCAAGATTTGGGTGTTCTCAGTCAAAGGGGTCTCGATTCATGTGTTGACGAGTCGTCGGGTTGGGTGGTGTAGGCCCGGACTAAACAGGCGCTTACTGAAGCTAGAGAAGCTGTCCGTGGTTACATCTGACTTGTTCTGCTCACCCAAGCTCTCGCTAGCCCAAGGGGTGAGCCCCTTGGGCTAAACCGTTCCGGTCGATGGTGGCCGCAGCTCCCTTCGGGCAGATCCCACGGCCACCACCGGGCAGATCTCGTGACCGTCAGCGGGCAGCTCTCATGTCAGCCACTGGGCAGTTCCTACGCTTGTATCCGCCCGCGGGAACGCATGCGCCCTCGGGCGACGAGTGCGAACGTGGTGAGCCGGCGGCAACACAACCGGCGGACGCATCACCGGCGATGGACGCTCTGTGTGCTCGGGCCCTATTTACGAGCCGTCGACGGTGCGGGGGAGGAGCTATCGGCAGTAGTGGAGGAATCGGGTGCCGGACGGCAGGACGTGCTCGTCGGTGAGCCGCCATCTCCGCGGCTCGGCCGCTGCTCCCGAGCCCCATAGCGGAACTCCAGAGCCCAGGGTCATCGGCGCGACCTTGAGCACCAGACGGTCGACCTCGTCGACGACGGACTGAGCCAGCGTGCCTCCGCCGGCCAGCCAGATGCCCTTGCCTTCCTCCTGCTTGAGTTGCCGAATTCGCGCCACGGGATCCTCGGTCACCAGTTCGACGGCCGGGTCGGCGATTTCGCCGAGCGTGGTCGAGAACACGAGGTGTCGGAGGTGCGGGTAGGCGTCGGTGGCCCCGGCCGCCAGACCAATCTCGTAGGTGCGCCGACCCTGCAGCACCGTGTCAAACTCGCGCCCCTCGGCCGAGACGCCCAGTCGCCGACGTGCGTGGCCGGGCAGTGTCTCGGGAAAGTTTTCGACGACGTGCTGGACGTAGTCGGGCGCGATCGGCCAGAACGGCGTTGGATCGGTCCGGTCCGGACCGGCGATGAAGCCGTCGAGGGTCGTGGCGATGAGGTAGGTGAGAGAGCGCACGGTGCGGTGTCCTCCTTGTGTGAGGTCCGGTTGGCGGAACGAGCGCTGGCTCGTCCAAACAGAATGCACTAAGAGTGCAGTCTTCTTGGTGACCTGTCAAGCCCTCTCGGATTGGCGAAAATGAACATGAGCAACCGTGCTGCACGGCGTCCGCGATATCCGACCACATCGTTGCCGAGCGTGGCGACGAGGGTGCGGCGACGGGATGCCGAATGTCGCCATTTGGCGCGGGCGCGGCCGGGGTGCTGAGCGATTGCAGTGGTCGACCGGATTGGTACGCAACCCCGATCGTTCCTGAGCTGTCACGGATGCCGTCGCCCTCCCGTCATGGTTCTGCAGGCCGAGGGGCCGACTCTCGTCGGGATGGCGTGGACGGCGCACTGGATCCGAACGCCCAGGAAACCCAAGAAGGAAGGTCACGCCACGCTCCACGCACGCGGTCACGAGCACTTGAGTCGCGCGGCCGCACGATGAGGGTCAGCACGGTCGCTTCTCCCATCCGAGAGGGCTTGACAGATTATCGGGAAGACTACACTCTGAGTGCATTCAGTTGGATGGGCCGGATTTTCGGTGTGGAATCGCAGCGACCGGGTTCATCTGGAGGGCTTCTGTTGATAGGTCGTTGTGGGCTTGAACACTCTGAGGCCTCCAGCGAACAGTGACTTACGGCCAGACGGTCGACCATAGAAGGGAACCCCCGATGCGAAGTAAATCTGAGGACGAAAACGATGGCCGCCCTGGACAGATATGGTCCGGTGGAGGTTTGACCCGCAAGAACAAGGCTCGCCGCTCATCTCGGGCGAGAGTCCTAGCTGTGGCGACAGCAGCGGTCTTCGCAACGCTGAGCGCCTGCTCATCACCCAGTGGGACACCCTCGCAGAAGGGGGGCGTGGAAAACAACCAACTTGTGACTACCCCCGCGGGCAAGGGCGCTCTCGCACAGGTCACGTGGAATCTCCCAACCGGAGAGCCGAACTCGGTTGCGCCGACACAGTCGACCAGTAACAACAACATCCCGATTGTTTCAAACACATGCGATGCCCTATTGCGGATCGGCCCCGACTATGAGTACAAGCCGGGACTGGCTACGTCCTGGAAGCTCTCCGAGGATCACCTAACCTTGACGTACACCCTTCGTTCGGGGGTCAAGTTCTGGGACGGTCAGCCTCTGACATCTGCTGACGTCGTCTACAGCCTCGGGCAGAATCTAGACCCCAAGGTGGCGTCGCTAAATGGCCCAATCTTCGCAAACGTGAAGAGTGTTGAAGCTGACGGCCCGGACCGCGTTGTTGTCCGCTTCAAGGAGCCCGACGAACTCTTTAACCATGAGATGGCCATTGTGCCAGGAATGGTCTCCGAGAAGGCCTACGTTGAGGCAGACCCGAATGGATATGGAAGTCCTAGTCGTGGCCTGATGTGTACCGGGCCCTACAAGCTCGCGAAATGGAGTTCAGGCTCAGAGATCACTCTGAAGGCCAACGATGACTATTGGGACGAGGCGAGGCGGCCTAAAGTCAAGGTGGTTCATCTCAAATTCGTCACCGAATCGGCGACTCTAGCCCAAGGATTCAAGTCCGGCCAGATCGATGGCGCCTATAGCTTTTCACCGACCCTTCTTCCGTCACTTAAATCCGTGAACAGTGGCAAGGCATACCTTGGCGCAAGCCCTCGAATCGCCGTGCTGCTCGCTACGGGCGGGCCCGGGGCCGACCCGAAGATTCGCAAGGCGCTCAGCATGATCATCGACAGGAAAGCCATCGCAGAGAAGATCTACTTCAATGCCGCCCGCCCAAGCTACGCATTGATGACCTCAACTTGGTGGGAGGCCGGGGCGAAGGATATATACAAGAAGGCGTATGACGCACTGATCCTGCCACGGAAGCCCGACCCATCTGGCGCGAAAAAGGTGATTGCTGGAGACCCCAACGCATCTCGCCCAATCGTCATGGCTGCCCTGCAGGGCAATGAGGCACAGTTGCATTCGCTCGCACTAATTCAGGAAGGGGCGAAAGCGATCGGCCTAAACGTGAAGGTGCGCGCGCTCACCCCTTCGGTCTACGGGAATTTGGCATCGAGCGCCGCATACCGAAAGCGCTCGGACGTCGCCTTCTTTTGGGCCGACACCTTTGTCTCCATCCCCGATCCGCTCGACAACATCCTCTATACCGTCCTTCCATATAACGTTGGCGGTTCGGGTGAGTACGTGAAGTATGACAAGCAAGAAGAAGTGGGCAAACTCTTGCAGCAAGCTCGAGCCACGTTTGACGTGCGGCAAAGGGCTGAGCTCATCGTGCAGGCACAGAAGATCTGGGAGGACGAGCAAAACCTGGTGATACCCGTCGTGTCGTTGAGCAACGTACTGTTCATGAACAAGAGAATCAGCGGTGCGCCAGCCTCGTTCTCCGGGGTGTATATGGCAAGTCTTGCAATGCTGGGCGGCACAGACTAGCTCCCATCATTCATGCGGGCCTGGTGAGGCGTAGCCCAGGCCCGCATGAAGGCGCGTCCCGCTTGGCAGACTTCGGGTGGCCACAGTGCGACTTGGAAACGCTCGTTCGGGTTCCAGCCGTAGCTGCCTCCAGAATCGTCCTGACCCGGCGAGGTTAAGCACTAGCCCGACTCCTGCATGCGGGCAACGCAGGTTAGACACCGCTATTGACCAATTCACATGTTGGACATGGGTGTCGGCGGCATCCGGCTCGCCCGTAGTTCGTCGCGCGTGGATTTGGACTCGCGCCCGTGCGCTCAGCCAGCGGCGAGTGATCGCGATCGACGGCACGTCTGTCCGTTATTGCTAAGAGTTTGTGGCGACAGCCTCCGCGCCTGGTCGCGGCGCCTGACTAAGGCCACGCTCTCTGGGCTCGACATCGGGCGGCCTGCGTCAGCGGTCGACCGTCCGGTTGCTCACCAGCCGTGTGTCAGCACGTCGTCGAGGGCCGCGACGAAGCGATCCGCGTCGCCCGTGGTCAGGCACAATGGCGGTTTGATCTTGAGTACACACATGCGTTCGGACGTGGGTTGAAGGACGACGCCCAGCTCGAGCAGGCGTTCGCAGATCGCGGCTGTCTCCTCGGCTGCCGGCTCGAGTGTGCCGTGGTCCCGAACGAACTCGACGCCGAGGTAGAGGCCAGACCCATGGACAGCTCCGATCAGGGAATGCTTCTGCTGGAGGGCCCGGAGGCGCCGCTTCAGGTGCGTGCCGACGAGCAAAGCGTTCTCCTGAAGCTTCTCGTCGTGAAGGATGTCGAGCACCGTAAGGCCCACCACGGCGCTGACCGGGCTGCCCCCTGACGAGGAGAAGAAGTACCCTTGCGAGCGAAACGAGTCGGCGATGTCCCGCCTGGTGACGACGGCACCCAGGGGATGTCCATTGCCCATCGCTTTAGCCACGCTCACGATGTCAGGGACGACATGCTGCTGCTCGAAACCCCAGAAGTGCGTGCCGAGGCGCCCGTAGCCAACCTGGATCTCGTCCGCGATGCAGAGGCCGCCGGCCGCCCGAGTCGCGGCGTACACGTCGGCCAGGTAGCCGTCGGGAAGGGGCATGCCGCCGGCGTTGCCGTAGAAGGATTCGGCCAAGAATGCCGCAGGTGGGCGGTCGCGGTCGGCCAGGTCGGCAATGATTGCCGCCGCCTCTGGCCCGTAGTTGGCTGCGTCCGATCCTCGGTGAGCTCCGCGGTAGGAGTTTGGTGCGGGGACGGTGTGGACCCAGCTGGGTCGTGAGTCCACGGCATGGGGATTGTCGGCTAGGGAGGTGGAGATCGCGTCGCTGGCGTAGGTCCAACCGTGGTAGGCCTCGGCGACCGCGACGACGTCCTTGCGGTCGGTGGCGGCCCAGGCCAGACGGAGTGCCAGGTCGACGGCTTCAGAACCGCTGTTGACCAAGAAGACGGTGTCGAGGCCGTCGGGCAGCAGCGAGCTCAGCCGCTCAGAGAGCTCGACGACCGCGGAATAATGAAAACGTGAGTTGGTATTGAGGCGCTGCCACTGCCGGTGCACCGCTGCACTCAGACGCGGGTGGCCATGGCCCACAACCGTGACGTTGTTGAGCATGTCGAGATAGCCGCGACCCTCCGTGTCGAACAGGTGCTGACGCCAGCCCCGCTCGATCTGGGGCGGCGTGTCGTAGTAGTGCTCCTGGACAGTGGCGAACGAGCGGTCCCGGCGTTGAAGGAGGTCCGCCCCCGAGGATTCGCGGGGCACGTCTGGCGCCACCTCACGGTCGAAGATCAGCGCGGTGGGGTCGGGACACACCGCTAACCACCCGTCGCCGAGCTCGGCGGCGACGAATTCAGGAGTCTCGCGAGTCGGCAGGTGGGTCAGCTGGACCTGGAGCCTGCGTCGGCCCGAACGGGCAGCCACTGTTCCCAACGTCTGCCCTGCGGCCGCCTCCCACCGCTGTCCGGCGCGTCGGCCTGTGTCGATCCCACGCAGGACCAACCGCAGTCCTTCGGTCGTCAGGGTAAGGCCCTCGTCGTAGTCCTGGGTCACCGTGCCCGAGAAGGGCGCCTGCACGGCCACGGGCTCGGGGAGGTGTACCTCGACGCCGAGCGCGAGGGTGGCGGTGCCGACGCCGAAGTTGTCGGGACCGTCGACGCGTGTGCGGGTGAGTCGATGTTCGCCGTAGCGGGTGAACACCGCTGCGGCGCCGGAGGCGAGAGCATTCGCGACCATCGTCGCTTCGGCCCGGTCGTCCTGCCAGCTGGCGGAATGCAGTTCGTCGCTGGTGACCGAGAGGTCGAGCATCGTGACTTCCCCGGCAAGGCCGGGCAAGATCGGGACGCCGGTCGGAGACAGCGGGCGGTCTGGGTGCTCGCGGCCCAGCACACTGCGTAGCTGGGCGGTCATCACCTCGGCAGGCACCGAGGTGCTGACCTGGAACATGCGCCACTCGCGATCCAACGCGTCGGACGCATAGGAGTTCTCGGCATCTCTCAGTACGACGTTCTGGCCGGCGACAACCAGGACGGCTGCGCGCAGGACGACCAGCGGCCACAGCACCTCGAGCTCCTCGTCGGTCAGTCGTCGTACCTCATCGAAGGCCACCACGGCTGCCAGGATCGACTCGGCAGCGGCGTCGTGGTGGTGCAGGACCGACGTGCAGGCGACCGCCAGTTCCGACACGGCCCAGCTCACCATCAGGTCGCCAAAGTCGATGATTCCCGTCGGTAGCGGTCGCCCGTCTACATCGACCTCGCACACCAGGTTGTTGTCGGCGAGATCACCGTGAATCACCTGAACGGGAAGGAGTTCGTGGTACGGCTGGACCAGGCGTGCGGCCCGTCTGGCCGCATCCACAATCTCTGCCGCCACTGCCGAGTCCCGCAGCTGTGGAGCCAAGGACTCCACGACGCCGAGAGCGTTGCGCAGGTCCCACATCGACGGCCGAGAGGCAGGGGGCTTCTCGAATCGGTTGAGGGCAGTGTTCACCCTAGCGGCCAGCTCCCCCAGCCTGGCGACGACCCGTGGCGCCAGGTACCGGCTGTCCATGATGGGCTCTCCTGGGACGAAGTCCAGGAGCAGGCTGTCCAGATCCCCGTCGTCATGGTGGAAGGTTTGGAGGAACCGCCCGTCCAGGCCCACTCGGCCACGGGGTAGCCGGACCTCGGGCATGGCCGCCGCCACCCGCTCGATCGCCGCACAGTGTGCCACCAGTGCGGCGCTGTCGGTCACGGGATTGAAGAACTTCAGCACGTAGTCCCCTCGACCGTCTCCGGCCGGTTCGGACCGTACTCGGAAGTTGCAGTCGTGGTTGCTGCCCAGCCGCTCCAGGGTCCCGCCTACTCCGAACCGCTCGGCCAAGAATGCGGCAGCGTGCATCTCAGGGATGGGAGACAGCGGCTCGAAGTGCCAGTCGGCTGAGAAGGTGCTCACTCGGTCTCCATTCAACTTGGTCTCCATCAAGTTTCCTTGGTGGGACGGTCCCGTTTTAGTTTGTCGGCATGCAAGGCGAAAGCCTCGAACGGCGTGATGCCGCCACACCGATCCGAGGTCAGCTGATATGGGTCGGCTGGTCAGGCGCGCCAAGCAGGACAGCCCGGAACGTCGTTTTCATCACTGCTATCGCTTGCTTCGTGTCGAGTCGCTCGGCTCGCGTCATCAGGAGCCAGGTCGTTGCGTTCGCTGCGGCAAAGAGCGCTTGATGGCGATGGTCCGTTCTTTCTGCCCCGATCTCGCTGCCGAACGCCTCGATGAGGTCGTCGTGCAGGCGGCCGTAATGCTGACTGCGGGCGTCAGTCAAAGCAGGAGAGAATGGCTCGATGAGGAGCGCCGAGGCAGCCGCTGGCGCTAGGTCAACGAGCCGCGCTCCGCGCCGGTCACAGAACAGATCAATCCGCGTTTCTAACGGAAGGTCGGCTGGCACGGGCTCCCAATTACCGGCGTCGCGGTCGAGCCAGTATTGGCCTGCCAACGCGAGCAGGGCTTCCATGTCGGGGAAGTGGAGCCAGAAAGTGCGGAGTGAGATCCCGACTCTCGCGGCAATGGCCTTCGACGTGGGACGCAGATCCCCCTCGATGACCATTTGCGCGTGCGCGTCGATGATGGCCTGACGAGTGAGCTCGCGGCGATGGATTCGGCCATCGGGGTGGGCGCTTCCCGACATTCACATCTCCGATCAGAAAGGGTTGACAGATTGGAGAGAAGACTACACGCTGAGTGCATTCAGTTTGAATGAGTCATCTATATCAGGGCGGTAGCGCAGCGTGAGAGCGATTGACAGGAGCGACGGCATGGCGGGGAATCGGACGTTGTATGCGAACGGAAGTATCTTCACCGCTTCATCGACAATGCCGGCTTGGGCTGAGGCGATGCTCATCGATGGCTCGAAGATCGCATATGTCGGAGACCTTGCAACTGCACGCAGAATCGCGGGCTCGGAATCGGCTGAGATCGATCTCGAAGGATCGCTCGTGCTTCCGGGGTTTGTCGATGGGCACGCGCACCCCATGTTGATTGGGGAATGGTTGGGACAGCTGGATTTGCTGTCGGCGCGAAGCCTCGATGAGATCCAGCAACTCGTCCGGGATTGGCGTCAAGAGCGTCCGAGCGATCCAAGGATCCAGGCGCACGGATGGAAACACGATTCGATCCCAGGTGGTCGGCCCACTCGGCAGATGATGGACGCTGTCCTTCCTGACACACCCTTCTATGCGAGATCGTTCGACGGCCACTCCATCTGGCTGAATAGTGCCGCCTTGAGGGAAGTCGGAATCGACGCGAACACGACTGACCCGCAGGGCGGCTCGATTGCGCGCGACGCGACGACGGGCGAGCCGACGGGTTATGTGGACGAGACTGCCCAGCATGCGTACGTGTGGCCATTCCTAGAAGGCTTGGTTGACGACGCAGGTCGCGATCAATACCTCGCTCGAGCCGTCGAACACGCGGCTGCATGTGGAGTGACGGCAATGACCGAGATGATGCTTACGGAGTCCGGACTCGCGGCGATGGCGCGAGCCGAGGCCGCCGGCGCTCTGAAATCTCGAATCGTAGGGTATTTCCGGATCTATCTTTCTGAGGATCCGAAGGGAAACCTCGATCAGATCGAGCGAGCGATCGAGCTGAGCAAGCAGTACACCTCCCCATTCCTGCGGGTGACGGGAGTCAAGTTCATCGTGGACGGCACGATCGACGGCTGTACTGCAGCAGTTGGCGAGCCCTACTCGGATGGAACTCTCGCTGACGCAATTTGGGACTACGACACGCTGGCCCCAGCGGTTGCCGCTGCTGACGCTGGCGGCCTGCAGGTGGCCATGCACGCAATCGGAGATGAAGCGATTCGCATCGCCATTGACTCGATTGAGAATGCGATGCGGGAAAATGGTCCGCGGGCTCGCCGTCACCGTATCGAGCATCTTGAGTATGTGAAGCGCGAGGACATCGCTCGAATCGCCGCCCTGGGCATTACTGTCAGCATGCAGCCTGAGCATGCTGATCCCGCGATCGCCGCGACCTGGCAAGCGATGCTGGGCGATGCGCGGATTGACCGTGCGTTTCCCGCGACCGAAGTGACCGACGCCGGCGCGGTGCTGGCCTTCGGTACCGACGCTCCGGTGACCTCCTTGTCGCCTCTGCCCAACCTGTACGTAGCCGCGACTCGGCGTTCGATCCTCGAGCCGGGTCTGACGAAGGCGAATATTCCGAACTACACAATGTCTGTCGGCGAAGCCGTCCGCCATGCGACGTACGACGCCGCGTGGGCATGTAGCGGTGAACAAGAGTTCGGTGAGCTACGGCCAGGACTCTCGGCGGACTTTGTCGTGGTCGATCGCAACGTCGTCGATAGCCCGCCTGAGCAGCTACTGGAGGCGTCAGTACTCAAAACTGTTCTCGCTGGCAAGACCGTCTACGCAAAGTCATAGGAGAGGGACACACCGATGCGAAATGAATCCAGAAATGAACATGATGGCTGCGCTGGACGTGTCTCGACTGGTAGAGGTTGGAGTGGTGAAAGCAAGGCGCGTCGCTCTTCGCGGGCACGACTGCTGGCTGTGGCGGCGGTAGCAGCGTTCGCAACGCTGAGCGCCTGCTCGTCGTCCAGCGGGGGACCTTCGCAGGATGGGGGCGTGGAGAACAACCAACTTCTGACTACCCCGGCTGGCAATGGCGCTCTCTCACAGGTCACGTGGAATCTCCCACCGGGCGAGCCGAGCTCCATCGCGCCGACACAGTCGACCAGTAGTAACAACACCTTCATCCTCTCCAACACGTGCGACCCCCTCGTGCGGATCAACGCCAAGTATGAGATCGAGCCGGGACTAGCTACTTCCTGGAAGTACTCGGAGGATCACCTGACGCTGACATACACGCTTCGTGCCGGCGTCAAGTTCTGGGACGGTCAGCCCCTGACATCTGCTGACGTCGCTTTCAGCCTCGGGCAGCACCTCGACCCCAAGGTGGGGTCAGTGAATAGCACAGTCTTCTCGAATGTGAAGACCGTCAAGGCCGATGGCCCGGATCGCGTCGTCGTCCGCTTCAACGATCCCGATGAACTCTTTCATCACGAGATGGCCATTGTGCCTGGAATGATCTCTGAGAAGGCCTATGTCGAGGCGGACCCGGATGGATATGGAAGTCCCAGCCGTGGCGTGATGTGTTCCGGGCCTTACGAATTCGAGAAATGGGATTCAGGGTCAGAGATTACTCTGAAGGCGAACAACGACTATTGGGACGAGACGAGGCGACCCAAGGCCAAGACGGCACATATCAAGTTCGTCACCGATTCGGGAACGATAGTGCAGGGATTCAAGTCAGGGCAGATCGACGGAGCTTACGGCTTCTCAGCGACCCTTGTCCCGTCGCTCAAATCCGTGACCAGTGGCAAGCTGTACCTCGGCGCAGGCGCTCGGAGCGCCGTATTGATTCCAACCGGCGGGGCTGGGGCCGACCCAGGCATTCGTAAAGCCCTCAGCATGATCATCGATAGGAAAGCCATCGCGGAGAGGATCTACTTCAATGCCGCTCGCCCAAGCTACGCGTTGATGACCTCAAACTGGTGGCAGGCCGGGGCGAAGGACCTGTACAAGGATGCTTACGACGCACTGAAGGTGCCGCGGACACCCGATCCATCTGGCGCGAAGAAGGTGATTGCCGGAAACCCCAACGCATCTAAGCCCATCGTCATCGCCGCACTCCAGGGTAACGAGGCACAATTGCGCGGCCTCACGCTAATTCAAGAAGAGGCGAAGACGGTCGGCCTGAACGTGAAGGTCCGGGCGATCACGTTCGCGGAGAACTCCAAGCTGGCAACAAGCTCGGCCTATCGAGCAAGTTCGGACATCGACTTCTTCTGGGTCGATACGTTTTCCGCGACCGATCCGCTCGATTGCCTTCTCTACCTTGCCCTTCCGCAGCACCTCGGCGGGTCGGTTCAGTACGTGAAGTACGACAAGCAAGACGAAGTGGGCAGGCTCTTGCAGCAGGCTCGGGCCACGTTTGATACGCGAGACAGGGCCAAGCTCATTGTTGAGGCACAAAGGATTTGGGAGGACGAGCAACACATCGTGATCCCGGTCGTGTCGTTGAGTAACACGATGTTCATGAACAAGAGAATGAGCGGCGCACCCGCGTCTTTCGCGGCTACCTACATGCCGAGTCTTGCGATGCTGGGTGGCACAGACTAATGGTGTGGTACGTGCGGCCACTGGTGCGCATGCTTGGCTCTGCGGTCGCGACGGTACTGGTCGCAAGCATTGTGATCTACGGCGGCCTGGCGGCGTCGCCCGGCGACCCAGCTGCGGTTCTGGCCGGGGAGAAGGCGACGCCTGCGCAGATTGCCCAGATACGATCCAACCTTCATCTTGATCAACCGCTGGTCGAGAGGTATGTCTCATGGGCGGGAGACGCGCTCACCGGAGACTTTGGGATGTCCTTCCAGTACAGAGACAGCGTTTGGTCCTTGATAGTAAGCAGGCTCGCCGTCAGCCTGTCCTTAGCCGCATACGCGTTTTTGATCGTGCTGGTGATGGGCATTGGTCTCGGAACGCTACCGATATTTTTCAGCCGCCTGAACGGGGTGGTGACGGCAGTTGCTGGGATAGGTGTTGCCGTGCCTGTCTTTTTCAGCGCACTCATACTTATTCAGGTATTTGCGTTGTGGCTCGGATGGTTTCCAGCGCTCGGACAGGGCCATGGGTTCCTCGGCGGACTTCGTTATCTGACGCTGCCCGCCTTCGCGTTGGCATTTAGTTGGGGCGCATATCTCGCGCAGATAACGCGAACAAGCCTGCTCACTGAAGCGCAGCGCGAGCACGTTGAAACTGCAACCGCACGCGGTGTGCGACCGTCGCGTGTCTTCAGGAAGCACGTGGTTCGCAACGCGATGATGCCGATCCTTACGGTATCTACGCTCACGGCAGCTGGACTCATCGCCAGTACGATCATCGTTGAACAGGTATTTGGCCTCGGTGGCATCGGATCATTGCTTATTACGGCCGTGTTGAACAAGGATTTTAATGTTGTGATGGCGGCAAGCATGATTTACGTTGGCGCGTTTGTCATTGCGACGATCACGATCGATATCGCCCAGCTTGTGATTGACCCCAGGGTCCGAGCGGGGGCTCTACGATGACCGACGCAAGCGTATTCGTGCAAGATGGAGGTGCGGCGAACGGAAGTTTGCGCACTCGCCAATCACGGGATGTCCTCACGATCGCGCTTGCCTGTGCGCTCTTGCTTTTGGCGCTGGCGGCGATACTTGCACCACTGGTAGCACCGTATCCGCCGAACCAGACCAGCATCTTGGATGCGAACGAGGGCCCGTCCATGGCTCACTGGTTGGGAACGGATGCGCTTGGACGCGATTTGGCCTCTCGCCTGCTCTTTGGGGCACGGATAAGCCTATTTGCGCCGGCAATAATCATCGCGGCTTCGACGACGTTGGGAGTCACCTTAGCTGTCAGCGCAGTATGGTTCCGCGGCTGGTACCAGTTAGTGGTGTCTCGTTTCCTGGACCTACTCTTTGCGGTCCCACCGCTCCTTGTCGCGATCTTGGCAGTCGCGTTTATAGGACCGGGTATCGCCGCCCCCGTCGTTGCGCTTTCCCTGGCGTTTACCCCATATGCCGCGAGGGTCGTGCAGTCTGTGGTCGCCCGAGAGCGCGAGCTTCCGTACATTGAAGCCTGTCAGTTGGTTGGATTCGGCGGGTTGCGTATCTGCACCCGGCATTTGATTCCCAACGTGATGCCGATCATCCGGTCGCAAGCTATCGTCTCGTTTGGGCAGGCACTCGTCGCACTAGCATCCGTGTCGTTCCTTGGCTTGGGGGTTCAGCCGCCGAGCTCGGAGTGGGGCCTGATGGTCGCTGACGGAGAGTCGGGCCTGCTCAGTGGCCACCCGATGGAGTCGCTCTCTGCGGGTCTAGCGATTGTCGGCGTCGTCCTCCTCACGATTTGTCTTGGAAGCAGATTTGAAGGACGGGAAAGTAGACTATGACGCCTGACCGCTTACTCGAGATCGATGATGTTTGGTTGCGGATGCCGTCCTTCGAAGGCCATCGGACGGTCCTTCAAGGGGTCAACCTGACTGTGTCCTCAGGGGAGGCGGTTGGCCTCGTCGGGGAGTCCGGCTCCGGAAAGTCGATGACTGCGCGTACTGTCTTTCGCCTGCACCCGCCGCGTGCGGTCGTCGAGGGGCGGGTGCAGATCGGCGAGAAGGACGTCTATCGAATGACCAAAGGCGAGTTGGGCGCCTGCCGACGCCATGACGTGGCGATGATCTATCAGGATGCCCGATCTCACATTAATCCGCTGAGGACTATCGGAGATTTCCTTCTAGAGGGAATGGCTGAATCTGGTATTGGGCGCAGGGAGGCTGAAGAGAGGGCGGTTGCGCTGCTAGACGCGGTTGGAATTCCAGACGGGCGGCAGCGTATGCGGGAATTCCCCGACCAACTGTCTGGGGGCCTACTCCAACGCGTCATGATTGCAGCCGCACTCTCAACGGATCCGAAACTGCTGATAGCTGACGAGGCGACGACAGCTCTCGATGTCACAACTCAAGAGGAAGTGGTGGCGATCCTCGACGACCTGAGGCGCAGTCGTTCGCTGGCGCTGCTTTTTGTCACCCACGATCTGGACTTGGCAGCGGCGATAACTGATCGGATTGCTGTGATGTATGCAGGCTTGGTCGTGGAGGTGCTGCCCTCCGCTGATTTGGAGAAGTCGCGGCTGCATCCTTACACAGCGGGCCTGTTGGACTCCCGTCCGACCATTGGGGAGCGAAAGAGAATTCAAACGATCCCGGGGAGGGCGGTGCCTGCGTACGAGGCGGATACAGGATGCGTGTTCGCACCGCGGTGCCGATTTGCGGTCGACAGATGCCGGGAGGAGCGTCCCATGCTCCGTGATGTCGGCGACAACAGTGTCGCGTGTCATTTTGCCGAGTCAATAGGAGCGAGCGGCGAGCTGAATCAGGTGATGGGAGCATGATGGCCAACGCGTCCGGGTCTTCGCAGCAGATGGACCTTATCGAATCCGATGCCGTTGTGGCCCAAGATTTGCGGAAGGTGTTCCGTATTCGCCTGGCGGCTGGCGGTTCACGAGACCTCGTCGCGGTGGACGGTGTCTCGTTCGACGTGCCTGCAGGAGGGTCGCTTGCGCTCGTTGGCGAATCTGGTTCGGGGAAGTCCACAGTTGCACGAATGGTGGCCGGCCTCGAGCGCCCAACCAGCGGAGAGATCGCCATCTCCGGCAAAGCAAGGACAAAGGTCGCGCGGAGCCGAGCGACACGCAAGGAGCGTGGCCGTCAGGTTCAGATGGTCTATCAAGATCCTTATGCGTCGCTCGACCCCAGACAGACCGTCGGGGATGGGCTCGACGAGGTCTTGAGGTTCCATTTCTCGTTGACCGCAAATGACTTAGATGCACGCCGCAATATGCTTCTTGAACAGGTCGGCCTTGACAAGAAGCATGCCGAGGGGCGGCCGAGTTCTCTCTCAGGAGGTCAGCGGCAGAGGGTTGCCATCGCTCGTGCGCTGGCGTGTGAACCAGAACTTCTGGTGCTCGATGAGGCGGTCTCTGGCCTTGACGTTTCGGTGCAAGGGCAGGTGCTCAATCTACTCGCCGATCTGCGAAGCCAACTCCATGTCTCCTATTTGTTCATTTCACATGATCTTGCTGTCGTTCAGCAGGTGTCGGACACCGTTATCGTGATGAGGAATGGGCGCGTTGTTGAGGATGGTGCAACAGACGACGTGTTGCGAGCCCCGCAGAATGAATACACCCAGCAGTTGCTGTCCGCTGTCCCCCGATCGGGATGGAAGCCGCGCAGACGTAATAGCGTCGCCGCATCAGACTGATCAATGCAACCGAGTCCGGCGGAAATGTGACCAGCTCCCCACTCACTTACTGGCTCTTCGCCGTTGAGCTTGATTCCGCGTGAGCTACAATCCGCCTGCTCAGCCCGGACGCGCCGTAGGCGCCTCTTACTGCCGCGAGATCGCCCCTTGAGTCGGGAGTCGTTCAACTGAATGCATTTAGCGTGTAGTCTCCCCGATGTTCTGTCCAGCCCTCACCGATCGGAGACTCGAATGTCGGGAAGCGCTCACCCCGATGGCCGGATCCAACGCCGCCAGGTCACTCGGCAGGCCATCATCAACGCGCACGCGGAGCTCGTCATCGAGGGAGTCTTGCGACCCACAGCCAAAGAGATCGCTGCGAGGACCGGGATCTCTCTCCGCACTTTCTGGCTCCACTTTGCCGACATGGAAGCCTTGTTTGTGTTGGCAGGCCAGTACTGGCTCGACCGCGATGCCGGCAATTGGGAGCCTGTGCCGGCTGACCTTCCGTTGGATGCGCGGATTGATCTGTTCTGTGACCGGCGCGGAGCGCGTCTAGTTGACCTAGCGCCAGCGGCTGCATCGGCGCTCCTCGCCGAGCCGTTTTCGCCTGCTTTGACTGATGCCCGAAGTCAGCACTACGTTCGTCTGCACGACGACCTCATCGCGACGTTTAGCAACGAGATCGGCGCAGAAAAATCGGATCCTCGCCATCAAGCGCTCTTTGCCGCAGCGAACGCAATGACGTGGCTCTTGATGACGCAGGCCGAGCGACTCGACACGAAGCAAGCGATAGCGGTGATGAGAACTACGTTCCGAGCCGTACTGCTCGGCGCCCAACGATGAGCCACCGAAGACGCCTGAATGTGCCCGAGCGTGGACTCTGAGTGTGCTGCGGGCAGTCGCAAGGCATCGCTAAATGGGCGATGTCTCTGTGGGATCGATCCACCATCCGCAGGTATGCCATCACCAGCGTCAGCATCGTCTTGATCGAGGCAGCACACCGCGGGCGTTCCGCGCCCTGCTAGAAGGTCAGCATCGTCTTGATTGCACGTCGCTCGTCCATCGCGCGGTAGCCCTCGGCGACCGCATCGAGCGGAAGTGTGAGGTTGAAAACATCGCCTGGTGTGATGACACCGTCGAGCACGTCCTGCAGAAGGTCCGGCAAGTATGCGCGTACGGGTGCCAGGCCGCCCTTGAGGCCTAGGTTGCCGCCGAACATCGTCCGGACGTCGAGCTGCACGCCATGAGGGAGACCCACGTAGCCGATATTTCCGCCTGGCCGGGCCGAGCGCAGCGCCTGCTTCATGCTCTCGTTCGTGCCAACACACTCGAGCACGCAGTCTGCGCCGATGCCATCAAAGATGTCGCGAACGGCGGCCGCCCCCTCGTCGCCACGCTCGGCAACGATCTGGTCGGCCCCGAACCGGAGAGCCAGTTCCTGGCGGTCAGCGTGGCGTGACATCGCAATGACGCGGTCGGCACCAAGCCGTTTAGCAGCGAGGACGGCGCATAGCCCGACTGCGCCGTCGCCCACCACAACGACGGTACTCCCAGTGGTTACGCCTGCGGACGTCGCGGCGTGGTGCCCGGTCGGGAAGACGTCGGCCAACGTCAGCAGGTGGGGTATCAGCGAGGCGTCCGGCATCGTCGGTGTCTTGACCAGGGTGCCGTCGGCGAACGGAATGCGCACCAATTCACCCTGCAGTCCGTCGACGGCGTGCCCATCGGAGTCCGGTGAGCCCCAGTAACCTCCGCGTGGGCAAGAAGTCTGGACACCGCGCTGGCACACTGCGCACGTGTTGTCGGCGTAGACGAACGGCACGATCACGAAGTCGCCTTCTCGGACGGTCGAGACCGCGGAGCCGACCTGCTCGACAACGCCGACGAGCTCGTGCCCGGCGCGGGTCGGCCCGTTGAACGGGTTCGCGCCGCGATACGGCCACAGATCAGAGCCGCACACGCACGACGCAACTGCCCTCACCACAGCATCGGAGTCAACGAGCAGTCGCGGGTCGTCAACAACGTCAAGCCGGATATCGCGGACGCCGTGCAGCACGGTTGCTCTCATGTTCATTTCTCCGATCAGAGGGGGATTGACAGATCATAGAGAAGACTACACGCTGAGTGCATTCAGTTGTCATAAGTCAGATCAAGCAAGCAGCCCACGGGCGTATGGCCGAACTGCGGAATGATCCAGCACTCTGTTGGCAAAGCAGGTACCTCAGCTTTTACGTTCCACCGAGTCCGCAGGATCCGGAGTTCAAGCGACCGCCGCGTGCATGCGACGGTCGAAGAGGAAAGGTAGGCACATGTCCCGCACGACTGGTTATGTCTGGCACGCGCAGTACGGATGGCACGACACCGGGACGCACGCGGGGGTTGTGCCTGCTGGTGGCGCTGTTGAGCCATATCGCAACTTCGAAAGTCCCGAGAGCAAGGTGCGAATGGCCTCGCTCATCGAGGTATCCGGTCTTCTTGACCGCCTTTACCGCGTCGCACCGCGACACGCCACGATCGACGACCTCTTGCGAGTCCATACAAGCGACCACGTACACCGCGTCATGGAAGCAAGCGCGGCTGGCGGGGGCGATTCGGGCGACGGCTTTTCGCCGTTTGGACGCGGTGGATTCGACATCGCGACGTTGGCAGCCGGCGGCACGATGGCAGCAGTCGACGCCGTTCTGGAGGGCAAAGCGGACAACGCCTATGCTCTGGTTCGCCCGCCAGGCCACCACGCTCGACCTGAAACTGGGATGGGGTACTGCATGTTCCACAACGTCGCCGTGGCGATCGAACATGCTCGCGCCACTTATGGCATCGAGCGCGTCGCCATCGTCGACTACGACGTGCACCATGGCAACGGGGCGCAGGCCATTTACGACACGGACCCGAACGTGCTTGCCATCTCGCTTCACCAAGACCGGTTGTTTGGCAAGCAAAGCGGATTGGTCTCCGAGGTAGGACACGGAGCCGGGGAAGGTACGAACATCAACGTCCCCCTGCCCGCCGGTTCTGGCAATGGCGCCTACCTCCACGCGATCGATGAAGTCGCCGTACCGGCGGTCGAACGATTCCGTCCGGAGCTGATCATGGTTTCGAGCGGGTTCGACGCGAGCGCGTATGATCCGCTCGGTCGGATGTGCGTGACAGCCGACGGCTTCCGTGCTGTTGCACGCCGCCTCGTCGAACTCGCAGAGCGAGTCTGTGACGGTCGGCTGGTCATGTCACACGAAGGAGGCTACTCGGCGGTCTACGTCCCGTTCTGCGGACTAGCCGTCCTCGAGGAGCTGTGCGGGGAGCGTACAGGCGTCGAGGACCCGTACAAGGCGATGGCCGAGCTACCGGCTCAGGAACTCACGCCAGTGCAACGTGAGGTCGTGGCGCAGTCAGCCGATTTGGCCCGTGCGCTCCAGCTGACGGTGTGAGTGCGTCTGACAGATTTCAGAACCCCAGGCCGGGCGGAGCTGAGTCACGGTAGCTCAGTGGAGCCATCGTCCCTTCACGGTCCTAAGTGCACGGAAAGCGTGCACTACGACCGTCGCCCGCATCCGCGACTGGGCGAATCTCTCAGTGCCGCTCGCCATCGAGGTCGACATAGGCAGTCCGACTGTCCCGTATCGCTCGAAGGTCTCCAAGATCAAGCTGGTTAATCGGCGCGAGTTGGACTTCCCGACCGGGCGAAATCCACTGACCGCCATCTCGAGTTTGGACCCGTGGACGTCGGCCATGCCTGAGCCCGATCGACGCTTCGCGGGCAGTTTTCGTGAGGTTTGCCCAGGGCTTGACATGAAGCCGAGAAGACTGCACTCTGGGTGTAGTCAGTTTGGATGAGCCGCATAACTCGAGTGCGGTATCGCAGCGAGAGGGCGCAGCTCATCCAGAGGAATCCTGCTCGGGACTTCGGTGCCCCCTTCGTAGATGCAGTATCGCAGCGCAGCGACCCGTGCTTAGTCATTTCGCTGAGCCCAGATCGGGCTCGGCGCTGTCCCGTGAAAAGGAATTCATCATGAGTGCTCTGGATCGAATCTATTCCGACGACTTCGTCGCCCGGATGCGCGGCGGCGAGGTGCTCTTGGGCTCATTCCATGATCTGGTCGATCCGACGTTGATCGAGTTGGTGGGTGCATGCAATTTCGACTTCGTCGTTCTCGAACTCGAGCACGGTCTGCGGAGCATGAACGATATCCAGTCTTTGATCCGTGCGGCCGAGGTTGCGGGCACCAGCCCGCTCGTGCGACTCGGCGACCCGACGGAGAACCTGGTGGCTCGCCTCCTGGACGGGGGAGCCACAGGCATTCTCGTGCCGAATGTCCGCACGGCCGAGGACGTCGAGACCGTTGTCAATTGGTCGTACTACCCGCCGCTCGGAACTCGGGGGACTGCCTTTCGCCGTGGCCCGCTGAGGGTGGCAGGGGAGGCGGAGGTCCGCCGTCGTGAGGAACGGAACAAGTCTGTCGCCGTGATCGCCATCATCGAAAACGAAGAGGCCGTCGACAACATCGAGTCGATCCTTGAGGTGGATGGACTCGTTGGTGTGATGCCCGGTCCCGGTGACTACGCACTTTCGTTGGGAAATGTCACGTGGGATGACCCTCGGGTCGGCGCAGCCATGAACAAGATCCGCGAAGCAGTCGGCAAGACCGACAAGCTCCTAATCGAGTTTTGCGTGAACCCGGCAGATACTGCGAGGTTCGTCGCTGGTGGAGCGCATGGGGTCATGATTGGCCACGACGCGTTCTTGATCGGTGATTTCTACAAGCGGATCGCCAAGGAGATGGAAGAAGGTCTACCGGCCGAAACTCGTAGCAAGCGAGGGCAGGCTTGATGCCCGCTTCGGTGAACGGCTCGGTCGGCTTGATCCAAACCTTGGTGGGAAGTGGCGTGGACACGTGCTTCATGAATCCGGGTACGTCGGAGATGCACTTCGTCGCCGCGCTGGACGATGTGCCGGAGATGCGCGGGATCCTGACTCTCTTCGAGGGGGTGGCTACCGGCGCAGCTGATGGCTACGCGCGTATACGCAGATCGCCCGCGAGCACTCTGGTTCATCTGGGACCAGGTCTGATGAACGGAATGGCCAATCTTCACAACGCGAGACGGGCCTTCTCAAGCGTTGTCAACCTGATCGGTGATCACGCCACCTACCACAAAGAATTTGACGCTCCGCTGGAGTCGGATGTTGAGTCGCTCGCGAAGACGGTCAGCAAGTGGGTCAGTTTCGCCGATTCCCCAAGTGACCTCGCGGCGAAGGGTGCCGAAGCTGTCGTTGAAGCGATTGGCCCCGTGTCAGGTGTGGCGTCATTGATCGTCTCTGCCGATCACTCTTGGCTTCCGGGGGGAGCGGTGGTCGCCGCCCGCCCTCGCTTCGAGCCGAAGCCGGTGCCGCGAGAGATCACCGACGACGTCATCCGGGCGTTGACCGCGGGCGACGAAGTAGCCGTCATCGTCGGCGGCAGGTGCTGTGGCCCAGATGGCCTCCGGGCTGTCGCAAGCCTGCAGCGCCTGCCGGGTGTCCGGGTGTTCAGGGAGACTTTTCCTGCCCGGATGGCTCACGGCGCTGGCCTGCCCCACTTCGACAGGCTTGCATACGTCGGGGAGCAAGCGGTCAAACAATTGGCAGGCGTCACCGCGGTTGTACTTTTTGACACCGAGGAACCTGTCTCGTTCTTCGCGTACCCGGGAGAGTCCGGTCGATTCTCACCCGAGGGCGCCCGTGTTCTCCGCGCAGGGGAACGTCATGAAGACGTGCTGGCAGCCCTCCTTCAAGTAGCTGATGCCGTTGGCGGACCGCAAGTGGAGGTCGAGCAGTATGTGTCCGAGCGCTGCACGGGAGATGTGCCGCTAGACCCCACCACGGTTGCGCTGGTGATCGCTGACGAGTTGCCGGAGAACGCCATTGTTTCGGACGAGTCTGCGACATCTGGAGCTTCATTGGGAGACGCGCTCCGCGGAGCGAAGCAGCACGATTGGTTGACGCTGACCGGTGGCGCCATCGGGCAAGGTATGCCGGTCGCAACTGGCGCCGCAGTCGCTGCACCGGATAGAAGCGTGTACTCGCTCCAAGCAGATGGAGGGAGTTTGTACACGCTCCAATCGTTGTGGACCCAGGCCCGCGAGCAACTTGATGTCACGACGATCATCTACAACAACAGGAGCTACGCGATCCTGAGGCGCGAGCTGGCTCGGGTGGGCGCTGACGGCTCCGGCCCCAGAGCTGAGGCCATGCTCGACTTGTCGAACCCGGATATGTCATTCGTTTCTATGGCGAATGGATTCGGCGTGCCTGCGTCGCAGGTCCGGACGACGGGTGAGTTGCGTCGTGCGCTCGGTGAAGCGGCATCGGAGGACGGCCCGCGACTGATCGAAGTTCTCCTGTGATCCAGACCGGGACGAAGATCTCGACAAGATTCACCGAGACCTTCGGGGTCGAGCATCCGCTGGTGTGCGGTGGTATGACCGGGTTGGGTACCGCCGAACTAGTCTCGGCGGTCGCCAATGCGGGCGCTCTTGGATTTCTGACCGCCCTGACGCAACCGTCTCCCGAAGCTCTCACCAAGGAGATCGCCAGAACCCGCGAACTCACGGATCTGCCTTTCGGGGTGAATCTGACGATCTTGCCGACATTGGAGACGGTTCCGTACGAGGAGTATCGAGCCGCCATCATTGACGCTGGAATCACCATTGTGGAGACTGCGGGCGCGAGCCCGGCACCCCACATGCCGGACTTCCTGGCGGCTGGAGTTCGCGTGATCCACAAGGCGACAAGCGTGCGTCACGCAGTGTCCGCCGAACGGTTGGGTGTAGCAGCCATCAGCATCGATGGCTATGAGGCCGCGGGGCATCCCGGTGAGGACGATGTGCCCGGCCTCGTCATCATCCCAGCCACGGCTCGCGCCTTGTCCGTTCCTGTGATCGCGTCGGGCGGTCTAGCGACTGGGTCCGGGCTGGTAGCGGCTTTGGCGCTGGGCGCCTGTGCGGCCAATATGGGCACCCGGTTCATGGCGACCGATGAGGCGCCGATCCACCCAAATGTGAAACGACAGATCGTCCTCAACAGTGAGCGGGACACCGTCTTGGTTTTCCGGCCGTTCCGTAATACGGCCCGAGTCGCAAGGAACTCGATCAGTGAGCGAATCCTTGAGATCGAGGCTGGCGACGATGCGACGTTCGCTGATGTTGCGGAACTGGCGTCAGGTGCCCGTGGTCGAGAACGGGTATTGCGGGACGGCGAGTTGGATGATGGCATGTGGTGGACCGGTCAGTCCCAAGGCCTGATCTTCGAGATCGGAAGCGTCGAGGAAGTGGTCTCGACCATCATCGAAGATGCTCACCGGCTGCTGATTTCGACATTGCCGAGTTATGCGTGTGAGCGGTGAATAGTCGATGAAACTCACAACCCTTAAGACGCAGACGACGCGGGGCATTCTGATCGTGACCCTGAATCGGCCCGATTCACTGAACGCGTTCACGGTGACGATGGCCGACGAACTCGAGTTCGTATTCCGTCAAGTCAATGACATGGATGACGTGCGGGCAGTCGTCGTGACCGGAGCGGGCAAGGCGTTCTGTGCTGGCATGGACCTGGGGGTCGATGGAAACGCCTTCGGGCTCGACGAGTCCCTCGCTCCGCAGATGGAAGCTATGGAGGATCTGCACAGCCCTGCACTCTCGCGCGTGCGGGACACGGGCGGCCGAGTGACCCTAGCGCTTTATGACTGCCGCAAGCCTGTGATTGCTGCCATCAATGGTGCGGCCGTGGGAATCGGCGCCACGATGACCTTGGCTATGGACGCCCGCCTGGTCGCGGATCGCGGCCGCATCGGTTTCGTCTTCGGCAAACTCGGAATCGTGCCGGAAGCGGCTTCCTCATGGTTCCTGCCGCGAATTGTTGGAATCGATACGGCGTTGGACCTTACATACTCGGCGGCGATTCTGAGCGCGGAGCAAGCTCTGGAGATTGGGCTGGTGCGATCAGTCCTCCCCGAGGAAGCGCTCATGGACGAGGCGTTGGAACTTGCGGATCGTTGGACTGGTGGCCGCTCGCCCGTCGCCACGGCGCTCACCCGCCAACTGATCTATAGGAACTCTGCGGCGCGCCACCCCGTTGAGGCGCACAAGACCGATTCATTGGCCATGTTCTACACCAGTATCGCCGACGGTGCGGAGGGAGTCAGCGCGTTTCGTGAGAAGCGGCGTCCTGAATTTCAGGCGACCGCGTCGGGCGACATGCCACCGTTCTACGACGACTGGGTGACATCGACGGCTGACAAGGGACGTGTGCGGGGACCGTCCGCCGCTGACGTAACGCAGGAGTCGATGTGACCAATCTATCCGACCTGCTGGAGAGTTCAGCAGCGAAGTTTCCCGAGCGCACGGCGATCGTCTCCGGTGACGACAGGCTCACGTATGCACAGGTCGACGGCGCGGCCAACCAGGTTGCGAACCTGTTGGTCGCTCGTGGAGTGCGGCCGGGCGACAAGGTTGCGCTGTCGTGCCTGAACCTGCCGTACTTCTCGATCATTTACTACGGCATCCTGAAGGCTGGCGCTACCGTGGTGCCGCTGAACGTGATGCTCAAGCCACGCGAGGTCGCCTATCACCTTGCCGACTCCGACGCGGTGGCGTATTTCGCGTTCGAAGGGACCGCCGAGATGCCCATCGGTGAGTCCGCCCACGCGGGCTTCCAGGCCACTGCGGCCTGCAAGGACTTCTTCCTGATCCGGCCCGACTCAGAAGCCTCGGCGCGATGGGAGGGACCAGAGCTCTTCGCGCCGCTGGTGGCCGAGCAATCGACGACGTTCACCACGGTCGAGCGCGATGATGATGACACTGCCGTGATCTTGTACACCTCCGGTACAACGGGCCAGCCCAAGGGCGCCGAGCTGCGGCACCGGAACATGCGCGACAACGCCCTATCCGGGGAGGTGCAGACCGCCGCCTCATCTGACCGACCCGACACCTACCTGTGTGTGTTGCCGCTGTTCCACTCGTTTGGTCAGACCGTGATTCAAAACGGCGCTTTCGCGTTCGGTGGAACCGTGGTGATGCTGCCGCGGTTCGAGCCAGAGCCTGCGATCGAACTGATGTTGCGCGAAAAGGTCACCTACTTCGCGGGCGTGCCGACGATGTACTGGGGCCTGCTGTCGGCGTTGACGGCCGACGTTCCTGTCGCCGCGATTGCTTCGAACCTTCGGGTGGCTGTGGCCGGCGGTTCGGCGTTGCCGGTCGAGGTGCACAAGAACTTCAAAGAGCGGTTCGGTGTGACGATCCTCGAGGGCTACGGCCTGTCGGAGACCTCGCCGGTCGCTTCGTTTGCAACGTGGGGCGAGGAGCCGCATGTCGGCTCGATCGGCAAGCCGATCCCGGGTGTGGAAATGAAACTCATCAACGACGACTGGAGCGACGTCGCAGACGATCCCGAGGCCATCGGCGAGATCGCGATCAAGGGTCACAACGTCATGAAGGGCTACTACAACCGCCCCGAGGCTACCGTTGAAGCTATCCGTGACGGGTGGTTCCGGTCCGGCGACCTGGCTCGCAAAGACGTCGACGGCTACTACTTCATCGTGGACCGGTCCAAGGACATGATCCTGCGCGGCGGCTACAACGTCTATCCGCGCGAGCTTGAGGAAGTGCTGATGAGTCATCCGGCTGTCTCGCTCGTGGCAGTCATCGGGGTGCCGCACGAATCGCACGGCGAGGAGGTCAAGGCCGTCGTGGTGCGCGAGCAGGGCGTCGAAGTCACCGAGGCCGAGCTCGTCGCGTGGGGCAGGGAGCAGTTCGCCGCCTACAAGTACCCGCGCATCGTAGAGTTTCGTGACGAGCTGCCCATGACGTCCACGGGCAAGATCCTCAAACGCGAGCTGAGCTGATGACGGCCATGCGTATCGAAATCCTTCGACCCTCACGCGGCGGTGATCGTGTTGAAGCGCTCGAACTCCATCGGTGTGAGTCACCTGAGCTGACGGTCACATCCGCGTCCTGCCAGATCTCGAGGTAGTTGAACACCGCGTTGAACAGTTCGACGCCGGAGCAATGCCCTGGTAGCCGTCGAGTCGCAAGGAGAGAAGACGTATGAGTGAGCAGCATTTGAAAGGCAAGTCCGTCATCGTCACAGGTGCAGGTCAAGGCTTGGGCCGCGCCTACGCCCTCGAGGTCGCTCGTCAGGGTGGCGATGTCGTGGTGAACGATTTGGACTCGGACCTGGTTGGCGACGTCCCCGACGAACTCGCCACCCTCGGCGCTCGTGTGGAGGTGGTGACGGGATCGGTCGCGGAATGGTCGGTGGCGGAGAAGCTCGTTAGTGTCTGCGCCGAGACGTTCGGGTCGGTGGACGGTCTGGTGAGCAACGCCGCGGTTCTGCACAACTCCCTCCCTTGGAAGGAGCAGTCGGCATCGTTGAAGCGAATCGTCGAAGTGAATGTGCTCGGCTCGATGTACTGCGGGGTCAATGCCCTGCGTCACATGGTGGCGCAAGGCTCAGGTGCAATCGTCGCAATTACGTCCGGAGCGTTGAACGGCGCTACGGGGATCACGTCTTACGGAGTCACGAAGGCTGCAGTTGCCTCGATGGTCTACGGATGGGCGCTCGAAGCTGCGGGTACTGGTGTACGTGTCAATGGCGTGATGCCGATCGCTGGCACGGGAATGAGCGAGCACCGTAGCGAGTGGTTCAAGTCGTCGGAGGCCACCGTGTCCTCGGGCATGGAAACCGTGCAGGGGCCAGAGAAGGTCGCGCCTGTTGTCGCGTACCTATTGAGCGATCTATCAGCCTCTCTCAATGGGCAGATTGTGCGTCACGACGGGCAACGCATCATTCTCGCCTCGCGCAGTAGTTGGGACGGCGACGGCTACCAACTTGGCGGCAACGACGAACTCGACGTCGAGGCCATAGCCGATATCGTCGCCAACCTAGCGGCCCATAGTCGCTAGAGCCCTGCGCCGATCTTGAGTTCTAGCAGGGCTCGCAAGGCAAACCCGCAGTCACCTGTGCGTCAAGTAGGGTCCGTCCCGCGATCACCAGACGAGGGACATCGCGCCGTCGACCGGCAGGCAGGCGCCGTTGATGTACTCCGATGCGGGCGCGAGTAGGAACAGGACTGCCCGCGCGACGTCGTGCGGCTCTCCGGCCCGGCCCATCGGGATTCTTGCGATGTGGGCGGCTCCGTCGGCTGAGTCGAGCCGCGCGGCCGTTCGCGCTGTGTACGTGGAGCCTCGCAGAATCACGTTGGCGCGGATCCCGCTCGGACGTTTGGTGGCCAGCCAGCGGGTGGAACCGGCGATGCCGGCTCTGGCGGCCGAGTACCACGGCTGCGCACCTGTGCCCTGTAGGTTGCCGGCGACTGATGCGACGTTGACCACCGTGCCGCCGTTCGACCCCGGGCCCGCCAACCAAGTCTCCGTGACGAGCCCGTAGCTGGACAGTGCCTTCGCCACGCCGTCCCCGAAGCCCAGTTCCGAGTCCTGCGCAGGCCCGGCGTTGTTCACCAGAAAAGAGCACGAGCCGAGGGCGGCGACGCTCTTCTCGAGTCCGCGCCGGACAGCGGCCTGGTCGGCTGTGTTTGTGTCCACCTCGCACGTCACCACTTGGTGTCCACCCTCGCTGAGCGGCAGCAAGCACCTCAGACCGGCGCGGTCGAGGTCCCACGCCGCGACCGACAGACCGAGCTCCGCGGCGAGCACTGCGGTCGCGCGACCGATGCCCCCAGAAACAAAGCGTTGCGCTCACTGCCGACGGGAGAGGCGATCACTGTGGCCCGTCCCGAATACGTCGAGATCTCTGAGCCTACCCACGGCATGAGCTCATCGCCGACGGATGCCTTCTTCGGCTTCGATTCGGACGCGTCCGTCGTCGTGACCGGTGCCGCCAAGCGTTTGAGCGGTAGCTACGACCCGCATCTTGTACTCCTAGTGAGGCTAGATCCCCGACTTGCGACGCGGACTGTCAGCACAAGCCTTTTGGGTGAGACGCACCGTCCTGTTGGGACATAGCACTCGGTGTCGCTTGTCCAAACTGGATGCACTCAGAGTGCAGTCTTTCCGATAATCTGTCAAGTTTCCCCCTCGCCGAGCACGTCGATGGCCAGGGTTGGGGCGGTGCCACACCATTTCTGATCTGGACGTTGCGGGTAGCTGCGTCCGCGGCCTGGGGCGTCGACGGTGGCGTGATGAGTGAGCTGGCAGCGATGGATTCGGCCATCGAGCGAGTGGTTCGCGGCTCTCGCTCTCCACTCGGAGAGGACTTGACAGATTATCGGAAAGACTGCACTCTGAGTGCATTCAGTTTGGCGAGCCACCACTCTTATGGGCGAACTTCTCCTATTGAGCCGCCCTCGGGCTGCCGCTTCCGCAGCCGGTGACCCATGGCAAACCGAACGTGCAGCCAAGAAAACCCGTGCCGAGGAGGGTGTCCGATGACCACTACGTCGCTTGCCACTATGCGTTGCCCTAGGTGGAGGCGTCGGACGGCACTGCCAACCGGCGGCAACGGGCCGGTTCTCCGGCTCGAGAGCATGTGCGGCGGGCAGGGACTGGGCAACGCGATGGTTCTGGAGCCACTGTCGTGAGGTTCGAAGGCAAGACGGCTATCGTCACCGGCGCGAGCCGGGGCATCGGCTTCGGCATCGCTGAACGCCTGGTCGCCGACGGCGCCAAGGTCGTTATCACCGCTCGACAAAAGGAAGCCCTCGACGAGGCGGTCGAGAGCCTCGGTGGTCCCGCGCACGCCCTTGGCATTGCGGGCAAGGCCGACGACGCAGAGCACCAGGACGACGTGGTCCGGCAGGCGATCCAGGCATTCGGCAGCATCGATTTCCTGGTCAACAACACTGGCATCAACCCGGCGTACGGACCGCTCGTCGATCTCGACCTCGGTGCCGCGCGCAAGACCGTCGAGGTCAACTGCATTGCCGCGGTCTCGTGGGTGCAGAAGGCGTACGCGGCCTGGATGCGCGAGCATGGCGGCTCCATCGTCAACGTGTCGTCAGTGTCGAGCATTCGCACTGCCCCAAACATTGGCCTTTATGGTGCCACCAAGGCGATGCTGAATTCGCTCACCGAACTACTTGCTGTCGAGCTTGGGCCGAACATCCGCGTCAATGGAGTCGCCCCGGCGGTCGTGAAGACGAAATTCGCCACCCCCCTCTACGAGGGGCGCGAGGACGAGACCAGTCGGGCCTACCCGCTCAAGCGACTTGGCGAGCCGCAAGATATTAGCGGTGGGGTTGCCTTCCTGCTGTCCGACGACGCCGCTTGGCTGACCGGCCAGACCATCGTCATCGACGGCGGCGTGACGCTGACTTCCGGGGCCGAATGACGCCCACAGCGACAGGAACGCGTCCGTTCTACGCCGGCGTGGGCACGCTTGGATTCGCCGATAGGCCGCACCAGGTACACAAGAACGCACTCGCGACCGAGTTGCGCAAGCGTAGGGCGGCGCGATGAACTCCGATCAGCTCCTCGATCGCGTTCGAGGTTTCCTGTCGGACTACGACCCATTCACGACCGAGCGAACCGAGTTCCTTCGCGCCCGTTTCGACGCCGGGCTGGCTTGGGTACATTTTGGCGTCGGCTGTGGCGGGCTCGGCCTCGACCAGGCGCTTCAATTGGAAGTCGAGCGATTGCTCTTGCAGGCTGGCGCTCCAGACAACAACCCGAGGGCCAACCGCATCGGCCTCGGCATGGCGGCCCCGACGATCGTCGCGTTCGGCACCGATGAGCAGAAGCAGCGCTTTCTGCGTCCGCTCTGGACGGGCGAGGAGATCTGGTGTCAGTTGTTCAGCGAGCCCGGTGCGGGGTCTGATCTCGCCAACGTCTCCACGCGAGCCGTGCCCGACGGCGAAGGTTGGGTAGTCAACGGACAGAAGGTATGGACCTCAGGAGCGCACAACGCGCGCTTCGCGATTCTTATCGCGCGCACGGACCCGGACAAGCCGAAGCACTTCGGGCTCAGCTACTTCCTGTGCGACATGACGGATCCAGGCGTCGACGTCCGACCTCTGCGCCAGATCACCGGCGAGGCGGAGTTCAACGAGGTCTTCCTGACCGATGTACGCATCTCCGACAGCCAACGGCTCGGGGCGGTCGGCGAAGGATGGAAGGTGGCCAACGCGACGCTCAACAACGAGCGCGTCTCGATCGGCATGGGTACCGCCCGGGAGGACGGCATGATCGGTGTCGTCGCGCAGAGCTGGCGTGAGCACGCCGAGCTACGGACGTCCGAGCTGCACGTCCGACTGCTCAAGCTCTGGGTCGATGCTGAGGTTGCCCGGCTGGCCGGCGTACGGCTTCGCCAGAAACTGGCTCAAGGCCAACCCGGGCCTGAGGGCTCCGCGATGAAGCTCAGCTTCGCGCGCATCGCCCAGGACCTCTCGGGCCTCGAAGTGGAGCTACTGGGTGAAGAAGGGCTGCGATACTCCGGCTGGACCATGATCCGGCCTGACCACGTCGACCTGACTGGGCGCGACGCGGGCTACCGCTACCTGCGCGCCAAGGGCAACTCCATCGAGGGCGGCACCTCGGAGATCCTGCGCAATATCGTCGCCGAGCGGGTGCTGGGCCTTCCGGGCGAGCACCGCGTTGACAAGGACATCCCGTGGAAGGAGACCGCGAAGTGAGTGATCTCGATCTGCTCTACACCGAGGTTGAGGAGGACCTGCGCGCGAGCGTGCGGGACCTGCTGACTGATCGGTGCCACTCCGCCGCCGTGACCCGGATGTATGACGGTGACCGGGCGCTCGTTGAGGGGCTCTGGGAGTCGCTAACCGGCCTTGGCCTCGCTGGCCTGCTGGTTCCCGAGCACCGCGCTGGCCAGGGCGCGACCGCACGCGAGGCTGCCGTAGTGCTCGAGGAACTCGGCCGCACCGTCGCGCCGGTGCCGTTTCTGACCAGCTCTGTCATTGCCACCACGGTCCTGCTTGAGAGCGGCTCGGCATTGCTGGAGCAGCTGGCAACAGGGGAGCGAACCGCAGCGCTCGTCGTACCCTGGTCGACTGCGCCGAACGGCGAGCTGTCGAGCGTACGAGTCGAAGGCACACAACTGAGCGGCCGGATCACCAGCGTAGCGGGGGCGATCGAGGCCGACGTCCTGCTGGTGCTGGCCGGCGGGCACCTGTATGCGGTCGACGCGTCCAGCGCGACCTTGAGGCGACACGTCTCACTCGACATGACCCGACAGCTCGCCGACGTCACGCTCGAAGGAGCCGAGGGCGCGCTGGTGCTGGACGATGCGGAGCCCGCCGTCCGCCGGGCGCTCGATGCCGGGGCTGCACTACTCGCCTCGGAGCAGGTCGGCCTCGCGCGGTGGTGCCTTGAGACCACAGTGGACTATCTCCAGGTGCGCAAGCAGTTCGGCCGCCCCCTCGGTGGCTTTCAGGCACTGAAGCATCGCCTCGCCGACCTGTACACATCAGTTGAGTCCGCTACGGCCGCCGCGCGGTACGGTTCAGCGACCTTGGCCGAAGGCGACTCGGACGAGTCCGTGGCGGCGTCGCTCGCGCAGGCGTACTGCGGGGACCTGGCCGTCCTGGCTGCGGAAGAGGCTGTCCAGCTGCACGGAGGTATCGGCATGACCTGGGAACACCCAGCTCACCTTTACCTTAAGCGAGCGAAGTCCGATCAGATCGCGCTCGGAACCCCAGGACGCCACCGCGCTCGGCTTGCAGAGCTCGTGGAGCTGCCGCGCTGATCCGAGTCGTGGACGAGAGTCGCGCCGGCGTGACTCGCTTGCTGGGTACGCGGGCCACAATCGTCCAGCTGCTCGAGCTGGGGTACGACGTGATCGTCGAATCTGGCGCTGGGAGCTCCTCGTGCTCTGGCACGATCCGTGCATCCCACCGCGTATCAGTGAGTGAAACGAAGTCCATGCAGCCCAATCCGGCACCCAAGACTGATCAGATCACAACCGTAGGACGCGATACATGACGTCAACCTCCAAGTTGCACCATCCCGGGGACTCCAAGCCCGGAACGACGCACAAGTATGGGTGCAACCCATGACGACGGTCGCGTCGATTCAGCCCGTAGTGCCGCGCCATGAGTCGGTGACAACACCCGCCTCGGTTCATTTGCGTAGGCCGATGTCGCCTCGGACGCTGTGTGGTCTCTGGTCTGTGGATTGGCGGGTGTTGTGGGAGACAACGACGCACGTACTGGCCGAGCGGACGTGCCTGGACTGCCGAGCCGACGCCGCTGTGAGAATTTCCGCCCATCGAATGACCGATGAGCACGACAGGTCGGGCAGGTGATTCCTGGATGACGGTCTCGCCGATCGTCCTCAAATGTGACTCGGTCGCGTTGCCTGCGGGCGTCGACCGCCTCTGTGAACTCGCGGGCTTTGGGCAACCGCGACTACAGGTCGAAAAGGTCGGCGGCACGCGTAAGTCTCGAATGGGTAGACCAGCCGACTTCAGTCGTCGACTCTCGTCATGATGACGTGACCCGCGGCGCACCCCCACGGCGAGATCAACGGCTCTGCAGCCACAGATGCAACTGAAATGACAGGCAAGATTCAATCTTGAGTCACGTGTCATGAGGATGTCGCGGGTTCGCCTCCTGTCGGAGGCTCAGGGAACGGCAGGCATGCCCAGTCGGCATGGTCCACGGCGCGGCGAATCCGGGCGACGATATTTCACGGTTCGGCGCCGTCCGGTCCGGAGGAGGAAGGAGAGTTCGTCGGCCGGCACGACTTCAAGGGCTTCGCCGATGACGCCTTTTCGTCCTAGATGACGGGCGGATCGAGAACTTGCCTGCCAAGTGCTGATCTCTCAGGATTTCGGCGGGGTCGTCCCTGACTGTTCGCACGAGCAGAAGGACCAGGAGGATTGGCCCGAACTGGAGCGCAGGGATCGCGGCAGGCGCCGAAGAGTGGACGACCGCTGCCGCCCCGCCGCCGCACACCACGCTGACCAGGATCTGGGCGCTCGACACCCAATTGCTGGGGTGGCGTCCCGCAGCTAGCGCAGACATGACCGATGTCAGCGTGCCGGTCATGTACGTCGTACTCAGGCCTCGGATGCCGAATCGGAGTATCGCGCTGCTTTGCACGCCCAGAGCCAGTGCGTCGACAGCCAGCAATACAAGTCGCGTCTCCGCGCCGGGGGTGGCGTCAGTGAACCACCAAACGACAGAGAAGCCCAGAAGAAGCAGGAGCTCCACGCAGAGCGCCACACTCACAGCGCGCGGCCAGCACGCATCTCCCGGTCGTGGTGAGCCGGCGATCCGGGCTCCGACGAAGGCTCCTGCCATGAAAGCGCAGATTGCTATGAACGCCCTGGCAGCCGCGTCCTGGTCCCCGGTCGCCAGGCCAGCCCCCAGAAAGATCATGTTGCCGGTCATCACGCTCGTGAAGACGCCGCCGAGGGCAACCAGCCCCACAGCGTCGATGGCGCCACTCGTAAAGGCGAGAAGAAGTAGGAGACAGTGACGTCGTCGGGCATATTTCATGGTCGTCGCGACGACTTCGACGGTGGGTGACGAGCCCATCAGCCACGCTCCTCGGGGGGGCCGGGTGC
This sequence comes from Aeromicrobium sp. P2_G6, assembly GCF_056403535.1. Classification (NCBI taxonomy): domain Bacteria; kingdom Bacillati; phylum Actinomycetota; class Actinomycetes; order Propionibacteriales; family Nocardioidaceae; genus Aeromicrobium; species Aeromicrobium sp. P2_G6. The sequence goes on along the minus strand of NZ_JBFUFH010000001.1, from coordinate 540,569 downwards.
GGAGGGATCGACGACCTTCACAGGTCCAGTTACGGGTCGCACAGTCCGGTCGCTCAGGTGCGTCACGACGGTCTCCTTCGGTGATCAAGCTTTTCGTGTCCCACGGGACTCAGCTTCTTCACTCCGCCGTGCATTGGAGCTCGGTGGGTGAAAAGGGCGGTACGTCGTTTGCTGACGGCCGTCGTTCCGCCCGGGCGATGCAAGCAGACGTCGTCACCAGCGGTCGGCCCGTGATGCTCGACGAGTCGCCCGACGCTCTCAAGCATATCCAACATGGATCCAATTGGCCGAATGTTTATGGATCCAATTTGTGAGCATTCCTTGACAATGCCGGGTCTAGCAGGCAAAACTTCCAACCTCGGGGTTGGTGAGCAGAATCCCCTAATGGCTGATTGGAGCCAACGTGAGCCCTTTCGCGCAATGCATGCTCAGCATCGCAACGACGGACGGCGAGTCTTTTCTCCGCGAACACGCATACCTTCCAGTCGTGATGGCTGCTGAACCGACTCGTCGAGAGCACGCACGCAGGTTCCTGAAGGAAAACCGATGAAGAAGAGCACAAGGGAACACCTCAACCCGGCCGACAAGCCCAGAACTCCGGAGACATCTATGCACTCGCTGAATCCATTCCGACCCGCCCGCATCGCTATCGCAGGTCTCGCCGTGCTCATCGCCGTGGCCTTGACCGGGTGCGTCTCGACCAACGATGAGCCGGGGGGTGGGGCGAAGGCGGATTCCGGCGGTCGCGCCTGCAAGGGCGGCGAGGTGAAGATCGGCAGCACGATGTCGGCCACCGGATTCATGTCAGTGGTCGACGCACCTGCCCTGGGGATGGCGAAGATCGCGATCGACAGGGTCAACAAGAACGGCGGCGTCCTCGGCTGCAAGATCAAGCTGGTTTCGGTAGACGGCGAGAGCAACTCCGACAAGGAAGCCCAGATCGCAACCGACCTGATCGGCAAGGGCGTCAAAATGCTGCTCGTCACCTGCGATTACGACATCACCGCCAAGGCGTCACAGATCGCTCAGCAGGCTGGCGTCCTGGTGATCTCCCCGTGCCTCGGCGACACGATCATGGGGCCGAAGTCTGGACTGACGCTTGGCTTCTCCATGGGTTCGGCCGTGCCTGGGGAAGCAGCAATCATGGCGGAGTACGCCTTCAAGACCTTCGGACCGAAGGCTGCGCTCTTCCGAGACATGTCGCTCAAGTACACCCAAAACCAGTGCAAGGCCTTCCAGACTCGCTGGAAGGAACTTGGCGGCACCATCGTTGCAGATCCTCAGTTCAACCAGACGCCGCAGGCCTCCCTCGCCGCACCTGTTTCGGCACAGGTCAACGAGATCAAGGGTGCGCAGCCCGATGTGATCGCCCTGTGCTCGTACCCGGGAGGCGGCGCCGAGGCATTGGCCGCCCTGCGCAAGTCGGGCGACAACACCCCAGTGATCTCCGGATTCGCGATGGATGGCGCCTACTGGCTCGGGGCCGTCCCGAACCTGTCGAACTTCTACGACGTCACATACGCCTCGGTGTTTGGCGACGACCCGAACGTGAAGATCCAGAAGCTGTTGAAGGAGTACAAGGCGAAGACGGGAGAGAATGCCGTGACCAGCAGCCCCTTGACCGGCGCGTCGTCGATCGAGGCATTCGCGAAGGCTGCGGAGGACGCGAAGAGCTTCGATGGTGCTGCGCTGGCCAAGGCCTTGGAGTCGTTCAAGGACGTCGAGCTCTCGGTCGGTTCCACCTCGTTCTCGCCGCAGCTGCACATCAACGTCACCCGACCCATGGCGATTCTCGAGGTCAAGAACGGCAAGCACAAGTTCCTGACCTACCAAGCCGCCCAGAAGCCGGTTGGCGAGTGACGGTCGATCAGCGGCTCGCCGCCACCGGGATCGAGAAGTCCTTCGGCGCCCTGCGGGTGCTCGACGGCGTCTCGATCTCGGTGGCGCGCGGTGAGGCGGTGGGTTTGCTTGGCCCCAACGGTGCGGGCAAGAGCACGCTGGTGAACATCCTGTCGGGCTACGAGCAAGCCGACGGGGGGGCAGTTGCCCTGGATGGCCACGCCCTCGATCGGCTATCCGCTGCAGGTCGAGCGCGGGCGGGCCTCGCGAGAACCTTTCAATCGGCCCGGCTGTTTTCCGGACTCAGCGTGGCAGAGAACGCCGCACTCGGTGCGCTCGGGGTCGGAGCGAGCCCGCGCGAAGCAGCGCGGCGTGCCGGGGTGGCTCTCGACATGCTCGGGCTGGCGCACGTGGCATCACACGGCTCGGCCGGTCTCCCGCATGGTCTGGCGCGACTCACAGGCTTGGCGCGCGCCATCACGGCTCAACCTCGCTACCTGGTGATGGACGAGCCCGCGGCTGGGCTCAACGAGCACGAGGTTCCGGCACTGCTTGACGCACTCGACAACGTACGTGAGCGAGTGGGCTGCGGCATGCTGCTTATCGAGCACAATGTCTCACTGGTCGCACGGGCTTGCTCCCGAGTTGTCGTGCTCGCGGCCGGCTCACTGATCTTCGACGGCTCACCTCATGCCGCCACGGAGGATCCCGCTGTTCGCAGCGCCTACCTTGGGGACGCGACGCTTGGCGCCGTGGGTGCAGACCAAGGCGCAGGTGAAGCACGTGGATAGCGACAGTCTTCTCGCGGTCAGCGGCCTGACGGCTGGCTACTCGGGTCTAGCCGTCGTGTTCGATGCGGATCTCATTGTTGAACCGGGGGAGATGGTGGGCATCGTCGGGCCGAACGGTGCGGGCAAGTCCACCTTGCTGGGTGCGATCGGGGGCGCCGTGAAAGCTACGGGGGGCGAGGTGCGACTACGGGGAACGAACGTTGTCGGGATGAAGCCCGAGACCATCGTCCGCCGGGGGTTGGCGCTGGTCCCCGAAGGTAGACACATCTTCACAGATCTCACAGTCGCCGAGAACCTGCGGCTTGGCCTGACCGCGCGCCGGGACAAAAGCACGCGGGCCCGGGCCGTGGCGGCGATGGCGGACCTCTTCCCCGTTTTGGAGACTCACGCGGACCACAAGGCCGGGCATCTGAGCGGTGGCCAGCAGCAACAGTTGGCCATAGCGCGTGCTTTGGTCGCTGAGCCCGACGTCATCATGCTCGACGAGCCCAGTCTCGGTCTCGCGCCAACAGTCGTCCGAGACGTCTTCGACGTGATGGCCGACATCCGCGCCCGGGGCACGGCGATCGTCGTCGTCGAACAGCGCGCCCACTTGGTCATCGGCACTGCCACTCGGACCCACGTGCTCCGCGAGGGGCGCATCCGCGACACCCTCACGCCGGCCGAGGAGAACGATGAAGCCCGACTGGCCCATGCCTACTTCGGAACGGAGTTGTCGACCCCATGATTCAGGTCATCATCGACGCCCTCAGCAATGGCGGTCTGTACGCACTTGCTGCCCTCGGTGTCGGACTCGTGTTCGGTGTGATGCGGCTGGTCAACTTCGCACACGGCGAACTAATCACATGTTCTGCGTATCTCCTTGTTGTTTGCCTACCGTGGGGGCTCTTTCCTGCGATCGCTATATCCCTGGCAGCGGGGACGGCGCTCGCTCTGCTGCTCGAGCTTGGCGTCTTCTCGAGGCTGCGAGGCGCGGACCCTGGGGTCTTGCTGATTGCGAGCTTCGGTGTCAGCGTACTGCTCCAACGAGCCTACGAGACGATCTATGGTGCGTTCCCGCGCTCAGGACAGGCCGCAGCGTGGTTGTCAGACGTGTGGAACGTGGGCGGGACGGAGGTTTCTCGGGGCAGTGTCGTGACAGTCGTGCTGACCTTGGCACTGCTCGGTGGCATGAAGCTTGCTGTCGAGCACACCTCGGTCGGGCTCCAACTGCGCGCTGCTTCGAGCGACTTCAAGACCGCACAGCTTCTGGGCGTCCGATCGAGCCGTGTGATTGCGGCGGCATTTGCGGCGAGTGGGCTGCTCGCCGCGGTGGTCGCGTTCATCGTCTTCACGCAGCGAGGTCAGGTCGAACCCTTGTTTGGCGTCAACATCACCATTCTTGCCCTTGTGGGCACGGTGATCGGCGGACTTGGCAGTCTGATGGGTTCTGCCGTCGGCGGCATGGCAGTGGGTGCGACGATCAGCATTCTCAGCAACGTGCTCGGCGATGACCGGACCTATACCTACTCCGTGCTTTTCCTGCTGGTGATCGTGGTCCTGCTCGTCAAACCCAGTGGGATCTTTGGGCAGGCCACCTTGAAGGAGCGTGTGTGATGTCGGCAGAAGCGACCCTGCGAGTTGACCCCGTGCGAAACGCAATTGCGCCCGATCCTCATCTGAGTGGGGTCACTCGGTGGAGGTGGGCGGAAGTCCTCGGCCCCATTGTTCTGCTCGTGGCCGTCACTTACGCCTGCGCCTTCGTCTCCACCGGCATGACGTTCATGGTCGAGGGTGCCCTTGCGTTGCTGGTCATGGTCCTCGCCCTCCAGATCTTTGTCGGCAACAGTGGTGTTTTGTCCTTCGGGCACGGCTCTTTCGCGCTCCTCGGCGGCTTCACCTCCGGGCTGTTGACCATGCCGAGCCTCATCAAGGCCAATGCGCTTGATGGTCTCGCGCCCGCGCTCCAGCACGCCCACGCCAGCATGGTCATGGGGATCGGTGCCGGGATCGTGGTCGCGGCCGTGGTCGCGTGTGTGATCGGCGCGTTCCTGATGCGCCTGCAAGGCCTGGCGGCGGGTATCGCGACCTTCGCGGTCCTCATGGTGACCGACAACATCTTCTTCAACTCCCGAGCGCTCGGTCCGGGCCCGCAGGTGATGCCACAGATCCCACGGTTCCCGGCGCTCGAGGTTTCGTTGGCCCTCGCGGCCGCCTCGATCGTCGTTGCGTACGGCGCTGGGGTTTGCCGCGCCGGCAGGCTAATGCGGGCGTCACGTGAGGACTTCCTGGCGGCGCAGGCCCTGGGCGTCTCCATCTGGCGGCTGCGCCTGTTGTTCTTCGTGCTCTCCGGAGCGATGGCTGGACTGGCCGGGGCCATGTACGCCCACCACTCTGCGGCGGCCAGTGCTCGCGACTATTACCTGCAGTTCACGTTCCTGACTCTCGGCATGCTCATCATCGGCGGGAGCGGGAGCGTGTGGGGTGCCGTCGTCGGCTGCGCCGTGGTCACAGGGCTCTCCCAGGTGCTGCTCCACCTCGAACAAGGTTTACAGATCGGCAATCTGATCATCACGATTCCTGACGGTGTCAGCGGCATGGTCATCGCGGGCGCTCTCGTGGTCGTCTTGCTCTGGCGCTCGACCGGTCTCACCGGGGGCCGCGAGTTTCGGCTCCCCCGTTTGGGTCGCTGAACTGGATGAGGCTCTCGCCACACGAACTGAGTGATCGCGCACTCGGGCGGTCATCCACCTATAGACGCCCACAAGAAGCCCAACCCGCCGACAATGCCGAGCAACTCAGGACTGATTCGACGTGAAAATGGATGCCCGAACCCTCGACCAGATGGCGTTTCGCTTCTCTCCAGGTCGCGGGCCCGCCGTTGCCGGGTCGGCCATGGCTGCCACGAGCCAGCCTTCGGCCACCTTGGCTGCCCTGGACGTCCTGCGGCGTGGTGGAAACGCTGTAGACGCTGCGATTTCGGCTGCCGCAGTCCTCTGCGTCGCCGAACCGTATGCCACCGGCATCGGCGGTGACGCCTTTGCGCTTGTGCACACCAACGGCGAGTGTTACGCGATGGACGCAGCGGGTCCAGCGCCCATGGACGCACCGCGTACACCCGTGCCGTCGGCCGGTGCCAACTCTGCAGTAGTTCCGGGGGCAGTAGCTGGTTGGCAGGCCTTGAGTGATCGCTTCGGTCGGTGGGCCCTCGATACGTGCCTGGCGTACTCGATCGACGCAGCCACGAACGGGGTAGCCGCGGGCTTCCATGCCTCGCACTTTTGGAAGACTTTCGACCGCGCACCCGCTTCCTTCGGGCGACCCCCCAGAGTCGGAGAGGTGTTCAAGCTTCCCGAGCTCGCGGGATCGATGCGTGCTATCGCTGAAGGAGGAGCGGCGTCCTTCTACACTGGCGCGATCGCTCGAGCAATGTGCGATGCGAGTTGGCTGGAAGAGGAGGACCTTTCCGCCTATGCCGGCGCGAAGTGGGTCGAACCTATGAGGGTCCGCTATCGAGGCGTTGACGTCATTGAACTTCCACCGCCGACCCAAGGGATCGCCGCGCTTGAAGGGCTCGCGCTTCTCAACACCGTGGAACCTAGTCTCGCCAACACCGTTCATTGTGTCGGTCTCGCGTTGGAGGACGCCAGGCGCCTGACGCGCGATGGCGCGGATGTCTCAGAGCTGCTCACCGACGAGTACCTCGCCAAGCGGATCCAGGATCAACCCAAGTTGCGAGCGGAGTTGGCCGGCGGCACCACCTACCTTTGCGTCGTGGACGACGATGGAATGGCAGTGTCCTTCATCCAGAGCCTGTTCGAGCCTTTCGGGTCTGGTGTCGTCGCCCCCGGAACGGGAATCTTGCTCAACAACAGAGCCAAGTGCTTCAGCGTCGGGGGAGAGGTCGTTCCAGGACGGCGCCCGTACCACACGATCATCCCCGCCATGTTGCAGGAAGGCCAAACACTGATCGGGACGTTCGGTGTCGTTGGTGGCTTCATCCAGGCCCAGGCCCACGTACAGCTGGTGTCCGCCCTAGTGGACGACCGGCTTGACCCGCAGGCGGCGCTTGATCGGCCCCGATTCCGCACAGAAGACGACGGCCGGCTGCATCTCGAGGAAGGCCTGTGGAGTCGGTCCGACGAGCTCACAACGGCGGGATTCGAGACCGTTCTCGACGCGGAGCGGGTCTGGTTTGGCGGGGGACAGGCCATCTTGGTCGAGGACGGACGAATCCTGGGTGGCTCTGATCCCCGCATGGATGGGTTCGCTGCCGGGTTGTGAGTGACCGTGTGCCATGCAGGCGATAGCGCGGCGCCGAGCGATCGTCCGATCTTGATGGACGTCCTGCGCCTCGTCAACGTTCTTTCCCACGTGGTACGAGTGGAGGGCTCCTTCGAGGCGGCCCGCTCGTGAGACAGTGCGGTCCTCAAAAGAGCCCTCCTTTGTCGACCCCGACGCAGGGGACGGGTGTCAGCTCACAAAGTCCCGAGGATCCAATGCCGCCGCAAGCGGCGAGAGCGCCTCCACGCAATGGCGGTAGGCGAGGCACAACGGCACCAGTAGCACCGCAGTGCTGGTGGATCGCGCCTCGATCTTCGCGACCAGTTGCGGCATTTCGCCAAGCACCTGTAGTGCCGACTCGAGCGGCAGCTCGGCGAGTGACACGGCAATCGCCCGGCTACTGGATGCTGGGTTCGACACCGCGATGGGTCCGGCCTCAGCCGCGGCCTGGAGACCAGAACGTGTCCTTCCCAGCGTTTCCACAATCGCTTGCGACTGCTTGGCGACATCCCCCAAATCCTCATCGCCGCCCCCGGTCGAAAGCCGTTCGATGAGCGTATCGAGTTGCTGAAGATCACCTAGTAGCTGCTTCGAATATGCTCTGATGTCGATCGTCGATGGCATCGAATACTCCTAAGATTTTGATTTGGGAATCAGTAGGGCGTTGGCTCTCCGAAGAAGGCCAGGTACTCGGCCCACTCCAGCTCTGCGCGTGAAAGTCCGGCGGCGTTCTCGGAGAAGACGGCTGCCGCGGCGTCCAACGTCCATGCCGCCGAGAGGACCAACTTGCCTGACGCCGCGCGATTTGCACGGATTGCGCCCGGCGTGAAGTCGACCTTCCCCAAGTATTCGAGAGCCACGAGCAGCAAGCGGCCAGCCATCGATCGCTGCTTCGCGCTTACCAGAGTGGCGGAGGCGATCGATATCCACGGCCACGCATCGGGAGTAGCGGGATCGAGCAACACGACGTCCGACTCCCAGGTCATCCTCATGATGTCGGTGAGCCACTGTCCCTTGTTCGAGAACCGTGTTCCCTCTGACTTCAGCTTCTCCTTGAGCGTGTGGATCTCGTCCGGCTCGCCAACGCCTTCCATGAACAAGATGCCCGCACCCGCGATCGCGCTCAGCGGATTGAGGTCCGAGCAACCAGCCGCGCCGAAGCGCGGGTCGGAGATGTCGAATGATGCAGTACGTGGGGGTTCCTCTGGCCGCTGCCAGTAGTCGCCGAAGACCTTGAGGCGATCCGCCTCCCGGCTGATGTCGGCTGCAACCTCGAGCATCGTGGTCGAGTTGAACCGCGTGTGCTCGCGGTGATGCAGTGCGACATTGTGCCTTGCCGCGTGTAGTGCCGAATCCTCACTGGTAGGGATGTCGTGCTCGTTCGGTGCCATTGCAACTCCTTTCGGCGTTCGATCAACGCATGTCTGTTTTCGGACGCTCGTACGTACGACGCTCTGGTTAGAGCAAAGCGCCGTCGGTCGGACGCCGGTCAGGGCTGCCGCCTCTGGTGGGCCGCCCAGCCTTTACGGCGGCCGTCCGGCGTGGTCCAGAAACGTAAGCTCTACTGTGAATGTATCCAAACATCAACAATACGGTTGATGATTAATCTTGTCGAGGGCTTGACACCCCGCGATACAGGCGTAAGACTTCCCGCCAAGCCAGCCCCGGCAGAGTTCGCTGAACTCTAAATGGATCCAAAATCGTGTAGGCCTCACTTTAGGAGAAGTGCATGTCCAACGGCGACCCAACCGCAGGCGCCCCCCACGTTGCCCCAATCGGGAGCATCGCTGAGCCCCGAGCGGTCGCCGACCTCGATGGTGGGTTCATCTTGGCGGCGGTGGAGATCGACGCCGAACCAGAACGGGTGTTCTCGGCGCTGACGTCGGAAGCTGTGACGTCGTGGTTGGTGCGACCGGGCGTTTGGGACACTCGGACCTGGGAGGGCGACGTGCGCCCAGGTGGCGAGTGGGCCACGAGTGGAGATTCTGCCAGGGGTCCCTACGGAATCACGGGCACTTACCGGGTCGTCGAGGCACCCCGTCTTATCGCGCAGACATGGCAGATGATCGGAACGCCAGAGGTCGATTCCGTAGTCGAATACGTCCTGTCGCCGGTCGATGCCGGCACGCGGCTGACGCTTCGTCACACAGGATTCCTCGGCGCCGAGCAGTGCGCTCGAAATTGCCTCGGCTGGGAGACCAGCCTTGCCGCCCTCCGTGCACTTTTCAAGCATTAACGCCGAGAAAGCTCATGGCTTTCCGTTCTGTTAGAGCACGGCGCCAACCAGGCGCATCGGGGTCGGCGGCGGGACCAGGCCGTCACCTAGTCACACGGGAAGAGGACGCCGGACATTCTCGGCGCCGTCCTGAACTATTTGAGGAAAGCGAGGATGGTGCATGAGCCTGTTCAAGCATAGGCCGATCGAAAGTGTCGGCGAGGCGCAACGCCGGGCGAAGAAGGTGTTGCCGAAAGATGTGTATTCCGCGCTCCAGGGCGGAAGTGACTCTGGAGCCACGATGCGGGGCAACCTCTCGGCATTCGAACAGATCGGCATGATTCCGCGTGTCGGTGCAGAGCTGGCGACGACCCCGGACCTGAAGACGTCTTTCATGGGTCAGACCATCGATCTGCCTGTCGTGATCGCACCAGCGGCCGCGTTTGCCATGCATCCCGATGGGGAGCTGGCAGTGGCGCGGGCCGCGAAGCGCGCCGGCACCGCAGCCGGTCTGAGCATGGTCGCCTCCATGCCGGTCGAGGACGTGCAGCGAGAAAATCCGAACACGTTCCAGCACGTATATCTGTCCGGAGACCGCGACACGGTCGCGGGGCGCGTGGAGCGATTCCGTCGAGCCGGTGTGAAGGGGCTGATCCTCACCATGGATCTCTCCGGGGCTCGCGTCGCTTTCAATCCACGCGACTGGGGATCGCCCGTCTATCCGGATGGTCTGGACCTCAAGACGATCATCAGATATGCGCCGATGGCGCTTGGGAATCCGCGTTGGTTTCTTCGTTATGTTCGTCGTGGCAGGGCGCCAGGTCTGAGCGCTCCCAACATGAGCAACAGCGACGGGGTGGCGCCGACGCTGGTCGGTGCATTGATCGAATGGATGAGTACACCAGGTCCGACCTGGGACGACGCTGCCTGGCTGCGCGAGTTGTGGGATGGGCCCTTCATGGTGAAGGGAATCGTGACCCCGGACGATGCACGACGTGCCATTGATATTGGGGCGACGGCGATCGGAGTGTCCAATCATGGAGGCAACAATCTGGACACTACCCCCTCGCCGCTGAGATTCCTGCCGGCGGTTGTCGACGCAGCGGGCGACCAGGCCGAGATCACGTTCGACAGCGGTGTTCGTCGCGGAACAGATGTGATCAAGGCCCTCGCCCTGGGCGCCCGATCAGTCCTGATCGGTCGGCCATGGTTCTACGGCCTGTCAGCGGATGGGGAACGCGGTGTCTACGAAGTCCTGGACTCCTTCCGGATCACCATCGAGCGCGCGTTGGTCGGTCTCGGGAAGTCATCGATCCATGATGTGAGCATCGACGATCTCGTGATCCCGGACGGATTCTTCCTCAACCGGGAACTCAGCTGATCCTTCGGAGGGGCCAGGTGCGGCCCCTGCCAATCTCAATTGAAAGGGGCCCCGCCGGCGATCATCGCCGGCGACGACAACATGGCTAAGACCGTCACAAAGTTCGGGCATGCGTGTGTGCGCATTGACGATGGCGACCGGGCAGTTGTCATCGATCCGGGACCCTGGTCTGAACCCGAGCGAGCGCTCGACGGCGTTCGTGCAGTTCTCATCACCCACGAGCATTTTGACCACCTCGACGTGGACACGGTTATGACCGCGGCTTCTCGTGATCCTGAGCTGCTGATCTGGGCTCCGCCGGCCGTTGCAGAACAACTCGCGCCTCTCGGCGACCGGATTGTTCCGGTTCAACCGGGCGCGGAGTTCGACGCTGGCGGCTTTCATGTATCCGCCTACGGTGGGCAACACGAGATCATTCACCGCTCGATTCCGGTCATCGAGAACGTCGCCTATTGGGTCGAAGGGGTCTATCATCCTGGCGACTCGTTTACGGTGCCGACGCGGCAGGTCAGCCTGCTCTGTGTCCCGATTCAGGCGCCGTGGTCAACGACGGGACAGGTCATCGACTTCACGATCGCAGTCGGGGCACCTCGAGCATTTCAGATTCACGAATACATGCTGACCGATTTCGGGCGAGATTTCTGCGAGCGGCGAATTTCAGCGGCAGTCGAGCCGTACGGCATCGATTTTTTCCACATCGACTCGCTGAGCGCGGTTGAGGTTTGAGCCGCGGCGGATGGCTCGCAGGGCCCCGATCTTCAGGTGTCTCGGGAAGGCCTCGGGGTCTGAAAGACTTCGGGATGCTCAGCGAGACCACGTCGGGTTCGGCGGACGTGTCCTTCTAATGCCCGCTCGGCGCCTTCGAGGTCGCCAGCGCGCAACGATGCGACTATCATGTGATGCTCGTCGTGCACCACGCGGCGCGACCTCGCGTCCAGGCTGATCGAGTAGGCCCGCCTGTAATGCTGGGTCGTGTTCCACAGGCGGGTGACCAGATCGCCGAGTAAGCCGGTCTCTGCGGTGCTGTACGAGAGCAGGTGGAACTCGCGGTCCAGGCGGAGGAATTCTTCCAGATCGGACGAGGCCTCCATTCGGCTTGCCAATTCTTCCAGCGCGTGAAGCTCTTCCTCGCCCAGACCAGGAGCGGCATATCGGAGAAGGAGTGGTTCTACGCGCTCGCGGATTTGGTAGATCTCCTCGCATTCGCTCAGGCTGAGGTGAGCGACCCACGCTCCAGTGTTGGCGACGAGCGTCACGAGTCCGTCAGCTTCGAGGATTCGGAGCGCTTCACGTACAGGTACGCGACTCGCCCCTAATCGAGCCGCAATCTCCTCCTGGCGGATCCGTGCGCCGGGAGGCATCCGGCCCCGCAAGATCTCGTCGCGCATGGCGTCGGCGACGCGTCGGCTCGCCGTGCCGTGCGCGCCGGGCGCTGTCGTCGTCATCGGACCTCACTAGTCGTCGTTGATCGCCCGCTCGGCCCAAATGCCGGACAGCGACATCCACCTTGGTCGACTTCCTGTGGACAGGAGACTACCTGCGGCGACAGAGAGCAACAGGTGGGACGCGCACTACTCCTCGCTACGAGTCCGCACACTCGCCGGTGCGCCGGCTAGCGCCTTGGCTGGTCACCTTCAGTGACGGGATCTTCTCCCTCAGGATCGTCCAGTTCCAAAATGACGCCATGAGCGTACGCCCAGGCAGTGACTGCATCCATGGTGGACCCTTTCTGAAGCTATCGATCTGATCAAGATCGCACGCGACCCGGGGTGGTTCAACTGGCAGCGTCCGGTCGTCGGGTGTTGCCGCCGAGGCCGAACGGGCCAGGGCCCCTTGTCAGATGACGAGGGGCCCTGGTAGCGGCGATGCGAGATCTCGAGACCAGCACAAGACGCACTAGAACGGCTGGACCGGATCCTCGTTGCCGAAGAGCACCTTGCCGTACACCTCGGCGCCCATTTCGGGGAACACCAAGGCGTGGCGGCTGGCCGTCTCGCTGTTGCGCCAGATCTGTTGAAGGGGGTTCACTGCCGCAAAGCTGAACGCGCCGTTAATGCTGAGGCAGCGGTTGATGGCCGTGCGGCAGAGAAGCGCTGCCTGACCGTTGTCCATGCGCGTGCGAGCGCGCTCTTCGACCGTCAGCTTCCTGCGGTCGATTGCTGCCTTGTCGATCGCCGCGCAGCTTCTGGCCGCGAGGAGGTGCGCCTGATCGACCTCCGACTGCGCCTTCGCGAGCTCGATCTGGTGAACCGCGGAATCCTTGGCGTGCTTGAAAACTGTGTAGGTCACCGGCTTCTCGCCAGACGCGCGCGTCAGGTCGATGGCTGCGCGGGCCATCCCGATCTGTGCCGAGCTGAGAATGATCTCCGCCACTGGCACAAATGAAGCGTGATAGTTGTCCTCTTCGGCCCACTCGCGACCGTACTCCTCCGCAGCGAGATCGCCGATGAGCTCGATGCGGTGTTCAGGGATGAAGACGTCGTCGGCCACGACTGTGTTCGACCCCGTTGCTCGCATACCTGCGACGAACCACGTGTCCTGGATGGAAAGGTCGCTGCGGGGGATCAGCACGAGCGAGTTGATGGGTAGCCCGTTCTCGTCCTCACCGGTGCGGACCGGAACGATAGCCCAGTCCGCGTGCAAGGAACCGGACGAGTAGCCCCACTGGCCGGTAACCCGGATGCCCCCGTCCACGTGTTCCACCTTCTTGGTGGAGTTGGCTTGGACGAACGGTCCGCCAGGAGACAAGACCGCGGATACGCTCGCCTGCGGGTTGGCGCCGAAGACATCCTCCTGGGCCTGGTCAGAGAAGAGCGTCACGAACCAGGTCGACGAGTTCAACAGTGCAGACACCCAGCCTGTCGCACCGTCTGCGCGTGCCACCTCCGCGACCGTGTCGATAAAGGTGCGGAAGTTGGCTCCATAGCCGCCCCAGCGACGCGGAATCGAGATGTGAAGCAGTCCCGCATCCTTCATCGCTGTGATCACCTCTTCGGCGACACGTCGATCGTCCTCGCCTTGCTGTGCAAACTGACGGATCAGCGGCTGCAGCGCTTGCGCCTTTGCCACGATCGCCGGGTCGGGACCCGGTGCGCCAAAAAATGCATCCATGATCTGCGATTCCTGCACTGCACTGCTCACTGTCCGACTCTCCTCACTCGTTCCGCAATCGATTGCGGGACCTAGCGACTGACAATACAGCATCCTCGTCCCACCGGCGTGGTTTGCGCAGGACTATTTCGGTGCTGCGCGTAGCCCGTTCGGCCCGTTGGCCGCGAAAGCTGGGCTTCGTGGACCGAGAGCCAGGCCTGCTGCGGAGTGCGTAGAGCTGAGGTGCTTGTGCGGTGCGCCCAGGCGTCAGGGGGTTTGGATTGACGAACTGAGGTTAGAGCTGGGGATCGAACGCGGCGTTCTACAATCGGTTGTGCGCGATCCCACGATGGCGCTTGGCAAGCTGGCTGGGAAGTTGCTCCAGACCCTTGACGAGCGCCGTGAGTTGAGTCACGATGGATAGATATTCAGTGAAACTGAAGTGCAATCGATCAGCAACGCGCAGTTTGCAGGGTGCGGCGAACGCTGCCACCACGGGTGGTGGCTCGACAGGATGGAGAACCGCGTGAACACCGAAGCGACGAATCCGGGAATCTCGACCGACGAGTTCAAGACGGCCTTCCGCAACTACCCGGCGGGAGTGGCTGTCCTCACGGCCGTCGCCGACGGTGAGCACGTGGCCATGACGGTCAGCTCATTGTTCTCAATCAGCGCCACGCCGCCCTTGGTCGGATTCTCCGTGTCCGACATGTCGTCCACCGCAGGAGTGTTCAATCGGGCGGAGTCTGTGATCATTCACATGGTCGACGCGGATAGCCTGTGGCTAGCCAAGCTCGGAGCGATGAGCGGTGCTGCCCGGTTCGCGAATGCCGAGCAGTGGTCCGTGCTCAGCACCGGCGAACGCTACTTCCCAGCCGCGCCGATTGTGGTTCGTGCGGCTGTCGTTGACAGGCTCCGGGCCGGTGGCTCCACTCTGTGTGTCGCAGAGGCTATGGACCTGGTGAAGTACAGGGCTGTCGACGAGCTCGCGGCCCTGTCGCCTGTGGTCTATCACGACCGCACATGGCATCGGCTCGATGTGAATTCCGCACTCGCCGGCTGAGCAGACCTCACCAGTCCTCGTGAGAGTCCAGCACCCGTAGGACGTCAGCGAGAGAACCGATCTGGGTTGAGTTCACCGTCGGCGTCGGCGAATTGGCGGCCGCGTGCAGAACCAGCCAGATGCCATCGGCGTCCTGGTCGCTGTCGTTGACATAGACATGGGGCCTGGACCTGTCAAAGAACACGGAGTCCCCAGTCTCCAGGACGTGCGATTCGAAGCCGATTCTGAGTGTGAGAGTGCCCGACAGGATGATGCCGAACTCGAGTCCAGGCGCGGCCACCAAGGCCCTATCCAGCGAGCTCGCTGTGCCTGGGCCGTAAGTGATGCGGAGGGGTTCGAGTCCGAGGTCTGGCCGGCGAGCTAGACGCTCCCACCGGACGCCGCCCGCCATGACGATCGAAGGATTGTCCGCCTGACGTTGGACCACCACAGCTGGCTCGTCCTGCGGCGCATTCCGTGCGCCGATGCCGAGCAACTCATCGACCGAGAGATCGAGCCGTGTTGCCAGTTGATAGAGGGTGTTGAGTGACGGAAGGACCTTGTCGGTCTCGATCTGGGAGAGAAGGCTCGACGTCACACCCATGGAGTCGGCTAGCGTGCGGAGGGTCATGCCGTGCGCTTCGCGGGCGGCCCGCAGGCGGGCACCGATCGCCGCATGTCCTTTCACGATTTCGTACCTCCCTCCGGCCTCGTGATCGTTCCGCTCGGTGCGGAACGTGTGCGCCCGACCACCGTAGTGCCTGAGGGCGCGTGGGCGGGGCAACGCGGTTCCCCGCCTAGGCGGGGATGATCTAGAGGCTCCGCGACCCTTGACGCATCGTTTAACCAGCCCTACCGTAGCAATCGATTGCATGCTCTGGTTTCGGGCTTGAGGCGCCGCTAGCGCCTGTCATTCCCGGTGACGCTGGGCACGTGATCGTTTGGACAAACCATTGCGACCCGCGCCACAACCCATCACGAGAAGGACCACTGCCATGGACGATCTCAGCACCAGCAATCACAGTGCTCGCACCGACTATTCGATTTACTCGCTCGAGTTCTGCCATGCGGACATGCCCCACGACTTCTTCGGCGGGTCGGGCGTCTTCAGCAACCAGGGGTACATCCGCATACCCATGCTGTACACCCTGATCGTGGGAGGAGAGGTCGGCGGCAAGGAGCACGTGGCCCTCATCGACTGCGGATTCCGCGACGACTACTGGCTTGAGAAATATCCGTTCGTCGACTGGGAAAGCCCCAAGGATGTGCTGGCACGTGTCGGCTACACACCCGAGGACATTGAAGTCATCCTGGTCTCGCACATGCACTTCGACCACATGGGCAACTTCGAGGCGTTCCCGAACGCCCAGCTGTACGTCCAGCGCGATGAGTTCACGGGTTGGTCGTCGGCCGTCGAGATCGCGAACAACATGACCACCGAGGCAGAGAAGGAGTGGATCTTCTCGTCGTTCGATCCGACTGACCTGGTGCGGGCGGCAAGCGGTCTGGCTGACGGGCGCATCAAGTTCGTGGACGGAGACACCGAGCTGCTTCCCGGCGTCACCGCGCGTTTGGCGCGCGATTCGCATACGTTCGGCTCCCAGTGGTTCAAGATCGAAACCGAGAACGGGCCCTTCGTCGCTGCAGGCGACACGGTGTACTGGTACTCGAATATCGAGGGCATGCGGGCGCCTGGATACGTCCAGGGCAACTCCTTCAATCTGGTTCATCTGTACCAGCAGCTCATGGTGGAGCTGAAGCGAGAGACCAATCGCATCATCCCCGGCCACGACCCCGACATCATGAACCGCCACACGTCGTGGTTGACCGAACGCGGACATGCCATCACCGAGGTGAACCTGCGTACGATCGACGCCTCTCGCGCGCCGCTGGGTGCGCCGCGACTGCTCGGATGAGAGTGGGGCGATGATCTAGTTCAACCTGGTGTCCGCCCGCCCCTTGCGAAGAGGATGCATCCCATGAGTACACGAATCGCACTGCCCGCCGAGATCGTCGAGGTCGTCGAGAAGGTTCGCGAGCTTGCTCCGCTCCTGGTCAGGTGTGGACCGGACGGCGAGCTCGGCCGCCGCATTCCCGTCGAGGCGTTCGATGCGCTCGTGCAGACCGGGGCTTTTCGGACGTCTGTGCCGACGCGTTTCGGCGGGCTCGCCGGCAACCTGCGGGCATCCGTGGCAGTCGCGAGTGAGATCGGACGCGGAGACGGAGGCGCGGCCTGGGTCTACGGCATCCTGAGCTCAGGGGCATGGGTGCTGAGCCTCATGTCCCTGCAGGCGCAGGAGGACGTCTGGGGTGAGGGTCCCGATCAGCTGATCTCCATCGTCATGGCCATGACGTCTCGGGCGGCCAAAGAGGACGGGGGTTACCGGGTCTCGGGCAAGTGGACCTACGGAACCGGCTCGCACCACGCGCACTGGTCCCTGCTGGGGGTCCCGATCGAGGACGCGGCCGGCAACGTGGTCGACACCGCCCTGGCGCTCATCCCTGCAGCAGACCTCTCTATAGAGGAGACCTGGTTCGTGGCCGGCATGAAGTCGACGGGCAGCAACACGCAGGTCGCGAACGACGTGTTCGTGCCCGAGCACCGGATCTTCCCCCTGACGGCCGCGATCGAGGGTCGTTACCCGGGCAGTGGGGTCAACCCGGAGGCCCCCTACGGTACGGCGTTCGTCCCCGCCCTTGCGCTCCAACTCGTGGGGCCGCACTTGGGAATGGGCCATGCGGTGATTGATCTCGTCTCGGAGAGGGCGGCGAACAAGGGCATCGCCTACACCGGCTACGAACGACAGGCCGACTCGGTGGCCGTGCAGCTCGCGATCGGGAAGGCCGCCGTCCTGGTCGAGTCGGCCGAGCTCGTCGCCATCGGTCTCGCCGACCGCCTGAACGAGGCGGCCGAGCGGGGCGAGTACCCGAGCTATGCCGAGCGCGTCTCTATGCGAGCCCATATCGGCCACGCCGTCGACAACGTGACGCAAGCCGTCGACATGCTGGTCAGCGCGCACGGCTCGGGCGCATTCGCCGACGCCAACCCCATCCAGCGGTACTGGCGCGACCAGGCGACCGCGGCCCGCCACGCCCACCTGCTGCCTGCGACCGGATTTGAGGCGCACGGCAAGGTGTTGGTCGGCCTGGAAGGGGAGGCGCGCGCCTTCCTTCCTGTTCTCTGACAGCCACTGATCCTGTCGCCTGCCTTGAGCAGCGCACACGCAAAACGCTACACTGCAATCGATTGCTTCAACTCAACATGTATGGAAGAGAGTCGCAGATGACCGCCAAGCCCACCGTTGGATGGATCGGTGCCGGACGCATGGGATATCAATTGGCCAAGCGCCTGTTGGATGCCGGCTACGAAGTCGCCGTGTACAACCGCACACGGTCCAAGGCCGAGCCCCTGACGGAGTTCGGAGCCACGGTGGTGGACTACCCCGTCGATCTGGCTGATCGCGACATCGTGTTCAGCATGGTGTCGGCGTCGAAGGACCTGCACCAGGTGATGCTGGGTGAGAGCGGGCTGTTCTCGAACCCCGACCGCGCGCCGAAGATTGTCGGCGACGCCTCGACCGTGTCCGTCGATGTCAGCGAGGAGGTTCGTGCCGCTGCAGACGCGCGCGGCACTGGGTTCTTGGCCACGCCGGTCTCGGGCAATCCCAAAGTCATCGCGGCCGGCAAGCTCACCGTCGTGGCGTCCGGTCCCAAGGATGTCTTCGACGTTGTTCAGCCGCTGCTGGCGACCTGGGGACGGGGGGTCACGTACGCCGGCGAGGGTGAGGTCGCTCGCGTCGTCAAGATTGCCCACAACGTCTTCCTCGGTGTCGTCACGCAGTCGTTGGCCGAGATCACAGTTCTCGCTGAGAAGGCGGGCGTGCGGAGGCAGGACTTCCTGGAGTTTCTCAACGACTCCGTGATGGGTTCGGTCTACACACGCTACAAGACGCCCGCCTTGGTCAATCTGGACTTCGCGCCGACGTTCACCAGCGTGCTGCTCCAGAAGGACTTCGACCTCGGCCTGCACGCTGCTGACGACCTGGGCGTCGTCATGCCGGTCGCTTCCGTCGTTCGCAACCTGGTCGCCCAGGAGGCCGGCAGCGGCAACACTGAGCAGGATTTCGCATCGCTGCTTCTGACGGTCGCCAAGGGCTCGGGCCTCGAGCTGGCGTCCGAGAATGCCGCCGTGAGCGACGGGCTCGAGGAAGCTCGATGATGTTCGACCGTGAAGAGGCGCCCGGGAGGCCACGTTTCGAGCGTCCAACCGAACGTCCGGCAGACCGGCGGCCCATCGGCGCTCCTGGTCAGAACAGCGTCGACTACGAGCAACGCGTCGACTTCGACCGGCTGCGTGCGTACCGGCTTGGCAGGGCCAAGGCTGCACTCGAGGCGAGCGACTGTGGTGCGTTCCTGCTTTTCGACTTCTACAACATCCGCTACACGACGCAGACGTGGATCGGTGGCGCGCTCGGTGACAAGATGATCCGCTACGCCCTGCTGATCCGTGGCCAGGACCCCATCTTGTGGGACTTCGGTTCAGCGGTTCGGCACCACCAGCTGTACTCCGACTGGGTCCCCGAAGAGAACTATCGCGCTGGTTTTCTGGGTTTCCGAGGAGCCGTCGACCCGGAGGGCGGTGGCCTCATGGTGGACGCGGTCGCAGAGATCGTCTCACTCCTGCGCGCCGCAGGTGTCGCCGACGCACCCATCGGCGTCGACATCGTCGAGCCGCCGTTCATGTTCGAGCTACAGCGGCAGGGATTGCGAGTGGTCGACGCGCAGCAGCGGATGCTCGATGCCCGCGTCATCAAGAACCAGGACGAGATCATGCTGCTCAACCAGGCGGCCGCGATGGTCGACGGTGTCTATCAGGACATCGTCGACGCGCTGAAGCCTGGCGTGCGCGAGAGTGAGATCGTCGCCCTCGCCAACAAGCGTCTCTACGAGTACGGCAGCGATCAGGTCGAGGCTGTCAACGCGATCTCCGGTGAGCGGTGCAACCCGCACCCGCACAACTTCACCGACCGCATCATCCGTCCCGGCGATCAAGCCTTCTTCGACGTCATCCACTCCTACAACGGATATCGAACCTGCTACTACCGCACGTTCGGCGTGGGCTGGGCGACCAACAGCCAGCGTGACGCCTATGCGCAGGCGCGCGAATGGATGGACCGGGCACTTGACGCCATCCGGCCTGGGGTGGGCAGCGACCAGGTTGCAGCGGTCCTGCCGAAGGCCGAGGAGTTCGGGTTCGACAACGAGCTCGCGGCATTCGGTCTCCAGTTCGCCCACGGTCTCGGTCTGGGCCTGCACGAACGACCGATCATCTCGCGGTTGAACTCGATGCGCGATCCGGTCGAGCTCGAGGTGGGGATGGTATTCGCCATGGAAACCTATTGCCCGGCGTCAGACGGGACCTCAGCCGCTCGTATCGAGGAGGAGGTCGTCGTCACCGACTATGGCATCGAGGTGCTGACGAAGTTCCCGGCTCAGGAGCTGTTCGTGGCCAACCCGTACTGAGACTCGGCAGACGAAGAAGCGCTCGGTCCCTCGTGAGACTCACGAGGGACCGAGCGCTTTGTGAACCAGATCAGATGGCCGCGATGGCGTCGATCTCGATGGTCGAGTCGTTGAAGAGCCACTGGACGCCGATGACAGTGCTGGCCGGGACCCGCTCGGTGTCGATGATGGTGTCGCGCACTCGGCGATAGGTCATGAGCTTGTCCTGATCGAGATTTGCCACGTACACGTTGACCCTCGCCAGGTCCGAAAAGGTTGCCCCGCCGTCCTTCAGAGCCCTCTCGACCTCACGCAGCGTCAGCTCGACGGCACGGGCGAAATCGCTCGGGACCGATCCGTCGTCCTCGAAGCCGACGGCTCCCGAGACGAAAAGGAGGTCGCCGGCGGTGACCTTGACGCTGTCGGAGATGCCCGGGATGACGGGGGCGGGATTGCGGGTGATGCGGTCGTTGCTCATGTGTATCTCCTGTTCGGGTCGCCGTATGGCGACCTTGGGTGGGTTGGAAACTGCAGGCGGGGTCTCAGCCCTTCCAGACGCTCTTGACGTTGCAGAACTCGCGGATGCCTTCGGCGGACAGCTCGCGTCCCACTCCTGAGTCCTTGACCCCGCCGAAGGGGAGCTCGGGGTACGACACGGACATCCCGTTGACGAACACGGCACCGGCCTGGATGCCGTTGACGAAACGCTGGGTGTCGGCTGGGTCGGTCGTCCACACGGCCGAGCTCAGGCCGAACGTCGAGTCGTTCGCCACGCGCAGCGCGTGGTCGATGTCGTCGACGCGGTAGACGGTCGCGACGGGACCGAAGGCTTCTTCTGCGTAGAGGCGCATGTCGGGCGTGACGTCGGTGAGGACTGTCGGCGGGTAGAACCATCCGTCGCCGCCAGGTCCGGAATTGCCGACGTGGGCCTTTGCGCCCTTCTCGAGTGCGTCGTCGACGAGGTCGTGGAGCTCGCTCAAGCCGCCCTTGGTGGCGATAGGGCCGACGTCGGTGGATGCATCGGCAGGGTCCCCGACCGTCAGGGCGGACATGGCCTCGGCGAACTGTGAGACGAAGTCGTCGTACACATCGGTGTGGACGATGAATCGCTTCGCGTTGATGCAGGCCTGACCATTGTTGGTCGTCCGTGCGACGACTGCCGTCCTGACTGCCGCGCCCAGGTCTGCACTCGGCATCACGACGAACGGATCGGAGCCGCCCAGTTCGAGGACGACGTGCTTGACCTCGGATCCGGCGATGGCTGCGACGGATCGACCGGCTGGCTCCGAGCCTGTGAGGGTCACGGCGACGACGCGGTGGTCGCGGATGACGCGCTCGACCTGCGACGCCGGGATGAGCAGGGAATGGAACGCTCCCCTCGGGAAGCCGGCCCGCTCGAAGAGCGTGTCGAGGTAGAGCGCGGCCTGGGGAACGTTCGACGCGTGCTTGAGCAGAGCGGTGTTGCCAGCCATCAGAGCGGGCGCTGCGAATCGGATGACCTGCCAGATGGGATAGTTCCACGGCATGATGGCCAGGACTGCGCCGATGGGCTGGTACTGGACATACGCCTCACTCGCGCCGACCGCGGACGGATCGTCCAGGGTCCGCCCCGAGAGCATCGCTTCTGCATGGTCGGCGTAGAAGCGCATGGCCTTGGCCGACTTGAGCACTTCGGCGCGGGCCTGTGCCAAAGGCTTGCCCATCTCGAGCGTGATGACGGACGACAGCTCTTCGACGTCGCCTTCGAGTAGGTGGGCCGCGACCCTCATCCAGTCACTGCGCGCGGCGAAGTCGGTGGACGCGAGGGCATGGAAAGCCGCGTCGGCGGCGGCGATACGCGCCTCGACCTCATCGGGCGTGTGTGCGGCGAACTCTCGTTCGACCGCACCTGTTGCCGGATTGGTAGTGGTGATGCTCATGAGTTTCCCCTCGGTGAAGGATCGCGCGACGGTCCGCGCGAGTCGGTGACGTCGAAGACGTCCGGGTGGTGCGAGAGCTGGCGGCGCGTGCGACGGATGTGACTACCCAGGATGCGTTCGGCCTCTTGGGTGTCGCCGTCCTTGAGTGACGCGAGCATGAGGTGGTGCTCCTCGATCGCGATCCGGTGTGACTCCGGACTCCAGTGCGAGACGTAGGCGCGTCGATACGGAGCGGTCGTGTTCCACAGCTTCTGGATGAGCTCGCCCAGCTGCGCGGTTTGAGCACCGGCGTAAGTCGCCAGGTGGAACTCCCGATCGAGTCGCAGGAACGCATCGACGTCGGGCCCGACCACGCTGATCTGTTCGGCCAACGTCTGCAGCCTGTCTATGTCGTCCGTGCCGAGTGAGCGTGCGCTGATTCCGAGGAGGAGGGGTTCGAGGCGTTCGCGCATCTGGTAGACCTCCTCGCACTCGGCGAGGGTCAGTTGTGACACCCACGCACCGCTGTTGGCGACGACGGTGACCAGCCCCTCGTACTCCAGTTGACGAATGGCCTCTCGCACAGGGACGCGGCTGGCACCGAACCGTTCAGCAAGGTCTTCTTGTCGGATACGGATGCCGGGCGCGAACTCGCCCGAGATGATCCCGTCGCGGATGGACTGTGCGATGCGCAGTCCAGCATCCCCGTCGCGGGTGCGTCGAGCGTGGGTATGCGGGGCATCCTCAGGAATCGTCGTCATGTCGTGCTGCCGCCGGGATGCCACAGGCGGACTTCGGTTGCGCGTTCGTATGCCTTGCCCTGCGGATAGCTCACCAACTCGAACTGCAGACCCCATGGGGCGCGGAAGTACACCCAGCGCTGTCCTGCAGAGGCGTCCTGACTGGCCGTAGGCTCTCCCATGATCTCGACGTCGTGGGCTCGAAGATAGGCCACTGCTTCATCAAGGTCATCCACGTACAGGGCGAGATGATGGCCGCCGAGATCGCTGTTGCGTGGCTGAGACGCCTGACCGTCAGCAGCCTCGTATTCGAACACCTCGAGGTTGCCGCCGTTCCCCAGCCGGTAGAAGCGGATGTGCTTGATCGTGGTCCTTGGATGTACACCCATCTGGCGAGTCATCCAGTCGTCGTTCGCATTCTTGCCGGGAAGCGTATAGACGGGGACGGCACCCAGGACGCGAACGAGGAAGCTTTCTGCTTCCTCGATGTCAGGAACAGTGATGCCGAAATGGTCGACCCCTCTGAGTCCCGGCAGTGACGAGGTCATCCTCGTCCCACCTCCTTCGATTGGATGCAGTCGGTCCGGTGAACAGACTAAACTGCGGACCTAGAGTACTGCAACCCATTGCATTGGATCCAGTGACACTCTATTGTGGTCGCCATTGCCTTCGATTGATGGCACGTTCGAGGTGAGAGGGATGCGTGATGGCGAAGAGACGGCGGCTGGAGACCGGGGCGGACTGGATCCAGCTGGAGACCACGGCCGCAGACTGGAAGTCGGCGGATCCTGACCTGCTCGCGACGATCCTCGGACAGCTGCACCTCATCCGCGCCTTTGAGGAGACCGTGCTCGACCTCGCGGGTGCCGGGCTGGTCCACGGGCCCGCCCACTCGAGCATCGGCCAAGAGGGCGGTGCGGTCGGCTCCATCGTCGGGTTGCGCTCGAGCGATGGCGTCAACGGATCCCACCGCGGGCATCACCAGTTCTTGGCCAAGGCCATTGAACACGTCAGCGCGGGTTCACTGAAGCTGGACGATTTGGTCACCGAACCTCTGCAGTCGCTCTTCGAGCGCACGATGGCCGAGATCCTCGGTCTGGCAGCCGGCTTCTCCGGCGGACGCGGCGGCTCGATGCATCTGCAGTGGCTGGAGGCGGGGGCTCTTGGCACCAATGCCATCGTCGGTGGCGGCGCGCCGCTGGCCACCGGCAACGCATGGGCGCAGAAGCACGCCGGCACGACCGATGTATCGATCAACTACTTCGGAGACGGCGCGAGCCAGATCGGCTCGGTCTTGGAGTCGATGAACCTGGCAGCCGCGTGGAAGCTCCCGGTTGCCTTTTTCGTCGAGAACAACCTGTATGCAGTGTCCACCCACGCCAGTGAAGTCACCGCCGACCCCCGCTTTTCGGTCCGCGGGCAGGGATTTGGCATCCCGTCGTGGAGGGTCGACGGCATGGACCCGTTGGCCGTGCACCTCGCCATGGGCGAGGCGCTAGATCGGATGCGCAGCGGCGAAGGTCCGGCTGTCGTAGAGGCCGAGGTCTACCGCTTCTTCCACCAGAACGGCCCCTACCCGGGGTCGGCGTTCGGCTACCGGACGAAGGACGAGGAAGGGCAGTGGAAGGCTCGCGATCCCCTGGAGCGTATGGCGACCGAGATGATGAAGCTCGGTCAGCTGGACGAGACCCTTATCGAGGGAGTCCGGGAGCAGGCTACGCAGGCGATGGCAGCCATCGCGGAACAGTTGACAGAGCCCGACCCGGAGCGCTCGGGACGCCGTCGTATCCGCCCAGACCTCTGGCCGGACCCGGCCGTCGTCGACAGGGGAGTGCGAGGCGATGCCTCCGAGCTGGACTCGCTCACCGCCTCCGACCCGGTCGAACATGCTGGCGCATGGCGCGACGTCACGTTCGTCGAGGCAGTGGCGAGCACAATGGACCGTCGTATGGAGCAGGACGAACGCATCATTGTTCTCGGCGAGGACGTGCACCGGCTCAACGGCGGCACGAATGGAGCCACGAAGGGACTGTTCAAGAAATACGGCGGCGACCGGGTCATCGGCACCCCCATCAGCGAGAACGGGTTCTTCGGTCTGGCCGGCGGCGTCGCCCTCGATGGCAGGTTCCGGCCCGTCGTCGAATTCATGTACCCAGACTTCATGTGGGTCGCCGCTGACCAGGTGTTCAACCAGGTGGGCAAGGTGCGCCACATGTTCGGCAGCAACAACCAGGTGCCCCTGATCTTGCGCACCAAGGTCTCGATGGGTTCGGGCTACGGTTCCCAGCACCTGATGGACCCGGCTGGCATCTTCGCGACGCAGCCTGGCTGGCGCATTGTCGCCCCCTCAAACGCCGCCGACTACGTGGGTCTCGTGAACGCTGCACTAGCGTTAGAGGATCCGGTCCTGGTGATCGAGCACGTCGATCTGTACGGGCAGGAGGACCGCCTCCCCGATACGGACCTGGACTACATCATCCCGCCGGGCAGTGCCGCGATCCGTCGTGAGGGAAATGACCTGACCGTGCTCACGTACCTGTCGATGGTCGGGCACTCGCTCGAAGCGGTCGAGCAGACCGGCATCGATGCGGAAGTGGTGGACCTGCGGTGGCTCGATCGTGCATCCATCGACTGGGACACCATCGAAGAGAGCGTCAAGAAGACCAACAACGTGCTCATCGTCGAGCAGGGGGCACGAGGGGTGTCCTACGGCGGATGGCTGTCCGACGAGATCCAGCGCCGCTTCTTCGACTGGCTGGATCAGCCCGTGCAGCGGGTGACCGGTGGTGAGGCGAGTCCGAGCATCTCGAAGGTGCTCGAGCGCGCAGCCATCGCTCGCACGGAGGAAGTTGTCGAAGGCCTGGAGAAGGCCCGCAAAGGATGGGGAGGTCAGTCATGACGGTCGTGAGGATGCCGGAGGTGGCGACCGGCACTGGTTCGGCCGCCATCCAGACATGGCTGGTCAAAGCGGGCGACGACGTCGCCGCGGGGCAGGCCATCGTCGAGATCGAGACCGAGAAAGCCGTTGTCGACATCGAGGTGGACTTCAGCGGCACGTTCGCGGGGAGTCTTGTCGACGAGGGCAAGGCGACTGAGGTCGGCACCCCGATCGCCGCCATCGCGGTCGGAGGCCAGTCGCTGGAAGACGCGCTCGCGGAAGCTCGAGCCGACTCGGCGACACCATCAGAACCTGCGGCCGACGCGAAAGCATCAGCGGTAGCAGAATCGGACGACTCACGTGAGACGGCACCGCCTCTTGAGCACGCGACGCCTACTGCGGATCGCACGATCACCCATGTGCCGCCAGCCGCGCCGGACACGGAGACTGGTTCTGGCCATGGCGCCGGTGACGGCGGGCGCCAGTTCATGAGCCCGCTTGTGCGTCGCCTCGCACGGGATCGCGGCATCGACCTGACCGGTGTGAACGGTTCGGGACCCAACGGGCGCATCGTCAGGCGCGACCTGGAGGCTCTGCTAGCAGGCTCCAATGAGTCGGCGACTGCCGCACCAGCTGCAGCCGACGGCGCCGGAGCTTCAGCGCCAGCCGGGCCCGTTGAGGATCCGGCACCGTCAACTGACGCAGCGACGTACGTCGACGTGCCGCACACCGGCATGCGACGCGCGATTGCCAGACGGCTCAGCGAGAGCAAGGCGACGGTTCCGCACTTCTACCTGAGTGCGGACTGCCGGATGGACGAGCTCCTGGCGCTGCGGGGACGGCTCAATGAAGCCAGCGACGTGAGGATCTCGGTCAATGATCTGGTGGTGAAGGCGGTTGCAGGTGCGTTGATGGACGTCCCGCAAGCCAACGCGACTTGGTCTGACGATGCGATTCGTCAGTACGCTCACGCCGACATCTCGGTGGCGGTCTCGATCGAGTCCGGACTCATCACGCCCGTCATCCGTGGTGTCGACCGCCTGTCGGTCAGCGAGCTGAGCGTGGCGATCCAGGACGTAGCCCAACGTGCTCGTGACGGCCGGCTCAAGCAGCAGGAGATCGAGGGTGGAGCGTTCAGCGTGTCGAACCTCGGTATGTATGGGGTTTCGGAGTTCTCCGCCATCATCAACCCACCTCAGGCTGGGATCCTCGCCGTCGGAGCAGCTTCCAGGAAGCCCGTGGTCGCAGACGACGGCACTCTCGAAGTGGCGTCGGTGATGACTGTGACCTTGTCGGCAGACCACCGCGTCATCGACGGTGCGATCGCCGCGTCGTGGCTTGCGGCGTTGACGAAACGGATCGAGAACCCGTTGAGCATCATCATCTAGGTGTGTTCCGGCTCGGACCGCTCGTAGTGCCTTGGCGGCGGAGGCGCGGGGCGTGGGCGCGCGGACCGTCCACCTACAGCACGCAACGCTCCTTCGCGCCTATGATGATCGTCAGCATGCGAAATGCGCATCGATTGCCTGCCGAGGCATCCGGCGTTGCCTGGGGTCTCTGGCGTGAGCCTGAGGTTGGAGTCGTACCAGGATGAATCGCGAGGAAGGCACCCGACGGATCGAGTCGACGCGGCGGGCAACCATCGAGGACGTCGCCAAGATGGCCGAGGTGCACAAAGGCACCGTCTCGCGCGCACTTAACGAACGCACACGGCATCAGGTGAGTCGCGAGACGCTCGAGAAGGTCGAGCGTGCGTCGCGACAGCTCGGCTACGTGCCGAACGCATTGGCCCGTGGCTTGCGAACCAGCAATTCGATGACCATCGGCGTCGTGTTGCCTGATATCACCAACCCGTTCTTTCCTCCCGTCATCCGAGGGATCGAGCGGTTCGTCAATCCCCGCGGCTACACGTCGTTGATGGTCAACACCGATGGCGACCAGGCGACCGAGCGCACCGCTCTGCTGTCTCTCATTGACCGTCGCGTGGACGGTCTCATCGTGGCATCGGGCCACCGGGACGAATCCGTTCTGACCGAGCTGTACGAGTCCGGCGTGAAGGTCGTGCTGCTCAACCGCGACGCCGGATCGGTGCCGTACCCCTTGGTCACCGGCGACGACTCGAGCGGTGTCAGGGCGTCGGTGGAGTATCTGGTGAAGTTGGGTCATCGGGACATCGTCCATCTCGCCGGGCCTCCGAACCTGTCCACCAGCTTGAGGCGGGCCCAGGCGTTCGAGGCTGCCTGCGATCAGAGTCCCGGCGTGACAGGGCGCGTCGTTTCCTCCGAGGCGCTCAGTGCCCACGCTGGTGAGCGCAGCATGGCCGAGGCTTTGGACGGTGACGTGAGGCCGACCGCCGTAGTGGCAGGCAATGACCTCATCGCATTGGGAGCGTTGCGCGTCATCCGTGCTCGCGGGTTGCGCTGCCCCGATGACGTGTCTGTCGTCGGCTTCAACGACATGCCCTTTGCCGAGGACTTCTGGCCCCCCTTGACGACTGTTCGAGTGCCCACCGAGGCCATGGGCATGCGTGCTGCACAACTGATTCTGGAGTCGATCGACTCAGGTTCCCTCGAGCAACAGACCGTGATGCTGCCGGTGTCGTTGGTCGTTCGCGAATCGACCGCGCCGCCCACTCACCAGATGCCGGCGATCTAGGCACTGGGTTCGGTTGAGGCCTTGACGATAGCTATGTTTTGGTGGCATCGTTGCAACCGATTGCACCGTGGCCTTGAAGGGACGAATGATGTCGATCACCACCCGCGAGACGGCGGCACAGCATAGGGCCCCGGCCGCATGGGCGGGGCGGACTCGAGTGATCCGCAATGCGCGGGGAGGCCAAGCTGGCGGTAGTGCCGCCGCTCGCCACCTCGGTTCATCTGACATCAAGGCCATCTCGGCTGGGGCGGGACGCACCTCGCTGCGGGCGCCCGTGGAGTGGGCGGACCGCAATAGCTGGCGATGGCAGCTCATGGTTGGACTCGGACGAACGCTTTTGTTCATCGGAATCTTCTTCACGGTGGCAGCTTTCGTCGAAGTTCTTGGCTGACACGCTCATCTGGGACTCAACAGTCGGCTGTCCGAGACTGGGTCGCACACGCCTGCTGGGGTCGATGTCGACCCGGGCACGGCAAGCATCGAGCGATTCTGAATTGCCTGATGACAAGACATCGCTCGAACATGCAAGAAGCAAATGAGGAATGCCACCCATGCCAATCACATCTTCCATCCCGACTTCTCGATCGATCCTTGTCATTGGAGCAGGGGAGCTCGGCATGCCCGTGCTGCGCAATGTTGCGCGCCGAGCTCGAAACGCGGAGGGTGCGACCGTCAGTGTCTTGTTGCGTGCGAGCACCGTCAGTTCGGCCGTGCCGGAGAAGCAGCGTGACATAGCCGAGATCCGCAATCTCGGGATCGACATCGTCGAGGGCGACCTCGTGAGGAACTCCGTTGGCGAACTCGCATCGCTGTTCGCGGGATACGACACCGTGATCGGGTGCACGGGTATAACCGCTGGGCTCGACGCGCCCATGAAGGTGGCAAAGGCGGTGCTTCAGGCGAAGATCCGGCGCTATTTTCCGTGGCAGTTCGGCGTCGATTTCGACGTGATCGGTCGCGGAAGTCCGCAGGACATCTTCGACTCGCAATTGGATGTGCGCGAGCTGCTGCGAGCCCAGGACGAGACCGAATGGGTCATCATCTCGACCGGAATGTTCATGAACTACTTGTTCGAACCGGACGTCGGCATGGTCGACCTGGCGAACGACACGGTCAACGCCTTGGGGAGCCTGGACACAGCCGTCACGCTGACGACCCCCGAGGACATCGGCACCTTGACCGCCGACATTGTCTTCGCCGAACCCCGAATCCGCAATGAGATCGTCTACCTCGCCGGCGACACCATCACCTACGGAGAGCTAGCGGACGCGCTGGAAGCAGTTCTCGAGCGTCCGTTCAAGCGCACGGAGTGGACCGTTCCTTTTCTGTTGGACGAGCTTGCCGGCGACCCCGACAACATGACGGCGAAGTACCGCGCCGTGTTCGCTCAAGGCCGAGGGGTGGCGTGGGACAAGAACGGGACGTTCAACGCACGCCGCGGGGTCCCCGTGACCGACGTACGAGACTGGATCGGAGAAAATCTCGCAGTCCGGGAGACTGGATCGACGTGAGCGAGCGCAGGCGCAACAGTGCCGCGAACATGGCTGGCCACTCACGACTGATGTCGGACCCGTCCGACTGGCTCGTTCTACCTCCTCATCGAGCGGGGCGAACGATGCAGGTAGATTCCCCTGCTCGCCGCGGGGGTCGACGCGACGGCATGTGCGGCCCTCGCAGTCGGCGGGCACTTCTCAATACGCGTGTTCGTGTAGTCGTGGACCATGTGAAGTCTCCATCGTCTCGGGAAGAATCGGGGCGCCGGGACGCGCAGCGCCGTCGGTTGGCCGCAAATGTGTCCCGATTGGGGGATCAGATGAATAGGGCACGGCACGGGCCTAGGCGTGGCCCTATGTGGGCCGGCAGCGTTCGGGTGGATGGAATGCGCGTCACAACGTGTCAGGGACTCCGGCGCCCCCCACGGCGAAAAGCGCCCCCGAAGTCATAAATGCAACTGAAATGATGGGCAAAAAACTCAGTCCGAGGTCACTAGTGGTGAGGATGTCAGGCTCGCACATGGTTCAGCACCCTTGAATGGGCGCGCGCCCCCGGCGCGCCCCCGCCGTGAGAATCGATGCAATCGGAGGCACGTATGGGCCTGCGATTTCAAGGAAAAACGTACCTATCAACCTCTCGTAATGAAAAGGTCGTCAGTTCGATTCTGACAAGCGGCTCAACGAATTTCTGACCTTCCCCGTCCGGCCCCGACAACGTGAAGTCGAAGTACGTGTCCGGGTACGGCACTCTCTCACTGCTGCATCCGGGGATCGTGGGCGGCGTCTGCGTACCTGGCCGGGCAACCGCGCTCGACGGCATCGGGCCGGAGCTCGTAGTGCCAGGGTTCGTTGTCGTAGATCTGGCAGAGCCCGTATGAAGCGCCGCGCCGGGACAACCACTGCATGGCATCGGAGTCGCCGATGTCGATCGCGTCGCCGGACACGTGTGATGACGTCTCCGGCGTGGCCACCCATCGAGCCGCCTCCGCCGCCGAGCCGTACTCGGAGACGGCCTCGCGAAGCAGTCGCTCCTGGTACTCCCGAGAACGCCAGCCGCTGGTGACCCTGAACGTGACGCCGTCCCCAGCAGCGTCGGTCGCCGCTCGCCGGAGGGCAGCGACGAGGTCGGAGTCGAGGTTGGCCACGGCTGGGACGTCGTCGAACACCGTCACGCTCTCGGTGACGTGACCGTCGGCCTGCGAGGAGGAGGCCTCCAGCAGCGGGTAGCCAAGGACGCCGACCAGCGTGGTGCCGAGGACCAGGAGGGCAATGCGAAGGGACATGCCCACAGTCAAGGCAGCGCGACGTTGTCAGCACGTATGTGGTTTTTGATACGCCGGCGATATGCGCCGACTCGTAGCATCAGGACTGTGCGCGTGTTGATCGTCGAGGACGAGCCCCTGATGGCAGGCGCCATTCGCGACGGGCTTCGCCTCGAGGCGATCGCAGCCGACCTCGCCGGTGACGGTGACACCGCGCTGGAGCTGCTCGGCATCAACACGTATGACATCGCGGTCCTCGACCGTGACATCCCAGGTCCTTCGGGCGACGAGATCGCCAAGCGCATCGTGGCCTCCGGCAGCGGCATGCCGATCCTGATGCTCACCGCCGCCGATCGACTCGACGAGAAGGCCTCCGGTTTCGAGCTGGGCGCCGACGACTACCTGACCAAGCCGTTCGAGCTCCGCGAGCTCGTGCTCCGGCTCCGAGCACTCGACCGCAGGCGCGCGCACAGCCGGCCACCCGTGCGGGAGATCGCCGGTCTGCGTGTTGACCCGTTCCGGCGCGAAGTCTTCCGGGACGGTCGCTACGTCGCGCTCACCCGCAAGCAGTTCGCCGTGCTCGAGGTCCTCGTCGCTGCCGAGGGCGGTGTCGTCAGTGCCGAAGACCTGCTGGAACGCGCGTGGGACGAGAACGCCGACCCGTTCACCAACGCCGTACGCATCACGGTCTCGGCGCTGCGCAAACGCCTCGGCGAACCGTGGATCATCGCCACGGTTCCGGGCGTCGGCTACCGCATCGACACGGCTCCCGGAGGGGAGGACGGTGGATAGGCCGGCAGGCTTGAGCGTGCGGCTCAAGCTCACCCTCAGCTACGCCGGCTTCCTCATCGTCGCCGGTGGCCTGCTGCTCACGGTCGTGTGGGTCTTCTTGCTGCGGTACGTGCCGGAGGTGACGAACGGCCCGGTTGCTGCACCCAATCGCTCCGACCTGATGGCTGCGTTCGTGCCGAAGGCAACCTGGGCGCTGGTGTTCCTGCTGCTGTTCGGTCTGCTGGGCGGATGGATCCTCGCCGGCAGCATGCTGGCACCCCTGACCCGCATCACCCATGCCACCCGCCAGGCCGGGAACGGGTCACTGTCCCACCGGATCCAGCTCGAGGGCCGCCAGGACGAGTTCCGCGAGCTTGCGGACAGCTTCGACGCGATGCTCGCGCGGCTCGAGGCACAGGTCGCCGAGCAGCAGCGGTTCGCCGCCAACGCCTCACACGAGCTGCGCACCCCACTGGCGATCACGCAGACCCTTCTCGAGGTTGCCCGCAACGATCCGGACCACGACACCGGCGAGCTGGTCGACCGGCTCCTCTACGTCAACACCCGGGCGATCGATCTCACCGAGGCGTTGCTCCTGCTCAGCCGCGCCGATAAGCGGTCCTTCACGCGAGAGCTGGTGGACCTGTCCCTCATCGCCGAGGAGGCGACGGAGACGCTCTTCCCGCTCGCGGAGCAGCGCGGTCTTGCCATCAAGACCTCCGTCGAGGCGACCCCGACCAACGGCTCGTACGCGCTCCTGCTGCAGATGGCGACGAACCTCGTGCACAACGCGATCGTCCACAACCAGCCTCAGCAGGGCGGGGTGTGGGTCACGACCGGCGTCGAGTCCAAGGGTGTGCGGCTGACGGTCGAGAACACCGGCCCCGACCTCGTCCCTCACGTGGTCTCGACACTCACCGAGCCGTTCCAGCGTGGCACCGAACGCATCCGGTCCGACCACGCGGGGGTGGGCCTCGGCCTCGCCATCGTCAAGAGCATCACCCAGGCGCACGACGGAACCCTCACGCTGACGGCCCGGGAAGGTGGAGGCCTTCGCGTCACGGTGCACCTGCCCGCCGCGCAGCCCGACTGAAGCAGCGTCGAGCGGGTTCAGGAGCGGCCGAGTGCCTTCGCGAGCTCGTCCCGCCCCATCTTGGAGCGGCCCTTGATGTCGCGGCGCTTCGCCTCGTCGTACAGCTCCTGACGCGTCTTGGGCTCGCTCCCACCGGTGCGTTTGCGCTGCGCGACCGCCGCACCTTGCTTGCCGAGTGCCGTCTTGGTCGCCTTGGGCATGTGCGCGAGGGACCGCTTCTTCTTGGCTGCGCTCACTGCCTTGCGTACGTTCTGCCTGGCCGCTCGCGTCTGCTTTGCGGTTGCCATGGGTACCTCCTTCTCGCGAAGGTGCTACCCGTCGGTCCCGGCAGTATGCGCGAGCGCGCACTCGCTGATCAGCCGCGCTGGGACTTGCGGAAGATCTTGGGGTAGATCGCCCAGGCGATGAGCAGGGCCTGGACCTCGATCAGCGCCCCGATGAGGATCTGCGTGCTGGTCATTGTGACTCCGTACCTCGACTGTGAGGTGGTCAACGAGCCTGTCCTGCGGATGGTTACGGCGCCTCGCGCCACCCCTCAACCCACAGTCTTCCCCGCATCGCCAAATCGCAACCCCTGTGTGCGTCAGAAGTTGCCCCGCTTGGCCTGCTCCCGCTCGATCGCCTCGAACAGCGCCTGGAAGTTGCCCTTGCCGAAGCCCAGCGAGCCGTGGCGCTCGATGAGCTCGAAGAACACGGTCGGGCGGTCGCCGATCGGCTTGGTGAAGATCTGCAGCAGGTAGCCGTCCTCGTCGCGGTCGACCAGGATCCCGCGCTTCTGCAGCTCCTCGATCGGCACGCGTACGTTGCCGATCCGCTCCCGCAGCTCGGGGTCCGTGTAGTACGACTCCGGCGTGTCGAGGAACTCGATGCCGGCGGCGCGCAGCCGGTCGACCGTGTCGAGGATGTCGTTCGTGGCCAGGGCGAGGTGCTGGGCGCCGGGACCGCGATAGAACTCGAGATACTCGTCGATCTGGGACTTGCGCTTGCCGACGGCCGGCTCGTTGAGCGGGAACTTGACCCGGTGGTTGCCGCTCGCCACGACCTTGCTCATCAGCGCGCTGTACTCCGTCGCGATGTCGTCGCCGATGAACTCGGCCATGTTGGTGAAGCCCATGATCCGGTTGTAGAAGTCGACCCACTCGTCCATGTGCCCGAGCTCGACGTTGCCGACGACGTGGTCGAGCGCCTGGAAGATCCGCTTGGGCGCATCGGCGGGCTTGGCGATCGATGAGCGGCGCTCGACGTAGCCGGGCAGGTAGGGGCCGGAGTACGCGCTGCGGTCGACGAGCGTGTGGCGGGTCTCGCCGTATGCCGCGATCGCGGCGATGCGCACGGTGCCGTGCTCGTCGCTCAGCTCGTGCGGCTCCTCGAGGATCGTGGCGCCCTGGGCGCGGGCGTGGTCGATGCACGCGTCGACATCGGGCACCTCGAGGGCGATGTCGATGACACCGTCACCGTGGGCGCGGTGGTGGTCGAGGATCATGCTGTCGGGAGCGACGCCGCCCTTGAGGACGAACCGCACGGCGCCGCTTTCCAGGACGTACGCGTGATGGTCGCGGTTGCCGGTCTCGGGTCCCGAGTAGGCGACGAGCTCCATGCCGAAGGCGGACTGGTAGAAGTGCGCGGCCTGCGTGGCGTTGCCGACGGCCCACACGACGGCGTCCCACCCGGTGACCGGGAAGGGGTCGGTCGTGGTGTCGTATTCCACCAGACCGACGAGCTGCTTGAGCTGGTCCAGGTCGAGGTGGGCGAGGCGTTCGGCGTCAGTCAGGTCGAGGGTCATGGCACTACATCAACCCATCGCGGCGGGATGGGCAAGCGGCGCAGTCAAGGGTGGTCACATGTCCTACATGAGCCGCGTAGACTGCAAATCATCTGGACAATCTGCATATCTGGAGGACGTATGGATCAGCTCGATGTCGCGCTCGTCGAGGCGATGCGCGAGCACCCACGAGTCGGGGACCTCGAGCTGTCCCGGATCACCAAGGTCGCCCGCGCGACGGTGCAGTCGAGGCTGGCCAAGCTCGAGCGGGCCGGTGTCATCAGCGGCTACGGCCCCGACATCGATCTCGTGGCCGCCGGTCACCCGGTGCTCGCGTTCGTCACCCTCGAGATCGCCCAGGGGATGCTCGACGCGGTGACCGACGAGCTGGAGTCGCTGCCGAACGTCCTCGAGGCCTACGTCACGAGCGGCACTGCCGACGTCGTGTGCAAGATCGCGGCGACGTCGCACGAGGACCTCCAGGCCACGCTGCTGCACATCAGCAAGTCGGGCTCGGTGGTGCGGTCGACCAGCGTGATCGTGCTGTCGGAGCTCGTACGCCCGAGGGTTCTGCCGATGCTCAAGAAGGGCGCCGAGGGAAGCACCTCAAGAGCCCCCGCGTATCGGTAGGGGTCTCGATACACCGCCTCGTTCCTCGGCGGCACTCGACCAGCCTTCCCTCGGTGGTCGAGTGCGTGCGAGGAACGAGCACGTGTATCGAGACCACGCTACGTGCGGAGGGCCTGCAGCCTTTCCAGGGCTTCTTCGATGACCTGGGGTTGCTTGCAGAAGGCCCAGCGGACCAACGGGCGACCGACGTCGACGTGGTCGTAGAACACCTGGTGCGGGATCGCGACGACGCCCGCGCGCTCCGGCAGGGCCCGGCAGAACTCGACCCCGTCGTTGAACCCCAGAGGGGTGATGTCGGTCGTCGCGAAATAGGTGCCCTCCGGGACGTAGACCTCGAACCCGATGTCTGCCAGCCCGGCGCACAGCAGGTCGCGCTGCGACTGCATCTGGGCGCGGAGGTCGTCGAAGTACGCATCGTCGGCGCCCAGCGCGTGTGCGATGGCCGGCTGCAACGGCGAACCGGAGGTGTAGGTCAGGAACTGCTTGGCGCCGATCATCGCCTGCACGAGCGCGGCCGGACCCGTGGCCCAGCCGATCTTCCAGCCGGTGAACGAGAAGGTCTTGCCCCCGCTCGAGATCGTCAGCGTCCGCTCGGCCATGCCGGGCAGTGTCGCGATCGGGATGTGCGGGAGCCCGTCGAACGTCAGGTGCTCGTAGACCTCGTCACTGATCACCACGAGGTCGTGCTCGATCGCGACGGCAGCGATCGCGTCGAGCTCCTCGCGCCGGAGCACCGTGCCGGTCGGGTTGTGCGGCGAGTTGAGCAGGATCGCGGTCGTACGCGGTGACACCGCGGCGTGCAGCTCGTCGATGGGCAGCCGGAAGCCGGGGGCACGCAGCGTCACCGGCCGGCGCACGGCACCGGCCATCTGGATCACAGCGACGTACGAGTCGTAGTAGGGCTCGAGCACGATGACCTCGTCGCCGGGATCGACGAGACCCAGCAGCGCCGAGGCGATGGCCTCGGTCGCGCCGGTGGTGACGCCGACCTCGGAGTCGGGGTCGACGTCGACTCCGTAGAACCGTTTCTGGTGAGCCGCGATCGCCTCGCGCAGCTCCGGCACGCCGGTTCCGGGGGCGTACTGGTTGCGCCCGCCGCGCAGGGCGTCGACCGCGACCTCGATGACCTCGGCCGGGCCGTCCGTGTCCGGAAAGCCCTGGCCGAGGTTGACCGCACCGGTCCTGAGCGCCAGCGCGCTCATCTCGGCGAAGATCGTGGTGCCGAGACCTGACAGGCGGGCGCTCGAGGTCTTCATGCGGTCGATCCTAGGTTGCTACGGCTTGACCGGGACCTCCGTGCCGGGCAGGTCCGCATGCTTGATCTCGTCTATGAGGTCATCAGGTGGTGGCGCCGCCGTCGTGGTGTCCTCGGACCCGGCACCGCCGCCGACCGAGGTGCGCTTCTTGTTCCAGACGTCGAACGCGACCGCGGCGAGCAGCACGAGACCCTTGACCGCCTGCTGCCAGTCGATCGAGGTGCCCATCAGCGACATGCCGTTGTTGAGGACACCCATCACGAAGCCACCGATGATGGCGCCGACGACCGTGCCGACACCGCCGGTGACGGCCGCACCACCGATGAACGCCGCGGCGATCGCGTCGAGCTCGAAGTTGGTGCCGGCCTTGGGGTTGGCGGCCGTGAGGCGCGCTGCGGTGACCATGCCGGCCAGTGCGGCGAGCAGGCCCATGTTGGTCATCACCAAGAAGTCGATGCGGCGCGTGCGCACACCCGACATCGTCGCGGCGTCGACGTTGCCACCGATCGCGTAGACGTGACGACCGATGATCGTGCGCTCCATGATGAAGCTGTAGATGCCGATCAGGACGAACAGGATCAGGCCGACGACCGGCAGGCCGCGGTACTGCGCGAGGACGTACGAGAAGCCGAACAGCACCGCGACGATCGCGACGAGCTTGGCGTAGAAGACCGGCAGCGGCAGGACCTCGAAGTTGTAGCGCAGCGCCGACGAGCGCTTGCGGAACTCCAGGAACACCAGGAACACGGCGAGCAGGGCTGCGATCACGAGCGTCAGGTTGGCGAGGCCTGTGTCAGGCCCGACCTCGGGGAGGAAGCCGTTGCCCATCGACTCGAAGCCCTTGGGCAGGTTGCCGACCGTCGCGCCCTCGAGCACGACGAGCGTCAGGCCGCGGAACAGCAGCATGCTCGACAGGGTCACGATGAACGCCGGGATCCCGACGTATGCCACCCAGAACCCGTGCCAGGCGCCGATCGCAGCTCCGAGCGCGAGGCACAGGATCACCGCGATGGGCCAGGGCACGTCCCACTTGGTCATCATGATCGCCGCGACCGCGCCGACGAAGGCGGCGACGGAGCCGACCGACAGGTCGATGTGGCGGGCGATGATCACCATGACCATGCCGATCGCGAGGATCAGGATCGATGCGTTCTGGGTCAGCAGGTTGGTGACGTTGAGCGGGCGCAGCAGCACGCCGTCGGTCTGGATCTGGAAGAACACGACGATCGCCACCAGGGCGATGACCATGCCGTACTGCCTGACGTTGCCTCGCAACAGGCCCTTCATCGTGCTTGCGGTGCTCATCGTCCTACCTCTTGTCCATGTGTTGATGTGGTCATGTAGCGCATCAGGGTCTCCTGGTCGGCTTCGGCGCGATCGAGCTCGCCGGTGATGCGTCCCTCGGCGAGTGTGTAGATGCGGTCGCAGAGTCCGAGCAGCTCCGGCAGCTCCGAGGAGATGACGATGACGCCGCGGCCCTGCTTCGCGAGGCGCTGGATGACGCCATAGATCTCATACTTGGCGCCGACGTCGATGCCACGCGTCGGCTCGTCCAGGATGAGCACCTGGGGATCGGTGTACATCCACTTGCTCAGCACGACCTTCTGCTGGTTGCCGCCGGACAGCTTGGCGACGCCCTCGTTGACGGTCGGTGTCTTGATGTTCATGCTGCTGCGATAGCGCTCGGCGACGACGACCTCCTCGCGCTGGTCGACCACCAGGCCCTTGCGGAGCTGGTCGATGCCCGCTGCGCTCACGGAGCGCTTGATGTCGTCGAGCAGGTTGAGCCCGAGCGCCTTGCGGTCCTCGGTGAGGTACGCGATGCCGGCCTCGATCGCGGCGTGCACCGACTTGAGGTGCAGCTCCTTGCCGTCGAGGATCAGCTGGCCCTCGATGTGGCTGCCGTACGAACGGCCGAAGATGCTGCGGGCCAGCTCGGTGCGGCCGGCGCCCATGAGTCCGGCGATGCCGACGATCTCGCCGCGGCGGACCATGAGGTTGGCGTTCTTGATGACCTTGCGTGAGCCATCGACGGGGTGCCGCACGTTCCAGTCGCGGACCTCCAACAGCACGTCGCCGATCTCGGGCTCGTGGTCGGGGAAGCGGTGCTCGAGGTCACGGCCGACCATGCCGCGGATGATGCGGTCCTCGTCGACCTTGTCCTCGGCGACCGCGAGGGTCTCGATCGTCTTGCCGTCGCGCAGGATCGTGATCGCGTCGGAGATCTGCTCGATCTCGTTGAGCTTGTGGGAAATCATGATGGACGTGATGCCCTTGTCCTGCAGCCCCTTGAGCAGGCCGAGCAGGTGCTGGGAGTCGTCGTCGTTGAGGGCTGCCGTGGGCTCGTCGAGGATCAGCAGCTTGACCTCCTTGGACAGCGCCTTGGCGATCTCGACGAGCTGCTGCTTGCCGACGCCGAGGTGCTTCACCGGGGTCAGGGGGTTCTCGGCCAGGCCGACGCGAGCCAGCAGCTCGATCGCCTGACGGTTGGTGCGGTCCCAGCTGATGATGCCGCCAGCGGCGTTCTCGTTGCCGAGGAAGATGTTCTCCGCGATCGACAGCTCAGGGATCAGCGCGAGCTCCTGGTGGATGATCACGATGCCGGCCGCTTCGCTCTGGCGGATGTCCTTGAACTCGACGACCTCACCCTCGAAGACGATGTCGCCGTCGTAGGAGCCGTGCGGGTAGACGCCGCTGAGCACCTTCATCAGCGTGGACTTGCCGGCGCCGTTCTCACCGCAGATCGCGTGGATGTCGCCGGTCTTGACGGTGAGGTTGACGTCGTCGAGCGCGATGACGCCCGGGAACTCCTTGGTGATGGAGCGCATCTCAAGGATCGGTTTCATGATGCGGGCTTTCCTGTTGGTCCGGTGGGGTGTGCGTTGTGGGGCGCCCCCACGCAGAAGGGGCGC
Organism: Aeromicrobium sp. P2_G6; assembly: GCF_056403535.1. Classification (NCBI taxonomy): domain Bacteria; kingdom Bacillati; phylum Actinomycetota; class Actinomycetes; order Propionibacteriales; family Nocardioidaceae; genus Aeromicrobium; species Aeromicrobium sp. P2_G6. The sequence goes on along the minus strand of NZ_JBFUFH010000001.1, from coordinate 501,096 downwards.
CCCACACGTATCACTTGAGGTCGGCGTCTGTGTAGTAGCCGGAGTCGACCAGGACCTTCTGAACGCTGTCCTTGGTGACGGGCACCGGGTCCAGCAGGTAGGACGGGACAACCTTCTTGCCGTTGTCGTACGTCTTGTCATCGTTGATCTCGGGCTTCTTGTCAGCACCGATCGCCTTGATCATCGCGACCGTGACCTTCGCCAGCTCGCGCGTGTCCTTGAAGATCGTCGAGTACTGCTCACCCTGCAGGATCGACTTGACCGACTGCACCTCGGCGTCCTGACCGGTGACGACGGGCAGCGGTTTGTCGCCACCGCCGTAGCCGTTGGACTTGAGCGCCGCGATGATGCCGAGCGACAGTCCGTCGTACGGCGACAGGACGCCGGCAACGGTCTCGTTGGTGTAGCTCTTCGTCAGGATGTCCTCCATGCGCTTCTGCGCCGTGGCGGGGTCCCAACGCAGGATCGCGGCCTGCTTGAAGCCGGTCTGGCCCGAGACGACCTTCATGTCGCCCGAGTCGATCATGGGCTGCAGGACCTTCATCGCACCGTTCCAGAAGAACGTCGCGTTGTTGTCGTCCGGCGAGCCGGCGAACAGCTCGACGTTGTAGGGAGCCTTGCCCTTGGCCTTGAGGCCATCGACGAGGGACTGCGCCTGAAGCTCGCCGACCTTCTCGTTGTCGAACGTCGTGTAGTAGTCGACGGCGTCGGACTCACGGATCAGGCGGTCGTACGCGATGATCGGGATGTCGCTGTCTTCTGCCTTCTGCAGCGTGTCGCCCAGCGCGGTGCCGTCGATCGCGGCGATGACGAGCATCTTCTCGCCCTTGGTGACCATGTTCTCGACCTGCGAGACCTGCGTCGGGATGTCGTCCTCGGCGTACTGCAGGTCGACCTTGTAGCCGGCTGCCTCGAGCTGCTTCTTGATGTTGTTGCCGTCAGCGATCCAGCGCTCCGACGACTTGGTCGGCATGGCAACACCGATGGTGCCCTTGTCGCCGCCGCCTCCGCCATCACCGGAGCCGCCGCACGCCGCCAGGCTCAGCGCCACTGCGGCGCCTGCGACTGTTGCGATTATCTTTCGCACTGATTTTCTCCTCATCGTTGCTCGGACTGCAGGGGCTGTCCCTGTCCGTTCTTCTTCTTTTCCTTGCGCAGACGTCAAAGCCCCTGCGCGAGTCTGTGGGGTGTTCATGCGTGGACCTCGCGCCTGCGCGCCTTGAGGCGGTGCATGACGTCGTCGCCGCCGCGGCCGAAGTGGTCGTGGAGGGTCCGGTAGTCGTCGTAGAGCAGGTCGTACGCATGAGCGCGGTCCGGGTCAGGCTGGTAGCTGGCGCGGTTGACGCGTCCCATCGCCGCGGACGCCGCGTGCACGTCGGGGTAGGCCCCGGCCGCGACCGCCGCGTGGATCGCCGAACCGAGCGCGGGGCCCTGGTCCGAACCGATCGTGGACAGCGGGAGGTTGAGGACGTCGGCGTAGATCTGCATCAGCAGGGCGTTCTTCTGCAGGCCGCCGGCGACGACGACCTCGCGGACCGGGACGCCGGCCTCGTCGAACGTCTCGATGATGAGCCGCGTGCCGAAGGCCGTCGCCTCCAGGAGGGCGCGATAGATGTCCTCGGGGCGGGTCGCCAGGGTCAGTCCGACGATCAACCCGGACAGGTCGTGGTCGACCAGCACCGAGCGGTTGCCGCTGTGCCAGTCGAGGGCCAGCAGGCCGTGCTCGCCGACAGCCTGCTCGGCGGCGAGACTCGTGAGGTGCTCGTGCACCGTGAGCCCGGCCTCGTCGGCTGCCTGCTTGGTCGCGGCCGGCACCTGCTGGGTCGTGAACCACCCGAAGATGTCGCCGACGCCGCTCTGCCCGGCCTCGTAGCCCCACAGGCCGGGGGTGATGCCACCCTCGACGACGCCGCACATGCCGGGTACCTCGCGGAGCACGTCGCTGTTCATGACGTGGCATGTCGACGTGCCCATGATCAGCACCATCTGACCGGAGTCGATCGCCTGGGCCGCCGGTGCTGTGACGTGGGCGTCGACGTTGCCCGCCGCGACGGCGATACCGGCCGGGAGTCCGGTGACGGCCGCGGCACGCTCGGTCAGCGAGCCAACGCGGTCGCCGAGGGCCACCAGCGGGCGGTCGATCTTGTCGGTGACGAAGTCGGCGAAGTCGGGGTGGAGCTCGGCGAGGAAGTCGCGGCTCGGATAGGTGCCGTCCTGGAGGATCCCCTTGTAGCCGGCGCTGCAGGCGTTGCGGGTCAGGGTGCCGCAGAGCTGCCAGACGATCCAGTCGGCGGCCTCGACGAAGTGTGCCGTCCGGGCGTAGACCTCGGGTGCCTCCTCGAGCAGCTGGAGGCCCTTGGCGAACTCCCACTCCGAGGAGATGAGTCCGCCGTAGCGAGCGAGCCAGACCTCCGAGCGCTTGCGAGCCAGTTCATTGAGCCGATCGGCCTGGCCCTGGGCAGCGTGGTGGCGCCACAGCTTGACGTACGCGTGGGGTTCGCCTTCGAGCCCGGGCACCTCCGAGAGCGGGGTTCCGTCCTCGGTGGTCGGCACCATCGTGCACGCCGTGAAGTCCGTCGCGATGCCGATCACGTCAGCCGGCTCGACGCCAGCGTTCTTGAGAGCCTGCGGGATGGCGACCTGGAGGACGTCGAGATAGTCCGCTGCGACCTGCAGGGCCCAGTCCGGTCCCAGCGGCGTGCCGTCGGGGAGTGCGCGGTCGAGGACTCCGTGTGGATAGGGGTGAACTGCTGACCCCAGCTCCTCGCCGTCGGAGACCCGTACGATCAGGGCGCGGCCCGACTGGGTGCCGAAGTCGACGCCGACGACGACTGCGGTGTCGCCGGAATCGGGCGCATGCGTGTTCAAACGGGCCCCTCCTCCGGGCTATATGTGAGCGCTCACGTGAACGTTCACATCAGGGTAGTGTGCTTTGGATCACAAGCCACGTCAACCCCTCAACGGCACCAAATTTGGGGCGTTCAGGAGTGACACCCTGTGGCGTCTCAGGGGGTCATGCGGCAGGTGGCGGGGCGGTCGACTGGCGTACCACCAAGGTCGTTGGCACGAGGTCGACCGACGGCTCGCTCTCCCCGTCCAGCACCCGCGTCAGGACCTCCATGACTCGCTGCCCGAGCCTGGGGAAGTCCTGGCGCATGGTCGTCAACGGCGGCAGGAAGTAGCCGGCCTCAGGAAGATCGTCGAACCCGATGACGCTGACGTCCTCGGGGACCTGCCGGCCCGCTTCACGCAGGGCACGGAGCAGGCCGAGAGCCATCTGGTCGTTGCCGGCGAAGACGGCTGTGACGTCGGGTTCGCGGGCCAGGGACTTGCCGGTGCGATAGCCGCTCGCGGCGCTCCAGTCGCCTCCCCAGCGCAGCGGCGGGACCCGCCGGCCCTGGCTCTCCAGCTCGGTGCGCCAGCCGTCGCGCCGGGCGTGGGCCTCGGCCCAGCCGTTGGGCCCTGACAGGTGGATCACGGTCTCGTGTCCGAGCGACAGCAGATGCCGGGTCGCCAGGCGTCCGCCCTCGAAGTTGTCGAACCCTGCGGTCAACGGGGTCCTGGACATGTCGCCCTCGACCACGACGGTCGGGATGTCGAGGTCGAGCGAGTGCGCCTCACGCAGGATCGTCTCGTGCGGCACGATGACGACCATCGCCTCGACGACGCGCTCCTGCAGGTCGGTGACCGCGGCACGGAACGCCTCGCGGGACATCGACTCGACGTTGACCGTGGCCAGCCGGTACTCGGATTTGCGCGCAGCTGCCTCGAGCGCCAGCAGGACGTTGGCGGGTCCGAACTGGTCAGCTCCCCACGTCACCACGCCGACTGTCCGGGAGCGATGGGAAGCGAGCAGCCTGGCGGCCAGGTTGCGGCGGTAGCCCAGTTCCTCGACGGCCTTGAGCACCCGGTCGCGCGTCTCCGGGAGCACGCCGGGCATCCCGTTGATGACGCGGGAGACGGTCTGGTGTGAGACGCCCGCGTGCTTCGCGACGTCCGACATGCGAGGGACTCGATGGCCATCGTGTGACGTCGGAGTCATGCGGAGATGCTAGTTCACGGTCTGCGTGCACGACCCCGCGCGGCCCTACGATGTCGACGTGACGACCCTCAGGCGTACGCGGATCGCGGTGGCCGCCGGATTCTCCCTGCAGGGCCTCGTGTTCGCGGCGATCGTCACACAGGCTCCGCGGATCAAGGACAAGTTCGACATCGGCGACGGCGGCCTGACCGGGATCCTGGTGCTCGTCGCCGTGGTCTCCGGGGTTGGCAGCGTCATCGCCGGCATCGTCGCCGAGCGACGGACGAGTGCTGTGGCGTTCCGGCTGGCCCTGCTCACGATCGGGCTCGGTGCGCTGCTCGTCGGGGTGGCACCGACACTGCCGTTGGTCGTGGCCGCCTTCGTCGTCTATGGCCTCGGGGTCGGCGCGGTTGACGCTGGCATGAACATGCAGGGCGTTCGCGTGCAGCACGCGTACGGCCGCAGCGTCATGGCCAACTTCCACGGCATGTGGTCGATCGCGGGCATCGCCGGGGCGTTGTTCGGCGCTGGTGCTGCCGAGGTCGATCTGCCGCTGGCGATCTCGCTCGTGATCATCGCGGTCGTCACCTGGATCACCGTGGCGTTCGCCGCTCCGCACTTCATCGAGGTCAAGGAGCACGATCCGGGTCTCTCGGCCAAGGGCCTCGAGCTGCCGTGGCGGCCGATCCTGGTCTTCGGCCTCGTCATCCTGCTGTTCTACGCCGCGGACACCGGAATCCTGACGTGGAGCAGCGTCTACCTCGAGGACGCGCTCGACTCGACGAAGAGCGTCGCGCCACTGGCGTACGGGGCGTACGAGGCCGGCGCGCTGATCTCTCGGTTCGGCGGCGACTTCCTGGTTCGACGGGTCGGTGCCCCGAAGGTGGTCGCGATCGGTACGACCGTCGGCGTCGCAGGACTCGCGGTTGTCGTGTCGGCGGCCGCGCCCGCCATGGCGATCGGTGGGTTCTTCGTCACCGGGCTGGGTTTGGCGATCCTGGCTCCGCTGTCGTTCGCCGCACTGGCCGGTGCCGTACCGGCGAAGTCGCTCGACGTCGCGATTGCCCGGATGAACATCGCGAACTATCTCGGCGCGATTCTGGGCGGCGGGTTGATCGGGGCGGCGGCGTCTGCGGACCACCTGCGGTGGGCGTTCGTCATCCCGCTCGTGCTGATCCCGGTGGTGCTGGTGTTCGCGCGATCGTTCCGGAGTGCGGATGTGTCGGTCATCGACGCGGTTTAGGCCCTTCCCGCGCGGGTCTTTCGGCTCGCGAGGTCTCGATTAGCTGACGCCTTCGGCGTGCTTCGACTCGACCTGCCCAAAGCGCTCGCAGGGCTCGCTCGGCTTTGGACATAAGTCGCCCCACCGTTCTCGGGGGGTGAAACGGTGGGGCGACAACAGGCGCCAACAGCTTTTACGCGGATTGACCCTGCAGAGATGATGTTACGCCAGCAAGACAAGCGTGTAGAGGTTTTGCACGAAATATCAACAATTCTTTGCCCCGGGTGTTTCAGGCCGTTGTCACGACGGTTCGATCGGCGGCGTGAACACGGGCGCGGTGAACCCGATCGTCGCCACGGCGCGTGACACCGGCCGTTGCTCCTTGTCCGAGAGAGCATCCTCGAGGAACTCGTAGTCGTCGGCGAAGGGCTTCTCGGACCTGGCGGCGGCCCACCACTGCGCAATGTCGATCCAGCCCGGCGACGCGAGTGCGCCGCCGAATCCGCGTACGGACAAGGCGGCGCACAGGTTCGCGAACCGCAGCCGATGCAGCAGCGACCAGCCGGCGAGCTCGCCGGCCATCAGCCCGGCGAGGAACACGTCGCCCGCTCCGGTGGAATCCAGCGCCTCGACCGGTATGCACGAGACCCTGGCGGTCTCGCCGGTACGGGCGTCCGAGGCGAAGGCGCCACCACCGCCGGCGGTGACCACGGCGAGCGGCACCCAGTCGCGTAGCTCCTCGATGGCGTCACCAGGGCTGCTGGTCTGGGTGTAGGCCATGGCCTCGGCGGCATTGGGGACGAATGCGTGGCACCCAGCCAGCCGCTCCCGCAGCGCGCCGCTGTCCCATCGCTCGGTGGCGTCCCAGCCGACGTCGGCGAAGATCTTCGTACCCTTCGCGATCATCGCGTCGATCCATGACGCGCGTTCGACACCCAGGTCCGCGAACGCCAGGCGAGTCAGGGGCACGTCGCCGAGCAGCTCCTCTGCCGGGATGGGTGGCGGGTGCTCGTGGGTCACCATGGCCCGGTCGTCGTCGAAGGCCAGCGACACCGTGACCGGCGAGTGCCACTCGGGGAACCGTCGTGAATGGCTGAGGTCGATGTTCTCGGCCTCCGACAGCTCCTTCCAGCAGTAGTCGCCATACGCATCGCCCCCGAACGCCGCCGACAGCGTCGTGGAGAGGTCGAGACGCGAGCACGCGACGGCGAGGTTCGCGACACCGCCGGGGCTCGAGCCCATGCCGTCGGTCCAGATCTCGTGTCCGCCAGAGGGTGCTCGGAGCATGCCGGTGAAGATGATGTCGAGGAAGACTCTTCCTGCGACGAACACGTCACTGGGCTCCTCGGTGTCCACCGACTCGTCCTTTCTGTATGCATGGGGGCTGCGCGACCCTACGGTGATTCGTAGTCTCACGCAGGTGAGCGGTTTTGGCACCCACAGGACTGAACGTGATCACGTCGACGAGAGGTGAGGGGCTGAACGCATGCAACTGACGGTGCTGGGCGGTGGCGGCTTTCGCGTGCCCCTGGTCTATCGCGCGCTGCTGAGCGACGACTCGGACTCGCGTGTCCATGAGCTCGTGCTGCACGACCTGGACCCGGCGCGGCTCCGCCGGGTGAGCGAGGTGCTCGCGAGGCTCGAGGCCTTGGCCGGAGTCGCCGGCCCGACCCTGCGTCTCGAGACCGATCTCGCCGAGGCCGTGAGGGGCGCTGATTTCGTGTTCTCGGCGATCCGCGTGGGTGGCCTGGAGGGCCGGGTCTGTGACGAGCGCTCCGCCCTGGCCGAAGGTGTCCTCGGTCAGGAGACGACCGGGGCCGGCGGCATCTGTTACGGCCTGCGGACGGTCCCGGTAGCGATGGAGATCGCTCGCACGGTCAAGGAGTGTGCCCCCGAGGCGTACGTCATCAACTTCACGAACCCCGCGGGGATGGTCACCGAGGCGATGGCCACGATCCTCGGCGACCGCGTCATCGGCATCTGTGACTCGCCGGTCGGGTTGTTCAAGCGCGTGGCGCGAGCGCTGGACGTCGACCGGTCGCGCGCGGTCTTCGACTACGCCGGACTCAATCATCTCGGGTGGCTCCGGCGGGTGCTGGTCGACGGGGTGGACGTGCTGCCGCGGCTGCTCGCGGACTCAAACACGCTGTTGACGGTCGAAGAGGGTCGACTGTTCGGGGCGCCTTGGCTGCAGAGCATCGGCGCCGTGCCGAACGAGTACCTCTGGTACTGGTACTTCACGAAGGAGGCGATCGCCGGCATCGCGGCGGCGAAGGAGACCCGCGGCGAGTTCCTGCTCCGTCAGCAGGCTGCCTTCTACGCCGGTGCCGACCGAGCGGGTGATGCGTACGAGTCCTGGGAGCGCACGCGCCGCGACCGCGAGGAGTCCTACATGGCCGACAGCCGCGAGGCGAGTGGCGCCGGCGACCGGGACGAGGACGATCTCGATGGCGGCGGCTACGACCGCGTGGCCCTCGAGCTGATGCACGCGATCGCCCGCGACGACCCGACGACGCTCGTCCTCAACGTGCGCAACGGCCACACGCTGCCGGGCCTCGACGCCGAAGCGGTGATCGAGGTGCCCTGCGTCGTCGACGCCAACGGTCCAAGGGCGCTCCCGCTCGACCCGCTGGCTCCGCACGCCGCTTCCCTCGTCAGCGCCGTCAAGGACGTGGAGCGCACAGCGATCGAGGCCTCGACAACCGGCTCACGTGAGCTGGCGGTGAGGGCCTTGGCGCTGCACCCGCTGGTCGACTCGGTCACGACCGCGCGCCGCATCCTCGACCGCCAGCTGCGCGACGTACCGGACCTCGCGAGGGTCTTCGGCTGACCGCGGCCCGGCGCGGCGATTTTGCTGCTTGCGGGTCAACCGTGACAGCCGGGATGACACAATTCTCCTCATGGCCGCAACGATCGCTCCGCAACGCCCCCGCAGGACGCCCCGGCGTCGCGTCGCCACGGCGATCGGCGTCATCTTCCTGCTCGCGGGGCTCGGCGTCATCGGCTACTTCGCGTGGGAGTACTTCGGCACCAACATCGTCGCCAAGCACCGCCAGGCGGCGATCAAGAAGGCGACACTGCGGCAGTGGGACAAGGGCGTCGACGGTGACGCGATCGCGATGCTGCGGGTCAAGCGCTTCGGCGACAAGTACGAGGTGCCGATCGTCAAGGGCTTCGACAAGGGCGCCCTCGCGCGCGGTGTGGGCTGGGACCCCGACGGCGCGAAGCCGGGTGAGATCGGCAACTTCGCCATCGCCGGCCACCGAGTCACCCACGGTGAGCCGTTCAGCAAGTTCCCGAAGCTCAAGAAGGGCGACAAGATCGTGGTGGAGACCCGCCGCGACATCTTCACCTACCGGCTCCGCAACTCCGGCACCTCGATCACCGTGACGTTCGAGACGCCGTGGCCGCTCTGGCGAGTCCCGGAGCCCGACGGCCGTCACAAGAAGCCGACCGAGCGACTCCTCACGATGGTCACGTGCTCAGAGCTGTTCCACACGAACAATCGCAGCGTCGTGATCGGCGAGCTCATCTCGACGTACGACAAGAAGGAAGACACGACCACGACCAACGGCTGAGTCCGGCCCGCGACGTGGGCCCTAGGCTGCTGCCATGCATGACTACCAGCGTGAGTTCATCGAGTTCTCCCTCGAGCACGAGGTCCTCCGGTTCGGCGAGTTCACGCTCAAGTCGGGGCGTACGTCGCCGTACTTCTTCAACGCCGGCCTGTTCAACACCGGCGCCCGGCTCGCGGCGCTCGGCCGTTTCTATGCGGCCGCGATCGATCGCAGCGACGTGGAGTTCGACGTCCTGCTCGGGCCCGCATACAAGGGCATTCCCATCGCATCGGCGACGGCGGTCCAGCTGTCCGAGCAGCTCGGCCGCGACGTGCCGTGGTGCTTCAACCGCAAGGAGCCCAAGGACCACGGTGAGGGCGGCCTGATCGTCGGCTCGCCGCTCGAGGGGCGGGTGCTGATCATCGACGACGTGATCACAGCCGGCACCGCGATCCGTGAGGTCATGGACATCGTCAACGGTGCCGGCGCCGAGGTCGCGGGCGTCATGGTCGCGGTCGATCGCCAGGAGCGTGGCAAGGGTGAGCTGTCCGCGATCCAGGAGGTCGAGCGGGACTTCGGTGTCCCCGTCGTCTCGATCATCGACTTCGGCCAGATCGTCCAGTATGTCGAGGAGTCCGGCCGGCATGCCGAGCACCTCGACGCGATCCGGGCCTACCGCGACGAGTTCGGGATCGCATGACCGAGCGCGAGCGCGAGCTGGAGGTCGATATCGGCGTCGGGCCGTGGGAGGGCGACTGGCCCGTCGGCGACCACTACGACGAGGAGTTCCTGCGCGAGGGCGACCGTCGCAATGTCGTCGACCGCTATCGCTACTGGACGCTCGAGGCGATCGTCGCCGACCTCGACCTGCACCGGCACCCCCTGCACGTCGCGATCGAGAACTGGCAGCACGACTTCAACATCGGGTCGATCGTCCGCACGGCCAATGCCTTCGCTGTCGCCGAGGTGCACATCGTCGGCAAGAAGCGCTGGAACCGTCGCGGCGCGATGGTGACGGACCGCTATCAGCACGTACGGCATCACGGGTCGATCGCTGAGCTTGCCGAGTGGGCAGCTGCGTCGGGGCTCGCCGTGATCGGGATCGACAACGTGCACGACTCGGTGCCGATCGAGACCGCAGAGCTGCCGCGGGACTGCTTGTTGGTGTTCGGCCAAGAGGGCCCAGGGCTCACCGACGAGGCGCGGGAAGCCTGCGAACGTACGCTCTCGATCGCGCAGTTCGGCTCGACCCGGTCGATCAATGCCGGCGCTGCGGCCGCGATCGCGATGCACACGTGGATCCGCCAGCACGCCGACCTGGAGGACGGTTCCTAGGCGCGGAGCGCCGGGAAGAAGCGCAGCGACTGAGGGATTGACGTCTTCGATTATCTCTGACTAAAGTCAGAGAATGCCCGATGATCCCGTGGCGACGCTTCGCCGGTTCAACCGTTCGTGGTCGCAGCGCGTGGGCGTGCTCGACGAGTCCTTCCTCGGCTCAGGTCGACCGCTCGGGCCGTCACGCCTGCTGTTCGAGCTACGAGGCGGAGGCAGCAGCGTGCGCGAGCTGAGGGAGCGGATGGACCTCGACTCCGGCTATCTCAGCCGCTTGTTGCGTCAGCTCGAGGGCGAGGGACTCATCTCCGTCTCGCCCGATCCCGCCGATGCCCGGCGCCGGATCGCGACCCTCACCCAGCGCGGGGTTGCCGCCCAGCAGGACCTCGACGACCGGTCCGACGCCCTGGCTCACGGGCTCGTCGATGCGCTGTCCGAGCGTCAGCGCGTACGCCTTGCCGACTGCCTGGACCAGGCCGACCGCCTGGTTCGCGCGGCAACGGTCTCGCTGGACCTCGTCGACCCGGCGTCCGAGCACGCGCGGACGGCAGTCGCGGCGTACTTCCGCGAGCTGGACGAGACGTTCGAGGGCGGGTTCGACGTGGCCGCCGGCTCTGCTGACGAGCAGACCCTGGGTGGAGCGACCGGTCGGTTCCTGGTCGCGGTCAGCGGTGGCGTCGTCGTGGGATGCGGCGGCCTGCAGTCCTTGAGCGACGACATCGGCGAGATCAAGCGCATGTGGGTCCACCGGGACTGGCGCGGCCTGGGCCTTGCCGGCCGGCTCCTGCGCCGGCTCGAGGAAGAGTCCGCCGCGCTCGGCCACCGGGTCGTACGCCTCGACACCAACAGCTCGTTGGCCGACGCAATGGCGATGTATCGAGCAGCGGGCTACGTCGAGATCCCGCGCTACAACGACAATCCCTACCCCGACCACTGGTTTGAGAAATCGCTCTAGGCTTTGAGACATGAGCTCGCGTGTCGTCGTCATCGGAGGGGATGCGGCCGGCATGACCGCGGCGTCGGCGCTGCGTCGCAAGCTGCCGGAGGACGACGAGGTCGTCGTGCTGGAGCGCGGCAGTTGGACGTCGTACTCCGCCTGCGGCATCCCCTACTGGATCTCCGGTGAGGTCGGGTCGGCCGAGGCGCTCGTCGCGCGCAGCTTGAAGGACCACCTCGCGAACGGCATCGATGTCCGGATGGGCGTCGAGGCCACGGCGATCGACCCCGAGGCGCGCACGGTGTCGATCCGGGGTGGGAACGACCTGGCGTACGACCGGCTCGTCATCGCGACGGGTGCCGACCCGGTACGCCCCGACCTTCCCGGGATCGACGGCGCCGGGATCTACGGCGTGCAGACGCTCGACGACGGACAGGCGCTGATCGACGGGCTCGCGGAGAAGCCGAGCAAGGTCGTGGTCGTCGGGTCCGGATACGTCGGCCTCGAGATCGCCGAGGCCTGCGTGGCCCGCGGCTTCGACACGACAGTCATCGATCGCTCGAAGGCCCCGCTGTCGATCATCGAGCCGCAGCTGGGTGAGCAGATCGCCGCCGCGATGCGCAAGCACGGCATCCGACTGCTCAGCGACACCGCCGTCACAGGCTTCACGCTCGACGACGCGGGCCGAGTCAGCGCGGTGACCACCAAGGACGAGTCGATCGACGCCGACCTCGTCGTCCTCGGGCTCGGCGTCACCGCCCGGTCCGGCATTGCAGCTGACGCGGGCCTGCCGACCAGCGCCAAGGGCGGGATCGTCGTCGACGAGCACCAGCGAGTGGTCGGATTCGACGACATCTGGGCGGCCGGCGACTGCGTCGTGACCAAGGACCGGGTCACCGGTGAGCTGATCCACATCCCGCTCGGCACCCATGCCAACAAGCAGGGCATGGTCGCCGCCGACAGCATCGCGGCCGAGATGCTGGGCGGCGAGGCGAAGCTCAGCTTCCCCGGCGTCGTACGAACGGCGATCACCAAGTTCTGTGCCCTCGAGATCTCACGCACGGGACTGGGGGAGCGGCAGGCGAAGCACGCCGGGTTCGACCCTGTGACGGTCAGCATCGAGACGACCAACTTCGCCGGCTACATGCCCGATCCCGACAAGATGACCGTCGTGCTGGTCGCCGACCGGTCGACGCGGCGTCTGCTGGGCGCGCAGATCGTCGGGGGTGAGGACTCCGCCCTGCGGATCGACGTCGCGGCGACCGCACTCGCCGCCGGGCTGACGATCGACGACGTCGTGATGCTCGACCTGGCGTACGCCCCGCCGTTCTCGTCGGTGTGGAGCCCGATCCAGGTCGCCGCCCGCGCTGCGGTCAAGGCGCTGGGGTGACTCGCCAGTAGTAGGACGGACTGGGATACTGGACTCCGCACCCCCCTCGCCAGCCACTCAGGAGATTCGCATGCCCGTCGCCACACCCGAGGTCTACGCCGAGATGCTCGACAAGGCCAAGCGCGAGTCCTTCGCCTACCCGGCCATCAACGTCTCCTCCTCGCAGACGCTCAACGCAGCCCTCGCCGGTTTCGCCGAGGCCGAGAGCGACGGCATCATCCAGGTCTCGACCGGCGGCGCGGAGTACTTCTCCGGCCCGACCGTCAAGAACATGGTCACCGGCTCGCTGGCGTTCGCCGCGTTCGCCGAAGAGGTCGCCAAGAACTACCCGGTCAACGTCGCCCTGCACACCGACCACTGCCCCAAGGACAAGCTCGACGGCTTCGTCCGCCCGCTGATCTCGGCGTCGGAGGAGCGGGTCAAGTCCGGCGGACTGCCCTACTTCCAGTCGCACATGTGGGACGGCTCGGCCGTGCCGCTCGACGAGAACCTCGAGATCGCCCAGGAGCTCCTGGCGCGCTGCCACGCGGCGGGCATCGTTCTCGAGGTCGAGATCGGTGTCGTCGGCGGTGAAGAGGACGGCGTCGTCGGTGCGATCGACGACAAGCTCTACTCCACGCCCGAGGACGCCCTCGCCACCGCCGAAGCCCTCGGTCTCGGCGAGAACGGTCGCTACCTGACCGCGCTGACGTTCGGCAACGTCCACGGTGTCTACAAGCCCGGTGGCGTCAAGCTCCGCCCCGAGGTGCTGGAGACCGCGCAGCAGGTCGTCGGCGAGAAGTACGGCAAGGACCACCCGTTCGACCTGGTCTTCCACGGCGGATCCGGCTCGCTGCCCGAGGAGATCTCGGCGGCGGTCGACTACGGCGTCGTCAAGATGAACGTCGACACCGACACGCAGTACGCCTTCACGCGCCCCGTCGTCGGTCACATGTTCAGCAACTACGACGGTGTCCTCAAGATCGACGGCGAGGTCGGCAACAAGAAGGCGTACGACCCGCGTGCCTGGGGCAAGGCCGCCGAGGCCGGCATGGCCGCGCGCGTCGCCGAGGCCTGCGCCAACCTCCGGAGCGCCGGCACCAAGCTCTGAGTCTGCTTGGGTGGCGGTTTACCAGGAGAACCTGGTAAACCGCCACTTCTGCATGCAAATTTGCGCGGAGAAGTGGTGCGTTTCCTGAAGAAGTGCCGTCCACAGCGCGAAAGGTGTTGTCGGCTGTCCACATACCGTCTCGACACCGATGGCTCGGAGGGACGGTGTCGCGAACCCTCGTGGCATGGAGGATGTCTTCTTGGCGCTGGCCGCCCGTCGTGGGGGATACGTATTCCGGCACGACCTCATCGAATATGGCCTCAGGGATCGAGACATTCGTGCGGCGGTCCGGGCCGGGCTTCTGACGCGGCTGCGTCATGGCACGTACGCGCCGACGTCGGTTGTTGCCCCGCTCAGCCCTGAAGCCAAGCACGTCCTGATCGCATACTCGATCGTGGACAAGCTCGGCCCTGGCGTGGCGCTCAGTCACCAGTCGGCCGCTCTCGTTCACACGCCGCAGTCGTTCGGGATCGACCTCGACGTCATCCACGTGACCCAGCTCAATGGTCGACACGGCCGCGCGGAGGCCGGCGTCGTCTTCCATGTCGGTGACACCAGCGAGGACGACCTGGTCGAGATCGATGGCCGGTTGGTGGTGGCCCCGGCGCGTGCTGCGTTCGAATCGGCGTGCAGATCTTCGACTGAGTCTGGGATGGTGACGATGAGCGCGATGCTGCATGACGGAAGGTTTGTGCGGGAGGAGCTCGAGGAGCTGGGGGCGACCCACGAGAGGTGGCCTGGAGGACGAAACGCGCGGCTGGCGATCAGGCTCGCCGATGGCCGCTGCGAGTCGGTCGGCGAGTCGAGGTCGCTCTTCATGTTCTGGCGAGAAGGGGTCCCGAGGCCGGAGATGCAGGTCGTGATTCGCACGGAGGACGGACGAGAAGTCGCGCGCACTGACTTCGCCTGGCTTCTCTATCGCCACATCGGAGAGTTCGACGGCTTGTTCAAGTACGGTCGCCTCAACTCGTACGCCAGCGACCCGGGGCGTGCCATCACGGACGAGAAGAAGCGCGAAGATCTTGTTCGCTCTCTGATGCTCGGCATGTCGCGTTGGACGTGGGCAGGCCTGGATGAGAAGCGCCGTAGCGCGACCGCGCGCAACATCCTGCAAGGCCTCGAGCAGTCCAAGCGGCTCTACACGCGCAATGCGACGTACATACCGCTTTTCGCGTGAACTTCACCGGGAAAGCCGCCACTTCTCCAGGCGAATCTGCCCGGAGAAGTGGCGGTTTACCACGTTCTCCTGGGAAACCGTCGGCGCTCGTGAGCTTGGGTCAGCGGTCGGCGGGCAGGAGCACGCCGGCCGCGAGCTGGGTGCAGTCGCCGGCTTCCTCGCGGAGGATCTTGCGGTGCGTCGGACGGGCCGCCTCATAGCGCTCCCGACCTGCCGCAGTGATCTCGGTCCACTGCGCCCGGCGATCGTCCGCGCACGTGTTGCGGCACACGAGTCCGTCATTCTCCAGACGGCTCACGAGGCGTGACAGCGCACTCTGGCTCAGATGAGCCTGCTCGCCGAGGACCGACATGCGTACCTTGCCGTCGGGCTTGGCGTTGTGCAGCAGCTGCAGGACCTCGAACTCGCTCGAGGTCAGATCGTGCTGCGCGCCGAGCTCGCGATCGAGCCGGCAGGTCAGCTGGTTGTAGCGACCCATCAGCTCATGCCAGGACTCGGCGAGCTTCTCATCTGACACCTTCGACACGTGTGAAGCATATCACCGCGTGTGCATAAGATGTTCTTGCATTAGTTGCTTGCGCATTAGATGCAAGTGCATAAGACTGGCTGACATGACCTCAGTCCTCACAGGCACCAAGCCTGACTCCACACCTCTGCACGTCACCGAGGGTTCCGGGTGGTCCAGCCGCACCTGGGTGTTGCTCGTCGTCCTCGCCGGCGCCCTGTTCCTCGACGGCCTCGACATCTCGATGGTGGGCGTGGCCCTCCCGTCGATCGGCGAAGACCTCGACATGACGCCGGCGGCCCTGCAATGGATCGTCTCGGGGTACGTCCTCGGCTACGGCGGGCTGCTCCTGCTCGGCGGCCGGTCGGCCGACCTGCTCGGGCGCCGGTCGGTGTTCCTCTTCGCCGTTGGCGCGTTCGGCATCGCCTCAGTCGCGAGCGCGTTCCTCAGCAACGACCTGGCGCTGATCGCGTTGCGCTTCGTCAAGGGCGTCGCCGCGGCGTTCACCGTGCCCGCCGGCCTGTCGATCATCACGACGACGTTCGCCGAAGGGTCGGCCCGCAACCGGGCGCTCAGCATCTACACGGTCTGCGGCGCGAGCGGCTTCTCGATGGGCCTCGTCTTCGGTGGTCTCCTCACCGAGCTCGGCTGGCGCATGACGTTCCTGCTGCCCGGCCCGGCGGCCCTGCTGCTGCTGTTCGCCGGCCTCAAGGTAGTCCCGCGCTCGGAGCGCCAGAGCTCGTCGCTCAAGCACTTCGACCTGCTCGGCGCGTTCACCAGCACGGCCTCGCTGCTGATCCTGGTCTACGCGGTCGTCGAGGCGCCGACGCGTGGCTGGACGAGCGTCGGCACGCTGGGCCTCCTGGCCATCAGCGCCCTGCTCGCCGCCGCCTTCGTCGCGGTGGAGCTCCGCCACGACCACCCGCTCGTACGCCTGGGGATCCTGCGCTCGGCCAGCGTGGTGCACGCCAACCTGGCCGGCGCCGTGATGTTCGGCGCGTACGTGTCGTTCCAGTTCGTCGTGACGCTCTACCTCCAGAACGCACTCGGCTGGTCTCCGCTGGCGATGGCGCTCGGCTTCCTGCCGGCAGGCATCCTGGTCGTCGCGAGCGTCGTCAAGATGGGCTCGGTCCTCCAGCGCTTCGACACGCGCCTGGTGATCGCCGCCGGTCTCGCGTCGTTCACCCTCGGGTACGCCTTGTTCCTCCGGGTCAGCCCCGGCATGGCGTACGCGAACTTCCTGCTGCCGACGATGCTGCTCCTGGGGCTCGGCTTCGCGCTGTGCTTCCCGTCGATCAACGCGCAGGCCACCGCCGGAGTGGCGGACCACGAGCAAGGCCTGGCCTCCGGGCTGGTCAACACCAGCCTCCAGATCGGTGGCGCGGTGATGCTCGCGGTGATCTCCGCCGTGATCGGTGCGGGTGACGGCGTCGCGAAGCCTGATACCCTGCTGCCCGGCATGACGACGGCGATCCAGGTCATCGTCGGCCTGACCGTGGTCGGCATGGTCAGCACGCTCGCGGTGGTCGGTTTCCGCCGCCCGGTGCCGGAGCTCGCGCCCGCCGTGATCGACCGCGAGCTGGAGGACTGCGTCGCGTGTTGAGCCCAGGCCGTAGGGTGCGGGCATGACCAACTTGTTCGGTGAACCGCCCGCAACCCTGCTGCCCGAAGACCCGGGCGCAGCGTCCCTGGCCGAGGGTGACGACCCCAAGAATGTCGCCGCCACCCACCCGGACTCGGCGCTCGCCTGGGTCACGCTCGCGGAGCTGGCCCTGGCCGATGGCCTCGACCTCGAGGGATATGCCTTCGCGCGGACCGGCTACCACCGATCGCTCGACCTGCTGCGCCGCAACGGCTGGAAGGGTCACGGCCCGCTGCCGTGGAACCACGAGCCCAACCGCCCGTTCCTGCGCTCACTCGTCGCCCTCGCAGATGCGTCGGAGCGGTTCGGCGACGTCGGCGAGGCACACCGCTGCCGGGAGTTCCTGCACGAGTCGAGCCCCGAGGCATACGCCGAATTGGTCGCTCCGAAGGGCTAAGGCACGTACATCGTCAGCGCGGCGGGCTCGATGCGCCAGGAGTGCTCGCTCCTCGGCCCACTGAGCTCGCCGTCGCTCGTGCAGGCGAGCTTGTCGCCGCGCACGGACACCTCGGTCCCGCGGAGGTAGACGACGTCGTCGCGCCGGTGATGATCGCCCCGTCGCACATGCCAGGCGTACGCGATGCGGCGCCGCGGTGACTCGGTGTAGGAGACGGCGACGTCGAGCTCGCCGTCGGACGGGTCGGCCTGGGGCAGCAGGGGTGTCCCGCCACCGACGAAGCTGCCGTTGCCGACGGCCACCTGGATCACCGGCTCCTTGCGCGGCAGGGACTTGCCGTCCACCGTGATCTGCAGGCGCGCCCCGGGCTGCAACAGGCCCCGCAAGCCCGTGAGAACCGCGCCGATGACGTAGCCGATCGGACCCAGGGACTTCTTCCACGGCCGGGCCGCTTTGGCCGCCTCGGCGCCGATCCCGATGTGTGCCGCGTTGACGACCACTTCGTCCCGGCCGTCGATGATCAGGTCGATCTGGCGGGTCTGGCCCGCCGTGATGACCTCGGCTGCCTTGACCGGTTCGTCCGGCAGCTCGAGGGTCGCGGCGAAGTCATTGCCGGTGCCGAGCGGCACGAGCCCGATGACGACATGGGCGAGGCGTCCGGCAGCGCGCAACGCGTCGACGACGGCATGCAGGCTGCCATCGCCGCCGAGCACGACGACGCCGTCGACAGCCGGATGCGCTTCGAGGGCGTCGGCCAGGTCGTCGGGCGACGCCGTCTTGACCAGCGTGACGTCGAACTGCTGCAGGGCGTCGACCACATCGCTGATCGCCTGTTCATCGGCCGTGCCTGCGTCGGCGTTCGCGATCGCGAGGAGGGAGGTCATGAGACCCCAACCCTAGGGCGCGACAGGCTCCGGGGCATGCTCAGCGACCTCGGGGGCGTGCTCAGTTGCCGGCTCGCCCAGCCTCACGGCGATGACGCCGACCAGGATCAGCGCGCCGCCGGCGAACTGGATCGCTCGCGGCGCCTCGTCGAGCAGGAGCCAGGCGAACAGCACACTGGCGACCGCTTCGGTGAGCCCGACGAACGACGCCAGTCGGGAGCCGAGGCGCCGGGTGGCGGCGATGCCCAGGACGTACGCGAGTCCCGCCGTCACGACGCCGAGGGTCACCACGGGCAGCCACCAGGGCCATTCGGATCCCGCGAGCGTGACGTCGGAGCGCGAGGTCGCGAGCGGCACGACACCGACCAGGCCGGCGAGCAGGAGTGCAACGCCGCCGAACAGCAGGCCGCCGGCCGCGAGCACGATGCCGGGAAGGCCGTTGTCCTCGTCGGCGGAGATGATCCAGTAGAACGCCGCGCCGGCCATCGCGCCGAGCGCCCAGACGACGCCGATCGGGTCGATGTCCGCGCCGGAGATCAGGTCGAGCACGAGCATCAGGCCGGCGATCGCCAGCACGGCACCGGTCACGGTCAGGCGACTGGGGCGCTGGCCGTGCCGGAACCACATCCACCCGATGACGGCGACCGGGGCGGTGAACTCGATCAGGATCGCCACGCCCACCTGCATGTGGTCGACCGCGTTGAAGTAGGCCAGCTGGCAACCGGCAACGGCGATGAGGCCGTACGCGATGATCAGCCCCGCGTTGCGGCGCAGGAGCGACCAGCGGCCGCGCAGGACAATGAGCGCGGGAACGATCAGGACGGCACCGGCGATCAGGATGCGAACCGTGACGGCAGAGCCGGCGGTCCAGCCCGAGTCGATCATCGCCTTGGCCAAGGGGCCCGACATTGCGAACGAGGCCGCAGCCAGCACGGCGAGCCCGATTCCCGAGGTGCGGCGGGAGAGCGGCGCCTTCGCCGTGTCATGAGTCATAGTGGCCATGACACATGACATTACGACCATGGGATGTAAGGTGTCAACATGGTTTTTGCGGATGACACCGAGGCGGCGCTGGTGGCCGCAGTCGCCCTCGTCAACTCGGCCGTCAAGCCGGTGACGATGACCACGACCGAGGAGCTGGCGGCATTCTTCGCGGAACATCACTACACGGGCCGGCTGGCCGGCGACCAGGCCGAGCTCGATGCCGTGCACCGCATCCTGCCCCGGCTGCGCGAGCTGCTGACGAGCTCGCGCGATGACGCCGTGACGATGGTCAACCAGATCCTGGCCGACGCCACGGCTGTCCCTCAGCTCGTACGCCACGGCGACACCGACTGGCACCTGCACGCCGTCGAGGACGACCGCCCGTTGCACGTACGCATGCTGGTCGAGACCGCGATGGCCATGATCGACGTGATCCGCGCCGACGAGCTGTCTCGTCTCGGCGTGTGCGCCGACGCTGACTGCGACGGCCTCGTCCTGGACCTGTCGCGCAACCGGTCCCGCCGGTTCTGCAGCACGACGTGCAGCAATCGCGCGGCCGTCGCGGCATACCGCGCCCGCCAGGCGAACTGACCCACGCCCGCACGGACGATTTCGGCTAGACTGCGTCAGTAAGAGCCCCGCGAGAACGGGGCTTGTCGCATGTGTGAGGGGTGCATTCCCATGCCCGCAGTCGTGATCGTCGGAGCCCAGTGGGGCGATGAAGGCAAAGGCAAGGCCACGGACATCCTGGGCAGCCGGGTCGACTACGTCGTGAAGTTCAACGGCGGCAACAACGCCGGGCACACGGTCGTGATCGGCGACCAGAAGTACGCCCTGCACCTCCTGCCCAGCGGCATCCTCAGCCCGGGCTGCGTCCCGGTCATCGGCAACGGCGTCGTGGTCGACCTCAAGGTGCTGTTCGAGGAGATCGACGGGCTCAACGAGCGCGGCATCGACACCTCGAAGCTCGTGATCAGCGCCAACGCGCACGTCATCGCGGACTACAACCGCACGATGGACAAGGTCGCCGAGCGCTTCCTGGGCAGCCGCAAGATCGGCACCACCGGCCGCGGCATCGGTCCGACGTACGCCGACAAGATGAACCGCCTCGGCATCCGCGTCCAGGACCTGTTCGACGAGAAGATCCTGCGCCAGAAGGTCGAGGGCGCCCTCGAGCTCAAGAACCAGATCCTCACCAAGATCTACAACCGCCGTGCGGTCGAGGTCGACGAGATCGTCGAGGAGCTCCTGTCGTACGTCGACCGGCTCCGCCCGATGGTCGCCGACACCCCGCTGCTGCTGCACGATGCGCTCGCAGCCGACAAGACCGTGCTGCTCGAGGCCGGCCAGGCGACCCTGCTGGACGTCGACCACGGCACCTACCCGTTCGTGACCTCGTCGTCGGCGACGACCGGCGGCGCGTGCACCGGCTCGGGCATCGCGCCGACCGAGATCACCCGCGTCATCGGCATCGTCAAGGCGTACGCCACGCGAGTCGGCGAGGGCCCGTTCCCGACCGAGCTGTTCGACGACGACGGCGAGCGGCTGCGCAAGAACGGCGCCGAGTTCGGCACGACGACCGGCCGACCGCGGCGCTGCGGCTGGTACGACGCACCGATCGCGCGCTACGCCGCCCGCATCAACGGCGTCACCGACTTCGTCCTCACCAAGCTCGACGTGCTGACCGGCTGGGACCGCATCCCGGTCTGTGTCGCGTACGACGTCGACGGCGAGCGGGTCGACGAGATGCCGATGACCCAGACCGGGTTCCACCACGCCAAGCCGGTCTACGAGTACTTCGAGGGCTGGCACGAGGACATCTCCGCTGCCCGTACGTTCGAGGACCTGCCGCAGGCCGCGCAGACGTACGTGCTGGAGCTCGAGAAGATCTCGGGTGCGCGGATCTCCACGATCGGCGTCGGCCCCGACCGCGAGCAGACCATCGTTCGCCACGACCTGCTCTGAGCAGCCGAACAGTGAGGCATCACCCGTGAAGACGCTTGTCATCGGCAGCGGCGGCCGCGAGCACGCCCTGGCCCTCGCCCTTTCCCGCGACCCGCAGGTCACCGAGGTGCATGCCGCCCCGGGCAACCCCGGCATCGCCGCGGTCGCGACCTTGCACGACGTCGATCCGATGAGCGGCGCGGCCGTCGCCGCGCTCGCCACCGAGATCGGTGCGGACCTCGTCGTGGTCGGCCCCGAGGCGCCCCTGGTCGCGGGAGTCGCCGACGCCGTACGCGATGCGGGCATCGCCTGCTTCGGCCCGTCGCGGGCGGCAGCCCAGCTCGAGGGCTCCAAGGCGTTCGCCAAGCAGGTCATGGCCGGTGCCGAGGTGCCGACGGCGTTGGCGCACGTGTGCGAGACCGCTGAGCAGGTCGAGTCAGCGCTCGACTCGTTCGGCCCGCCGTACGTCGTCAAGGACGATGCGCTGGCTGCCGGCAAGGGCGTCGTCGTGACGAACGACCGGCAGGCTGCGATCGACCACGCCGCAGCATGCGACCGGGTCGTCATCGAGGAGTTCCTCGACGGTCCCGAGGTGTCGCTGTTCGCGATCACCGACGGCGACACCGTGCTGCCGCTGCAGCCGGCGCAGGACTTCAAGCGCGCGCTCGACGGCGACGAAGGCCCCAACACCGGCGGCATGGGCGCCTACACCCCGCTGCCCTGGGCGCCCGACGACCTCGTCGCCGAGGTGACCCGGCGGGTGCTCGTTCCGACGGTCCAGGAGATGGCCCGCCGTGGCACGCCGTTCCAGGGCCTGCTCTACGCCGGCCTCGCACTGACCAGCCGAGGCGTGCGGGTCATCGAGTTCAACGCCCGGTTCGGCGACCCGGAGACCCAGTCGATCCTGCCCCTGCTGCGCACGCCGTTGTCGGCGCTGCTGCACGGAGCGGCGACCGGAAGCCTCGCCGAGGTCGGCCTGCCGCAGTGGTCGACCGACTCGTCGGTCACCGTCGTCATCGCGTCCGAGGGCTACCCCGAGGCGCCGAACACGGGTGACCCGATCGAAGGGCTCGAGCAGGTCGCCGACCTGGACGGCGTCGACGTCATCCACGCCGGCACCGCGCTCCGGGACGGGACCGTGGTCACCGCGGGCGGCCGCGTGCTGTCCGTGACCGCAGTCGGCGCTGATCTCGCCGAGGCCCGCCGCAAGGCGTACGAAGGCGTCGACCTCATCAGCATCCGCGGCGCCCACCACCGGACCGACATCGCCCTCGCGGCGGAGCAAGGGACAATAGAGCTGTGACCACACCCAACGTCCTGGCCAGCCGCTACGCCTCGCCCGAGGTGGCGCGCATCTGGTCGCCCGAGCACAAGATCGTGCTCGAACGCCGGCTCTGGATCGCGGTGCTCAAGGCCCAGAAGGACCTCGGCGTCGAGACCCCCGACGGCGTCATCGAGGCGTACGAGTCGGTCATCGACCGCGTCGACCTCGGCTCGATCGCCGACCGCGAGAAGGTCACCCGGCATGACGTCAAGGCCCGCATCGAGGAGTTCGCGGCCCTCGCCGGCACCGAGCACATCCACAAGGGCATGACCTCGCGCGACCTGACCGAGAACGTCGAGCAGCTGCAGATCAAGGCCTCGCTCGAGCTGATGCGCGACCGTACGATCGCCACGCTCGGCCGGCTCGGGCGGCTCGCCACGGAGCACGCCGAGCTCGTGATGGCCGGTCGCAGCCACAACGTCGCGGCCCAGGCAACGACCCTCGGCAAGCGGTTCGCGACGGTCGCCGACGAGCTCCTGGTCGCGATCGAGCGGCTCGACGACCTGATCGCGCGCTATCCGCTCCGCGGCATCAAGGGCCCGGTCGGCACGAGCCAGGACCAGCTCGACCTGCTCGGCGGCGACGAGGCGAAGCTCGCCGAGCTCGAGGTGCGCGTCGCGCGCCACCTCGGCTTCGACAAGGTGCTGACGAGCGTCGGCCAGGTCTACCCGCGGTCGCTCGACTATGACGTCGTCACGGCGCTCGTCCAGCTCGTTGCGGCGCCGTCCAACCTCGCCACGACGATCCGCCTGATGGCCGGCAACGAGACCGTGACCGAGGGCTTCCGCCCCGGCCAGGTCGGCTCGAGCGCGATGCCGCACAAGATGAACACCCGCTCCTGCGAGCGCGTCAACGGCCTCGCGGTGATCCTGCGCGGGTATGCCTCGATGGTCGGCGAGCTCGCCGGCGACCAGTGGAACGAGGGCGACGTGTCGTGCTCGGTCGTCCGCCGGGTCGCGCTGCCGGATGCGTTCTACGCCGCCGACGGTCTGTTCGAGACGTTCCTGACGGTGCTCGACGAGTTCGGCGTGTTCCCGGCCGTCATCCAGCGCGAGCTCGACCGCTACCTCCCGTTCCTCTCCACGACCAAGGTGCTCATGGCGTCGGTCCGCAGCGGCCACGGGCGCGAGACCGCCTACGACGCGGTCAAGCAGCACGCCGTCGCGGTGGCCCTCGAGATGCGCGAGAAGGGCGCTGCCGAGAACGACCTGTTCGCCCGGCTCGCTGCCGACGAACGGCTCGGCCTGTCCGAGGCCGACCTCGCCAGCCTGGTCGCGTCGCCGATCGACTTCACCGGAGCGGCGGTCAGCCAGGTCCGCGCCGTCGTGAATCGCATCGAGCAGATGGTCACCGCAAACCCCGAAGCAGCGGCGTACAGCCCAGGTTCAATCCTGTAGCAGAACCTCGGCGGTCGGCCACGGCTCACTCGACGTACGCCGCGAGGTTCTCCAGCGAGGACTGCATGCCGGTGGCGTGGTCGGCCGGACTGATCCCCGTTGGGACTCCGGTCGCCACGATGCTGACCTCGGTGCCGCCCGGCAGCGGAGTGAGCTGCCAGGTCATCGTCATGGTCCCCGCGAACGCCGGGTCGTCGGACTCGAACTCGATCGCCTCGACCACGCGCTCGCCCTCGACCAGCTCGACGAAGGTCGCCTCGACAACGTCCGAGTCGGCGGTGCTCTTGCCCGCACCGCCTGCCGGCTCGACGAAGGTCAGCACCATCCGATAGCCGCCACCGACCCGCAGGTCGTACCGCTCCATCCGGGCGGTCATGCCCGTCGGCGGTAGCCACCGGGCCCGCGCCTCTGGGTCGGTCAGTGCCCGGTAGAGGACGTCGACGGTCGCGTCGATCCGCCTCGTCGCGGTGTCGGTGCGCCCCGTCATCTGCCCATCATGCGGTGGCCCGGCGCGACCGCACCAGCGCGCCACTAGTCTGAGCCTGTGCCACTCGACATCCCTGGAGCCCGCCACCTGCACTCGGGCAAGGTGCGGGACCTCTATGAGGTCCAGGACGGCCACTTGCTCATGGTCGCCTCCGACCGCATCTCGGCCTACGACTTCCTGCTGACGCCCGGCATCCCCGACAAGGGCGAGATCCTCACGCGTATGTCGCTGTGGTGGTTCGACCAGCTCAAGGACCTGGTCCCCAATCACGTCGTGTCGACCTCGGTGCCCGAGCGCGTACGCGGCCGCGCCCTGATCGTCGAGAAGCTCGAGATGTTCCCCGTCGAGTGCGTCGCGCGCGGCTACCTCACGGGGTCGGGCCTGATCGACTACAACGCGACCGGAGAGGTGTGCGGCGTGCCGCTGCCGGCTGGACTCGTCGACGCGTCGCGGCTGCCGCAGCCGATCTTCACCCCCGCCACCAAGGCCGAGATGGGCGAGCACGACGAGAACGTGTCGTTCGAGCAGGTCACCGAGACGATCGGTGCCGAGAGCGCTGCGGCGCTCCGCGACCTGACCCTGACGGTCTACGCGCGCGCCGAGCAGATCGCCCGCGAGCGCGGCATCATCCTCGCTGACACCAAGCTCGAGTTCGGCGCACGACCCGACGGCACGATCGTCCTCGCTGACGAGGTGCTCACCCCCGACTCGTCGCGCTTCTGGCCGGCCGACTCGTGGCAGCCCGGACGGGCCCAGCCGTCGTACGACAAGCAGTTCGTCCGCGACTGGCTGACCTCGCCCGACAGCGGTTGGGACCGCGCGAGCAACCGGCAGCCGCCGGCGCTGCCCGCCGAGATCGTCGAGAAGACGCGCGATCGCTACGTCCAGGCCTACGAGCAGCTGACCGGCGAGACGTTCTGATCCTCAGCGGATCAGGTACCACGTCGCCGCAGCCGACAGGCCGAACACCAGCACCGCCAGCGTGACAGCGAGCGCCGGGGACACCTCGCGGCGTACGCGCCGGACGTGGCGAACCTTGGCGCCACCGGCGATCTGCTCGAGCGCATCCGCGAACGCGGTGGCCGACGCCGGGCGGTCGGAGGGCCTGGTCGCGAGAGCCGACACCAGCAGATGGTCGAGGTTGCGGGGTATGTCGTGCGACCCCGCCAGGGGCTCGGGCCGGCTGTCGTTGGGTCGGTTGAGCAGCGTGCCGGGGTCGGCGACGTCGTACGGCTGACGACCGGACAGCAACTCGTAGGTCACGGCGCCGAGGGAGTAGACATCCGAGCGGGCGTCGACCGGTGCGCCCCGAGCCTGCTCCGGTGCCATGTAGGCCGGCGTGCCGGTCGTGACGGTGACGCCGCTGGCTTCGGCGAGCCGCTTGGCACTCCCCAGGTCCGCGACCAGCACCCGGCCGTCCTCGGCCACCAGCAGGTTGCTGGGCTTGACGTCCCGGTGCAGCATCCCGGCCTCGTGCAGGACCTGGACCGCGCGGGCCGACTCGATCGCCAGGCGCAAGGCGTCCTCGGTGGAGCCCGGAGGACTCACCCGGTCGGCCACGGTGCCAGCGGACACGTAGTCCATGACGAAGAACGGCCGGTCCTCGTGCGTCCCGATGTCGTGCACGCGTACGACCCGCGGATCGTGGATGCGGCGCAGCAGCCGAGCCTCCGCGAGGAACCGCTCGCGTACGTCGGCGTGGTGGGCCCAGTTCTCCGCCAGCAGCTTGATGGCGACGGGGATCTCGAGCTCGGTGTCGAAACCGCGCCAGACGGTGGCAAAGGCGCCGAACCCCTCGACCGCGTCGAGGCGGTAACGACCGATCTGTTTCATCACGCATCAGTATGCGTGACAACCCGTATCAGTATCGTCGGGGCATGGACGTCGACGAGCACCTGATTGCCCGAGCCCGGGCCGGCGACGCTGCCGCCATGGAGGAGCTGCTGGCCGCCATCCGGCCTCGGGTCGTGCGTCGTTGTGCCCGTCTGCTGCCGCACACCCTCGACGCCGAGGAGGCGGCGCAGGACGCGCTGCTGTCGATCGCGACCCACCTGCGCGACTACTCCTCGAAGGGGTCGTTCATGGGGTGGGTCACGGTCATCGCCTCCAACTCGGCGCGGCAGACCTACCGCACCCTGAAACGACGGTTCGCCGAGCGTTCGGTCGATGAGCTGCCGGTCAGCCCCGACCCGCGTACGACGAGCGTCATCGCCGGGAGCCGTATCGACCTCCTCGACGCGATCGAGGCGCTCGAGCAGACACACCCTGCGGCTGCCGAGGCATTCGTCCTGCGTGACGTCGGCGCGCTGCCGTACGACGAGATCGCCGCCCTGACCCAGACGCCGCTCGGCACGGTCAAGGCCCGCATCCACACGGCCCGCGGGTTCGTGCGTGAAAGGTTGGGCGTGCATGAAGGCAACTTCTGACCGCTGCTCGGCATCTCTGTTGCCGAGGTGTGCTCCGTCAGGGGCACCAGCACGCTGGAGGCAGTCATGAAGCAGCAGATAGCAGCCGGGATCCTGGCGATCAGCATGGTCGGTGGGGTGGGCACCGGCGTGGTGGCGCACGAGCTCAAGGGCAACTCCGACCCGGAACCCAGGGCCAAGCCGTCAGCAACTGCGACGACCAAGAAGGCCGACAAGCCCAAGTCGTCGGGCAAGACCGCTGCCCCTGCTCCGGGGACTGGCGGTGGTGGAGGGACCAAGGCGTCCGAGCCGGCCAAGCTCCCGCTCGCCCCGGTGGGCGCGCTGCGCATCATCCCCGGCGCCGTCGGTCCGGTGCAGGTCGGCATGAGCAAGCAGGCCGCGTACGGCACCGGCTACTTCGACGCCGATGTCTCGGTCCCCGCGTGCAACCGCACCGACGACCTGGTCTGGAGGGCCAACTACAACGACCAGCTCGACGTGCTGACGAATGACAATGGCTCGGTCTACTCGATCGGCGTCCGCGGCGGCGGTCCGCGTACGCGTTCAGGTCTCGGCGTCGGCAGCACGTACGAGAGCGTCCAGGGGGTTCTCGGCGACGTGGCGCCCGAGCAGGCGGGCTACAACCAGACCGGACTGTTCGTCAGTGAGGGCAACGGCTGGATCGGGTTCCTGTTCAACGCCACTCCCGACGCAGTGCAACCGACCGACGCCGTGACGTTCGTCGAGGTCACCCGCGGCGCGAAGCCCGGCCTGATGCGCGACGGCTGTTGAGCCAACGCCCAGGCCGGGCTCCGCAACCTTCTACTTCTTCGGCATCACCACGTTGATGCCGGTGATCTTGCCTTCATCCTTGAGCTGCAGGGCGGTGGCGTGGGCGAAGTCGACCGCATTCTTGAACCAGGTCGTGCGGTAGGCATCCTCGGTGTCCCAGACCTCGACCTTGACCGTGCCGACGAATCCGATGCCGCTGGTCCACGACCCGTCGGCCTTCGTGGTCAGCTCGGCGAGTATGGCCTGATCGCTCGCCCTGCGGACCTCGACCGTCATGCCCTGCAGCGGTGCGCCGTTCGTGTCGGCCACCGAACCGCTGAGCTGTCCGAGCTTGTGGTGGAGGACCTGGGGCTTGAGTGTCGTCGTCTTCCCAGCCGTGACGGCGACCGTGGTCATGCCCGGACAGCGGCCGAGGTTGATCGTCGGCACGTTGTTGTAGCAGGTCGTCGTGAACGTGCCGGCCGAGTCCTGGAAGCGCACCCTGTACGTCCCGGTGGGCAGGCCACCCAGACGGAAGAAGCCCTTGGCTGACACCTTGGCGTCCAGGGCCACGTCGCCGCCGTCGGCCTCGACCACGACAGTCTTGGCCGGCTGGGTCGCAGCGGCGCCGTCCTTGGTGGAGACCTTGCCCTGGATGAATCCGGCAAGCTTCATCGTCCCGTTGTGGTTCGTGGTCTTGCCGGCCGGGACCACGAACGTTCCGGACGTCAGCTGCAGGTGGGCACCCGAGAGGTCCTCTGCCTCGAACCGGTAGGCGTCGTCGCCGTCGGTTGCGACCTTGGCGAACCGGTACCGCCCGGCGGAGTCCGTCGTCGCAGTTGCGACGAGCGAGCCCTCATCGGCACCGTTGTCCCACAGCTGGATGGTGATGCCGGCCAACGGGTAGCCGCTCGGGTCCGAGATCGTCCCGGTGATGGTGCCGGTCGTCGGCACGGCTGAGGTCGTGGCGAGCGCGGCGGTCGTGCCGCCGGCGACCAGGACCACCATGGCGCAGATGGCAGCCATGGTGGTCCTGGTCAGTCGTACGAGTCGTGCGGTCATGCTTCCCCCTCGGGTGTGATGTTGCTGTCGAGGGGGAGATGCCTCGAGCCCCGAAAAGGTTGCGCCCAACGGGCGACATACTCCGGATATGGTGAGGACCCCGTCACCTGAGGAGTCACCGTGGCCAATCTCGCCGCCTTGTTGGAGCAGTCGACCGAGAAGTACGCCGACCGTACGGCGATCGTGTTCGGGGACACGCGTCTGACGTATGCGCAGGTCAACGGTGCTGCGAACCAGGTGGCGAACCTGTTGGTGTCGCACGGGATCGAGCCCGGGGACAAGGTGGCGTTGTCGTGCCCCAACCTGCCGTACTTCACGATCATCTACTTCGGGATCCTCAAGGCCGGTGCGACGGTGGTGCCGTTGAACGTGCTGCTGAAGGGCCGCGAGGTGGCCTATCACCTGGCCGACTCGGACGCGAAGGCGTACTTCGCGTTCGAGGGCACGCCGGACCTGCCGATCGGCGATGCGGCGTGGGAGGGGTTCCAGGCGACGGAGTCGTGCACGGAGTTCTTCCTGATCAAGCTGGACTCCAAGCAGCCCGAGCCGCTGGAGCCGCCGGAATTCTACGGGCCGCTGGTCGCGCAGCAGCCGCCGACGTTCGACACGGTCGAGCGCGATGACGACGACACGGCGGTGATCCTCTACACGTCGGGCACGACGGGTCAGCCCAAGGGGGCTGAGCTCCGGCATCGCAACATGCGCGACAACGCCTTGGCGAGCAAGGACCTGTTCGGTGCCGATGAGGCGAACCCCGACACGTACCTGTGTGTCTTGCCGTTGTTCCACTCGTTCGGTCAGACGGTGATCCAGAACGGGTCGGCCGCGTTCGGCGGCACCGTGGTGATGTTGCCGCGGTTCGAGGCGCAGTCGGCGCTCGGGCTGATGCTGGCGAACAAGGTGACGTTCTTCGCCGGGGTGCCGACGATGTACTGGGGCCTGCTCGGCGCGCTCGATGACAGTGTCGACGTGGGCACGATCGCGGCGAACCTGCGGGTCGCGGCGGCCGGTGGGTCGGCGTTGCCGGTGGACATCCACCGGCAGTTCAAGGAGCGGTTTGGGGTGACCATCCTGGAGGGCTACGGCCTGTCGGAGACGTCGCCGGTGGCGTCGTTCGCCCGGTTCGGCGAGGAGCCGCGCGTGGGGTCGATCGGTGTGCCGATCCCCGGCGTCGAGATGAAGCTCATCAACGACGACTGGACGGACGTCCCCGATGGTCCTGATGCGATCGGTGAGATCGCGATCAAGGGCCACAATGTCATGAAGGGCTACTACAACCGCCCCGAGGCAACCGATGAGGCGATCCGCGACGGCTGGTTCCGCTCCGGCGACCTGGCCCGCAAGGACGAGGACGGGTTCTACTACATCGTCGACCGGTCCAAGGACATGATCATCCGCGGCGGCTTCAACGTCTATCCGCGCGAGATCGAGGAAGTCCTCATGGAGCACCCGGCGGTCTCGCTGGTCGCCGTGATCGGAGTGCCGCACGAGTCGCACGGCGAGGAGATCAAGGCCGTCGTGGTCAAGAACAAGGACCATGACGACGTCTCCGAGGCCGATCTGGTCGCCTGGGGCAAGGAGCAGTTCGCGGCCTACAAGTACCCCCGGATCGTCGAGTTCGTCGACGCGCTGCCGATGACGAGCACCGGCAAGATCCTCAAGCGCGAGCTGTCCTGAACGCGGTTCGGAGCACCTGCGCAGCACCGATAGAATGGGCGCACACCCCCGACATAGGAGCGTCCGTGGCCCGCGTCATCGTCGATGTCATGCCCAAACCCGAGATCCTCGACCCGCAGGGCAAGGCCGTTCACGGCGCCCTCCCGCGGCTCGGCTTCAACGCCGTGACCGACGTACGCCAGGGCAAGCGGTTCGAGC
This sequence comes from Aeromicrobium sp. P2_G6, assembly GCF_056403535.1. Lineage (NCBI taxonomy): Bacteria > Bacillati > Actinomycetota > Actinomycetes > Propionibacteriales > Nocardioidaceae > Aeromicrobium > Aeromicrobium sp. P2_G6. Next base: position 470,693 of record NZ_JBFUFH010000001.1, on the reverse strand, counting down.
TCGAGGTCGAGGTGGCCGACGAGGCCACGCTCGCCGAGGTGCACGCCCTCGCGGGCACGCTCCTGTCGAACCCGGTCATCGAGGACTACGCCGTCCGGGTTGATTCATGAAGGTCGGGGTCGTCACCTTCCCCGGTTCCCTCGACGACGTCGACGCGCAGCGCGCCGTACGCATCGCCGGCGGCGAGCCCGTTGCGCTGTGGCACGGTGACCACGACCTCAAGGGCGTCGACGCCGTCATCCTGCCGGGTGGCTTCTCCTACGGTGACTACCTCCGCGCCGGCGCCATCGCCCGCTTCGCACCGGTCATGACCGACGTCATCGCGGCGGCCGAGGGTGGCATGCCGGTGCTCGGCATCTGCAACGGCTTCCAGATCCTGTGCGAGTCGCACCTGCTGCCTGGCGCGCTGATCCGCAACAACCACCGCACGTTCATCTGCCGCGACCAGACGCTCAAGGTCGAGAACGCGTCGACGGCGTGGACCTCTGACCTGACGGTCGGCGACGAGATCGTCATCCCGCTCAAGAACGGTGAGGGCGGCTTCATCGCCGACGACTACACCCTCGACCGACTCGAGGGCGAGGGCCAGGTCGTGTTCCGCTACGTCGACGTCAACCCCAACGGCTCGCTGCGTGACATCGCCGGCATCACCAACGAGCGCGGCAACGTCGTCGGGCTCATGCCGCACCCCGAGCACGCGGTCGAGGACCTGACGGGTCCCGGCACCGACGGGCTCGCCCTCTTCACCTCGGCGCTGGCCACCCTCACCTCCGCCTGACCCAAGCTCCGCTGGGAGTGACGAGTTGCAGGCTCGTGTCGGCGTGTCGCCTGCAACTCGTCACGCCCAGCGGGGGGCGGGTCACATCGGGACTGGGAGGGACTCCCGGACGGCGGCGCGCTTGCGCGATGAGCCGAGGATCCAGGACAGCACTGCGGCGACGGCGCACAACCCCGCCCCGCCGAACCACGCGAGCGAATAGCTGCCGGTCTGGTCGCGAATCACGCCGGCCACCAAGGCCGCAGCGGCGGCGCCGAACTGGTGCGACGCGAACACCCAGCCGAACACGATCGTGCCCTGGTCGCCGAAGATCTCCCGGCACAGCGCCACGGTCGGCGGCACCGTCGCGACCCAGTCGAGCCCGTAGATCACGACGAACGCGACGATGCTCGGCCGTACGCTCGACGCCAACAGGGTCGGCAGCAGGACCAGCCCGACGCCGCGGAACGCGTAGTAGCCGGCCAGCAGGATCCTCGGGTCGTACCGGTCGGTGAACCAGCCCGACGCCACCGTGCCGACGATGTCGAAGATGCCGACGACCGCCAGGAGGCTCGCCGCCGTGGTCTGGTCCATCCCGTGGTCGTGCGCCGACGGGATGAAGTGGATGCCGACCAGTCCGTTGGTCGTCGCGCCGCAGATCGCGAACGCCGCCGCGAGCGCCCAGAACGCGGGCACGTGGCTCGCGGCGCGCAGCGCGTCGATCGCCCGCTTGGCCGACCCGCCGGTCTCCCGGGCGGGCGGTTGCCAGTCGGCGGGGGCGCCGTACGGCATGAGGCTGCGGTCCTCAGGGAAGTCGCCGATGAAGCGGATGACGAGGGGTACGACCACGAGGGCCGCACCGGCGATGGTCAACGATGCCGTGCGCCAGCCGACCGATTCGGCGAGCGCCGCCACGATCGGGAGGAACACGAGCTGCCCGGTCGCACCGCCGGCGGTGAGGATGCCCATGACGAGGCCGCGGCGCTCGATGAACCATCGATTGGCGATCGTCGCCGCGAACACCATCGCCATCGATCCCGTGCCGAGGCCGATCAGCACGCCCCATGTGATGAGCAGCTGGAACGACTCGGTCATGAACACCGTGAGCCCGCTGCCGAGCGACACCATCAGCAGCGCGACCGTGGTGACCTTGCGGATGCCGAACTTGTCCATCAGTGCGGCCGCGAACGGCGCCGTCAGCCCATAGAGCAGCAGGTTGATGCTGACCGCGAGCGACATGATGCTGGTCGACCAGCCGAACTCGTCGTGCAGCGGCACGAACAGCGCACCCGGTGCGGCGCGGAAGCCGGCAGCGCCGACCAGCGCGACGAACGCCGTCACCGCGACGAACCACGCGGGATGGATGCGCGTACGAGTCATGGGTTCTGACTTTCTTGAGAAAAGTTGACGTGGCGACGATACTGGTGCTGGCTTTCCTCAAGCAAGTCGATATCCAGCCAAAAGCGAGGTGCATCATGCCATTGCGATCCGACTGGTCCGAGGACCTGTGTCCGGTACGCCGGGGGCTCGACGTGCTCGGCGACCCGTGGATCATGTTGATCATGCGCGACGTCCTGCACGGGCGCTGCCGGTTCGACGAGATCCGCGAGAGCATCGGCATCTCGGACGCGGTCCTGAGTCGCCGGCTCCGGCTGCTCGTCGACGAGGGGCTGCTGCGCAAGGTCGAGTATCGCGCCGATCGGCGTACGCACTACGAGTACGTCGCGACGGAGGCCGGGGCTGACCTGCTGCCGATCATGCACGCCGTGTCGATCTGGGCCGAGAAGCACACGCGTATGCCCGCGGGTGGCGCCCACATGGCGCTGATCCACGAGACGTGCGGCGCCGAGTCGACCTCGGCCGATGTGTGCAGCGCGTGCGGCGACGAGCTGCGGGCTGGCGACGTCAGCTGGGACAAGCCGTGGAAAGCCACTCGCGAGCGCCTCGTCGGCGCCGGCTGACGGGACCCTCAGCCGAAGTACGGCGGCGCCTCGCCCCAGCCCCAGCGAGGCGAGGGCAGGTCCGGCGGGGGAGTCGCCCCGGCAGCGGAGTTGGCCTTGGCGATCCGCGTGCCCCACTCGACATAGGCGACGAACGCCGAGCGGAACTCCGGGTCGTCGGGCAGGCCGGCCTCGTCCGCGCTGGCCGCGATGAGCCCGGCCCAGCGCGCCCGCTGCTCCTCGGTGATCTCGAGCCCGATGTGGTGCTTCAGCATGTTCGGGTAACCGCCCTGCTCATCGGTGTACGTCGTGGGGCCGCCGAACACCTCGCCGAGCCAGAGTGCGACGTGCTCGCGATGCTGCGGGCCCATGTGGCGGAACACCGGCTCGAGCACCGGGTCGGCGAGCACGCGGCTGTAGAACACCTCGGTCAGGCGCAGCAGGGCGTCATGGCCGCCGCACCACTCGTAGAGGGTCGGTGTCGCTGCCATATCGCGATCGTAGTCGGACCTCCAGTGCACACTGGAGATGTGGACGACATGACCCGCCTTCGCGAGTCGGTCGTGGCTTGGGCGGCCGGCGGCGACGACGCCGCAGTCGCCGGCGACACGGCGAAGCAGCTGGCTCCCGCGGTCGGGCTGCGCAAGATCGTCCTGGTCGAGGGCGTCAGCGACCAGGCTGCGCTGGAGAGGCTGGCCGTGCGCCGGGGCCGTGACCTCGACGCCGAAGGGGTCTGCGTCGTGCCTCTGGGCGGCGCGACGAGCATCGGCCGCTTCCTCGACCTGGTGGGCCCGGAGGGTCTCGGGGTCGAGCTCGCCGGCCTGTGCGACCGGGCGGAGCAGGGCTTCTTCCAACGTGCGCTCGAACGCTCCGGGCTCGGACTCGACGGTTTCTTCGTGTGTGATCCCGACCTGGAGGGCGAGCTCATCGGAGCCCTCGGCGTCGCGGCGGTCGAGGCCGTCATCGAGCTCGAGGGCGAGACGCGCGCGTACGACATCTTCCGCCAGCAGCCCGCTCAGAGGGAACGTAGTGACGAGCACCGGCTGCACCGGTTCATGGGTACGCACGGCGGTCGCAAGGAGCAGTACGGTCGCGCGCTCGTCGATGCGCTGGACCTCGATCGCGTGCCGAAGCCGCTCGACGACCTGCTCGCGGAGCTCTGACGGCGGGCAGCCAGAATGTCCGCATGGATCTTCCCGTTGCCTGGTCACTCGTGCTCATCGTCACCGCGATCTGGAACTTCGTGATCTGGCCGCCGTTCCTCAAGCGCGTACGCAAGGACGAGCGCTCGCGCGACGCGGCCGGCAACGCCACGACGTTCCTCCGCGTCCACACGATCCTCATCGCGATCTCGCTGGCGCTGGCCGTCGCGGTCGGTCTGCTCGGAATCCTCACGCTGTTCTGAGCGTTGACGCTGGCATGACACACACGGTGACCCACAATCCCGACAAGAGCCGCTACGAGATCCACGTCGACGATGTCTTCGCCGGCTTCACCCAGGCGTTCGAGGACGGCGACGTCGTGACGTTCCCGCACACCGTTGTCTTCGACGAGTTCGAGGGACAGGGCCTTGCCTCCGAGCTGGTGACCGCTGCGCTCGACGACATCCGTGTGCGCGGCAAGCTCATCATCGCGACCTGCCCGTACGTCTCGCGGTTCATCGACAAGCACCCGGAGTACAAAGACCTCCTGGCGTGACGTCACGCACACGTCACGATTCGTTGGGCGCGGCAACCGACTGCTAGAATGTGAACACGTGAACGCGCCAGTCCGGTGCTGTTCCGGCCCGACGAAGTAGCGCGAATCCGCGTGAAATGGATATCGGGCATTCTTTCCCGAATCGTCTGTGAGTTCTTTGAATCAGCCTGAAGGCAGCTCTGTGCTGCCCACCTTTTCCACCCTCGACCTCCCCGCCTCGCTGGTATCCGCGTTGGCTCGCCAGGAGATCGTCAACCCCAGTCCTGTCCAGCAGGCGGTGATCCCCGATGCGCTCGCGGGACGCCACGTGCTGGGCCGCGCGCGCACCGGCTCCGGCAAGACCCTGGCCTTCGGCCTACCGGTCCTCGTCCGGCTCGCCGGGCGCACGAGCCGTCCCAAGGCGCCCCGCGGCCTGATCCTGCTCCCGACCCGTGAGCTGGCGACCCAGGTGCGTACGGCCATGGAGCCGCTCGCGCAGAAGATGGGTCTCCGCCTGACCACGGTCTACGGCGGTGTGCCGATCAACAAGCAGATCAGCACGCTGCGCAACGGCGTCGACATCGTCATCGCGACGCCCGGCCGTCTGACCGACCTGCTCGACCGTCGCTGCATGACGCTCGACGACATCGAGATCACGGTCCTCGACGAGGCCGACCACCTGTGCGACCTCGGCTTCTACAAGCCGATCGACGCGATCCTCAATCGGACGCCCGAGTCGAGCCAGCGCCTGCTGCTGTCGGCGACGCTCGACGGCGACGTCAACAAGCTCGTCAAGCGCCACCTGCCGAAGCACGTCCTCCACGAGGTCGACTCCGGCGAGAGCGCGGTCGACACGATGGAGCACCACGTGCTCGTCAGCGCCGCGACCGAGAAGTCCAAGGCCGCGTTCGACCTGTTGCGTGCCAACCCGCGCAGCATCGTCTTCACGCGTACGCGTCGCGGGGCCATGCGCCTCGCCCGCCAGCTGACGCAGAACGGCATCGAGGCCGTCGACATGCACGGTGACCTCTCGCAGCGTCACCGCGAGCGCAACCTCGAGGCCTTCAGCAGCGGTCGCGCCAGCGTCATCGTCGCCACGGACGTCGCCGCGCGCGGCATCCACGTCGACCGCATCGGCCTGGTCGTGCACTACGACGCGCCGGCCGAGCACAAGGCGTACCAGCACCGTTCGGGCCGCACGGCTCGCGCCGGTGAGTCCGGATCCGTCGTCACGATGACGACGCCCGAGGCCCTGCGCGACGTCATCCAGCTGCAGAACAAGGCCGGCGTCACGGCGCGTCACCACGACGCCCGCACGGCACCGTCGCCGATGACTGCCGAGGCGCTCTCCGGAGCCGGCACCGAGGCTCCGCACGCCTCGTCCGTACGCCAGGGTGCCCGCACCTCGGGCAACGGCGGCGGTCAGAACCGTGGCGGAGGACGCCCGCAGGGGGGCTTCCGTGGCAACGGTGGCGGCCGCCCGCAGGGTGGCGGAGGCAACCGCGGCGGTGGCGGCGGTCGTCGTCGCAGCGGCGGAGGATCCGGCGGATCCACCCGCGTCTACTCGTCCTCGTAGAGGCTCGCACGACTGAAGCGGCGTCATTCCCGGTCACGCACCGGGGGTGGCGCCGTTCGTCATCTCGGCAGGTGGCCGGCCTGCCTAGTCTGGGTCCGTGAACATCCTGATCCAGGCGCCGGAGCTGATGTCGTCGACGGAGCGGGTCGTCCTGCTCGACGTACGGTGGAAGCTCGGCGGTCCTCCGGGTCGTGAGCAGTACCTCGCCGGCCACATCCCGGGCGCTGTGTTCGTGCCGCTCGAGCCAGAGCTCGCGGCGCACGGAGAGCCACAGGATGGCCGCCACCCGCTGCCGTCGGTCGAGTCGCTGCAGGTCTCGGCACGGCGGTGGGGCATCCGAGAGGGTGACTCGGTGGTCGCGTACGACGACAACGGCGGCCAGGCCGCAGCACGTGCATGGTGGCTACTCCGCTGGGCGGGGTTCGACGACGTACGCCTGCTCGATGGCGGGCTCGCCGCATGGGTCGCGGCCGGCGGCGCGCTCGAGACGGAAGATGTCGTGCCCGAGCCGGGCGACGTGACCCTCGAGGGTGGACATCTTGCGACGATCGACATCGACGGCGCCGCGACCTACGCAGGTGTGCTGCTCGATGCCCGCGCGGCCGAGCGATACGCGGGTGAGGTCGAGCCGATCGACCCGAAGGCCGGACACATTCCCGGCGCCGTCAGCGCTCCGACGACGGCCAACCTCGACGACGAAGGCCGCTTCCTGCCGGCGCCGGAGCTGCGCCGGCGGTTCGAGGCGCTCGGCGTACGCGATGGCGTCGACGTCGCGGCCTACTGCGGATCCGGCGTCACCGCGGCGCACGAGGTCGCGGCCCTGGCGGTCGCCGGTTTCGACGCGGCGCTCTACCCCGGATCGTGGTCGCAGTGGAGCAACATCGACGACCGACCGGTCGCCACGGGGGTCCCGCCGCGCTAGTGACCCGGCACCACGACGTGCCACGGGCGTACGCGCAGCACGAGCAGGTCGCCGGCGACCGCGGGGTCGTCGTGCGCGGCGGCGATGTAGCCGGCCGCCTCCGACGCCGGGACCCGGATGATCGTCTGTCCGTGACCCGCCGAGTCGGGCAACGGCCCGGCCGCGACCAGCACGCCGTCGGCCTTGAGCTTGTCGATGAACACGAGGTGCTCGGCGAACAGCGGATGCGCGAAGACCGAGTCGCCCGCCGCGACTCCGGGCGTCGACTCGAGGATCAGCCAGACATCCTCGTCCTCGCCCGGCTCGGCGGGCAGGGCGTTCCGATAGGCGTCGAGCACGCCGGCCCAACCGCCGCGGTAGTCCTCGCGGGCGTCGAGCGGCTCGGCGAAGACCTCCCAGCCGGTGTGCGTCAGGCGTACGAGGGTCCGGTCGTCGGCGATCGGCACGAAGTCGACCGCGACCGTGCTCGCGCGATCCGGCCCATGACCGGGGTGCCAGGTGAACGTCAGGCTGCCGGGTGGTTCGGCGGCGATCACGGTGCCCCAGGTCGTGGTCTCGCCGGTCGAGGTCGTCTCGACGATCTGGTCGTCCACGAACGCGACGGAGTTGTCGTCCTTGAACACCGAGTGGCGTCGGAGCGGCCACCACTGGTCGATCTGCTGCGTCCATGCCTCATAGGCGACCGACGCCGATGCCGGCACCACGACCTGACGCACGATGGGGGGAATCGTCATGATCCTGCTCCGTTCTCCAGGTGTTGCGCGAACGACGACAACGCGTCGTCCCACGTCTCCGTCAGCCAGACCTGCACGGCCGCGAGTCCACCGGGAGCGAGGGCGTACAGGTTGCGGGTCCCGACGCTCGTGTGCTCGACGACGCCGGCGTTCTCCAGCACCCGCAGGTGCTTGCTGACCGCCGGTCGGCCGATGGGGAGCCGGTCGGCGAGCTCGCCGACGGGGAGGGCGCCGCCACCGAGGGTCTCGGTGATGCTGCGGCGCATCGGGTCACCGAGCGCGTCGAGGATCGCGTGGGCTGCTGAATGGTTGCTCATGGGTAACCGTTACTCTAGAGCAACCATTCACGTACGTCCAGTGTGTGATCGCCGGGGGACATGCGAGATGCTGGGCACCATGTTGGTGAAGAGCAGACTGCCCCGCATCGGGCTCCTCGGGCCTGCCTTCATCGCTGCCGTCGCGTACGTCGATCCGGGCAACGTCGCGACCAACGTCACCGCCGGGTCGAAGTTCGGCTACACCCTCGTCTGGGTCGTCGTGATGGCCAACGTCATGGCGGTGCTGGTGCAATACCTGTCGGCCAAGCTCGGCATGGTGACCGGCCTGTCGCTCGCCGGCCACATGGGTCAGCGGCTGCGGACCGCACCGCGCATCGCGTACTGGCTGCAGGCCGAGGCGATCGCGATCGCGACAGACCTGGCCGAGGTCGTGGGCGGGGCGATCGCGCTCTACCTGCTGTTCGACCTGCCCCTCGTGCTCGGCGCGATCATCACCGCCGTCGTCGCGATGATCGTCCTGCGGATCGGTGACCTGCGCGGACAGCAGACGCTCGAGCGCGTCATCGTCGGATTCCTCGCGCTGATCGCGGTCGGCTTCATGGCCGGCCTGTTCGTGGACCCGCCGTCGGCAGGCGCCCTGACGGGCGGTCTGGTGCCGGCGTTCGAGGGGACCGACAGCGTCCTGCTGGCCTCCGGCATCATCGGCGCCACCGTCATGCCGCACGTGATCTACCTGCACTCGAGCCTCACCATCACTCGCCTCGACCGCCGGGGTGAGGGGCTCACGGTGCGCCAGCTGCTGTCGGCCACGCGCACCGACGTCGTCCTCGCGCTGATCCTGGCCGGCGTCCTCAACCTCTCACTGCTCGTCGTCGCCGCGTCGAGCCTCGACGGCCTGCCCGGCACGGACACGCTGCAGGGCGTGCACGCCGTCGTGACCTCCGAGCTCGGCGCCGGTGTCGCCCTGCTGTTCGCGGTCGCGCTGCTCGGCTCAGGCCTCGCCTCGACCTCGGTCGGCAGCGCCGCGGGTGCCGAGGTCATGAAGGGCCTGCTGGGCGTACGCCTGCCGATCCTCGTCCGCCGGGTCGTGACCCTCATCCCGGCCCTCGTCGTCCTGGCGCTGGGTGCCGAGCCGAGCCGCGCTCTCGTCATCTCCCAGGTCGTGCTCTCGATCGGCATCCCGTTCGCGCTGATCCCGCTCGTGATCCTGACCGCCCGCAAGGACGTGATGGGCGAGTATGCCAACGCGCACCGCACCACCGCGGCGGCGTGCCTGGTGGCCGCGATCGTCATCGCACTCAACGTCTCGCTGCTCTGGCTGACCTTCACCGGTTGATCCGTCGACGTGCAGGTGTCGGTGGCCGATGCGAGGCTGGCGGCATGGCTCCGGGTCCGCTCACCGTTCGGCAGGTCGTCCTCGACAGCATCGACATCCGCACGTTGGCCGAGTTCTATCGCCAGCTGCTCGACCTCACCTACCGGCCCGGCGACGAGCCTCCCGCGCCGGGCGATCCCGACCCGCTGGGCGCCGACTGGCTCGTGCTGCGAGGTGCCGGGGTGCAGCTCGCGTTCCAGCAGGTCGAGAGGCTGCCCGAGGCAACCTGGCCCGAGGGGCCGGTGCCGCAACAGCTGCACCTCGACCTCACGGTCGCCTCCATCGCGGACCTCGACGCCCACCACGAGCGGGCGCTGTCCCTGGGCGCGCGGCTGCTCCGCGACCGCTACGACGACCCCGATGAGCCGCTCTACGTCTACGCCGATCCGGCCGGTCACCCGTTCTGCATCTTCCTCGCCGAATCACCGGTCGACTGAGCCGGCTCTGGAGAAGTTGCCCGGCAACCCCGATCATTGACCCATGCCTGAGCTTCCCGAGGTCAATGCGCTCGTCGAGTTCCTCGACAAGGAGATCACCGGCGCCGTGGTCGTCGGCGTCGAGCTCGCGTCGTTCGCAGTGCTCAAGACGTTCGACCCGCCGGTCTCCGCGCTGTCGGGGCTCGCGGTCACGGGTGTCAGTCGGCACGGCAAGTTCATCGACATCGACGTCGACGGGATCCACATCGTCGTCCACCTCGCCAAGGCCGGCTGGCTGCGCTGGTCCAACCAGCTGCCCGACACCAAGCTCAAGCTCGGCGCCAGCAACATCGCCGCGCGCGTACGCCTCGACCGCGGCGACGGTCCGCACATCGGCTTCGACGTCACCGAGGCAGGCACCCGCAAGGGCCTCGCGATGTATGTCGTGCGCGACCCGTCAGAGGTGCCCGGCATTGCCGCGCTCGGACCCGATCCGCTCGAGCCGGGCTTCGAGCTGCGCCCACTGCTCGACCGCCGTATGCAGGTCAAGCGGCTGCTGCGGGACCAGAAGATCATCGCCGGCGTCGGCAATGCCTACAGCGACGAGATCCTGCATGCCGCGAAGCTGTCGCCGTTCGCGATCGCCGAGAACCTCAAGGACGACGAGATCGCACGCCTGGAGGCCGCGGTGCAGGACATCCTCCGCGAGGCCGTGGAGGAGGCGCGGGGCAAGCCGGCCGAGGAGCTCAAGGACGACAAGCGCATCCGCATGCGGGTCCACGGGCGTACGGGTGAGAAGTGTCCGGTGTGCGGCGACACCGTCCTCGAGGTGACCTACTCGCAGTCGGCTCTGCAGTACTGCCCGACGTGCCAGACCGGCGGCAAGCCCCTCAAGGACCGCACGACGAGCAAGTTCCTCAAGTGACTCAGCCGGCCGCGACCAGTGCTACGGCGAGGGCGGCGAAGACGAGGCCGACGCCCTGCCAGCTGTGGATCTTCTCGCGCAGCAGGACGGAGGCCAGCAGCACCGTGCTGGCGGGATAGAGGGACGAGATGACCGACACGATCGACAGCAAGCCGTGGTGCGTGGCGTAGAGGAACGCCCCTTGGGCGGTCGCACCGAGCGGACCCATCACGACGGCGCCCCAGACCTTGCGACCGCGCGGCACCCAGTCCTGGCGCAGCACGACCGCGGTGACCACCACGCCGAGCACCGAGGTGAGCTGCGACAGCGCGAGCGGATAGAGTCCCGCGTCGTCACCCACCTGGCCGAGGAACGTGAAGAGCAGGCCGAACCCGACACCGGCCAGGATGCCGTCGATCACACCGCCGCGATGCGCTTCGGCGTCGTGGTCCTCGTGGCCGTCGTCGACTCGGGAGATGAGGGCGATCGCCGGGAAGGCGAACACGACCCCGAGCAGCGCCAGCCTTGACGGCCGGTCGCCGGTCGCCAGGCCGACGGCCACCGGGATCAGAGCCGTGCAGATCGCCGACAACGGGGCGACGACACCCATGCGGGCCGTGGCGAGGCCGCGATAGAGGAACGCCACGCCGAACCCGCCGCCGAGCCCGGCCAGCGATCCGAACATCATGTCGGTGCCGGTCGGCGAGCCGGCGACGATGACCGCGGCCAGCAGGCTGAGGACGCCGGACGACGTCTGGCCCACGACGGCGACCTGCCAGGCCGCCGATCGCTTGGCGAGGATGCCTCCGATGAAGTCGGAGATCCCGTAGGCCAGAGCCGACAGGAGTGCGAGTGCTATGGCCACCAACGCAGCCTATGTGGGCCGTCGGACATCGGCGGAGTTCGGCCCTGCTCCGTACGATTGGGGCATGAGGTTCGCACGGGGGTTCGGGTCGCAGGCCAACTCGGCGGTTGGCGGCTTCGCCTCGCGCGTCGACGGCCGGACCGGTGAGGTGGCGCACCGCGTCGCGGGCGTCATCACCGTCGCGGTCCGGATGCTGCGCGTGCCCACCGCGATCGTGCAGCTCGCTCCGGTGCCGTTCATCCTGGCGACGCTGATGCTCGGCCTCATCGCCGACGGCGGAGTGCGCGTGGTCGTCCTGATCGCCGGTGTCGTGATGGCGGTGATCAGCGGCGCCTTCTGGATGCGGCGTCGCAACATCCTGCGAGCCGTCGAGGACCCGGACCAGCTGGCCACCGAGCTCGGCATCGCGATCAGCCTGAGCGACAAGGTCGACGAGACCCGCGGCGCTCTCGAGCGCATCGCCGGTGGCGGCGGAAGGCGCATCTTCGATCGCCTCAACGGTGCCTGGGGCGGCATGGCGATGACTGGCCGATGGATCGACCGTGTGGGCGACCTGCCGCGCGCCCGCTACTTCGTGCCGCCCAAGATCGGCACGACCGTCACACTCACGATCGCCGCCCTCTGGCTCGTGCCGATCTCGATCGTGGTCGCGCTGTTCGCCCTGATCGGGACCCTCGCCGGATCGCTCTGACCCTCGTGTCCGGCACCGTCAGGATCGGGATCTCCGGGTGGACGTACGCGCCGTGGCGCAAGGTCTTCTATCCCGAGGGCCTGCGGCAGAAGGACGAGCTCGAGTACGCCGCGAGCCGGATGACCAGCATCGAGATCAACGGTTCGTTCTACTCGTTGCAACGTCCGGAGAGCTATCAGTCCTGGCGTGAGCGGACGCCGGAGGGCTTCGTCTTCGCGGTCAAGGGCGGCCGTTTCATCACGCACATGAAGAAGCTCGCCGACGTCGACGCCCCCCTGGCGAACTTCTTCGCCAGCGGCCCGTTGGCGCTCGGCGACAAGCTTGGCCCGGTCCTGTGGCAGCTGCCACCGTCGCTCGGCTTCGATGCCCCACGCCTGGCCGCCTTCTTCGACCAGCTGCCCCGGACGACGACGGCGGCCGCAGAGCTGGGTGCGCGGCACGACGAACGCGTCGCCGGCCGGGCCTACCTCGAGGTCACGAACGTGCGGGAGATCCGGCACGCCGTCGAGGTCAGGCACGACTCGTTCCTGGCGCCGGAGTTCCTCGGTCTGCTCCGAGAGCACGACATCGGGATGGTCGTCGCTGACACCGCAGGCAAGTGGCCGTTGATCCGTGAGGTCACCACCGACTTCGCGTACGTACGCCTCCACGGCGACACCGAGCTCTACGCCAGCGGCTACTCGGACAAGGCGCTCGACGAGTGGGCGGCGCTGCTCCGTGGCTGGGCCGAGGGCGGAACCGACGTCTACGCGTACTTCGACAACGACATGAAGGTCCGGGCGCCGTTCGACGCCATGGGCCTGATCCAGCGACTCGCCGATCTGGGCCCGGCTATGGCGTGATCAGCGTCTGCATCCCGGGGGCGTACACGCGTACGACCTCGTCGATCGGAGCGTCCACGATCGCTGGAAGCTGCACGACGTAGCGCATCGTCGCCATGCCGATCAGCTGGCTCGCAATGAGCGAGGCGCGGAGGTCCCGGTCGTCTCCCTCGAGCACCTTCAGGAGCGATGTGATGAGGATGTTCCGGGCCAGCTGAAGCATGGGTGCCTGGGAATCGCCAGTTCCCAGAGTCGTCCGATACATCGAGCTGAAGACGTCGCGGTGGGGGTCCCATGAGCTGAGGAAGGTCCGCAGCAGCCGCTCGGCCATCCCCTCCGGGCCGTCCTCGATGACCGACGCGATCTTCTCGAGCGGGTTGACCGGCAGCTCCATCGTCGCGATGAGCAGGCCCGCCTTGTCGCCGAAGTAGTGGCTGATCAGGCTGACGTCGACGCCGGCGTCACGGGCGATCGCCCGCATCGACGTGCCGCCGAACCCCTGTGCCGCGAACTGTGCGCGGGCGGCGTCGAGGATCGCGGTACGGCGGTCGGCTGCGTCGCCTGCCGGCGGGCGGCCCCGCGTTCGCTTGACGGTCATGGCGTGCGCCGCCGAAGAGTCAGGGACGCGCCGGCGAGGGCCAGCGCGCAGCAGCCGATGAGAATCACGAGGTCCTTGGTCAGTGTCGAGGTGAAGTCGCTGGTCGACCCTAGCTCGGTGAAGGCGTCGGCCGCATAGCTGAGGGGAAGTACGTCGGAGAGCCAGCGCAGGACGTCCGGCATGGAGTCGCGCGATGCCAGGAGGCCGCAGAGCAGCAGCTGCGGCACGACGACCAGCGGCATGAACTGCACCGCCTGGAACTCGGTGACCGCGAAGGCCGACATCAGCAGGCCGAGCGCGGTACCGAGCACGGCGTCGGTGACCGCGAACAGGACGATTGCCCACGGTGTGTTGACGTCCATGTCGAGCAGCCAGATCGCGACGGCCGAGGTCACGAGGGACTGGGCGAGAGCCGCCGTGCCGAACGCCACGCCGTATCCGCCGATGAGCTCGCCGCGTCGCAGCGGGGTCGTCAGCAGGCGCTCCAACGTGCCGGACGTACGCTCGCGCACCATCGTCACCGAGGTCACGAGGAACATCACGATGAACGGGAAGATGCCGAGCATCTGCGGGCCGACCCGGTTGAAGACCGCCGGGTTGCCGTCATAGACGTACTTGAACATCAGCAGCAGGAGCGAGGGCAGCACCACGATCATCACGATGCTGCGCGGGTCGTGACTCAGCTGCTGCAGCACGCGCCGTGCCGTGGCGAAGGTCCTCTTCATGCCGCCTCGCCTTCGGCGAGCACGAGGAACGCGCGCTCGAGGTCGTCCTCACCGGTGTCGCGGCGGAGCTCGTCGGGGGTCGCGTCGGCGATGAGCTGACCCTCGCGCATCAGGAGCACGCGGTCGCAGCGTCCCGCCTCGTCCATGACATGGCTCGAGACGAGCAGGGTCTTGCCCTGTGAGGCCAGGCGCTTGAACAGCTGCCACAAGTCGCGGCGGAGCACGGGGTCGAGCCCGACGGTCGGCTCGTCGAGCAGGTAGAGGTCGGGGTCCGCCAGCAGGGCGGCGGCCAGCGAGACCCTCGTGCGTTGACCTCCCGACAGGTCGGCGACCAGGGAGTCGAGCTTGTCCGCGAGTCCCACGTTGTCGACCGCCACCAGCGTGGCCCGCTCATCACTGCCGGTGACCGCGGCGAAGTACCTGAGGTTCTGCATGACCGTCAGGTCGGGATAGACCGAGCTGGATTGCGTGACGTATCCGACCCGCTGTCGCGCGACCGCCGTGCCGGCCGGGCCGCCGAGCACCGTGACGGTGCCGGACCTGATGATCTGGATGCCCGCGATCGCGCGGATGAGAGTCGACTTGCCGCAGCCGCTGGGCCCCAACAGCCCGGTGACGGACCCAGTCGGCACCGACACCGTGAGGTCGGGGATCACGACGTTCTTCCCGCGGATCACCGTGAGGCGGTTGACCTCGATGGCCGGACTATTCAACATACGTTGAATATATGTTCTCCCGATCGACGAGTCAAATTCCCGAGCACGCGCGACGTCGTGACATCGACGATGTCATGGTCCTAGGGTTCACGCATGGACATCAGAGGACTGGCCCTGCTCCCCGTACGCGTGACGGTCGCCGCCACCCAGGCAACGCTCGGCCTCGGCCAGCTCGCGTCGCCGCAGGGCCCGATCCTCCGTGAGGGCGGATACGCCACCCGGCTGGCGCAGATCTTCGGCGAAGGCGGCCTGCTCGACCAGCTCAACCGGATCCTGGCTGATGAGCGCGGGCCGATCGGGCTGGCCAACACGCTCGCCGATCTCACAGCTGACGACCGGCCGGTCGGCAAGGCCCTGGCCCGCGACGGGCTGCTGGACCGGATGGCCGACGAGGAAGGACCCTTCGTCCGGCTGCTGGAGGCCGGAGGCCCGCTGGACCGTGCGCTCAGCGAGGACGGTCCGCTCTACCGGTTCCTCGCGCCCGGCGGCCCGCTCGACCGGCTGCTGGCCGAAGAAGGTGCGCTGGACCGCATCCTCGCCGAAGGCGGCCTGCTCGACCAGCTGCTCGCCGAGGACGGGATCCTCGAGAAGCTGCTGGCTCCCGGTGGCACGCTCGACCAGCTCATCGGGCTCGGCGCGACCTTCGACGCGATCGTCCCGCGCCTCGAGGCGTTGGGCAACGCGATCCCCAACCTCAACTCTGCCGTCAACATCCTCAGCGGCGCGGTCGAGCCACTCGGCGTGCTCGCCGGACGCCTGCCCGGCGGTCGGCGCCGTTCGCCGGTGCTTGATCCAGTGGTCAGCGACTAGAGAGCACGACGCAGCACCGCTGGTCGTCCGGCTCGAGCCGGCACTCCAGGTCGTCCGGTCCGACCTCGTCGATGAGCGCCGAGATCAGCGCGAGGTTCATGCCGCACACCATCTCGGTGTGGCTGGCGGCCAAGGTGTGAAATGGGCAGTTCGCCAGGATCACGCGCTGCTCATCGTCGCGCGGCTCGTAGCCGTGCTCGGCCAGAGCCTGCTCCGCCAGCTGGATCGGCGACCGCTCGTCGGACTCGCTCATGGCGGCCTGCCCCCACTCCCGTCCCTGTCGCGCTGCCTCCTCGTGGAGCGCGTCGATCGCAGAGCCGCCCGTACGTTCGGACGTCGCGACGGCTGCCGCCAGGAGCTGACCGGCGATCTCGTACTCCCGGCCGGGGAGCGAGACGGTGATGTCGTCGGGTGCGCGCCGGTAGAGCTTGGCGGGCCTGCCGGCACCCGGCCCGGACCGGCCGGTGAGGCGCGCGAACTCGGCGGTGAGCAGGCCTTCGGCCTCGAGCCGGTCGAGGTGGAACTTCGCCTTGTGATGGGGCACCCCGAGCGCATCGGCGGCCTCGTCTCGGCTCACGGCGTACGGCTTGGCGCACACGTAGAGGTAGAGATCGCGGCGCAGGGGATCGCCGAGTGCGCCGATGCTGGCGACGCGGGTTGCGAAGTCGCTCACGGCATCCCTTTCTAACAGATAAATATCTTGACGAAAAACCTCAAGGTCTCTACTGTCAATATTATTGTTCTTTAGAAAGGGAGAGACAAGCCATGACCCCCCTCGACCTCAAGGCGGACCCCGTCGCCCGCGCCTTCCTCATGCTCCGCACGGTCTTCACGATCGCGCCGATCGCGTTCGGTCTCGACAAGTTCACGAACATCCTCACGGACTGGTCGATCTACCTCGCACCGTGGATCAACGACATCGTTCCCGGCAACGCGGACCAGGCCATGTATGCCGTGGGCGTCATCGAGATCGCTGCCGGCCTGCTCGTCGCCGCCGCGCCGAGGCTCGGTGCCTACGTCGTCGCCGCGTGGCTGCTCGGCATCATCGTCGACCTGCTGACGCTCAAGGACTTCTACGACATCGCGCTGCGGGACTTCGGTCTGCTCGTCGGTGCACTGGCCCTCGCGCAGCTGGCAGAGGTGCGCGGCCACGGCCTCCTGCGCCGGTCGTCATGACGCAGCTCTCCGAGCTCGAGCGCGAGTTCGCCTCCCCGACGGTCGACCTGGACGCAGCAGCCCGAGCGGCGCGAGAGTTCCTCACCGCGCTCGGCGTCTCGTGCGACAACGAGAGCATGGAGCGGACCCCACGGCGGATGGCCGAGGCGTACGCCGCGATGCTGACGTCCCGGCCGTTCGAGGTGACGACATTCCCCAACGACGAGGCGTACGACGAGCTCGTCGTGGTCCGCTCGATCCCGGTCCAGTCGGTGTGCGAGCACCACTTCCTGCCGTTCACCGGTGTGGCGCACGTCGGCTACCTGCCCGGCGGCCGAATCGTCGGCCTGTCCAAGCTGGCGCGGGTCGTCGAGCTGTTCGCCCGGCGCCCGCAGGTGCAGGAGCGGCTGACCCAGCAGATCGCCGACTGGGTCGACCACAACCTGGCGCCCCAGGGGGTCGGCGTGGTCATCGAGGCGGAGCATGCCTGCATGACGCTGCGGGGCGTGCAGGTCGCGGGAACGACCACCAGCACCTCGGCCTTGCGCGGGGTGTTGCGGGAGAACCCGGCGTCGCGTGCCGAGTTCCTCGCGGCCGTCAGGTGATCCGCAGTTCAATGGAGTTGTCGACCGAGCCAAGGAGAACGCCATGAGCGCCACATCAGCCATCGTCATCGTCGGTGGGGGCCACGCGGGTGGCAAGGCCGCGATCGCCCTGCGCAACGAGGGACACACGGGCCCGATCACGATCGTCGGCGAGGAGAACCATCCGCCGTACGAGCGGCCGCCGCTGTCGAAGGAGTACCTCCAGGGTGAGTCCGAGGCCGACGCGATGCTGCTCGAGCCGGCCGACTGGTACGCCGAGCACGACATCTCCCTCCGGATGGGCGTCGCCGCCACGGCGATCGACCCGGCCACGAAGCAGGTGCACCTCGACGCGGGTGAACCACTGACGTACGACCTGCTGCTGCTCGCGACCGGAGCGACCCCGCGGCGGCTCGACATCCCCGGCGCGGAGCTGGCGCTGACCCTGCGACGGGTCGAGGACAGCGACGCGCTCCGCACGGCATACGAGCAGTCCGGTTCGGTCGTCATCATCGGCGGCGGGTGGATCGGGCTCGAGACCGCTGCTGCCGCGCGCAAGGCCGGGCTCGACACGACGGTCCTGGAGTACGCCGCGCTGCCGCTGCAGAACGTCCTTGGGGACGAGCTCGGCACCTACTTCGCGGAGCTGCACCGCCGCAACGGCGTCGACCTGCGTACGTCAACGGCTGCCGAGGGGATCACTGGCACCGGCCCCTACGTCGTGACGAGCGGCGGCGAGGACATCACGGCGGACCTGGTCGTGATGGGCGTCGGGGCGGCGCCCAACACCGCGCTCGCCGAGGCGTCCGGCCTCGGCGTCGACAACGGCATCACGGTGGACGAGTCGTTCCGCACGAGCGACCCGGCGATCTACGCGATCGGCGACGTCGCGAACGCGCAGAACACGGCACTCGGCACGCGGCTGCGGGTCGAGCACTGGGACAACGCGATCCGCCAGGGCGAGGCCGTCGCCAAGGCGATGCTGCGGCAGCCGGTGACGTACGACTGGCAGCCGTACTTCTACACCGACCAGTTCGACCTCGGGATGGAGTACGTCGGCCGTGGCAGCTCCTCGAACGACGTCGTGATCCGCGGCGACAAGGACGACGGCGAGTTCATCGCCTTCTGGCTCGACGGCGACCGGGTCACCGCCGGCATGAACGTCAACATCTGGGACGTCACCGAGGACATCCGCTCGCTGATCGGGAGCAGCGTGGATCGGGCGAGGCTCGCCGATCCTGGTGTGCCGCTCACCGAGGTGCTGGGGTCATGACTCCCGACAAGGATCGCTTCAAGCACCTGCCCAAGCCCGTACGCCTCGAGGACACCGTCACGACGGCCGACACCGAACCGGTGCCTGACCCCGAAGGCGGCCGTGACACCGAGCGTGACTTCCTCGTCCGCTACGGCCTCGGCGGCCTCTGACCCACCGCCCCGCCGGAGAGGGAGGGCGCTGGTCCACCGCCCAACGCGCGGTCGGAAGCTGCCGGTACGACCGATAGGATCGGGGTCGTGAGCGAAGCCCCCCGCCTGGACACCGTTGCCGCCGCCGAAGCCACCCCCGACAAGCCGCAGCCGTGGTCCGAGCTGGGCCTCCGTGAGGAGGAGTACGCCAGCATCCGCGAGATCCTCGGCCGCCGCCCGACCGGTGCCGAGCTGGCGATGTACTCCGTCATGTGGAGCGAGCACTGCTCCTACAAGTCGTCCAAGGTGCACCTCAAGAAGTTCGGCGACCTGCCCCAGGAGACGCCGCTCGGCAAGACCCTCGCCGGCATCGGCGAGAACGCCGGCGTGATCGACATCGGCCAGGGCTATGCCGTCACGTTCAAGGTCGAGTCGCACAACCACCCGTCCTACGTCGAGCCCTACCAGGGCGCCGCGACTGGTGTCGGCGGCATCGTCCGCGACATCCTCGCGATGGGTGCGCGGCCCGTCGCCGTCATGGACCCGCTGCGCTTCGGCCCGCTCGACGCCGAGGACACCCGCCGGGTCATGCCCGGCATCGTCGCGGGCGTCGGCGGCTACGGCAACTGCCTCGGTCTGCCCAACATCGGCGGCGAGGTCGTGTTCGACGAGACCTATGTCGGCAACCCCCTGGTCAACGCCCTCTGCGTCGGCGTGCTCCGCCACGAGGACCTGCACCTCGCGTTCGCGAGTGGCGTCGGCAACAAGGTCGTCCTCTATGGCGCGCGCACCGGCGGCGACGGCATCGGCGGTGTGTCGGTCCTCGCGTCCGAGACGTTCGACGCCGACGGCCCGGCCAAGCGTCCCAGCGTGCAGGTCGGCGACCCGTTCATGGAGAAGCTGCTGATCGAGTGCACGCTCGAGCTGTTCCGCGCCCAGGTCGTCAACGGCATCCAGGACCTCGGCGGCGCCGGCCTCTCCTGTGCGACGAGCGAGCTCGCGTCGGCAGGCGACGGCGGTATGCACGTCGAGCTCGACACCGTGCCGCTGCGCGACTCGACGCTCTCGCCCGAGGAGATCCTCATGAGCGAGTCGCAGGAGCGCATGATGGCGGTCGTCGAGCCGCACCACCTCGACGCGTTCATGGCGATCTGCGAGAAGTGGGACGTCGAGGCGGTTGTCGTCGGCGAGGTCACCGACGGTGACAACCTCGTGATCGACTGGCACGGCCAGACCGTCGTCGACGTGCCGCCGCGATCCGTCGCCCATGACGGTCCGACGTACCACCGCCCCTTCGCCCGGCCGGAGTGGCAGGACGCCCTGCAGGCCGACGGCGCCGAGCAGCTCGCGCGGCCGGCCTCCGGCGCCGAGCTCCGTGAGCAGCTGGTCGCGATCGTGACCTCGCCCAACCTCGCCGACAAGTCGTGGGTCACCGACCAGTACGACCGCTACGTCCAGGGCAACACGGTCCTCGCCCAGCCCGAGGACGCCGGCGTCATCCGCATCGACGACGAGACCAACCTCGGCGTCGCGGTGTCAACCGACTGCAACGGCCGGTTCGCCAAGCTCGACCCCTACGTCGGCGCGCAGCTGGCTCTCGCCGAGTCCTACCGCAACGTCGGCGTCACCGGAGCCCTGCCGCTCGCGGTCACCGACTGCCTCAACTTCGGCTCGCCGGAGAACCCCGACGTCATGTGGCAGTTCGAGCAGGCCACGCATGGCCTCAAGGACGCCTGCGAGGTGCTCGGCATCCCGGTCACCGGCGGCAACGTCTCGTTCTACAACCAGACCGGCGAGACGCCGATCCTGCCGACGCCCGTGGTGGGCATCCTTGGCGTCATCGATGACGTACGCACGCGCATCACGCAGGGGTTCGTCGCCGAGGGCAGCCACGTGCTGGTGCTGGGTGAGACCCGTGACGAGCTCTCCGGCTCGTCATGGGCCGACGTCGTCCACGGTCACCTCGGCGGTCAGCCGCCCGCGGTTGACCTCGAGGCTGAACGCGCCCTGGCCAACCTGATGGTCGAAGCCGCCAAGACCGGCGTGGTCGAAGCAGCGCACGACCTCTCCGACGGTGGACTGGCAGTCGCCCTGGCCGAGGCAGCGTTCCGCCACGGCATCGGCGCCACGGTCGAGCTCGAGGACCCGTTCCTCGAGCTGTTCAGTGAGTCGTCCGCACGGGCCATGGTCGTTGTCGCCGAAGACCGCCACGACGAGTTCGTGTCGCTGGCCGAGAAGCACGGCGTCGAGCTCGCCTCTGTCGGACGTACGGGCGGCGCCGCGATCGAGGTCGCGGGCCAGTTCAGCGTGCCGGTCGCCGAGCTCAAGGCGGCATGGCAGGCGACGATCCCCGCGGTCCTGGGCGCGCACGTCGCCTGATGGCTCGCCGGCCGACGCCGCTGTCGCACGACGAGTTCGCCGCGATCTGCCGGCGGCTCGACGAGGGTGAGCCGACCCGGGCCGACCTCAAGGCCGCCACGATGCACCTCGTGGCGCTGCTCGTGGCCAGGGCGCCGGGCGCCAGCGTCGAGGTGAGGATCCCGCCGTTCGCTGCGGTGCAGTGCATCGCCGGCGCCCGCCACACCCGCGGCACCCCGCCGGCGGTCGTCGAGATGGACGCCCCGACGTGGATCGCGCTGGGTCGCGGCCGGCTGCAGTGGAAGGATGCCACCGTGCGGGCCTCCGGCGAACGCTCTGACCTGTCGCCGTTGCTGCCGCTCGACGAAGCCTGAGATTTCGCCCAGTTCCAGCAAAACCTGCCCAAGCAGACATGGCGTCCCGTTATATTTGCCCGGTCAGGGAGGGAACCCGACACCAGCATCAGGCGCAGCCATGACGAATCGCATCACCGACCCTGCCGAGCAGTGGTCCGACCTTCTCTCGGGCCTCACCGGGCATCGACGCGAAGCTGTCGTCGCGGCCCTGCGGTCGTCGGCGCAGCAGGGCTGGCCGGCCGGCCGTGAAGCCGTACGCCTCCTCGTCGCCTACGCGAACGGGGAGATCGACGCCCAGGACTATGCGGTCGGCATCGTCGTCTCGCTGGGCGGCCACGAGGGCCTGGTGCATCAGTCGGCACCGCAACCCGTCGAGCCGGAGTGGGCGCCTCGCTTCGTCGAGCAGCGCTGGACCGCCCCTGAGCAACCGATGGCTTCGGTCGCCTCGATCACACCCCAGCCGACGATGAGCCGCGAGGAAGCCGTCGCGGCGTACGTGTCCGGCCGGATCCCCGTCGAGGAGTTCCTGCAGATCACCCGCGGCGCCTCTGCCTGAGCGGCGCTACCGCCGCGCCGCGAAGGCGCGCTCGGGATAGTTCGTCGTCACCATCCAGACGTCCGGGTCGTTCATCCAGCGCTCCAGCTCGTCCGCCCGGTCCACCGTCCACACCAGCAGCGGCAGCCCGCGCTTCCGGGCGTACGACTTGAGCGTCAGCCGCGCGACGACCTTGTGCGAGACGACGAGGTTGGCCCCGCTCAGCAACACCCGAAGGCGTGGGAAGGCCGATTCGATCCGCACGAGCCTCCGGACGAACCAGTTGCTCGTGCCGGCGCGGGAGCTCGACGACAACCCGACGAGCAGGTCGGGGGCGTGCACCTTCGACCACCGGCGGATACGCCTGACGGACGAGTCCTCCGCGGTCGTGATGATGGCGTGATCCGTGCCGAGCGCCTCGATGATCTGCTCGACGAGGGCGATCTCGTCGCCGCGCACCTTGAGGTCGACGTGTGCCCTGACGCGCCCGCGGATCAGGGCAAGGACCGCGTCGAGGTCGACCAGGCGGGACTCCGAGAACTGGTCGTGCCGGTGCCGGGCGATCGAGCGGACGATCGAGTCGTCGTCGACCTCGTCGTCGTGGAAGATGACCGGCCGGCCGTCAGCGGTCAGGCGTACGTCGAACTCGACGTAGTCACAGCCCAGCGCGATCGCCGCCTCGAACGCGGCCAGGGTGTTCTGGGCCGAGCGATCGTCCGCGGCACCGCCGCGGTGCGCCGACACGAGGGCCATGCGAACGGCTAGCCGAGCTTGCCGAGCCGAAGCAGTGACCAGACCGACGACTCGGTCGTGGAGTACTGCGACAGGCCGTGCGCCTTGCGGTAGGCCTTGACCGCCGTGATGGTGCTGGAGTCGTAGACGCCGCTGAGCCGGGGGTGGAGGCCGGCGGCAATCAGGGACCGCTGCAGCCGCCACACGGACTGGTTGGCCGAGCCCTGCTTGAGCACGCGCGGGTTGGATCCGGCCGACAGCAGCGCGGTCCACGTGGGCCGCGTGGTGCGCCCGACGGGAGCCCAGCCCTTGGTCTTGCGGTAGTTGTCGATGGCCGTGGCAGTGACACTGCGGAACGTGGTGTTGACCGTGCCGAGGAAGCCCGCCTCGTGGAGCAGGCACTCGAGCGCCGCGACCTCTGGCCCCGTGCTGCCGACGGTCAGCTGCGGGTAGGAGTTGAACGACATCCTCACGCCGCACGGGAGGGCCTGCTTGACCGCCACCGAGCCCCTGCCGACGTCGAGGAAGTCCTTGTCGATGTTGAGGGTCTTGCCGCCGTAGGTCACGTTGACACCGTTGTGATATTGGTGGATCCGCTGGTGGTTGGCCCATCCGTCGTCGGCGAGATAGGGCCCGCCGTCGGTGTTGGCGATCTTGTTGGTCCATGCGATCCAGAGCTGGTCCGGCTTGGTGAATCCCGGGCGCCCGGCCTTGCGCGCGGCGTCGATCGCGGCGATGGCTGCCGAACCACTGGAGTACACCCCGGACTTGTAGCCCTTGCTGTGGAGGTACTCGGTCCACGCGTCGACGAACTCCAGCACGATGTTGTCGCACTTGGTCGTGCGGGCGTACCACTCGAGGTCGAGGTAGGAGTAGCTCCCCGTCCCGAAGCCGTACTTCGTGAGCGCCGCGATCGTCTCGGCGGCGTCCGTACGCGCCTGCGACCGGGCGGTCGAGACGGTGGAGGACATCCGCAGCTTCTGGACCCGGCTGTTGGGGTTGTTGACGAAGCACGGAGCCTGGCGACCGACGTGGATCGGCAGGAAGCGCCAGCCGTGTGACGCGTTGGTGGCGACCCACGTCTTGCTGAGGTTGGGCTGGTAGGCGTCGCCGCAGTAGCGCGAGCTCCCCGAGATGTAGATGCCGATCGCGGTGTACGGCGAGCGGAGGTTCCACGCGTCCATCACGGACTGGCTCGGGGCGACACACGTGTCGAAGCCGTGCCCCGTGAAGTCACCGGGGGCACGTGGCCCCGCGGCGTTGGCGGGAGAAAGGGTCAGGAATGTCGCGGCCAGGCCGGTCAATATGCCGGTGATCGTGAGCCGCGAGGTGGGGGAAGACACCAGGCGCATCCTTAGAGGGTACGTCCCAGCACGGGGCATGTCTTGGATATGAGACTCGGGGTTGCGGCGCTGCACCTCTCCGGCGATACGCTGCAATTGGCGTGGCCCCGGTCCCTCCCCTGGATGATCGGGGTCACGTCCTTGCCTCTCCGACGGGCCTTTTCAGACCTGGCGCGTGCGGTCTGCCCAGTACGGCTTGCGGAGGTCGCGCTTCAGGATCTTGCCTGATGGGTTGCGCGGCAGGGCGTCGACGACGTCGATCGAGGTCGGCGTCTTGTAGCCCGCGAGCCGCTCTCTGGCGTACGCGATGAGCTCGTCGGCGGGCACGGCCTCGCCGGGCTTGAACGCGACGACGGCCTTGACCGTCTCGCCCCACTGGTCGTCGGGCACGCCGATGACCGCGAGCTCCTGGATCGCTGGATGCTCGGCGAGGACACGCTCGACCTCCGGCGAGTAGACGTTCTCGCCGCCGGTGATGATCATGTCCTTGATCCGGTCCTCGATGAACAGGAAGCCGTCCTCGTCGACCCGGCCGAGGTCGCCCGTGCGCACCCACCCGTCAGGCGTGATGAGCTCCGCGGTCTCCTCGGGCCGGCCGATGTAACCGATGGTCGCCTGCGGAGTGCGGAACCAGACCTCGCCGGACTCACCCTGCGGCACGTCCTGCAGCGTCACCGGGTCGACGACGCGCATCTCGGCGTGCTTCACCGGCAGACCGGCGGACACGAGTCGCTCCGGGTGCTCCGCGTCGCGGTGCGCGGCGTCGGAGAGCGCCGTGACGACGCCGGCGAACTCCGTCATGCCGTAGACCTGCTGGAACTCGGTGTCGGGCCAGGCCTCCATCGCGGCGCGGAGCACCGGCAACGGCATGGGCGCAGCGCCGTAGCCGATCCCCTTGAGCTTGCTGAACAGGCCCATGACCTGCGGGCCCGCGGCGATCAGCGCGGAGACGACCGCGGGCACGAGGAAGGCGTGCGTGCACCCGGCCATCATGCCGCCGGCGAGCAGGGCGCCATCGACCTCCGGGACGATGTAGCCCGTCGCGCCGATGACCGGAGCCTGCAGTGCGTACGACGTGCCGCCGACGTGGAACATCGGCATCGCGACGAGCAACATGTCGCCCTCGTCGTACGTCGCGTCGCCCAGTCCGTTGACGCTGTGCTCGACCATGGCGTGCTGGCTGAGCTGTACGCCCTTGGGTCGACCGGTCGTGCCGGAGCTGTACATCACGACGCAGACGTCGTCGGGGGAGACGTATGGCTGCAGGTCGGCCGGCGTGCCCGCTGCCTGCCACGCCTCGAACTCGTCCTGCTCGCCGCCGACCACGATGACCGTCTCGACGTGCTCGAGCCGGTCGCGCACGAGGTTGAACTGCTCGAGCAGCTGGTGCCCGACGAACACCACCTTGGCGGTGCAGTCGTTGAGGACGTAGTCGAGCTCGTCGCCGGCCAGGCGCCAGTTGACGACGGTCGTGGCCGCGCCGAGCTGACACCCACCGAGGATGACCTGCAGGATCGCCGGGTTGTTCTTGTCGAGGATCGCGACCCGGTCGCCCCGTCCGACACCGGCTGCCTGGAGCGCGCCGGCGGTCCGGCGTACGGACTCCCACGCCTCGGCCCAGGTCCACGTGCGCTCGCCGAAGATCCAGCACGTCTTGTCGGGCCGCTCGGTCGCGCGATGCGCGAGGAAGTCGGGCAGATAGGTGGCGGGCGGGATGGTGACCGGCATGGTGCTCCTCGACTCTGTGACGTGGATCACGACAGCGTAGGGGACATCGCAAACGCATTGGGTCGGGAAGGGCTGCGACCTCTACACTTGGACCGTGCCCCGCGGAGATGGACGCCTGACCCACGACCTCGATCCCCAGGACGCCGGACCCCAGGACGCGTGTGGCGTCTTCGGAGTCTGGGCGCCCGGCGAAGAGGTTGCCAAGCTGACCTACTTCGGTCTCTATGCCTTGCAGCATCGCGGGCAGGAATCGGCCGGCATCGCGGTGAGCAACGGCCGTCAGATCCTCGTCTACAAGGACATGGGGCTCGTCTCCCAGGTCTTCGACGAGGCCACGCTCGAGTCGCTCAAGGGCGAGATCGCGATCGGGCACGCCCGCTACTCCACGACCGGCTCCAGCGTCTGGCACAACGCCCAGCCGACGTTCCGCCCCACTGCCGCCGGCTCGGTGGCCCTCGGTCACAACGGCAACCTGACCAACACCGCCGAGCTCCTCGAGCTGCTGCACGAGCGCGACCTCGAGGCTGGCAAGGCTGCCAACAAGGGTGAGACCGCGACCTCGGACACCTCGGTCATGGCGACGTTGCTGTCGTCCTACCCCGACCGCTCGGTCGAGGAGGCCGCCCTCGAGGTGCTGCCTAAGCTGCGCGGCGCCTTCTCCCTCGTCTTCATGGACGAGAACACGCTCTATGCCGCCCGCGACGCCCAGGGCATCCGTCCGTTGGTGCTGGGCCGCCTCGAACGCGGCTGGGTCGTCGCGAGCGAGACCGCAGCCCTCGACATCGTCGGCGCGTCCTTCATCCGGGAGATCCAACCCGGAGAGTTCATCGCGATCGACGAGAAGGGGCTGCGGACCGAGCACTTCGCCAAGCCGGAGCCCAAGGGCTGCGTGTTCGAGTACGTCTACCTCGCCCGCCCCGACACCACGATCTCCGACCAGCGGGTCTTCTCGGTGCGTGCCGAGATCGGCCGTCGCCTGGCCCGCGAGTTCCCCGTCGACGCCGACCTGGTCATCCCGGTGCCTGAGTCCGGCACCCCGGCCGCGATCGGCTACGCCGAGGAGAGCGGCATCCCGTTCGGGCATGGCCTGGTCAAGAACTCCTACGTCGGCCGCACGTTCATCCAGCCGTCGCAGACCCTGCGCCAGCTCGGCATCCGGCTCAAGCTCAACCCGCTGCGCGATGTCATCGCCGGCAAGCGGCTCGTGGTCGTCGACGACTCGATCGTCCGCGGCAACACGCAGCGCGCCCTGGTCCGTATGCTTCGCGAGTTCGGCGCCGCCGAGGTTCACGTGCGCATCTCGTCGCCGCCGGTCAAGTGGCCGTGCTTCTACGGCATCGACTTCGCCTCGCGGGCCGAGCTGATCGCCAACGGCATCTCCGTCGACGAGATCTGCCGCTCGATCGGTGCGGACTCGCTGGCCTACGTCACCCTCGACCAGCTCGTCGAGGCGACCAACGTGCCCAAGGACAACCTCTGCCGGGCCTGCTTCGACGGCATCTATCCCGTGGCGCTGCCCGAGGACGACCTGATCGGCAAGCACCTGCTCGAGGTCCAGGACACCCTCCCGCTCGAGGTCATCTGATGGCGGGAGAGCCCACGTCGTACGCGAGCGCCGGGGTCTCGATCGAAGAGGGCGACCGCGCGGTCGAGCTCATGAAGGAGTGGGTCGAGAAGGCCCGCCGTCCCGAGGTCGTCGGTGGCATCGGCGGATTCGCCGGCCTTTTTGATGCCAGCGCGTTGAAGTCCTACACGAAGCCGTACCTGGCCACCTCCGCAGATGGGGTCGGCACCAAGGTGCAGATCGCGCAGCGCATGGACAAGCACGACACGATCGGCTTCGACCTCGTCGGCATGCTGGTCGACGACCTCGTCGTGTGCGGCGCCGAGCCGTTGTTCATGACCGACTACATCGCGTGCGGCAAGGTCGTCCCTGAGCGCATCGCCGACATCGTCAAGGGTGTTGCCCAGGCGTGCGCCGAGAGCGGCACCGCCCTGCTCGGCGGCGAGACCGCGGAGCACCCGGGCCTGCTGGCGCCCGACGAGTACGACATCGCCGGCTCGACCACGGGTGTCGTCGAGGCCGACAAGCTGCTCGGCGCCGAGCTCGTGCGTCCCGGTGACGTCGTCATCGCGATGGCCTCGAGCGGACTGCACTCCAACGGCTACTCGCTGGTGCGGCACGTGTTCTTCGAGCAGGCCGGCTGGCGCCTCGACCGCGACGTGCCCGACTTCGGTCGTACGCTCGGCGAAGAGCTGCTGACGCCGACGCGCCTCTACACCTTGCCGTGCCTCGCCCTCGCCGAAGCCGTCGAGGTGCACGCGATGTCGCACATCACCGGTGGCGGTCTCGCGGCCAACCTCGCCCGTGTCGTCCCCGACACGGTGTCCGTGCGTGTCGACCGCTCGACCTGGTCGCCGCACCCCGTCTTCGGGCTCGTCGGCTCGCTCGGCGGAGTCGCCCAGGCCGATCTCGACCAGGCGCTCAACATGGGCATCGGCATGGTCGCGCTCGTGGCCCCGGATGACGCCGATGCGGCCGTACGCCTCCTCGCCGAGCGTGGAATCGACTCCTGGATCGCCGGTGATGTCGCGGCCGCAGGGGTCCACGGCGATGGCGGCACCGTCACGCTGAGCGGGGCGCACCACTGAGACACGCCGTCTCCAGGGGGTCGATGCGAGATTTGTTGTCCCCTTTGGGTACGCTTGTCGCACGACATACTGACTACTTTTCTGCGAGGGGGTCGACCCATGGGGCGCGGCCGTGCGAAAGCCAA
Organism: Aeromicrobium sp. P2_G6; assembly: GCF_056403535.1. NCBI lineage: Bacteria > Bacillati > Actinomycetota > Actinomycetes > Propionibacteriales > Nocardioidaceae > Aeromicrobium > Aeromicrobium sp. P2_G6. The sequence continues at coordinate 441,916 of NZ_JBFUFH010000001.1, read as the reverse complement.
ACAGACCAAAGTTGCGCGCGACTTGAAGTACCGCACACCTGATACGGACTTCAACACTCTGCAGCGCGAACTCCACGGTGAGTCGGGCGAACCGATTCCCGCTCAGTATCGCGACCTGGATCGAGAAGACCCGGCCGCCTCCTAGGCGACCGGGCCGCTCACTTCTTCGTCCTCACCAACCGCAAGGCTGGTGGTTCAGCCGACCCTTACGGCAGCCAGACCGATCGGAGTCGGCCGACTTCGCGCATGCGCTGCTCGGCCATGCGGTCGGCGGCGATCGACGGCGGCACGCCCTCGGACTTGGCGCGCTCGAGCACGCCGAGCGTCGTGTCGAAGATCGTCGTGGCACGCATCTTGGCGCGGTCGAACACGAAGCCCTCGAGCTCGTCGGCGACCTGGATGACGCCGCCGGAGTTGACGCAGTAGTCCGGTGCGTACGTGATGCCGCGCTCGTCGAGCCGCTTCTCGATGCCCTCGTGCGCGAGCTGGTTGTTGGCCGCTCCGCACACGATCGTCGCGGTCAGGACCTCGACGACCTCGTCGTTGAGCGCACCGCCCAGGGCGCAGGGTGCGTAGATGTCGAGCGGCTCGCGTACGAGCGCATCGGTGTCGACGACCGAGGTGATCGACGGGTACGTCTCCTTGAGCGCCGCGACGGCGGCGGGGTTGACGTCGGTGATGACGACCTGGGCGTCCTCCTCGACGAGGTGGCCGACGAGGTGCTTGCCGACCTTGCCGACACCCGCGACGCCGACGCGCTTGCCGGCGAGCGACGTGTCGCCCCACAGGTGCTGCGCCGAGGCGCGCATGCCTTGGTAGACGCCGAATGCGGTCAGGACTGACGAGTCGCCGGCGCCGCCGTGCTCGACGGTCCGCCCGGTCACGAAGTCGCACTCGCGGGCGATGATGTCCATGTCGGGGCTGAACGTGCCGACGTCGCACGCCGTGTAGTAGCGGCCGCCGAGGGTCTGCACGAAGCGGCCGTAGGCCCGCAGCAGTGCCTCGGTCTTGATCTTGGTCGGGTCGCCGATGATGACGGCCTTGCCGCCGCCGAGGTCGAGGCCCGCCAGCGCGTTCTTGTAGGCCATGCCCTGCGAGAGGTTGAGGACGTCGGTCAGCGCGTCCTGCTCAGAGGCGTACGGGTAGAAGCGGGTGCCGCCGAGGGCTGGGCCGAGGGCCGTGGAGTAGATCGCGATGATGGCCTTGAGGCCGGATGCTTCGTCGTGGCAGAAGACGACTTGTTCGTGTCGGCTGCCGAAAGCGGACGGCGCGCTGGTGCTGGAGTTGGTCACGGTAGTGCTCTCTGTCGTTGTGTCGGAGGTGCGTTGGTGGGCACTTCCATCGGTGGGGCCACGGGGGTGGTGTGGCTCAGCGTTGACTCTACTCGCCCGGCGATTCGCTCGGGAGCACTCGACGATAAGGTAAGGCACACCTGACTCTTAGGAGAAGACGAGTGCGCGTGAAGAAATCTGTCCTGGCGGTGGCCGTCGGACTGGTCCTTGCCGGACTGGCCGGATGCGGTTCGAGTGGCGACGACGGACGATCCATCACGGTCTACAACGCCCAGCACGAAGAGCTCCTGGCCAAGCTCGCCCCGGCATTCACCAAGAAGACCGGCATCAAGGTCAAGCTGCGCAACGGCAGCGACTTCGAGCTCGCCAACCAGATCGTTCAGGAAGGCTCCGCCTCACCCGCGGACGTGTTCCTGACCGAGAACTCGCCGGCGATGTCGCTCGTCGAGAGCAAGGGCCTGTTCGCCAAGCTCTCCGAGAAGACCCGGTCGCAGGTGCCGGCCGAGTACGTCCCCGCGAGTGGGGAGTGGATGGGATTCACCGCCCGGTCGACCGTGCTGGTCTACAACACCGACAAGGTCAAGGCCGCCGACCTGCCCGCCTCGCTGATGGACCTGGCCAAGCCGGAGTGGAAGGGTCGCATCTCGTTCTCACCCACCGGCGCAGACTTCCAGGCCATCGTCAGCGCGGTTCTGGAGCTCAAGGGTGAGCAGGCGACCAAGGACTGGCTGGCCGGCCTCAAGGCCAACGGCACGGTCTACCAGGGCAACAACGTCGTGCTGAAGTCCGTCAACGACGGCACGATCGACGCCGGCGTGATCTACCACTACTACTGGTACCGCGACCAGAAGGAGGCCGGCGACAACAGCTCGGACTCCCAGCTGCACTTCTTCGGCAACCAGGACCCGGGCGCGTTCCTCAGCGTCTCCGGCGCTGGTGTGCTGAAGTCCAGCGACCACAAGAGCGATGCCGAGAAGTTCGTGGCCTACCTCAGCAGCGTCGACGGGCAGCGTGAGCTGGCCGAGAGCTACGCGCTGGAGTACCCGCTCAACCCCAAGGTGGATCTCGGCCAGGGGGTCAAGCCCCTCAGCGAGCTGCAGCCGCCCACCGTCGACCTCTCGTCGCTCAACGGCCCGAAGGTCATCGGAATGATGGAGGACGCGGGATTCCTCTGATCGACACGACCACACGGCAGGGAGGGAGGCAGCGCACGGCGCCGCCTTCCCTCGTGGTGTTGTCCCTGGTGATCGCCGCGTTCGCGCTGATCCCGCTGGCATTCGTCGTGGTCTACGCCGTGTCGCTGGGCCCGTCGGAGGCGTGGCGCCTGCTCGTACGCCCGAGGGTCGGCGAGCTGCTCTACAACACCGTCCGCCTCGTGCTCGGTGGCTGCCTGCTGAGCCTGGTCCTCGGCGTCGGTTGCGCCTGGGTCGTCGAGCGTACGGACCTGCCGGGCCGCAACGTGTGGCACGTCCTTGCCGTCGCCCCGCTCGCGGTGCCGGCGTTCGTCAACAGCTACGGCTGGGCCTCGCTGACGCCGGACGTCGAGGGGTACGCGGGCGCGCTCGTGATCGTGACGATGTCGTACTTCCCGCTCGTCTACCTCCCGACCGTCGCGTCGCTGCGCGGACTCGACCCCGCCCTCGAAGAGGTCGCACAGTCGCAGGGCCATGGCCGGCTCAGCACCTTCGTGCGGGTCGTCCTTCCTCAGCTGCGCCCCGCGATGATCGGTGGCGCGCTGCTCGTCGGGCTTCACCTGCTGGCCGAGTTCGGGGCACTGCAGATGCTGCGATTCCCGACGTTCACGACCGCGATCTACGACCAGTACCGTTCATCGTTCAACAGCGCCGGTGCCAATGTCCTCGCTGCCGTCCTGGTGCTGTGCTGCCTGCTCCTGCTGCTCGCCGACCTCCGGCTGCGCACGGATCGACGTGTCGCACGGGTGGGCAGCGGGGCGGTCCGGGCCGTGTCCCGGCAGCGCCTCGGCCGGCTCACGGTGCCGGTCCTGGCCCTGATGACGCTGCTCACCGCGGCGTCGCTGGGCGTGCCGCTCTACAGCCTCACGCACTGGATGATCGTCGGCAGCTCGACGGCATTCCCGGTCGGCGACATCGTGTCGGCGGCCGGCACGTCGGTCGCACTCGGGCTCGCGGCGGCCCTGCTGACGGTGGCGCTCTCGGTCCCGATCGCGTGGCTCGCCGTGCGCTTTCGCAGCGGCATGACCACGTCGATAGAGCGCAGCGCCTATGTCGCCAGCGCCTTTCCGGGCATCGTCGTGGCACTGGCTTTGGTGACCGTGTCGATCCGCTACGCGCAACCGCTCTACCAGACGTACGCCCTGCTGCTCGCGGCCTACGCGATCATGTTCCTGCCCCGTGCGCTGGTCTCGGTGCGGTCCGCGATGGCGCAGGCGCCACCGGTGTTCGAGGACGTCGCGCACGGCCTGGGTCTGAGCCCTGCGGAGACGGCTCGCCGGGTCACTCTGCCGCTGATTGCTCCCGGGGTCGGCGCCGGAGCAGCGCTGGTCTTCCTGGCGGTCGCCACTGAGCTGACGGCGACGCTGCTGCTGTCGCCGATCGGCACGACGACGCTCGCGACGCAGTTCTGGTCGAGCTCGTCGGCCGTCGCCTATGGTGCAGCGGCCCCCTACGCCGTCATCATGGTCGTGATCTCGCTGCCCGCGACCTACCTCCTGAGTCGTCGACGAGATGGGCTGGTGCCGGCATGACAGGACTCGAGATCACCGGGCTGACCAAGCGTTTCGGTGACCACCTGGTGCTCGACGACGTGTCGATCCACACCGACCAAGGCTCCATCCTCGCGGTCCTCGGACCGTCGGGCGGCGGCAAGACGACCCTGCTCCGCGTCATCGCGGGGTTCCTCGAGCCCGACGCCGGAAGCGTGGCCTTCGGCGGTCGTACGCTCGTGAGTGGCGACCGCGGCATCCCGCCTCAGCGGCGCGGTGTGGGCTACGTCCCGCAGGAGGGCGCGCTGTTCCCGCACCTCGACGTCGCCGCCAACATCGCGTTCGGCATCCGCGGCGCGGCCCGGCGCAAGTTCGACGTCGACACGCTGCTGGCACTCGTCGACCTGCCGACGGCCCTGCGCACCCGCTTCCCGCACGAGCTGTCGGGAGGCCAGCAGCAACGAGTCGCGCTCGCGCGTGCTCTGGCGCCGCGCCCCGGCATCGTGCTGCTCGACGAGCCGTTCTCCTCCCTGGACGCGGGGCTCCGGCTCGAGACGGGGCAGGCCGTCGCGCAGGCGCTCCGGGCTGCCGGGACGACGGCGCTCCTCGTGACGCACGACCAGGGCGAGGCGCTGGCGCTCGCCGACCAGGTCGCGGTGCTGCAGGCCGGCCGGGTCGCGCAGGTCGCGAGCCCGACCGACCTCTACCGGACCCCTGCCACGCCAGCCGTCGCGGCGTTCGTCGGGGCTGTCGTGACGTTGGACGCGGACGTCGCCGGAGACGTCGTTTCGTGCGCCCTCGGCAAGGTCACCGTGCCGCCGGGCGGCCCGCAGGGCGCCTGCCGCATCCTGGTCCGGCCGGAGCACCTCATGCTCTCGTCGGACCCGGCCAATGGCACTGCCGCACGGGTCGTGGGCATCAGCTACTTCGGCCACGACGCGACCGTCGACCTCGTGCTGATCGACGAAGAGATCCCGTTGCAGGCCAGGGTGTCAGGTGCCGCCGTGCCGGCCATGGACGACCTGCTGGCCGTCTCGATCGGCGGTCCCGTCGCCGTCGTCGGGGGCGAGTCATGAGGAGCCATCTCTTCGCTGACCTGCGTCGATGGGGCTCCCGGCCGGCGTTGATCGCGTCGGACGACTCCATGACGTATGCCGAGCTCGCCGATCGCGTCGAGTCGATGCCGCAGCCGGCCGAGGGTGGCCGTCGGCTCATTCTGGTGCCCGGCGCCAACACCCTCGAGACCCTCGTGGCTTACGTGTCGGCGATCGCCAACGGTCACGTCGTGCTGCTCGTGCCCGGTGACAGCCCGGCCGGCCTCGCGTCGCTGGTCGACGCATATGACCCCGACGTGGTGTTCGACGCCGTGGCCGGCGGGTTCGTGGAGCGCCACGACGGCTCGCACCACGACCTGCATCCTGACCTCGCCCTTCTGATGACGACGTCGGGCTCGACCGGCTCACCCAAGCTCGTACGGCTGTCGCACGCCAATGTGCGCAGCAACGCTGAGGCCATCGCGGCATACCTCGGGCTGACACCGGACGATCGCGCGATCACGACCCTGCCGATGCACTACTGCTACGGCCTCTCGGTCATCAACAGCCACCTCCTGGTCGGCGCCGGTGTCGTGGTGACCGAGTGGTCGGTGCTCGACCCGTGCCTGTGGGACCTCGCCGAACGGGAGTGCGTGACCTCGTTCGCCGGCGTCCCCTACACGTTCGACCTGCTCGACACGAGCGGGTTCACCGAGCGCGAGCTGCCGTCACTCCGGTATGTCACGCAGGCCGGTGGCCGCCTCGGCCCGGAGCGCGTTGCCGCCTACGCACGCCTCGGCCGCGAGCGCGGCTGGGACTTCTTCGCGATGTACGGCCAGACCGAGGCCACGGCCCGGATGGCGTACCTGCCGCCTCAGCTGGCCGAGTCGCACCCGCACGCGCTCGGCGTGCCGGTGCCGGGCGGATCGTTCCGGATCGACCCGGTCGACGGGGAGCAGAGGCCCGGCGTCGGCGAGCTGGTCTATCGCGGCGACAACGTCATGATGGGCTACGCCACGACTACTGGTGACCTCGCGCGCGGTGCTGAGCTCGACGAGCTGCGCACCGGTGATCTCGTGCGTCGCGACGACGACGGGCTGCTCGAATGGGTGGGTCGACGCAGCCGGTTCGCCAAGGCCTACGGGGTGCGCATCGACCTGGATAATCTCGAGGCGATCGTGTCCCGCCACGGTGGTGCGGCGCGATGTGTCGCGACCGGCGACCGGGTGCACGCGTTCGTCGACTGGCACCAGGACGCCGACGAGCTGCAGGCGCTCGTGGCGAGGACCACCGGCTTGCCGCGGCACGCGGTCGGTGTGACCCGGCTCCGTGAGGTGCCGCGCAGCTCCTCGGGCAAGACCGACTATCCGGCGCTGGAGCGGCACGCTGCGCGGATGGTCGACGCCGCCCGCGACGAGCCGGCACCGACCACGAGCGCGGTCACCGTCGAGCAGGTCCGCGACCTTTACGCCCACCTGCTCAATCGACCCGGTGCCACGCCTGACGACAGCTTCGCCGGGCTCGGTGGCGACTCGCTGTCGTACGTCGAGCTGTCGGTCCGGCTGTCCGAGCTGCGCCTCGATCTGCCGCCCGACTGGCACACCCGGCCGATCCGCGAGCTCGTCACGTCGCCCGAGCGGCGGCCCGGCAGGGGAGTGCGGGTCGAGATGTCGATCGTGCTGCGAGCGATCGCCATCATGCTGGTGCTCGGCACGCACGCCAACCTGTTCACGATCCCCGGCGGCGCCCATCTGCTGCTCGCGGTGTGCGGCTACAACTTCGTGCGCTTCCAGCTGGCCGGCGAGTCACCACGGGCGCGAGCCCGCTCGGGCCTGCGTTCGTTGGCGCACCTCGTGATCCCGAGCGTCATCTGGATCGGCGCAGTGGCGGTGGTGCTGCGGACGTACGACCTCAGCACCGTGCTCCTGCTCAACGGTGCGTTCGGCAGCGACTCGTGGACCGTGCAGTGGCAGTTCTGGTTCCTCGAGGCGATCGTGTGGACGCAGGTCGTGGCGCTGGGACTGGTGTCGTTGCCAGTCGTGCATCGTCTCTGGCGCCGTCACCCGTTCGGCTTCGCCCTGGCCTTCTCGGCGGCCGCGCTCGGGGCCCGCTACGCACTGGTCGGCGTCGAGGCCGGGCCGACCGAGCGCTACACGCCGTCGATCGTGCTGTGGTGCTTCGCGCTCGGCTGGCTCATCGCCGCTGCCCGTACGCCCTGGCAGCGCGTCGCCGCCTCGAGCCTGGCGATCGTCGGCGTCGCGGGATTCTTCGGCGACCTGCAGCGCGAGGCGATCGTGGCCGGCGGGCTGCTGCTGCTCACGTGGGTCCCGGCGATCCCGGTGCCGCGGGTCGCGGCCCGCGCCTTCGGCTCGCTGGCCGCCGCGTCGCTCTACATCTACCTGACGCACTGGCAGGTCTACCCCTACCTCGAGATGAAGGTCCCGATCCTCGCCGTCCTGAGCTCGCTCGTCGTGGGGTTGGCCTACCGCCAGGTCGTCATCACCGTGGCAGCGTGGCTGGCCACGGCGGTGCGGGCACCAGGGATCAGACGCGTCCCGCGGCTCAGCCCGGTCCGTCTGCTCGAACGCGTCTAGCTCCCGGTCAGTCCTCCTCGCGGGCGGCCTTCTCGGCGGCGGCTTCGGGGTCAGGAACGCCGCGGAACCTGCGGAAGCTGTAGACGATGAAGCCCAACGCGATGATCGCCGACAGGATCAGCGTCGCACCCGTACCCCAGCCGCCCACCAGCCACCACTTGTCGCCAATGGGCCACCAGTCCGGCGCGTCAGGGCGTATGCCCCAGAACACACCGACGGCCGCGAGGGCGATCGCGCCGGCGCAGCTCGCGATGATGCGCGGCCAGGTCTGCACGCCGTCGGCAGCAGCCTTGTAGGCCATCACCTTGACCGGCTCGAGCCGGCGTTCGGCCCATTCGTACTGCTCGGACAGGATGACGAGCCCGCCCACGATCATGAGGAGGCCGGGGCCCGGCAGCAAGATCGCCGCGAGCCCACCGACCACGAGGGTCCAGCCGACGATCTCGAGGACCAGCCGGCGGACGGCCCGCGAAGATCTCGGGCGCTTGGCGTTCATGAGGTGCTGGTCATCGGGTTGGCCATGCCTCATCCTCGCATCCGCCTGGGCGCACCTGCCGCCTAGCAGCCGCTACTCCTTGGCCCGCTTGGTGAGCGACTTGTCCATGCGCCGGAACAGCGGCTGGGAGACCTTGGTGACGACGCCGGGGAGCGCCGCCATGCCGAGCTCGCCCATCGCGCCCGGAATGCTCGTCACACGTGTCGGTTTGTCGACAATGGCCTTGACGAGCCAGTTGGCGGCCTTGTCGGCGCTCAGCATCGGCATGGCCTGGTAGATCGACGTCGCGCCGGACATCTCGGTGCGGACCATCGGGAAGTAGACCGTGGTCGACGTGATGCCCTGGTGCCCGAGCTCCGCAGTCAGGGAGCGGGTGAACGACTCCAGTGCCGCCTTGCTCGCGAGATAGGCCGAGAACAGCGGGATCGGCACCTGGGTCGACATGGTCGAGGAGATCACGACGTGGCCGTGGCCCTGCTCGAGAAACCGCGGGAGCAACGCCAGCGTCAGGCGTACGGCACCGAAGTAGTTGATCGCCATCGTGCGCTCGTAGTCGTGCACCCGGTCGAGGGATTCCTTGATCGGCCGGCGGATCGACCGGCCGGCGTTGTTGACCAGCGCGTCGATCCGGGAGCGGTCCGCGAGGAGCCTGGCCGCGACGTCCTCCGCGGCCTGCGGGTCGGCCAGGTCCACGACGTACGCGTATGCGGTCCCGCCCGCGGCCTCGATGCCAGCACGTACGTCCTCGAGCTCGTCCGCCCGCCGAGCCAGCAGGCACACGGTCGCCCCGAGGCGTGCCACCTTGCGGGCGGCCTCCGCGCCGATGCCGCTGGAGGCGCCGGTGAGGACAATCGTCTGGCCCGCGAGCTTGGTCACTCGGACTCGCCGCCGAACAACGCGGCGAGCAGGCGCATGCAGCGCTGCATCATCTGGTCGGCGCTCTCGTCGGGGTGCTCCATCCACCAGTTCATCAGCGAGTCGACGATGCCGAGCCACACCGCGGTCATGGCGGAGATGTCGAGCGCGTCGGTGTTGCCGGCGAGGGTCATGAGCTCGGTGACACCTTCGTCGGCGAGCTTGCCGATGCGCTCGGCGTAGAGGGCGACCGAGTCGGCGATCGAGCCGGTCGACGGGGCGGTCGAGTCGAAGAACAGCCGCCAGAGGTAGGGCTGGGGCTCCAGAAGAGCGAACATCCCGGCGAGCGTCGCCATGCCGCGCTCGATGCCGACGGAGTCACCGCGAGCGATGCGCTCGATCTCGTCGGCGAGCAGGGCGCCACCGCGATCGAGGCACGCCTCGTAGAGCCCTTCCTTGGAGCCGAAGTAGTTGTAGATCAGGGGCTTGGAGATGCCGGCCTTGTCGGCGACGGTGGCGACCGACGTCGCGGCGAATCCGTGCGTGCCGAACTGTTCGGACGCGATGTCGAGGATCTGCGTCTCCCGGTCCAGGCGGGGGACACCCTTGGTGCCGGCGTTGGGTCTGACCACGTCAGCAGTCTAGCGGCGAGATATGAGTTCGTGGTAACTTACCCAAAGGTCATATCAGTCTGGAGGAGTCATGCAGGAGTTTCTCGACCCGTTGAAGAACCCCACGCTCGTCGCGGCGCCGTTCTTCATCCTGTCGCTGCTGATCGAGCTGGCGGCCTTCAAGTTCCTCGAGACCGACGAGGAGATGCGCGGCTACGAGCGCAAGGACGCGCGGACCAGCCTCATCATGGGTCTCGGGTCGGTCGTCTCGAGCGCGGTGTTCAAGCTCGGCACCCTCGTGCTCTTCGTCGCGATCAGCGTCCATCTCGCGCCGTGGCACCTGCCGGATGACGCGTGGTGGTCGTGGGCCGCCCTCATCCTGGGCCTCGACCTCGCGTTCTACCTGCAGCACCGCTTCGTGCACCGCGTGCGCATCGGCTGGGCGGCGCACCAGGCACACCACTCGAGCGAGTACTTCAACTTCTCGACCGCGCTGCGGCAGAAGTGGAACCCATGGGCCGAGGCGCTGTTCTGGCTGCCGTTCCCGTTCCTCGGCTTCGAGCCGTGGACGCTGTACGTCGCGTTCTCGATCAACCTGATCTACCAGTTCTTCGTCCACACCGAGCGCATCGGCACGATGTGGCGGCCCATCGAGCTCATCTTCAACACGCCGTCGCACCATCGCGTGCACCACGGCAGTGATCCGGAGTACCTCGACAAGAACTACGCCGGGATGCTGATCATCTGGGACCGCATGTTCGGCACGTTCCAGAAGGAGCTGTTCCGTCCGACGTACGGGCTCACGGTGCCGGTCGACACCTACAACGTGCTGCGGCTGCAGTACGGCGCGTTCGGCGAGCTGTTCCGCGACGTCCACAACGCGAAGAACTGGCGCGAGAAGCTCGGCTACGTCTTCATGCCGCCGGGCTGGCACCCGGGCGAGAAGCGGGCCGAGGCCGAGCAGCCGCGCGAGACGCAGAACGCGTGACCAACCGGCAGCTGGTCGTGGTCGCGGGGATGTTCGCGGTCTTCCTCACGGTGTGCGACCAGCTGTTCCACGTCCGCACGGACACGCTGGTCTACCACTGGGATCCGCAGCTCGCGGGCCAGACGATCATCGTTCCCCTGACGTTCTTCCTGGCCGGTGTCGCGATGCTCGACACCAGCCGCTGGGTCCAGCCACAGGTCCCGCGTCCGATCGGCGTGTGGCGTGCGCTGGCCAGCCTGGGCTTGGTGACCGCGGCATACCTCGTCTCGGGGCTGCTGGATCCCGATCTCGCGTGGGCGTACGCCCTGGTGCTGCTGATGGCGTGGGGCATCCGCGTCGCGCTACGGCACGAGCGGGCCGTCGCGGTCGCGGCCGGCATCGTCATCGCGACCGGGGGCGTGCTCGCGGAGTCGGCGCTCTCGGCGGCCGGCGAGTTCGACTACCTCGCGCCGGGCCTGCTCGGGGTGCCGTGGTGGCTGTTCCCGCTCTACCTCCACGGCGCGATGGTCGCGGCTGACATCGTCGAGGTCGTACGTTCGAGGGTCGCTACGGACGTGACCTCCGCGCGTCCAGCGTGACGCCGACCGCGAAGAGGATCATCGTCAGCACGGCGCCGAGGATCACGATCGCCCCGTCGCTGAGGACGTCGTTGACCGCGAGCGCGGCGACGATCGCGAGGGACACCACGACATACACCGCGATCTTCCAGTCGTCGCCGATGACGAAGTCGTACCAGAACAGCCCGAACGCCTTGAGGAACTTCACGCCGTCGCCTCCGAGATCGGGGTGGTGCGGGAGCGGGTGAGGCCGGCGATGACGAGCCGGGTCACGGCGAACCATGCGGCGATCAGCGCGATCAGGGCGATCTTGCCGCCCGGCCACTGCAGGCTCTCCCCGCCCTCGCGGAACCAGCCGACGCCTTCGAGCGACCAGAAGGTGCCGAACGACGCGAGCATGACGCCGACGGCGTACTTGAGCGTGTTCTCGGGGATGCGGGACAGCGGCTTGCGCAGCGCGACACCCAGGGCGACCACGATGATGCCTGCGACGACCGCCCCCGCGATCGCCATGCCGAGCGCATCGGCGGAGAGGCCGAACGTGACGACGATGAACACGACCTCGACGCCCTCGAGGAACACGCCCTTGAACGACACCATGAACCCGAACAGGTCGATGCCGGCGTATCTCGTGCGCTCCGCCTCGCGAGCGGCCTTGGTCTGCTCCTCGAACTCGTCCTGTTCGTCGTGCAGTTCCTTGAAGCCGGAGGCGCGCAGGCACGCCTTGCGCAGCCACTGGAGGCCGAAGATCAGCAGCAGGGTGCCGATCACGAGCTGCAGCAGCGACTCGGACAGCCACGTGCTGATCGCGACGCCGAGGACCGCGGTGAACGCCGCGAGGGCGACCAGCGCGGCGACCGTGCCGGCGATCGCTGACTTCCAGCCTCGGGTGACACCCATGGCGAGGACGATCGTGAAGGCCTCGACGAACTCCACGAGGGAGGCGACGAACACCGCGCTGACCAGCGCTGCGGTCGTGCCGTCCATGTGATCCTCCCGTCTAGAGGCTGCGGCTCATGCCGCCGTCGACCGGGAGCATGACGCCGGTGAGGAAGCCTGCTGCGGGCGACAGCAGGAAGGCCGCGGCTTGGCCGAACTCCTCGGTCTTGCCATAACGGCGAAGCGGGATCGTCTGCTCGGTCGTCGCCCGGGTGGCTTCGGGGTCGGCGGTCTGCGCGTCCAGCTGGCGCACGCGATCGGTGTCGATGCGCCCTGGCAGCAGGCCGTTGACCCGGATGCCGCGGGGTCCCAGCTCGTCCGCGAGGTTCTTGGCCGCCATCGCCAGGCCGGGGCGCAGCCCGTTCGAGATGCCGAGATTGGGGATGGGAGCCTTCGCGGAGGTGGACAGGACGAAGGCGATCGCGCCGCCCTCGCCGAGCTCCTCGGCGATCGTCACGGCGAGCCGGATCGCGCCGAGGAACACCGTCTCGAACGCCGAGCGCCACTCGTCCTCCGTGCGATCGAGGATCGGGCCCGCCGGCGGCCCACCGACGCTGATCAGAGCTCCGTCGAGGCGCCCGAACGTGTCATGGGCCGCGCGGATGAGCTGGTCAGGGGCAGTCGGATCGGCGTTGTCGACTGCGACGCCAGTGGCCAGCTCGCCTAGCTCGGCGACCGCACGGTCGACCGACTCCTGGGAGCGCGAGGAGATCACGACCCGTGCGCCGTCGTCGACGAGCGCCTGGGCGGTGGCGAGGCCGAGGCCGCCGGTGGCGCCGGTGAGGAGGTAGACACGATCCCGCAGTCCGAGGTCCATACCTCTCAGCCTAGGCCCGAGCTCATCGTTCGGTCGGGCTGTGGCTCACCAGGCCGACGAGGTTGCCCTCGGAGTCGCGGATGAATGCCATCCACTCATCAGTGCCGGCCGGGCCGAGGTCGTCGTTGGTGTGCTGGAAGATCACGTGCGGCTCGCCCTCGATGGGTACGTCCTTCGCGCGCAGGTCCTCGATCGACGCGCGTACGTCCTCGACCTCGAGATAGATCGTGGCCGACGGGGCGCCCTGCTCGAGCAGCAGCCGGGTGTCGCCGAGGGTGAAGAACAGCAGGCCCGGCGGATCGAACCTGGCAGCGGGTGGGTGGCCGAGCAGCTGCTCGTAGAACGCCGCAGCACGATCCAGGTCGTCGGCGTGCTGGGCAACCTGGACGATGCGGCTCATGCCCGAAGCGTAGGCCCGATCGCGTCAACGTACGCGGGTGACGCCCCAGGCGCGCCGTTTCTCGTGCCACCCACGGCCACGAAAAAACGGGCCCGCTCGTACCTCGCAGACCCGTACTTTTCGTGGCCAGGGCCGGGGTCGAACCGGCGACCCTCCGCTTTTCAGGCGGATGCTCGTACCAACTGAGCTACCTGGCCGTGCCCGCGAACGAGCGACGATCACCTTATCGCACCGCACCGGCGCGGTTGAAATCGGCCGACAACGAAAAACCCACGCACCTGGACTCAGGTGCGTGGGATTTCGTTCAGCTGGCGACCCCGACCGGACTCGAACCGGCGACCTCCGCCGTGACAGGGCGGCGCGCTAACCAACTGCGCCACGGGGCCTTGCTGTGCGGGTGAACCGCGCACGCAACTGTAACGTACGGGCACCCCCGCAAACAAAACGGGTCAGGCCTGCGGACGCGTCTCCGAAGGAGGCAGATCCTCACCCCGGCCGGGCTCGCCCGGACCGGCCTCCTCAGCCGCCCAGGTGTCGTTCGACGGAGGCTCGATCGACGGACCGCCTGTCGCTCCGCCCGCGACGGCCTGGCCACCGGGAGGCAACGGGTTGTCGGCGTCCCCGGTGGGCTCGACCGATTCGTCAAGACGGTGCGGCTGACGTGAATCGACGGTGTCCGGGCCCTGCCTGACGGTGCGCAGCCACAGCATTCCGACCGCGATGACGATCAGGATCACGATGATGACGAGCCACTTCATGATGTCCTCCCTGTCGTGCGCCCTGTGGCACCCGACGTGCCCCCGAGGCACTCCGTTCAGCGTAACCCGGCCGCCGGCTAGCGCATCTCCGATCATTCGGAGCGCCGAGTCCACGGAGTGAACTCCGTCTTGCGTGGATGAAAATCTGACTTGTATGGAGTCATGACTGCTCGCCCCACGACCGTTCCACCCCTGTCGCTGGCCGAGCTCGCCGCCCTGACGAGCACGGTCGCCGAAGACGTACGCGCGGGCCTCTACGAGGTCCACGCCGATGCGGAGAGCCGGTGGCACGTGAGGATCCGGTGCGACGACCAGGTCGATGTGTGGCTCATCAGCTGGACCAACGACCAAGGCACGCAGCTGCACGACCACGGGGGCTCGTCCGGCTCGTTCACGGTCGTCAGCGGCGAGCTCAGCGAGGCGGTGTGGACACCGGGCGCCGAGGTCCTCACCGAGACCGTCCGCGGCGCCGGGGACTCGGTCATCTTCGGGGAGCACTACGTGCATGACGTGCGCAACGTGCAGGCCGAGACGGCTGTGAGCGTCCACGCGTACTCGCCGCCGTTGTCGCTGATGAACTACTACGACGTCGACGGCCACCAGCTGACCAGGCTCGCCTCGATGTGGACCGACGATCCCGAGGCTCCCGCACCGTCGTTGCGCGAAGCGTCATGACGGCGACATATGCCTCGGTGGACGAGCTCCTGACCTCGGCCAGGGGTTCCCTCGAGCGGCTCGATCCGCGTCAGGCGTACGACCGGGTGGCCTCCGGCGCACTGATCGTCGACATCCGTCCTGCGTGGCAACGGGAATCAGATGGCGAGATTCCGGGTTCTGTCATAGTCGAGCGCAATCATCTGGAGTGGCGCCTGCACCCGGCCTCGGGTGCGAGCCTGCCCCAGGCGCGTGACGGACAGGAGTGGATCGTGGTGTGCACCGAGGGTTACACGTCGTCGCTCGCGGCGTCCTCGCTCGTGTCGTTGGGCCTCCCGGCCAGCGACGTCGTGGGCGGGATCCATGCGTGGCGTGCAGCCGGCCTGCCGGTCGCGGCCGGGCCGACGCCGGTCGAGATGGTGGTCGGTGTCACCGTTTCGTCATGAGATGAAAAGCGACATCGGATTGCCGCTCGGCGGGGTTCACGCCAGACTGTCCGAAGCCTGTTTGCCCAGTTCAATGCCTACCTATCGCGAAACGCGGAGGACCGCATGATCGAGTACCGCTCCATCGGCAAGACGTTCGCAGATGGCACCGAGGCGGTCGGGGACTTCAGCCTCCAGCTCCCCTCCCGTACGACCACGGTGTTCGTCGGGTCGTCCGGGTGCGGCAAGACGACGCTGCTGCGCATGGTCAACCGCATGGTCGACCCGACGCGGGGCCAGGTCCTGATCGACGATGTCGACATCGCGACGCGCAACAAGGTCGAGCTGCGGCGCAGCATCGGCTACGTCATGCAGCACGCCGGGCTCCTGCCCCACCGCAAGGTCATCGACAACGTCGCCACGGTGCTGCGCCTCAACGGGGTCGGTCGCAAGGACGCTCATCAGCGGGCCCATGCGGTGCTCGAGACCGTCGGGCTCGACGCGTCGCTCGCCGATCGCTATCCCAGCCAGCTCTCGGGCGGCCAGCAGCAGCGCGTCGGTGTCGCCCGCGGCCTGGTGACCGATCCCAACATCCTGCTGATGGACGAGCCGTTCGGCGCGGTCGACCCGATCGTGCGCGACGAGCTGCAGCAGGAGCTGCTCCGCCTGCAGCGTGAGCTCGACAAGACCATCGTGTTCGTGACCCACGACATCGACGAGGCATTCCTGCTCGGCGACCAGGTCGTGATCCTCAAGAAGGGCGCGGAGGTCGCGCAGGTCGGTTCGCCGGCAGAGATCCTTGCCAACCCGGCCAACGACTTCGTCCGGAGCTTCATCGGGCTCGACAAGGGGCACCGCAAGCTGCACGTCGAGGACAAGGACGGCGTACGCATCATCGTCGACGAGAACGGCAAGGCGACGGGGGTCTTGTCCGAATGACCTGGTTGTTCGACAACTTCGACTACGTGTGGTCGCTGACCCTGCGACACGTGTGGCTCAGCGCCGTCCCGATCGTGCTCGGATTCGTCATCGCCCTGCCGATCGGCTGGTACGCCAACCGGCACCCCCGGTTGCGGGGCACGCTCCTCAGTGCGGGCAGCATCCTCTACACGATCCCGTCGCTGCCGCTGTTCGTGATCATTCCCGGCGTCGTCGGCCTGGGCATCCTCAGCCCGTTGAACGTCGTGATCGCGTTGACGATCTACGCCGTGGCGATCATGATCCGCTCGGCATCCGACGCGTTCGGCTCGGTGTCTGCGGCGGTGCTCGACTCGGCGTCGGCAGCCGGCTTCTCGCCCTCGCAGCGCGCCTTCAGGGTCGAGCTGCCGCTCGCAGGGCCGGTTCTGCTGGCGGGCTTGCGCGTCGTCTCGGTCAGCACCGTGAGTCTCGTGAGCGTCGGTGCCCTGATCGGCGTCAGCAGCCTTGGCTCGCTGTTCACGGACGGCTACAACCGAAGCTTCACGACCGAGATCCTCATCGGCATCGGTGCGACCGTGCTGGTCGCGCTGTTCTTCGACCTCGTGCTCGTCCTCCTGGGGCGCATCCTGCTCCCATGGGCGTCGGCCAGCCGGCCGGTCAGGAGCAGGGCATGAGCGTTCTTTCCGACACCGTCGACTGGCTGACCGACTCGACCAACTGGAGCGGTGACGACGGCATCCCGCATCGGGTCGTCGAGCACCTCGGCTACACCGCAGAGACCGTCGCAATCGCCTCGGCCATCGCGATCCCCCTCGGCCTCTGGATCGGGCACACCGGACGGTTCCGTACGTTCGCCGTCGCCGTGACTGGCGCCTTGCGGGCACTCCCCACGCTCGGCCTGCTGACCTACATCGTGCTCATGACCGGCATCGGGCTGACCGCGCCCCTCATCGCACTCGTGGTCCTGGCCATACCGCCGCTGCTCGCCGGAGCCTACTCCGGGCTCGAGTCCGTCGACCGCGAGACGATCGACGCCGCGAGAGCGATCGGCATGACCGAGTGGCAGATTCTCACCAAGGTCGAGATCCCGCTTGCGCTGTCGCTCATCGTCGGCGGTGTCCGCTCCGCGACGCTGCAGGTCGTGGCGACGGCGACTGTGGCCGCGTTCGTGAGTCTCGGCGGCCTCGGTCGCTACATCATCGACGGCCAGGCGGTGAAGGACTACGCGCAGATGGCCGGTGGCTCCGTCGTCGTGGTCGCACTCGCCCTCGTCCTCGACGGCATCTTCGCCGGGCTGCAACGACTGGCCCTTCGTTCCCGTCCTTCCCTCGTACCGACGTCCGCATGACCCCACCCCCAAGGAGAAGAATGTCCATCCACAAGATGACCGCGGCGGTTGCCGTCACGGCGGCTCTCGGCCTGTCCCTGGCCGCGTGTGGCAGCAGCGATCCCACGTCCGGCAAGAAGTCGGAGTCCGACACGATCACGGTGGGCTCGGCGGCCTTCCCGGAGAACGAGATCATCGCCGAGATCTACGCCCAGGCCCTCGAGGCCAAGGGCGTCAAGGTCAAGAAGAAGCTCAACATCGGCGCTCGTGAGGCCTACATCCCGGCGCTCAAGAACGGTGAGATCGACCTGCTGCCGGAGTATTCCGGCAACCTGCTGACCTACCTCGACCCGAAGGCGACGGCGACCAATGAGGCCGACATCGAGGAAGCCCTCGACGACGCGCTGCCGGACAACCTCGAGGTCCTGGACGCGGCCAAGGCCGAGGACAAGGACTCGCTCAACGTCACGCCGGAGTTCGCGGCGAAGAACAGTGTCAAGACGATCGCCGACCTCAAGGGCGTCAAGGACCTGAGCCTCGGCGCCAACCCGGAGTTCAAGGAGCGTGCATACGGCATTCCCGGGCTCGAGAAGGTCTACGGCATCACGGGCGTCAAGTTCGTCCCCATCAGCGACAGCGGCGGACCCGCGACGCTCAAGGCGCTGCTCGACGGCAAGGTCGATGTCGCCGACATCTACTCGACGACGCCGTCGATCCTGGCCAACAAGCTCGTGACGCTGGAGGACCCCGAGAACCTCATCGCTGCGCAGCAGGTCATCCCGCTGATCAACGACGACAAGGCCTCGGACAAGGTCGAGAAGGTCCTCAACGACATCTCGGCACAGCTGACGACGGCTGATCTGCTCGACCTCAACAGCAAGAACCAGGGCGCCGACAAGACCGCCCCGGCCGAGCTGGCCAAGCAGTGGCTGACCGACAAGGGCCTGATCTAGTCGGTCGTGGTTTCGAGGCTTCGGCCGCGGACGGCCTCCGCACCTCAACCACCGGTGGTTGAGGTGCGGAGCGAAGCGAAGCCTCGAAACCACGAGCCCTTTGCCGGTACTGCCTAGACGAGCGCGGGCTTCGGGGCGTACTCGTCCTCGACGCTCGAGACCTCGCCGAGACGCTCGAGCCGTCCGCGCAGCTTCAGGAGCAGCGCCGGCAGCAGCACCAGGCGTACGAGCGTCGCGTCGATCAAGATGGCGACCGAGAGGCCGATCCCCATCTGCTTCATCTCGAGCATGCTCAGCGTCGCGAAGACCGCGAACACCGAGACCATCACGGCCGCCGCGCTGGTGACGACGCTGGCCGTCTCGCGGATGCCGAACTCGACCGCCCGGTCGTACGGCAGGCCCTGACGGAGGCCCTCGCGGACCCGGCTCAGGACGAACACGTGGTAGTCCATCGACAGGCCGACCAGGACCACGAAGCAGAACAGCGGGATCCAGTCGACGACGAATCCGGAGGACTCGTAGTTGAGCAGGCCGTTGAACCAGTCGTGCTGGAAGACCAGCGTCAGGACACCGAACGCGGCGCCGACCGACAGCAGGTTGAGCACCGTCGTCAGCATCGCGATCGTGACGCTACGGAACGTCCAGCCCATCATCACGAGCGTCAGGATCAGCACGAACGCGATGATCCAGGGCAGCGTCGACGGCTGGTTCTCGTAGTCGTAGTTCTCCGCGACGGTGCCACCGACGGCGGTCTTCGTGCCCTCGAGCGAGTCGGTCGCGCGGGGAACGATCGTGTCGCGCAACTGCTCGATCGCGGCGTCGTTGCGGGCGTCGCCCTCGGGGTGTGCCGCATACATCGACAGCTCGACCGTACGACCGTCCTTGGACACCGTGATCGCGTCGTCGCCAGCCGTGGCGAGACCTGAGCTGACGGCCTTGGCCTGGACCGCCTTGAGCGCCGAACGAGCGGCGTCCGTGCTGCCCTTGCCGGTGTGCACCAGGACGTCGATGCCGGGACGCTCCGACGGGAAGCTCTGCTGCATCCGCTGGTATGCCTGCACGGCCGGGATGTCCTGGGGCAGCGTGTCGATCGTGCCCTGGTGCATCTTCATGCCGAACGCCGGCACCGCGAGGGCCAGCAGCACGCCGCCGGAGATCACGGCCGCGGCCATGGGCTTGCGGATGACCGGACGGATCAGGCGGCCGCTGATGCCACCCGCGCCGATGCGACGGTTGAGCCGCCACAGCAGCGGGATGCGGGGACGGTCGACCCAGCGGCCGAGCTTGGCCAGCAGTGCCGGCAGCACGGTCAGCGAGCCGATCACGGCGACGACGACCACGAGGATCGAGCCGACCGCGAGGGCGCTGAAGACGGGCTCCCGGGTGATGAACAGCCCGGACATCGAGACGACGACGGCGAATCCGGAGACCACCACGGCACGACCCGAGGTCGCAGCGGCGATCTCGATCGCGTCGACCGTGGACCGTCCGCGCATACGCTCCTCGCGCTCGCGCTTGAGGTAGAACAGCGAGTAGTCGACGCCGACCGCCATGCCGATCAGCAGCACGACGTTGGCGACCGTGCCCGAGTCGGGCACGAGGTACGAGATCGGCGCGTAGAGGCCCAGTCCCGTGAACACCGACGTGATCGCCAGCAGGACCGGGATGCCGGCCGCGATGAACGCACCGAACGCGACCAGCAGGATCAGGAACGTGATCGGCAGGCTCATCGACTCGGCGGATGCCAGGTCCTCGCCGACCTTGTCGTTGATGCCGGCATCCAGCGACGCGTCGCCGGCCTGCTCGACGTCGAGCGACGGGTTGGCCTTCTGGACCTTGGCCGTGGCGTCGATCAGGGCGCCCACATGGTCAGCAGCGTCGTCGACGTCACCGGCCATGGTGATCGGCACGAGTAACGCATCGCGTTTCTCCGACCAGATCGGTGGTCCTACGTCTGAGACGCCCTTGACGTCTGCTGCGGCCTTGGAGAGCTGCGTGGCAGCTGCCTCCGCCTTCGCGGAGTCGAGGGAGCCTGTGGGGGCGGTGATGAGGACCGACTCGGTCGGGCTGGCGGCCAGGCCGGCGTCGTCGATCATGGCGGCGGCACGCCCAGACTCGCCGATGCGGAAGTCCTCATCCGCGACCTGCTTGGTCTGGACGGTCGACATCAGGGCGATCGCCGCGACGACGAAGGCGACCCACAGGCCGATCGCGCGCCAGGGATGGGTCGCGCTCCAGCGAGCGACTCTGACGGTGGGAGATTTCGAAGACATGGTGTGTCCTTCTCTCGAGGTGACTGTTGCGAATTGACGTGACAACCAGCCTCGTGACTCGCGACCTCGGCCGACATGGTGCTGGAACCCCGATCGGAAGTAGGCCTGAGCCCACTGTCCGCAGCCACCTGATGCGCGAGGATTGGGACGAATCACCCATACCGAATCGGAGCACCCGCCATGAGCACCACCGCCCCCGCCACCTCGCCGTTCGAGGGGGAGTCGTTCGCCGCCGGCCTGTCGCGCCGGTTGAAGCTGACGGCCTTGTCGGTCGCGTACGTCCTGCTGGCGGTCCCCGCACTCGCGCTGCTCTGCATCCTCACGACGGCGTTGGGCGTCGCGATCGTCGGCGTCGGCATGGCCCTGCTCCTGATCTTCGTGCCGCTCAACCAGCAGCTGGCCAACGTGCACCGCATGCTCGCGGGCCGGATCCTCGGCATCCGCATCGAGCGGCCCTACCTGCCCACCAAGTCGGTCTCGGGCTTCGGCCTGCTCAAGCGGTGGGCCTCCGACCCGGCTCGCTGGCGCGACTTCGCCTGGACGTACATGTCGGTCACGCTGGGGTGGGCCCTGGCGTGGATCGCGTTCGGGCTCGGCCTCGGAGTGGTCTGGTACCTCGTCTTCCCGTTCGTCTACTGGGTGACCCCCGACGGCGTGTTCGACGTGAACTACGGGTTCTTCACGATCGACAGCCAGGCCGAGTCGTTCTACGAGTGGGGCTGGCTCCTCGTGGCCTTCAGCCTCTGGTGGTGGCTCATGCCCGTCCTGATGCGGTGGCGGGCCGAGCTCGACCGGGCCATGCTGTCGCCCACGCGGGAGTTCCTCGAGCGCCGCGTCGCGCAGGTGTCGCAGTCCCGCGCCGAGACGATCGACCACTCCGCTGCGGAGCTGCGCCGCATCGAGCGCGACCTGCACGACGGAGCACAGGCCCGCCTCGTCGCACTCGGCATGAACCTCGGCATGGCCGAGGAGATGCTCGCCAAGGACCCCGAAGGCGCTGCCGCGATGCTCGCGGAGGCACGTGCCGTGACGACCTCCGCGCTCGGCGACCTGCGCTCGGTCGTACGCGGCATCCATCCTCCGGTGCTCGCCGACCGCGGTCTGGCCGGCGCGATCCAGGCGCTGGCGCTCGACATGTCGGTGCCGGTGTCCGTGCTGATCAACCTGGCCGGCCGGCCCGGGGCGCCGGTCGAGTCGGCGGTCTACTTCGCGACGAGCGAGCTGCTCGCCAACATCGGCAAGCACGCCGAGGCGACACGTGCCGCGATCGAGGTCACGCATGACGGCGAGGCGCTCAAGGTCGTCGTCGAGGACGACGGCAAGGGCGGCGCGGCCCTGGCCTCGGGCACGGGCCTTGCGGGTGTCGCGAGACGCCTCGCGGCGTTTGACGGCACGATGGACGTGGTCAGTCCCGTCGGGGGGCCGACCGTGGTGACCTTGGAGGTTCCGTGCGCGTTGTCATCGCCGAAGATCTCGCCCTCCTCCGGGACGGCCTGACCAGGCTCCTCGAGGCGTACGACTTCGAGGTCGTGGCGGCCGTCGACGACGCGGAGAAGCTCGGCGAGGTGCTCCGTGCCGGCGACGTCGACATCGCGGTGGTGGACGTACGCATGCCGCCGACCTTCACCGACGAAGGTCTGCGGGCGGCGATCGCGGCCCGCACCGAGCGGCCGGGGTTCCCCGTGCTGGTGCTGTCGCAGTACGTCGAGCAGCTGTACGCGCGAGAGCTGCTCGGCAGCGGTGACGGCGCGGTCGGCTACCTGCTCAAGGACCGCGTCGCCGATGTCACGACGTTCGTCGATGCCGTGCGTACGGTCGCCGGTGGCGGCACGGTGCTCGACCCGGAGGTCGTGTCGACGCTGATCGCCCGGGCCCAGCCCGACAGCCCCATCGCGCGGCTGACGGACCGCGAGCGCGAGGTGCTGGGGCTGATGGCGGAGGGCCGCTCCAACGCCGCGATCGCCGCTGCGCTGTTCGTGACCGAGAAGGCCATCAGCAAGCACACCAGCAACATCTTCATGAAGCTCGACCTCGACGCCGACGACGACAGCAACAACCGTCGCGTGCTCGCCGTGATCGCCTACCTCCAAGCCTGAGCGGTGACTTAGCGACCACGTCGTCCACGGAGCGGTGACTTAGGGCTCACGCGGGTGCGTCGTCTGGGCCCTAAGTCACCGCTCCATCACGCGTGGACCAAGGATCAGGCGTTGACCGGGTCGAGGTCGGCGGGGTCCGCCTCGCTGATGCCGAACCGGTCGTGCAGCCGGCGCAGCGGCTTGGGCGCCCACCAGTTGCGACGTCCCAGCAGCGCCATCAACGACGGCACGAGCATCGCCCGGACGATCGTGGCGTCGATCAGCACCGCGATCGCCGTGCCGATGCCGAGCTCCTTGATGAAGATGATCTGCGACGTCGCGAACGCGCCGAGGGCGATCGCGAACAGCAGCGCCGCGGCAGTGACGATCCGGCCCGTACGTTGCAGGCCGAGCGCGACGGACTCGCGCTCGCCGGCTCCGGCATCGCGCGCCTCCTTGATCCGGGTCAGCAGGAACACCGCATAGTCGGTGGACAGACCGAACACCACGGCGAACAGGAACACCGGCTGCGACGACTCCAGTGCGCCCTGGCTCTGATAGTCCAGGAGGCTCTCGAAGCGACCGTCCTGGAAGATCAGGACCAGCACGCCGAACGTCGCGCTGATCGTCAGCACGTTCATCAGCAGAGCCTTGATCGGCAGCACCACCGATCCGGTCATGAGGAACAGCGTGATGAGGGTCAGGGCTGCCAGGATGCCCAGCGCCAACCACATGTTCTTCCCATAGATCGACTTGACCTGGTCGACCTGCTCGGCGCTCGCACCACCGACCAGCACCTTGCCCGGCGCGTCGGTGTCACGGATCTCGCCGACCAGGTCGAGCGTCGCGTCGTCGAGGGTCGTGCCCTTCGGGATGACGTCGACCTGCCAGGTGTCGTCGCCCA
The DNA here is from genome assembly GCF_056403535.1 of Aeromicrobium sp. P2_G6. Taxonomy (NCBI): domain Bacteria; kingdom Bacillati; phylum Actinomycetota; class Actinomycetes; order Propionibacteriales; family Nocardioidaceae; genus Aeromicrobium; species Aeromicrobium sp. P2_G6. Next base: position 418,363 of record NZ_JBFUFH010000001.1, on the reverse strand, counting down.
GGAAGCGCGGCGGAGCGACCTGCGCCGCGCCGTCGAGCGAGCCGAGCGTCGAGGCGTACGAGTCGAGGGCGGCCTTCTCGGACTCCGGCGCCGTGACGGCGACGATGACGGGGGAGGACTCCGCACCGACGAAGTCCTGGCGCAGGACCTGGTCGACGGTCTTCGCCGGGCTGCCGTCAGGCAGCACCGTCGCATCGACGCCGGTGAACTTGACCCCGAGGAACGGCATGCCGAGCGCCAGCAGGATCGCGGCGCCGGCGATCGCCGTGCCGACGGGGAAGCGCATGACGAACTTCGACACGCGGTACCAGAACCCGTGCACCTCGGCCCGCGACTCGGCGATCTGCGCCTCGCGCCAGCGCTTCGGCGCCAGCGCGTTGACCCGGTGCTGCAGCACGGCGAACAGCGCGGGCAGGACGATCAGCGACACCGCCGCGGCAGCGAGCGCCACGACCGTCACGCCGATGCCCATCGAGTAGAGGAAGCGCAGCGGGAACACCAGCAGGGCGACTCCCGCGCCGGCAACGGTGACCGCCGAGAACGCGACGGTACGCCCGGCAGTGGCGACGGTCCGGCGTACGGCCTCCGCACCCGGGCCGACCCGCTCGAGCTCCTCGCGATAGCGCGAGACGAGGAACAGCGAGTAGTCGATCGCGAGGCCGAGGCCGAGGCCCGTGATGAGGTTGAGCGCGAAGATCGAGATGTCGACGATCTCGTTGATGCCGCGGATGATCAGCAGCGACGTGACGATCGTGAGCCCGCCGACCAGCAGGGGCAGGAGCGCCGCGACGGCTGACCGGAACACCCACAGCGACACGAGGAACAGCAGCGGGAACGCGATCAGTTCCGCCGTGACGAGGTCGCTCTCGACGTGTTCGTTGACCTCTTGGTATGCCGGCCCGAAGCCGCCGACCTGCACGCCGTCGACCCGGCCGAGCTCGTCCCGCAGGTGCTCCGTGGTCTTGTCGGCGTCGACGCCGGACTTGTAGATCGCGGCGAAGTAGGTCTGCGTGCCGTCCTTCGAGAGGAACTGCTGACCCATCTCGGGGCCGCCGACGACCTGCTTGACCGCGGGATCGGAGAGGATCTCGGTCGTCTCGGCGATCGCCGCCTTGTCGTCGACGTCGACGAGGGCGATCAGGCTCGGCGACGCGTCCTGGCCGGCTGCCTTCTCGATCTGCTCGATCGCCTGGGCGCTGGTCGCGCCGGTGTCGGAGAACGAGTCGTTGTCGCTGTTGAGCAGTCCCGCGACGGGTCCGCCGAGCGCACCGGCGATGACGAAGAACAGGACAGTCAGGCCAAGGACACGGCGCGGGTGGGTGTTGGCCAGACGGCCGAGTGCACTGAACATCAGAACTCCTTTGCCACGGCGAGCGGGTCGCCGTACAGCTCGGTGAGGTCGAGGGCCGCGACGACGGTGAGCAGCATCCCCTGGGCCATGAAGTCGCGGACCTCGTCTGCCGATGCGCCGCTGAGGGCGGCGATCTCCTCCCAGATCTCGCGGTAGGTCCGCTGGGCGACTTCCTTGATCGCTGGGTCGGAGCCGGCCGCCCAGGTGTGCAGCTGGCACCGCATCGAGTTGACGTCGTCGTTCATGAAGCCGATGTACGCCATCGCCATCGCCTCGAGCGGTGACGTGTCGGCATCGCGCTGCTCGACGGCTTCGCGGAAGGTGCGGCGCAGTGTCGCGGTGTGGTGCTCGATCGCTGCGCCGATGAGGCCGGTCTTGGTGCCGAACAGACGGAACAGGTACGGCTGTGAGACCCCGGCGCGCTCGGCGATGACCTCCGTGGACGTCGCGTGCATGCCGGAGCGGCCATACTCCTCGATCGCAGCCTCGAGGATCAGGACCTTGCGGTCCTCGGCCTTCATACGGGTTCCGGATGCCATGGGAATTAAGTTAGTGATGACTCACATACTTGTCAATGGAGGCACCACGCCGGTGCTCCACTCTGGCGGTCGACGGCGACCACTGCCATGCTCGGGGACGGAAACAGGAGGTCTGGATGGCACTTGTCGAGGTCAACGGCGCACGGATCAACATCGAGGACACCGAGGCACCCGTGGGGCGGCCGGATGCGGCGACCGTCGTGTTCGGGCACGGCCTGCTGTTCAGTGGCCGGATGTTCGACGACCAGGTCGACCGGCTGGCGCCCCGCTACCGATGCGTGACGATCGACTGGCGCGGCCAGGGTCGATCGCCCGCAGCGGACGGCGGCTACGACATGGACACGCTGGCCGATGACGCCGCCGCGATCATCGACGAGCTCGCGCTCGGCAAGGTGCACTGGGTGGGCTTGTCGATGGGTGGGTTCGTCGGCATGCGGCTCGCGGCACGGCGGCCCGAGCTCATCCGCTCGCTGAGCCTGCTCGACACGAGCGCGGGTCCCGAGGATCCGGCGAAGGTCGGGCAGTACCGGTTGCTCGCCAAGGTCTATGGCCTGTTCGGCCTCAGACCTGTGCAGTCGCGGGTCAAGCCGCTGCTGTTCGGACCGACGTACCTCAACAGCCCGGAGTCGAAGCCGCAGCTCGAGGCGTGGCTCAATGAGGTCAAGGCCGCCAAGCGGTCGGGGATGAAGCAGGCGATCTACGGCGTCACCGACCGTGACCCGATCGCCGACGAGCTCGGCAACGTCACCGCGCCGACCCTGGTGGTGGTGGGCGCCGACGACGTCGCGACGCCGGTCGCCAAGGCCGAGGAGCTCAACAAGCTGATCCCCGGCTCACGGCTGGAGATCGTGCCCGGCGCCGGTCACTCCAGCACGATCGAGCAGCCCGACGCCATCAGCGACCTGCTCGAGGCGTTCATCGACCAGAACTGACCGGCGGCTCGAAGACCCACGGCTCGGCCGGCAGTGTCGCGGGGTCGAACGACTCGAGCAGCTCCTGCGGTGTCGACCCGGTGAGTCCGAGCGAGCCGGCGATGAGGGCGAACACGTCCACGCCGGCACTGCGCAGCTCGGCGAATGTCACGGTGCCGTCGCGCTTGGCGAGCCGTTGGCCGTCGGTGTTGAGCGCCAGCGGCACATGGACGTACGTCGGCGGGCGGGCGCCGAGCAGCGTGGCGAGGTAGGCCTGCCGCGGTGCGGAGGCCAACAGGTCGTCGCCGCGGACCACCTGGTCGATGCCCTGGTCGGCGTCGTCCACGACGACCGCGAGGTTGTAGGCCGGCACACCGTCGCCGCGCCGCAGCACGAAGTCGTCGACCGCGCCCACGTACGTCCCGTGGATCTCGTCCTCGACCGTGTACATCGTGACGTCGGCACGGAGCCGAAGAGCGGCGGGTCGTTCGGTGCGCCGCTGGATCCGCTCGGCCTCGGTCAGGTCACGGCAGGTGCCGGGATAGGCGCCGGGCGGATGGTGCGGCGCGGTGGGCGCCTCGAGGATCTCCCGGCGGGTGCAGAAGCACTCGTAGACGCGGCCCTCGTCCCGCAAGCGGGTGATCGCCGCGGCATAGAGGTCGAGCCGTTCCGACTGGCGTACGGGCGTGCCGTCCCAGTCCAGTCCGATGGCACGCAGGTCGTCGAGCTGCCGCTGCTCGGCCCCGGGGCGTACGCGGTCGAGGTCCTCGATGCGCATCAGGAAGTCGCGCCGCGTCCGCCGCGCCCACAGCCAGGCCAGCAACGCGGTGCGCAGATTGCCGACATGCAGGTCGCCCGACGGCGAGGGGGCATATCGTCCGGCGCTCACGGCTCCAGTATGTCGGCGGGCAACAGGCGCTCGATCTCCTGCCACACCGCATCCACGCGGTCGTGGGTGGCGAGGCCGCGCGTGACGTACGCGCACGAGTAGCCCCTGGCGGTCGACACCCACGCCGACGAGCCGCCGATGCCACCCATGCCGATCTCGACGTCATCACGCTGGAAGCCCAACGTCCACGACACCTCGCGGTCGAGCACGAGGTCGTGGCCGGTGGCCTGCACTGCGGTGTACTCGCGGAGAAGCTCCGGTCCGAGCAGCCGTGCGACGGGACCTTCGGGGTCGAGCAGCTCGGCGTAGAACCCGGCGAGGGCCGAAGCGGTGGCGTGCAGCCCGATTGCGGGGAACCAGCCCGTACGCCAGCGGTCGCTGTTGAGCAGATCGACGTCGAGCGGGCCTGGCAGCCGCACCAGCGAGTCGGCCAGCGCGGGGTTGGGGTCGGTGCGGTAGCGATCCGCCCAGCCCGGTTGGGCGTACGCCAGGTCGGCGACCCGCGGCAGGTCCGCCTGGGGCACCGACAGGTGCAGGTCCCAGCCGTACGTCCTGGCGAGGGTGGAGAAGCGCTCGGCGAGGCCTTGTCCGGTGGCTCTCTGCACGGCCCCGTGGAGCAGGTGCCCGTAGGTCAGCGCGTGCTCGGCGACGCCCTGGCCCGGTGGATGCAGGGGCGTGGCATCCGCGAGCAGATCGACGAGCGCCTCGCCGTCGAGTGGGTCGATCGCGGCGGCGGACTCCGGGAAGGCGAAGACGCCGGACTGGTGCGACAGCACCTGCCGCAGGGTGATGGCTGCCTTGCCGTTCACGCCGAACTCCGGCCAGACGTCGCTGATGGGCTGGTCGAGGCCGATCGAGCCGTCAGCGACCGCGCTCAGCGCTGCGAGCGCGGCGAACGGCTTGGCGACCGAATAGGTGTGGACGAGCGTGTCCAGCTGCCACGGGTCGCCGGCGTCGTTGCGCGTGCCGACAGCGAGGTCCAGCACCTTCTGGCCCCGGTGCCACACCGAGACGCCGGCCCCGATCTCGTCCCCGGCGTCGACCGAGCGCTGGACGAGGTCGCCGATCGACGACCAGTCGGGCTCGCGAGTCATGGCGCCACAGTGCCATCTTCACGGCGCGCGGTGCTCAAGTCGCGCTACTAGGCTCGACCCATGGCCGACATCCACACGCCGGACGAGCCCGACTCCGTGGCGGACCGCCCGATCGGCACCCGCTCCTTCATCTACGGCACGAAGACGCTCGCAACAGCAGTCGTCGCGCTGGTCCTGAGCATCGCGAACGGCGGTGACACCGAGCCGGCGTTCTGGGTCCTGGTGTCAGCGGGTGTGCTCGGGGTGATGTTCAGCTTGATCGAGCGCACGACGACTCGCGGGGCCGAGGTGGTGAGTCACCGTCGCGTCAACCTCGACGTCCTCGGCACGGTGTTCCTCGCCGTCCTGGTCAACCTGGTCGTCCACGTCGCCCAACGCTGAGATTCAGGGGAGCGGCTTCTCGTAGTGCTTGAACGTCGTGTCGAGCTCGTAGCCGCTGCGTTCGTACACGGCCTGCGCTCTCAGGTTGGTGTGTGCCGTCGCCAGCTCGATCGCGATCGCTCCGGCTTCCACGGCCAGGGTCGCTGCGGTGTCGAGCAGCGCGTCGACCGCGCCCGTGCCCCGCGCCTCCTCCGACACGAACAGGTCGTTGAGGATCCAGATCGGCGCGAGCCGGGTCGACGAGAACGCCGGGTAGATCTGGCTGAAACCGACCGGTACGCCGTCGTCGTCCTGCGCGATCAGCACGATGGACTCGTCGCGCGCCAGCCGGCTCGCCAGGAACGACGCCGAGGCCTCGAGGTCATACGGCTCGCCGTAGAACTCGCGGTACGCCGCGAACAGGGGAGCGGCCTTGGAGACATCGAAGAGCTGGGCGCGGATGACCTTCACGGGAACAGCGTCCCACGGACGAGCTGGCCGAGCGCAGCCGTCAGCGGGTTCCGCAAAGCGTACGGATGACGCGGAGTCCCTCGGGCGTACCAGGCCAGTGCCGCTCGACCGCCTCGGGTCCGGCCGCGCGTACGACCGACCGGAGGACGATCGCGACGACCACGACGTCGTCGGCATAGCCCAGCACCGGGATGAAGTCGGGCACCAGGTCGATCGGCATCGCGAGGTAGCCGATCAGCAGCCAGAGCCGGACGCGTACGCCGCGGGGCAAGGTCTTGTCGCCGGCGAGTCGCTTGAGGAGTCGGAGCAGGTCGGGCACGAGACCCACGGCATCCCGCAACGTCACCTCGTCCGGCTTCGCGCGCCACAGCAGCGCCAGCATGACGAGCCACAGGAGCACGAGACTCCCGGCCATGATCGCGAGGAGCTCGACCCAGTCAGGCACGCTCCGCATCCTGCCACCCTGAGCCGTCAGCCGCGTGAGAGCGACCTCATCCGCTGCGGATGACCCGCGGGGCGTGCCTGCATTGTGTACTGGAGCCGAAAGTGAGGTTGGCCATGTGTCGTTGGCTCGCGTATTCAGGTTCACCGGTTCAGTTGCATGATCTTCTTTTCAAGCCTGAGAACTCACTGGTGGTGCAGAGCAGACACTCGCGACTAGGGGTCGAGCCCATCAACGGGGATGGCTTCGGAGTCGGCTGGTACGGCGCGATGGATACGCCGGGCATCTACCACAGCACCGAGCCGGCCTGGAACGACCGCAACCTGCTGGAGCTCTCCTCGCACGCGGTCGCCGGTCGCGTCTTCGCGCACATCCGAGCATCGACCGGCACGGCGGTCCAGCAGACCAACTGTCATCCCTTCCGCCACGGCCGTTGGCTCTGGATGCACAACGGAGCCCTTGCAGCGTTTCCTTCGGTGAAGCGTGACCTGGCCATGGCCGTCGAGCCGGCCCTCTACCCCGAGATCGAGGGATCCACGGACTCCGAGCTCTTCTTCTTCCTGGCCCTGACCTTCGGACTGATGGAAGACCCGCCGAGCGCGGTGGCCCGAGCAGTCGGATTCATCGAGGAGACCGGGCGGCGCCACGGCATCCAGCACCCCATCCAGATGACAGTGGCCACCACCGACGGCGAAACCACGTGGGCGTTCCGCTACTCCTCTGAGAGGATGTCTCGATCGCTGTTCCGCAGCGAGGACATCTCCACTCTCCGTGAGCAGTATCCCGACAACCCTGTCCTGCACCAGCTCTCCGATGACGCACGGCTCGTGGTGTCAGAGCCACTCGGGGACCTGCGCGGAGCCTGGCAGGAGGTCCCGGAGTCCACCTACGTCATCGTCCAAGGCGGGCGCGCGGAGGTGCACGGGTTCACTCCGTCACCAGTTGGCGCATCGGCCTGAGGTCGTCCGGCGACCACGCATGAGCACTGACTTCGGGACGCCCACCCGCGTCGACATCGACCGGCTCGGTGACTACACCGTGTTTGACACGGAGGACGACGACCCGGTGCTGCTCGACCACAGCGGGCGGCCGGTCGACACGTGGCGTGAGGGATATCCGTACCCGGCACGGTTGGACGTCAACGAGTACGAGATGCAGAAGCGGCTCCTGCAGATCGAGCTGCTGAAGCTCCAGAACTGGGTCAAGAGCACGGGTGGGCGGCTCGTCATCGTGTTCGAGGGCCGCGACGCCGCGGGCAAGGGCGGGACCATCAAGCGGTTCACCGAGCACCTCAACCCGCGAGGCGCACGGGTCGTCGCACTGGAGAAGCCGAGTGAGCGCGAGGAAAGCCAGTGGTACTTCCAGCGCTACGTGCAACATCTGCCGGCCGCTGGCGAGATCGTGATGTTCGACCGATCAACCGCGCAGGCGTCGAACGCGTCATGGGGTTCTGCTCGGAGGAGCAGTATGACGAGTTCATCCGGCAGGCTCCGACCTTCGAGAAGATGCTGGTCGACGACGGCCTCCACCTCATCAAGTTCTGGTTCTCGGTCTCCGCCTCGGAGCAGCGCACGCGCTTCGTCATCCGGCAGGTCGACCCGGTCCGCCAATGGAAGCTGTCGCCGATGGACCTGCTGTCGCTCGACAAGTGGGACGCCTACACCCGCGCCAAGGAGACGATGTTCGCCCGCACTGACACGGCCGTGGCGCCGTGGACCGTCGTCAAGAGCAACGACAAGAAGCGCGCCCGCGTCGAGTCGATGCGCCACGTTCTGGCGCAGTTCGACTACGACAACAAGGACCACGAGCTGGTCGCGCAGCCGGACCCGCTCATCGTCGGTCCGGCCGCCGAGCTGTTCCGCGACGCCACCGACTGACTGTGGGGCCGCATCGGGTGCCGGGTCAGTCGAGCCAGATCACGATTCCGGTCAGGTCGTTGAGCACGGCAGCGACGCCTGCGCGTACGGCGCGGCCGGCGCGCTCGGCGGTGATGACCGTTCGGGAGCCGGAAACCGCGCCACGGTGACACGTCCGTCAGCTTCGTTCCCCACAATGTGGCACCCCCAACGGGATTCGAACCCGTGCTACCGCCGTGAAAGTGGAAATAAGGCCCGATGGAACAGTGTCGATCGATGCTGTTTTTGATTGAAATTGCAGTGATTTTGTCGTCTAGATTTGTTGGACATTTGTGACAGTTATTGGCTGTTTTGGAGTCTCGTGTTGCCTCAGTGTTGCCAAAGATCGGGTTTAAATTCATGGCTTGGTTATAGTGCCCTTTGCTATAGTTGACCTATGGCGGGTCGTGGCGAGGTACTGCAAAGAGTGATGTCCCAGACGGGCACCACGCAGTCCGAACTGTCACGGATCAGTGGGGTGCGTCAGCCGAGCATCAGTCAGTTCGTCTCGGGCAAGGTGGATCTGAGCGACGAGCAGCTGGACCGGCTGCTGTCATGTATGGGCTTTCGGCTGGAGGTGATTCGGCGACCGGTAGAGCCGGACTTGAACCGCTCTGAACGCCGCTCGTGGGAGCTGCACTGCCGGTTGTCGTCTCATCTGACGCGGTCGACGTTCGAACAGTGGCGACCCACCATCGAGCGCAACATAGTCAGGCTTCGTGGCCGGGTCACCGGTCAACCGCACACACGAAACCTCGAGCGCTGGCAGAGTCTGGTCGAGACGAATGACGTGCTGGGGATTCAGCGCGCGTTGACTGGCCTTGATCGAGAGTCGATCGAGATGCGTGAGGTCTCCCCCATGGGCAGGATGCTCTCGCAAGATGAACGCAGCAGACCGAAATCACGAAAAGGGGCTGAGGTTCTCACGCACTCCGCAGGGGCCTAGGGCGTCAGCGAGCTGGCGGCTGAGACGCCGGGGCACTTGCTGCATTGCGCCCAGAATGGGTCACCTCCACTGGCTGAACGAACTGGTCGATCTTGGACGACCTCCAACAGAAACTGCGCTGCTCACCAATCGAGTTCGACTTCGTGGCGGGTCAACGCCTGAGCGGCGCCCCTTATACATAGAGTGCAGCCGTGGCAAGATTCAATGACGATCCTCACCCGCGTGTCTTGTTCTTCGGCATCGGCGATGACGACATCGAGGCGATGAGGGCGCTGGTCCCGACAGCGCGAATTGTCGAATGGAACGAAACTGTCGAGGAGGACGAGTACGACGCCGCCGTCACGACCGAAGAGGACCCCGGCAGGCTCAGCCCGCACCTTCACGTGCTCGCAATCGATGCTCGAACCTTGGACATGGAGGACCTCGGCGAAGGTCACTCAACCAGCTTCGGACGATACTTCCAGACTCACGCCGATCAGCTCGAGATCCCGGACGAATTGCCCACCGACCTACAGCGACTAATTTCACGAAGCATCGTCCCCAACCTTTCCCGCGGCACCGAGAAACATACTTGGGGCTACCACGTGAGCCGTTTTCAATCCCCTACATCTGATGTCAACACTGGCGATCTTAAGGGCAACTGCGTTCCGTTCCTGCACGTTGGCCCGGCCAGGATGCCTATCGCCTTGGAGCGGCGCAGAAAAGGACGACACAGCGCTATTTGCTGGGCCATCCCCGCCGAGACAACTGAGCGAGCCGAATGGTTTCGCCTATTCTTGAAGCGCGTCCGCGAGGTTGATCCCGACAAGTTCGCCGGGGACGCGGAGTGGCGCACCTCGCCCGATTGGGCACCACCTCAGACCTTGAAACACATCCAGGAACGCAACGCACTCAGCACGACCCGGGAAGAATTCCTCGCCGAATCTGATAGGCAGATTCGAAAGAACGAACAAGCACTTAAGGCATCCTTGGACGAGGCAAACGGTGGCGCTCTCCGCCTGGTGACACGACAAGGAGAGCCGCTCGTCGACGCAGTGACGAATGTTATGACTCAATTCGGATTCACAGTCGAAAACATGGACCCAATTCACGTCGCAAGACACGGGACCAAGTTCGAAGACCTCCAGGTCCGGGACCCCGACGATTCAGACTGGGTCGCCATCGTCGAGGTCAAAGGATTCAGCAAAGGCGTCAAGGTCAACGAGATTGCCAAGATCACCCAACGTCCCGTTGTTCAATTCCTAAAGGACAACAACAAGGCGCCTTCGGCAGTCTGGGCGATTGCAAACCACAACATGACCCTCGACCCGCAACATCGCGGGCCATTCGTCGGGAATCCAGATGTCGACCTGCACAATTTCCAGAATGTTGATGGCGGCGCATGCTTCGACACCCGTGACATATATCGGCTCTGGCGAGCCGTGGAATCAGGCGAGACATCGCCTCAGGCAGCCAGAACAGCGTTGAAATCCGCTTCTCTGCTTTGGGCTGGGCCGGCAATGAGAGGTGCGGAAGCACCCCCGAAGGTTGCCACCGCATAACTTCACGTTCCACCAACGCCCAGCGGCGTAGTTAAAGTACCCGCCGCATATCTGAAGCGAACAGGACCGGGCCGGCAGCCGTGCCCACTAGCGTTTAGCCATGACTGCATCCCCTGCCGACGTGAATTGGCTGCTTAGCGCCTTGGCTCAGGCGTCTGCTGCTCTGATCGCGATCGTGGGCGGTCTTCTGGTATCCCGGTACGTTGCACTGCACGCCGAACAGCAGGCAGCCCGGCGGAGAGTGGAAGACCTGACGCGCCGCGAGCAGGAAGCAGTATTTCGGCATTCAGAATCGCGACATGCACTTGATCTTCATTACATTGATGAAGTCCTCGATAGCTTCGACGTCTTCGAAGCGATTATGGAGCACGATTTCGACCCCACTGTTGCGAACGTCCTGGAGGCCGCCGATGAGGACGGCGATGACCTCGACCAGGAACTGCTGGCCGCCAGACTGGAGGAATTGTCCTCTGAACTCCAGCGCGCCCTGGCTGAGATTTATCCACTGGTTCCGGCAAGCAAGGAGCACGTGAGCTGGGCGGACTTCAAGCGCGAGCACAGTTTCGCGATCGGTCATCGCGAAGCTTGGGAGTGGATGTATGACCAAGCCTGCGATGCGCGTCGAGCCGAGGCCAGGAAGGCCGAAGAGGAGGCCCGATCAAAGACACGATACGGCTCGATGATTCCGGGCTATGACACCAGCGATCTTCTAAGGAACATTTCTATCGGGAACCCGCAGTTAAGTGGGTTACGAAACGTTGTCAGTTCCCAGCACGAGATCGCTCATGTTGGGTCGCTGCGTGGGCGAGTCGATCAGGCGGATGCTGAGGTCCGTGCGGTGCAACAGGAACGCAGGCTCGCCAACGAGACCTACGAGGCGACCCGACAACCGGAGGGTTTCGGTTTGGCGCTCCAGGTGCTGAGCGTGCTCGCGATCCTTGGCATGGCGGCTCCGGTGATCATCATGGGTTTTGGGCCTGTGACGCTCCCGCCCTGGGCGCGCGCTGTCGTTATAGGAGGCTTCCTCGCGGGCGTCACACTGCTGCTGCGATTCCTGTTTGTCTACGCGAGTTTTCTGCGGGAAGGCGGTCGAGAGGTGCTCCCGAAGACTGCGCTCGGCCTACTCAAGCAGGGATAGCGCACCCTGCACACCGACCCGGTCCCTGGGTGTGGTTGGGCGTGGCTAGCGCGAGTCCGGTTCCGACTTATCGTCGACCGCTTCAAGAATCATGAGTAAGACTTCGGTCTGCTTCCCAACCTCGTCGCGCAGTCGGCGAATTCCAAGATTCGTCCCGATTATCGAGCCGATCACGAGTGCAGCCAAGAGCGTCGCTACCAGTTCCATCCGGCAAACCTAGCCGGGATGGACTTCAGACGAGATCGACGACCCATAGCTAAGCGTCCGCGCAGTTTCATGACCTGACCAGCCACTAAGGCGTACGGTATTCCGCCGCGTGCGTGGCCAGTTCACACGAGGTCGAGTCCCGCCTGAAAGCTAGCTGCTGCGGATGCGAATACCAGCAGCATCCAGCTGAACGCCACCGCGTCGACATAAGCCAGACTGCGCTCCGTCTCGTCGTCCCGCCATGAGCGCAGCTCCTTCCGCCACCTGCGCCTGCTGAGCCGAGGTTCCTGTTGGACTAGCTCGTCTTCAGTTCGAGCGACTTCGAGAGCCGGACGATGCGCTTGGCGCATTTCGACTAATGCGATGAGCATCTGCAAACTCGTGGCCACAAAGACTGCGACGGCAATACAAAAGGTCAACATTCGCTCAATGCTCGTCGCCGCCACCGACAGTCTCATCGAACGAGGCACACGGGCCTACTTCCGACCACGACGTCGATCATCCGAAAGGGCTCGCGTCATCCCGCCGCTTGCAGGTCGGGGTCAGCGACTCTGTCGTCCAACTCGAAGAACCCGGGTTGACGGATCAGAGCGGCTCCATCGGCACGTCGTGGTCCCACACTTTCGTCAGCGCGAGTTGACAGGCTTGCTCGGTGCTCGATGTGCAGTAAGGCGTCGCGCCTGGGTTCAGTACAGCGAGGTCAACGGGCGACCCCGGAAGTCCCCAGGGCTGGATAAGGTTCGCCAGGGCTCAACTGATCCGCAGCTTTGAGTACTTGGGAGACCACCACAGCTTGAATGCTCTGTTGAGTCATTTCGAATCCACGCCGATCCACACGCCATACGTGAGGGTGTGCCCCTCGGTCATCTTGATCGGAAACAGGGCGCGGATGAAGCCGCCCAACTCGGGAACGACCATCATCACGGCCGCCGAAGGGTCAGGATCGGTGGACCAAAAGTCTGGCATCTCCATAAGTTCCGGCTGCCGGACGGCTGGTTCGGGCAGACGGAAACGAAAGTGCCGATCGTGGTCGTCGAGTGGACGACCACACGAGGGACAGACGCTGGTCACGCTGGGATCATCTCACTCGCGCGGCCTGAGAGCCGGCCCGCCGATACGCGCCCCTCTCGACACCCTTTTCGACAGTCCGGCGGCGCGTCATACGCCCGCGATCAACTTTCTGATGACAAGCCCACCTCCTGATTCCGAGCGGGTGCACTATCGCCCGACCGCTCGTAGCGTTGGTCTGTCGCCGTAAGACGGCCAACACTGCCCATTGCGCAACCGCACTAGCGGGAGCAGAATCGCACCATCTCGGGCTTCTACCACCGAGGAGTGTTCGTTCATGACCTCAGAATTTGCGGGCACCGTGCTCACTGCGTCCGACGCCGGGTACGACGAGGCCCGTGCGGTCTTCAACGGGATGATCGACCGCAAGCCTGAACGGATCATGCAGTGCTCAACCGCGACAGACGTCGCCGCAGCGATCGCCGGGGCGCGGGACGACGTTCTGCCGGTCTCGGTCTACGGTGGCGGTCACGGGGTGACCGGTTCGGCCGTCGTCGACGGCGGCGTCTGTGTGGACCTCCGCGGGATCGCCCACGTCGAGGTTGATCCCGGCGCCAGAACCGTCCGGGTCGGCGGTGGTGCGACATGGGGGACGGTGGATGCGGCCACCCAGGAGCACGGGTTGGCGCTGACCGGCGGCCGGGTCTCCGGCACCGGCGTGGGCGGACTGTCGCTCGGCAGCGGCAGCGGCTGGCTGGAGCGAGCTTTCGGTTTCACCTGCGACAACCTGATCTCGGCCGAGGTCGTGACGGCGGCATCCGAGATCGTGACCGCGTCGGAGGATTCACACCCGGATCTGTTTTGGGCGCTGCGCGGCGGTGGCGGCAACTTCGGTGTGGTCACCGAGTTCACCTTCCGGCTGCATCCGCTCGGGCCGATCGTGCTCGGCGGGATGCTGCTGTATCCGGGGTCCATGGCAGTCGAGGTCCTCAAGAACTGGCGGGACTTCATGCTGACCGCGCCCCCGGAAGTGGGTGGCGGCGTCGCGCTGATCACCGCGCCTCCGGAGGATTTCGTCCCCGAACCGGCCCGTGGGCAGCCAGCGTGCGGGGTACTGGTCTGCTACGCCGGTGATCCCGAGGAAGGCGCCCGGGTAATGGACCCGCTGATCGGCTTCGGGCCCCCCGCGGCCAACCTGGTCGGCCCGATGCCGTACGTCGCTGTGCAGCAGCTGCTCGACCCTCCCAACCCGAAGGGCATGCACAACTACTGGAGCGGCGACTTTCTCGCAGAGTTCCCGGACGAGGCGATCGAGGCCTGGGTCGGCAACGTGCAACCGCCAATCTCGCCACTGACGCAGATGATCGTGGTCGCCGGCGGTGGTGTGATCGCTGACATCGCCGACGACGCGACCGCCTTCGGCAACCGGGACGCCCCGTTCAACCTGCACCTGCTCTCGATGTGGCCGCCGGACCCCTCGCAGGACCAGGCCAACATCGACAAGACCCGCTCGATCGCGGCGGCGATGAAGCCGTGGACGACCGGAGGCGTCTACCTGAACTTCATCGGCGACGAAGGAATGCACCGTGTCGAGAGTGCCTACGGACCCGAGAAGTACGCGCGGCTGCGCAAGATCAAGCGCGTCTGGGACCCCGGCAACGTGTTCCGGCACAACCAGAACATCCCTCCCGCCACCTAAGGGTTCCGGTCAGCTCAGCCGTCCGGGATCGCTGTCAACGCCCCCCAACCGCCTCGGCGTACGCCTCTAGCGTGTTGCCAGATATCCGACAGCCTGGCCCATGAAGTCGGAGCACCGCGACAACGTCACCGAAACCTCGGTCCACCATTCTTGGGCGAGCGCGATGCCTTCCAAGATGTGCGTTTGGCCTCCAGGGCCTGCAGCTGGTCGAGCGATGACTCGTGATCCAACCAGACACCATGGACTGTCCGTCCTGGACACGCGATCTATGCGTCTTTTCGCCGCGTTCGTGCTCATCGAGTCAGACCTTCACGCGCGGGCGTCGCGCACCGTGCGGGACGGCCCGTGAAAGAAAGCCTCCGCAGGGGTGATCCGCTCGGCACTCTCGTCGCAACAAGCAAGGTGTGAGGAGATGCCAAGTCCCTCACGAGGACCCGGCTGCAGCAGGTCGCCGTCTCCGGCCTAGTAGGTGGCCGTGTGGACGACCTTGCGAGCAGTACCTGCGAACAGGAGAAGACGATGCGGATCAAGGTTCGAATGAGTACAGGTGCCGTGATCGGGGCCGCGACACTGCTTTCAACCGTTCTGTTGGCGCCGGTTTCGGCGGCGATCGGCGGGGACGACAAGGAGAGGGCTCCGTCCTGCGCGCCGGCCGGATCCCCGAAGGTCGTCGATGTCACGGCGCACGTGACGAACAGCGTTGACTTCGGCATCGACGATCACCCGTGGGCGATCGACACGGCCGAGGAACACGTGCAGGTCTGGCAGGTGGGAGACCGCCGGTTCTGCATGCGCGTCGACTACGCCGGCACGTTCCGAGCGTTCGGGTCAACCAGTCCGAACTTGACGGGTGTGGTCTCCGAGGGCGTCGAGGGCACGATGACCCAGACGAGCGTCTTCACAAGGGTCGGAACGCTGTCGTCGACGCTGCCGACGACTGGCGACGTAGGCGTCTGGGATCGGGGATGCGCAAACGGCACCTGCGCTCAGCCGTGCCTGCACGACGCCTATGTTCCCGACGCCAAATGGAGGCACGCGATTTCGACATTCGCCAGGTACGACGGCGGATCCCACGGGATGTGGACCGCACAGTTGGGCGTGAACGACAGGGTCATTTCCAGCAGCGGCGACATCACCGGGTAGTTGAACTCCCGCCAGAGTGGCGCCCGGATCACGGCCATCCGGTGTCTTCGGTCGCGTACGATGCGCCCGACCGAGCCCCAGACCAGATGCGCAGCGGCCCCGTCGTCAGCCGATGACGGGGCCGGTCATTCCGCCGCGAGCCGCGCGTGCGACGAGGTTCCCGTAATCGAGCGCGATCTTTCATTTTCAATCGGCATCGGTTGGGATCTGTCTGGAACTACTCTGCTGGTAATCAACTTCTCGGTGAGCGGAGAAGGACATGGCTGTTACGAACGAACACGGCAGTTTCGTGCAGCGCCTCAAGGAGCAACATGGGGACGACGATGCGGCTCGTCGGGCCGACCGTCTTCTTGACCTGGGCTCGACTCAAGCTCACCAGATTCGCAGGATCCTCCCGCAAGCCGAGTCCGCGGCGATCAAGTCAGCCGCCCGCGAAGCACATGCGAACCAGCCCGGAGGCCCCGGGCTCCGGTTTCATTCGCTCGCCGAGGCCAGGCGGCGCGGCATCGATCTCGATCTGCTGAGGTCTACCCATCGATCCGACCGTCATCTGGTGGACGACCTGTTGCGTGGTGACGGCGCCTTTTCGCCGGGCGAACTCACCGTTCGTCCGCTGGAAGCCCCCTTCGACTGGCCACCCGCGGTGGAGCCACCGTTGGCGGTGAGCACCGTCTTTCAACCGCCCTTCGCCGAGGGTTGGGAACGCTCGAGCTGGAGACAGGCCATCGGCGGTGGGAGTGTCCCGACGTATGAGAGCTACCTCGACCCTCAATGGGGTCGGCTCGGCAGTCGCATGGTGGCTCAAAACCACGACGCTGGTGAGATCGACCAGTTCAATGTCCTCCACTACTGCGGCTTCCTCGTTCCCTTCACCACACCGAACACCTCCCCTCTTATGATCACGGTCGATCTGACGTGCCTTGTCTGCGAGCACAAAATTTCAACCTCGGACGAATGGGGCTGGTCAGAGTTCGTCGCCTTCACCCAGTCTGGTGTGGAACTTGACGTGTTTTGGGAACACGACGATGGCGTCCCGATGACGGAGGCGTTCAGGCAGCGCTTCGTCCCGGGCCTGGACGCCAGCGGTGACGGCGAGAGCTACCCCGGCGCGAAGGTGATCGTCGGCCCAGGCGAGCGACGTTCGCTGAACTTCCTCACAGACGTCGCCTTCCCTGCAGGCAAGACGGTCTGGGTCTTTGTCGGCATGTCCGACTTCATGTACGCCAGGTTGAATGACGTCAGCATCGACATCTCGATGGACACGGCCTGGCAACTGACCTCGTTGACTGTCACAGCCCTGTAGGTCAGGACGATTGCATCACATCGCCGCGAGCATGCAGGCCGCCGAGGCGTCCTTGACGGGTCCTTCCAAGGCGGCGGGTCCGGGTTCTACCCTCGAGGGATGCTCGACCTGGACGGAATCGACGTTGAGGAGATCGCAACCGCGCTCGCTGATCAGACTGACTACGAGCACCGCTGGCTGATCGACCCGCGAACCGGGCAGGTCGCGTTCTGGACCAGCGACACGGGCATCGACGGGGAGAACCCCGTCGAGATCGACGAGCTGGATCTCATACCCATCGACCCTCTCCCGTCCTACGTGTGGTTTCAGGACATGGCCGACTTTGCTGACGGCATCAGCGACACCGCGGCCGGCCGACAGCTGATGCAGTCACTGCAAGGGCGAGGAGCGTTCAGACGCTTCAAGAACGAGGTCTATCAGCACCACCCCGAACTGATTTCGGCGTGGCATGCCCTACGTGATGTTCGAGCGCAGCGCCGGGCCGTCGATTGGCTGCTTGACCAAGGACTCATCGACAACAGCGCGGTGCAACACTTCGCGACCGACCATCCAGATCCCGGCCTCCCTTGAAGCCTTCCCGCTTGACGAAGTCCAAGGGGCCCCGACTGCTGGCATCAGCGACCAAGGCCGTCATTGCGCTGCGATGAACGTCTACCAGGAGGCTGGGGCGAGATCCCATTACGGACCACAGGTTATGAGCCGTCGCCGCCCCACGGGTTGAGGCAGGCGACACCGAGTGGTTCAAAGTGTCGGGTATTGCGGGTGACGACAGTCATCTCGGCGGCTTGGGCGACCGCCCCGATGAGCGCGTCGTCCAGCGGTGCGTATTCGGGGACACGGTAGGTGGCCAGGATCCGTGCGGCAGCCAGGTCGAACGGCAGCACGCGTCCGGCGAACGCCGGCAGCACTCGCTCCTCGAACCAGCGACGGAGGACATCACCTTGTGCAGGGTCGGTCCGTTCCTTGGCAATGACACCGCGCTCGATCTCGCTGATCGTCGTGGCTGTCACGAACTGATCGGCAACCGGTACCGGGGCCGCCCAGCTCTCAACCGATGGGTTGCGCCCTCGCACCCGAAGCGCGGACACGACATTGGTATCCAGGACGAACTTCACCACTCGCTCCGACCTTCGAGTTCGTGACGAGTCACAGCTCAGGAGTACGAGCAGTAAGGCCGAGCCGGTCGGGCTCGAAATCAATATCCGTGCCTTCGTCGCTGGCCAATAGGTCAACGAGGGTGAGGGGCTCATGCTCCAACACGCCGGCGAGGATTTCCCGTACCTCGGCTTCGACCGATCGACGGTGTTGCTCGGCACGTGCCTTGAGTGCGGCCTTGGTTCCCGCGGGAAGATTGCGGATTAGGATCTGCTCCACGACAATCACCTCCGATATCGAACTCATGATATCACTCGGTTCCGACAGTCAGCGCCCATCGGTTACAGCCCCAGGTCACGACTGGTACTCGTCGCGAGCGTCTCCGCGGGTCTGATGTAGTGGTTGAGGAAATGGCCGTTGAAAACTGCATCTGTCGAATCCGCAGCGAGCCGGCCAGGGAGGGCGAGCTGCCCAAGGCAACGAACCGCGCCGGCAATCAGGACAGTCTCACGCGTGGCGCAGCTCCATAGCTCGAACGCCCTGACCGGCCGTTGTCAGGGCGGCATCGTCGCCGCCGGTCAACAACTTCTTCTAAGACATCTGTACAGGTCTTCTCTTTCCGCTGACGCTGGTGCGCGGCCCGAATAGGTTGACCCGAAGAGCAGCGGCCCTTGGGTCCCTAAGGAGTAGGTGCACATCGTGTTCAAGCGTCTAGTAGCCGCAGCATTTGTGACGGTCCTGACCGTTGTGGGCGTCGCGCCGGCAGCGACGGCTGCCCCCGGCGACCACGGCAACAGTGGCGGCGGCGCATCGCAGCTCCGCATCGATTGGGACTGACCAGCAACTCAGCGGTCCAGGGGCACTCACCTCGGTGGGTGCCCGTTGGCATGCCCTCGCTCAGCGCCCGGCAGCCAGAGGACGTCGCCAGCGTCCAAGTTGTTGAGTCGTCCACAAACGACCGCCCCGCAGTAACCCTCGGGGGGTGAGGTCACTGCGGGGCGGCCGTGTCGAGACTAGGGTGCTAGACCTTCGTGCGTGAACGAATCCGGCAAAGGTGATCCATCACACACCTCGCTACTGGCGATGGCGGCCTGGCTTGGGACCGGTTTCGGTTGGCGCGTCGAGGTTCCGACGCTTGTACGCAACGCGTTTACGCTGACTTGCTGGCCAGATGAGGTATGACAACAAACCGAGGAGTTGAGTCATTCAGTCATCGTAGGACTCGTACGGGTCCCAAAGCCGCGAATTCACAAGAGCGCCCGACGAGGCGCGTACATGATTTCGTGACAAGCCGGCTGGCCCGGTTGAGTGTTGGAGCGAGATATTCCTACCAGGCGCGGCCCGCATCTCGATTCGGGGCGGAGTTGGACTCGATGCAATGTGGCACAAAACCAGCTCGGGGTGGGAGCCACCGACCTCGTGTGAGCTCCTACGGGGGAGATCCGCGTTCAGCGCAGAGCCCAACTCCGCGACGCCATTCTTTCAGCGGTCAATCAGCCCGGCCATAGTCCGGCAGAGCCGCACGTGCTACCAATGTGAACTATCGCAGTTGAGTCGACCGCAGATCCCCTCCGACGCCCCGGGAGAAGACCCTGGACTCCCGGCCGTGGCCATCTCAACCGGGGGCGTCGTCGCTGGGAGCCTAAGCCGGTGGTCAAGAACCAACCTGTCCGCCGAATGTGTCAGTCGCTTCGCTGAAATCGGACGACCCGCAGTCGTTCATACCCCTAGGCTCGGCCCTCCTCGGGGTGGATCGAACCGCTTTGACAAGGCGACGTCTTGCTGACGGATGCGATCGGATATGCGGTTTTCGTCCACAAGGAGTCGGGTGATCCGGGAGTCGAGGGCCGCTGTCGCGTGATCATCGGGTAGCGATCCTTGGCTCTCCGCGGTCTTGAGGAGACGGCGTATGTCGTGTCCTTGCGTGGCCAGTACCGCGAGCCGTTCGGCAAGGACCGGCGTGTGGTTGTCGTGTCGTCCGACGAGCTCGGTGATTGGCCGGATCCAGGCCGCGCCTTGCTTGTCGAGGTGATGATTGAGGCGTTGATCGAGCCAATGTTGGTGTTCGTGGGCCGCGAAGTCGACCTGCGGTGGACCGGTCGGCCTTCGGTCGCTGTCGGGTATGCCGTAGGCCGCGCGCCAGACTTCGATGCTGCTCGTGAGGTCGGCCGGGAGTGCGGCGTTCGGCGGCAGCCACTCGTGCGGACGCTGATCGGTTGATTGTCGTACGTCCCCGGCGAGGTTGCTGACCTGCTCCGCGCGTTCGGCCAGATAGGCGCCCCAGGTTGGGTCTTCAGTGAGCTTTGCGGGTATGGCGGGTAGCCACGGCAGCGGCCCGACCTCTGTCGGAGCAAGGGTATGCAGCCGCCACCCGAGCACGAGTGCTGCGTCGTCAGCGTCGTCCAGCGGACGATATGCGAAGGCAGTCTCGAGGAGATCGCGAGCATCCAATCCGTTTGATTCGATCATCAGGAGCTGCGCCGACAGAGACGGCCACCCAGTCGCGTCGGTGAGGCCGGCCAGCAGCTCTTCGGCCTGGTCCGCGATCCCGAGAATGCGATCTGGACCGAGTACGTCTTCGGCGGCGGCGACGAGCGCATCGGCGTACTTGGTCGCGGCTTCGTTGAGCCGCGCTCCGGGCGACGTCGCCTCGCGAGCCGTGGTGGTGGCGGAGACAGCGGCGCCCGTTCGGGCGAGGATCGCTTCGAGGATTTCGGTCGCAGTCGCCGGCTCGCGAGTGTCTTGGTGGAGCAACTGGTGAGGGTCGCCATCTCCGCCGACCGCGAGGTGCACGTGGTTGGCATGGCGTCCTCTGGTCATCATTGTGTAGAGCGTCTCGCGGGACTCGGTGCCGGTGATGACGCCGTGCATGGTGTCAGCGGTGAGGCCTTGGGCGCTGTGGACGGTCGATGCGTATCCGAGCTCAACGTGCTGTGTGACGTACCGCGCTGGCAGTGTGGCGCGCAAGCCCGATCTTGTGTGGCGGGCCGTGAGGGATCCGCCGTGGACGCCGGTGATCGTCCAGCGGTCGCCGTTCTTCACCCAGTCGGTGGGACTGATTGCGATCCTTCGGTCGTTGCGTCGGGTACGGATGGTGTCGCCGATCGAGACGCGGTTTCCGTCGGCCAGTTCGACTTCGACGTCAGGCACTGCGCTGTTGAGCCGAGCGGTTCGGGCTCGTTGATTCAGCTCAGTGACGAGGTCGTGGGTGGGCGCGACCATCAGTGAATCCAGTCCGTCTGCGCGGTCTTTCGACCACGCAGCGAACACCGAATCGGTGGTCGTGGAGGAGCTGCCGATGTGGACGCGGTCCTGGTCGAAGTAGTAACCGAGAGCCGAGGGGTCGCCGTCACGCAAGGCGACGGATGCGGCTGCTTCGGCGGCGTCGGTGAACCGCATGAGTTCGTCCAAGCGTGCCGCGCCGTGGTTGGCCGTGATGTCGCGCAGCACCCCGCCGGCACCGATGGCTGAAAGCTGTCGGTCGTCTCCGATGAGCCGCACCGACGCCCCGTTGTCCATGGCATGGTCGATGACGCGAGCCAAGGTCATCGTGTCGGCCATGCCCGCTTCGTCGATGATGACGAGCGTCTCAGGACCGATCGACAGCGATGGGGACGGGTTTCCGGTCTCGACGTCGTGTACGAGCTTGGCGAGGGTGTCCGAGGTAATGCCAGTCTCGGCCCCGAGCGCGGACGCCGCAGCAGCAGATGGCGCGAGGCCAACGACTTGTCCTCCGGCGTCGTGCCATGCGTCGCCCAGGACCCGCATCGCGGTGGTCTTGCCCGACCCGGCCGCGGCGATGCCGACCTGCAGACGTCGTCCACTGAAGGCCATCTCCCGGACCAGTCCGGCCTGCCCCTGGTTGAGGGCGACCCTGTTCGCGGCACTCTCCAGCAGTGCTACCTCGACGGCTTCGACTGGGGTGACGCGCCCATCTTCACGGCTCGCGGCGGTCATGATCTGCTGCTCGGCCTCGAGGATCCTTGGGCTGGTGAACAGGTCGCGGCCGGTATGCCGGTAGACGCTTGAACCATCCGCGCGGGTTAGCTGCTCGGGGTCGTTGGTCGTGTCGAGGCCGGGGGTCAGGTTGACCGATAACCGCTCGAGGACGTGGTCGATCACCCAGCCGACGGCCGCATCGAGGCGGGCGGGGTCGATCTCGGTGTCGCGCACTTGGCGTTGCGCTTCGGCGCGTACATGGGTCGTCTTCCACGTCGCGCGGTGTGCCTCTAGCTCGGTGACCACGCGTTGCGCAGTGTCCGAAACCCAGGTCGGTGACAAGGCTTCGCGCTTGATGACGACCGGGCGCAATGCCTCGGCCACCATGTCGTCAACGGCGGCCTGGGACCCCAGATTGGTGGCGGCCTCGAGGCGCCATGTGGACCGTTGTTCGGCCAACGAGCGTGGCTCATGCTTGGCGTCCCGCGTCTCCAGGTTCGCCTGCTGCGCCAGACCAATTGTCTCCGCAGGCGTCGGCGGGCGTCCATGCATCTGCTGGAAATCGTCGGTCAACTCGTCTCGGCGCATGTCGATGTCGCGACGTCGCTTCGACCACTCCTGGTTCAACGATGGGTCGACGCCCACGATCTCGCGCACCGGACGCCTCGCTCGTTGGACATCGGGCCGCTCGACGAAACGGATGCCAAGTTTCTCGGATAGGTGTCGCTCCAGCGCGGTGTTGTACGTCTCCGACGCAGCCACCGCCGACTCATAGAGCACCCGTCCATAGACGGCAAGCCACTTGCCGCCCTTCGTCTGGACCTTGTTCGCCACCGCCACGTGCGTGTGAAGGTCAGGGTCACCGGCCCGCGAATCGCGGTGCGTGAATGCCGCCGCGATCAGCCCACGCGTCTCGACCTGCCGAGCCCCGTTCAAGCCTTCGCGGGTGAACAGCGCCTCGCGCTCGATGAATCTCAACGCGTCGGACACAGCGGCGTCATGGGCCTTCTCGATCACCGCAGACACTTCTGGCGGAGCGATCGCCCAGAGCGTGGAAACCGACTTGACCGGTGAAAACGTCAGGTCAAAACCGGCCACGGCGGCGCGTGGTGCACGCGAGTATCGCTTCAGCGCTGCGTCCAGCTCGCGGGGGTTCGAGGGCGCCCGGCCGTGCTCCTCGACAAAGAACTCCTTGGCCACCTCCGTGCGCGCTCGTGCACGAACGTCGGCCGGCGAAGCAGGTGCCGAGACCTCGTTCTCGGCACTCAGGGCGCGCGTGCGAAGCCCCACCTCAGCCCTGAAGTCTTCGGCAAGTTGGTTGTCGTACAACCGGTACGGCCTGCCCAACCGCTCGCCGGAAACAGGCTCGAGCCCGTGACCGAACAGTTGGAGCATCTGATCGGCCGTCACGACGTCGCCCGCCTCGATGCCGTCGATCGCGGACAGTCCTGAGCCCATCCAGACGCCCGGTGCCTCACCCTTCGCCGAGTAGTAGTCCGCGAGCGTGGCGTGACCCTTCTCGGTCGAATCCATCGCAGCGACCTGCCGGGTCAGGTACTCATACCCGGAGCCGGCCGAGAGCTTGTGCAACGTCATGGTCACGCCCCCTAAGGCCGAGCAATCAGCGCGAGTGGCCACTCGAGGCGCCCTCAATGAAAGAGGTGTGTGGACGTTGGTGGGCTGATTTTGATCGGGGGACGTTCGTCGATTCATCGCGCTGCTGTGTTCGACGAATCGCGCACCTCTCGACGTCACGCTATGCGTGTCGCGGCGCGCAATTGCGTCTGTATCGGGCTGGGCACTGGGGTCGTAACCCAGAGGTCACAGGTTCAAATCCCGTCCCCGCTACCACTCGAAGATCCCTGACCAGCAGAAATGCCGGTCAGGGGCCTCTGTTGTGTTCTCGAGAGCGCACCAGGTGTGTGGAAGTTGATGGGCGTCGTTTCCGTGCCGGGCGTTTCAGCTCCGTCGTTTGTTGAGCGATCGGTACCGTAATTACAACGTCCGTTGCATATCCGTTTGATTGGCGCTACGGTCACCGGGTGAACGAGAACCTTGACGAAGGTGCATTCGACCTCGATGAGGCCGATCGCCTGTTGAGCACGACCCGTGCTGTGCGCCGCCGACTTGATCTGGAACGTCCGGTGTCACGCGAGGTGGTCGAGAGCTGCATCGAAGTCGCTATGCAGGCGCCGATCGGAGGTAACGTCGAGGTCCGTCGTTGGGTGGTCGTCACCGACCAGGCGCTCAAGGATCAGATCGCTGCGCACTATCGGACGGCCGCCGATCCTTACCTCGACGAGACCTTCGAGGATGCGTACAAGCGGGGCGACCAGCAGAAGCTCCGTGTTGTGGCCAGCGCGAAGTTCCTTGCCGCCAACTTCGAACGTGTGCCACTGTTCGTCATCCCTTGCATCGAGCCTGGCATCGACTTCTCGGACAGCATCTCCGCCGTCGCAGATTTTGCCTCTGTGCTGCCCGGTGTATGGAACTTCCAGCTCGCGCTCCGTGCGCGCGGGCTTGGCACGACGCTCACCACTCTCCACCTCTACGAAGAAGGAGCCGTGGCCGACCTGCTCGGGATCCCGGCCTCGGTGAGTCAGATCTGCTTGCTCCCTGTGGCGTACACGGTGGGGCGCAACTTCAAGCCGGCGAAGCGGGTCCAGGCCCACAAGGTCACGTATTGGAACTCCTGGCCCACAACGAAATAAGGGGGCGCGCAAAACCATTGTCCTCGTAGGAACCGTGTTGTACATTCACCGTTACATATCAGCGTCTAGCAACTATCCGGGCTGGAGGTCTTTCGCATGAGTGCGTTGCCAGAGGTCGGCCTAGCGGTCGTCGGCCCGCGGGCCTGGAAATTCGGTTTCGTCGCGCGAGTCGCCTCGACTTTCGTCGGTGCTGTGGGGACGATCGTCGCCGGCTCGTTCGTCATCTTCACTGCCCTGAGCTTCGCTCCCGGGGACCCGGTGGCGCAGATCTTGGGGCCCAAGGCCACCGACGAGGCGCGCGCAGCGAAGGCTGCAGAGCTCGGTCTCGATGACCCGTTGATCGAGCGGTACTGGCACTGGCTGACATCGCTGGTTCACGGAGACCTCGGCACGTCGTTCACCTATCGCGAAGACGTCACGAAGCTCGTCGAGCCACGACTCGAGACCACGTTCTTGCTCGTGCTGATGGCAGCACTGATGATGCTGGTGGTCGGGATCGCGCTTGGATCGCTGGGCGGTATCAGTGAGCGGTGGCGTCCCTATGTCAGCGCCGTGGCTGGATTCGGCGTTTCCGTCCCCACCTTCGTCGCCGCGAGCGTGCTCATCAGCGTTTTCGCAGTTCAGCTGGGCTGGTTCCCCACGTTCGGAGCGGGCGAAGGCCTCGCCGACAGAATCAGGCACCTCGTGCTTCCCGCCATCGCGCTGTCCATCAGCTACGGCGCCTACGTCACACAGCTCTCGGCGACGGCGGTGCGCGACGAGGCGTGCAAGGAGCACGTGATGACCAGTCGCGGACGGGGAATCCCGGGCAACCGCATCGTGTTTCTGCACATTCTGCGCAACGCCGCACTGCCCGTGATGACGGCGTCCGGCCTGGCGATTGCAGGCCTCGTGGCCGGTGCGGTTGTCGTCGAGCAGGCGTTCGCCATCGACGGCATCGGGTCACTGCTGATCGCGAGCATCTCGAGCAAGGACTACCCGGTCGTGCTCGCAGTGTCGCTGATCATCGTCGTCGTCTTCGTCGTCGTCATGACGATCATCGACGTCGCTCAGGTGCTTTTGGATCCACGTCAGAGAGAAGGCCGCTGATGGCCACGATCGCGGCAGCCGGTGCCACTGTGGCACCAGCGGAACGGCGTCCCAAGGACAAGCTGCTCATCGTCTCCGCCCTGATCTGTGCACTAGTGGCGCTGGTCGCGGCCTTCGGTGCCTTGATCGCGCCGTACTCGCCGAACCAGACAGACGTGCTGAGTGCCAGCCTCGGTCCGAGTGGCCAGCACTGGTTTGGCACCGATGGCATCGGGCGCGACATCTTCTCGCGGGCGGTCACCGGTGCTCGGATCAGCTTTGCAGGCGCCGGCATCATCGTCGTGGGCAGCGCATTCTTCGGCACAGCGCTGGCCATCTTCTCTGCCTGGAACGGTGGGTGGGTGGATCGCGCGCTGAACCGCGTGCTTAACGTGATGTTCGCGGTCCCGGGGATTCTTGTCGCAGTGCTGGCGTCGGCCGTGTTTGGCGCTGGCTTCTGGGCGCCGGTCATCGCCCTCACGATCGTGTACGTACCGTTCTACGCTCGCGTGGTTCGTTCGGCAGCGGTCCAGGAGTGCGCCATGCCCTACATCGAGGGATTGCAGCTGGCTGGACTGTCGTCGTGGCGCATCTGCACCCGCCACATCCTGCGGAACGTCTCGCCGATGGTCCTCGCCCAGGCGACGATTGCCTTCGGCAACGCGTTGGTTGACTTCGCGGCGGTCTCGTTCATCGGGCTCGGTGTCCAGCCGCCCACCTCGGAGTGGGGGCTCATGGTTGCTGACGGACGTGCTGAGATCCTCAACGGGGCGCCGCAGCAGAGCCTCGCGGCGGGCATGTGCATCGTCGTCACCGTGGTGGCCTTCAACGTGCTCGGTGACCGGCTGTCGGCTCGCACTGGAGGTCAACGATGACGGCGGCAGGCGTGAGCGCTGACGCACGCGGACCCGCGCTGCTCGACATCCGAGACCTGGGTATCAGGCTGACGGATCGCGTGCCACATCGCGTCCTGGTGCAGGACGTCACGCTCTCCATCCACCCCGGCGAGTCGGTCGGACTGGTGGGGGAGTCGGGATCGGGCAAGTCCATGACTGTCAAGGCCGCGATGCGTCTCCTCCCGCGCAACGCCGAGGTGGTGGGCAGTATCGACTTCGACGGCCGACCGGTCGACCGGTTCAGCCGGTCGGAGCTGGCCGCCTACCGCAGCTCCGACGTCGGGTTGATCCACCAGGACCCACGGGCGCACACCAACCCGATGCGTACGATCGGCCAGTTCTTGGCGGAGAGTGTGGTTGCCACACGCAAGATGTCCAAGCGCGAGGCGACCGATCGCGCCGTCAGCCTCTTGGCCGAGATGGGTATCGGCGACGCCCGGCGCCGGATGGATCAGTACCCTCACCAGCTGTCCGGAGGCTTGCTCCAACGAGTCATGATCGCCGCGACGCTCATGAATGAACCCCGCCTCATCTTCGCCGACGAGCCGACGACGGCGCTCGACGTCACCGTGCAATCGGAGGTGATGGCGATCTTGATGGAGCAGATTGCGGAACGCGATCTCGGAATGCTCTTGGTCACCCATGACTTGGACCTCGCCGCCGCGGTGACCGACACCCTCGTCGTCATGTACGCAGGAACCGTGGTCGAGTCGGGGCGCGCCGAGGATCTGTACGCCGACCCGCGGCACCCCTACACCGCGGCCCTCTTGGCATCCCGCCCGAGCACCACACAGGTCAAGCGCCTGGTGTCGATTCAGGGTCGACCGGCGGCGGCCTTCGAGGTGGGCCAGGGTTGCGTCTTCGCGGCGCGGTGTCCGTTCGCCACTGAGCTGTGCCGCACGGACCGCCCTGAGATGCGGCTGGTCGACGGCAGTCACGTCGCGTGCCACCGTGCTGAGGCCATCGCTGACGATCTGAAGGTGGTTTTGCATGTCTGACCCAGCAGGTGGACGGGCGACACGTGTCGTGACGACCGATTCGCAAACATCGCCGAACGCAGGATCGGCCATCCTCACGGTTGAGCACCTGACGAAGGTCTTCGGGCGCAGCGGTCGTGAGCACAAGGCGGTCGATGACCTGAGCTTCCACCTGGATGAAGGTGAGTCGCTTGCGATCGTGGGCGAGTCCGGATCAGGGAAGACGACGACCGCACGGATCGTGGCCGGCCTCGAGACAGCGACGTCGGGGAGAGTAGTCATGGACGGCCTCGACGTGACACGTGGACCTCGCACCGGTCGCCGGAAAGATGTGGCACGAATCGTGCAGATGGTCTTTCAGGACCCGTTCGGGTCACTGGATCCCCGACAGAAGATCGGCAAGGGCCTAGAGGAGCTGCTGGCGATCCACTTCGGTCTGTCCGGTTCCGGTCTGTCGGATCGGGTCTCGGAACTCTTGGACCAGGTCGGCCTCGATGATCGCCATGCGGCGTACCTGCCGCGGACGCTATCTGGGGGCCAGCGGCAGAGGGTTGCCATCGCTCGTGCTCTTGCTCTGGAGCCCAAGATCCTGATCCTCGACGAAGCAGTCTCGGCCTTGGACGTCAGCGTGCAGGCCCAGGTGTTGAACCTGCTGGTCGACATCCGGCAGAACACGGGGATCTCCTACCTGTTCGTCTCGCACGACCTCGGCGTCGTTCGCCAGGTCACCGACAACTGCCTCGTGCTGAACTGCGGCAAGCTGGTCGAGTCCGGCCCTACGACCCAGGTGCTCGACGCTCCCGCTGAGGCGTACACGCGTGCGCTGATAGACGCTGTGCCGAAACCGGGCTGGAAGCCGCGCCGCCGGGTCGTCTGAGGCGACCGCCGTTCGATTGCGGCACTTTTCGTTGAGAAAAAGCGTGACAGGTGTTGCATCAGCCTTTAGTGTATTCCCAATATATAAAGTCGTTCTACAACGTCAGGAGCACATCGTGAGCCTCATCAGGTCGAGACGGAGTCACCGGGCTTTCGTTCCAATGGTGCTGGCGGCGTTGACGCTCGCCGCATGCAGCGGCGGGAAGAGCGACGGCGACGCGAACGAACTCCCCAATCCCCGACCCAGCGTCGTGGGCACGGCGAGCGGAACCATGGACACACTCACGTGGGCGCTGCCCCTGGGCGAGCCCAACACGATCGACCCGCCGAACACGGCGTACTACAGCAGCGGCCTGGTGGCCAACAACTTGTGCGAGTCGCTGCTGCGGCTCAACGCCGACTACAGCACCTCCGATGGTCTGGCGTCGTTGTCCACGCCGACCCCGACGACGCTTCGGCTGAAGCTGCGCACCGACGTCACCTTCTGGGACGGCACGCCGATGACCAGCACAGACGTCGTCTGGAGTCTTGAACACACCCGCAAGAGCATCGTGGGCCCCTTGTACGAGAACGTGAAGTCCATCAAGGCTGTCGACAAGCACACCGTCGACCTCCACCTGGCCCAGCCGGACCGGCTGCTGCCCAAAGAGTTCGCATCGTTCTCCGGAAGTGTTCAGCAGAAGAAATTCTCCGAGCAAGCCGGTGACAAGCTCGGTACGCCCGGGACCGGCGTGATGTGCACCGGGCCGTACCGCTTCGAATCCTGGAAGCCCGGAGCGGGAATCACCCTGACTGCGAACCCGAAGTACTGGGACAGGAGGAATGCAGCCAAGGCATCGACCGTGAACCTGAAATTCCTGACAGACTCGAGCGCGCTCGGCCAAGCCCTTAAGACCGGAGGCGTCGACGGTGCCTACGAGGTGCCGGCGTCACTTGTGCCGGCACTGAAAGACGTGGACGCCGGGACGCTGACTCTCGGCTCCCCCAGCCAGCAGTACGTCGGACTCTCCCCGATGCGCACTGACGGGCCGCTCAACACCCCGGAACTGCGCAAGGCGTTCTACATGACGATCAATCGATCTGATCTTGCCAAGGGGCCGTTCCACGGCGCGGCCCAACCCAACTACACGGCGGTCAACACCTCCGCCTGGGACAACCCGTCCACCGGCGACGCCGGTCGCAAGCAGTGGCGAAAGGCGTACGACGGATTCGCCAAGGAGCGCAAGGACTGGGGTTCAAGCGCGGCTATCGCCGAGGCGAAGAAACTCGCCAAGTCGGCGGGCTACGACAACAAGCCGATCACGCTGGCCGTTCCAGCCGGTGACCAGACCTTCAGTCAGATGGCGGTCCTGATCCGCCAGCAGGCTGGCATGGCTGGATTCAAGGTCAAGATCCGTTCGCTCGATCCTGCGCGCTACTCCGCCGCCACGACCGACCCCGCTGCGCGCGCGGACATCGATCTCTACATGAATTTGAGCTTCAACGTCGCGCCGGACCCCCTCGAGGCGGTGACGACGTTCGTGCCCGGCACCTACTTCAACTTCATCGGCTATGACAATTCGGAGGTGACGTCGCTGATCGCCAAGGCCAGAACGGTCCCCGACGCGGCCGCCGGTGCCCATGACCTCATAGCAGCTCAGGCGAAGTACGAGGAGAACTACGGGTTCCAGGCGCTCGTCCAGCTCAACGAGATCAGCTTCCTCAAGAAGGATCTCGGCGGGATGACCACGTCCTTCGCGTACCTGAACCAGCCTTCTCTCGCATCGATCGGACCCAAGAAGTGAGCAGTGACATCCCTACGGCCGTTCAGCTCGATCGAGCCGCCGAGATCTTGGAGCGCCGGGACCTCGACGCGATCGTCGTGTGGTCGCGGCAAAGCCTGCGTCATCTGTCCGGTCTCTACTTCCCGCACCTGGCGTTCCTGCCGGAGGAGTACATGTTCCTGGTGTGCACGCTTACCGGTGATCACGTTGTCGTCGCCTCGTACGCCCTGCCTCCGGACTACGCGGCAAAGTCGGGCATCCGGACGGTGTACTGGGACTTCAACACCGATCCCTGGGGGACGCTGACCGCTGAGCTGCGCCGACTGGGCGTCGACCGGGGCCGCATCGGGGTCGAGCTCGAGCAGGTGACGGTGAGCGACATGCGCCGCTGCGAGGCTGCCCTTCCTGCGGCGACGTGGCACGGCGTCGACCACGACTTGATGATGGCTCGGCAGATCAAGACGACGGCGGAGATCGCGCTGATCGACGAAACCGCAAAGGCGGGTGAGCGCGCCATGGCGGCGGCGATCGAGCGCGGCCGCGTTGGGATGACCGATCGTGAGTTCAGCCTGGAGCTCCGGATCGCCTCGCTTCGGGAGGGCGTCGACGAACTGACGTGGCTGGCGTTGAACTGGAACTCCATCGATCAGCGGACGCATCCGACCGACGTCCCCATTCGCGACGGCAACGTCTTTTCCATCGAGATGGGCTTGTCCATCGACGGCTACTACTGCGACCTGCAGCGCACCGTCGGGGTCGGGGCGGTCAGCGACGAGGTCTTGTCGACCTATCGGCAGCTCATGGACATCCAGAACCGGACCATCGCGTCCATGACACCGGGGACGAAGGTCTCTGACGTGCACCGGAGGTTCGACCAGGACATGTCTGACCACGGCCTCAGCATGTGGGACTGGTGGCTCGGGCACAGTCTCGGGCTCAACGTCCATGAAGGTGGCACCATCTGGCTCTCCGGTGACGTTGACGTCGTGCTCGAGGAGGGCATGGTGTTCGCGCTCGAGCCCGTCGTGACCTCACCCGCAGTGCTGGCGGTGGAGGACAACCTGGTGATTGAGTCCGAAGGGGCGCGCCTCCTGTCCGGCGCGCTCGACTGGTCCGAGCTCGTTCGACTGGGTCAGGCGGTTCCGGCGCGTGCGCAAGGGAAGTGATCGCGTCGTCGTCGGTCCTGGGTCGATCCCTGACTACCGGATCGAGACCATCGAAGGGGTCAGGACCGGTGGCGTGTCGCACTGGCAGCAGCAGGTGGGGCTACCGGCCGCCGGCGAGACGCTTCCCGGTGACCGCACGGCGGACGTGTGCATCGTCGGTGGTGGTCTGACCGGTCTGTGGACCGCCTACTACCTCTCCGAGGCGGATCCCACGTTGGACATCGTCGTCCTCGAGGCCGAGTTCGTCGGGTACGGCGCCTCAGGACGCAACGGCGGGTGGTTGTCGGCCGAGCTGCCTGGCAATAGGGCGACGTATGCGCGCGGTCCCGGCGGCATGGCGGCCGTCGACCGGCTCGCTGCCGAGCTCGCTGGTTCGGTGGATCGAGTCATCGACGTGTGCCAGACCCAAGGCATCGAGGCCGACCTCGTCAAGAGTGGAGTCATGTACGTGGCCACCTCGGCGGCTCAGCTGGCACGCCTTCAGTCGACCACTCCCGCTCCGGGTTCTCGGGTCCGGATCCTCGACGCCGAGCAGAGCTCCGCGCGGATCAAGGTCGCCGGAACCCGCGGAGCCGTCCTGGATCCACAATGCGCACGGGTGCAGCCGGCGAAGCTGGTGCGTGGGCTCGCCGAGGTTGTCCGGTCGCGCGGAGTGAGGATCTACGAGCGGACAGAGGTGCAGCGCGTGGAGTCGGGGCGTGCGGTGTGTGACTCCGGAACGGTCACCGCACCGTTCGTGCTGCAGTGTCTGGAGGGCTACACCTCGGCCCTGCGCGGTAACCGCAGGACCTGGTTGCCGATGAACTCCGCCATCGTGGTCACCCAACCGCTCTCCCAAGACGTCTGGTCCGAGCTCGGCTGGGCCGGCAACGAGCTGCTGGGCGACCTCGCGAACGCCTACTACTACGCGCAGCGAACCGCGGACGGCCGCATCGCACTGGGCGGCCGCGGACGCCCGTACCGCTATGGGTCTGCCACGGACGTCGACGGCGTCACCCAGGCTTGGACGATTCGTTGCCTTCGCGAGACCTTGGAGCGCGCCTTCCCTCAGCTGAACGGCATCGCGCTGGAGCATGCCTGGTGCGGCGTCCTCGCTGTGCCGCGTGACTGGTGCGCGAGCGTCAGCCTCGACCCCCGGACTGGGGTCGGATTCGCCGGCGGTTATGTCGGGAGCGGGCTCACCGCTACCAACCTGGCAGGACGGACGTTGCGTGACTTGGTGCTGGGAAAGCAGACGGACCTCACCACCCTGGCCTGGACCAACCGGCCGGTGCGACGTTGGGAGCCCGAGCCACTGCGCTGGCTCGGGGTCAACGGCATGTACGCGCTCTATCGTGCTGCGGACAGACGAGAGTTGGCTGGACTCGACCGCCCCAGCCGACTTGGTCGATTCGCCGACCGCCTCTCAGGCCGTTGAGGTGGCGGGAAGCAGGTTGAGGCGCCTGAGTGCCGCGTGCAAGGTGCTGACCTGACGCTCGGCGGGCCAGTCCTCGCGGTGCTCGACGCTCGCGAGGACGATGCCGTTGGTCAGGACCCGCAACAGGTCGACGTGCTCCTCGAGCTCGTCGGCAGGCACGAGGCCGACGAGGTGGTCGTGGATCAGTGCCCGCATCCGACGATCCATCGTCGAGGCAAGTATCGGTCCGGTCTCGGGGTCCGACAGCAGCACGATTCGGCTCCGCTCCTGGTTCCACCCAGCTTCGCTGCGGGGGAGCATCCACTCCAGCAGAACCCGTAGCCGGTCGGGCCTGTCCATCCCGGCCTCGAGCTCGGGCAACAAAGCGTCGTACTCCTCCAGGAGCGTCTCGGCGAGGCCGAGAAACAGGTCCCGCCGCGTGGGGTAGATGTGAGTGACCAACGTGATCGACCCGCCGAGCTCGTCGGCGATGGCCTTGAGCGTCAACCCGTCCAGGCCCACCTCGGCCAGAAGGCGAATGGCGATCGAGGTGATGTTGCGACGTCGTTGCACGAGGTCGAGAGCGCGGGGCATCTGGTCATCTCCTCGATCGAGCTCTCACTATGGCACGCGCCTCTGCGAGCCAGGCTTGCCCACAGCGCAGTGTTTGTGTCTGTTGCGTAACACAACGCGTGTCATACAGTATGCGACAACCGATCGTATGGAGAACCATGACTGACGAGCTGCACTGGAAGACCGCCTCGGAACTGGGCCGGATGTATCGCCGCCGCGAGGTTTCGCCGGTCGAGGTCATCGATGCTGTTCTCGAGCGGATGGAGCAGGTTCACCCGTCGATCAACATCATGGTGACGGCGACCGCGGACCAGGCCAGGGTGAGCGCACGCGAGGCCGAGGCTCGACTCGGCTCCGGCGAAGACCTCCCACCGCTTTTCGGCGTGCCCATGACGGTCAAGGATCTGGCCGAGACCGCGGGGGTCCGGACGACGTACGGATCCACGGCCTACGCCGACCATGTCCCCAACCTCGACGCCATCGGTTGGGAGCGGTTGAAGGAGCAGGGCGTCATCCTCCTCGGCAAGACCACCACGCCGGAGTTCGGACTTCTCGGGGTCACGGAGAGCAAGCTGACGGGGTCGACGAGCACTCCGTGGCGCCCGGGCTACGCCGCCGGTGGTTCGTCAGGCGGCGCTGCGGCGGCTGTGGTCTCCGGTGTGGGACCTGTCGCCTGGGGATCTGATGGTGGCGGCTCGATCCGAGTGCCTTCGTCGTTGTGCGGTGCGGTCGGCATCAAGCCGTCGATCGGCCGAATCCCGACGAGAGACAACACCGACAGTGACTCGACGGACGGTCCGATCGCTCGCACGGTCCTCGACGCCGCGATGGTCCTCGATGCCACGGCGGGCCATCACTCTGCCGACCGATTCTCGGTGCCCCGCGAGGCGCGCAGCTATGCCGACGCCGCCAGCGCTCCCGGAGATCTGACGGGCGTGCGAGTGGCGTACTGCCACGACCTCGGCCAGAAGGTGCTGGACGCAGAGGTGCGGCGACTGTTCGACCGGGCCGTGGGCGACATGCGTGCTGCGGGAGCGTCGATCGAGGGCGTCGAGATCGAGCTGCCCGACACTGAGTACGTCTTCGACCTCGTCAATGGATACAGCTATGTCGACGTCCTGGAGGAGCTGCGGCGCGAGGGCGTCGAGGTCTGGCCGTCGATCCGGGAGCTGGCAGACCGCGGCTCTCGGCTTTCGGGGCGAGAGGTGCACGGCGTCCACGCCGTCAAGACGCAGATGTACAACGCCTTCAATGACGCGATGGCAGGGGTTGACGTCTTGGTGACCCCCACCACCGCTGTCTCCGCGTTCCCCAGTGATGGCGACAAGGGGCCCGCGCTACAGGTCGACGGCCATGACACCCTGCCGCTGGGCATGCTGATCCACATGATGACCGAGCCGCCGTCGCACGCTGGCCTGCCCGCTCTCTCCGTTCCCGGCGGATTCACCGACCAGGGCCTCCCGATTGGTGTGCAGTTCATCGGCCGGCTGTGGGGGGACGCCGATGTGATCTCGGTGGCTGCTCGATACGAGCGCCTGAACGCGTGGCACGAGCACCATCCCGCTCTCTAGAACAGAGGCCATTTACATAGTGTGATACGCGTTGTATATTGCGTGTCTTGCTACCCGTCGTGGGTGCGACCCATCAAGGAGTGGATATGACGACATCACCTGCACGCCGCGCTCGGTATCAACGTCGCCGTGGCGTTGGCGCAGTGGCGACGTCCGCGGTCGTCGCTCTGCTCCTGTCGGCGTGCTCAGGAGGCAGCGGCAGCGACGGCTCCGTCAAGGGTCCGGACAAGCTGGTCACGAACCTCGCTCCGGCGAAGGCGGACGTCGCAGCCGTCAAGTGGAACCTCACCGCCGGTGAACCGACCACCCTCGACCCCGCCAATGCGGCTGACTACAGCTCCGGCCAGGTCGTGATGAACCTGTGTGATGCGCTCCTGACGATTGACGCCGATTACAACCTGAAGCCCAACCTTGCGACCTACAAGCAGGTGTCCGACACGCAGCTGGTGCTCAAGATCCGCGAGGGTGTCACCTTCTGGGACGGCAAGCCGCTGACTGCCGAGGACGTGGCATACAGCCTCAATCGAGCCTCGAAACCGGACAAGATCATCAGCTTCGCGTTCTTGAACGTGAAGTCGATCGTCGCCACAACCAAGGACGAGGTCACGATCGACTTCACCCAGCCTGACGCCATCTTCCTCAAGGCGCTCGCCAACATCACCGGCGTGGTCCTGGAGAAGGACTTCACGAAGAGGGCCGGCGACGCGATGGGCACCTCCGCAGGCGGACTGATGTGCAGCGGCCCGTTCAAGCTCGACGACTGGAAGGTCGGCAGCGAGATCAGGATCAGCCGCAATGACGACTACTGGAATGCCGAGCGGCGTCCGTTCGCAAAGTCGGTGACGTTCTCCTTCGTCACGGACGGGACGGCCCTCGCCCAGGCGCTGAAGTCTGGTGAGATCGACGGTGCCTACGAGATCCCGGCTTCGGCCGTACCAGCCCTGCAGAAGGCGACATCAGGACGAGTCACGTTCGGTCCCTCGATGCAAAGCCTGAACGTGTACGTGGCCAACACGGGTGGCGTCCTCGCGGACCCCAAGATTCGGCAGGCGCTCCAGCGGATCGTCAACCGCGAAGCCCTCGCCAAAGCCGTCTTCCATGAGGCCGCCGTTCCGAACTACACCGCTCTCACGCCGGCGACATGGCCGAACGACCAGAAGAGCGTCTACCAGAAGGCGTACGACAAGATCGCGGCCAGCCGCAGCTATGACCCGGCGGCGGGCAAGAAGCTGATCTCGGACTCGGGCTACGACGGTTCACCGCTCGTCCTGGCGATCAACGCGGGCGACGAGACCATGTCGCGGGCCGCTCAACTTCTGCAGCAGGATGCCAAGAAGGCCGGGTTGACGATCAAGATCAAGGCGCTGCAGCCGCTGATCTTCACCCAGGCCGGTTATGACGCGACCAAACGCAAGGGCATCGACCTGCTGATGTCGACGAGTTTCAACGGCACGCAGAACCCGCTCGAGCCGATGGGCTTCACGTACCTTCCCGGGCAGCCTTACAACTACACGAACTTGGACAATCCCGAAGTCACTGAGCTGCTGACCACGGCCCGCAAGACTCTGGATGGAGACGCGCAGGCGCCGCTGGTGACCAAGGCTCAGGGGCTCGTCGAAGACGACTCCAGCATCATTCCGATCGTCTCGACCAACACGGTGACCTATCTCGCCAATGACTTCACGGGTGCCATCACGTCCTTCGCCTACTGGTCGATGCCGCAGATGGCGTTCGTCGGCGCCGCCAAGAAATAGCAGCTACCGGGGCGGCCAGGGCACAGGCGCGATCGCTAGATACGACAATCATTGTATAACTGAAGGACATCATGGGAATTCTGACGGACGATCTTTCCGAGGTGAAGACGGTCAGCGTCTCGCACCCCAGCGAAGCTCCTACTCTCCTCGGACGGGAGTTCGTCACGCCGTGGTTCACGATGGACGAAGACCGTGCGGACATGTTCGAGAAGGGCACGTATCTCGACAGCTACCCCCACCGCTACGGAGGCGACGACGCCTATGGCGATGACCTGGTGGAAGGCTTCCACCTGCTCGGCATGTTCGACTTCCTGCTGAACCACAGCATCTGGTCAGAAGGGCCGTGGATCGCGTGGAACTACGGCGTGGACAAGGCTCGATTCGTGTCGGTCATCCGACGGTCCGACCCGTTTCGACTGAGAGGCACGATCGTCGACGTCGTCGATCGCGGGGCGCAAGGTCACCTCGTCGTCGTCGATGTGGTGGGTGAGGTGCGAGGCAGGGCCAAGCCCGGCTTCGTCGCGACCTCCCGTGCTCTCTGGACCACAGCCGGATGAAGGTGGATGGGGCGACCTCTGCTTCGTTCACGATCGACTATCGCGACCATCATCGCCGGGTGGCCAGGATGACCATGCCCGAGGCGCTCGACTTCGCCGGCGAGACATGGGGCGACAACCCGGCGCTGACCTTCCTCGAGGGAGGAGGGCCAGATCGTACGTGGGCACAGCTTCGCGAGGACGTGACGCGCGTTCGCTCAGGCTTGCAGACTGCCGGTGTCCGCCACGGCGACCGAGTGGGAGTGCTCTTGGACAATCAGCTCGAGTTCCCCGTCAGCTGGTTCGCCATCGCGGAGCTCGGTGCGGTCATCGTGCCCATGAACCCGAAGTACACGCGGCGCGAGATCGAGTTCGTCATGGGTGACGCCGGCGTCACCTGGCTCATCGCCGACGCCACGATGCTAGTCAGCCTCAGCGTGGACGGAGCGCTGGGCGGTGTCGCGCAGGCCAGGGTCGTCGTGGTGGGAGACGAAACTGAGGAGGGTGACCGAGGCTGGCTGAGATTTGTCGACCTGCTCGGTCACGAGGAACTTCCAAGAACTCAGGTGCCCGGCGTCGACGATCTCGCCAACATCCAATTCACGTCCGGTACGACGGGGCTGCCCAAGGGCTGCATGCTGACTCACCGTTACTGGATCGCTGGAGGGGTCCAGTCGGCTGCACTGTTCGATGACCCACAGCGGATCCTCGCCGACCATCCGTTCTACTACCTGCAGAACCAGGCGTACTTCACGATGGCGCTTGCCGGTGGCGGCGCGCTTCACGTGACGCGCGGACTCAGTCGCCGCAAGTTCATGGGCTGGCTGGTCGATCAACGGATCGATTTTGCGTGGATCGACGACGGGATGCTGGACGTCCCGAGGAGTGAGCTGGACCGACAGCTCGTCCTCAAGAAGGCGCCGGTCGCGGCCCTGCCCGCGGAGCTGCACGCTGAGCTGGAGTCGCGCTTCGACCTCGTCGCCCGAGACTGGTATGCGAGCACCGAGGTCGGCTCCGGCACGTTCGTCCCCTTCGATCGCACCGACCTCGTCGGCTCCGGCTCGATGGGCCTCGTCTTCCCCAACCGCGAGTCCAAGATCGTGGACGCGCAGCTCGAAGAGGTCGAGGCGGGTGTCGTCGGCGAGTTGTGCCTTCGGGGGGACGGGATGATGCAGGGCTACTACAACCGTCCTGAGACCAACGCGGAGCTGTTCCTTCCGGGTGGATGGTTCAGGACCGGGGATCTGGTCCGCAAGAACGCAGATGGCCTGCACTACTACCAAGGCAGGCTTCGCGACGTCATCCGCCGCAGCGGCGAGAGCATCGCGTCCGCCGAGGTCGAACAGCAGATCCTGACCATGCCGGAAGTCGCCGAGGTGGGCGTCGTCCCGGTGCCCGACCGCGAGCGTGGCGAGGACGTCAAGGCAATCGTGGTCCTCAAGCCCGGAGAGAGTGCGACGGCTGAACAGGTCGTGGACGGGGCCCTCAAAGGCCTCAGTTCGTTCAAGATCCCTCGATACGTCGAGTTTCGCGCCGAGCTCCCGATGACGTCGAGCGGCAAGGTGCGCAAGGCGGCACTACGGGAAGAAGACCCCTTCAACGACAGCGTCATCGATGTCACCGGTCCCAACAAGAACGACTACGTGAAGACCGCTGCCGAGAGAACCGGCCACGTCGAATGAGAGCGAAGCGCCATGACATTTGAGATTCTCAGCGGGCCGGACACAGCCATGCCCGCAGCCAAGCCGAAGCCCACCAGCGTTGACGGGCAGGCAGAGTCCTCGGTCAGTATTCCAGGACTACTGGCCGGCGAAGTCGGCCTGTGGGAATGCGACGAAGGTACGTTCAGCGCAGACCGATCGTCGTTCGCCGAGGTCTGCTACATCATCCAGGGCGAAGCGGTCATCGCAACCGATGGTACGTCGGATGATCGCACGGTGGCTGCCGGTTCGCTGTTCGTCCTGCCGCGAGGGTGGCGTGGAACCTGGACGATACACAAGCAGGTGCGGAAGGCGTTCGTGCTGATCAGCGACGAGACTCCTGCCTGAGTGCCTGGAGCAGAACCAGCGGGACCGCGAGCGAGTCGTGTCATGAGGCACGTCGTATCGCATCCGTGATACAACGGGTCGTGTGACCGTGCCGCCAGGCACTGATCTGTCCTAAAGGTGAGGAAGGTGGCGTGCGATGCCCAGGTTTGTCGACCACGACGTCCGCAAGCGTGACATTGTGCGAGCGACCCTGGAGATCCTGGCCGAGTCCGGCACCGGTGGCCTGTCATTTCGAGCGGTGGCGGCTCGTCTTGGTGGCTCCACGACCTTGGTGACGCACTATTTTCCCAATCAGGACGCACTCTTTGCCGAGGTGGCATCGTCCTCGCTGGAGCAGTGGGTCGAGGAGATCGACGAACTCGACCAGCGGGGCAGGACGCCCGAGGAGCGCCTCCAGAACCTGCTGGTATGGCTCATGCCGGTCACCCCCCTCGGTCTCACCCAGGAGCGTGCACGCATCAACCTCCTCTCGTCCCAGCTGCTCGGCGTGGGGCACCGCACTGCTCTGGAGGAGTGGGACGTCAAGATCAGGTCTGTGTTGCGAAGCCACCTCGAGGAACTGGTGCCGCAGGCCGACGTCGAGCGAACCGTCGAGCTGTTGCGGGTCACCATCAGCGGCGTCGTGCTCACGGTGGTCGAGCACCCTGACTCATGGCCTGTCGAGCGCCAGCTCGCCATCGTCGAGCACCTCATGCTTCTGCTCGGGATCCCCCTTGCTGAGCAAGGGGTTGTCGTCGACCCTGTCAGTGCTCTCGAGCTCTCACCCAAGTCTGAGCCTCACGCGTAGCCGCGCCGGCCGGAAGTAGCTGGCGGGCAGTAGGCCGCGGGCTCAGTCGACGATGATCGGCAGCGTCCCCTCAGTGGCCGGTCGACCAACTTATTTGTACAACAGACGTTACGCAACGAGCGTGCATCCGCTACCGTTGATAAAACGTTCATTGTAAATAAAGTCGATCCATCGGAGAGCTCTCGTGACGACGTCCCCCGAAGCCGCCGCCGACAACGTCGTCTGCTGGCCCCCAGATCTTGCCGCGGCATGGTCCGCCTGCCCTCTTGAACCTGTCACGCACGTACTCGGCCGGGCCATGCGATCCAACCCCGATCATGTGCCGCTGGTCTTCGAGGATGGCTTCGAGATCACGTCCGGCCAGCTCCTGGCCGAAACTGAGCATCTCGCGGGAGTGCTGTCGGACATCATCGGAGTAGGTGACCGGATCGTGGTGGCGATCGGCAACCGCGCGGAGTTCGTCATCGCCTTCTTGGCGATCGTCGCCAATCGAGGGGTGGCCGTGTGTCTCTCACCAGAGGTCGGCCCGCACGAGGCGGCGTTCGTTGTCGACGACTCATCGTGCCGGATCGCACTCGTGGACGAAACGGCGCGAGCGGTCTTCGACGACCTGGCCGCAACATCCGCCGTCCTCGAGGCGGTTTTGCCTGTAATCGGAGGGGAGCCGCGAGGGTTCCGGCACCTGTCTGCGGATGCCGCACCGCTGGATGTCGTCACGGTTGACGCCTCGATGCATGACGTGGTCGACATCGGCTACACCTCCGGGACGACGGGCCTCCCGAAGGCGCTGGGCGAGACGCATCGAAGCATGCTGAGATACGTAGACGTGCATCTGCGGACCCACACCGACCCATCTCAGCGGCTCTTGTTCCCGCTGCAGCTGCACTACGGAGATCCGCTCACCGGCCTGTTCGCGGCCATCGTCGGTGGCACCTCGATCGTCCTCGTACGTAAGTTCAGCGTGTCCAGGTTCTGGGAGGTGGCCCGGTGCACGGGAGCCACCTCCATCTTCACGATCGGCTCGATCCCCGACATGTTGCTGAACAACATTCCTTCCCCAGATGATCGAGCGCACGGCGTTCATGAGGCCGTCGCCGTCGCGGTTCCCCGCGCTCGCCATGCGGAGCTGGAAGAGCGGTTCGGATTTCCCTGGCGGGAGGTCTACGGCTCGTCAGAGACCGGGCCCGCCATCGCGATGCCGGCCGAACACAGTCACCGGTTCGTCGGCACAGGCGCTCTTGGCATCCCTTATCCCGACGTTGAGGCCCGGCTGGTCGACGAGCGAGGCGAGGCGATTGTGGGCGCGGGACTCGGCGAGCTGCAGGTCCGAGGAGAGATCGTGTTCTCGGGGTACGTCGGCCATCCGGAGGCCACCGCTGAGGTCATGGATGGAGACTGGCTGCGAACAGGGGACATTCTTCGTCGGGACGATCATGGCGTCTACTACTTCGAGGGCAGGAGCAAGGAGCTCATCCGCCGCAGCGGCATCAACGTCGCGCCGGCCGAGATCGAGTCCGTTCTTCGCCTGCACCCGTCCGTCGAGGATGTCGCGGTGGTACCCGTCGCGGATGCCGTCATGGGTGAGGAGATCAAGGCGTACGTGAAGCTCGTCGAAGGTGCGGGGTGGGAGCCTGCCGAGCTGTCGGCGTTCGCGGCGGCGCGGCTGTCGCGCCAGAAGCTGCCACGCTACCTAGAGGAGCGGATGGAGCCGTTCCCACGCACGGAGACGCAACGGATTCCGAAGGCCAAGCTCATGGTGGACGGCGAGCACCGAGTCGACTTGTGCTGGGACAGCCGTGCCGCGACGCCGAGCCCTGAAGGCTGAGAACGAGCCACCATGCCGCGAACGCCGCTGCCTTTGTGGGCCGAACGCTATCTGACACAGCCGCATGACGCCGTGCTCGCGACGATACGGCGCGATGGTGGTCCTGCTGCAGTGCCATGCTGGTACGGCTACTCGGACGGACAAGTCTTCCTGTCGATGGGTGGCCGGGCGAAGCGTCTGGGAAACATCAGACGAGATCCGCGGGTCGCGCTGAGCATCCTGGCCAACGATCCACCTCGGCACCTTTCGCTCACCGGAATCGCCATCGCCATTCGCGCTGACCCTGTTCTGGAAGACATCGACGTCCTGTCACAGCGCTACCTGGGGAGCGAGTGGCACGAGCGCGGGTCCACGGAGATGACGACTGTGGTCGTCGAGGTCCGCAACTGGATCGCTTTCGGCTTCGACGAGACCCGTGACCACTGAGGTCGCCGGCCATCGGGGCCCGCCTGCCTAGGGCTTGATGATGACGCGCCCGAATGCCTCGCGACTTTCAACCCGGCGGTGCGCCTCCGCCGCTTCGGCGAGAGGGAAGGTGCGGTCCAGCACGGCTGTGAACTCTCCCGAGAACACCCGGTCGAGCTGCTCGGCGATGATGGCAGTGGCGCGATCGTTGTCCCGTACCAGCTCCTCGACGAGGTAGTAGCCGCGCAGGCTCGCGTTCTTCAGGAGCAGCGGGATGAGATCGGGGGCGGACTCGTCGCCGCCCATTGTCCCGATGAACACGACCGTCCCGCGGTATGCCACCGCCTCGATGCAAGCGGCCAAGGCGGGGCCGCCGACCGGGTCGATCGCGAGATCCACGCCCCTGCCATTGGTGATCCGCATGACTTCGGAGACGGTGTCGACCTTCGTGTAGTCGATGCCGTGGTCGACGCCGTATCCGGAGAGTCGTTCCAGGCGTTCCGGCGAGGATGCCGTTGAGATCACCGTTGCACCGGCCGCCTTCGCCAGCTGTATCGCCGCCAGGCCGAACCCTCCGGAGCCCGCCTGGACGAGAACTGTCTGACCGGCCGTGAGCCCGCCGAACTCGAAGAGAGTCTCGTGCGCAGTCCCGAACTCCACGGCAACGGCAGCGGCGGTGTCGAAGTCCATGCTTTCGGGAAGTACCCACGTCCAGCTCGAATCAGCGACGGCGCGTTCGGCGTGGGATCCGTTCAGCATGATCGCGGCGACACGCTGCCCGATGGTGCGATCTGTGACGCCTGATCCGACTGCCTCGATCACGCCCGCAACCTGATAGCCCACCACGTGCTGAGGGGAAGGGACTTCATCGGCGGCACGCGCGCGAACGTCGCCGCCTTGCAGCCCGATCGCGTGAACTCTTACGAGCACCTGATCTGGGCCGGGGACCGGATCGGCGACGGTCGCGTATGTGAGAACGTCGGGCGGGCCGGGTGCGTCGTAGACGGCGGCTTTCACGGGCACTCCTGGGTGTGTGCGGTTGGATGGCCAAGTTCAAAGAAGTGGGTTCGGGTGCTCGCCGGAGCGTTGGGGCGGTGTCGCATCAGTCGACGGTGATGACTGGCAAGGTGAGGGTCGCCAGGTGCGCGCCGCCCAAGAGCAGCTTCTGCTCAACGGCGACCTTGGTCCTTGCCCTCCACGGGGAATCCTCGGTCCCGGGATGCACCAGGAAGTAGGGGAAGTCGCTGGTCGCAATCTGCAGCTGCAGGC
This sequence comes from Aeromicrobium sp. P2_G6, assembly GCF_056403535.1. Lineage (NCBI taxonomy): Bacteria > Bacillati > Actinomycetota > Actinomycetes > Propionibacteriales > Nocardioidaceae > Aeromicrobium > Aeromicrobium sp. P2_G6. Next base: position 374,771 of record NZ_JBFUFH010000001.1, on the reverse strand, counting down.
GATGACCGGCCTGCAGACGGTAGGCATTGTCGTCGAGGAGAAGTCGGACGTCGGTGCCATAGGGCTCACTGAGCACGGCGCGGCCCCACGAGATCGGCCGGGTCTTGCCATCCGGATCGACGTCCTGCAGCTTCGCGAACACGTGCGTGCTCGTACTGGCGTACTCGAGCCGTACGTTGAGCTCTGGCTGGCCGGCGAAGTCGAGGGGCGCCTCGAGTGGTGCTGTACGGAAGGTGAGAACGTCGGCGCGCTCAGCAAGATCCCGCTCGTCGGGATAGCCAGCGAGCAGGTACCAGAACGTCTCGATGTCGGTGCTGGACGGCACCGGGTCGAGCGGGTCGTGGGTCCATGAGAGCGCGCTCGGCTCAGCGTCCGGGCCGATGGCGAGTTGGTGCGGGCCCGACCCGTCCTGCACGAGATGGAACGTGCTGGGAGCGGACAGCGGCGGCCATTCGGAGGAGTGCTGCCAGCCGACATGACCGAGGTGCCAGCGCGCCCGCGGCCGGGGAGTTGACGGGATCTGGCCCTTCACGTGCTCGTCGAAGAAGTCGGCCATCTCGCCGCACTCCTCGCGAATCTTGTCCATGAGGGTGTCGTCGTCGAGGTACGGGTTCTTGGCGTCGCCTGCGTCGACGTCCTCGAGCTTGAAGCCTCCGTGGTCAGCGGAGCCGACACGCAGGTAGTGCAAGTGGCGGCTGCCGGTCAGGCTGCGAAAGTGGCGCCAGTCCCGGAAGCCCTCGGGAGCCAGGCCAGGGTCGTAGTAGTTCTGCCAGTGCAGGATCGGCACGCTGGTTGTGTGCCATGGATTGCGGTCGCCGTACGGGTTGTTCCATCCCTGGTGGTGCGTCCCTTCGATGAGCGCCTCGACGCCGATGGACGTTCCGAACTGCTGTCGTGCCTGGTCGAGGAGGGCGAGGACGTCGGCGGAGCCCCAGTCGATGTCGATGAGGTAGCCGTCGTTGTTGGTCCAGATCTGGATCAAGTCCTGCAAGGAGATGTTCGCGGGGTTGTCGAGCGACCACCGCGATGCCACGTGGCGGGCACCCATGTCGATCCCGGTGACCTGAGGGACGGCTGCCTTCAGCGCAGGGTGTCCGCTCGCGACTGCGGCCCAGCACGCGAAGCCGTAGTAGGAGGCGCCCACCGCGCCGGCTGTTCCGTCCGACCATGCCTGCTGGGTGATCCATTCGAGGGTGTCCCGGCTGTCGGCGACATCGAACTCGTAGGGGACCGTCGCGCCCGTGGATCGGAACTTTCCCCGGACGTCCTGAGCGACGAACGCGTAGCCGCGGCTGTTGAAGTACTCGGCCTCGAACCGCAGCCCGGTGTAGCGACTGGACTTGTCATATGGCGTCCGAACGATGATCGACGGGAACGGTCCCTCGCCTTCAGGCAGGTACACATCCGTCGCGAGCTCGACCCCGTCCCGGGTCTGCACCATGAACTCCGTCGCGGCAGGAGACGGCTCCTCGGACGTCATCGTCTCGACGATCTCGAACGTCATCGGTAGCTCCTCGGACGGCGCAACAGCATTAATACAACAAGTGTTACGCAAAACGCTGTGGCTCGCTAGTCTTTGTAAAACACCCGCGGTACTACCTGCTTTCATCATGCAGATGACCGCTCAGGTTCTTGGAGGGACCCGCTTGTGAAGCACGAGACAGTATTCGAACGGCTACCGGCCAACTCGGCGGCCGTCGCGCACGCGCTCGGAGCGTCGGCGCAGTCGGTGTACTGGCTCGACGGGATCGAGTCGGAGACCTACGAGCAACTGCGCGGTGAGACCCGTGCAGATTTGACGATAGTCGGCGGCGGCTACACCGGCTTGTGGACTGCGGTGCTGGCGAAGCGACGCAACCCAGCTCAGCGCGTAGTCCTGTTGGAGGCCGAGCAGATCGGCTGGGCAGCATCGGGTCGCAACGGCGGCTTCGCCGAAGCAAGCCTCACCCACGGCGACGAGAACGGGCGATCCCGGTGGCCTGACGAGTACGACACGCTGGATCGCCTGGGTCGCGACAACCTCGACGCCTTCGAGCTGGACGTCAAGGACCTGGGTCTTGACGCAGAGCTCGAGCGGACAGGCGGGTTGGCCGTGGCGTATGAGCCGCACCAGGTGCGTTGGCTCGAGGACGCGGAGGACGGGGTCTGGCTTGACGAGGCGGCGGTGAAGGCGGAGATCAACAGCCCGATCTTCCTCGCCGGCCGGTGGAAGACCGATGACTGCGCTCTCGTCCATCCCGGCAAGCTGGCGAAAGAGCTGGCCCGGGCGGCAGCCGAGCTTGGCGTGGAGATCCACGAGCATTCTGGTGTCACCGGACTCGAGTCGACCCGTCGAGGTCCAATCCGAGTGCGGACCGCCCGCGGGGCTGTCGTCAGCGAGCGGATTGCCCTGTGCACCAATGTCTTCCGACCTCTTCTGCGGCGTACCCGACTCATGACGGTGCCGGTGTATGACTACGTGCTGATGACGGAACCACTCACGTCCGAGCAGATGACCCAGATCGGCTGGCGCAACCGCCAAGGCCTGACGGACCTGGCCAACCAGTTCCACTACTCGCGGCCGACCGCCGACAATCGGATCCTCTATGGCGGCTACGACGCTGTCTATCACGCCGGGCGCAGGGTGCGGTCGCAGTACGAGGATCGCCCGGTGACGTACGAGCGGCTCGCCTCGCACTTCCTGACCACGTTCCCGCAGCTCGAGGGCGTGCGGTTCAGTCACCGATGGGCCGGTGCCGTCGACGCCTCGACGCAGTTCTGCGCCTTCCACGGCCTGGCCCGCCAAGGTCGGGTCGCGTACGCCGCAGGGTTCACCGGCCTTGGCGTGAGCGCGACCCGCTTCGCCGCCGAGGTGATGCTCGATCGTCTGGCCGGTCGGGCGACGCCGAGGACGCAGCTGGAGATGGTGCGCAAGAAGCCGCTGCCGTTCCCACCCGAACCACTCGCCAAGATCGGCATTGAGGCAACCAAATGGTCACTGGATCGCGCCGATCACCGCGAGGGCCGACGCAACTTCTTGTTGCGGACCCTGGATCGCCTGGGACTAGGGTTCGACTCGTGACATCGGATCGGGCATCGGCCGCCTTGCTGGTCGAGGACGCGCAGCAGCTCGCGCTGGAGCACTCAGCCTTGGATGCGGAGAACGTCGTGGCCGGCGACCCGACGACTGCGCTCGCTCCGTTGCACTCCGATGAACGTGTCGAGGTGGGGATCTGGGAGATCACCTCCGGAGTGGCGACTGACATCGAGGTGGATGAGATATTCGTCGTCCTGTCTGGTCGCGGGAGGGTGGAGTTCGCGGACGGCTCGGCCATTCTCATGGCTCCTGGAACGGTCGTGCTCCTCAAGGTCGGAGATCGCACGACGTGGGTCATCTACGAGACTCTGCGAAAGGTCTATGTGGCTCTGCCACAAGTCGTCTCGACGTGAATCCGAGTGGACTCGTCTGACGCGCTCGCTACTGACAAGCGGCTCAACGAAATCTTGATGTCCCCGTGGAAATTAGCCCGACGTTGCTGGTGGTCCGGCAGTCCTCGAGGGTCAGGTGCGCCTGCGTGGCCCGCGGCGAGCGGGAACGACGGGGCGCAGGGCACCGCTCTCGAAGTGGGGCGCGAGCGTAGGGAAATGTCAACGCTGCACCCTCCGCTCGTCGATCTGGATCGGGCCCCCGACCGGATGTGTATCTCGTCCGGTCGATCGGGTAAACGCGGCCCACCATTGACAGAACTTGCCAATTGGATAATTCTGGACACCCGTGCATCGGCGTGCCCCGCCGACCGTCCAAAGGTGTGATCCCCATGGCCCGCGAATCCCGGTATGACGTTCTGTTCGACCCGATCCAGCTCGGTCCCAAGACGTTGCGGAACCGCTTCTGGCAGGTCCCGCATTGCAACGGCGCCGGCTCGGATCGGCCCGGGTTCCAGGCGGCATTCCGGGGGATGAAAGCCGAAGGCGGCTGGGGAGCGGTGTTCACCGAAGTCTGCTCGATCGCACCGGGCGGCGACATCATGCCCTGGGTGGCCTCGAAGCTGTGGGACGCCGGCGACGTGCGGAACCTGGCACAGATGTGTGACTCCATCCACGAGCATGGTTCGCTCGCGGGTGTCGAGTTGGTGCACTCGGGCGGACTTGCCAACAATGCGGAGACGCGCGCTGGTGGCCTGACGGTCTCGCAGCTGCCGAACGACATCAATCACATGGCGAACGGTCGTGCGATGAGCAAGCGGGAGATTCGGGACCTTCGCCGCCTGCACGTGGAGGGCTTCAAGCGCGCACGGGACGCCGGGTTCGATCTGTTGACGTTCTATGCGGGCCTGGGGACGTTCCCGATCTTCTTTTTGTACCCGTTCTACAACCGCCGTACCGACGAGTACGGCGGTTCCTTCGAGAACAGGACAAGGTTCACCCGGGAAGTGCTGGAGGACGTCCGCTCGGAGATCGACGACTGTGCGATCGGGATGCGCTTCGTCATCGACACGCTCGAGGAGCCGTACGGCTACGGCGATGGCGGCGTGAGGGCCCACGAGGAAGGCAAGGACTTCATCGCTGCCTTCGATGACCTGGTCGACTACTGGGACATCAACATCGGCACCTTGAACTGGGGAGAGGATGCCGGCTCCAGCCGGTTCTTCGACACGAACCATGAGGCGGAATACACGCGCGTGGCCAAGGAGGTGGCGACCAAGCCGGTGATCAACGTTGGCCGATTCACCGATCCCGACGTCATGGTCAACGTCATCAACTCAGGACAGTGCGACATCATCGGCGCTGCTCGGCCGTCGATCGCCGATCCGTTCCTGCCCAAGAAGATCGAGCTGGGCCAGCTGGAGGACATCCGCGAGTGCATCGGCTGCAACGTGTGCGTCTCGCGGTGGGAGATGGGCGGCCCGCCGATCTGGTGCACCCAGAATGCGACCAGCGGCGAGGAGTACCGCCGTGGCTGGCACCCGGAGAAGTTCTCCGAAGCAGCCAACAAGCAAAAGCCAGTCCTGATCATCGGCGCCGGTCCGGCAGGCATGGAGGCCGCGACGGTTCTCGGCAAGCGCGGCTTCGATGCCGTGCACCTCGTGGACGCGTCGGCCGAGCTTGGTGGACACCTGACGTGGATGACGACGATGCCCGGGCTGGCCGCCTGGCGACGCGTGACGGAGTACCGCGAGCGGCAGATCAGCAAGCTCCCGAACGTCGAATTCATCCCGAACGTGAGCCTCGACGCCGCAGGTGCCTTGGACTACGGAGCGGAGATCATCATCAACGCCACGGGGTCTCGCTGGTCTGGGGACGGCATCAACGGATCACTCCACAACACGATCGAAGGAGCGAACTCATCGATGCCGGAGGTCGCCACTCCGGAGCAGCTCGTCATCGAGGGCAAGCAGCTCGGCAGCCACGTGGCCGTGGTCGACAGCGATGGCTATCACATGGGCTGCACGGTCGCGGAGTTCCTGGCGCTCCAAGGACGCAAGGTCACCTACATCACTCACTTTGACAATCTCGGCCCCTACCTGCGGAACACGCTCGAGGAACAGCGGATGTACCAGCGGCTCGTTGAGCTCGGAGTTGAGGTCCTGTCCCAGCAGGTCGCCCTTTCGTTCGAACCCGGCAAAGTCGGGCTGATCCATGCCTGGAGTGGCGCGGAACGCGTCGTCGAGGCCGATTCCATGGTGCTGGTCACGCATCGCTACTCCCACTGCGACGTGTACGACCAGCTGCTCGACGACGAGGACGGCCGGGCCGCAGCGGGAGTCAGTCAGCTCCATCTCATTGGCGACGCCCACACGCCGGGAATGATCGCCCAAGCGGTGTTCTCCGCTCATCGCCTCGCGCGCGAGATCGATTCCCCGGATCCCGATACGCCGCTGCCGTTCATTCGTGAGCGACGCCTGCTGGCCAGCACAGAAGACGACTTCCAGCTTGGTGCGAAAACGCTCCTGCCACTCCTCCCACTTTGACCGACGAGGTCTCCAATCGCAGCCGTCCAGATGGATGGATTGCCCCGACCCGCACAACGAAGGACAGTCATGCCGATCCCCCAAGGGCTCACACCCACACCGTTCTCATCCAGGTTTCCCAGCGATGTCGTCGAATGGATCGACATCTACGGCTTCGCGGTCCCGGCCTTCATCAGTGACCCGGTCGAGGAGTACACAGCGATTCGCAACCGGGTCGCAGCTCTCGAGTTCTCCATGTTGTACAAGTGGGATCTTCGCGGCCCGGGAGCCATCGACGCTGCGGATGCCGTGTTCTCCCGCAACGTACGCAAGCTGGGCGCCCGGCGGATCGCGTACGGCGTCGTGGTCGACGAGCGCGGAATGATGGTCGACGACGTCACGGCTGTCGTGCTCGCGAACGACCACGTCCGGGTGATCGGCGGCAATCCGCAGACGGCGCGGATGCTCGAGGAGCGAGCGCCGACGGGGACGACGCTCGAAGAGGTGCGGGACACGCTTGCGGTGCTGTCCCTCCAAGGTCCGCGAAGCAGAGAGGTGCTCGCGAAGCTGACGGCCGCGGACGTCTCCAACGACGCGTTCCCCTATTACACGTTCGTTCCCGACATGCAGGTCGCTGGGATCGAGGCGCATGTCAACCGCATGGGATTCACCGCCGAGCTCGGATACGAGATCATGGTCCCGGTCGACCGAGCAGAAGAGCTCTGGGACGCAGTCTTCGCTGCAGGCGCTGAGTTCGGCATCGCGTCGGCCTCCGCCGCCGCCCTCATGATGTGTCGTGTCGAGGCAGGGATGATCATGGGCGAGCTCGAGTACGACAACACCGTCTCGCCGTTCGAATGCCGCATGGGGTGGGCGATCGACCTCGAGAAGGGCGATTTCGTCGGCAGAGACGCATTGCTCGCGGCGCGAGAAGCAGTCACGGGGCGCGTCGTCTCCTTGGCGTTCGACAGGGACGTTGGCGACGTGGACGGGTCTCGGGTGACGATCGACGATCAGGACCTCGGCTTCGTGACGATGGGTGTGCCGTCTCCCGTGATGGGCGGCAACACGCTGGCATTGGCGCGGGTGCACAAGGACGCCGCGAAGATCGGGACCAAGGTGGTCGTTGCAGGTCACACGGCGCTGGTTCACCGCACTCCGGCGTTCGATCCCGATCGTCTTCGGGTCAGGAGCTGACATGGAGCGCTACGTCCTGACACTGCGGTGCGACGATCAGCCCGGCATCATCCGATCGGTCACCGAAGGGGTGTCGGCGATCGGTGGGAACATCGTCGAGAGCGCCCAGTTCTCTGACCTCGAGACGTCGCAATTCTGTCTCCGCATGACGATCGACACGTCGCTCGAACCGGGTGAGACGGTGCGCGACACGATTGCGACCAGGGTGGCGCCACTGGACCCGATGATCTCCGTGCGGCCGGTGAGCAAGCGACGTCGTGTGTTGATCATGGTCTCGAAGTTCGACCACTGCCTGAACGATCTCCTCTACAGGTGGAGAACGGGTGAGCTGCTCGTCGACATACCCGCGGTTGTCTCGAACCACGAGGACCTGCGATCGGAGGTCGAGGCTCATGGCATCCCGTTCATCCATGTGCCCGTCACCCGCGACACCAAGGCCGCGGCCGAGGCATCGATCCTTCGCCTCGTCGCGGACCTGGATGTTGATCTGGTGGTGCTGGCTCGCTACATGCAGATCTTGAGCGACGATCTCTGTCGCGCTCTTGCCGGGCGATGCATCAACATCCACCACTCCTTCTTGCCGGGTTTCAAGGGCGCGAAGCCCTACCACCAGGCGCACGAGCGCGGCGTCAAGCTCATCGGGGCGACAGCGCACTTCGTCACGGCGGACCTTGACGAAGGACCCATCATCGAGCAGGACGTCGTACGCGTGGGGCATCAGGAACCGGTCGAGGAGTTCGTCAGACGCGGTCGCGATGTGGAGCGCGTCGTCCTCTCACGGGCAGTCCGCAACTTCTCTGAGGACCGCATCTTGCTGCTAGGGCAGCGAACGGTCGTCTTCGCATGAGTGCTCAGATCTTGGACGGCAAGACGACAGCGGCCGCGATCAAGCAGGAGATGTCCAGCCGTGTCGAGGCGTTGAGGCGCCGAGGCGTGGTCCCGGGTCTTGGGACCGTTCTGGTTGGTGACGACCCAGGTAGTCACGCCTACGTGACCGGGAAGCACCGGGACTGCGGCGAGGTGGGCATCGAGTCGATCCGCGTCGACCTGCCTGCCGCGGCTACCGAACGCGATGTCACCAGGGCTGTCGACCAGCTGAACTCTGATCCTGCTTGCACCGGCTACATCGTCCAGCTGCCCCTCCCGAGCGGGCTGGACGCTCACGCCGTCTTGGAGCGGATGGATCCGCGCAAGGACGCCGACGGCCTGCATCCGCTCAATCTCGGCCGTCTCGTCCTCGGAGCGCCCGGTCCATTGCCGTGCACGCCACGAGGGATCGTCGAGCTGTTGCGCCGACACGAGGTGCCTATCGAGGGTGCCCAGGTCTGTGTCGTCGGTCGCGGCGTCACGGTGGGCCGGCCATTGGGACTGCTGCTGTCCAGAAGGCAGGAGAACGCAACCGTGGTGCTGACCCACACCGGCACGCGAGACGTGGCGGCGTTGACGAGGTCGTCCGACATCGTGGTGGCGGCAGCGGGTGTGCCGGGAATGCTCACGGCGGACATGATCCGGCCGGGAGCGACCGTCGTCGATGTCGCGATCACGCGGACGGACGCGGGACTGGTAGGGGATGTGCATCATTCCGTCCGTGACGTCGCCGCGTGGATCGCACCGATGCCTGGCGGCGTCGGTCCGATGACCCGCGCGATGTTGCTCCTGAACGTTGTCGAGGAGGCCGAGCGCAAAGCAGCGGCGGAATCCATTGACACAACTATCCAATTGGATTAATCTCCTTCCATTCGGCACCGAATGAGTTGCGTCACACCCGTTGTTCACTTCCACATTGGAGATCGCATGACCGCCTCGACTCAGCCATCCAGCTCAGCCTCATCCGGGCACGACAAGAAGTCGCGCCGACTTCGACCAGAGGCCCTCGGCGTGTTCGGCATCTTGTTCTTCGTGCTGTCCGCGCAGGCTCCCTTGACAGGCATCGCGGGCGCCTCGCCACTCACCGTGGCTCTCGGCAACGGGGCAGGCGCACCGGGCGCCTACCTTCTGGTCGGCATCATGATCACCATCTTCGCCGTCGGATTCATTGCCATGAGCCGGCACGTGAAGGATGCAGGCGCGTTCTACGCCTACATCGGTGAGGGACTCGGGCGCCCGATGGGGACCGGCTCGGCAGTCCTGGCCCTGTGGTCGTACAGCACAGTCCAGGCGGCGATGTACGGGCTCTATGGGGTCACCGTGAGTTTCCTCTTCGGTGAGTACACCAGCATCTCGGTGGACTGGTGGGTTGCCGCAGTTGTCACGATGGTGGCGGTCATGGCGCTCGGTGCCCTCAACATCGAGATCGGGGCGAAGTTCCTCGCCGTTCTCGTGGCAGCCGAAATGGCGATCCTGCTGGCGTTCGCCTTGGCAGTGCTCTTCAGTGGCGGCGGTCCTGAGGGCATGGGACTGACCGACAGCTTCTCGCCGTCTGCGGTTCTCTACGGGGCCCCGGGCGTGGCGATCATGTTCGCGGTCGCGTCGATGTTTGGTTTCGAGTCGACAGCCATCTATGCCGAGGAGGCCAAGGACCCTGAGCGCACTGTGGCACGGGCGACGTATGTGTCTGTGGGCGTGATCGCAATCTTCTTCGCGTTCGTGACGTGGATGCTCGTGTCCTACTACGGCGCCTCAGGCGTGCAGGGCGCGGCCGGCAAGGCGCTCGAGTCCGGAGATGCGACGACGTTCCTGTTCGCACCCGTCGGTGACAAGCTGGGCGCGTGGACAAGCGATGTCCTCGGCTTCCTCCTGGCCAGCTCATTGCTTGCTGGAATCCTGGCTTTCCACAACGCTCTGAACCGGTACTTGTACTCGCTGGCTCACCACGGGTCGGTGCCTAGTGCGCTGAGCACAGTCAACCGTCACGGCGCTCCCCACATCGCCGGCCGTGTCCAGACCGCAGTCGCGGCGGTCCTTGTCCTTCCCTTCGCGATCTTGTCCAAGGATCCTGTCCTGACGCTGTTCTCCTGGTTCAGCGGCGTGGCGGTTGTGGCACTGCTCGGGCTGTACGTTCTCACCTCGGTCTCGGTGATTGTCTACTTCAGGCGTACCGGAGTCGATCGCCGCGCTTGGCCGACGCTGGTCGCGCCGGCAGTGACAGTCGTCCTGGTGACCGGAGCGCTGGTCCTGGTGCTGCTCAACTTCAAGACCCTCATCGGTGGCTCCGGCACGACTGCAGCGTGGTTGATTGCGACCGTGCCGGTGGCGTTCATGATCGGGGTCGCGATGAATCGCGGCGCTGGTCGGCCGGCCGATGAGCGAGCTCTCGAGTCCGACCTGCCCGGCTGAACTTCCTAGCGATTGAGGAGATGGCATGACCACCGAACTGACCTGGACGACGCGGGACGCGACGACGCTGACGGACCCCTACCCGGCGTACCAGCAGCTCCGTCACGAAGCGCCGTGGTTCGATCACCCCGACGGGTACACGGTGGTGAGTCGGCACGCCGACGTCATGGCTCTTCTCGCGGACAAGGCAATCGGATACGAGGATGACCCGATCGCAGGGGTCGAGAGCCGGACAGGCGCTGGAGCGTTTGCGAGCAACATCGGTTCTTGGTTGCTGTCCATGAACGACCCTCGTCATGCGGCGCTGCGACGCCTGATCGGACCGGCGTTCATGCCGCGAAAGGTCGAGCTGCTCAGGGAACGCACCAAGACGATCGTGTCCGAAGCGTTCGACACCTTGGAGCGAGTCGGGGCAGGCGAGGGGCTCCAGGACCTTGCCTTCGAGGTTCCCTCCCGCGTGATCTGTCAGCTGATGGGGATCTCGGCCGAGGAGCGCCCTCGCTTGGCGGCGTTGACCGCGGACGTGGCGGCCGTCCTGTTCGAGGCCACGCCAACCCCGGAGATGGTGGATGCCGCCAATGCCGCGGTCGCCGAGATCGACACCTTCTTCGAGGCTCAGGTCGAGGCGAGACGGGCCCGACCGGGGGATGATCTCATCAGCACGATGGTGCAGGTCGCGGACGGTTCTGACGACGTCACGGAGTACGAGTTGCTGGCGAACGTCCATTTCATGTACGGGGCGGGGTATGAGGAGACTCATTGTTTCATCGCCAGCGGGATCTTCCATCTGCTGACCAATCCCGACCTCGTCACCAGGCTTCGGACGGACGACGATGGTGGGGCAGCGGTCCAGCAGGAGCTGCTCCGCTACGACACCCCGCTGCAGTCGACCCTCCGAACAGTCAGGGAGGCGTGCGAAGTCAACGGGCATGCACTTGCGGCGGGCCAGTCCCTGCAGCTGCTGCTGGGATCTGCCAACCGCGACGAGCTGGCATTCCCCGACCCCGACCGCCTCATCGTTGATCGTCCGGCCGAGCCCCGCATTGCCAGCTTTGGCGGCGGCAACCACCATTGCGCGGGACACCCGTTGGCCCGCATGGTCAGCATGGAGGTGTTCCAGGAGCTGGTGCGACGCCCGATTCACCTCGGAGTCCCGGCCGAGGAGATCGCCTGGCGGGCCGGGAACGTCTACCGGTGCCTGCAGTCGCTTCCGCTGTCGACCACCAGATGAATGATCATGTTCCTGCGCTTCGCAAACCGGTGAGGATCTCGCGTAGGCGCTCGATCGCCCGCTCCGCGCGGCCTTCGTCCAGGCCGTGGGTCAGCTGATCGAACACCAGCCCGTCCAGGGCCGCGAACACCAGGTCGGTCAGGGCGGTGTCGTCGCCGAGACCGAGTGCGAGGAGCTCACGGCGCGTCGCTTCGCGATAGCTGCTGTAGACCTTCTCCGTCAGGTGCGAGAGGGCCGGCGTCCGGCGCGCTTCAAGCATCAGCTCGTACTGGAATGCCTGGGTGTCGGGCTCCTTCGTCACCGCGGCGGCCAGACCCGCGGAGAAGTCAGCCATCTCGCCTGTGCCGGGCTCCAAGGCCCCTGACTCCATGCTGGTCAGGACCGAGTGCTCGAGCGCGGCCTCGATCAGCGCGTCACGGGTTCCGAAGTGGTGCCGGACCAAGCCGTGGGTCATGCCTGCCTCTGCCGCGACAGCGCGGAACGTGAGGTTGCGCAGGCCTCGGTTCGCCACGACGTGGACCGCCGCGCGCAACAGGGCCTCGCGTCCCTCGCCGTAGGCAGGACGTGCTTTTGGCTTGTCCGTGTTCTCAGTCCTGAGCTCGGGCACCCTGACTCCTATCCTCATGGACAGCCTATCGGGGACGTGATCGGCGTGCGCGCGAGCGGTCGACCAGATTGTGCGGTAGCGAATGACTATGCTGTCGACATGACACGAACCTCAGCCGGGATGAAGCGTCTTGGAAGTCAGGTCGAGGACCGAACCGGCAGGACGATGTCAGAGATGCTCGCCGCGAAACAGGTGGCCGGTCTCGGCGTCGACATCCAGGCCATGACTCTTGTGTCGAACCTCTATCGCGTCGCGGCTCGTATGCGGAACCACTTCGAGCAGGGGATCCTGCGCAAGACAGGGCTGACGTGGACGGGCTTCGTCACGCTGTGGGTGCTGTGGATCTGGGGCGAGATGCAGACTCGCCACCTCGCTGATGAGGTCAACGTCAACAGGAGCACCCTCAGCGGAGTCCTCAGCACGCTGGAGAACAAGGGGCTCCTCGTGCGACGACCGCATGAGAGTGAAGGCCGACTGGTGCTTGTCGAGCTCACCGACAGCGGGCGTGAGCTGATCTCGACCCTCTACCTTCAGTTCAACGAGGAGGAGTCGTTCATCGTGTCCCGGCTGTCGAGTCGTCAACAGCAACAGCTGACTGACGCCCTTCGCGTGATCCATGGACTCCTGGAAGACGAAGGTGAAGAGCGACGCGCGGGCAAGCAGCTCAAACCCGAGACATCCTGAACTCGACGGCCGCCTCGACCAGCGCTGCGAAGAGGTTTGCCTGCGAGACATCGGCTGCGGCGGTGTCTTCCGGGTGCCACTGGACGCCGAGGAACCAACCGGCTGAGTCGACCGCCTCGACCGCCTCGATGACGCCTTCGCTGGTTCGGGCGGCGACGACCAGCCCTTCGCCGAGCCGTGCGATCGATTGGTGGTGAAAGCAGCTGATCGTCGCGGTGTCGTTTCCCGTCACGCTGTGGAGGCGGGTGTTCGTGCTCAACGAGAGCTCTGACACGACGTGTCGGTGATGATCCTTCATGTCCTGCTCCAAGGTGCCGCCGAGCGACACGTTCACCACCTGGAGCCCGCGACAGATCGCGAGCAGCGGCACGTGGTCGGCCCATGCCCAGCGAGCGATGGCGAAGTCGAAGGCATCCTGCACCTCGTCGACGTCATACAGCGCCTCGTGGTGCTCGGCGCCGTAGTGGCTGGCCGCGACGTCCCCTCCACCGGGCAGGAGCACTCCGTCGGCGAAGCGCATCCGGTGGGCGATTTCCGACCCGTCGTCAGACGGTCGCGCCGGATGGACGAGCAAGGGTTCGCCACCGGCCTCGTACACCGCTTCGAGCAGAGCGGCGGCGCCAACTTCGGCGGCATAGCGCAGGGCTGACGCGGAGCTCGAGAACCGGCTCGGGATCGCGATCAGCGGCCGGGTGGTCACAACGCAATCCAGGTGGTCTTCAGCTCGGTGTACTTGTCGAGGGCATGCGCTGACTTGTCCCGGCCGTTTCCGCTCTGCTTGTATCCGCCGAACGGGACGGTCATGTCGCCTTCCTCGTAGCAGTTGACCCACACTGTCCCGGCCCGGAGGCGTCGGGCGACTCGGTGCGCAGTGCTGACATTCCTGGTCCAGACCGACGCGCCCAGCCCGTAGTCGGAGTCGTTTGCGAGTCGGACCGCCTGCTCGACGTCGGACGCGACCAGGACGGACAGCACCGGACCGAAGATCTCCTCGCGTGCCACAGCGGACTGTGGGTCGACGTTGGTGAGCACAGTCGGTGCATAGTAGGCGCCTGCGCCGGTGGGCGCGACACGACAGCCACCGGTGGCTATCGCGACGCCTTCGACAGCTGCTTGCTCGACGTAGCGCTCGACCGATCTGAGGCGTTGCTCGCTCACGAGCGGACCCATCGTGGTGCCCGGCAGCAGTGGATCTCCGATCACGTTCTTGGCGGCACGGTCGACGATCGCCGCCGTGAGATCAGCCGCGACGTCGGCGTGGACGATCAGTCGCGACGGCGCAGTGCACATCTGACCGCTGTTGAAGAAGATGTTCCCCGCGATCACGTCGGCGGCCGCTTCGAGGTCAGCATCGGGCAGCACGACGCTCGGGGACTTGCCGCCCAGCTCCAGCCACACGTTCTTGAGGTTGGAGTCGGCTGAGTATCGCAAGAATTCCCGACCCACGGTGGTCGATCCAGTGAAGGCGAGCACGTCGACATCAGGATGCGAGCCAAGTGCCCGACCGGCGGTTGGACCGTTGCCGGTGACGACGTTCAGGACGCCGTCCGGCAGTCCGGCTTGGCGAGCAAGCTCGGCGATGCGCAACATCGACAGCGGCGACAGCTCGGACGGCTTGACGACGACCGAGTTTCCAGCGGCGAGTGCTGGAGCGATCTTCCATGCGGCAAGAGTCATGGGGAAGTTCCAAGGAGTGACGACGCCGACAACGCCGACTGGCTCCCGTGTGATGAGTGCCAACGCACCCTCACCCGTGTCGGGTGACTCGCCGTTCATCTTGTCGGCGAACTCCGCGTACCAGCGATAGCAGGCCACGGTGGTCTTCATCTCGATGTCGCGGGCGATCTCCACCGGCTTGCCCATCTCGAGGGCGATGAGGAGCGCCAGCTCATCGCGATGCGCCTCAACCAGGTCGGAGAACGTTTGCAAGACGCGCTTGCGCTGCAGTGGGGGCATTCTCGACCAGGCGCCCGCGTCGAACGCAGTCCGGGCTGCCTCGACGGCGCGGTCGACGTCCGCCGTGCCGGCGTCCGGCACCGTCGCCACGATGTGTCGGTCGCGTGGGGAGAAGATCGCCGTGGACGTGCCGCTTGCTGCGTCGACGTCCTGCCCATTGATGATCATGCGCTCGGGGACGCGGATCGTGGCGGCGCGCCCGATCCAGTCAACTGCGGACTCGGTGGTGGTCGTCATGACGGCTCCCTGACTCGTGGGCTTCGGACTTAGGCGGAAGGGGTTGACGAAAACTATCCATCCGCATAGGTTGCTCGATATGGACAATACCGTTCGGAACCGAACGAGGGAAGAGGTGGCGTCGTGAGCCGTTTGACTGGTTTCTACGGTCCGCGTACTGCGACCGGCAAGGCGTCACTTCTCCCGGCCCCGCCATGGCACTACTCCGGCGACCTGTTGACGATCGAGTTCCGGGTCGATCCGGATCGCGTCGCCGAGTTGCTGCCCGAGCCGCTGGCCCTCGCAGACGAGGACCCGGGGGCCGTGGCGTTCATCTGGGCTGACTGGCAGTCCTGCGCGACCGATCGCGCTGAGCTGGCCGACCCGGTCCGCGGCCAGTACAAGGAAGCGTTCGTCGTGGTGAGATGCCAGTTCGAGGGACGCACGTACAGCCGTTGCGTCTACATCTGGGTCGACACCGATTTCGCCATCGCTCGCGGCGCCTATCAGGGCTATCCGAAGAAGCTGGGCTCGATCCATCAGACGCGGCCACATCCGTTCGGTCCCGCGCCCCGCATCGCTGCGGGAGGCGTCTTCGGCGCGTCGCTTGCCGCGTCAGACCGCCGACTCGCGGAGGCCAGGATCACGTTGACGCGCGAGACCGAGACGAACGGCTTCGTGAACGGGCACAAGATGGCGCACGATCGCTTGGTCACGGACATCGCCGACCCGAGCGCGTTCTCCTTGGACGAGATCATCAGTACCGGCGCCAAGGAATTCGAGGCGGGACCAGCATGGGCGGCAGACGTCGACCATTTCGAGCTCTTCGCGTCCCCCACGGAGGAGCTCGATCGGCTCGCGCCGCGAGAGATCATCGGCGGGTACTACCGTCAGGTCGGCGTCGTCTGGGACGGTGGCGAGCTGATCCACAGCCGTCCCACGGTCGGGGCGCCCGCATGACGACCCAGGCAACAGTGGCTGGTGTCCAGGTCGACCTTCGGCACTGGATCGACGGCGAACGTGTGGCGTCCGCCGAGACGTTCGAGGATGTCTCTCCGATCGATGAGACCGTCCTCGCGCACGTGCACAGTGGTGGACCTGGCGAGGTCGATCGCGCGGTGGCTGCCGCTCGATCGGCGTTCCCCGCCTGGGCCTCGATGCCGATCGGTGAGCGGGCAGCGATCCTGCACCGGGTTGCCGACGGCATCGACGCCCGCGCCGAGGACCTCGCGCAGGTCGAGACCGCTGACAACGGCGCCCTCCTGAGGTCGCACCGGCGAGGCGTCATGCCGCGGGTGGCCATGAACTTCCGGCACTTCGCCGACCATCTCCAGACGCTCGGCCGTCCGGAGGGCAGCATCCGCGGACACCGGCAGCGCGTCACGTACGATCCGGCCGGAGTCGTCGCGGTCATCACACCGTGGAACGCTCCGCTGATGCTCGCCACTTGGCGCATCGGCCCCGCCCTTGCCGCGGGCAACACCGTGGTGCTGAAGCCCCCGGAGTGGGCGCCGCTGACGGCATCCCTCTTGGCGGACATTGCCCATGAAGCGGGGTTGCCGGCCGGGGTGCTCAACGTCGTCCAGGGGGCAGGCGTCGAGGCGGGTGCGCCTCTGACTGCGCACCCGGACATCAACCGGCTGGCGTTCACCGGCTCGGTGCCCACCGCTGGCGTCATCTCGCGAGCTGCGGCAGCCAACATCGTCCCGTTGTCGTACGAGCTGGGTGGCAAGTCGCCTCTGGTGGTGTTCGCCGACGCAGACTTCGACCTTGCCGTCGGTCTCGCTGTCGAGCAGTTCGACAACTCCGGGCAGGTGTGTCTCGGTGCGTTCCGGATCCTCGTGGAGGAAACCATCGCGTACTCCTTTGTCGAAGAGGTGACGCGCCGTACCCGCGACATCGTCCAGGGTGATCCTCGCGACGAGAAGACTGACATGAGCTGTCTCATCACGCGATCGCACTTCGAGAAGGTTGACGGTTTCGTCAGTCGAGCCCTGGAGTCGGGCGCGAAGGCGTTGGTCGGCGGTGGACCCAATGCAGAGCTCGGTGGTCTGTACTACCAGCCGACGGTGCTGGTCGATGCCGAACCGGGCAGCGAGATCCTGACCGAAGAAGTGTTCGGGCCGGTCCTGACGATCCAGACGTTCCGCACCGAGGAGCAGGCCATCAGCATGGCCAACGACAGCCGTTTCGGCCTGGCCGCGACACTCGTGACCGGGGATCCCGTCAGGGCTGAACGAGTCAGTTCTGCCCTGGTCGCCGGCACCGTGTGGGTCAACTGCTTCTTCGTACGCGATCTCGGTGCGCCGTTCGGCGGCTCAGGACGGTCCGGGATCGGCCGAGAAGGCGGCGACTGGTCGTTCGAGTTCTATTCCGACATCAAGAACACCGTGTTCTCACCCGAGGGCTGGCGCACGGACACATCGACCACGGGAGAACATCATGGGTGACATCGTCGGCGCCGGTCTGCTGGCGCACGTACCGACCATCGTCCTGCCTGAGGCCACACGACGCGAGCTCAACCACGGCCAGGACTCGACGCTCGTCTCGGGGCTCGAGGAACTTCGCGCCGAGGTCTTCGACGTGCTCGACTACGACACTGTCGTGGTCCTCGACTCGCACTGGGCGACGACAGTCGAGTTCGTCGTCACAGCGCAGAACAGGCGGGCCGGACTCTTCACGTCCGAGGAGCTGCCGCGCGGCATGTGCCGGCGGCCGTACGACTTCGCAGGCGATCCAGAGCTCGCCCATGCGATCGCGGCGAGGGGTGCTGAGCACGGCACGTGGATCACGGCGATCGACGACGACCACCTGCCGATCTTCTACGCGACGACGAATCTCTGGGAGTTCCTGGGACAGGGGCTGCCCGACAAGCGATGGGTCTCGATCGGGGTCTGCCAGACCGCGGACACCGAGGACAATCTCCGACTGGGCCGGGCCTTGGGTGACGCGATTCGTGCGTCAGACCGACGTGTGCTCCTGATCGCTTCCGGAGCGATGTCGCACACGTTCTGGCCGCTGCGCGAGCTCCGCCAGCACGAGTCCGCCGGCGTCGACCACATCTTCACCCCAGAAGCCGCAGAAGCCGACCGCGTACGACTGGAGTGGCTCGCGGCAGGTGACCACCGGCAGGTGCTCGACACGATGCCGGAGTTCTACCGTTTCCGGCCCGAGGCGCGCTTCGGGCACTACCTGATGATGATCGGCGCCCTCGGCGAAGGCGACTGCACTGCGCCGTCCCGCATGTATGGCGAGTACGAGAACTCGATCGGCACGGGCCAGGTCCACCTGTGGTTCGACCGGCCCGCAGCTGGCTTTCCGGCGCCCCGCCGCACCGAGCTGACCGAGGCCGATGCCCGCTACTTCCCACTGACAGCAGGAGATCCCGCATGACCGAGTTCAGAAGAATCCTTCTCGACGGCAACGTCGTCCAGACCGTACGAGTGGGGGAGGAGCTCCGAGCTCCCGATGGTCGAACCGTCGCCATCGAGGAGGCAACCCACCTGCCCCCCGTCGTGCCTTCCAAGATCGTCGCTGTCCATCTCAACTACGAGAGCAGGGTCGCCGAGTTCGGGATCGGGCTGCCGGACGCACCGACCTACTTCCACAAGCCGACTTCGGCGCTCAACGCCCATGACGGTGCCGTCGTGCGTCCCGAGCGATGCAAGTGGTTGAACTTCGAGGGCGAGATCGCCATCGTCATCGGCAAGACGACGCGCAACGTGAGCCCGGACGAGGCGGGGGACCACATCGCGGGCTACACGATCGCCAACGACTACGGGTTGCACGACTTCCGGGACACTGACGCTGGATCGATGCTGCGCGTCAAGGGATCCGACACCCTGTGCCCGCTTGGCCCCGGCCTCATCGACGACTGGGACTTCCACGACAAGCGCATTCGGACGTTGGTCAACGGGGAGGTCAAGCAGGACGGCAACACGTCCGAGATGAAGTGGGACATGAACTACCTGGTGGCCGACATCGCGCGGACCATCACGCTGTTCCCGGGCGACGTGCTCCTCTCGGGGACGCCGGCAACGTCGCGAACGGTGTACCCGGGGGACATCGTCGAGGTCGAGGTCGAAGGGCTGGGCACCTTGCGGAACCACATCGTCTCCGGTCCTGTTCCGGTCCGTGAGGACTGCGGAGCCCAGCCGACCGAAAGTGAAGAAGTGCTTTCGACTGCACTGGGCGGCGATTGGGAGCACCGCGGCCAACGTGCGCCGCAGCGCTGAGAAGCGACAGGTCTTGGAGGCCCGCAGATGACGACTGACACGATGACCGTGGTCCGAGAAGTGGAGCTTGAGCTCGAGGTCGATCAGGCTCATGCAGCAGCCGATGGCGTGCTCGCATTGACGCTGGTCGATCCGTCGGGATCCGCGCTGCCACGCTGGACGCCGGGCGCCCACGTCGACCTGATGCTCGAGTCCGGGCTCACGCGCCAGTACTCGCTCTGCGGTGACCCCAGGGACTCCCATCGATGGCGAGTAGCGGTGCTCCGTTCCGACGACGGCAGAGGTGGATCCCGATCGATCCACGAGAGCCTGAAATCGGGCTCGCGCCTCAAAGTCCGCGGACCGCGCAACCATTTCCCCCTCGTGCGTGCATCGTCCTACCGGTTCATCGCGGGGGGTATTGGTATCACGCCATTGCTGCCGATGATCAGGGAGGTGCAAGCGGCCGGAGACGAGTGGTCGCTGACCTACTGCGGACGCAGTATCGCCTCCATGGCGTTCGTCGACGAGCTCCTCGAATTCGGCGACAAGGTACGCATCGCGCCCAGCGACGAAGTGGGACGGATCGACCTTGCCGAAGCCGTTGGGGACGACGACGGCTCGTTGATCTACTGCTGCGGTCCAGAAGAATTGCTGGAGGCCGTCGAATCAGTGGTCAGCACTCGTCCGGATCGCTCGCGCTCGTTGAAGGTCGAGCGGTTCGCGGCCAAGGCCGCGGTCGACGACGACGGTCCAGAGGATGCGTTCGAGGTCGTCCTGCAGCGATCTGGAAAGACGCTCACGGTCGAGCCCGGTCAGTCCGTGTTCGACGTGGTGCAGGAGGCCGGCGTGAGCGTGCTCGGGTCCTGCTTCGAGGGCGTCTGCGGTACGTGCGAGACCGGCGTGATCAGCGGAGACGTGGACCATCGCGACTCGATCCTGTCCGACGAGGAGCGCGAGTCGAACGAGTACATGTTGATCTGCGTCTCCCGCTGCACCTCCGGCCGGCTCACCCTCGACCTCTGACAGACGGGACTTCACCATGATTCGCTCAGCAGAACGTGCGCGGCGTGACCGACTCGATCAATTTCCACTCAACTGTTGGTATGTCGCTGCAGCAGCGGAGGCAGTAACCCGGACTCCCATCCGCCGCCGGATGGCTGACATGCCGATCGTGCTCTACAGGACCGAGAGCGGAGTTGCTGTCGCGTTGATCGACAAGTGCGCACATCGCGGATACCCGCTGAGTCGCGGGCATGTCGACGGCGACAACATCGTCGATGGTTACCACGGGTTCACGTACGCTCCTGATGGTCGCTGCATCCGCGTCCCGTCACAGTCGCACGTGCCATTCGGCGCCGAAGTCCGCGCCTTTCCGGTCGTCGAGCTCAACGGGTTCGTGTGGCTGTGGCCGGGATCCGCCAATGCGTCGGACGGACGTACTCCACCGGAGCTCCCGTGGCTGGAGGATCCGAGCTGGAGAACCGTCGCGGGCGAGGATGAGGTCGAGGCGAACTTTCTCCTGCTGCACGAGAACTTCGCCGACATCACGCATGTGCCCGTTGTAGCCCCGGACATTGCGCCCGCCGTCCTGCTCGACTCACCGCCGCCTCTCGAGGTCAAGCTCAACGAAACAACCGTGACGCACATCAGGTCCTTCCCACGGTCACCACTGGCCACGTGGCACGCCGGCCTCCTGGGCGTGTCACCCGAGGAGCAGCACGTTCAGACCGAGGAAGGCTCGTTCGTCGGACCAGGTCTCTGGATCGACAGCTTCGACGTCCGCGTCGCTGACTCGGAATCTGTCCCGGCCGGGCTCTATCACCTGCGTTTCGTCCAGGCGGTCACTCCTCGCGCAGTGGGGAGCACTGGATTGATCTGGCGGCTGAGTCGCAATTTCGCGGTTGACGACACGCGGGTGAGCCAACAGCTCGAGGCGACATTCCGGAGCTATTACACCCGCGTCAAGGACGTCCTGGAGATCCTGCAGTCCAGCAACGACCGCGACCCCCTCGAGCGTGAGGTTCATGTCAGTGCTGACGCGGCCGCCCTCGAAGTGCGTCGGATCATCCGCGCGATGCTGATCGAGCAGGGCGAGACGCCTCTGGGGTCGATCGCGACGAGGACTCGCGCACGTGTGAGTCGCGATGACTGACCGAGAAACTTTACAGATGGCAAGTTTGTCGCGTACCGTTCATTCACACCCACGTCAGGAGCAGCCCGTGCAGCACGACCTGGAGGGTCTCGCCGCAGCAGAGCAGCGACTTCGAGATCAAGACATCGACGTGGTTCGACTCGGCTATTCCGACTTCATCGGCTCGGAGCGCGGACGGGATGTGCTGACGAGCCGCCTTGCCCGAACAACCGCCGGCGGGGTGGCGTTCTGCCGCTCCGTGTACGGCACGACCCCCCGCGGGGACGTGGTTGATTTCGAGGGCGGACAGGCCGACGGGCTGCCTGACGTAGTTACTCGACCCGACCTGGCGACCTTGATCGCCATGCCGTGGGAGCCCGGCGTCGCACACTGCATCGTCGACGTCTTCAATCCGGACGGGACGCCATCACAGGAGAGCCCTCGCAACGTCCTGCGGCGCGTGGTGGAGAAGTTCGCCGAGCTTGACTTGTCACCGGTTCTCGGACCAGAGCTCGAGTTCTTCGTGCTGGATGCTGATCCGTCCACGCCGACCGGATGGTCACGATACGGCGAAGCCACCGGAAACGTATATGTCTCCGGGCGCAAGGGCGATCCCGACAACTTTCTCCTGGACACACTCAGGCAGCTCGATGGCTACGGCCTCGAGGTGGTGGCCGGCAACCACGAGTTCTCGAGTGGACAGTTCGAGATCAACCTCTGGCACTCGACCGCGCTGGACGCAGCGGATCGGGCGTTCCGGTTCAAGGCGGCGATCAAGGAGCTGGCGCGCCGCGCCGGGAAGAGCGTCACCTTCATGGCTAAGCCGTTCAACGACGAGGGTGGCTCCGGATTCCACCTGCACTTCTCGGCGCTCACCGATGACGGCGCCGCCGCGTTCGACGATCCCCTTGGCGCTCATGGCCTGTCCGACACGGGACGAAGCGCGATCGCCGGCGTCCTGCAGCACGCCCCAGCCATCGCGGCACTGTGCAACCCGACCATCAACTCCTACAAGCGATTCGGACCCGACACCCTTGCGCCATGGCTGATCGACTGGGGGCTGGACAACCGGAGCGCGATGGTCCGGATCCCGCCCGAGCGGGGGATGGCGTCCAGGCTTGAGCTCCGCCTCGGCGACGCGACAGCCAACCCCTATCTTGCGATCGCGGCGACGCTGGCTGCCGCATATCTGGGGATCAAGTCGAAGGCGGAGCTCGGGAGTCCTCTTGAGGGCTACGGCTACGACGAGACCAAGGCTCCGCGGCTTCCGTCATCGCTCGGTGCGTCCCTGGACGCACTGGAGGCGGACCAGGAACTGACGGAGATCTTGGGGCTCACGTTCGTGAACTCCTTCGTCGCCTACAAACGCAACGAGCTCGAAAGGTTCTCCCGCTGGGTGACCGACTGGGAATCGCGCGAGTACGCCTACCACCTCTGAACACCTTCCGATGCGGAGCAAGCATGACAACACAGCACACCCTCCCGGGAATCGATCTCACCGATCTCAGCTTGTTCGAGCGCAATGAGGCTTGGGCCGCGTTCGAAACCCTCCGGGCCGAGGCGCCGGTGCACTGGAATGCTGAGGCGCCGCCCAACTCCGGGTTCTGGTCGGTGACGCGGCACGCCGACATCAAGGCGGTCGACAGCGATCCGGAGACCTTCACATCGACGAAGTACGTGAACCTCGAGGAGGTCGACGACGAGGACTACGTCGCCCTGCGTCGCTCCATGCTCGAGAGCGACGGCACGCGCCACATGGCGCTGCGCAAGCTGCTGCTGCGTGACTTCGGTGGTCGCATGCTCGGGCGCTACGAGGAATTTCTCCGGGACCTAACGCGCCAAACAGTCGAGGAGGCGCTGGCCCAGGACGAGTTCGACTTCGTCGAGAAGATCAGCGCTGACTTCCCGATTCAGGTTCTCGCCCGTCTGCTCGAGGTGCCCGAGACCGACACAGATCAGCTCATCGAGTGGGGCAACCGGATCATCGGGAACACCGATCCCGACTATGCCGACGTTCTCCTCGGCAGCAGCGACAGCGAGACCTACAAGCATCTGCCGTTCAGGTCTCCGGCCTCGCTGGAGGTGTTCGAGTACGGCCGAAAGCTCGCGGCTGAGCGGCGCGGAGGTGACGGCGACGACCTCGTCAGCAAGCTCGTCAACCGGGTGCCCGAAGACGGTGAGCCGCTGACCGCGACCGAGTTCGACAACTACTTCCTCCTTCTCGTCGTCGCCGGGAACGAGACGACCCGACACGCCATCAGTCACGCGATGCTGGCCCTGATCAACAACCCTGAGCAACTGGCATACCTGCGCGACAACCCTGAGGCCATGGCTGTCGGGGTTGAGGAGCTGATCCGCTGGGCGTCACCGGTCTATCACTTCCGAAGGACGGCGACCCGTGATGTCGAGCTGGGCGGTGCACAGATCAAGAAGGGCGACAAGGTCGTCATGTGGTTCGCTTCCGGCAACCGCGACGAGACCGTGTTCGACGCCGCCGACCAGCTTGACGTCAGGCGCTATCCCAACGACCACGTCACGTTCGGCAAGGGCGGCCCACACTTCTGCTTGGGGAGCAACCTCGCCCGCATGGAGATCCGCATCCTGTTCGAGACCCTCCTGCCGCGCATCGAGTCGATCAAGGTGAACGGTGACGTCACCCGGGTACGCAGCAACTTCGTGAACGGGATCAAGAAGTTCCCCGTCTCCGTGGTCTCGCGACCGGCGCCCTGATCTGATGAAGCAGCTGCTGATCATCGGGCACGACTACCTTTCGGCCGGGTCGATCGAGGAGCGCTTCGTTGCGCGCGGCTACCACGTCACCAGTGTCCGGGTGGTTCCGCCGGACCGCACCGACGATCCCGGCGTGGACTTCGAGTTCCCGGACGCACGGGACTACGACGCCATCCTCGTGCTGGGTGCCCGGTGGAGTGTCTACAGCGACCAGATCGCGTCGTGGGTGAAGCCCGAGCTCGAGCTGCTTCACACCGCTGACGAGTCCGGAGTGCCCGTTTTCGGGATCTGTTTCGGCGGGCAGATGCTCGCCCAAGCACATGGTGGCGACGTCGTCGCATCGCCGGCCTCGGAGATCGGCCCGCACGTCGTGTTGGGAGTGCCAGCAGTGACCGGGGTCTGGACGCAATGGCACCACGACCGGTTCGTGCCGCCGGCGGAGGCGACGGTCGTCGGCGTCAACGCCGCTGCCCCGCAGGCGTTCGTGCTCCGCCGCAACTTCGCAGTGCAGTTCCACCCGGAGGTCGACGCCGACAGCGTCCGCGCCTGGATTGAGGACGGAGGCGCGCAGGACGCCCGGGACAGCGGGCTCGACCCCGACGTGCTGCTGGATCATATTGCTTCCCTGGACGAGGAGATCCGAGTCCGGGCGGCCGCGCTCGTCGACTACTTCCTCGACGATGTCGCGGCTACCTGATGGGTCGCCACGGGCGTGGTGGCCGTTTGCCGAATTCGGAGTCTGCAGGATCGGGACTCCTTGGAGCTGTTGAACTTGCGGCGAGGCAAGCCTGGACGTTCGCAGGGCTTTCGTCCGTTAGTCGTGCTCACGATGGCGCTGGTGGTGGACGACGTGGCCGAGATGGTCCTCGACATGAAGCCGCTCAGCACGTCGGACGGGCGCTTTCCGCTCGGGCAGTTGCTCGTCTCGTCGAGTCGGTTCACCATGTAGCGTTTCGGGTTGTTCCAACGGGGACGCCGATGACCCCTCCGGACTCGCTTCCGGCGTCGGGAGGGAAGCGGACCGTGGCTAGATCATTGGACCCCGGGCGGGTTGTGGATCCCGTTTAGTCGATCGGCGCGGTGTGGCACCGCTGGGTCAATGAGGCGTGTGGATGTTCGGGCGGCAACACTCTGGGTCCACAGCTGCCTCCGAGGTTAGGAGCTTGCCGGCGCCGGGCACTTCCTGGGCAGAAGCTTTCGGGCGCATGATTGAGCTGACCCACGAAGGGGCGGCCGGAGCTTAGGTGTGGATGGCGCGCGGCGAGCTCCTGATCTGTCCGATGGTGGACGACGGGAACAATTCCCGATCGGCTCGCAGACGGCCGACTGCCCCATCTGGCTCGTGGCGTCAGGCAGAGTGGACGACGGCTCCGTCCACCATGGTGAGGCGAATCGGACGATCGATGAGCGACTCGACTTCGTCGTCGCCGGGCCAAGACCCCTGCAGCACCGCGAGGTCGGCTCGCTGACCGACAGCCAGGGTCCCGCGCCAGCCTTCCGCGCGATCACGGAAGGCCGCACCACTGGTCAGCAGCGCCAACGCGTCGAGGGTCGTGATCCCCTCGGTGTCCTCCGATGGCACTTCGCCCTCCCAGCAGTGCGCACGAGTCACTGCGTAGACCACAGCGGGACGCCAGTCCGGCGGCACGACGGGTGCGTCGGACGTGATGCCTGGGCGAACACCCGCGTGCAACGTCGAACGGATCGGCTCGGTGCGCAGCACCCGGTTGGCCGGCAGGAAACGCGCGAAGGTGCTCATGATCACCGGGTTGAAGCAGGCACCGATGCCGTTGGCGGCCAGCGTCTCCCAGCCGTGCGGGTACAGCTCGGTGGTGTGGATCAGGTAGTGCCGCAACGGGCTGTTCGGTGCGATCTCGGCGATCGTGTCGATGACGGTCTCGACGGTCTGGTCGCCGATGGCGTGGATCGCGACCTGCAGCCCCGCGGCGTCGACCAACCGGATTATGTCGCGCAGCTCCTCGACCTTGTCGACGTCGGAGTCGCCGACCACGACCATGTGGCCGCAGCGGTGCTCCGGAGGGTTGTCCTCGTGCACGGGCTCCTTGTGCCAGGTCGTCCCGTTCTGGGGCGTGCCATCGGCGAACACCTTCACGCCGGCGATGGTCAGGCGTCGCGGGTCGACGTCACGGTCGTCGTAGCGGCGGGCGAGCCCGGCCTCGAGGTGCTTCTTGACGTCGGCCGCGTTGGCACCACCCGTGCCGTTGGGCAGCACGAGCACCGACACGCGCAGCGTCAGGTCGCCGGCCTCCGCCAGGTCGCCGAGGGCGTCGAGCGCCTCGACCGAGCCGGAGCCGTCGAGCAGGGCCAGGTAACCCGGTCCGAGACCGGGCTCAGTCAGGGCCGTGATGCCGAGGGCGTGCAGATCGGCCTGTCCCTTGCGGTAGGCGTCGAGCAGGTGCTCCGTGGGCACGGGAGGGACAACCGCGATCATCAACGAGATCGCAGCATCGGTCAGGAAGCCCTCAGCCCCCCCGTCGGCGTCGCGGTAGATGACGCCACCGGCCGGATCGGACGTCGCCGCGGTGATGCCCGCGAGCTCGAGGGCCACGGAGTTCGCCGACAGCGAGTGTCCGCTCCAGTCGAACAGCGCGACGGGCGTGCCGGCGATGCCGTTGACCTCCAAGGCGTCGTCGATGTCGCGCGCCGTGATCTTGCGACCCAGCACCAGCTCGTCCCAGCCGTGGCCGCGGATCCACCCGCTGGCGTCGATGCGGTCGGCGGTGAGATACGACGGCAACTGCGCCAGGTCGGTGAAGACGTCGGTGCCCATCTTCACGTAGGTGTGCGTCGTGACCGAGTACGCCGTGAAGTGCAGGTGGCCGTCGTTGATGCCGGGGATCACGGTGTCGCCGTCGAGCTCGACGACGCGGGTGTCGGGGCCGATCAGCTGCTCGGCGTCGGGTCCGAGGGCGACGATCTCTCCGTCGCGGACGGCCAGGGCGCGAGGGCGGGACGCGATCCAGTCGGCGGTGACCTCGTCGCCGGGCTTCCAGTCGGTCAGGTCGAGGACGGGGCCGCCACGCAGCACGGTGTCGGCGGTCAGGACGTCGGGTGAGCTCATGACGTCACGATCCTCCGGCGGTGCCAACACCGACAGGCCGACGGTTCGGTCAACGAACCTCCTCTTGGGGGACGGGTTGTCCGCGTGGCACCTTCTCTGCATGCATTCCGCCCTCTTCGACTCCCTCACGGCCAGCGAGATCTCCCTCGCGTCGGCGCTCATCAAGCAGCACGGCATCGCCGGTGACCGGCCGGGCTTCGGCTCGCTGTTCCTCGACGAGCCCGACAAGGCGAAGGTGCGTGCCGGAGAGGCCGTCACCCGCCGGGCGCGTGCGATCGTCCTCGACCGCACGTCGGCCGCGTCGTGGAACGTCGTCGTCGACCTCGACGAGGAGACCATCGTGTCGGCCGACCAGCTGACCGAGGGGAGCGCGCAGATGCTCGCCGAGGAGGTCGAGATCGTCGACACCCTCGCCAAGGCCGACCCGCAGTTCGTCGAGGCACTCGCCAAGCGCGGCATCGACGACCTGACGCTCGTGCAGCTCGACCCGTTCGGCGTCGGCAACCGCGCCGACCTAGCCCTCGCAGGCCGGCGCCTCTGGGCCGGCGTCACCTACTTCCGGCACTTCGAGGACGACAACGCGTACGCGCACATCGTCGAGGGTGTCATCGTGCTGGTCGACACGGTCGCGCGCGAGGTCGTCGCGGTCGAGGACGCCGGAGTGCGCCCGATGCCTATGACGTGCGGCAACTACACCGCCGACGCCAACCAGCCGATGCGCACCGACGTCGCGCCCCTGGAGATCACGCAGCCGAACGGTCCGGGCTTCGTGCTGGACGGCCCGCAGATGACGTGGCAGAAGTGGCGCTTCCGCATCGGCATGCACCCCATCGACGGCCTCGTGCTGACCGGCATCGAGTACCGGGACGGAGAGGACTACCGCTCGATCATCCACCGCGCCGCGGTCGGCGAGATGATCGTGCCCTACGGCATCCCCCAGGAGAACCACTACTTCCGCAGCGCCTTCGACGCCGGCGAGTACGGGCTCGGCCGGATGGCCAACTCGCTCGTGCTGGGCTGCGACTGCCTCGGCGACATCACCTACATGGACGCTGTCATGGCCGACGACGACGGCAACCCGACCACGATCGAGAACGCGATCTGCATTCACGAGGAGGACGCCGGCATCCTCTGGAAGCACACCGACTGGGTGACCGGCAAGGTCGACGTGCGTCGCTCGCGCAAGCTCGTCGTCAGCTTCATCGCGACGGTCGGCAACTACCACTACGGCTTCTACTGGAACTTCTTCCAAGACGGCCACATCGAGGTCGACACCAAGCTCATGGGCATCGTGCAGACCATCGCCTACGAGGGTGAGCTGCCCGGACAGGCGAGCCCCGTGGCCGAGAACCTCGCCGCGACGTGGCACCAGCACCTGTTCAACTTCCGCCTCGACATGGAGGTCGACGGCTGGCAGAACACCGTCTACCAGACCGATGTCGACGGCGAGCCGGTCGGACCGACCAATCCGTACGGCAACGCGATCCGGGTGACCAAGACCCCGATCAGGAACGAGCTCGACGGCGACGGCCTCACCAACCCGCAGACGGCCCGCGCCTGGACCGTCGTCAACCCGCACAAGACCAACCAGTGGGGCGTCCCCGTCGGCTACAAGCTGCTGCCGGGCTGGGCGTCGGACACCCTCATCGCCCAAGAGCCCTCGCTGATGGTCAAGCGCGCGGGCTTCGCCACCAAGAACGTGTGGGTCACGCCGTACTCGCCCGACGAGATCCATGCCGCGGGTGACCACCCCAACATGGACAAGTCGGGCAACGGACTGGCCCTGTGGTCGGCCGCGAACCGGCCGGTCGAGGACACCGACGTCGTGCTCTGGCACACGCTCGGCGTGACCCACATACCCCGGTCCGAGGACTGGCCCGTCATGCCCAACGAGGTCGCGAGCTTCATGCTGATGCCGGCCAACTTCTTCGACCGCAGTCCGGCACTCGACGTCCCGGCGGCGGGCTGCAGCCACTGCCCGCCCGGTCAGTGCACCTGCTCGCACTGAGTCCGGGGCGTCACTGCTCTTGGGTAGACCGGTCCGATCCGTCAGCTCCGCGAGCGTCACCGCGTTGTCTTCGACGACCTGCCTCGTAACGCGACCGGCAAGACGTTCAAGCACCAGCTGCGTGCAGCCGTCGTCGAGAGTCCCGCCCGCTGACCGGGGTCAGTCGGACGTCCGCGCCGTGGTGACCGCGAACCCGGCGATCCACTCGGGGATGTCACGGTAGAAGCGCTCTGTCATCTCATAGGGCCCGGCGGCGGCCAGCGAGGCGTAGGCGGCGATCCACGTGCGCACCTCGTGGGCCGAGCCGCCGCCCTCGCTCTCGAACCACTCGTTGGTCCACGTGTCGACGTCGTGCAGGCGCTGAGACTCGAACGTGTCGAGCACGAGATTGTCCCAGGCGGGGTTCAGCGGCCGCATCGAGGACGTGCCCGCGACGTAGTCCAGGGCACCCTGCAGCACTCGTCGCTCGCCGCGTGCCCGCTGCTCGGCCGTCGGCGGCACACCCTCGATCAGGGCGTGCGCGACGGGGGGCGGGGCGCCCTCGAGCACCGGCACCGGCGGGTCGTGCGACAGACCGCCCGAGGCCACGAACAGCACCCGACGGTCGAGCTCCGCGGCCGACTGCCCGATCGCCTCACCCAGGGCCCTCACCCGACTGACGGGTCCGAGCGGCGTCGCGACACCGTTGACGTAGACGGGCACGACCGGCACCGCGTCGATCCCGCCGAACAGCACCTCGAGAGGCTGGGCGAAGCCGTGGTCGACGACCATGTGGGCCGAGACGGTCAGGTCGATCCCGCGCGCCAGTACGCCTTCGGCGAGACGCTTGGCAGCCGCCTCGTCGACCGAGAGCGGTCCAGCGGCCGATCCGAAGTCGCCGACCGCCTCGGCGGCCGTGGCGAGGCAGAACGGCGGCATCGTCTTGTAGAAAAAGCCGTTGTAGTGGTCGGGGGCGTAGAGCACGACCAGCTCGGGAGCGAAGTCCGCGATGAACGCTCGCGCCTCCCCGATGGCGGCGTCGACCGCGGCGACGACCTCGGCAGCCGGCGGATTGGTGTCGATCAGTGGTGAGTGGGACAGTCCCACGAGTGCCATGGGCATGGTGGCTCCTGTTCAGCGGTGTCGGATGGCTTGCGGGTCGGATGGTCAGCGGCGAGGGGACGACGCGGCAGCCGCACCGTGCGGGCGGACGACGATCTTGCCGGTCACGTCCCCCGACGCCATGGCGGTGAAGCCGAGGTGGATGTCGTCGAGGTCGAGGGTCCGGTCGACGATCGGACGGGTGTCGGTGGCCTCGAGCATGCGCAGGAGAGCCACGAGCTCGTGCCGGGTGCAGCCGGTCGAGCCGATGATGCGCTGCTGCAGGTAGAAGACCCGTCCGAGATCGGCGGGCGGGTTCATGCCGCTGGTCGCCCCGGCGATCACGACGGTCCCGCCGGGACGTAGCGACTTCAAGGAGTGCGACCACGTGGCCTCGCCGACGGTCTCGATGACCACGTCGACCCGCTCGGGGAGTCGTTCGCCGGTCGCGACTGCCGCTGCGGCACCCCAGGCCACCGCCGCGGCGCGCTTCTCCGCGCTGCGGCTGGTCGCGTACACGACGGCACCCGCAGCCACGGCCAGCCGGATCGCCGCCGAGGCGACCCCGCCGCCAGCGCCCTGCACCAGCACCCGGTCACCGGCGGAGATCCGCGCCTGGGTGAAGAGCATCCGGTAGGCAGTGCCCCAGGCGACCGGCAGGCACGCCGCCTCGTCGAACGACAGGAAGGCCGGCTTCGGCACCAGGTTGCGGGTCGGCACCGAGATGTACTCGGCGAAGGCGCCGTTGTGCTGCTCGGAGAGCAGCGCCCGCCCCGGGTCGAGGGTCTCGTCCCCGCCGCCCGCGTCGGCATCGGCAATGACGGGATACACGATGACCTCGTTCCCGTCCTCGTCGATGCCCGCGGCGTCGCAGCCGAGCACGATCGGGATGTTGTCGGGCGAGTGACCGACGCCGCGCAGGGTCCACAGGTCGTGCATGTTGATCGACGAGCCGAGCACCTTGACCGTCGACCAGCCCGCTCGGACCTCCGGGCGCGGGACGTCGCGCACCTCGAGGCACGCGAGGGGGTCGTGGGGGTCCTGGGACATGGCGACGGCAGCACGCATGGGGCGATCCTCGTCGACCGCGCGCGCTCCCCGGACGTGGTGTGCCGGAGCGCGGCACGTGGCATGGATCAGGACGTGCCGACCTTGGATCGTTGCGGTCATGGCGACCACTCCGGAGCACACCACGGTGCCTCGCGGCAACCTGACACGTCCTCCCGAGCTTGCCCCGAGCGTCGACGTCAGCGGTCTCGTCGACGTCGAGACGGGCCTGCTCGACCGGGCCATCTTCACCGACGGGCAAATCTACCTGCAGGAGCAGCGCCGCGTCTTCGCGACGAGCTGGCTGTTCCTGGCGCACGAGGACCAGCTCAAGAAGCCCGGCAGCTTCTTCACGACCTACATGGGCGAGGACCCCGTCATCGTCACGCGCGACAAGGGCAAGCGGCTGCGCGCCTACCTCAACTCGTGCCGCCACCGCGGCGCCCGTGTCTGCCGGGCCGACTTCGGTGACACCAAGAACTTCACCTGCACCTATCACGGCTGGTCGTACGACCTTGAGGGAAAGCTCGTCAGCGTGCCCAACTCCGCCGGCTATCCCGACTCGTTCGACAGCAAGGACTGGGGCCTCGTGGAGGTGCCGCTCGTCGAGAGCTACCGGGGCCTCGTGTTCGGCACGTGGAACCCGCAGGCCCCGGCGCTGACGGAGTCGCTGGGCCAGATGGCCTGGTACATGGACGCGATGCTCGACAAGGACGAAGAGGGCACGGTCGTCGTCGGCGGCATCCACAAGTGGGAGCTCGCAGGTAACTGGAAGCTCGCGGCCGAGCAGTTCGCGACCGACTGGTACCACGTCAACATGAGCCACGCCTCGGCGCTGATGGTGCTGTCGCCGACGGGCCGAGGGTCGCGCGACGAGATCGTGCACCGCTCGGGACGCCAGTACGTCGACCCGCAGGGACACGGGGCAGGCTTCCCGGTGCACCCCAAGAACCGGTTCGACGCGAAGACTGTCCACGAGTACTACGACTACGCCGCCCTGCGCGAACGACTGGGTGACGCCCGGGTGGAGGGCCCGCTCACGAACGGTCACGCTACGGTATTCCCGAACTTCTCCTACATGCCGGTCAATGGCAGCATTCGCGTCTGGCACCCGAAGGGTCCCGACCGCATGGAGGTCTGGGCGTGGACCGTTCTCGACAAGTCGATGCCGCCCGAGGTGCGTGAGGCGCAGCGCCTCTACAACCTGCGCACGTTCGGTCCCTCGGGCATCTTCGAGCAGGACGACGGCGAGAACTGGAGCGAGGTCCAGGCGATCTCGCGCGGGTTCGTGACCAACAATGTGCCGCTCAACTACCAGATGGGCATGGGGTCCGAGCGCGACGACGGTCGCCACCCCGGTCTGACCAGCGAGCTCTACAGCGACGCCGCAGGTCGTTCTTTTTACGCGCGGTGGCAAGAGCTCATGAGCACGCCCGCCTGGCACGAGGAGCAGTCATGACCGAGTGGATCAAGGTCGCCGAGGTGGACGACGTCGACGAGGGCGAGGGCATGGTCGTGTCACGCGACGCAACCGGCACGTCCGACGACATCGCGGTCCTACGCGACGACGACGGGACGTTCTACGCGCTCGACGACACCTGCACGCACGAGGACGCCTCGCTGGCCGACGGGTGGATCGGCGACGGCGAGGTCGAATGCCCGCTCCACGCGGGCACGTTCTGCCTCAAGTCCGGCCAGGTCCTGTCGATGCCCGCAACGCGCGACACCACGACCCACGAGGTCGAGGTGCGCGAGGGCTGCGTCTGGCTGCGCCCTCGTGCCGCGGAGACACCATGACCGTGGTGCCCCCGCGGAGGGTCGTGATGGTCGGAGCCGGCATCGCGGGAGTCGCCACGTGCGCCGGCCTCCGGGCCGCCGGCTACCGGGGCGACCTGCTGCTGATCGATGCGGGCGAGCGTCCCTACGACCGTCCGCCGCTGAGCAAGGGCTACCTGGCGGGTCAGAAGGATGGCGAGGCCATCGCGCTCCAGCCCTCGCAGTGGTATGCCGAGCACCAGGTCGAGCTGATGAGCGAGACGACGGTGCTGGGTCTCGACACCGGCACGTTGACGGTGAGCACGTCGGCCGGAGACGTCTCCGGTGACGCCGTCGTCATCGCGACGGGCGGACGGGCGGCAGTGCCGCCCGTGCCGGGTGTCGCCGATGCCCGTGTGCACGTGCTGCGCGACGTGGAGGACGCCGAGCGCCTGAGGGACGCGCTGAGACCCGGCTGCCGCGTGCTCGTGGTCGGGGCCGGGCTGATCGGTGCCGAGGCCGCCTCGACCCTCGTCGACCTCGGGATGTCGGTGACCATGGTCGATCCGGTCGATCCTCCGCTGGCCGCGGTGGTGGGCACCGCGGTGGCCCGCTGGATGCACGACTCCCACGTGGAGCGCGGCATCGACCTGCGCCACGCCGGTGTGGCCAGGCTGGTGGCCTCTCCCGAGGGGATCGTGGCGCACCTCGACGACGGCTCGACCCCGGTCGTGGTGGACCAGGTGCTGCTGGGTGTCGGCATGGTGCCACGCGACGAGCTGGCAGCGGTGGCCGGGCTCGACGTCGATCGAGGGGTGCTGGTCGACCACTGTCAGCGCACCTCTCGCCCGGGCGTCTTCGCGATCGGTGACGTCGCACGGCAGCGGGACGAGGCGGGTCTCCCGCTGCCCCGTGTCGAGCACTGGGAGGGGGCCCAGGACGGGGCCGCCCGGCTCGTGGCCCACCTAATGGGTCTGGACGCGCCGGCCGACCGAGCACCGTGGTTCTGGAGCGATCGGCACGGTCATCACGTCGAGGTGGTCGGCGCGCTGGTCGACGGGTCCGAGCTCGTGTGGAGAGGCGATCCGTCCGCGGCGCCGTTCGCGGTCTTCGCGATCGAGGGCGACCGGTTGCTGGGGGCGGTGGCCGTCGATGACACCAAGGTTGTCCGTGCGGCTCGTCGCATCATCGACCAGCAGATCCGCGTCGATCCCGCCGCGTTGGCTGATGTGTCGACCGATCCGCGCCAGCTCGTCCGGCCGGCGGGTGGTGTGCCGGCGCACGGCACGACGCGTGGTGCATCCGCGGTCCGGACGGTCTGATGGCATCGTGAGCACAGCATCCACCCCACCGGCCGGAGAGATCGGGGCGACCGCGGGGACCTTGGCCGACCACGTCACCCACTTCGCGGTCGAGCAGCTCTACTACCGCGAGGCCGAGCTGCTGGACGACGGACGGTTCGCCGACTGGCTGGACCTGCTGGCCGACGACCTGCGCTACTGGATGCCCACGCGGAGCAACCGCCTGAGACGCCAGCAGGCGCTGTCGATCGCCGCTCCCGGCGAGGCGGCGTACTACGACGAGACGAAGGAGAGTCTCGCCTGGCGCATCCGCCGCTTCGACTCGGGGATGGCCTGGGCCGAGGACCCCCCGTCGCGGACCCGGCACCTCATCACCAACGTCGTGGTACGCCACGTCGACCCGTCGGCCCAGCCGCAGCTGTCGCCCGACGACCTCGTCGTGCGATCTGTCTTCCTGCTGTACCGCAACCGGCTGGAGCGAGAGGTCGACGTCTACGCCGGCAGCCGTACCGACGTGCTGCGCAGGGACGGCACCGAGCTGAGGATCGCCCGCCGGGAGATCCTGCTCGACCAGAACGTCCTGCTCGCCAAGAACATCAGCACCTTCTTCTGACCCCTGCACCACCATCGCCTCGTCGCACCCAGGAGCTCTCGATGACCGCCGACCACGCCCCCGACCCGGCCCTGACCCGGCACGCCGTCGGGACGAGCCTCGGCACGATCTCGGTCGCCGAGGTGGGTGCCGGGCCCGTGCTCGTGATGCTGCACGGAGGCGGGCCGGGGGCGTCGGGCGTCAGCAACTACCACCAGAACCTGCCGGCGCTGAGCCGCGAGTTCCGGGTGCTGCTGCCCGACCAGCCCGGCTTCGGAGAGAGCTACCGGCCGACCGAGGCCGACCTGGATGCTCACTCGATCACGCAGATCACGACCGACGCGTTGCTGCAGACGCTCACGGCGCTCGGCATCGAGCGCTTCCACCTGCTCGGCAACAGCCTCGGCGGGGCGGCCGCGCTCGACCTGGCCATCACCGTGCCCGACCGCGTGATCTCGCTGGTGTTGATGGCACCGGGCGGGGGATGGCTCCCGACGGGGCCGACGCCCACCGAGGGCCAGAAGGCGATGTGGAAGTACTACAACGCCGGCGGCCCGTCGGAGAAGACGATGGCCTCGTTCATCTCGGTCATGGTGGCCGAGCCCAAGCGGTTCGGGCCCGAGATCGTCACAGCACGTTACGAGGCATCCCTCGACGAGACCCACATCGAGTTCTACCACCGCTACAACGCGGCCTTCGCCCGCCGGGGCGGGATGGACCCGCTGTGGCGCGACCTGCACAAGATCTCGGCACCGACGCTCCTGCTGTGGGGCCGCGACGACCGCACGATCACGCTGGACGGCGCGGGGATCATGCTGAAGCAGATCCGTGATGTCCAGCTGCACGTGTTCGGCCGCTGCGGGCACTGGGTGCAGCTCGAGCGACAGGCCGAGTTCGACCGCATGGTGGCCGACTTCGTGCGAGACCACGCATGAGCGGCTGGCTCGAGGGCGACGTCGCCCTCGTCACCGGCGGCGGCTCCGGCATCGGGGCGGCGGTCGCCGAGCGGTTCGTCCGCGAGGGAGCACGGGTCGCGATCGTCGGACGTGACGAGGACAGGCTGCGCGAGACCGTCGAACGCTCGAGCGAGCCGGCGCGCATGACGACGATCGTCGGTGACGTCCGGTCGTCCGACAACATGCACCGGGCGGTGTCCGTCACGGTCGACGCGTTCGGCAGGCTCGACACGCTGGTGGCCAACGCCGGCATCTGGGACTACCAGCGTCAGCTGACCCAGCTCGACGGCCCGCGGCTGGGTGCCGCGTTCGACGAGGTCTTCGCGGTCAACGTCAAGGGTTACCTGCTCGCCGCCGAGGCGGCCTGGCGTGAGCTGGTCGCCACCAGGGGCAGCATCGTCATGACGCTCTCCAACGCGTCCTTCTACGTCAACGGCGGCGGCCCGATCTACACCGCGAGCAAGCACGCGTGCCTCGGGCTGATGAAGGAGCTCGCCTACGAGCTGGCCCCCAAGGTCAGGGTCAACGGCGTGGCGTGCGGTGGCATGCGCACCGACCTGCGAGGTCCCGAGACGCTCGACCTGTCCGATCGTTCGCTGGCCGCCTCGTTCGACAAGCGCGAGGCGAGTGGGGCGACCATGCCGATCCCGCTGCACGACTCGAGCGTCGAGCCGGCCGACTTCACCGCGTCATACGTGCTGCTCGCAGCCCGCGCGCAGAGCGGCAACATCACGGGTCAGGCCATCGAGGTCGACGGTGGCCTCGGAGTGCGCGGGTTCGCCAGCGCGGCTGGAGGGGATCGACTGTGATCACGGCAGCACGGGCAGCAGACGTGAGTCTGGCCCGGTTCGTGGCCCGGCACGCGGCCCACAGGCCCGACAGCCCGGCGCTCGTGTACGACGGCGGCGACCTGACCTACGCCTGCCTGGAGGCGGAGGTCGCGGCGACGGCAGCAGCGCTGGCCGAGCGTGGCGTGGGCCGCGGAGACCGGGTGGCCTACCTCGGCATGAACAGCGGCACGTTCCTCGTCACGCTGTTCGCGTCGTCGCGCCTCGGAGCCATCTTCGTTCCGCTCAACTTCCGTCTCGCCGCACCTGAGGTGGCTGACATCCTCGCGCTGTCCGAGCCGGTCGTCATCGTGTCGGAGGAGGGGCACCGAGCAGTCGTCGAGGCGGCCGGCGCGACCAGCGCCCGCCATCACCTGCTCGTCGACGACGACCCGGCGATCCCAGTGGGGGACGAGCACGACGACCGCTGGGTCATGCTGTCGGCCGCCAAGGTGTCGACCGGTCGGGTGCCCGACCCGGTGGCCATCGGCTTCGACGACGTGGCCGTGCTGATGTTCACCTCCGGCACGACGGGCCGGCCGAAGGGAGTCATCCTGACGGCAGGCAACGTGTGGTGGAACGGTCTCAACGTCGACTCGGTGATCGACACCCGCCGCGACGACGTGACCCTGGCGGTGGCACCGTTGTTCCACATCGGCGGATTGAACGCGTTCACGGTGCGGACGCTGACCCGCGGCGGCACGGTGGTACTGCGCCGGGAGTTCGACCCGGCGCGGACGATGCGCGACTTGGCTGAGCACGGTGTCAACACGTTCTTCGCCGTGCCCGCGATGTTCGCGGCCCTGGCGAGAACCGAGGGCTTCTTCGACCAGGACCTGTCGGCGTTGCGGTCCGCAGTCGTCGCGGCGGCACCGGTCCCGCCGTCGCTCATCGTGGAGTACGCCGATCGGGGCGTGCTGCTGCAGCAGGCGTGGGGCCTCACCGAGACGGCCCCGTTCGCGTCGTACCTCCCCCCTGAGCTGACCCGCACCAAGACAGGATCCGCCGGTCTGCCGATGCCGTTCACCGAGGTGGCGATCGTCGACGTCGCCGACGGCCGCACCGAGCTGCTGCAAGGCCAGTCCGGCGAAGTGGTGGTCAGGGGTCCGAACGTCACCCCCGGCTACTGGCAGAACGAGGCCGCGAACCGGATCGCCTTCGACGACGAGGGCTGGTTTCACACGGGCGACGTCGGGTATCTCGACGACGACGGCTGCCTCTTCATCGTGGACCGCCTGAAGGACATGATCATCACGGGCGGCGAGAACGTGTATCCCGCCGAGGTCGAGTCGGCCCTCGCCGACCTGACGGGTGTCCTCGACGTCGCGGTCGTCGGCGCACCGCACCGGACGTGGGGCGAGACCGTCGTCGCGGTCGTCGCGACCGCGGCGGGCAGCGAGGTCACGCTCGACGACGTCCGCGCCCACGCCGAGCGGTCGCTGGCCCGCTACAAGCTGCCGACCGAGCTCAGGGTCGTGGAGGTGGTGCCACGCAACGCATCCGGGAAGCTCGACAAGATCGCCATCCGCAGCCTGCTGCGGGACGGTTCGTGAGCGGAACGCCGGGCACGGGCACGGGCTCCGGTCCCGTGCCCGTCATCGAGCTCGGCCCCGACTGGCAGGTGGAGGGGGAGACGAGGTCGACGACTGCTGTGCGGCGGCAGGTGCACCGCGCAGGCGTCTCGATCGAGGTCGCGCTGGAGCGAGCCGTGGCAGGGTCGTTCCGGGATGCGTTCCCGGCTGGGGAGCACGACCTCCTCGTCCAGGTGCGACCCTGCGACGACCCCGACGCGGTGGGCGACCTGCTCACCAGGCACGCGTCAGCGTTCGCCCCGGCGGACCCTGCGTGCCGACGGCTCGTCCTCGCCGCGCCCGAGGGGCGCCTCGAGGTGATCGACGTCGCCGAGCGGGCGGGGTACCGGTACGTCGCCGACGTCGAGACCGCCGCCGGGGGGTTCAGCCTGCTGGTCGTCGAGCCCGGTTGGGTCACCTCGGTCGACATGGATCTCGATCGGGTGCCGCAGACCTGAGAGGGATCGTCACCTACCCGACGCGGAGCAGCCCGTCGGCAGGGCGCTGTCCAACCGTGGAGCGAGACGGCGACAGGCGGCGCGTCGCGGTCAGGTGCCGGCCTGCTGCCGCACACACGCGGCGCAGCACCAGCTCCAGCGCTGCGGTCGCGAAGCTGTCGGAAGAACCCGAGACGGAGAGCGCGGCCACGACGGTGCCGCGGACGATGATCGGTGCCGCCACGCAGGAGAGGCCGGCCACGGCCTCGTCGGTGTCGTGGGCGATGCCACGGCGCAGCACCTGGTCGAGCTCGATCGCGAGATCGGCGGGGTCAGTGATGGTGCGCGTCGTCAGCGCGCGCAGCGTGCCCGCCATGAGAGCCTCGCGCGCGCCGGGGTCGTACGCGAGCAGCGTCTTGCCGACTCCGGTGCAGTGGGCGGGAGCCCGTCCGCCGACCCTAGAGGGTGCCGCCGCGGAGCGGTGCCCGAAGATCTTGCCGAGGTAGACGACGTCAGAGCCCTGCAGGACGGCGAGGTGCGTCGTCTCGTGCGTGGCCTCGTAGAGCTCGGCGAGGAACGGGGTCACCCCTTCGCGGATCAGCCCGTGCCGGCGTGTCTCCGTCGAGGCCGAGAGCAGCTGCAGCTGGTGCCCGAGCCGGTAGGTCTTGCCGTTCTTGTCGACGACGCCGTTGCGCGTGAGCAGGCCCAGCAGACGGAATGCGGTCGACTTGCTCATGCCGCTGCGGCGCGCGAGTTCGCTCACCCCCAGACCGGAGTGCGCATCGTCACCAAATGCGGTCAACAGGCTGATGGCCTTGTCGACGGCAGCTCGGGTGTCGCGCTCGGGGGCACCAGCGGCTGGCGACATGTGAGGTCCTGTTCTGTCGGAGGTACCCGTCGATCTTGCTCCGCGCCAGGGGTTCGGTCAAGTAGTTCAGGTGGTATATTATAAATGACGAGGAGGTATCGTGTCGGAGATCGGTCAGCTGGCGGCCCGCAACGTGAGGCGTTACCGGACGGAGCGCCAGTTTTCGATTGGAGAGCTGTCCCGGCGCAGCGGCCTCTCCAAGCAGACGCTGTCCAAGCTCGAGCAAGGTGAAGGCAACCCCACGGTCGAGACGCTCGATGCAGTCGCCGCCGCGCTCAACCTGTCGGTGCGGCGCCTCCTCACTGAATGGGGGTCGCCGGTCTACGTTGTTCCCAAGGACGACGGAGACTGGGCCCGCGGCGAGCTGCGGCAGTCGAAGCTGCTCGATGAGATCTACGGCTCCGGATTCGTTCGCACATCTCTTCTGCGTCTGGAGCGCATCGGGACCTCGCCGGCGATCGACCGGAGCGACGGCCATGCCCGGGGATCGTTGCACCACTGCTACGTCGTCGCCGGCCAGATCCGGTTGGGCCCCGACGGAGATACCGTCGTTGCCGCCCAAGGTGACTTCGTCAGGTTTCCGGCCGACACGCCGCACACGTACGAGGCGTTGTCAGCGTCGGCGCTGGTGCACATGGTGACGACGCTCCCCGGCGTTCCTCAGTTCGGCCCGACCGAGCAGCGCTAAGCACTCGGGGTGTGCCCAGGCCTGCGTCGGACCGTACGGCTCGTGGGACCGCTCTGCGGCACAACGCGTGGCGGAGGCAGGGCGGCGCGCCTACCGTGACGCCCACCACACCGTCCGTCTTGACCTCGACCCGGGAGACGCCATGACCTCTGATCCTTTGACCACCTACCAGCACATCGGCCTGTTCACGGGGGTCCCGCAGCACGAGAACTTCAATCGGATGGGCCAGATCCTCCCGTCAGCCCGGATGGAGCCGTCGAGCTCGCCGCGCGCCTGGGACGTCGGCACGCCCGTCGACGCGCCGGAGACCTACGAGACGCACGGGGAGAGCCGGTCGTTCGAGCAGTTCTTCGTCGATACCGACACCGCAGCGCTGATGATGCTCGAGGACGGCAGGATCCGGTACGAGCGCTACGCCCTCACCGGGGGGCCCGACGTGCCGTGGCTCTCGATGTCGGTCGCCAAGAGCTTCGTCTCGACCCTCGTGGGGATCGCCCTCGAAGAGGGTCACATCGCCAGCATCGACCAGCCGATCAGCGACTACATCACCGTCAACCCGGGATCGGCCTACGACGGGGTCACGATCAAGGACGCCCTGCGCATGTCGTCGGGTGCCCGCTGGAACGAGGACTACGCCGACACCGCCTCGGACGTCTTCGGGCTCACGGGTGTCATGGCCGGGTTGGCCACCGCGCAGGACTTCGTGGCCGGCATGGCCAAGGAGTCCGAGCCGGGAACCGTCTGCCGCTACAACTCCGGCGAGACCCTCGCCCTCGGCCTGCTGATCGTCGCGGCGACCGGTCGGTCTCTGGCCGACTACATGCAGGAGAAACTGGTCGAGCCTCTCGGATTCACCGCCCCGAGCTATTGGCTCGTCGACTCGACCGGCATGGAGCTGGCCTTCGCGTGCTTCAACGCGACGGCGCACGACTACGCCCGGATCGGCGAGCTGTTCCGCAACGGCGGAGCCGTCGACGGACGTCAGCTCGTCTCGGCCGAGTGGGTCGCGGCGGCCACCTCGTTCGACGACCCGCTGCGCGCGCCGGGCCGGCCGATCGTCGGCGCAGGCCCCGTGGGACTGGGCTACGGCTACCAGTGGTGGCTGCCGGACGGGTCGGACGGCGAGTTCACCGCACTGGGCGTCTACAACCAGCTGGTCTACGTCGACCCGTCTCGTCGTCGCGTCGTCGTCAAGCTGTCCGCCAACCGCGCCTACGGCACGTCACCGGACGAGGCGACCAATCGCGACGAGGAGAACGTCGACTTCGTCCGGGCGCTCGCGCGGCGCGACTGACCGAGGCCTGTCGAGCCCGCAGTCCGCTGAGCGAGTCGCCGCCATGGCGCGGTCGACCGCGATGGTCTTGCATGGGCACGACCACGACGAGAGGTGCCACCATGTCCAAGGCCTACGTGAATGCTGCGATCTACACCGCGACCGGGGGTGCGCCCTGGGCGGCGGCCATGATCGAGCAGGACGGGGTCATCTCGGCGATCGGTGACGCCGCGGCGTTTTCCGACGCCGTCGCGGCGGCCGATGAGGTCGTCGACCTGGGAGGGCGGATGGTCATGCCGGGCGTCCATGACGCCCACACCCACCTCGTGAGCGGACTCAACCGCTGGGAGGTCGCTTTCGCGGCACACGCTGGTCCGGAGGAGATCCTCGAGGCACTTCTGGCGTGGGACGGCCCCCGCCCGAAGGACGCGCAGGGCAACAGCTGGCTCGTGGGCGGCCGGTACTGGCCCGAGGTGTTCGGTGATGCCGGGCCCAATCGTGCCTTCCTCGACGAAGCGTTTCCCGACGTGCCGGTGCTGCTGCACGACAGATCGGCGCACAACGCGCTGGTCAACTCGTACGCTCTCGAGCTCGCCGGGATCGACGAGTCGACCCCTGACACCAAGAACGGCCGCGTCATCCGCGACGCCTCTGGACGTGTGACGGGCGAGCTCTACGAGCAAGCCCGGTGGCCTCTGTTCCGGGTCATGGGCGTGCACGACGACAGCATCATGGAGCTCGCTGTGCGGCACGCACGGGACCTCAACCACCAGTTCGGTGTCACGTCGGTGCAGGACGCCTCGTCAACGGGCCAGCTGTTGAAGGTCCTGCGCAGCCTCGACGAGGCGGACCAGCTCGATCTCCACGTGGCTGCTCACCTGGTCTGGCGGGAGGAGTTCTTCGGCATGGCCGGGTCAGACGAGCTGAACCGCATGATCGACCACCACGAGGACTACGCGTCCGAGCACGTCGACACGCGCTTCGTGAAGTTCTGGCTCGACGGAGCACCGATCCCGCCGTACTGGACCCACTCGTGCATCCATGAGGACGGCACCGTCGACGAGGATCACCTGCTGATCCCCCAGGATGAGATGAACGCCGCGATGGTGCGCTTCGACGCTGCGGGGCTCATGGTGAAGATCCACTGCGGTGGCGAGGGTGCGGTGCGTCGGGGCCTGGACGCCGTCGAGCACGCTCGATCCGTCAACGGGCCGGGCGGTCCGCGCCATGAGCTGGCGCACTGTGCCTTGATCGACCCGGCCGACTTTCCGCGTTTCTCCGCGTTGCGGGTGGGCGCTGAGATGTCTCCGGCGGTGTGGCACATCGCCGAGCAGGGCGTGAGCCACTTGTACGAGTTCGACACCGTCGTCGCATCGGGGGCTGAGATGACCTTCGGCACCGACTGGAGCGTGTCCGAGACCCCCAACCTGTTCCCGGCGCTGCAGGGAGCGATCGAGCACGGTGACCAGTCGATCGATCTCGAGACAGGCCTGGCGGCGATGACGACCGCCGGGGCGCGGGCCGTCGGTGTCGCCGATCGGCGCGGAACGCTCGCGATGGGGAAGGACGCCGACTTCATCGTGCTCGACCGCAACCTGTTCGAGATCCCGACCGACGAGATCGGCGGCACGGTCGTGCTGAGGACCGTGGTCGGCGGCCGCACGGTCCACGACCTGCTGTGATCTGGCAGCGGTACTGCTGAGCGAGACGCTTGCGTTTACTCCCGCTCGCGGGGGCGGGAGTGTGTCCTCATGACCGTGAATCAGGAGAACGTCACTACCGCCGCCCAGCGTCTCGCCCAGGCCGCCGACACGAGGCAGCCGTGCGAACCCGTCCGCGACTTGATCGGTCGCGACGACCTCGACAGCGCGTACGCCGTCCAGGACGTGCTGACCGCACGCCGCGTGGCCGACGGCGAACAGGTCGTGGGGCGCAAGATCGGCCTGACGTCGCTGGCGGTGCAGAAGCAGTTGGGCGTCGACCGCCCCGACTTCGGTGTGTTGTTCGGCTCGATGGGTCATGCCGACGGTGCCACGATCGAAGTCGCCGACCTGATGCAGCCGAGGGTCGAGGCCGAGATCGCTTTCGTGCTGGGCGCGGATCTCGTCGACGGTCCGCTCGACGCCGAGCAGGTGCGCGCCGCGACCGATCACGTCGTCGCGGCGCTCGAGGTGTGCGGCAGCCGCATCCGCGACTGGGACATCAGCTTCGGCGACACCGTCGCCGACAACGCGTCGGGCGCGGCCTTCGTGCTGGGCGCCGACCAGCGCAGCCTCGACGAGGTGGTGCCAGCGGAGGTCGAGATGACGATGTCGATCGACGGCGCTGAGGCGTCCACCGGCAGCGGCGCAGCCTGTCTGGGCGACCCCGTCGAGGCTGTGGTGTGGCTCGCGCGCACGACGCGTGACCTCGGAGAGCCTCTGCGTGCCGGGCAGGTGATCCTCTCGGGTGCGCTCGGGCCGATGCGACCCGTCGTGGCGGGTCAGCGCGTCAGTGCGACGCTGTTGGGCCTCGGCTCGGTCTCCGTCGACTTCGCCTGAGCCGCCCCTCCGCGCCGACCCGGAGCGACTGTTCGGGGGCGCGTCCAGGGAGGGGTCGCG
The DNA here is from genome assembly GCF_056403535.1 of Aeromicrobium sp. P2_G6. NCBI lineage: Bacteria > Bacillati > Actinomycetota > Actinomycetes > Propionibacteriales > Nocardioidaceae > Aeromicrobium > Aeromicrobium sp. P2_G6. Next base: position 330,511 of record NZ_JBFUFH010000001.1, on the reverse strand, counting down.
ACGTCCCGCGGTGCGGCACGTCGGCGGGTATGTGCACGGGATGGTTCGGTCAGCGAAACCCCGTCATCCAGAGGGGCGGCTCGCCGTGCTGTCATCGGGCACCTTCTCGGCCGGTGTGCATCCCTCTCGGTGCCGGCCGAATCGTCCCGTGCCGGGATCCGGCGCGTCCCCCCTTGGAGGAATCACATGTCCTTGCTCGCCCCTCGCCGCCTTTCCGCGGCTCTCGCCCTGGTGCTAGGCACCTCGCTGGTGCTGTCGGCCTGCGCATCCAGCTCGGACTCGGGGTCCGGTTCCGATGGTGGTTCCGGCTCCGGCAAGAAGTTCACGATCGGCATCTCGAACCCTCAGGGGGCCCAGCCGATTCTGAAGCTCACCCAGGACACGCTCACGGCCGCCGCCAAGAGGGACGGCATCGAGGTCAAGGCGCTCGACGCCCAGCTCGACGCCGCCAAGCAGGTGACGGACGTGGACCAGCTCGTCGCGCAGAAGGTCGACCTGATCATCGTCTACCCGCTCGACCAGAACTCCCTCAAGCCGGCCCTGAAGCGGGCCACTGACGCCGGCATCAAGGTCATCGGCTGGGCGGCCCTCCCATCGCCCGACTCCGATCTCGGGTTGCTGTCGGCCAACGTCGAGACCGGCGGCCTCAGCGCCTCGGTGCAGGTTGCCGACTTCGTCAAGACCCAGCTGGGGGGCAAGGGCAAGGTGCTCGGCGTGGGACTAGGTGCCCCGGTTCCGGCACTGGACCTGTTGCTGAAGCAGTACCAGGAGCTTGTCACCGAAGACTCTGACATCTCGTGGCTGGGTCGCGTCGACAACCCCACCGACGACATCGCCGGTGCCCAGAAGGTCATGGCCACGACGCTCACGAAGTACCGGAACGACGTACAGGGAGTCATGGCCTACAACGACTCGTCGGCCATCGGCGCGGCCGTAGCGGCCAAGGCCGCCGGTCTCGACGACCTCGTGATCGTCGGTGCCAATGGCGACGACGACGGCATCGCGGCTGTCAAGGACGGACGCATCGACGCAACCCTCGACCTGGTGCCGTGGCGAACTGGCCTGATCCTCGAGACGCTCTCAAAGGCGATCCTCGAGCGCAAGAAGTTCCCCACCTACGTTGAGACGACTGCGGTCGTGTACTCGAACGACAACCTGGGCGAGCGGGTCGACTGGAATGACGCTGCCGGCAAGATCGCCGACGGCAGCATGACGTGCGCCGACGCCGGGTGCCCGGACGACGTCGCAGCCCTGGTTCAGTGAGCTGACCGTCTCGGACCCGTTCCACCCGTCAGCACCTGAAGGAGATCAGCATGGAGCCACCTGTTCTGCAGATGCGGGACGTGCACAAGCACTTTGGTCGCACGCACGCTCTCAAGGGCGTGGACTTCGAGCTGGGGGCCGGTGAGGCGCACGCCTTGCTGGGGGAGAACGGGTCCGGGAAGTCAACGTTGATGAAGGTCGCCTACGGGGAGGTGGTGCCGTCGGGCGGGCAGGTGCTGCTGAGGGGGGAGCCCGTGAGCTTCGCCAACCCGTTGCAGGCCTCGCGTGCGGGGATCACGATGGTCGCCCAGGAGGTGCCGGTCGTGGCGAGTCTGACCGTCGCGGAGAACATCGCGCTGGGGCGCCTGCCCGGTCGAGCGGTGCGGGTCGACTGGCGCGATGCGCGCCGTGCGGCCGCCGAAGCCCTCGACGAGCTGGGGTCCGGCATCCGGGTCGACCAGCTCGTCGGGTCGTTGGGGCCGGGCGACCGGCAGGTCGTCGCGATCGCGCGGGCCGTGGCCGTGAAGTCGTCGGTCGTGATCTTCGACGAGCCGACCAGCTCGTTGACCGCCGAGCTGACCGAGTCGCTGTTCGAGATCATCCGCCGCATGAAGGAGCGCGGTATCGCAATCGCGTTCATCTCCCAGCGGTTGCAGGACATCGAACCCGTGGCCGATCGGGTCACGGTGCTGCGTGACGGGGCATTGGTCGACACCCTGGACATCGGCGACGCCGACGAGTCTACGATCACTCGCCTGATGGTGGGCCGTTCGTTGACCGACTACTTCCACCGGGAGATCTCCACCGGCGACTCATCGGCGGCCGAGCCGGTGCTGTCGGTGCGTGACCTGGCCGTGCCGAACCGGGTCGAGGGAATCAGCTTCGACGTGCGGCCCGGTGAGGTCGTGGGCCTGGCAGGCCTGGTGGGGTGCGGACGCGTCGAGGTGGTGCGGTCGATCTTCGGTGCCGATGCCGCGTCGGGCGAGGTCACCGTGGCCGGCAAGGCCTACCCCCGCCGCACGCCCCGTGGGTCGATCAAGCGGGGCCTGGCGCTGGTGACCGGTGACCGCAAGGGCGAGGGCCTCGTGCCGGCCGCGAGTGTGATGCACAACCTGACCATGATCCCCAACAGCCGGCTGTCGCTGATGCCAATCAAGGCCTCCGGGCAACGTCGCGACGCCGTCGACGCGATGCGCGAGCTGCACGTGCGTCCTGACGACCCGTCGCTGCCGGCCGGGAGCCTGTCGGGCGGCAACCAGCAGAAGGTCGTCATCGGCCGCTGGCTCGCCGGCAGCCCGCAGGTGCTGCTGATGGACGAGCCGACGCGCGGTGTCGACGTCGGTGCGAAGTCCGAGATCTACCGCCTCATCCGCGAGCTGGCCTCGCAGGGCGTCGCCGTAGTCATCAGCTCCTCGGAGAACGTCGAGCTGCTCGGCGTGTGCGACCGGGTCCTGATGATGTTCCGCGGCCACGTCGTGGCCGACCAGCCAGCCCACCAGCTCGACGAGCTGACCATCGCCGAACACGTCGCAGGAGTCCACCATGTCTGAGCCCACCCTCGCCACCCCGCCCGAGACCACGCCCGAGACCCCGCCTGGCGCGCCGTCCGGCGGAACCCCGCCGTCACTGCGCGGCCCCGGCGTCGCGGGCACCCTGCTGCACCGCTTCCGCGGCTTCGGCGGTGCGCTCGCCGCGTTGCTCGTGATGGTCGTCTACCTCTCCGTCACCCAGGAGTTCTTCGCGACCAAGGCGAACATCCTGAACGTCCTGTCGGGCAACAGCGCCATGATGATCACCGCCATCGGGCTGACGTTCATCGTGCTATCGGCCGGCTTCGACCTCTCGGTCGGCGCGATCTACGCCGCCGCCGGTTACGTCGCGTTCCGCTCCCTCGACGCGGGACTGCCCCCGATCGTCGCCCTGCTGCTGGGCGGCGCCATGGGTATGTTCCTCGGCGGTGTCGTCAACGGCGTCCTGATCGGCCGCCTACGCCTCAACTTCTTCGTCGTCACCCTCGGCACCTCATCGCTGTTCACCGGCGCGCTGAACGTTGTCACCAACGGCAAGACCAGCTCGATCAACGAATCCGAGACCAGCCTGTTCTACCGGCTCGGCAACGGCAGCGTCCTCACGATCCCCGTGCCGGTGATCCTGAGCCTCGTCGTGCTCGTGATCAGCTTGTACGTCCTGCGCCTGACGTCCTTCGGCCGCGCGATCTACGCTGTCGGCGGCAACCCCGAGGCTGCCAGGCTCGCCGGCATCAACGTCTCGTGGGTCTACGTCTGCGTCTACGGCATCGGCGGCCTCCTGGCCGCCACCGCAGGCATGGTAGACGCCAGCCGCCTCGCCTCAGCCTCACCCACCGCCGGCGCCACCCTCGCCCTGACTGCCGGATCCGCAGTGCTGCTCGGCGGCACCAGCTTCTACGGCGGCGTCGGCGGCGTTGGCGGCACCGTCATCGGGGTCCTGCTCATCGCCGTCCTCCAGAACGGCCTCGGCCTCATGGGCGTCTCCGCCTTCTGGCAGGGCGTGGTCACCGGCATCGTGCTCATCGTCGCGGTCCTCCTCGACAAGCTCCAGTCACGGTCGGCGGCATGACGGGGCGCACGAGCATGAGAGCGCTGCGGATCCACGCCTGGGGGGAGCCGCCGCGGCTCGCCGAGGTCGCGGTGCCGCGGCCCGGTCCCGGCGAAGCGCTGGTCGAGGTCGCGGCGGCGAGCCTCTCGCACTTCGACTTGACGGTCGCGAGCGGCGAGTTCGGCATCCGGCCCGAGCTGCCCTACGTCCCCGGTGTCGAGGGGGCGGGGACGGTCGTGCAGTCCGACGTGTTCGCACCGGGTGCACGGGTGTCGATCCGCGGGGGAGGGGTCGGCGTCACGACGCCCGGCACGTGGGCCGAGCTCGTCGTCGTCCCGCACGAGGCCCTTACCGAGGTGCCCGGCGGCCTCGACCTCGATCTCGCGGCCGTCGCCTACGACCCCCTCACGACGGCGCACGTCAGCCTCACCGGGGTCGCACGCCTGGGCGACTGGCCCGACGCGGGCGTCGCGTCCGTCGCCGACGAGGTCGTCGTGGTGACGGGCGCCGCCGGCGGAGTGGGCTCGATGGTCGTGCAGGTGGCGCTGAGGGCCGGAGCACGCGTGATCGCGCTGGTCTCGTCCGAGGCGCGCTTCCCCCTGGTGCCGAAGGGTGCCGAGGTCGTGTCGATGAAGGACGTCGCTCGCGCGGCCGAGCTCGCAGCCGATCCCGCCGTCACCCTGGTGGTCGACACCGTCGGCGGCGAGGGCCTGGCCGAGCGCATGACGTGGGTGCGGCCGGGAGGGCGCGTGGCCGTCGTCGGCTACACGGCCGGCACAGCCGCGACACTCGACCTGCCCAACTGGCTGCTGGGCGACGTCTCGGTGCTGCCCGTCAACCTGCTCCGTCGCGCGGGCGAGGGCGATGCGGTGGTCGACGAGCTGACCCGCCTGCTTGTCGAAGGCGAGCTCACGGTGGCCCTGGAGGCCTTCGAGATGGGCGATGTCGGAGAGGCCCTCGACCGTCTGACGACGGGCCGCATCAGCGGCAAGGCCGTGCTGCACCCGCAGTAGCCCGTCACGCGTCCTGGGTGTCAGCGGCTGCGCCAGACGTCGACGACGTGCTGGGCGGTCTTGCTGGCGAAGGCCTCGATCGACACCATCGGGTTGACGCCGGGTGCCGTGGGCAGCGCCGAGGCGTCGACGACGTAGACGCCGGCGCAGTCGTGCAGCTGGCCGCGCCCGTCGACGACCGACGTCGCCGGGTCGGTGCCCGTCGCGCAGGTGCCGCTCTGGTGGGCCGACAGCGTCAGCACATCGTCCTTCTCCAAAGATCCCAGCACGTCGAGGAACGCGTCGAAGTCCTCGCCCTCGCGCCAGCGCGGATCACCGGGCAGGAACGTGAAGACCTCCTTGGCACCCGAGGCCTTGATGATGCGGGCGAGCTCCTGGTGCGTGCGGCGCACGATCGCGAGGTCGACGGGATCGTCGAGGCCCCACGTCGCGACGGGCATCCCGGCGGCGTCGCGCTCGATGTGCCCCGCACCGTGGTCGCGGGCGAAGCCCCAGACGCCTGACACGTGCTTCAGGCGCAGCTGCTCGCGCTTGTGCTGCTCGCCGTCGTGCCACGGCGTCAGGCCGGTCCAGAAGCCGAGGCCCATGGGCGCGGCCTCGACGACGAATCCGTGGCCGTCCTCGACCTGGTTGAAGTCGTGGCAGACGCTCGTCAAGATCTGGCCCGCCCAGCCCTCGACGACCTCGTCGTAGACGCCGCTCATGAAGTACGAGGGGTGGACGTGCAGGTTCTGACCCACCGCCGGGCCGCCGAGGCCCGAGCCCTGCAACAGCGTCGGTGACGCGAGTGCACCGGCCGCCACGACGACGACGGATGCCTCGATGACGACCTCTCGCTCGCCGTCGGCGGTGCGGACGACGGCCCGCACTCCGGTCGCGTGACCGTCGGCGTGCAGCACCTCGCGCACGTCGCAGTCCGCCAGCAAGCGGCCGCCGGAGTCGCTGGCGTCCTGCAGGAAGGTCTTCATGGTCGATTGCTTGCAGCCCACCAGGCAGCCCGCGTTGCACTCGCCGCAGAAGCGCGCGTCGTCGTCACGGGCGTTGCGGGCGAGGGTCTCGTGCTTCATGCCCGCCGCGTCGAAGCCCCGGTTGAGGATCTGGTTGACACGGTTGTGCACGGTGTTGGCCGGGTCGGCGTTGATGCGTCGCATGACGGACTCGAGATGAGGTTGCAGCTCGGCCGGCGTGGCACCCACCATGCCGGCGGCAGTCCACTCGTCGAGCACGTAGTCGGGGGTCGGGAGGCAGGCCATCGAGTTGACTGTCGTGCCACCTCCGACCGTCGAGCCGGCGAGCATGCCGACGCTGGCGTCGGTCGACCAGATGAAGCCGCCGCCCAGGTAGAGGTTGGGGAAAGACAGCGCCTCGAGCTGCGGGAGGTCGGGTTCGTTGCGGTAGGAGCCCTTCTCGAGCACCAGCACGTCGAGTCCGGCATGGGCCAGGCGGGCGGCCGCGACGCCGCCGCCGGCACCGGAGCCGACGACCACGACATCGGCCTGCAGCGTCTGCTCGGCCTCGGCCGGGAGCTCCTCGTGGCGCAGCGTCTTGGGGAAGGCGTCCTCCGAGGGAGGTGCCAGCAGCGGCCCCGGGAAGCCCAGCGCCGGCCACGTCGGGTTCGACATCTGCTCGTCGGGGACCGTGTAAAACATCGCCAGCACGGTGCTCTGCAGGATGAGGGCGCCGGGACGCGTCGCGTCCGACTCGAGCGCGTCCCGCCACACCGCGACGCGGCGATCGGCGTCCTCGGTGGCGAAGTCGTCACCGAGGGCGGAGAGCGTCGTCGTGACGAGGTCCTGCACGTGGGGTGCCCACAGCGGCAGCACCGACGCCAGGATCTGGTCGACGGCGAGGTCCGTCGCGCTCGTCGTCCACAGGGTTTGCTCGGCGGCGTCCTCGGCCGGGACGTCGATGGCCGGCACGATGGTGTCGCACAGTGCGCTCAGCAGGCGGATGTCGGTGGTGGGCGTCGTGTCAACGGTCACGGGGGCTCCTTCTCCAGGGGGACTGCCATGGTGCTCGACGCCACGTCGCCGCCAAGGCCCGGCGGTCCGATGAGCGGACCGCCGGGCGCGATCGGCTCGAGCGTCGAGGCCCTACGACCGGAGGAACGTCTCCACGGCGTCGACGACCTCGCGGCTCTTGGTCTCCATCAGCGGGATGGTTCCGCCGGGGATGATCGCCTGATCCACGCGCTCAGCGTTGACCAGGTGCTCGGCGAGCTTGGCAACGGACGGCAGGGCGAACGGGTCGTCGCTCGCCCCGATCAGGAGCGTCGGGGCCACGACGTGACCGATCCGGTCCTCCATGACGTAGCGACCACAGGCCATGTGACCCTCGGCGGGGGTGACGCCCGGTGCCAGCGCGTCGCGCACGAACCGGTCGAGGAGATCGGGGCGGCTGGCCGGGTAGTACGGCTGCCGCAGCGCCCACAGCGTCGTCAGGTGCGAGCCATCGTCGGCGATGTCTGCCTCGTCGACTCCCGGACCGCCGGCGTGAGCGTCGCGGTATGTCTCGTCCGCCCACGGTGCGGACGACAGCAGGAGCGAGCGGACGCGCTGGGGGGCTCGCGCTGCGATCTCCACGGCCACGGCACCGCCGGTGTGGTGCCCGAGCAGATCGGTGGTCTCGATCGAGAGCGCGTCGAGGAACGCCAGCACGCCGTCGGCGATGGCCTCGATGGACTGCGGTGCCGCGATCTCGTAGCTGAGGCCGAAGCCGGGCATGTCGATCGCCAGGACGCGGTAGGACTCCGCGAGCAGCGGCAGGACCTCGCGGTACTCGTCGAACGACCGCGGCGTCTGGTGCATCAGGACGATCACAGGACCCTCGCCCTGCTCGACGTAGTGGACCTGCCCGAGGGGCGTGTCGGCGTAGGCGCGTCGCGGGGTGCCGATGCTCATGAGGGTCTCCGTCACCGAGTGTAGGGGTCATCGGAGTATCGGCGAGGCGGGTCGGGCCGGCACCCCGACCGGTCCGCTGAGCGGTCCACGACCGGCTGTCGAGCGGCTCGGGTGACGCCCCGGTTTCGGCGATGTTTCGAGTCCACTGAGCGATCGGCGAGGCGGCCGACGGCGGCGTCGTGTGGACAGTGGTGATCCTCAAGGCCACGATCGTCGTGCTGTCGGTGCCCGTGCTGGCGCGTCGTCGCCGGACGCTCGCCGACGTGCCTCGGCGCTGGTTGGCGGGCGTCGTCCTGTCGATCGGCGTCATCGACGTCGCCGGCACGCTGCTGCTCGCCCACGCGACGACCCTCGGACTGGTGAGCCTCGTCGGCGTGGTGGCCTCGCTCTACCCGGTCTTCACGGTGCTCCTCGCCGGGTGGGTGCTGCACGAGCGGATGCTGCGGCGCAGCAGATCGGCGCGCTCGTCGCCTTCTCGGGCGTCGCCCTGCTCGGTCTGGCCTGATCCGACGCGGAATTATCCACGTTCGTGGCAGCCCCGCAACCAGAACGCGGGAGGATCAGTCCTGGGTCGCGGAGCCGGCGCGTGTCACTCAGCGAACCGGACGCGTGGTCAGCGTGAACGTGACTCTCCACACTGTCCGCTAGTCGACGGCCGTACACCCCTTGAGCCGTCCCAGCAGGAGGAGCTTTCCCATGGCGGAACGAACAGAGACCGGCCGGTCTCTCCCCGGCAAGGAGACGGAGCTGGCGCAAGGAAGCCTCGGCGTCTCGCACATCGTGTTCATGGTCATGGCGACGGTCGCTCCGGCCGGCGGTGCGGTCGCGATCCTGCCGCTCGCCATCGGCCTGGGCGTCGGCGTCGGCACGCCCGGCATGTACGTGTTCGTCATGGCGATCATGCTGCTGTTCGCCGTCGGCTTCACCAAAATGGTCCCGTACGTGCACAACGCGGGTGCCTTCTTCGCCTACATCGTCAAGGGGATCGGACGCCCCGTCGGTCTCGCGGGTGCCTACATGGCCACCACTGCGTACCTCGCGCTCGCGTCGGCGACCGGCGGGGCGATGGGCTTCTTCGCCGCAGGCAGTGCCAACAAGCTCTTCAACATCGACCTGCCGTGGTGGGTCTACACCCTCGTCGGCCTGGTCATCGTCTTCACGCTCGGCTACCTGAAGATCACCCTCGCGGCCAGCGTGCTCGGGGTCGCGCTGGTGCTCGAGCTCGTCGTCGTGCTGGTGCTGGACATTGCGATCATCGCGCAGAACGGCTTAAGCAGCCTGCCGGCCGCCTCGTTCAGCCTCGACAACGTCTTCGCCCCGGGTGTCGTGGGTGTCGGCATGATCTTCGCCTTCTCGTGCTACCAGGGCTTCGAGGGCACCGCGATCTATGCCGAGGAGGCCAAGGACCCCGAGCGCACCGTCCCGCGGGCGACCTACATCTCGATGGCCTGCATCGGCGTGTTCTTCGTGCTGACGTCGTGGGCGTTCCTCGCCAGCTCGGGCGGCGCGACCGCAGCGGCGGCCAAGAGCCCCGGCACGTTCGCGTTCGACCTCAGCGACGAGTTCGTCGGTTCGGCCTGGACGACGATCCTCGAGGTGCTCATCGTGACGAGCTGCTTCGCCGGCATGCTGGCCTTCCACAACGGGGCCTCGCGCTACATGTTCGCCCTCGGCCGCGACGGCTTCCTGCCGCGCCAGCTGCGCACCCTGCACCCCAAGCACCAGTCGCCCGTCGTCGCCGGTTCGACGGGCTACGTCGTCGAAACGCTCATCGTCATCGGCTTCGCCCTCGCCGGGCTCGACCCGCTCACCAACCTCTCGTCGGCCCTCACGGGCTTCGGTGCGGTCGGCCTGATGCTGCTGATCACCACGACGTCGCTGGCGGTCGTCGTGTACTTCGCCCGTCAGGGCATCTACGGCTGGGCGCAGACCGTCGCACCGGGCCTCTCGCTGATCGGATTCGGCGCTATCACCTACTTCGCCCTGACGAACTTCACCGCGATCACGGGCACCGACTCCAAGGTCATCAACGGCCTGCCGTACCTGCACCTGCTCACGATCGTCGTCGCGGTGGCCGTGGCGATGCGCGCACGCCAGGAGCGCCCGGAGACCTACGCGAACATGGGTCGGACACTTGTCGACTGACCTTGTCGACGCACCCGTGCGCCTAGGGTACGCCGACACACCGTTGGGCCAGCTGCACTACGCGGAGTCGGGATCGGGGGGCACGCCGGTTATCTGCCTGCACCAGACCCCCCGGTCCCACGACGAGTTCGCCGAGCTGATGCCGCTGGTCGGCCCGCACCATCGCATCATCGCGATGGACATGTACGGGTTCGGCCAGTCGGCCAAGCCCGAGGGGCCCCAGACCATCGAGCAGTACGCGTCGGGTGCTCTCCACCTGGCCGACGCGCTGGGCCTGGAGCGGTTCGCCGTGATGGGCCACCACACCGGGGCCGTCGTCGCCGTCGAGGTGGCGGCCGCTGCGCCCGAGAGGGTCGCAGGGATGATCCTGTCGTCGCCGGCCTACACCGGCCCCGAGTTCCGTGCCGCCCAGGCGAACGGCCCCGGCGGCGTCGACGACGCCGAGGTGGACGACGAGGGCGGTCACCTCGTCACGTGGTGGAACCAGCGCCGCCCTCACTACCCGACCGGGCGGCCGGACCTGCTCAACCGGTTCGTCCGCGACGCGCTGGCACCTGGCGTCGACCCGCTCGAGGGTCACGTCGCGTGCGCCCGCTACGCCATGGAGGACCGCATCGGGCTGGTCTCAGCCCCCGTCCTGATCGTGGGCGGCGACGCCGACCCGTTCTCGTTCCCTGACGTCGAGGTCGTGCGGGCCGAGCTCGTCGGCGCGCGCAGCGTCGAGGTCGCGGTCGTCGAGGGCGGCACGATCCCGATGACGGAACAGCTGCCGGAGGCGGTGACGGCCGCCGTGGTCCCGTTCCTGGACGGGCTCACGAAGGGCTAGACACGCGGCACGGGCACGATCGACGGTGGCGGCACCCCACGGGGTGTCGCCACCGTCGTCCGTGCAGGCGGCACACGGCCCGCTGAGCGAAACGCCGAACCCCTGCGGAGGTCGATGCGGTGGTTGTCTGGACGAGAACTTGCACGACGAAAGGACCCACCCCGTGCGCAACCCCTTGTTCGACTCCCTGACCGCAGATGAGATGCGCCGCGTGGCGGCCATCGTCCGGCGGGAGAACGTCGCCGAGCGTCCCGGCTTCTCCGCGGTCTACACCGACGAGCCCGACAAGCGGCTCCTGCGCGAAGGGGTCGACGTCGCACGGCGTGCACGCGTGCTGCTCGTCGACCGCGCGACGGGCGCCACCCACGACCTCGTCGTCGACCTCGACGCCGACGCCCTGGTCTCGTCGAAGCAGATCAACGACGGTGCGGCGCCCGTGCTGCTCGACGAGTTCGACCTGGTGCCGGATCTCATCAAGAAGGACCCGCGCTACATCGAGGCACTCGCCAAGCGCGGCATCACCGACATGGACAAGGTGCAGATCGATCCGTGGGGCGTCGCCAACATGGCGGTGCCGGGCGTGCTCGACTACGCCGTCGAGGGACGCCGGCTGGCCGGCTCGGTCACGTACTACCGCGACTTCCCGTCCGACAACGGCTACGCCCACCCCGTCGAGGGCGTCATCGCCGTCGTCGACCTGGTGACCCTCGAGGTCCTTGAGGTGCACGACTTCGGCGTGCGCCCGATGAACAAGGAGCAGGCCAACTACACCGCTGACGCCAACCAGCCGATGCGCACCGACATCGCGCCGCTGGAGATCACCCAGCCCCAGGGCGTCGGCTTCACGATCGATGGCCCCGAGCTGACGTGGCAGAAGTGGCGCTTCCGCATCAACTGGCACCCGCTCGAGGGTCTCGTGCTGCACGCCGTGGAGTACCAAGACGACGGCGAGTACCGCTCGGTGCTGCACCGCGCCTCGCTCGGCGAGATGGTCGTCCCCTACGGCGACCCGTCCAAAGAGCACTTCTGGCGCAGCGCCTTCGACGCCGGCGAGTTCGGCCTCGGCAAGCTGGCCAACTCCCTGCGCCTGGGCTGCGACTGCCTCGGCGAGATCGTCTACCTCGACGCCGTCAACGCCAGCGAGGACGGCGAGCCGACCACGGTCGAGAACGCGATCTGCATCCATGAGGAGGACGCCGGCATCCTCTGGAAGCACACCGACTGGGTGACCGGCGACGTCGACGTGCGTCGCTCGCGCAAGCTCGTCGTCAGCTTCATCGCGACGGTCGGCAACTACCACTACGGCTTCTACTGGAACTTCTTCCAGGACGCCTCGATCCAGGTCGAGGTCAAGCTGCTGGGCATCGTGCAGACCCGCGCGGTCGAGAAGGGTGAGACGTCGAAGCACGGCACGCGCATCGCGGAGAACCTCGTCGCGACCTACCACCAGCACCTGTTCTCGTTCCGCCTCGACCCCGAGGTCGACGGCTGGGAGAACACGGTCGTGCAGAACGACGCCTACGGCGTGCCGGTGGGCCCCGACAACCCGTACGGCAACGCGATCGGCGTCCAGCGCACCGTCATCGACCACGAGCTGGCGGGTGACGACCACACCAACACGCAGACGTCGCGGAACTGGTCGGTCGTCAACCGATCGAAGACCAACGCGTGGGGCAACCCGGTGGGCTACAAGTTCCTGCCCGGCTGGTCGTCGGCCACGATGCTCGCCCAGGCTCCGTCGCTGGTGGCCAAGCGGGCCGGCTTCGCGGCCCGCAACATGTGGGTCACGCCCTACTCGCCCGACGAGATGCGTCCGAGCGGCGACTTCCCGAACCAGAGCCGGTCGGGCGACGGTCTGCCCCGCTGGACGGCGGCCGACCGGCCGACCGAGGACACCGACGTCGTGCTCTGGCACACGCTCGGCGTGACGCACGTGCCGCGGGCCGAGGACTGGCCCGTCATGCCGACGGAGGTGGCGGGCTTCATGCTGATGCCGGCCAACTTCTTTGACAAGAACCCCGCCCTCGACGTTCCCGCCTCGCAGTCCGCCCACACCGGCGGCAGCGGTCACGGCGACCGCACCACCGACCAGCACTGCCACTGACGTGTCGGCCCCAGGAAGGACCCTCATGGACACCAGCAGCACCCGCTCGCCCGGCCGGGCGAACCGCCCGGCGCGAGACTTCGCGGCGACGGCGATCCCCGTCGTGGCGGTCACCTGCTTCGCGGTGCACGTCGTGCTGCTCGTGGCGACCGGCACGTCGATGCTGACGATGAGCGTGACGATGCTGGTGCTGTCGGGCCTGTGCGTCGCGTGCACGTCGCGGGCCGGATCGACGCACGGCCGGCGTGACCACTCGGTCGCCGCGGCGGTGGCGCTGACGATGATCGTGGTGCACCTGCTGATGATGTCGTCGGGTGTCGGGGGCCACGCTGGCATGGACCATGCCGCGATGGGCCACGCGGGCATGCAGATGGCGTCGTCGGACGGGCAGGTGTCGTCCGGCTTCGTCGACGGGCTGATGAACGCGGGCCTGGCCCTCGCAGCCATGCAGGTCGTGCTGTCCGCCGGGGCAGCGCTGCGTCCGAGCCGTCGGAGCATCGCATGAGCGCGGCGAGTCGCAATGCCTACGCCCCGACCGCCGACTACCTTCAGCTGATCGGTGGCGACTGGGTCACCGGCTCCGGGACGTTCGAGGCGATCGACCCGAGCGTCGGCACGCCGTGGGCGCTGCTCGCCCAGGGCTCGGCCGACGACGTCGAGCGGGCGGTGGCGGCCGCCAAGGCCGCGTTCCGCGACTGGCGGCGGACGACGGTCGACCGTCGTCAGGCCGTGCTGCTGGAGATCGCCGATCGCTTCGAGGCCGACAGCGAGCGGTTCGCCTCGCTGCTGGCCACCGAGAACGGCCGTCCGATCCGCGAGGCGTTCATCGCCGACATCCCGACGGTGCAGGCCATCTTCCGCTTCTACGCCGGCGCGATCCGGGCGTTCAACGGCGAGCAGATCCCGCTGGCGAACCCCGACACCCTGCTCTACACCAAGCGCGAGCCTCTGGGCGTCGTGGCGGCGGTGCTGTCGTGGAACTCGCCGATCATCACCGTCGCCAACAAGGTGGCTCCGGCGATCGCGGCCGGCAACACCATCGTGGTCAAGCCGTCGGAGTACGCCTCGGCGAGCATCCTCGAGCTCGCGGCCGTCATCGGCGACGCCCTGCCGCCCGGAGTGCTCAACATCGTCACCGGCGTCGGTCCCGAGACCGGGGCTGCGCTCGTGTCGCACCCCGACATCGCCAAGATCACCTTCACGGGCGGTCCTGCCACCGCGACCGCGATCCTCGGGTCCGCGGCCCGCACGCTCACGCCCAGCCTGATGGAGCTAGGTGGCAAGGGACCGATGATCGTCGCGGCCGACGCCGACCTCGAGGTCGCGGTGCAGGACGCCCTGATGGGCATCTACCTGGCCAACGGCGAGGCGTGCATCGCGTCGTCGCGGCTGCTGCTGCACGACGACATCCACGACGAGTTTGTGGCCCGCTTCAGCGAGGTGGCCCGCAGCATCACGGTCGGCGACGCGACTGATCCGGCTAGCGAGATGGGGCCCCTGGTGTCCCGTCAACAGCTCGACCTCGTCCGGGGACACCTCGACGGTGCACGCGCCGAGGGTGTCACGGTCGTGGTGGGGGACGAGGAGCTCGACCTCGACCCCTCGCTCGCCGGGGGCTTCTACCAACGGCCCGTGCTGCTCGCAGATCCCGCGGGCGCAGCCACCATCACGCGCAGCGAGGTGTTCGGTCCCGTGACGGTCGCCGAGCGCTTCAGCACCGATGAGGAGGCGATCGCCCGGGCGAACGCCAACCGCTACGGTCTCGCGGCCGGCGTCTGGACCAACGACCTGCGCCGCGCCCACCGCATGGCCGACGAGCTCGACGCCGGCATCGTCTGGGTCAACCGCTGGTTCGACCTGGCACCGGGCATGCCGATGGGCGGCCGGGGCGACAGCGGCTTCGGGCGCGAGCTGTCGTTCGAGACGCTGCGCGAGTACAGCGCGGTCAAGTCTGTCAACATCGACCTGAGCACGGATCGTCCGCCGCTGTGGGGGCTGTCCGGTCGGTGACCGGATCGTGATTGGCTGTCCACATGGACTCCATCCCCGGAGGCGCTCGTGAGGACGAGCGGCTCTCCAGCAAGGACAGGCTCCTCGACGCCGCGATCCAGATCGCGGGTCGAGAAGGCCTGTCAGCGGTGACCTACCGGGCGGTGGCCGCACGGGCCGGCGTCGCGCACGGTCTGGTGCGGCACCACTTCGGCACGCGCGAGCAGCTGCTCAACGAGGCCTTCCGCCACGCCGCCGAGCAGGACTCCGACGGCGTGCGTCTGAGGGCGGACAGCGTCGAGGAGTTCGCCTCGACGTTCGTCGAGTACTTCAACGCTTCGTGGGAGCGATCGGTGCTGCAGTTCGATGAGACCACGCAGGCCATCCGCGGCGCCCTTCCCATGGATAACATCCGCCTGCAGTACGAGGGCTACATCGACAAGGTGCGCGAGACCTTCGCCGCCGTCGGCGTCGACGACCCGGACGGTCGTGTCGCGTCCCTGGTGTTCGCGGCCCTCGACGGCCTCGCGCTGCAGCACCTGATCTTCCGCGATGACCTGCGCACCGAGCAGTTGCTCGACGCGCTGCGCGACATCCTCGCCCGCCTCGCGGACTGAGCCGAGCTCAGCGGGTGCGTCAGGTGCCGGAGGTGATGGCCTCGACGGCAGCGACCACGCGGTCGTCGTCGGGTGTGACGGCCGGGCGGAACCGCGACACGACCGTGCCGTCAGCCGCGATGAGGAACTTCTCGAAGTTCCACTCCACGTCGCCGGCCTCACCGTCGTCGTCGGGCATGGCGACCAGCGTCGCGTAGACGGGGTGGCGTCCCTCGCCGTTGACGTCGACCTTGTCGGTCATCGGGAACGTCACGCCGTACGTCGTCGAGCAGAAGTCGGCGATCTCGCCGGACGTGCCCGGCTCCTGGCCACCGAACTGGTTGCACGGCACGCCGATCACCGTGAAGCCACGGTCGGCGTACTTCTCGTGCAGCTGCTCGAGCGCGGTGTACTGCGGGGTGAGGCCGCACTTCGAGGCGACGTTGACGAGCAGCGCGGGACGGCCGCCCGTGATCGCGCCGAGAGTCGTCTGCGTGCCGTCGAGGCGGGTGATCGGTGCGTCGAGAATCTTCATGTCCCGAGGCTAGCGACGACGCGCCCGGCGCAGTCCCTTCCGGTTCTGCTCACCAAGACG
Source organism: Aeromicrobium sp. P2_G6 (assembly GCF_056403535.1). Classification (NCBI taxonomy): domain Bacteria; kingdom Bacillati; phylum Actinomycetota; class Actinomycetes; order Propionibacteriales; family Nocardioidaceae; genus Aeromicrobium; species Aeromicrobium sp. P2_G6. Next base: position 314,503 of record NZ_JBFUFH010000001.1, on the reverse strand, counting down.
ACGCGTCGACGACAGCGCGGGTGACGTCCTCACCCGCCTGGTCTGCTGATCAGTGCTGCGTCGAGGGAGGCGGGAGCGCCCACGCGCCGTCCGGCGACGGCGCTCGCGGACGCGGCGACGGCCAGGGCCGCGGCTGCCACGAGCCACGCGTCGAGATAGCCGGTCCCGTCGGCCACCGCCCCGAACACCAGGGGCCCGGCCACGCTGCCACCGAACAGCCCGCTCTGCATCACCCCGGTCACCGATGCCAGGCGTCCGCTCCACACCCGCGTGATCACGATGTTGAGCAGCCCGGTCCATCCCCAGCCGCAGCCGAAGGCGAACGCGATGCCGACCAGGTAGCCGGCCGTCGTGCCTGTGCCGACCAGCACGATGCCGAGGACGCCGGTGAGCTGCAGTCCGGCGATGTCGAGCAGCAGACGGCGGGGCGTATGATCGCCCCAGCGCCACGACGTGAGCATGCGGCCGGCGATGCAGCACAGGCTGCCGAGCACGAGCCCGCCGGCAGCCACGGCGGGGGACAGCCCGGACGAGAGCCCGCTGGCGACGCCAAAGACCGCCACGGCCGTGGCCGCCGCCGAGCCCATGAATCCTCCGATGCACAGGGCGAGCAACGTGCCACGGTGCGCCAGTCTCGATGACCCGCGAGCCCGGCGCGGGGCGCGGGGCAGGCCCCCAGGCATGCGGGGCACGACGAGCTGCGGCAACAGGGTCGCGACCAGCAGGATCACCATGGCCTGCCGCCAGGGCCGCACGTCGTCGAACGACGCGAGCAGCAGCCCGGCCAGGAGCGTTGCCGCCGGCACAGCCGACTGGACGATGCCGAAGACCGCGCTCTGTCGACATCCGGTGACCGCGGTGGCCAGGGTGCCGTTCGAGGCGGGCTGGATCACGGCGTTGGCCATCCCGAGCGCCACGAAGGCCGTCGCCAACGTCGCCGGGCCCTGGGCGACGGCGACGAGGGCGACACCGAGGCTGGCCAGGGCCGCTGCGAGCCGCAGCGCGCGTGAGGGACCCACGCGCTGCACGACGAGTCCTCCGAGGGGGCTGGCCACCGCCGCGACCAGGTAGCCGAAGGACACGGTGCCGGCGAGGGCCGGGACCGACAGCCCGAGATCGGCCGAGATGCCGGGACCCATCGTCCCGACGACGAACGGGGGAGCGGCCACCATGGTCATCGACAGTGCGGCCGCCGCGACAGCCCTCATCGGGCCGTGAAGCCTCCGTCGACGTGCACGACCGAACCGGTCGTCCACCCGGCCTCGGGAGCGAGCAGGCCGGCGACGGCATGCGCGACGTCGTCGGGGCTGCCCCATCGTCCGATCGGGATCGAGGACGTGAACGCGGCCTCGGTTGCGCGGTCGGCCTCCGTGCCGTGCTGGTCGGCGTTCATGGGGGTGCGCACCGGGCCGGGGGCGACGCAGTTGACCGTGACGCCGTCGGCTGCGACCTCGAGCGCGATCGACCGGGTCATCGCGGCCACGGCGCCCTTGGTCGCCGCGTAGCCCGAGCGGTCGGCGGCCCCCACCGACCCCAGCACCGAGCCGATCGTCACGATGCGACCGTGCTGCTGCTCGACCATCGTCGGCAGCACTGCGCGGACGGCGAGCCACGTACCCACGACGTTGGTCTCGAGCGCGGCACGCAGCTCGTCGACAGGCAGGTCGGTGACGCTGCCCCGCGCCAGTCGGCCCGCGGCGGTCACGAGGCCGGAGACCTGGCCCCACCGCTCGGCGCAGAGGGCGACGGCGTGGGCCAGGACGTCGGGGTCGGTCGTGTCGCCGACCGCGACGGTCATCATCTCGGGATCGACCCCGGAGTTGACCAGCTGTGCCATCGCGCCGTCCGCCCGCTCGCGGTCACGTCCCAGCATCACGACGGGGCGTCCGTCGGCGACGAGTCGCCGGGCCACGCCGCAACCAATGCCGCTGGTCCCGCCCGTGACGACGACCGGACGCAGCCCGGTCATGCGCTGTAGTCGGCCGTGAACTGCGTGTCGACGCCGACGGGGCCCAGCTTCTGCGATCCACCCGGGTCGCCGAGCGCCTCGTCGCGACCCGGGAGGGGCAGCTCGAAGAAGGCGACCGAGTCGGCCAGGAACTCGCCGAGCTCGGGGTCCTTGCGTGCCTTGCGGTCGACGAAGACGGCGCTGACGGGGCACTCGACCTCGCACGCGCCGCAGTCGATGCACTCGTTGGCGTTGATGTAGCTGCGGCGGTCGCCGATGTAGATGCAGTCGACCGGGCAGACCTCGATGCAGGAGCGGTCGAGGACGTCGATGCAGTCGGATCCGATCACGTAGGCCATCAGATGTCTCCTTGTTCCTGGGGTGCGTCCGTGGGTGGGGCGGTTCAGGCGCCGTCGGTCGAGTGACCGGGGAAGAGCACGAGATCGGGATCGAGGTCGACCGCGACGTGGTTCATGGCGGTGGCGACCTCACCGAAGCCGACCGACATGAGCTTGACCTTGCCGTCGTAGTCGGTGACGTCGCCGGCGGCGTACACGCGGGGCAGGTTGGTGCGACCGGACCGGTCGACCGCGATGGACCGGCCGAGCAGCTCGACGCCCCACTCGCGCAGCGGGCCGAGATCGCTGATGAACCCGAGCGCTGCGATGACGTGGTCGCACGAGACGACGGTCTCGGTGCCGTCCTTGGCCTGCAGGGTCACCTTCTGCAGCACCTCGGCGGTGGCGTCGCCGTGCAGCGCGACGACCTCGGTGTCGGTGTGGATCGCCGTGGGGCCGCTGCGCACGCGGTCGAGCGTCGCGGCGTGACCACGGAAGGCGGCACGGCGGTGCACCAGCGTCACCGAGCGCGCGATGGTCCCGAGCGCGTCGGCCCAGTCGAGGGCCGAGTCGCCGCCGCCGACGATGACGACGTCCTGGTCGGCGTGCTTCGAGGGGTCGACGACGAAGTACGACAGTCCGTTGCCGACCCACTCGTCACCCGTGCCGAGCGCGCGCGGCGTCGGCGTGCCGATGCCGGCCGTGATGACGACCGCTCCGGCCCGCAGCACCGTCCCGTCGTCGAGCGTCAGGACGGGGGCCTCGTCGACGTGCTCGAGGTTCACGGCTTGGCGTCCGAGCAGGTAGGTGGGCTCGTAGGTGGCGGCCTGCTCGACGAGGTTGGCCACGAAGTCGCGACCGCGGATGGACGGCAGCGCCGCGACGTCGCGAATCTGCTTCTCGGGGTAGAGGGCCATGACCTGGCCGCCGGGCTGCGGCAGCACGTCCACCACGACGGTCGACAGGCCGCGGAAGCCCGCGTAGTAGGCGCCGTAGAGACCGGTCGGGCCGGCACCGACGATGACGACGTCGGTCTCGATGACGGTGGACGGTGCGCTCACGACAGCTCCTCGCTAGGTGATCACAGGGGGTGATCGGGTCCGACGGACTCTAGGTGGGCTGGGTCACCATGGCACCGATCCGGGATCGCTGAGCGGAATCCACGCTTTCTGGTGTGGTGCCTGTCCACGAAGTCCGCTGGGCGAACCGGGACGGTTGTCGCCGCGAGACTCCGATGGTCTGCTGATGCACCTACGACCCCGAAGACCTGGAGCAGAGACGATGAGCGAGACGCTGGATTCGCAAGCCGCACCGGCGGCCGAGCGCGCCCCCAAGAAGACCGCGCCGACCTCGGAGCGTCCCAAGACGTCGGCCAAGCGCCGGCACGACGGACACCTGCCGGGACGTCAGGACTGGTCGAGCTGGCCTCACTACCAGGCGGCGGCCGCGGGCTTCCGTGGCTACTGGTACCCCGTCGTCTACTCCTCCCAGGTCGGCGAGCGACCCGTGCGGGTCAAGCTGCTCGGCGAGGACATCTTCGTCATTCGCGACAAGGGCGTCGTCCGTGGCATGGCCAACCGGTGCCCGCACCGCGGCGTCCCGCTGAGCTACGGCAACAAGCAGTTCCCCGGCACGATCTCCTGCGTCTACCACGGCTGGACGTTCGACCTCGAGACCGGCGACTTGAAGGCCGCCATCACCGACGGTCCTGAGTCGCCGATCTGCGGCAAGGTCACGCAGCCGACGTACCACGTCGAGGAGCGCCTCGGGATGGTCTGGATCTTCGTGGGCGACGGCGAGGAGCCGCACCCCATCGACGAGCAGCTGCCCGAGGAGCTCGTGAGCAATGCGGCCGTCATCGGCTCGCGCATGATGCCCCGCGAGGGCAACTGGCGCTTCGCGTGCGAGAACGGCTACGACGAGGGGCACGCCAAGTACCTGCACCGCACCGCGCTGTGGCGCCTGTTCAAGGCCATGCCGGTCTGGAACACCACCAAGATCGTTAAGCGCGGCCGCTGGATCTACCGCGTGCAGCAGGAGCAGTACTGGGACGCCGACTTCCCCGAGCTGGGCAAGTGGACGGGCCAAGCCTGGTACAAGTCCAAGCCGCCGAAGATGACGACCAACATCGGCAACACGGGCTCGCACCGCGAGGTCAACCCGGTCATCGCCGAGCAGGACTTCCCGGGCTTCGCCTCGGTGTCGATGCCCGGCGTGCTGCGCATCGCGTACCCGACCTTCATCCACTACGAGTTCTACGTGCCGACGGACGCCGACAACCACCTCTACGTGGGTGTCATGGCCGACTTCAAGAAGGGCCTGAAGACGATCCCCTTCTACTTCAAGTACCTCGGCGCCGTCCGCTGGCTGTTTCACGGCCAGTTCTCGGGCCAGGACAAGTGGATGGTCGAGGTCACCGACGCCCCGCCGGAGAAGCTCTACCGTCCCGACGACTCGCTGCTGCAGTGGCGCAAGCTCGCCGAGGACACCACCGAGGACCGGGTCGACGCGCTGGCCGAGCAGGGCATCGACGTGCCCGAGCCGGCCTGACCACCACCCACCGAGCAGCGACGTAGGCAAGGAGCACCATGGCATCAATCGTGCTGGGAGTGGCGGCATCGCACTCCACCCTCATGAACACCCACTGGGACAAGGTCGTCCACACCGACCGCGCCGAGGCGTTCCGTGACGGCCTGGCCGCCGCGCGCGACCGCATCGCCGCGGCGGCACCGGACGTCGTGGTGCTGGTTGGGTCGAACCACTTCCGCGGGTTCTGGCTCGACATGATCCCGTCGTTCACGATGGGGGTGGGTGAGGTCATCGCCGCTGGCGACGGCGGCACCCCCAAGGGGCCGCAAAAGACCGATCCGGAGTTCGCGCAGGCCTTGGCCCAGCAGCTGGTCAACCGTGGCACCGAGGTCGCGATCTCGGCCCGTCTGCAGATCGACCACGGCCAGGCGCACGCAATCCAGTACCTGCTCGACGGCATCCACGTGCCGGTCGTGCCGCTGGTCGTCAACGTGTTCGCCGCACCGCTGCCGACGATGCCGCGCGTGGCCGAGCTGGGTGCCAACATCACCCGCGCGGTCGCCGAGATCGGCGGCGACAAGCGTGTCGTCGTCATCGCGTCGGGCGGGCTCTCGCACCAGCTCCCGTGGCCCAGCGACTGGACCGCCCCCGAGGGCGACGACGAGGAGTTCCTGGTCGACGCCTGGCTCAACGGGCGCGGCGAGTGGGAGCGCTACAACGACCGGCGTCGCGAGATCATCGTGTCCGCGCAGCCCACGATCTTCCCCGAGTTCGACGAGAAGTGGCTTGCCGACCTCGAGAAGGGCGACATGCGGCAGTACGCCGAGCTGACCACGGAGCAGATCGCCGAGGTCGCCGGGAACGGCGGCCAGGAGTTGCGCACGTGGATGGTCATGATCGCCGCCCTCGGCTTCGCGCCGGGCAAGGCGTTGGCCTACTCCGAGATGCCCGAGTGGCTCACCGGCATGGGCGTCGCCGTGATCGAGCCCTCCGAGACCACGACCCAGGACGGACACCGATGACGATCGACACCACCTCGCCGGCGCTCACCTCGCCCGCTGCGGGACCGGCACCCGAGAGCAAGTTCGCGACCGCTGACGGCGTGAGCTACCACTACTACGAGCTCGGCGCGGGCCCCGACACGATCTTCCTGCACGGCGGTGGCCCCGGCTGCACGGCGTGGAGCGACTTCGGACCCGTCGCGCCGTACTTCACAGAGGACCGGCACTGCGTGCTGGTCGACATCCTGCAGTACGGGCAGTCCGAGAAGTGCCTCATCACGGGGCCTATGTGGGACTTCCACGCTGCCAAGACCATCGCCCTCATGGACGAGCTCGGGATCGAGAAGGCCGACTTCATCTGCAACTCGTGGGGCGGCACGATCGCGCTCAACCTCGCGGCTCTCTACCCCGACCGCGTGCGGTCGCTCGTGGTGACGGGCAGCATGCCGGTGTTCTACGGCCCCCTGGCACCGCTCCCCGAGCGCGGCCACCGCGGCCGCACGGCCCGAGACGTCTACTACGGCGGTGAGGGGCCCACCCGCGAGAAGATGCGCAAGCTCATCACGTCGCTCGAGTGGTTCGACGCCGACCGCCTGCCCGAGGAGACCCTCGACATGCGGTTCGAGCAGAGCCTCGACGAGGGCGAGCGCGGCCTGGCCGCGATGTCGGACTCGCCGCGCGGCGAGTGGCAGGACCTGACGGAGCGTCTCGGCCAGATCGAGGCACCGACGCTGTTCATGTGGGGTCGCGAGGACGCCTTCCTGACGCCCGACTACCCGATGATGCTGGCGCGCATGGTGCAGCGGGGCAACCTGCACGTCATGGACCACGTGTCCCACCACCTGCAGGAGGAGCGCCCCGGTGCCTTCCACGCCGTCGTCGACGGCTTCCTGCGGGCCATCGACCACCGCTGACGCATCCCAGCCCACCTAGGAAGAGGCATCCATGAAGCTCATCACCATCGCGCTCGCCGCGGTCGCCGTCCTTGCTGGCGGACGAGTCGTCAGCCACCGGCTTGCGACGCACCAGCGCATCATCCCCAACCCGCTGGCCCGCGTGAACACGCAGGTCCACCGCATCAACCAGTGACCACTCGCGGCACCAAGCCGCGGACGAGGAGAGACCTGACATGACCCAAGAACTGACCCACACCATCTGGACCGAGCTCGCCGGTCTCGAGTTCTCGCTCTCGACCGTCGACGCCGGGGGTGTTCCGACCCGTTCGCTGCAGGCCGGGCACGGCGACGAGACGATCGTCTTCCTGCACGGCACGAGCGGCCACCTCGAGGCATTCATGCGCAACATCAAGCCGCATGCCGAGCGCTACACGGTGCACGCGATCGACATGCTCGGCCACGGCTACACCGGCAAGCCCGACTACCCGTACGAGATCCCGCGCTACCGCGACCACCTGCTGGCGTACTTCGACGCCGTCGGCATCGAGAAGGCCCACATCGGCGGCGAGTCGCTGGGCGGTTGGGTCGGCGGACGCACCGCGATCGACAACCCGGAGCGCATCATCTCGCTGCAGCTGCTCGCGGCCGGCGGCACCGTCGCCGTCCCCGAAGTCATGGAGCGCATCCGCACCAGCACGCGTCGGGCGGTCGAGTCCAACGACGTCGAGCTGACCCGCAAGCGCATGCACCTGCTGATGCACGACCCGGCCAACGCGACGGAGGAGCTCGTCGCGATCCGTCACGCGATCTATCAGCAGCCCGACTTCGTCGCCAACATCGACAACCTGCTGTCGCTGCAGGACATGGTCACGCGCCTGCGCAACATCCTGACGCCCGACCAGCTGGCGCAGATCACGGTGCCGACGCTTGTCGTGTGGGGACGCAACAACCCGTTCGGCGACGTCCCCGAGGCCCAGGCGATGCACCAGAACATCGCGGGCTCCGAGCTGGTGCTGTTCGACGACTGCGGCCATTGGCCCCAGCACGAGCAGGCCGCGAAGTACAACGAGCTCAGCCTGGCATTCCTCGAGAAGCACCCGGCGTGAGCGACACGATGCGCGCCGCCCGCATCCACGGATGGGGCGAGGCACCCGTCGTCGAGAGCGTCCCCGCTCCCGTAGCGGGTGAGGGCGAGGCCCTCGTGCGGGTCGAGGTCGCGGCGGTATCGCACCTCGACGTCACCGTGGCCGGCGGCGACTTCGGCATCAAGCCGAACCTGCCCTACGTCGGCGGGGTCGAGGGCTGCGGCGTCGTCGTGACGTCCGACCGCTTCGCACCCGGCACCCGAGTCATCCTGCGCGGCGGCGGCATCGGGCTCATGCGCGACGGCACGTGGGCCGAGCTCGTCGTCACGAAGGACAAGACGCTCACCGAGCTTCCCGAGGGCCTGGCGCCTGCGGTCGGCGCGACGTTCTTCCAGCCGACCACGACGGCCCACACCGCGCTCCACGGCGTCGGACGCCTCGGTACCTGGTTCGCCGACGTCCCGGTGGCCGACGAGCACGTCGCCGTCGCCGGTGCGGCGGGGGCGGTCGGCTCCATGGTCACTCAGCTCGCGCTGCTGAGCGGGGCGAGGGTCACGGCCCTTGTGGCCGACGAGTCGCAGGTCGAGCGCGTCGCTGCTGGCGCGACCGTCGTCGTATCCGGCGACGACGGCGCCCTCGTGGCGCTGGCCACTGATCGTCCGGCGACGCTGCTGGTCGACACGCTGGGAGGTTCCGACCTGCCGGCGCGCGCACGCTGGGTCCGCCCGGGCGGACGCGCCGTGTCGATCGGCTACGTCGCAGGCGACGACGTGCGCCTCGGTCTGTCCAACTGGCTGCTCGACGACGTCGCGCTGCTGCCGGTCAACATGATCCGGCGCGAGCGCGAGGCCCGGGCACTGCTGCCCGAGTTGGCGGCGATGCTCGTGTCCGGCGACCTGACGCTCGACCACGAGACCTTCGGCATGGACGACCTCGGACTGGCTCTCGAGCTCCTTCGCACGGGTCGTGTGCGGGGTCGCGCCGTCGTCCGTCCGGCATAGGCAGCGGTCGTGGACGCCGGGTCGGACGCCGCGCCTGAGGTGCAGCACGCCGCCGAGAGGCTCCGGCACGCCGACTCGGTCCACCGACCGTGCGAGCCCGTCAGCGACCTGATCGGCGAGGACCTGGCTGCGGCCTATGCGGTGCAGCGGCTCGTGACCGAGCTGCAGGTCATCAGCGGGGCCCTCGTGTGGGGCCGCAAAATGCTCGACCTCACCGACTCGCACGACGGACCCGCGGCGGCCGCCGGCACGCTCGTCGACGCGATGGTCGTCCGCGACGACGAGGTCGTGACGGGCCGTGACCTGGTGCAGCCGCGCGTCGCGGTGCGCCTAGCCGTCAGGCTCGCGCGGGATATCGATGCTGATGCTGGAGCCCAGGCGGTGCGGGAGGCGATCGGTGCCGTCGGTGCCGCCCTGGAGGTCGCCGACATGAGGGTCTTCGCCGACCGGGCCACGGCGGTCGATGTCGTCGCCGACAACGCCGGAGCCGGACTGGTCGTGCTCGGACCGGAGCGGTCGCCGCGGGAGGCGCCGGGCCCGTGGCGGGCACGGGTGCTGCTCGACGGTCGCCCCCTGGCACCATCCTTCGAGACCGGCTGGGACCGCACGATAGAGCGCCTCGCCGCGCTCGGGACCGCCGTCGCTCAGCACGGCAGCCCGCTCCGAGTCGGCGAGGTCGTGCTGCTCGACTCGTTCGGCACGGCGATGCCGCTGGTCGGCGACGGCCGGTACGCTGCGGAGGTCGACGGCGAGGTCATCGCCTCGATCCGGTTGGGCGCACCCCGACCAACCACGTCCGAGGAGGCGTCGTGAGCCGTGTGACGCCCCCCGACCTCGAGCACTCGGTCGCCACGGTGCTCGACCACGTCACGCGCGAGCTGCTGCTCGAGTCGGTGTGCGGCATGGTCGACATCGCGAGCCCGACCGGCGGTGAGCGTCCCCTCGCCACCTGGATCGCTGACACGCTCACCGCACGCGGCGTCGACGCGGCCGTCCAGCCGGTCGACGCCTTCCAGGCCAGTGCGGCCGCGACGGTCGCGGGCGGCGTCGGCCCCTCGCTGATGCTCTACGCCCCCATCGACACGTTCACGACGGGTGACGAGTCGCTCGACGTCCCCGCTGCTTCGGAGACGTGGCGGGAAGACTTGGCGGCCCAGGCGGTCGTCGACGGAGACGTCGTCGAGGGTCTCGGCGCCGGCAACCCCAAGGGGCACGCCGCCGTCGTCATGGCGGTGCTGCAGGCCTTCCGCGCGTCCGGCGTCGTGCCGCCCGGCGACGTCATCGGCGCCTTCGGTGCGGGCGGCATGCCGTCGTTCGCCGTGCCGGGCGTCGGCGACCCCGAGCGCGTCAACACGGGTCACGGCGTCGGTGCGGCCCTGCTGCTGGAGCGGGGATTCACGACCGACTACGCCGTCATCGCCAAGCCCGGCTGGCACGTGCTGCACGAGGAGGTCGGACTGGTCTGGATCGACGTCCTGGTGCCTGGTCTCCACACCTATGCCGGCAGCCGCCATCGCCTGCCCTACAGCAACGCCGTCGCCACGGCGGGACGGGTCGCGATCGCGCTGGAGGAGTGGCTCGAGGGCTACGCCGTGCGGCACGAGCACGGGACGATGCAGCCCCACGGCATCGTGTCGTCGGTGCACGGGGGCTTCGACCGGCTCGCGGCGTCGACTCCCGCCCAGGTGAGGCTGCGGCTCGACCTGCGGCTGACGACGCAGCAGACACCTGCCGGGGTCGTCCGCGAGGTCCGCGACGAGATGCGGCGGTTGTCCGAGCAGCTGGGCGTCGAGCTGCTGGTCCGTCAGGTCGCAGCGATCCCCGCGACGCACACGCCGCCCGACTCGCCGGTCGTCCGGGCCGCCGTCGCGGCGTTCGAGAGCGTCGCGGGACACCCGCACCAGATCACGATGGGCAACAGCGGAGCGACGGACGCCAACATCTTGCGGATGCGTGGCGTGCCGACGGCCCGCACGGGCATGCCCAAGGTCACGGCGACGCCCGACGGCCGCGAGATCGACTTCACCCGGGGCATGAACCTCGTCGACGTGCGAGCGATGCGGCAGCTCGCCGAGGTGCTCGTGCGTACCGTCATGCTCCTGCCCGGCGAGCGTGATGACTGACGACGAGGTCCGCGAGGGCGGTGCCAACAGCGTCCTCGGCAAGGCCCGTCTGATCCTCGAGGCGTTCGAGCTCGACGACGACAGCCTCACGCTGACCGAGATCGTCGCCAGGACCGGCATCTCCAAGGCCACGGTGCACCGGCTCAACCAGGAGCTGCTGGAGTGGGGAATGCTCGAGCGGATCGGCCTGGAGTACCGGCTCGGCATGCGTGCCTTCGAGCTGGGAAGCCGAGTGCCACGGTTCCGTGTGCTGCGCGACGCGGTGCGGCCGTACATGGAGAGCCTGCACCACCAGACCCACGAGGCCGTGCACCTCGCGGTGCTAGACGGGCTCGAGGTGCTCTACCTCGAGAAGGTCGCAGGTGCCCCGCAGTCGGCCCGTCCCTCGCGCATCGCGGGACGTCTGCCGCTGCACTCCACCGCGAGCGGCAAGGTGCTGATGGCCTTCGGCCAGACATCGCTCGTCGAGGAGATCCTGGACAGCTCGCCGCTGCAGCGCGTGACCCCGACGACCATCGTGATGCCCGGAGTCCTGCTCGACCAGCTGCGCCGGGTGCGCACCGACGGGTACGCGACCGAGATCGAGGAGACCACGGCGGGATACTGCTCGGTCGCGGTGCCGATCTTCGGAGCGAGCGGCATGCTGCTGGCATCGTTGTCGCTGACGACGCCGGTCGTCCGCGCCGACCTGTCGCGCCACGCGGCGGTGCTGCGCACGGTGAGCCAGAAGGTCGCGGCGGCCCACGCCATCAACTGACGCCCCACGACGGTGACGGCGTGGCTCAGCGTCCCTCGAACTCGGCCTTGCGCTTGTCGAGGAAGGCCTGGATGCCTTCGGCCGCATCGGTGAGCTCGAGGTTGCGCATGACGTGCGCCTCCTCGACGGCCATCGCCTCGTCGATCGGGAGTCCCCAGCCCTCGTCGATGACGGCCTTCACCAGGCCGATCGTGGCCGTCGGACGGGAGGCGAGGCGGTGCGCCTCGCGGGTCACGACCTCGCCGAAGTCGTCACCCGCCACGAGGTCGACGAGGCCCTGGGCCAGCGCCTCGTCCGCCGTGAGCCGGGTGGCGTCCATGATGAGCCGCTTGGCGCGGTGCGGACCGATGAGTCGGGGCAGGCGCTGCGAGCCCCCGGCCCCCGGGAAGATGCCGAGGTCGGTCTCCGGGAAGCCGAACGTCGCCCGAGCGTGCAGGATGCGCAGGTCGCAGGCGAGGGCGAGCTCCGCCCCGCCGCCCAGCGCGTGCCCGTTGAGGGCCGCGACGACGGGCTTGGGAGCACGCTCGAGCAGGCGCTGAACGTCGACCCAGCGACGCATCGCCCGGTAGGTGTCGGGATCGAGACGGCGCATGACCGTGAGGTTGGCACCGCCGACAAAGATGCGGTCCTTGCCGCGGACCACGAGGCAGCGCACCGCGGGATCGTCCAGCACGCTCGGCAGGTGCTCGAGCATCGACTCGATCAGCTCGGGGTCGACGATGTTGACGCGGCCGTGGTCGATCACCACGGTCGCGACGGGACCATTGTGCTCGATCCGGAAGCCGGTGGGCGACGACGTCGTCATGAGAGTGCTCCTTGGTCGTGCAGGTCGGTGAGCTCGGCCGGTGTCAGACCGAGCAGGTCGGAGAGGATGGCGTCGGTGTGCTGGCCGAGCAGGGGTGCCGGCTCCCACAGCCCGCCGGGCGTGGCGGAGAGCCGTGCGACGAGGCCCTCGTGCACGACGGAGCCGGCGAGCGGGTGCTCCAGCAACTGGTAGAAGCCGCGAGCGGCCAACTGGGGGTCGTGCTCGACGAGGTCCCGGCCGTCACGCACGGGGTAGGCGGGCACGCCGTGCGACTGGAGCCGCTCGGCGAGTGGCTCGGCATCGGTGCCCGCCGCGTGCCGCTCCAGGTCGTCGAGGGGCTCGAGCTCCACGGCGGCCACCTCGAGAGCGTCGAGTGCCGCTCGCAGGACGTCGGGTGCCACGGCCCCGACCGCTAGCCACCGGTCGTCGCCCGCCGTGCGCACGGTCCTCGGCATCGAGGACGGCGGTGCCTCGACGGGCAGCTGGCTCTGCAGCAGCGCCGAGCCGAGGTGCGAGGCCATGGCCTCGAGCTGCGACAGGTCGACGTGACCGCCCTCGCCGCGGTGGAGCAGGTCGAGCGTCGCGACGACGGCGGAGTTGGCGGCGACCATGTCGCCAAGACCGAACGTCAGTCCCTGCGGTGCGCGGTCGTGGCGCCCCGTCTCGGCGGTCAGGCCGGACATCGCGGCGAGAGTGTCGGCGAACGTCACGGCGTCACGCCACGGTCCGTCCTGCCCCGTGCCCGCCATTGACACGAGGACGACATCGGGATTGAGCTCGCGCAGTCTCGGGTAGTCCAGCCCCCACTTGGACAGCACGCCGGGGCTGAAGTTCTCGACGACGACGTCGACGTGCGGCACGAGCCTGCGCAGCAGGTGCTGCCCCTCGTCGGTGCGGAGGTTGAGGGCCACGCTGCGCTTGTTGCGGTTGAAGTTGAGGAAGTAGCCGCCGTCCTCGAAGCCGGCCTCGGGGCGCAGCCGCATGCCGGGGGCGAAGCGGGTCGGGTCCTTGCGGTGGAACGACTCGACCTTGACGATCTCGGCACCGTGCTCGGCCAGGGTCTTGGTGACGTACGGTCCGGCCAGCACCCAGGTCAGGTCGAGGACGCGGACGCCGTCGAGCGAGGCGCCGAGCTCGACCGTGGGACGGCGTCGAGTCGGTGCGACCGATTTGGGCGACGCCTCGGACCAGACGTCGTCCACGGCGGCGGGCCGCGGCGGTGCGAGCCGGAGGGGTCGGGGCGCGGACGAGGGCTCCCAGCCGAGTCCCACGTCGCGCAGCCCCTCGGGTTCGTCGATGTCGACGAAGAAGCGGCGTGCCACGAGCTGAGGGTTGGCGAGCAGGGCGGCACCCGAGGCCACCTCGGCCCACGGCAGGGCGCGACGCCGAGCCTCCTCTGCGAACGGAGCGGCCGGCCTGCGTGCGACGAAGCGCGCCACGACCTCGTCGACGTGGGGACGTCCGGCCCAGCGCGCGTCGACATCCTGCCACTTCTCGTCGGCGAGGTCCTCGGCCTCTCCCTCCTCGACCATCCACGCCAGCAGGTCGTCCCACATGCGGGGGCTGCCGGAGTATCCGCCGGCGAGGTAGCCGTCGGCGGCGCGGAACACGCGATGCGCGACGTGACCGTAGACGCCCGACGAGCGTCCAGGCACGGACCGTCCGTGGATCCAGGCGATGGCACCGGTCTCGAGGGTCGCGGCGACGGCCTCCTGGGCCGACACGTCGACGAGCTGCCCCGTGCCGGTGCGGTCGAGGGCGTTCAGGGCCAGCAGCGCGCCGATGGCCCCGTGCGTGCCGGCGAGCTGGAGGCCCTGCTCGCGCGGCGGGGGTTCTGGTGCCTGCCCGGGATCGCCGCCGAGCCAGGCCATGCCGCCCGCTGCGGTGAGGACGGTGTCGTCGGCGAGCCAGTCGCGACGCGGACCGGTCAGCCCGAACGGCGTGATGACGACGTGCGCGACGTGCTCCCACGCCGCCGGGTCGGCCTCGCGCAGCGCGAGGGTGCGCAGGTCGCCGCGGGCACCCGACTCGAGGACGACGTCGGCGCGGGCGACGAGCGACGAGACGACGGCGTCGAGGTGCTCGGCGTCGGGCACGGCCACGCATCGCTTACCGGCATGCCAGTGCAGGGCCTCGGCTCCGTCCGTCCGCTCGCCGTCGATCCTCACGCGGACGACGTCCGAGGCGAGACCGACGAGCAGCCGGGCGGCCTGGTGGCCGAGGGGATCGGTGAGGTCGAGGACGCGCAGCGGTGGGGTGGTCACGGGGTCTCCTGAGTGGTCGAGGCGTCGGCGTCCCACGCCGACGCTGGAAGGCCGCGGTCGCGCAGCCTGCGGTGGACGATCTTGTGGCTGCCCGTGCGTGGTAGGGAGGTCTCGATGCTCACGAAGCGCGGAACCGAGTGGCGGGGAAGGTGCGAGGCGCAGTGTCGGTGCAGGTCGGCAGGGTCGAGATCGGCGCCTGGCCGTGCCACGACGACGAGCAGCACCTCGTCATCGGTCAGCTCGGACGGGACGCCCACGGCGGCCGCCTCCTCGACGTCGGCGTGCGACAGGGCAGCCTGAGCGACGCGCTCGGCGTCGATCGTCACGCCGCGTCGGCGGATGACGTCGGCGGCACGGCCCTCGTGGCTGAGCCAGCCGTCGTCGATCCGGCCGCGGTCGCCGGTGACGAACCAGCCGTCGCGCCAGGCGGACGCCGTGGCCGCGGGATCGCCGACGTACTCCGTGAACGTCAGGCCGGGGTGGCGTGGACGCACGTGGACGGTGCCGATGCTGCCGTCGGGCACGGCCACGTCGTGCTCGTCGACGACGCGCACGTCGTACTCGGGGACCACCGTGCCGGCCCATCCGGGACGCACCTCCCGGCCCGTCGTCGCGACGTCGCCGAGCTCGGTGCAGGCGTAGGCCTGGCGCAGCTCGACCCCGAACCGGTCACGTACCTGCTGGTGGAGCCAGTCGGGTGCCGGGCCGCCGTAGGCCTGCCGCACCTGGTGGGCGACGTCACCGGGGGAGGCCGGCTGCCGCAGCAGCATCGCGCACAGGGCGCCCATGAAGTTGAAGGCGGTGACCTGCTCGTCGGCGGCCGTCGTCCAGAAGCGTGAGGCGGAGAACGGCCCGACGACGACCCGTGCTCCGGAGAGCACGGCGGGCAGGAAGGCGGCGTGCCGGACGTTGATGTGCTGCCACGGGAAGACGTTGAGCAGGACGTCGTGGGAGTCGTAGCCCATCGCGCGCCGTACTCGCTCAGCCTGGCCGAGTCCTGCGCTGCTGGGCAGCAGCGCGCCCTTGGGACGGCCACCCGTGCCCGATGTCACCATGACGGCCGACGGCGCGTCGAGCTCGGCGCGGTGCACGGGTGTCGGACGTGCGGACAGCTCGTCGAGCGACGCGATGCCGGAGCAGCGACCCTCGACGGTCGTGACGGGGTGGGCGGCGTGGTCGCCGAGGCTGGCGAGGAGCGGCTCGGCCTCGAGCCGGGCAGGTGAGGCTACGGTCGTCACGCACCGCGTCGAGTGCGCCAGTGCGCGGGCCAGGACTGGATCGAGTCCGTCGGGAACCGGCAGCTCGATCGCGCCCAGCCACGAGATCGCGGTGGTCAACGCGGCTGCCTCGGGGCCCGCCGGCATGGCCGTGGCCACGGTGTCGCCCGACCTGACGAGGGTCGCGAGTCGTCCGGCCATCGTGAGCGCACGGTCGAGCAGGGCACCGGCGCTGACGGCCGGCCCCCCGACGCGGCGGATCAGCTCCGCGTCCGGGTCGCGGCGCGCGCGAAGCTCGACGGCCTCGGCGAACGACCGCGGACGGGTCACGCCGACTGGGTCTGCTTCTGCGCGACGAGGGTGAGGGCGATGTCGACGATCATGTCCTCCTGGCCGCCGACGAGGCGCCGACGTCCGCACTCCATCAACAGGTCGCGCACGTCGACGTCGTAGCGGGCCGCGGAGTTCTCGGCGTGACGCAGGAAGCTGGAGTAGACGCCGGCGTAGCCGAGCGTCAGCGTCTCGCGGTCGACCCGCACGGGGCGGTCCTGCAGTGGTCGCACGATGTCGTCGGCCGCGTCCTGCAGCTTGAACAGGTCGCTGCCGTGCTCGATGCCCGACAGGTTCGCCGCGGCGACGAACGCCTCGATGGGGCAGTTGCCGGCACCGGCACCGTGGCCCGCGAGTGACGCGTCGACGCGGAACACGCCGTGCTGGACGGCGACGAGCGAGTTGGCGACCGACAACGAGAGGTTCTCATGGGCGTGGATGCCGATCTGCGTGTCGGCGTCGAGCACGTCGCGGTAGGCCTTGACGCGGGCGGCGACGCCGTCCATCGTCAGGCGTCCGCCCGAGTCGGTCACGTAGACGCAGTGGGCGCCGTACGACTCCATGAGCTTGGCCTGCTGGGCGAGCTTCTCGGGCTCGGCCATGTGCGACAGCATCAAGAAGCCCGACACGTCCATGCCGAGCTCTCGGGCCGCGGCGATGTGCTGGGCCGACACGTCGGCCTCGGTGCAGTGGGTCGCGACACGCACCGACCGGACGCCGAGGTCGTAGGCGTGCTCGAGGTCGTCGATCGTGCCGACACCGGGCAGCAGCAGGGTCGTGAGCTTCGCGTTCTGGATGACCGACGCCGCAGCCTCGATCCACTCCCAGTCGGAGTTCGATCCCGGGCCGTAGTTGAGCGACCCGCCGGCGAGCCCGTCGCCGTGGGCGACCTCGATCGCGTCGACGCCGGCGTCGTCGAGCGCGACGACGATGCGCTTGACGTCAGCGGGGGAGATGCGGTGGCGCACGGCGTGCATGCCGTCGCGCAGGGTGACGTCCTGGACGTAGATGGGCGTGCTCATCGGGCGGCCGCCTTCCGGGTGGCGAAGCGCTCGGCGACCTGGATGCCGGCCGAGGTCATGATGTCGAGGTTGCCGGCGAACGCCGGGAGGTAGTCGGCGGCGCCCTCGACCTCGAGGAACACCGAGACCTGGTGCGTGGGCCGCGGCGACGAGGGGTCGTCGAGCAGCGTCTCGACCGGCTGGTCGTGGGGCACGGGGTTGACCTGCACCTCCTGCTTGAGGCGGTAGCCGGGGACGTACGCCGCGACGTCGGCGACCATGGCCTCGACCGAGGCGCGGATGCGTCCCTCGACGTCGGGCTGGCCGTCCGAGACCACCAGTGCGAGCACCGTGTCGCGCATGATCAGCGGGGGCTCGGCGGGGTTGAGGATGATGATCGCCTTGCCGCGGGCTGCACCGCCGACCTCGGTGATGGCGGCCGACGTCGTCTCGGTGAACTCGTCGATGTTGGCTCGGGTGCCGGGGCCGGCCGAGCGCGACGCGATCGAGGCGACGATCTCGGCGTAGGCGACGGGCAGCACGCGGTTGACCGCGGCGACGACGGGGATCGTGGCCTGTCCGCCGCAAGTGACCATGTTGACGTTGGGGGCGTTGAGGTGCTCCTCGAGGTTGACCGCGGGGATGACGTACGGGCCGATCGCCGCGGGCGTCAGGTCGATCATGGTCTTGCCGAAGGGCTGGAGCCGGGCGGCGTTGGCCTCGTGGGCCTTGGCCGACGTGGCGTCGAAGACCAGCTCGATGTCGTCGAAGCCGGGGAGGGCGATGAGTCCCTCGACGCCCTCGTGGGTCACGGTGACGCCCAGCGCCTTGGCTCGCGCGAGGCCGTCCGAGTCGGGATCGATGCCGACCATCGCTCCCATCTCGAGGTGCTCGGAACGGTTGACCTTGATCATGAGATCGGTGCCGATGTTGCCCGAGCCGATGATGGCGACCTTGGTGGGTGTGCTCATGCTGACCTCGCTGGATGGACCTCGGGCTCGCCCCGACGGATGGTGGCGCGTCGGTGGGCCAGGCCCCCGGCGTCGCGACCGCCACTGTCACAGAGCGCGGCGGCCGATGACACCATCCGGTTCCGGTCAGCGATACAGGCTGAGCGCGGGGGTCCGCTGCTCGCAGTCTCCGCGCATCGCGAGCTTGGTGTGCTGCCGGGTGATCCCCGCCGACGCCATGCGCAGGGTACGGACCAACGGCTCGTCGCCCGAGTGCGAGACGGGCACGGTGAGCGACAGGGCGGCGATCACGCTGTGGCCGCTGTCGTAGATCGGGACGGCGAAGCTCTTGAAGCCGATCAACGCCTCCTCGTGCTCGCTGGCCAGCTCGTGCTCGCGGATCGTGTCGAGTTCGCGGCGCAGGGCCGCGTGGTCGAGTTGACTGTGACTCGTGAGCCGCTGAAACCTGTCGGCCAGCACAGCGTCGAGCAGGTCGTCAGCGTGCGGAGCCATGGCCAACAGCAGCTTGCCCGACGCAGTACAGGTCAGGGGTAGCCTGCCGCCGACCTTCGACAATGCGTGAACGCTGCGGGTGCCACCGAGTTTCTCGAGGTAGTAGGTGTGGGTGCCATCGAGTACCGCCAGATGTGCCGTCCCCCGCGTCATGGCGACGAGATCGACCAACACGGGACGCCCGACAGTGCGCAGCAGCGAGGCGCTGCCGACCCGCTGGCTGAGGGCGAACACGCTGAATCCAACGCGGTAGCCATTGTCGACCCTCTCGAGCAGACCGAGCGACACCAGCTCCTGGGCCAGCCGGTACACCGAGGGCTTCGGCACGCCGCTGCGCTGGCTCAGATCGACCAGGCGCAGGGTGTCGTTGTCGTCGAAGGCAGACAGGATCGAGAACGCTTTGCCGAGCACCGAGTTGGGGATGGGGTTGGGCGTGTCCTCGACTGTGTCGATGTCGTGTGCCATGACGCTCATACATGTCTCCTGTTCGACCGGATGTGCTCCCCGTCACGTTATTATCCAAGTGGATAACGCAGAAGTCCAGCGAATCATGCAAATGCAACACAGCGTTTACTTGGGACATCGTCTTGAGACGGTTCGGTCACCGGACCAGCAGCGCGATCGCGTGCGGGAGCGCGTGGCACATTGGCTGAGACCGCCGGGGTCGGACGACGCACAGAGGAGACACCATGCAGAGCGCACAGCTGTTGATCGGGGACGAGTGGGTCTCGGCCTCCGACGGGTCCACCAGCGAGACCCTCGACCCGGCCACAAACACCGTCATTGGGACGTTCGCCGAGGCGACGGCGGCCGACGTCGACGCGGCCGTGGCGTCGGCGCGGGCCGGCTTCGAGTCCAACGCCTGGCAGGGCATGACCCCCGATCAGCGCGGCAAGGTCCTCTGGCGCATCGCCGAGTTGCTCGAGCGGGACGCTGACCAGATCGCCGCGCTGGAGACGCTCGACCAGGGCATGCCGTCGTTCGTGAGCGCGGGCATCAACCTGCCGCTCGCGGCCCAGGTCTTCCGCTACTACGCG
Source organism: Aeromicrobium sp. P2_G6 (assembly GCF_056403535.1). Lineage (NCBI taxonomy): Bacteria > Bacillati > Actinomycetota > Actinomycetes > Propionibacteriales > Nocardioidaceae > Aeromicrobium > Aeromicrobium sp. P2_G6. The sequence continues at coordinate 294,708 of NZ_JBFUFH010000001.1, read as the reverse complement.
GGCTTCGCGACCAAGATCGAGGGCAAGGTGTCGCCGATATCGATTCCCGGCAATCTGACCTATCAACGTCGCGTGCCGCTCGGTGTGTGTGCGCTCATCACGCCGTGGAATTTCCCGCTCGCGATCGCCGCATGGAAGCTGGCGCCAGCCTTGGCGACGGGTAACTCTGTCATCCTCAAACCGGCCGAGCAGACGCCGCTGTCGACTGTGCGCCTCGTCGAGATCTGCCGCGAGGCCGGCGTCCCCGCCGGCGTCGTCAACCTGCTCACAGGCGGTCCCGAGGTCGGCAAGGCGCTGGTCAACCACCGCGGCATCGACAAGATCTCGTTCACGGGCTCCACTGAGGTCGGGCAATACATCGCCCGGGCCTCGGCAGACGACTTCAAGCGCACGACCCTCGAGCTCGGCGGCAAGGCCCCCAGCATCCTGTGCGCCGACGCCGACATCGACGCTGCCGTCATGGGCAATGTGCAGGGTGCGATCTTCAACACCGGCCAGGCGTGCGGTGCGTACACGCGTTTCTTCGTGCACTCCTCGCGCGTCGACGAGTACACCACCAAGCTGGCCGCGGCCGCGGACTCGCTGGTCATCGGTCCGGGTCACCGGGCCGACACCATTGTCGGCCCCCTGGTCTCGCAAGAGCACCTCGACCGGGTCCACTCGTACGTGCAGACGGGCCGCGACCAGGGTGCCGAGCTCATCACGGGCGGCTCGCGGGTCGACGGCGATCTGGCCGAGGGCTTCTTCTATCGTCCGACCGTCTTCGGAGGCGTCACGGACCACATGACGATCGCTCGCGACGAGATCTTCGGGCCTGTGCTGTCCGTCATGGCCTACGATGACATGGACGAGGTCGTCGCCCGCGCGAACGACACCGACTTCGGTCTCGTGGCCGTCCTGTGGACCAAGGATCTCGTCACGGCGCACACCCTGCCTCCGCGGCTGCGTTTCGGCACGGTGTTCGTCAACCAGCTTCCGCTCATCGACCCGGGGGCGCCTTGGGGAGGCTTCGGAATGAGCGGCTGGGGCCGCGAGCTCGGCGAGTACTCGATCGACGGCTTCACCGAGACGCAGTCAACGTTCCTCAATCTCGGCTGACCGCTCTGGAGCATACCTGGTGAAAGGGACGTCTCGAGCGCGCACGACCTTGACCTGGCGGGTGCCACAGGCGCACGTTCGACGGGTGTCGACGACCGGCCGAGGCGCTCATGGTCCTGCGCACCCCCGGCGCACCCCCGCGGCGAAATCAGCGGCTCCGGGACCACGGATGCAACTGAAATGACAGGCAAAAACTCAATCCGGCGTCACTCGTGGTGAGGATGTTGCGTTGAGCTACGGAAGTTCCGCACCGTCGACAAGCCGTTGAAGCGGAGCAATCGATGGACCTCGACTTCGGCGCAGGCATTTGACGAAACTGTGTCTCGGGGCGGCCATTGCTCGCAGCCAAATGAGAAACCCGGTCAGTTACAGGCTGACTGCATATTGGATGGTGAGACGACATTTGGTCTGAAATTGGAGCGCTTTGTGCCCAGGCCGAGGGCGCTTGGAGTTATAACATGCCTGTGACCTGCGTTTACGTCCTAGTTTCCTGAAGATGAACCCTCGAGGAAGATGTGGGTGGGTGGCGTCGATTCTGTTGGCGGCAGGGGGACTTGGAGCATTGTCGGCGCCGGCCCAGGCTGACTCGCAAGTTCTGTGCAAGTCGTTCGTCAACTGTGCAGGCCGTTCGGTTGCGTCGGACGAATACGCCAAGGTCTACTTGCAGTCGTTCTGGGGGATGACCGCGGGACACAATTGCACGAATTACGTGGCCTACCGGCTCACTCATCAGGGGCGTCTCGTCGCCCGGCCTTACGGCACCAATTCGGCCAGCACCTGGGGCGCCGCGGCCCGCGCTGCCGGTGTTCCGGTACTGGCTACGCCGGCGAAAGGCGATGTCGCCTGGTGGGGTCCGGACCTCCAAGGAGTCCTCGGGGTCGGTGACGTGGGGCTGGGCGACGTTGGCAACCACGTCGCGATGGTCGAGGCGGTGCACGCCGATGGGTCGATCACCATCTCGGAGGACAATCTGGGCGGTGACTTCCGATGGCGTCACCTCTCGCGAGGACTCTTGGGCCAGGGCTGGCCGTCGGGGTTCATCCGCTATCCGCAGTCGGATGGTTCGCCAACTGGCACGCTGGTGTCAGTGACGGCGACGGCGCCTGGTGAGTTCACGCTGCAGGGACGAGCTACCGACCCGGACTCCCTCCAGACCCAGGTTCGACTCCTGCTGTCTTGGGGCGGCCCAGTCGGTGCCACCGGGACCACGCAACAGCTCGTGGGACAGGTCTTTCCGTCATGGACCCGGCGGACCACCTTCGTCACCAGTAACGCGACCACGGTCTACGCGTACGCGCTCAACAACACCGGGACTGCGGGTGCGGCTCGCGTCCTTCTGGGGTCCAGAACGGTGTCGCCCTACCGGACTGCGACGACCACGAGCCACGTCTTTGCCGATGCGACGATCACCGCCGCGACCTACCCCTACACGACCGTCCAGGTCGCTCGGACGGCCACCTATCAGCCACAACCAACAGGAATCATCAGTATCCGTGAGGGGTTGACCACTCTTGCGACGACGACGCTCAGTCCAGCCAACAACGGCGCCAAGGGCATCCAGCTGCCCAAGCTCAGCCGGGGGACCCACTACATCCGCGCCGACTTTGTCCCGACCGATGCTGCCAGCGGCCCGTCGTCCAGCGTGTCAATGAAGATCACGGTCAGCTAGAACTCATGTGCGACGTCAAGCGCGCCTGGACAAGCGCGGCGGAAGAGTTCGCCCGCGCTGTGGAGCATGGAGGACCGGTGCGGCCGGCGTTGCTCCCGCTCCTGGCCGTGGTCCGCGGACTCGAAGCCCTCCGAGACGCCACACCGACCCCTCGCCGACTGGACGGCCTGATCGCCGACATCGTCGCCACGGCACGGTCGTGCGCTGACTCCAAAGGCGGTGTGCTCCAAGTCCTTTTCAGTCCCGCCGGAAATCCCGTCAGTCACGGCGGGTCTGGCTCCGGGTACACAAACTACGGATGTCGCTGCGAAGAGTGCACCGAGGCCAACACCGCCAGATCGCAACGGCGACGTCTGGAACGCAAAGGCAAGAAGCCCCCCGCCGACGCACACGGCCAACTGTCCACCTATGTGAACTGGTGGTGCCGGTGCCCGGCATGCCGCCGAGCCGCTTCGGCCGACCGGGCCTAGCGCTCACGTCACCCAGGCAAGGTCCCAGCCGTTGCTCACCGCTCCCGGAACGCTCTTAGGTCTGGCAGAGCGCTAGGCGCGCCGGAGCCAGTTGAGAATTCGTCCTCTGTGGTTGCCCGACCCCTAGGAGTGGGGAGTTTCTCTTGGTGGAGTGGCCACTCGCTGACTCCTCGGCGGCCTTAGGGAGCACGCAACTACTCCGAGGAGCACACGATGACCGAAAGCTTCAATCGCCCGGACAACGCTGAAGACATCATGCTGACGCTCGACGAAGCCGCTGCGCTGGTGCGCACTCCTGTCGCAACTCTCCGCTACTGGCGCCACATGGGCACCGGGCCACGGAGCTTCCGCGTCGGCCGTGCCATTCGCTACTGGCGGGCTGACGTGGTCGCCTGGCTGCACGAGCAGACAATCCACAGCGGCGTAGGTAGTCCTTGATGCCCTTCGGGGACCCATCGAGACTGGGACGAGGAGGCAGTCATGGCAAGCATCGAGAAGCGCACCGCGAACGGCAGGAGCGTCTGGCGAGCGCACTACCGAACGCCCGCCGGGAAGCAACGCAACAAGACTTTTCACCGCAAGGTTGATGCCGAGCGGTTCCTGACCAGCGTCGAGAGCTCGAAGAACACCGGTTCGTACGTCGACCCGGCACTCTCGCGCGTGACCGTGGGGGAATGGGCCAAGCTGTGGCTGGCGGGCCAGACCCAGCTCAAACCCACGACCCAGGAGCGGTACGAGGGTGTCGTGCGCAAGCACATCAATCCAACGTGGAGCAGCGTCAAGCTCTCCGCGGTCTCGCACTCCGAGGTCCAGGTGTGGGTCACCGAACTGACGAGGACGCAGTCCCCAGCGTCGGTTCGCAAGATCCACCGCGTGCTCTCGCTCATCCTCGACATGGCCGTCAGGGACGGACGGCTCGTTCGCAACGTCGCGTCTCAGGTCAACCTCCCGCGACCGGTCAAGCACGAAAGGCGCTACCTGACCCACGCGCAGGTTGATGCCTTGGCCCAGGCCTGTGGTTACCCGGCTGAGGTCAGCAAGCACCGGGCTCACGACGAGCGCACCAACGAGATGTATCGCCTCGTCGTCCTGTTCCTGGCCTATACGGGTGTGCGGTTCGGAGAGATGGCGGCGCTGCGAGTGCGACGCATCGACCTCGAGAAACGTCGGGCTGTCATCGCCGAGTCAGTCACCCCGGTGCAGGGCCTCGGCATGGTGTGGGGCACCACCAAGACGCACCAACGCCGCGAGGTGCCGATCCCGAGATTCCTCGTCGACGACCTTGCTCGACACCTCGAAGGCAGGGAGCCTGACGATCTCGTCTTCGCCGGCATCCGCAGCGGCAACCCATTGCGGGTGTCGGCCTTCCGCAAGGTGTTCCGGCCGGCGGCGGCGTCGATCGGCATGCCCGATCTCTACCCGCACGAGCTGCGGCACACGGCAGCTTCACTCGCGATCGCCTCCGGCGCGGACGTCAAGGTCGTACAACAGATGCTCGGGCACGGATCGGCAACGATGACTCTCGATACGTACGGCCACCTGTTTGAGAACCGGCTCGACGAGGTCGCCGACGCGATGGATGCTGCTCGCACTCTGGAGCGCGGAACGACTCCTGCAGTGCCCGCTGAACGTGCTGTTGCCAAAGTGTTGCCAATCGGGCACTCAGATGAGCGGTTGTCCAAGTTGCTGGAGGGCATCGCTGCAGGTCAGATGCCGTATGAGACTGGCACCCCCAACGGGATTCGAACCCGTGCTACCGCCGTGAAAGGGCGGCGTCCTAGGCCGCTAGACGATGGGGGCCGGAAAGCCCGTTCAGCATAGTGGGTGACATCAGGCGCGCCCAAACCGCATCGGGCAGGATGGAGTCATGATCGAGGTCAGCGAGGATCGCTTCGCCGAGCTCGTCGAGGCTGCGTTCGCCGCGGTGCCCGCCGAGCTCGCGGCGTTGCTCGACAACGTCGCGCTGTTCATCGAGGACGACGCGCCTGCTGACGACCCGACGCTGCTGGGCTTCTACGACGGCATACCGCTGACCGAGCGCGACACCTCCTACGGCGGGGTGATGCCTGACCGCATCTACGTCTACCGCAATCCGACCCTCGCGATCTGCGACACCGAGCAGGACGTCGTCGAGGAGGTGGGCATCACGGTCGTGCACGAGATCGCCCATCACTTCGGCATCGAGGACGACCGACTGCACGAGCTCGGCTATGCCTGACATCCGCCGCGCCGGCGACCGTTTCCGCACCGACGGCGACGGGGTCTCGACATGGCACAGCTTCTCGTACGGCGCGCACTACGACCCCGACAACGTGGGCTTCGGGCCGCTCATCGCGATCAACACCGAGCGCATCGACGCCGGCCGAGGCTACGAGCTGCACCACCATGCCGACGTCGAGATCGTGACGTGGGTTCTCGAGGGTGCGCTCCAGCACCAGGACGGCACGGGACACCGCGGCATCATCCGGCCGGGCACCGCGCAACGCCTCAGTGCCGGCACCGGGGTACAGCACTCGGAGCAGAACGCCTCCGACGACCACCCGCTGGTCTTCGTGCAGATGATGCTGAGCTCCGACCACGACGCCGAGCCGGAGTACGCCCAGGTCGACGTCGACGCACAACCCGGCGAGCTGACTCCGACGGTCGAGGTCCACACGGGTGCGGAGCTGTTCGTCGTACGCCTCGAGGCCGGGCAGTCCGTGACGGTGCCCACCGCGAAGCGGAGCCTCGTCCACGTCACGCGCGGCTCGATCCAGCTCGGTGACACCACGCTGACCAGCGGCGACGAGGCTCGCATGGCGGACGGGGACGCGTACGATCTGAGTGCTGCCGATGACGGCGGCGAAGTCCTGGTCTGGCAACTGCAGAGGTGAACGCATGACGGTCCTCGTCCTCAACGGCCCCAACCTCGGCCGTCTCGGCGTGCGCGAGCCCGATGTCTACGGCACCGCGACGTACGCCGACCTGGTCGCGCGCTGCGAAGAGGTGGCCAAGGAGACCGGGCTCGAGGTCGACGTCCGCCAGACCGACACTGAGTCCGAGATGATCGGCTGGCTGCACGACGCCGCCGATGCGGGCTCGCCCGTGATCCTCAACGCCGGCGCCTGGACCCACACGTCGGTCGCGGTCCGCGATGCCGCGAGCCAGCTCAGCGCTCCGCTCGTCGAGGTGCACCTCAGCAACGTGCATGCGCGTGAGTCGTTCCGCCACACCTCCTACCTGAGCGACATCGCCGCGGCGGTCGTCGTCGGGATGGGCCTCGAGGGCTACGCCGCCGCGATTAGGTACCTGGCTGTCTCTTAGGTCGACCTTCGAAGCGGAGTGTCCCCTTGCGGGTCTAACCTGAATCACGTGAAAGGTTGGCAGGCCCACGGGGAAGCCGTTGACCGGTTGCTGGCGTCCTACGGACGGATAGCGCCCGGAGACCGCGTACGCCTGGCCAAGAAGACGTCCAACCTGTTCCGGCCGCGCCAGGGCAACGACTCGCCGGGCCTCGACGTCAGTGGGCTCGACGGCGTCATCGCGATCGACACCGACGCCCAGACCGCCGACGTGCAGGGCATCTGCACGTACGAGCAGCTCGTCGCCGAGACGCTGGCGCACGGCTTCATCCCCTACGTCGTCCCGCAGCTGCGCACCATCACGCTGGGCGGAGCCGTGACGGGGCTCGGCATCGAGTCGACGTCGTTCCGCAGCGGCCTCCCGCACGAGTCGGTGCTCGAGCTCGACATCCTCACCGGCTCGGGTGAGGTCGTCACCGCGACACCCGAGGGCGATCACGCCGACCTCTTCGAGGCGTTCCCCAACTCCTACGGCAGCCTCGGCTATGCCACGCGGCTCAAGATCAAGCTCGAGAAGGTCCCGCCGTTCGTCAGCCTGCGGCACGTGCAGGTCGCCGATGCCGCCGCCGCGGTCAAGGCGATCGAGGTCATCGCCGAGACCGGCGAGTGGCACGGCGAGCGAGTCGACGGGCTCGACGGCACGGCGTTCAGCCCCGACGAGATCTACCTGACCCTCGCCCACTTCACGGACGTTCCGCAGACCGTCAGCGACTACACCGGCCAGCAGATCTACTACCGGTCGATCCAGACCCGTGAGACCGACGCCCTGACGATCAACGACTACATCTGGCGCTGGGACACCGACTGGTTCTGGTGCTCGGGTGCCTTCGGCGCGCAGAACAAGTGGGTCCGCAAGGTCTGGCCGACCAAGTGGCGCCGCAGCGACGTCTACCACCGGCTCGTCGGACTCGACGAGAAGATCGGGCTCAGCAAGGTCCTCGACCGCATCAAGAAGGTGCCAGGACGTGAGCGCGTGATCCAGGACGTCGAGGTGCCGGTCGACCGACTTCCCGAGTTCCTCGAGTGGTTCGACGCCGAGGTCGGCATGCGCCCGGTCTGGCTGTGCCCGCTCCGCACGACGCGCGCGTGGCCGGTCTACCCGCTGACGCCCGGCGAGACCTACGTCAACGTCGGGTTCTGGGGCACCGTCGAGGTTCCCGCCGGCAGCGCCGAGGGCATGGTCAACCGCAAGATCGAGGACTTCGTGCACGACCTCGGTGGGCACAAGTCCCTCTACTCCGAGGCGTTCTACGACCAGGCGACATTCGAGCAGATGTACGGCGGCGAGGTGCTTGCCGCCGCCCGCGGGCGATACGACCCCGAGGGCAGACTGAGCACCCTGTACGAGAAAGCGGTGAGGAACTCATGACCACAGATGTGGGAGTACGGCTGACGGTCGCGGATGCGCTCGGACGGCTCATGAAGGACGGCCTGCCGTTCCGCTTCGAGGCCTTCGACGGCAGCGTCGCGGGGCCCGAGGACGCACCGATCAAGCTGCGTCTGCTCAACGAGCGCGGCCTGTCCTACCTGATGACCGCGCCGGGCGACCTCGGCTTCGCACGGGCGTACGTGTCGGGCGACCTCGAGCTCGAGGGCGTCCATCCGGGCAACCCCTACGACGCCATGGTCCTGATCATGAGCCAGCTCAAGTTTAAGGTCCCGTCGGCCGCCGAGATGGTCCAGATCGTCCGCAGCCTGGGCTTCGGCAACCTCAAGCCCCCGCCGCCGCCCCCGGAGGAGCACCTCCCCAAGTGGCGCCGCGCGATGGAGGGCATGCGCCACAACAAGAAGCGTGACGCCGAGGCGATCCACCACCACTACGACGTCTCCAACCGCTTCTACGAGCTCGTGCTCGGCCCGTCGATGACCTACACCTGCGCGGTCTTCCCCCGGCCGGACGCGACGCTCGAGGAGGCGCAGTTCGAGAAGTACGACCTCGTCGCCCGCAAGCTCGACCTCCAGCCCGGGCAGCGCCTTCTCGACATCGGCTGCGGCTGGGGTGGCATGGTCCGCCACGCCGCCAAGCACTACGGCGTCAAGGTCATCGGCGTGACGCTGTCGCGCGAGCAGGCCACGTGGGCGCAGGAGGAGATCAAGCGCCAGGGCCTCGACGACCTTGCCGAGGTCCGCTTCATGGACTACCGCGACGTCACCGAGACCAACTTCGACGCGATCAGCTCGATCGGCCTCACCGAGCACATCGGCGTTCGCAACTACAACTCCTACTTCGGGTTCCTGCGCGACCACCTCAAGGTCGGCGGCCGGCTGCTCAACCACTGCATCACCCGGCCCCACAACAAGACCATGTCGACCGGCGCGTTCATCGACCGTTACGTCTTCCCGGACGGCGAGCTCACGGGCGTCGGCCGCATCACCGTGGCGGCTCAGGACGCCGGCCTCGAGGTGCGTCACGTCGAGAACCTGCGCGAGCACTATGCGCTCACGCTCAAGGGCTGGTGCGAGAACCTGGTCGAGCACTGGGACGAGGCGCTCGGCGAGGTCAGCATCGGTCGCGCCAAGGTGTGGGGCATCTACATGGCCGGATCACGGCTTGCGTTCGAGCGCAACGAGGTCGAGCTGCACCACGTGCTGGCGGTCAAGACCGACGCACACGGCAACGCCGACTGGCCGCTGCGCCCGACCTGGGCCAGCTAGCCACGTGATTCGCGGCTCCTAGAGCACACCGGATACGCTCGACGAGGCGCCCGAGCGCCGACACACCACCGATCGCCTGGAGTCCACTCGCCCATGGAAATCTCCGTGCCGCAGTATCTTCGCGACCACGCTCGACACCTCAAGAAGCATCCGATGACGATCGCCAGCACGACGATGCGTTATCAGTCGCCGGCCGGTCTCGAGCTCCTCGCGGCCATGGCGACCGGCGGCACCATGAGCTACGCCGAGACGCTGGACAGGCTGCGTGAGCTGGTCGCGTCCGGGTCGTCCACGGCCGGCAACGAGTTCGACGTCGTGGCGGTCGCGGCCCTGGCGCGCGCCAAGGCAGGCTGGCCGGGCCCGGGCCTCGACTACACGGAGTCGGCCGATCTGCACCAGGCCACGCGGCTGATCCTGTCGGACGGCCGGTCCAGGGCCGGCCTCGGCCTGCCGGGCTACACGGACCGCCTCGACGCCCAGACCAACCTCGCGGCCGGCCGAGTCGACTACGTGAGCTCGATCGTCCCGACCTTCCGCATCGACGAGGTCTCTCGCTGGATGCTCGAGACCGAGCTGGCGCACCCTGAGCTGGGTCGCGCCGGCTCGACCGTCGAGGGCTGGTTGCGCTCGTTCAACCGGCTGTTCGAGGACCGTGGTCTGGTGCCGATCACCCTGCGCGACGGCAGCGGCACGAGGTTCGACCGCATCGAGCCGGCCACGACCCTTGCGCCCGTGAGCGAACCCGGCCCGACCGTCTCGATCATCATGTCGGTCTTCAAGCCGGACGAGAGCCTGCTGACGTCGCTGCGCTCGTTGATGTCGCAGACCTGGCCGCACCTGCAGGTGCTGGTGGTCGACGACTGCTCGCCCGACGAGTTCCAGCCGCTGATCGCCGAGGCGGTCGCGCTGGACGACCGCATCGAGCTCCTCCGCATGCCGGTCAACGGCGGCACCTACAAGATCCGCAACTTCGCGATGGCCCAGGCACGCGGCGAGTTCGTCGCGTTCCAGGACTCCGACGACTGGTCCCATCCGGAGCGCATCGAGCGCCAGCTGCGGCCGCTGCTGGACGACCCTCGCCTGATGGCGTCGCTCAGTCGCGCGGTGCGCCTCGAGGCCGAGCTGAGCCAGAACAAGGTCGGCTTCAGCTCCCTCCGGCAGAATGCGTCGTCCCTGCTGTTCCGCCGCGAACCCGTCCTCGCGGCACTCGGTGGCTACGACGAGGTGCGCAAGGCGGCCGACTCGGAGTTCACGTCTCGCCTGGAGGCCGTGTTCGGCACCGCCAGCATCCTGGACCTGGACGTGCCGCTGGCACTCGTGCAGCTGACGAGCGACTCGTTGTCGCGCGGTGACTTCATGTTCGGCTGGCGCAATGCCAACCGGGTCTTCTACCGCGAGTCCTACATGCACTGGCACACCCGCATCGGGACACGCCAGGAGGCGCGGCTCGTGCCCGGCGGCCCGCGAGCGTTCCCGGCGCCGCTGCCGTACGTCGGCGCACCCGTGGACCCCGAACGGCGCTTCGACATCGTGCTCATGTCCGACTGCCGGCAAGGGATCAGCCGCTACGAGGGCGGTCCCGCCGAGATCGCCGCGCTGGCAGCAACAGGACTGACGATCGCATCGGCGCACGCGGTGACGATGCGCTTCGCCCGGCGAGAGCGACTTGCCCCCTCGCCGGAGACGATGGACCTCCGCGCTTCCGGAGCGGTGACGCCCGTGCGCTGGGAGGACCCTCTCCAAGCCCCGCTGGTCCTGGTCCGCGACCCGGAGCTGCTGAGCTATCCCAGGCGCCCAGACTCCAGCGAGATCAGGGCCGAGCGTGTGGTCATCGTGGCGAGTCACGCCGCGACGTCGCCGACCGGGGACCTGGTCTACGACCCGCTCGTGGTCGAGCGACACGCCCGCGAGCTGTTCGGGATCCAGCCCGAGTGGGTGCCGGCGAGCGAGGACATCGCAGACTCATTGGCCGCCGCCCCCGATCGCACGATCCATCCACGGCTGCTGCTGGGCGCCGTGTCTCGTGCTGCGATCCGGCGCACCGGCCTGCGAGGTGGGGAGCGCCCGATCATGGGCGCCACGGCCGACGCGCTCCCGCACGATCCGCCGACCTGGAAGCAATGGCTCGACATCTTCCCCGACGATGACGGCTACGACGTACGGATTCGCGACTCCGAGCGGGCCTTCGCCTCGGTGGCCGCCGGCCGCACGATCCCGCCCAACTGGCTGCGCACCACCGAACCGTCGGACGCCGCATTCGTCGATCAGCTCGACTTCCTGGTCGGGTTGCCGCTCCGCTCGGCCAGTCCCGAGACCGTGCAGGCTGCGTTGTCGGCGATGGCCCATGGCTGCGTGGTGCTCCTCGACCCGGCCCACGAGCCGGTCTTCGGGCCCGCGGCGCTCTACCTGCGCGGCAGGACTGCCCGCCAGCTGGTCGACGAGATGGTCTCGCGGCCCGACCTCCACCGGGAGCAGCAGGCACGGGCGTACGAGTTCATCGACGCAGAGCTGTCTCCTGAGGTGTTCGCCGCCAGGATCGGGGCTCTCCTTGCGGGGGCTGAACGGAAGGAATCAGCGTGAGACTGCCCAATCGGAAGTTCCTCCTCGTCGGCGCAGGCGTGGGCGGGGTGCTGGTGATCGGAGCGGTGGCGGCTGTCGCCGAGGCGTGGTCTCTCGCGGTCATCTGCATGCTGGTCCTGCAGGCATCAGCCCTCGTCGCGATGCTCGAGGCGATCAGGCGCAGCGGGCGGCACGTGGCAGCACTCGAGCGGCTCAGCCGTGACGTCAGCAATGTGTCGGCGCGTGTGGTCACCGAGTCGCGGGCGCTCCAGGCGGACCTGCAGGCCGGCCGCCCTCATGCCGAAGGCGTGGCCGGATCGGCCGACGGAGATGCTCCGTAGACGAGTCAGTGATCGACGGCAGGTGACAGGTCAGAGACGGACGACAGACGGATCGTCCGTCGCGCCCTTCGTGTCGAACAACCGGCGAGCCGTGGCGGCCAGGTGTCCGAGGTCGTAGTCGTGGTGGTTCTGCAGGAGGACTGACAGGTCCGCGGAGCGCAGTGCCTCGTCGAGGTCCGCTGCGCGCTCGACCGACGTGCCGCCGGGTCGCCAGTCCTCAACGTGCGGGTCGTGGAACACCAGCTTGGCGCCCTTGTCCAGCAACAGCTGAGCCAGGGGCGTGGCGGGAGACTCGCGCTGGTCGGCGATGTTGGGCTTGTAGGTGACACCGAGCAACAGGATCGTCGCCCCGCGCAGCGCCTTGCCCTCCTCGTTGAGCAGGTCGGTGACGCGCTCCACGACGTACGCCGGCATCTGCAGGTTGATCGACTGGGCGAGCTCGACGAACTGGAACGGGCGGCCCAAGGTCGACCGGACCTTGTAGGACAGGTAGTTGGGGTCGATCGGGATGCAGTGGCCGCCGACGCCGGGGCCGGGGAAGAAGGCCTGGAAACCGAAGGGCTTGGTCGCCGCGTTGCGGATGACCTCCCAGAGGTCGATGTCCATCTCGTGACAGAACTGGGCCATCTCGTTGACCAGCGCGATGTTGATGTGCCGGTAGGTGTTCTCCAGCAGCTTGGTCATCTCGGCCTCGCGCGTGCCCTTCGACGGCACGACGGTGTCGATGAATCGGCCGTAGAACGCGGTCGCGACCTCAGTGCACACCGGGGTGTGGCCGCCGACGACCTTGGGGGTGTTGGCGATGCCGTACGTCGGGTTGCCCGGATCGACGCGCTCCGGGCTGAACGCCAGGTGGAAGTCGGTGCCCGCGATCAGTCCGGCCTTCTCCAGGATCGGCCTGACGACCTCGTCGGTGGTGCCGGGATAGGTGGTCGACTCGAGCACCACGAGGTGCCCCTTGCGCAGCTGCCGCGAGATCGTGGTCGTCGCACCGATGACGGCGCCGAGGTCGGGCTCACCTTCGATCGACAGCGGCGTGGGAACGCAGATCACGATGGCGTCGGCATCGGCGAGCGCGCTCTCGTCCGTGGTCGCCTTGAAGCCGAGGGAGATCATCTCGGCGATGTCGGCGTCCGAGAGGTCGTCGATGTGGCTGGTGCCGCCGTTGAGCGTGTCCACCATCGCGCCGTTGACGTCGAAACCGACGACGCTGAGGCCGGAGCGGGCGGCCTGCTGGGCCAGGGGGAGCCCGACGTAGCCGAGGCCGATGATGGCCATGTCGATGGACAAAGCAGGCTCCTTGAGGGTGGGTTTGCTGCCTGCGGAAGGTTACCTCAACGGGGCGAACACCCACCAATGCCCGGCTGGCGGTCCACTCGGGCGGACCCGTGGTGAGAGGCCGACGATTGGGGTGGCCAGGAGGCCGTCGGGTATTCTGGCACGCGCTACGTCGCCCTTCGACGACCGTGAGCATGACTGCCGGCTGACTGGCCGATGCCCGCGCTCTCCCTTCCCCCGCCGCAGATTGGAACCTTCACCGATGCTCCGAGCCCGCCACCGTACGGCTGCGGTGCGCGAGGACCACGGGCGGTTGTTGCGCCTGGACATCGAGGGGATGCGGGCGATCGCGGTCGGCTCGGTGCTGGCGTTCCATGCCGGTCTGCCGTGGTTCACCGGGGGATTCGTCGGCGTCGACGTGTTCTTTGTCCTCTCGGGGTTCCTCATCACCGGCCTGCTCGCCCGTGAGGTGGCCCAGACCGGCCGGATCCGCATCGCCAACTTCTGGGCGCGCCGGGTCAAACGGTTGCTCCCCGCGAGCGCGACGGTGCTCGCCTTCTCGGCCCTCGTCACGTACGTATGGCTGCCGATCACCCAGCGGCAGGACTTCGGCGGCGACATCGTCGCGGCAGCCCTCTACGTCGTGAACTGGCGACTGGCCGACCGGTCCGTCGACTACCTCGCCGAGGACATCGGCGCTTCACCGGTCCAGCACTACTGGTCGCTGTCGGTGGAAGAGCAGTTCTACGTCCTGTGGCCGCTGCTGATGGTGCTCGTCGCCGTCGTGGCCGCCAGGCGATGGAAGCTCGGCGCGTTCGGCGTGCTGGGGCTCGTGACCCTCGCCTCCTTCGCGTTCTCGGTCCAGCAGTCGCACAGCAACCCGGGCACGGCGTTCTTCGTCTCGACGACCCGCATCTGGGAGCTCGGCATCGGCGCCCTCCTCGCCCTGTCGGCGGTGCGGGTCGGTCGGCTCCATCCCGTCCTGCGCGGGATCGGGGGATGGCTGGGTCTGGCTGCAATCGCATACGCCGCGGTGGTCTTCGACGGCTCGACCACCTGGCCGGGTGTCCATGCCCTCGTGCCGACGGTCGGTGCCGCGCTGATGATCGCCAGTGGCATCACCGATGCGAGGTTCTCGCCCCAGCGGTTGCTCAGCGCTGCACCGATGGTGTGGATCGGCGGGCTGTCCTACTCGATCTACCTGTGGCACTGGCCGATGTTGATCGCCGCGCAGGCGAAGTATCCCGACCTGCGACTTCGCTGGACCGTCCTGCTGATGATCGCCTCGGTCGTCCCTGCGTGGCTGTGCCACAAGCTCATCGAGAACCCGGTGCGGTTCGGCACGCCGTTCAAGCCGACCGGTCGCGCGTTGGGCATCGGTGCCGCTCTGACGGCACTCGGCGTGGTCATCGGCTTCTCCCTCAACGCCTCGGTCGCGTTCGGGGACGTGGTCAAGGAGGCCTCGCGTGCAGAGAGCCCCGGCGCGCTCGCACTCGACGACCCCGCCGATGCCGGTGTCGTCTGGAGCGACATCAAGGCCGTGGACCGGATGCGGCCCCTGCCGATCGACGCACCCAAGGACCGGCCGGCGCAGTACGACACCCGCAAGGAGTGCGAGGTCAACGAAGGCAGCGCCAAGCCGCAGGAGTGCGACTTCGGGGACCTGAACGGCACCCGCACGGTCGTCATCGTGGGCGACTCGAAGATGCTGCAGTGGCAGCCCGCACTCAGCTCGATTGCGAAGGCGCAGGACTGGAGGCTCGTCCAGTTCGCCAAGTCGGCCTGCCCGTTCACCGCTGCCAGGCGGGGAGGCGCTGACGGCGAGAACTGCCACGCCTGGGGTGAATCGGTGATGCGCAAGGTGCTGGCGATGAAACCGGACCTCGTGATCGCTTCGCATCGGCACTCCACGGCACTGCCCCCCGGGGAGACGAAGGGCGCGCCGCACGACCGCGACGCGATGCAGGCCGGCCTCGTCGACTACTGGTCGACGCTCACGAAGGCCGACATCCCCGTCGTCGCATTGCTGGACAACCCGTCGCCGGACAAGGTGGTCTACGAGTGCGTCGCCCAGCACTCCAAGGACCTGACGCGCTGTGCGTTCGACAAGAAGAAGGCGATCGGCAGCTCGGGTGCGCTGGTGCAGCGTGCCGCCGCCGATCAGGTCCCGGGTGTGTCAGTCGTGGACATGGCCGACACCGTGTGTCCCGACGCGGATCGGTGCGCCCCGGTGATCGGCAATGTGCTGGTCTACCGGCAGGGCAGCCATCTCACCGCGGCGTTCATCGACAGCGCGCAGCAACGGCTCTCCGCACAGCTGTGGAAGGCGACTCGCGGCCTGTTCGGGGCGCGCTCCTGAGGGTCGTCGCGGTCAGCTGATCTCGATGACGACCGGCGCGTGGTCGCTGGCGCCCTTGCCCTTGCGCTCCTCACGGTCGATCCACGCCGAGTCGACGCGATCGGCCAGTGCGGGTGACGCGAGGATGAAGTCGATCCGGAGGCCGCGCTTCTTCGGGAAGCTCAGCTGCGTGTAGTCCCAGTAGGTGTAGACCCCGGGGCCCGGCGTGTGCGGACGGACGACATCCGCGTAGCCGGCATCGAGGATGCCCTGGAATGCGTCCCGCTCGGGCTTCGAGACATGGGTGTGGCCCTCGAACCTCGCCATGTCCCAGACGTCCTCGTCCTGGGGTGCGACGTTCCAGTCACCCGTCAGGGCGATCTCGCCCTTCGGGTTGTCGGCGAGCCACTCGATCGAGGCGACGCGCAGCCGCTCGAGCCACGCGAGCTTGTAGACGTAGTGCGGGTCGTCGAGCGTACGTCCGTTGGGGACGTAGAGGCTCCACACGCGTACGCCCCCGCAGGTCGCGGCGATCGACCGCGCCTCGACGATCTCCGGGTCGCCGAACATCGGCTGGTCCTCGGCGAACGACGTCGTGATGTCGTCGAGCCCGACGCGGGAGATCAGCGCGACGCCGTTCCACTGGTTGAGCCCGAAATGGGCGTACTCGTAGCCCATCGCAGCGAGCTCGAGGCCGGGGAACTGGTCCTCACGGCACTTGGTCTCCTGGATGGCGAGCACGTCGACGTCGTTGCGCTCGAGCCAGCCGGTGACCCGGTCGATGCGGCTGCGGATGGAGTTGACGTTCCAGGTCGCGATACGCACACCGCGAACCTATCCCAGCAGGGAGGCGGCGACGACGGCCGCTGGCCTGCCGTGGTGGTACGCGGCAATTGGCGGAGAGGTTTGGCTTGCGGATATCGTGGCGCATCTATGAGCCAATCATTCATCCCCTCGGCACGTCCCGTCATCGCCGAGGAGGACATCGAGGCTGCGGTCCGCGTCCTCCGGAGCGGCATGGTCGTCCAGGGTCCAGAGGTCAAGGGTTTCGAGGACGAGTTCGCCGAGGTTGTCGGCGGGGCTCACTGCGTGGCCGTCAACTCCGGCACCTCGGCTCTTCAGCTGTCATTGCTTGCGCTCGGCATCGGACCCGGTGACGAGGTCATCGTCCCCTCCTTCTCCTTCGCCGCGACGGCCAACGCCGTACGGCTCGTCGGCGCCGAACCGATCTTCGCTGACATCGAGCCCGACACGCTCAACATCGATCCCGACGCCGTGGCTGCGCTCATCGGCCCCCGTACGGTCGCGATCATGCCCGTCCACCTCTACGGGCTTCCGGCACGGATGGACGCGATCAAAGCGCTGGCGGAGACGCACGGTCTGGCCATCGTCGAGGACGCGGCGCAGGCCCACGGCGCAGCGATCGACGGGCAGCCCGTCGGCAGCCTCGGCACTGTCGGCTGCTTCAGCTTCTATCCCACCAAGAACATGCACTCGCTCGAGGGCGGCATGATCTCGACGGCTGATGCAGAGGTCGCGCGGACGTTGCGGCTGCTCCGCAACCAGGGCATGGAGCAGCGCTACGCCAACGAGATCGTCGGCGCCAACATGCGGCTCACCGACGTCGCTGCCGCGATCGGTCGCCGCCAGCTGACCCAGCTGGAGAGCTGGACCGAGAGGCGGCGCAGCAACGCCGCGCGCTTCGACGCAGAGCTCAAGGGCGTCACCACCCCGGCCGTGCCGTCGGGCTACCGGCACGTCTATCACCAGTACACGATCCGCGTGGAGTCCGACCGCGACGCCGTGCAGGAGGGCCTGAAGGCCCAGGGGATCGGGAGCGCGGTCTACTACCCGACTCCGATCCACCGCCTCAAGCCCTACCTCGGCGCCGACGGCTCGGTCGGCACCGATCTACCCGAGACCGACCGCGCCGCGCTCGAGGTGCTCTCGATCCCGGTCTTCCCGTCCCTCACCGACGACGAGCTCGACCGCATCATCGCGGGCGTCAACGACGTGGTGGCCAACGTATGACCCTCCGCGCCGGACTGGTCGGCATGGGCGCGATGGGCGGCAACCACGCCCGCGTGCTCGCCGGCCTCGAGGGAGTCGAGCTGGTCGGGGTCGCAGATCCCCTGATCGCCGGGCCCGTGCACGGCGCACCCGTCGTCGCGGACGTCGAGGAGCTCATCGCGCTCGGCCTCGACTACGCCGTCGTGGCCTGCCCGACCGGCCTGCACGAGTCTGTCGGCCTCGCGCTGGCGGCCGCCGGGGTCAGCGCCCTGATCGAGAAGCCGCTGGCCGACACGGTCGAGGGTGCTCAGAAGCTCGCCGAGGCCTTCGCCGCCAACGGCCTCGTGGCCGGCGTCGGGCACATCGAGCGCTACAACCCCGCACTGCAGAGCCTCAAGGACAGGCTCGCCGCCGGCGACCTCGGCGAGGTCTACCAGGTCGTGACCCGTCGCCAGGGGCCGTTCCCCCACCGCATCGCCGACGTGGGCGTCGTCAAGGACCTCGCGACCCACGACATCGACCTCACCAGCTGGGTCACCGGCGACGACTACACGTCGGTCTCGGCCCACACGGTCAAGAAGAGTGGTCGTCCTCACGAGGACATGGTCGCGGTCGTCGCGCAGATGAGCAGCGGCGTGATCGCGAACCACCTGGTCAACTGGCTGAGCCCCTTCAAGGAGCGCTCAACCGTCGTCACCGGTGAGCGGGGCTGCTTCATCGCCGACACGCTTCGTGCGGACCTCTCCTTCTATGCCAACGGTGTCGTCAACACCGAGTGGGAGCTCATGAAGGCGTTCCGCGGCGTCTCCGAGGGCGACATGACTCGATTTGCGCTGGGCAAGCGTGAGCCACTGCTGGTCGAGCACGAACGCTTCCGCGACGCGGTGCTGGGCAAGGATGCCGACATCGTCACCCTCGAGCAGGGCCTCCGCACGGTCGAGGTCGCGGCCGCGATCCTCGAAGCGGCGGCCACCGGTCGTGTGGTGTCCACGCCCGTCGCGCAGGGGCAGTGATGACCGAGCCACTGAACACTCGTGGCCGGATCGTGATGCTCGTGGACAACGGTGTGCGGTTCGACTCGCGGGTCCAGAAAGAGGCGGTCTCGGCCGCCGAGCGCGGCTGGGACGTCGTCCTCCTGGGCCGCAAGCCCGCCGGGGACCAGCGCGTCGAGTGGAGCATCGGCCAGGCGCAGGTTCGTCTGGTCAGGGTGCTGAACCCGATGAAGGTACGTCGCTTCGAGTTCCGCCGCGGCGGACTGCGCTCGCCGCTCGCATACCCGCCGGGTCCGCTGGCCGCCTACCGCGTGCAGTCGGTCAAGGGCTGGAAGTCCGACCTGGAGTTCCGCCGCTCGGTGGTCTCAGACCGTCGATCGGCATGGGCACCCGTGCGCAGGTTCGCACTGGGCGTCCAGCTCTTCGTGGCCAAGGTGGCGGGCCGTTGGGTCGGCTTCCGGGCGGCCCGCACGGACTCGCTCAACCGGCGGCGCAAGAAGATGGATCGCCCCCTCGACCGGCTCACCACGGCCATGTGGGAGAAGCTGCTCGGAGACCGGGCGTGGCGCCGGCTCGACCCGGGAGTGTGGGACTGGGAGCTCGCCTACGGTCCCGTGATCGACGAGTTGAAGCCGGACCTGATCCACGCCAACGACTTCCGCATGCTGGCGGTCGGCGCCCGGGCGGCTGCGCGAGCCAAGGCCTCCGGACGGCCGGTCAAGCTGGTGTGGGACGCCCATGAGTTCCTGCCCGGCATGCGGTCGTGGGGGTCGCAGGGTTCGCACCCGCGGTGGCGCCCGGCCATGGAGGCACTCGAGCGCGAGTTCGCGCCGCGTGCCGACGCCGTCCTGACGGTGAGCGAGGAGCTGGCCGACATGCTGATGCAGGAGCACGGCCTCCAGCAGCGACCGGGCGTCGTCCTCAATGCGCCGCTCGTGCGCGATGTCGCTGCCGAGTCGTCCACCGTGGTCGACATCCGTACGGCTTGCGGACTCACGCCGGGCACGCCCCTCCTCGTCTACAGCGGTCTTGCGGCTCAGAAGCGCGGTCTGGACACCATGGTCGACGCGCTGCCGAAGCTCGACGGCGTCCATGTCGCGATGGTCGTCTCGGACCCCGAGCTGCCGTACGTCGTCGAGCTGTCTCGTCGGGCCGAGTCCCTGGGGGCACGGGACCGGCTGCACCTGATGCCGTACGTCCCGATCGAGGACATCGTGCCCTATCTCTCGACCGCCGACGTGGGCGTGATCCCGCTGCACCACTGGCCCAACCACGAGATCTCGTTGCTCACCAAGTTCTTCGAGTACTCGCATGCCCGCCTGCCCATCGTGGTCAGCGACGTCCAGGCGATGGCGGCCAAGGTCCGCGAGACCGGCCAGGGCGAGGTGTTCATCGCGGAGGATCTCGACGACTACGTGCGCGCCGTCAAGGACGTGCTGGCCGACCCCGACCGCTACCGGCGCGCGTACGACGCGCCCGGTCTCCTCGAAGCCTGGACGTGGGAGCGTCAGGCCGAGGAGCTCGAGCGCACCTATAGCCGACTTCTGTCAGGAGAATGAACGTGCAGATCTGTGTGGTGGCACTGGGCAAGATCGGACTGCCCTTGGCCGTCCAGTTCGCGAGCAAGGGGCACCAGGTCATCGGTGCCGACGTCAACCAGTCCGTCGTGGACGCGGTCAACGCCGGGGTCGAGCCATTCCCCGGCGAGTTCGAGCTCGGCACCAAGATGCGTGCCGCCGTCGACGCGGGACTGCTGAGCGCGACGACCGACACGGCGAAGGCAGTCGCCGAGTCAGAGGCCGTCGTCGTCGTCGTGCCGCTGTTCGTCGACGCCGCAGGTGTGCCCGACTTCGGCTGGATGGACTCAGCCACCCAGGACATCGCCCGCGGCCTGAAGCCCGGCACGCTGGTGAGCTACGAGACGACGCTCCCGGTCGGCACGACGCGCAACCGCTGGGCCCCGATGCTGGAGGACGGGTCCGGGCTCACGGTGGGCGACGACTTCTCGCTGGTGTTCAGCCCCGAGCGTGTGCTCACAGGTCGCGTGTTCGCCGACCTGAAGCGTTACCCCAAGCTCGTCGGAGGCGTTGACCCGTCCTCGACCGCTCGGGGCATCGAGTTCTACGAGGCCACGCTCGACTTCGACGAGCGTGACGACCTCCCCCAGCCCAACGGCGTGTGGGACCTCGGCAGCTCCGAGGCGTCGGAGTTCGCGAAGCTGGCCGAGACGACCTACCGCGACGTCAACATCGGGCTGGCCAACCAGTTCGCCCGCTTCGCCGACTCGCAGGACATCGACGTCATGAAGGTCATCGAGGCGTGCAACAGCCAGCCCTACAGTCACATCCACCGGCCCGGCATCGCCGTCGGCGGTCACTGCATCCCGATCTACCCGCGGATGTACCTCTGGAACGACCCCGCTGCCACGGTCGTACGCGCTGCGCGTGAGGCCAACGCCGGCATGCCGTCGTATGCCGTGGACCTGCTCGCTGCCGCTGAGGGAGACCTCGATGGCCTGGCCGTGCTCGTGCTCGGTGCCGCCTACCGCGGTGAGGTCAAGGAAGCCGCGTTCTCAGGGGTGTTCCCCCTCGTCGAGGACCTCCGCAAGCGCGGCGCCGTGCCGTACGTCTCCGACCCGTTGTACGACGACGGCGAGCTGGAGTCGCTGGGGCTGACCCCGCACCGCGGCGAGGAGGTCCAGGCAGTCGTCGTCCAGGCGGACCATGCGGCATACCGAGACATCGGTGCGGCGGACTTCCCGGCGGCCCGGGTCCTGGTCGACGGTCGGCGGATCACCGATCCCGAGCGCTGGGAAGGCGTGCGCCGGATCGTCATCGGTGGCTGACGCAGCGGGCTACTGCCGCTCGGTCAGCTGACCGTCGGTCTCGTCGTAGAGGGCGTTGGTGCGGGGACACACCCAGACACCGGGGGAGCGCTCCTCGAGCGGCACCCCGAACCGGCCGACCCAGCCCACGCGGCGTGCGGGCACACCGACCACGAGCGCGAAGTCGGGGACGTCCTTGGCGACGACGGCGCCCGCCGCGACGAGGGCCCATCGGCCGATCGTCACCGGGGCGATGCACACGCAGCGGGCTCCCAGAGATGCACCCTCGAGCACGGTGACGCCTACCGGATCCCAGTCGGAGGCGCTCTTGAGCGTCCCGTCGGGGTTCGCTGCGCGGGGGAACTCGTCGTTGGTCAGCACGACGGCAGGGCCGATGAAGACTCCGTCGGCGAGGTCCGCGGGTTCATAGACGAGCGCGTGGTTCTGGATCTTGACGTTGTCACCGATGCGTACGCCCGTGCCGACGTACGCCCCTCGGCCGATGATGCACCGGGTCCCGATCACCGCGTCCTCGCGCACCTGGGCGAGGTCCCACACCGTCGTCCCGTCGCCGATGGCGGCGGAGTCGGCCACCTGGGCCGTTTCCTTGATCGTTGCCGACATCTCACCAGCTCCTGAGCTTCAGATCGGTAGAAGGTTCTGCCTGAGTCAAGCACCACACCGGTGCCACCAGCTTCACGGGTACGGTCAGTACGCTAAGGCACTCGATACCGTCGACAAGGAGAACCAGTGGCTTTGGTCGAGGGATTCCACCCGCTCGGACCAGTACCACGGCTGACGACACCCAAACGGGTGCTCATCGGTCCGGCCAACTTCAGCGGCCAGGCGACGCTGTGGGCGCGGGCGCTGGACCTGCGAGTTCCGGACGTGTCGGCGCACAGCTACGCGCCCCGCAACGAGGGCTTCGACTTCCCTGCCGACATCCAGGTCGACCTCGAGACCTATCGAAACGACAAACGCTTCCATCGCGAGTTCCTGGACTACGTGGCAGCCAACTACACGCACGTCGTGGTCGAGGCCGGGCGAGCCCTGTTCGGTCCGGCCAAGGACCGTGACGCGATGCGGGACGTCTCGCGGCTCCTCGCCAAGGGGCTGAAGGTAGCGTTCCTGGCGCACGGGTCGGACCTGCGGCTGCCCAGCCGGCACATCGAGATCGAGCCCCGGTCGCCGTTTCGGGACGCGGACCCGGTGGAGGTCGACAACTACGAGCGGTTCGCCCGCCGGACATCGCGTATGTACAACGGCTTTCCGGGGTCGGTGTTCGTGTCGACCCCCGACCTCCTGGAGTTCGCGCCCAACGCGACCTGGTGCCCGGTCGTGGTGGACGTCGACGCGTGGCACACCGATGACCCGGTGATGGAGCGCCGGGTTCCCGTCGTGGCTCATGCGCCGAGCCAGAGCTGGATGAAAGGGTCGGAGCTCGTCGACCCGCTGCTCCAGCAGCTCCACGACGACGGGGTGATCGTCTACCGCCGCTTGCAGGGCATTCCGCACGCCGACATGCCGGCGGTCTTCCGTGGCTCCGACATCGTCATCGACCAGCTGGCCATCGGGTCATACGGCGTGGCGGCCTGCGAGGGCATGGCGGCAGGGCGCGTCGTGCTGGGACACGTCTCGGAGTCGACCCGGTCCACCGTGCGGGATCTCACCGGTGCGGAGCTGCCAGTGGTCGAGGTGGACGCCGACACGATCGTGGACCGGATCCGCGAGCTCATCGCGGAGCCAGAGGCGGCCCGCCAGACGGCGGTTCAAGGGCGGGCCTTCGTCGAGCAGGTGCATGCCGGTGCGCAGTCCGCTGATGCGCTGTCGTCGTTCGTGAACGGCCCAGACCGCGTGCCCGCGGACTGGCTCCCGCCCGTGATCGGGACACGGGTCGCGATGGTGTCGGGCAACGACGTGGTCATCGACGCGCGGGTCATGAAGTACGCCCAGACCGTCGCCGGCTGGGGCATGGACGTCACGGCACTCGGTGTGGCCGGGCGTGCGCATCGGGGCAGGAGCGTCGTCGCGGGCGTCGTCGTCAACACCCCGGTGATCGGCGAGCCGCTCTCGGATCCGGGTCGTGGGCTCATCGAGCGCATCACGCCGTGGTTCAGCAACCAGGCCGAGCAGCAGCGCGCCAAGCGTCTCCTCGAGCATCGGCAGCGCGAGCTCACTGCGCTGCAAGGCGGGATGCGGCGAGACCGCTACCGCGAGCCCGTCGCCGCAGACCGGCCCGCCGAGGGCCGGGCGAGGCGTACCCTCGCGCGGGCGAAGCTCGGGCTCAAGGTCCGCAAGGCCGTCTTCCGTGCGCGTGGCGTCAAGGTGGGACTGGTACGCCGTTGGGAGGCGCGATACTCGGCCGACATCGAGCTCGGCGTGGGCGAGCACCGCAAGCGGGTGCTGGCCTTCTACCGGCGGTCGGGGCTGGGCAGGTGGCGCCGGGCGCTGCCCCAGACGCTCGATCGCGAGTACGTCCTGGGGCCGATGCTCGACAAGCTGAGGCCCGATCTCATCCACGTGCACGACGTCTTCCTCCTCGGTGTCGCAGTCCGCGCCGCCCAGCGCGCGGCCACCAGCGGCAGGGTCGTGAGAGTCATCTACGACGCGCACGAATACCTCCCCGGTCTCGCCGTCGTCGACCCGCGGGTGGTCGCGGCGTACTGCGACCTCGAGAGCGAGTTCATCCACGCCGCCGACCGGGTGATCACTGTGTCCGAGCCGCTGGCGGAGCACCTGCAGCGCGACCACGGACTCCGGGCGAAGCCGGACGTCGTGCTCAATGCTCCGATCGATCCGCCTCCTGGGGCCACGGTCACCGGCGTTCGCGAGCTGCTCGACCTCCAGCCCGAGACCCCTCTGTTGGTCTACGTGGGTGGACTCAACCGCGCTCGCGGTGTGGCGACCGCGGTCGACGGCCTGGCCGGCCTCCCCGACGCGCACCTGCTCGTCGTGGCGCACGAGGGCCTGATCACCGGCGAGCTCCGCGCCCGCGCCCGCAAGCTGGGTGTGGTCGACCGGTTCCACGTCCTGCCCTACGTCGAACCGGGACTCGTCCCGGACTACATCCGCAGCGCCACGCTCGGGCTCAGCCCGTTGCTCCGCAGTGGCAACCACGACGTGGCGCTGACGAACAAGTTCTGCGAGTACATCGCGGCAGGGCTCCCCATCGTCACCAGCGACACCCCGGTGCAGGCCCAGCTGGTCCGCGACCTGGGGCTCGGCACGGTGCACCGGGCCAACGACGTTGCTGAATTCGTCCGAGCGGTCGAGCAAGCGCTGACCGACCACGACCGGCTCGCCAAGCGGATCCGGGAGGACGAGAAGCTGCGCCACCGGTTCTCGTGGGCAGGGCAGGCCGAGATCGTCCGCGACGTCTACACCGAGGTGCTGGGGCCGCTGCCCTCGCAGGCGTGGCAGGAGCGCGCAACGCACATCTCACGGCTGGGCGACGTCCCCGAGTAGGTCGCCGACCCCGTCACGCGCCGCGGCTCTCAGGTCGGCGGTCGGCCTTGCCATGCCCGAACCTTGACAATTCAACACACGATGAATAATAATTCATCAAACGTAGAATTAATCCAAGGAGAAGATCATGACCACCACCGACACCCGGGACGGGACCCGCCTACGTACGGGCCCGATCCTTGCCGTCGTCTCACTGGCCCTGATGACCGTCGTCTCGGCGGTCAGTGGCCTGAATGTCGCTTTGCCCGACCTGGCCCGGGAGACCGGCGCCAGCCAGACCCAGATCACCTGGATTGTCGACGCGTACACCGTCGTGTTCGCCGGGCTGCTGCTGTTCGCCGGCGCACTGGGAGACCGGTTCGGCCGGCGTGAGCTGCTCGCGGGCGGACTGGCCGTGTTCGGCGTCGCCGCTGGACTCGGCATGCTCACCAGCGATCCCGCACAGCTGATCGCCCTGCGAGCCATGATGGGCATCGGTGCCGCGGCGATCATGCCGACGACCCTGTCGATCATCACGACGTCCTTCCCGGTCGAGCAACGTGCCAAGGCCATCGGCGTGTGGGTCGGGATGGCCGGCGGTGGCGCCGTGCTGGGCCTCTTCGGCAGCGGCATCCTGCTCGAGTTCTTCTCGTGGAGCTCGTTCTTCGGACTCAACGTGGTCCTCGCCGGACTTGCCCTGGTCGGCACCCTTCTCGTCGTGCCCACCTCGGTCGACGCGGACCCTCCGCGGCTCGACCTCGTCGGCGCCCTGCTCTCACTCGTCGCGGTGGCGGCGACGGTCTTCGGAATCATCGAAGGTCCCGATCGTGGCTGGGGCGACAGCTTGACGGTGACTGCCCTCGTGGTCGGAATCCTCGCGCTCGTCGCATTCGTGCGCTGGGAGCTCCGCGTTGCCCAGCCGATGCTCGATCCGCGGCTGTTCCGCAACCGGGCCTTCAGCGCCGGGTCCCTGACGGTCATGGTGCAGTTCTTCGCCACGTTCGGGCTGTTCTTCGTGGTGATCCAGTACCTGCAGTTCGTCGTCGGCCGCTCGCCGCTCGGTGCAGCCGTGGCACTCCTGCCGCTTCCGCTGGTCATGATCCCGCTGGCGCGCAACGCACCTCGCATCGCGCACAAGGTCGGCTTCAAGCGCCTCGCTCCTCTCGGCCTGGTGCTCACGGCGAGCGGGCTCGTCGTGGTCTCGCAGGTCGGCACGGAGATGACGTACGGCTGGTTCGCCCTCGGCCTGGTGCTGTTCGCGGCCGGCATGGGACTCGCCGGCACGCCGTCGACCACCGCGATCACCGAGTCGCTGCCCGAGAGCAAGCAGGGCGTCGCCTCAGCGGTCAACGACACGGCACGCGAGCTCGGCAGTGCCTTCGGCATCGCGATCCTCGGCAGCGTGCTCAACCAGCAGTACCGGGACGGTATGACCGAGGCCGTGCACGGACTGCCGTCCGAGGTCGCTGAGGGTGCGCAGAGCTCGATCGCGTTCACCCAGTCGCCGCACGTCAGTGAGCTGGGGTCTGCAGGTCAGCAGCTCGTGACCGCCGCCCAGAACGCGTTCGTCGACGGCATCGGCGGGGCACTGCTGATCGCTGCTGCGGTCGTGGCGGTCACCGCGGTCATCGTGGCGTTTCTCGCTCCCGCACCGGAGGATTCCGGGGTTTGAGGGACACACGGGGCGAATGCGACGCATGATGAATGGGTTGTCTCGGGAAGGGAGCGCAGATCGTGCGCCGATTCATGCTCGCATTCGCCTCGATCGTGCTGGCCTCAGCCGTTCTGGCATCACCCTCGGCGGCGAGCCCCCCGGTCCCCTTCCCGTCGAGCCCCAAGGGGCTTCCGGCCCCGGTCACCCTGCCGTCGGGCGTGGACCCGGTGTCGCCGTACCTGCCGCAGACCTCGTGCAGCCCCGTCAACATGCCGGGTGTCGTCAAGCTCCGCGCGCTGGTCCTCAAGACCTACGGCGAGGGTGGTGCCGGCGGGATCAGCCACGGCTGCACCGAAGGGGTCTCCGAGCACAGCGAGGGTCGCGCGTGGGACTGGATGGTCGACGTCGGCGACACGAGTGAGCGGACTGCCGCAGCGAACTTCCTGGCTTGGGTGACCGCCAACAGCGGTCGCAACGCCCGCCGTCTCGGGATCATGTACATCATCTACAACAAGAAGATCTGGGGCGTCTATCGCGCGTCGGAAGGGTGGCGGACCAGCTCGGGCCACACCGACCACGTGCACATCTCGTTCAGCTGGAACGGTGCCCGCGGCAACACGTCGTTCTGGACCGGCAAGGTCGGCACGATCGACTACGGACCGTGCATCCGGTTCACCGGGTCGTACGGCGTGCTGACCAACGCGCCGCGGGCCGGCGCTTGCCCCACAACCGCGTCGCTGCTCAAGTCCACCTCGCTGGGCAACCGCGCCTACGGGCGTACGGGGGCCACCGTCGCCAAGGCGCAGGGCCTGCTGGGCGTCTCCAAGACGGCGAAGTTCGACGCCGCGACGTGGACCGCCGTCAAGGCATACCAGCGTGCCCACGACATCCCGTTCACCGGCACGCTGGACCAGCCGACCTGGGCGTCGCTGAGCCCGTCGAGCGTGACGAGCAACGTCGTGGCCGGCTACACCCGGAGCCAGGCAATCGCCTACGGGCTCGCGAACTACTCCGGTGGCACGATCAAGCGCGGGTATGTCGGCAGGTCGGCGCTGTTCCTGCAGACCGCGCTGGGGATGCCGACGCGCGATCGCAACGGATTCTTCAACTCCGCGACTTTGGCTGCTGTGCTGAGCCTGCAGGCATCCGCGGGCCTGACGCAGGACGGAATCGTCAGTGCCGAGGAGTGGCAGGCCATGGCGGACGCCCTCGGGTGACGGGCGCCGAGTCGTCCGCGATGCCATGATGTTGGCCATGACCCAGGACGAGTCGGCGGCGACCAACGAGCCACACGAGGACGACGAGCTCGATCGCAAGATCCGGGACCAACCCGACATCGCCCCCGGCGCGTGGGTCAAACGGATCGTGCTGGCGATCGTCCTGCTCGCGGCGGCCTACATCGGCTTCCGGGTCTCGGCGGCGTTCTTCCCGCGGTGGTGGGCCCACCGGGTCGGCGACCAGGTCGATGACACACTCGTCAGGGGCACGTTGTGGGGCCTGTTCTACGGATTCGTGTTCACGTTCGTCCCGGTGCTCCTGCTGTTCCAGATCCGCAAGCGGTTCTTCAACTGGACGTGGCGCATCGTCGTCGCGGTCATCGCGCTCCTGCTCGCCGCGCCCAACTGGCTGACGCTCTCGGTCGTGGCCGGCGACAGCAAGGCGTCACACGCGGGGGAGCGGATCTTCGACGTCGAGGCGCCCGGATTCCGTGCCGGCACCCTCGGCGGGGTCATCGGTGGCGCCGTGCTGGCGCTCATCATCACCGGCACGGGCATGCAGATGAAGCACCGCAAGAGCCAGGTCAAACGGCTCCGCGGCGAGCGGGACGAGCTCAAGCGGGCGCACCGCGCCGCCTCGGAGGATGCCGGCGACGAGTGACCTGCTCGGGTCACTCGGCTCGCATCGCGCGGCTCGCGAGAGCCTGTCCGGATGACGGATAGGGGCGTTCTGTAGATGTGCGGGTTCGATTTCCGTCGTGTGAACTCCGTGAATCTGTCCATCAAAGGTCTAGATTCATACCTCTGACCCGCGCTAGCATGCACCAACTTCACTGAAAGTTGGGTGCATCACATGACAGAGGTTCCCCTCAGCGCGGACGAGAAGCGTCTCGCAGAGCTCGGCTACAAGCAGGAGCTGGACCGCTCATGGTCCAGCTTCTCCAACTTCGCGATCTCCTTCTCGATCATCTCGATCCTTGCCGGCTGCTTCACGACCTTTGGCCAGGCCTGGAACAACGGCGGCCCGGTCGCGATCTCCTGGGGATGGCCGGTCATCTCGTTGTTCATCCTCCTCATTGGCTTCACCATGTCCGAGCTGGTGTCGGCCTATCC
The DNA here is from genome assembly GCF_056403535.1 of Aeromicrobium sp. P2_G6. Classification (NCBI taxonomy): domain Bacteria; kingdom Bacillati; phylum Actinomycetota; class Actinomycetes; order Propionibacteriales; family Nocardioidaceae; genus Aeromicrobium; species Aeromicrobium sp. P2_G6. Next base: position 265,705 of record NZ_JBFUFH010000001.1, on the reverse strand, counting down.
GACGTCCGGAGGGATCTACTGGTGGGCCTCCAAGATGGGCGGTCCGGCAGCAGGATTCTTCACTGGCTGGCTGAACCTGATCGGTCTGCTCGCGGTCACAGCTTCTGTCGCGTACGGCTGTGCGACGTTCCTCGACCTGACGCTCGGCACGCTGAGTGATGGCTGGGCTGAGGACTACAGCCTCAAGCGGGTCTTCCTGCTGTTCGTCATCATCCTGGCCGTCGCAGCGACGCTCAACATCTTCAGCGGTCACCTGCTGGCCGTCATCAACAACGTATCGGTGTGGTGGCACGTCGCGGGTGTGGCCATCGTGGTCCTGATCCTCGCGATCGTGCCCAAGACCCACATGGCAATCGGCGAGGTTTTCGGCGGCAAGGTCAACAACTCCGGCTACGCCGACGCAGCCTCCAACGGGAGCACGTACTGGTTCCTCGTCCTGCCGCTCGGATTCCTGCTGACGCAATACACGATCACCGGCTTCGACGCTTCGGCCCACCTGTCGGAGGAGACGCAGGGGGCGTCGGAAGCAGCTGCCAAGGGAATCTGGCGGTCCATCGCCTACTCGGCGATCGGCGGCTGGATCCTGTTGCTTGCCTTCCTGTTCGCGGTCCAGGACAAGGACGCCATCACCAAGGGTGGCGGTGGAGTCAACCTGATCTTCGATCAGGCCCTGGGGCAGGGTTGGCACGTACTGGTGCTGGCGATCTCGACTGCCGGTCAGTTCTTCTGCACGATTGCGTGCCTCACCAGCGCCTCCCGCATGACATTCGCGTTCAGCCGTGATGGCGCGATTCCCGGCTCGAAGCTCTGGTCCAAGGTCTCGGCGTCGAAGGTGCCCGCCAACGCGGTGGTCTTTGTGGCTGTCATCGGTGCGATCATCACGCTGCCGGCACTCATTGAGGTCGACATCAACGGCGCACCAGTCCCGGTCGCGTTCTACGCAGTCGTCTCGGTAGCGGTCATCGGGCTCTACCTGGCGTTCCTGATCCCGATCTGGTTGCGCTGGAAGATGGGCGATGACTTTGTCCCAGGGAGTTGGAACAACGGCAAGAAGTACAAGTGGATGAACCTGGTCGCCGTGGCGGAGATCGCGATCATCTCGGTCTACTTCATCCTGCCGTTCACCCCAGCTGCGATCCCGTGGAACGACGACTTCTCCTGGAAGTTCGTCAACTACGCACCGATCCTGACGTTCGGAACACTGCTCGCGCTGACCATCTGGTGGCACGTGTCGGCCAAGAAGTGGTTCACCGGACCGAAGCACACGATCGACGAGGCGGTCATCGAGGCATTCAACGACTGACCGATGCGTTCGGGCGTGTGAGGGGTCTGCAGGTCGACGACCCCTCGCACGCCCGGTTCGCGGACAGGGAGCGGGAAATGGCGGACGTCGAGGCGATCCTGGACCAGGTGCCGACCCTCGCGGGGTCACCGCGCACCGTCGAGGAGCTCTCTGGCGGCCTGACCAACCAGAACCTCAGGGTCACGACGCCGACCGGCGACTACGTCGTCCGGCTCGCCCGCAGCGACAACTCGCTGCTCGGCATCGACCGGGATGCCGAGTCGTACAACACCAAGGCCGCCGAGGCGTCTGGCGCCGGCGCGCCCTTCGTCGACTACCGGCCTGACCTCGGGGTGCTCGTGATCGGCTACGTCGGCGGCCACAGCTACGTCAACGACGACCTGCGCGCGCCCGGCGCCCTCCCGCGCCTCGCCGCGGTGATGCGCCAGCTCCACAGTGGCCCACGGTTCTCCACAGACTTCGACATGTTCGTGCGTCAGCCGACCTACCTGCGTACGTGTGTCAGTCTCGGCTTCCCGATCCCGGACGACTACGTCTCGTACGGCGCGGACTTCCTCCGGATCCAAGGGGCCCTGGCGTCTCGCCCACTGCCGACGGTCCCGTGCAACAACGACCTGCTCGCCGGCAACATCGTCGACGACGGCGAACGGCTCTGGCTGATCGACTACGACTACGCCGGCAACAACGATGCCTACTTCGAGCTCGGCAACTCGTGGACAGAGTGCGCGCTCGAGGACGACCACCTGGCCGAGCTCGTCACTGCGTACGCCGGCCGCGAGGACCCAGCCCTGATCGCCCGGGCCCGGCTCCAGGCGACGGTGTCGCGCTACGGCTGGTCGCTGTGGGGCTTCATCCAGGCAGCGACGAACGACGATGACTTCGACTTCCACTGCTGGGGCCAGGAGCGCTTCGACCTGGCTGTGGAGGACTTCCGCAACCCGCAGTTCGACACCTGGCTCGCGACGGCGGCCGGTCAATGACGGTTCCGGCGAGGGCGCGGATCGTCATCATCGGCGGCGGCGTCGTCGGCACGAGCGTCGCGTATCACCTGACCAAGGCGGGCGAGAGCGATGTCGTGCTGCTCGAGCAGGGCGCGCTCTCCTCCGGCACGACGTGGCACGCGGCGGGGCTGGTCGGCCAGCTCCGCGCGACGCAGGCCGGCACGACCCTCGTGCAGTACAGCGCCGGTCTCTACGAGCAGCTCGAGGCCGAGGTGGGCCTGAGCTCGGGCTTCAAGCGCTGCGGTGGCGTCACGGTCGCGCGCACCGAGGACCGCATGGAACAGCTCCGCCGGACCGTGGCGACCGCCGCCGCGTACGACCTGGAGTGCGAGCTGCTCACGCCGGAGCAGGCCGGCGAGCGCTACCCGCTGCTCGAGACCAGTGACCTGCTCGGCGGCATCTGGCTGCCCGGCGACGGCACGGCCAACCCCACCGACCTGACCCAGGCGCTGGCGCGGGGCGCCCGGCAACGCGGGGCGACGGTGATCGAGCACGTACGGGTCACCGAGGTGCTGGTCGACGATGGCGGGGTCACCGGCGTGCGGACGGACCAGGGCGACATCGAGGCCGAGATCGTGGTCAACTGCGCGGGGCAGTGGGCGCACCACCTCGCCGCACGGATCGGCGTCACGGTGCCGCTGCACTCCGCCGAGCACTTCTACGTCGTCACCGACCAGATCGACGGCGTACGCCCGGACCTGCCGATCCTGCGTGACCCGGACGGTTACACGTACTTCAAGGAGGAGGTCGGCGGCCTCGTGGTCGGCGGCTTCGAGCCCGACGCCAAGCCGTGGGTCGCGCCTGACCAGATCCCCTACCCGTTCGAGTTCCAGCTGCTCGACGAGGACTGGGACCATTTCCAGATCCTGATGGACAGCGCCATCGAACGCATACCTGCGCTGGGCGACATCGGCATCCGGAAGTTCTACAACGGGCCGGAGAGCTTCACGCCCGACAACCAGTTCATCCTCGGCGAGGCGCCCTCGGTCCGGGGCTTCTTCGTCGGCGCGGGGTTCAACTCGGTGGGCATCGCGTCGGCGGGCGGCGCGGGGCGTGCGCTGGCCGAGTGGGTCCTCGAGGGCCAGCCGACAGTGGACCTCGTGGCGGTCGACATCCGCCGGTTCGCGCCGTTCCAGAACGACAAGGCATACCTGCGGGCACGGGTCACCGAGGTTCTCGGGCTGCACTACGCCGTGCCGTGGCCCAACCGCGAGTACGACACCGCGCGACCGTTGCGGACCTCGCCGGTCTACGACCGCCTGGCCGAGGCCAATGCCGGCTTCGGCAGCAAGATGGGTTGGGAGCGCGCCAACTACTTCGCACCACCCGCCGTCGACCCCGCGATCCAGTACGCCTGGGGCAAGCAGAACTGGCTGCCGTGGTCGTCGGCCGAACAGGTCGCCTGCCGGGAGGCCGTCGCGATCTTCGACCAGTCGTCGTTCTCCAAGTACGTCGTGCACGGCCCCGACGCCGAGGCAGCCCTGCAGTGGATCTGCAGCAACGACGTCGCCGTCGCGCCGGACGAGACGGTCTACACCGCGTTGCTCAACGAGCGCGGCGGCTACGAGTCCGACCTGACCGTGACCCGGGTGTTCGACGACGAGTTCTTCCTCGTCGCGAGCTCGGCGACGACCGAGCGCGACCAGGACTGGCTGCGGCGCAACATCCCGACGGGGCTCGACGCACGGGTCCAGGACGTGACCGACAAGCTCGCGGTGTTCGGCGTCATGGGGCCGCGCTCGCGCGAGCTGCTGTCCGGGCTGTCGGGGTCCGATCTCGGCGAGGACGCGTTTCCGTTCGGCGCCAGCCGCGAGATCGACCTGGCCGGCTTCACGGTGCGAGCCACCCGCATCACCTACGTCGGTGAGCTCGGCTGGGAGCTGTATGTCCGCATCGATCACGCGCTCGCGGTCTACGACGCGGTGAAGGCCGCTGGCGCCGAGCTGGGCCTGGTCGATGCCGGCTACTACGCGATCGAGTCGATGCGCCTCGAGAAGGGTTATCGCGCGTTCGGCCGCGAGCTCACGCCCGAGGTCGATCCGGTCGAGGCCGGGCTGAGCTTCACCTGCAAGCTCGGCACCGACATCGACTTCCTCGGTCGCTCGGCCGTCGAGAAGGCCAAGGCCAAGGGCCCGACGCGCCGGCTCGTCTCGTTCGCCCTCGAGGATCCTGACGTCATGGTCTGGGGCGGCGAGCTCCTCGTGCGCGACGGTGTCGCTGCCGGGCAGGCCACCTCGGGCGCCTGGGGTGCGACCCTCGGCACCGGGGTCGGACTGGCCTGGGTGCAGTGCGCCGACGGGATGACGGTCGATGCGGCATACGTCCGCGCGGGCGACTACGAGCTCGACGTCGGCGGCCGGCGCGTTCCCGTCACGGTGAGCCTGAAACCGCTGCTCGATCCCGCGGGCGAGCGGATCAAGAGGCCGTAGACATACGCTTCGCCGTGCAGATAAGGTTCGATATCAGACCTTAAGCCCGGACGCACGAGGGGAGGCGGCATGGCGACACCTGAAGACGTACTCCCGGACGCCCAGGACGATCTCGCCGCCGCCGTGCTCCGGCCGCTTCGCGCGCACCACGCGTTCGAGTCGTGCGTCGAGATGCTGGCGACGTCGATCCGCCTCGGCATCTACCCCGACGGCAGCACGCTGCCACCTGAGCGCGAGCTCGCCGAGCGCATGGGCGTGTCCCGCTCGACGCTGCGCGAGGCGATCGGCGCGCTGCGTGACGCGGGCCTGCTGACGACGCGTCGCGGCCGCGGCGGCGGCAGCGTCGTCGCGTTCCATCCCGAGGAGCCCGGTGCCTCGTCGAAGCTCGAACGTCCGCGCGAAGAGCTGCTCGACGCGCTGGTGTTCCGCCGGATCGTCGAGCCGGGAGCCGCGCACGCGGCGGCCAATCGTACGCTGACCGAGTCGCAGGCCGAGATGCTGCGCTCGGCACTCGAGCGGGTCAGCTCTCCGTCCAGCAAGGCCGTGCACCGTCAGGCCGACTCGCAGTTCCACCTCGCGATCGCCGCCCTGACCGACTCGCCTCTGCTGATCGACGCGGTGACGAACGTCCAGGTCCGGCTGCACGAGATGCTCGGCGCGATCCCGGTGCTCGACCGCAACATCGATCACTCCCGCCAGCAGCACGCCGCGATCGCCGAGGCCATCCTCGCCGGTGACGCCACCAAGGCGCGACGTGTCATGGAGAGCCACTGCGACGACACCGCAGCCCTGCTCCGGGGGCTCATGTGAATCTGCCCAAGATGAGAGGTACGAGTCGATGACCAAGCGACACCCCCACATGCTGAGTCTCGAGCAGCTGCGCGTGCAGATCGAGGAGGGCGACATCGACACCGTCATCGTCGCCTTCACCGACATGCAGGGCCGGCTGCAGGGCAAACGGCTGCACGGCCAGTACTTCCTCGACTATGTCATCGAGCAGGGGACGGAGGGTTGCAACTACCTCCTCAGCGTCGACGTCGACATGAACACGGTCGACGGCTACGAGATGTCGTCGTGGGACAAGGGCTACGGCGACATGGAGTTCGCCCTCGACTTCGACACGATCCGGCTGCTGAAGCACCTGCCCGCGACCGCCATGATCCAGTGCGACCTCGTGTGGCTCGACCACCAGCCGGTCGTCCAGTCGCCGCGGACGATCCTCAAGACGCAGCTCGCCAAGGCGGCCGACGCGGGCTTCACGGCGCTCGCCGGCACGGAGCTCGAGTTCATCGTGTTCGACACGACGTACGAAGCCGCGTGGTCCAGCGGCTATCGCGACCTCACGCCGGCCAACCAGTACAACATCGACTACTCGATCGTCGGAACGACGCGGGTCGAGCCGCTGCTGCGCGACATCCGCAACTCGATGTACGCCGCGGGCATGAACGTCGAGGGCGCCAAGGGCGAGTGCAACTTCGGCCAGCACGAGATCGGCTTCCTCTACGACGAGGCGCTCGTGACCGCCGACAACCACGCGGTCTACAAGACCGCCGCCAAGGAGATCGCCTCGGCGCACGGCCAGGCCATCACGTTCATGGCGAAGTTCAACGAGCGCGAAGGCAACTCGTGCCACATCCACCTGTCGCTGCGCACGACCGACGGCGACATCGCCTTCTGGGACGGTGACGGTCGCACGCCGACGTACGACCGCTTCATCGCGGGCATCCTCGCGACGATGCGCGACTTCACGCTGCTGTACGCGCCCAACGTCAACTCCTACAAGCGGTTCGCCGGCGGCTCGTTCGCGCCGACGGCCGTGGCCTGGGGGCTCGACAACCGGACCTGCGCCGTACGACTGGTGGGCAAGGGCCCGTCGGCGCGGCTGGAGAACCGGGTGCCGGGTGGCGACACCAACCCGTACCTCGCCCTCGCGGCGATGATGGCCGGCGGCCTCTACGGCATCGAGAACGAGCTGGAGCTCGAGCCGGAGCAGGCCGGCAACGCGTACGTCTCGGACAAGCCCAAGGTGCCGACGACCCTGCGCGAGGCGCGCGAGGCCTGGTCCGGCTCGGCGATCGCCCGCGCGGTGTTCGGCGACGAGGTCGTGGACCACTACACCAACATGGCCGACGTCGAGCTCGCCGCATTCGACTCTGCCGTGACCGACTGGGAGCTGCGCAGAACTTTTGAACGCATGTGACGCACCAACCGCTGGTTGAGGTGCGGAGGCCGCCCGCGGCCGAAGCCTCGAAACCAGCAAGACCGAGGGTGGTTTCGAGGCTCCGCTTCGCTCCGCACCTCAACCACCGAGAACTCAGGAGATCAAGTGAGCAACACGTACACCGTGGTCAATCCGGCCACGGAGGAGCAGGTCACCGACGTCCACCTGGCGTCGCTGGAGGAGACCGACGCGGCGATCGCGCGGGCTGCCGAGGCGTTCCCGCGCTGGCGCGATGTCGCGCCCGGCGAGAAGGCGAGGCTGCTGCGCCGGTTCGCGCAGCTCGTCGACGATCACGTCGAGGAGCTCGCGGAGCTCGAGGTGCGCAACTCCGGGCATACCTGGGGCAACGCCACCTGGGAGGCCGGCAACGTCCGGGACGTCCTCAACTACTACTCCGCAGCGCCCGAACGACTGACCGGGCACCAGATCCCGGTCGCCGGTGGCATCGACGTGACGTTCCACGAGCCCCTCGGCGTCGTCGGGATCATCGTGCCGTGGAACTTCCCGATGCCGATCGCCGGCTGGGGCTTCGCTCCCGCCCTGGCGGCCGGCAACACCGTCGTGCTCAAGCCAGCGGAGCTGACCCCGCTGACCGCGATCCGGCTCGGCGAGCTGGGCCTCGAGGCGGGCTTGCCCGAAGGCGTGTTCACCGTGATCCCCGGCAAGGGCTCGGTCGTCGGTGAGCGGTTCGTGACCCACCCAGCCGTCCGCAAGGTGTGCTTCACCGGGTCGACCGAGGTCGGCAAGAAGATCATGGCCGGCTGCGCCGACCAGGTGAAGCGGGTGACGCTGGAGCTCGGCGGCAAGAGCGCCAACATCGTGTTCGCCGACGCCGACCTCGCCAAGGCTGCGGCTTCCGCGCCGTCGGCGGTGTTCGACAACGCCGGGCAGGACTGCTGCGCGCGGTCGCGGATCCTGGTGCAGCGGTCGGCGTACGACGAGTTCGTCTCGCTGCTGGAGCCCGCGGTCAAGGGTGTCAAGGTGCTCGACCCGTCGGACCGCACGAGCGAGATGGGGCCGCTCATCTCGGCCGGTCAGAAGGCGACGGTCAAGGGCTTCGTCGACGAGGTGGACGTCGCGTTCGCCGGGTCGGCGCCCCAGGGCCCGGGCTACTGGTTCGCGCCGACCGTCGTGCTCGCGGACGACCCGCAGCAGCGGATCTGGCGCGAGGAGGTCTTCGGGCCGGTCGTCGCGGTGATGCCGTTCGATGACGAAGCCGAGGCCGTGCAGCTCGCCAACGACACCGAGTTCGGGCTGTCAGGCTCGATCTACACCCGCGACGTCGGGCGGGCGCTGCGCGTCTCGCGTGCCGTCGAGTCCGGCGCGCTGAGCGTCAACTCGCACTCGTCGGTCCGCTACTGGACGCCGTTCGGCGGCTTCAAGCAGTCCGGCATCGGCCGCGAGCTCGGCCCGGACGCCCCGCACTCCTTCACCGACGTCAAGAACGTCTTCATTTCAAGCGAATAGGAACCACAGACATGGCAGGACGCATTGCAGGCCGTACGGCGGTCGTGACCGGCGGGTGCTCGGGCATCGGGCTGGCGACCGTACGCAGGTTCGCCGAGGAGGGCGCCAACGTCGTGATCGGCGACGTCGACGACGCCAAGGGCCCCGGCATCGCCGAGGAGGTCGGCGGGACGTACGTGCACGTCGACGTCACCGACAAGGAGCAGGTCGACGCGCTGTTCAAGACCGCCAAGGACACGTACGGCTCGGTCGACATCGCGTTCAACAACGCCGGCATCTCGCCGCCGGACGACGACTCGATCCTCGACACCGACCTCGAGGCGTGGAAGCGCGTGCAGGACGTCAACCTCACGAGCGTCTACCTGTGCTGCAAGGCGGCGCTGCCCTACATGCTGGAGCAGGGCAAGGGCTCGATCATCAACACCGCGTCGTTCGTCGCGGTGATGGGCGCTGCCACCTCGCAGATCTCGTACTCGGCGTCCAAGGGCGGAGTGCTGTCGATGTCGCGTGAGCTCGGCGTGCAGTTCGCGCGCGAGGGCGTACGCGTCAACGCCCTGTGCCCCGGCCCGGTCAACACGCCGTTGCTGCGGGAGCTGTTCGCCAGCGATCCGGAGCGGGCCGAGCGCCGGCTGGTGCACGTGCCGCTGGGCCGGTTCGCCGAGCCCGAGGAGATGGCCAACGCCGTGCTGTTCCTGGCATCCGACGAGTCGAGCTTCATGACGGCGTCGACGTTCCTCGTGGACGGCGGCATCTCCGGGGCGTACGTCACGCCGGTGTGAGCATGAAGCCGCTGATCGGAGTCACGACCTACCGCGAGCAGTCGCGGTGGGGCATCTGGCACGAGCAGGCCGACGTGCTGCACGCGGTCTACTCGCGCTCGATCGAAGCGGCCGGCGGTGTCGCGGTGCTGTTGCCTCCGGGTGATCCCGAGGGCGCGGAGTCGGTGGCGGCGCGGATCGACGGGCTGATCATCGCGGGCGGTGCCGACGTCGATCCGAACCGGTACGACGAGGAGCCGCACGAGCGTACGGTCGGCTGGCGCGAGGACCGCGACGCCTGGGAGCTGGCGATGCTCGACGCAGCCGCCGCAGCGAGGCTCCCGGTGCTCGGCATCTGCCGGGGCATGCAGGTCATGGCAGTGCACGCCGGCGGCTCGCTCGACCAGCACGTGCCCGACATCGCCGGGCACGAGGAACACTCGCCGGGCGGCGACGAGTTCGGCGTGATCGACGTCGATGTCGTGCCGGGTACGTTGCTGGGTCGGGCTGTGGGCGACAAGGGCTCGGTGCACTGCCACCACCACCAGTCCGTGCGCGAGCACCCCGGCTTCGTCGCCGCGGCGCATGCGGCCGACGGCGTGCTGGAGGCGATGGAGGACCCGTCGCGACCGTTCTGGCTCGCGGTGCAGTGGCACCCCGAGCGCATCGAGGACGCTGGCTTGTTCCGCGCACTGGTGGCGGCTGCCTCGCGTTGACACGAAACCGTCAGGATCGGTGTGTCTGAAGTCCGTTGTCCGCCCCGGCACCTACCGTGATCACCATGAGGGCCAACAAGTACGCCGGACTGTGTGCCGAGTGCGATGCCACTGTCGAGATCGCGGCGGGACAGCTCATCGGTTTCCCCGGCCGCTGGCGCACGATCTGCCTGGACTGCTCGCCGACGCCGCCCCCGCGCGGCGACCATCCGGGCTGGCACCACGTCGCGCTGGCCTCCCTCGACTTCGAGACGACGGGCGTCGACCCGCTGACCGACCGAGTGCTGAGCTATGCCCTGCTCGACGATCGCGGGCATGACTTCTCTGGCCTGATCAATCCCGGCATTCCGATCCCGCCGGCCTCTGCTGAGGTCCACGGACTCACCGCAGAGGCCCTGGCCGGGGCCCCGGCGCCGGTCGACGCGCTGGCCGAGGTCATTGCGTGGGTGCAGGACCTGATCGAGCGCGGCGTGGGCCTCGTCGTGTTCAACGCTGCTTATGACCTCACGATGCTGCGCGCCGAGGCCGCCCGCTGGGGCCTCGCGCAGCCCGACTGGGAGCGCCTGTTCGTCGTCGATCCCTATGTCATCGACTGGGGCATAGAGCGCGGCGGGCTCGGTCCCCGGCGCCTGACCGATGTGGCTGCCTACTACGAGGTCCCGCTCGACAACGCACACGACGCGACCGCGGACGCTCGCGCGGCTCGGGAGATCGCCTACGAGATCGGCCGGCGCCACCCGACGATTGCGGCCGGCGACCTCGAGAGCCTGATGCTGCGCCAGATCGTCTGGTTCGCGGGGCGGGCCGAGGACTGGAACCACTACGCCCGCAGGGTCGGTCGTCCGCTCGACGATCCCGCCGGCTGGCCGTTGGCGCAGCCCGTGATCAGCAAAGCGCAGATCGCCTGACGCGTACGCAGGTGCGGGTTGGGTATACCCCCGCACATGACTGAGACAGACACGCCAGACAAACCAGAGCTCGAGGCCGTCCAACTGGTCGTCGACCGCGTCTCCTCATGGCAGGACGGCGCAACCGAAGAGACGATCGCCGAGGAGCTGCGCAAGGGCTTCGACGAAGTCGGGGTCGAGGTCGAGCCCGACGAGGTCGCCAAGCTCGCCGACGCGATCCAGAACGAGACCGGCGACGTGAATGCCGGCGAGGTGCTCGGCTGGTAGGTGGCGCCTACGACCGACTTCCCTCGTGATCTCCGCGATTTGTGGACTTCCAGGCGCTATCGGGCACGCGTAGCGCCTGAAAGTTCACAAATCGGGGGATTGCTCAAGCGCCCTACGACCACGCCGAGCGCAGCACCGTGACGACGTCCAGAGGAGCCGTACCGTTGCTGCTCGACAGCGCGGCGATGCCTTCGGGACTGTGCGCATAGACCGCCGATGACTGAGTGATCCACCGCGACCAGGCGCGATCGAAGTGGCGTACGAGCTTGCCGTGGGTGCCGAACACCGTCGGCACGGCGTGCCACACCCGTGCTTCGGGCCGCAGACGCCCCACGAGCACCCGCCAGCCGTCGACCCACGAGGGCTCGCCATACACAAACCGCGCCACCAGATAGCGCGGCGACCGCACCGGCCCGAGCAGCTCGTCGAGCGCCGCCACGAACACCTGCGAGGTGGCCTCGTCGACGCCCTGCAGCCGCAGGCGGTACTCGCCGCTCGGGTCGATCGTCGCCTCGACATGATCAGCCCCGACCGGCGAGAAGCCGGCGACGTGCAAGGCATCGGCGATCGCGCAGGCGTACGCCATGGTGCCCGGATCCTGCGCCGCCGCCCGCGTCGACTTCCAGGGCGACAGCCGCGGCGAGTGCCCGGGTCGCGTGGCGGCGGGCCCTCGCGAGCTGGGCACGAAAGCCGGCGGCTCCATCACCACCCGCCCCTCCGTGGTCACCCGTGGGCGAGTCGGACGCGCAGGGCGCACGCGCAACGTGTGCACGAGGGTGTCGTCGTACGGCGTCCCGACGGCCCACCGCGTACGTACGACGTCGCGCTCGCCGGCTCGCTCCAGCATGTGCGCGTCGATCGCATCGAACGACGATGCTGGGGGCGGGGCAAAGGGTGAGAACTGGGCGTCGATGTGCGCAACCCCGTAGATGACCTCGCCGAGGTCGTCGACGCCGAAGAAGCCCTGGTGCTTGCGGACCAGGCGTTGCCAGTCGCCGTCTCCCCGCGGGTGCTCCGGCGCGACGCAGGTGACCGATCAGGTGATCGCGACCTTGTCGGGCCAGTCGGGGTCGAGCCGCAGCGCCCGGCCACGCGTCTGCACGACGGCGCTGGTCGTCGTCGCGGTGGTGAGGTCAACGAGGCTGTTGAGACCCTTGGCGTCCCAGCCCTCGCCGAGCAGCGCGCGCGTGCCGATCAGCACCTGGCTGCCGCCGCTCTCGAAGAACCGCGTGACGACGCGCACCCACTCCCGGCTCGACCACGGCCCCACGATCGAAACGACGGATTCAGGTCCAAGAGCATCGTCGAGCGGCTCCAGCGTGAGCTTGCCGGCCAGCGCGGGGTCGGTCGTACGCACGAGGTCGACGACCTGCTGCGCGACCTCCGGCGTCGCCGCGACCGTGCGACCCGTCACGAGTACCGGCCGCAACGCGCGGGTCGCGCGCGACTCGACGAGATGCCGCAGGGTCTGCCGCGCGGATCCGGAACGTTGTGGCATCGGCCGCAGCCCGGTCGGCGTCGTCGCGGCCGCCATCTCGTGGTCGCAGAGCACCAGCGAGCGGAGCCGGTCGCCGAGGTTGAGATGCTCGGCCTCGAGCACCTGCTGGCAGCCTCGCATCTTGCTCTCGCTCCGGGCGATCACGCGGTCGACCGGCGAGCGGCCGCGGCGTACGCCCGTGCGGGTCAGCTGATACCCGACGCCCGGCAGCGCCTCGCGGAGCGCCTCGATCACCGCGGCGTCGTCGGGCGCCTCGGACCTGCGCAGGCACTTCTTGACCCAGTCGTCGATCAGCGCGGCCCAGTCGTCGGCGGTCGGCTTCTGCCGGTGCTCCTCACGCAGCCGCGCGCCGTCGGGCAGGGCGAGCAGCTCGGCGTGCACCAGCCGCAGTGCAGCACAGGCGAGGTCGGGATCGTCGCGCTCGAACCGCGACCACGGCGTCGTCAGCTCCAGGAACCGACGGTCGAACCACACGAGGATCGGGGTCGACCCCAGCTTGGTGTCGACCAGGTCGGTCGTCAGCTGGACGAACCGCATCGACTGGTCCCGCAGCCACTCGGCCTCCTCCGCCGTCGGTAACGTCAGCCAGGCGAGCTCGGCGAACGGCGCCAGGTGCCCCTCGCGTACGGCCGCGGGGATCGACGCGCTGAACACGATGTCGCCGAACAGTTCGTTGACCAGCGCTGCCTGCCGCGTGTCGAGCACCGTCGGCGGGGTCGCGGTCAGCCCGATGACCGTCGCCTCCGGCAGGTCGGCCAGCACTTCGGCGAGCAGCCGCCCCCACACCTCGAGCAGGTGGTGGCACTCGTCGAGCACGATCGTGATCGGCCCGGCGGCGCGCAGGGCCGCGATGAGCTTGCGGCCGTTCTCGTGCAAGCGGTCGACGAGCAGCTCCTCTTCGGCGGGCTCGGCGTCGTCATCCTCGTCCGTACGCTCGAAGGTCGCCAGTGACTGGTACGTCAGCACCGTCACCGGCGCTGCGAGATCGCGCTCCGTCCCGGTGGACACCGTCGCCGGCGTGAACCGCTCCCACGTGTCACCCCACTGCACCTGGATCGCGGTGTTCGGCGCAAGTACGACGGCGGGCGTGCCGAGCCGGCGTACGAGCTCGAGGCCCAGCAGGGTCTTGCCGGTGCCGGGAGGCAGCGACACCCACAGCCGTTTGCGACCCTGTGCTGCCGCGGCGTCGACCGCCTCGAGCGCCCGCACCTGGAGGGTCCGCAGCGTGAACGGCGATGCCGTCCGCGCGAAGTCCTCGGCGAGCGTCACGTCATCCCTCGATGCGCGCCAGGATCGCTTCGGCGAGCACTTCGGAGTCTTGTTCCGGGATCCAGTGGCTGATGCCGGTCAGCTCGACGAACCGGAAGTCGGCGTCCACGAACTCGCCGCATCGTTCGGCCGCAGCCCTGCCGATCGCCGCATCCTGATCGCTCCACACGAACGTCGTCGGCACCGTCACGGGCGGCAACGAGGCGAGGTCAGGTCGCATCGCCCGGTACCAGTTGAGGGCCGCCGTCAACGCCCCCGGCGCCGACAGCTGCGCGACATAGCTGTCGATCTGGGCGGGCCGGACGTGGCCCTCGTACATCGCCCGCAACCGCTGCGCGTCGTCCTTCAGCAGCACGTGCTCGGCCTTGCCGGCCTGGCGCAGCAGCCCGATGTATGACGCGCGCTGCTGCTGGTCGGCATCGCCGCGCAGGGCCGCACCGTATGCCGCCAGGTGCGGCACCGAGACCGCGGTCAAGGTGCGCAGGCGGTCGCGGTGCCGCGTTGCGGTGACCCATGAGACCGCAGCGCCCCAGTCGTGTCCGACGAGGTGGAAGGTGCCGACCCCGAGCGCGTCCGCGAGACCGATGACGTCGTCGGCAAGCAGGTCGGTCGTGTACGCCTCGACGCCCTCCGGCCGAGCGCCGGGGGAGTAGCCCCGCTGGTCGGGAGCGATGACCCGCAGCCCCGCACCGACGAGCAGCGCCGCGACGCCGGACCACGACAGCGAGTTCTCCGGGAAGCCGTGCAGCAGGACGATCACCTCGCCGTCCTCGGCGCCCAGTGTGCGTACGTCGAACGTCAGGCCACCGACCGTCACGGGCGTTGTCTCGTCGTACGTCATGGCGCTCCTCGCGTCGGTCAGTCGAAGCTGTCGCCGATGCGTGCGACGGCCTCACGGTCGAGCACCGCTGCCCTCTCCGGGTCGGGCGCGCTCCCACCGCGATCGTAGGGGAGCCACCACCGGTCCTCGTCGTTCCGGGGCATCGCGGGGTAGGAGTCGATCGCCTCGGCAAGCAGCACATCCATCGCGACGCGCAGCCGCAGCGACAGCTCGTCGACAGTCTCGCCCTCGCCGGGTGTGAGCGGCTCGCCGACCATGATCGTGATCGGCATCCGCCGACGCACCGACCGGTGCCCGTCGACGGTGTAGATGCGGTGGCCACCCCAGACGATCACGGGGATCAGCGGCACCTGCCGGTTGACCGCCATTCCTGCGGCGCCGCGCTTGAACGGCTTGAGCAACCACGAGCGGCTGATGGTCGCCTCGGGGAAGACCCCGACCAGCTGCCCGGCATCGAGCAACCGGAGGGCGTGCCGGTATGCCCGCGCGCCGGACTTCCGGTCGACCGGGATGTGGTGCATCGCGCGCATCAGCCATCCGACGACCGGCAGCTCGAACACGGAACGCTTGGCCATGAACCGGATGCGGCGCTTGCGGGGCCGCGCGGCATACCCGATGAACGTGAAGTCGAGGAACCCGATGTGGTTGCCGGCCACGACGCCGGCGCCCGCCGTCGGGAGGTGCTCGACGCCGCGGACGTCGATCCGGTAGCCCATCAACCGGTACAGCGTGCCGAAGATCCGGACCACCACCCGGTAGGTGAGGTCGGATCCAGGCACGCCGCTCAGGCTACGCGAACCGGCGAAGTCAGTCCTGTCCCGGCGCCGAGTCGACGACGTCGACGTGGAACGTCGTGATCGTCACCGGTTCCTGGGCGCCGAGGCCCGGGACCCGCGGCTCGTCGTCCGCGGGGTCCGGGATCGACTGCCGCCCGACGTACTGCGCGGTGGCTCGGTCGAACAGCAGCTCGGTGTAGCCGATGTGGAGCGCGAATGTCCGTCGGCCGTCGATGACGGGCGCCTCGTCGGCGATCCGCACCTTGGGCTCCTTGGCGAGGGCCCGGAACAGCGCCGCCCGGATGTCGGCGGGTGCGACGCCGCTGGTCAGGACCGGAGCGGCGGCCTCCTCGAGTGCCACGTAGTGCTCGATCGGCGCGTAGTGATGCGCATCCTTCAGCAGCTCCTTGAGCAGCGCGTCGGGATCGCGGGGGAGCGTCGTGTACCAGTCGGCGTCGAGATACTTCGAGTACTCCCCGAGGTCGGTCGACGCCCCGCCCTTGGACGTCGAGGCCTCGTGAAAGGGCCCGCGGTCGTACGGCGTGTGGTCGGTGCTCATGTGCTGCACGATCGTGGAGTCCTTGGTGAAAATCCATGTGCCGCGGTCATGCTCGTACGGGATGAACGTGCGGTCGACGGACCGCACCTTGTAGAACTGCGGCCGACCGTCGTCACCGATGTCGATGGGCTCCTTCTCGGGCGCCTTGCCCTCGGGGTAGAAGTAGCTTATGTGCGTCCAGCCCTCCTGCACCGTCGTGATGCGGAGGTACTGACCGGGTCCGACAACCGGGTCGGCGGTCTTGATCGTGACGTCGGCGGCACGCTCCAGCACCGCGGCCGCGGTGGATGCGCCGACCTCGTGTCCGCCGAAATCGACCCTCGTCAGCCCCAGAGCGATCGTGGCGGCGACGGCTCCGGCGACGATCAGCGTGCGGCGTACGTGGGTGCGCTGCTTGCGCACCGGCTGGGCGATCGGCGTGGCCATGATGGCGCGCAGGAGGTCTTCGTCGAGCGCAGTGATCTCGGTGGATGCGCCGGTCTGAGGGTCGAGCTCGGCAAGCGTGCGGGTGATGGTGTTCATGAGGGCACCTCTGCGGTGTGGGTCGTGGGATGGGCCGGCGTGCGCTGCGGACCCGGTGGGTCGGAGAGCGCGTCGCGGAGCTTGCGGCGAGCGCGGTGCAGACGTACGGCCGCGGTGCCTGGCCGGCAGTCGAGGACGACCGCGACGGCCTTGATGCTCAGGTGCTCCCAGTAGACGAGCAGCAGGATCTCCCGGTCGTCGTCCGTGAGCCGCTCGATCGCGTCGAGCATGAGCGACCGCTCGTCGGCCGCAGCCGTGCCATCGGCCTCGGCGAGCTCGGTCGTGCTCGTGACGCGCTGGGCGACCCGGAGCTGACGGCGCTCGGTGCGCTGGTGGTTGGCGAGCGTGAACCGCGCTGTGCGGTAGAGCCACGGCAAGCCGCCCGCGATCGCCTCGTCGCAGCGCCGCCAGGCCGTCAGGTACGTCTGCGCGACGACGTCGTCGGCGAGGTCGTCGGGCGCACGCCGTCGGGCGTACGAGCGGATCGACGGGAGGGTGATCCGGTAGAGCGTCTCGAAGGCGCGGCGGCGCTCGTCCTCATCGGCAGTCATGACCGTTTATGTCCACGTCGCCGCCGGGCATTACACCTGGTCGGGCAACCGGGGCCAGCAGTCGGTGCGGATCGTCGGGTCGAAGCCGGGTCCGGCGGCGATCGTCCGCTTCTCGCGGTCGAGGATCCCGGTCGTCAGGAGCAGGATCGCGACGATGTAGAGACCCATGATCGCCAGGCCCGTGCCGGTGGCGTCCTTGTCGATCCGGTCGGCCTCGCCGAGCGCGATGATGCCGTCCGAGACCAGGAAGCAGGCCCCGCCAATGCCGGCCCGCAGGTCAGTGGCGAGTGACGTCGACGCGGTGCCGAGGAGCAGCGCGGCATACACGGGGACGATCGGCCTGAGCCCGACCTCGAGCCCGCTCCACGCCCAGGCGACGAGACCGATTGCGGCCGCGACGTAGACCACCAGGATCCACGGCTTGGCGCGGAGCTGCTCGAGCGCGCCGCGAAGGATGAAGAACCGGATGAAGCAGTAGTGTGCCGCCGCGAACGCCGCCATGCCGACGACGAAGAGGTCGTCGCCGAGCTCGAGGAACAGGTCGCCGAAGAAGCAGAAGACCAGGGCCGCGACGAGCAGTCGCGGGCCGTGCTGCTCGATGACCCAGGCCGCGAGGAGCGGAGCGATGAAGCACTTGCTGATGCTGTCCCACGGCGTCGCATCGGCGGCATTGAGCACCAGGTGCAGGACCGACACCACGCCGAACGCGATGAGCCACGGACTCTTCACAGCCATGCCAGCACCGTACCGTCAGCAGGACCGCTGGTTGAGGAGCGAGGAACGAGCGTCTCGAAACCAGCAGCGGCTCCGAACCGCGCCGTCAGGTCTCGACGTCGTCGCGCTTGGCCTCGAGCCAGCGCATCGCAGGTGTCGCGGTGACGCCGTGGATGATCACCGAGAGCGTGATCGCCAGGCCGACGGTCGACCACAGCAGCGGCAGGTCGGCGAAGTCGGCATGGCCCGAGGCGTACGCCAGGTAGTAGATCGAGCCGACGCCGCGCACCCCGAAGAACGCCGTGGCGGCCCGCTCGCGCGGCCCGAGCGTGTTGTCCCCGACGCGCAGGTTGGCGCGCCGGCCGCTGAACAGGGCGATCATCCCACTCGCCGGACGTACGACGAACAGCAGCAGGACCGCGACCACAGCGGCCTGCCACGTCAGCCCGGCGAGCAGGCCGTTCGTCAGGGCGACGCCGAGGAGCAGCAGGACGATCAGCGTCAACAGGCGCTCGAGCCGTTCGATGACGTCGTGCATCAGTGCGTGGTAGTCGTGCCCGCGCTCGGCCGACCGCATCGTCAAGGCGCAGGCGAACACCGCGAGGAACCCGTAGCCGTGGGCGACCTCGGTCAGCCCGTACGCCAGCAGCACCGCAGCGAGCGCCAGCAATGGCTCGCCGGAGTCGGCCGTACGCAGCGAGGGTTGGCTCGACCGGAACGCGACCTTGGCCAGCGCCCAGCCGACCACGACACCGATCGCCGCGCCGACGAGGACCTTGCCAACCAGGTCCCAGGCGAACCACCGGACGCCCCACTCGGCGAACGGCCCGGTCGCCGCGAGCAGGATCGCCGCCTGCACGAACGGGAACGCCAACCCGTCGTTGAGCCCGGCCTCCGACGTCAGGGCGAACCGCACCTCGTCGTCCTCGTCGATCTCGTCCTCATCGCCCTCGGTCGTGGTGGGCCCCTCGACCTGCACGTCCGAGGCCAGCACCGGATCGGTCGGCGCCAACGCGGCGCCGAGGAGCAGAGCAGCGGAGGGAGCAAGGCCCATGACCCACCAGCCCAGCAGGGCTATCCCCGCGATCGACAGTGGCATCGCGATCACGAGAAGTCGCCAGGTCGCACCCCAGCTCCGCCACGACTCGAACGACCGAAGGCTCAGCGGCCGGTCGAGCGCCAGGCCGACGCCCATCAGCGCGACGAGCACCGTGAACTCGGCGAGGTGCTCGACGAACACGCGATGCTCGATGGGGGAGAACGCCGACTCCTCGGTGCCCGGCAGCAGCCCGATCAGTGCTCCCAGCCCCAGCAGGACGACCGGCGGTGAGAGCGCAGCGGTGCGCAGGGCGTACGGCAGGACGACGGCCACGAGGAGGGCGGCGCCACCGAGGAGGTAGACCAGATGGGTCGTCATGTCCCCTCGAGGCTACGTCGGCGGACTCAAGTGAGCATGTCGGCTCGCGTGGTCTCGATACGCCTCCCTCGCAGAGCTCGGTCGGCTACTCGACCGGCGGATGGTCCAGACGGGCATTCGACCGGCGAGTATCCGGTGGTCGAGTGCCCGCGAGGAACGAGCGGGTGTATCGAGACCACGTGACGTGAGATTGCTACCCGTGAAGGTGTGCTCTGCCGGCTTGAGGCGTACGCGAGACTGGATCGCATGATCATCGACGGCGGCCTGTCCAACGCGCTCGAGGACCGTGGCCACGACCTGACGTCGGAGCTCTGGACCGCCGAGCTCCTGCGTGACTCGCCCCAGGAGATCGCGGCCGTCCATCGCGCCTACTTCGACGCCGGGGCCGAGGTCGCGACGACCGCGAGCTACCAGGCGAGCGTGCCCGGATTCGTGCGGGCCGGCATGTCGACGGCCGAGGCCGAGGCCCTGATCCGGCTCAGCGTCGCCGTCGCCCGCGACGTACGCGACGAGGCTCCGGGTCGTCTTGTCGCCGCATCCGTTGGACCATACGGTGCGGTGCTCGCGGACGGCTCGGAATACACCGGCCGCTACGGGCTCACCGCAGCGCAGCTGTACGACTTCCACCGCCCGCGGCTCGAGCTCCTCGCGTCCGAGCAGCCCGACATGTTCGCCGTCGAGACGATCCCCGACCTCGACGAGGCGACCGTGCTCGCCGGCCTGCTCGACGAGATCGGCATCCCGGCGTGGCTGTCGTTCACGATCGACGGCGACGCCACCCGGGCCGGCCAACCCCTGACCGACGCGTTCGCGGTCGTGGCCGACGCCGAGGCGGTCGTTGCCACCGGCGTCAACTGCTGCGCACCCTCGGACGTGCTCGCCGCTGTCCGCACCGCGCGCGACGTCACGGGCAAGGCGGGCGTCGCCTACCCCAACAGCGGCCAGGCCTGGGACAGCGCGACCCACACGTGGCACGGCGATCCGTCGTACGACCTGGGCCTCGTGCCCGCGTGGATCGACGCCGGTGTCGCGTACGTCGGAGGGTGCTGCCGCATCGGCCCGGCCGACATCGCCGCGCTCGCCGGGAGCCTCGCCTGACGACAGATCGCACGCGCCAGCGACGTGTGTCAGATTGGAACCATGACCAGCCGCATCTCCCGCACCACGATCGACTGTCGTGATGCGCACGCCCAGTCCGTGTGGTGGGCCGAGGTGCTGGGCATGCAGCAGGATCCCCGCGATCCCAACGAGCCGGGCCATGAGGAGTGCATGATCTTCTCGCGCGATGGCCGGACGCGCCTGTTGTTCATCGAAGTGCCCGAGCCCAAGCAGGTCAAGAACCGGGTGCACCTGGACCTCTGCCCCACCGACCTCACCCAGAACGAGGAGATCGCGCGGGTGCTCGCCCTCGGCGCGACCGAGGTCGCCGACCTGCGTACGCCCCAGGGCCTCGGCTGGATGGTGCTCGCCGATCCCGAGGGCAACGAGTTCTGCATCCTGCGAAGTGACCTGGAGATCCCGGACTACCACTCACACCTCATCACCTGATGGCGGAGCTGCTCCTCACGAACGCCCGCGTGTACGGCGACGGTGCCTGGCGCCCGGGCGTCGACTCGATCGCCGTACGCGACGGCGTCGTCGTGGGCTTGGGGATGCATGCCGAGCTCGTCGGGCTTGTGCCCTCCGCCGAGGTCGTGGACCTCGACGGCGCCTGGGTGCTGCCGGGATTCCAGGACGCGCACGTCCACCCGGTCCAGGCGGGCCTCGAGATGAACGCCTGCAACCTCGCCGACGGACACGAGCTCAGCGACTACGTCGACACCATCGCGGCGTACGCGTTGGCGAACCCTGAAGCCGAGTGGATCGTCGGGGGCGGCTGGTCGATGGACGTCTTCCCGGGCGGCGTCCCGACGGCGGCAGTCCTCGACCGCATCGTGTCCGACCGCCCCGTCTTCCTGCCGAACCGCGACCACCACAGTGCCTGGGTCAACACCGTGGCGCTCCAACGAGCCGGCATCACCGCGAACACGCCGGACCCCGCCGACGGCCGCATCGAGCGGGACGATCGCGGCGAGGCCACGGGGACGCTTCACGAGGGTGCGATGGAGCTCGTACGCCGGCTGGTCCCGCCACCCACCGGCGATGAGATCGCCGCCGCGCTGCAGACCGCGCAGGCATACCTGCACTCTCTGGGCATCACGGGTTGGCAGGACGCCCTGGTCGGCGAAGGCCTCGGCATGCCGGACACGCTCGACACCTACCTCGCGGCGCAGCGCGGCGGCTCGCTGACTGCCGAGGTCGTCGGGGCGCTGTGGTGGGACCGGAGCCGAGGCGAGGACCAGGTCGCCGAGCTCGTCGAGCGCCGGGCCAGGGCCGCGGCGGCCGGATTCGACGCCGGCAGCATCAAGATCATGCAGGACGGGGTCTGCGAGACGTTCACGGCCGCCGTCGTCGAGCCCTACCTGGACCGGCACGGGCATCCCACTGACAACCACGGGCTGTCGTTCATCGAGGCGGAGGACCTCGCGCGCTATGTCCAGCTGCTCGATGCCGAGGACTTCCAGGTCCACATCCATGCCCTCGGCGACCGGGCCGTCCGCGACAGCCTCGACGCCATCGAGCACGCCATCGAGGTCAACGGCCGCCGTGGCAACCGCCACCAGCTGGCCCATGTCCAAATCGTCCGGCCGGAGGACGTGCCACGCTTCGCCGAGCTCGAGGTCACGGCCAACGCCCAGCCGTTGTGGGCGTGCCTCGACGACCAGATGTCCGACCTGACCCTGCCGTTCCTCAGTGCCACGGCACGGGCGCAGCAGTACGTCTTCCGGTCGTTGGTCGACTCAGGGTCCCGGCTCGCGTTCGGCAGCGACTGGCCGGTGTCGTCCCCCAACCCATTGCTCGGCATCCATGTCGCGGTCAACCGGGTGGCACTCGACGCCGACACCGAGCCGCTCCTGCAGGGACAACAGCTCACGATCGTCGAAGCGATCGACGCCTACACCCGGGGCAGCGCGTTCGTGAACCGGCGGGAGAAGCGCAGCGGAACCATCGAGATCGGCATGGCGGCCGATCTCGCCGTCATCGACGCCGACATCCTCGCGATCAATTCTGAGGTGATCGGCGAGGTCCGCGTCACCCGGACGTACGCTCACGGCCGCGTCGTCCACACGTTGTGACATGTCACAATTCGGCTGAAACCGCAGTGATTCCAACCAATTCTGCTAGTTGAGGCAACAAATTGTTCACGCTCACATTCTGGCGGGGCTGTCACAGACCGACATGAAAATTTCTTGAGAGATTAACTTGACGCCGGAGTTGTTAGCGTTAACAATTCATCGCAGGGTTCACGTGGTCCACATCACACCGTGGCAAAGGTGAACGCTAACAACGGGGCCGAACCTCAATCCGAGGCCACGCTCCAAGGATGCAAGCGGATGTCCGCCCGCGAGTGTCCTGGCTCTCCCGAAGTCGAGTGACTTGGGGTGTCTCATCCCGATGGAGGAAACAGTGTTCAAGAAACTCATCACCGTGAGCGCGGGCGTAGTCCTGGCCAGCGGACTTGCTGCCTGTGGCGGCAGCAGCAGCGACGGCGGTTCCGGCGGCTCGGGGAGCTCCGACGACATCACCATGGGCTTCGCCCAGGTCGGTGCCGAGAGTGGTTGGCGGACGGCAAACACCAAGTCGATCCAGGCTTCGGCCAAGGACGCCGGAATCGACCTCAAGTTC
Source organism: Aeromicrobium sp. P2_G6 (assembly GCF_056403535.1). NCBI lineage: Bacteria > Bacillati > Actinomycetota > Actinomycetes > Propionibacteriales > Nocardioidaceae > Aeromicrobium > Aeromicrobium sp. P2_G6. The sequence goes on along the minus strand of NZ_JBFUFH010000001.1, from coordinate 242,762 downwards.
TCCGACGCGCAGCAGAAGCAGGAGAACCAGATCAAGGCGATCCGCTCCTACATCCAGCAGAAGGTCGACGTCATCGCGTTCAGCCCCGTCGTCGAGACCGGCTGGGACACCGTCCTGCAGGAAGCCAAGCGCGCCAAGATCCCCGTCATCCTGACCGACCGTGCGGTCGACTCGAGCGACAAGTCGCTCTACAAGACGTTCCTGGGCTCCGACTTCGTCCTCGAGGGCGAGAAGGCCGGCCAGTGGGTCGTCGACAACGCTGACGCCAACGACGTCAACAAGGACGGCAAGATCAACGTCGTCGAGATCCAGGGCACGACGGGCGCCGCTCCGGCGATCGACCGCAAGAAGGGCTTCGAGGACAAGATCGGCGCCGACCCCAAGATCAAGGTCGTTGCCTCGCAGACGGGTGACTTCACCCGTGACGGCGGCAAGAAGGTCATGGAGGCGTTCCTGAAGTCCCAGAAGGACATCGACGTCGTCTTCGCGCACAACGATGACGAAGGACTCGGCGCGATCGAGGCCATCGAGGCGGCCGGCAAGAAGCCGGGCGTCGACATCAAGATCGTCACGATCGACGCTGTCAAGGACGGCATGACCGCGCTGTCCGAGGGCAAGATCAACTACATCGTCGAGTGCAACCCGCTCCTCGGCCCGCAGCTGATGGACCTGGCCAAGAAGGTCGTCGCAGGCGAGGACGTGCCCGCGCGCGTCGAGACCAAGGAAGGCGAGTTCGACCAGGCACAGGCCAAGGCCGTCCTGGCTGACCGTCAGTACTGAGCAACACCAAGAGCTGGGGCCCTGCGTCCGCAGGGCGCAGGGCCCCATTCCAACTTCTAGGAACGAAGAGATGATCCAGATGACAGCCGAAGCCGCGCAGGTCACGCGCACCGAGCCGGTCGTGGAGATGAGCGGCGTGTCGGTGAGCTTCCCCGGCGTCAAGGCCCTCCAGTCGGTCGGCCTCACGCTGCGGCCCGGCGAGGTTCACGCCCTCATGGGCGAGAACGGCGCCGGCAAGTCCACCCTGATCAAGGCGCTCACGGGTGTCTACTCGATCGACGAGGGCACGATCATCGTCGGCGGCGAGCCGCGTACGTTCCACAGCCCGGCCGAGTCGCAGGCCGCCGGCATCAGCACGGTCTACCAAGAGGTCAACCTCTGCACCAATCTCACCGTCGCGGAGAACATGCTTCTCGGCCGTGAGCCCCGCTCCCTCGGTCGCATCGACACCCGCGCGATGAACCGCCGCGCCGGCGAGACCCTGACCCGCCTGGGCCTCGACATCGACCCCAAGTCACAGCTCGGCACGCACCCCATCGCGATCCAGCAGCTCGTCGCGATCGCCCGCGCCGTCGACATCGACGCCGAGCTCCTGATCCTCGACGAGCCCACCTCCAGCCTGGACGCCGACGAGGTCGCCAAGCTGTTCGAGGTCATGCGTACGCTCCGCGCCGACGGCGTCGCCATCGTCTTCGTCTCGCACTTCCTCGAGCAGGTCTTCGAGATCTCCGACCGCATGACGGTCCTACGCAACGGCAAGTTCGTCGGTGAGTACGTCACCGCCGAGACGACGCAGCTGCAGCTCGTCCAGGCCATGATCGGCCGCGAGCTGGAGACGCTCGACAAGATCGAGCAGGAGGCCGAGGAGCACACCGTCAAGACGCAGGGCGCTCCGCTGATGGAGGTGCTCCAGCTCACCCGCAAGGGCAGCGTCGAGGCCGTCGACCTCAAGGTCTTCGAAGGTGAGGTCATCGGCGTCGCCGGCCTGCTCGGCTCGGGACGCACCGAGCTCGCCCGTCTGCTGTTCGGCGCCGACACCGCCGACAGCGGCGACATGCGGATGCGCTCCCAGCACACCAAGCTGCGCACACCGCGCCAGGCCATCGACCACAAGATCGCGTTCTCCAGCGAGAACCGGCGCTCCGAGGGCGTCATCGCCGACCTGTCGATCGCCGACAACATGGTCCTGGCGATGCAGGCGTCTCGCGGCTGGTTGCGACCGATCCCGGCCAGGACCAAGGACAAGCTCGTCCGCAAGTACATCGAGGCCCTCGACATCCGCCCCGCCAACCCGCAGGCGCTGATGCGCAACCTCAGCGGCGGCAACCAGCAGAAGGTGCTGCTCGCGCGCTGGCTCATCACCGAGCCGGAGCTTCTCATCCTCGACGAGCCCACGCGTGGCATCGACATCGGCGCCAAGGCGCAGATCCAGCAGCTCGTCGCCGACCTCGCAAAGGACGGTATGTCCGTCGTGTTCATCTCCGCCGAGCTCGAGGAGGTCCTGCGCCTCAGCGACCGTCTCGTCGTGATGCGTGACCGCCGCAAGATCGACGAGCGGGCCAACGAGGACGTCAGCGTCTCCGACGTGCTCGAGATCATCGCGGGAGAGGCGCGCAACGATGCCTGACCTCTTTCGCAAGCTCACGGGCCACGCCCTGTTCTGGCCGACCTTCGCGCTGGTGCTGCTGCTGGTGCTCAACGTCACCCGCACACCCGACTTCTTCTCCATCCGGGTCCAGGACGGGCATCTCTACGGCAGCCTGATCGACATCCTGCGCAACAGTGCCCCGACGCTGCTGATCGCGCTCGGCATGACGCTCGTGATCGCGACCCGCGGCATCGACCTCTCGGTTGGCGCGGTCGCCGCGATCTCCGGCGCCGTGGCCTGCACCTACATGGCCGGGTCGCCCAACGAGTCGACCGCCAGCCGTGCGATCGTCGCGATGACCATGGCCGTGGGGGTGGCCATTCTCCTGGGAGTCTGGAACGGCTTCCTGGTGTCCGTCCTGGGAATCCAGCCGATCATCGCGACGCTCGTGCTCATGACAGCCGGCCGCGGCCTGGCGATGCTGATCACCGACGGTCAGATCACCACCGTCAACAACTCGCTGTTCTCGAAGGTGAGCACGGGGTTCGTGCTGGGCCTCCCGATCGCGATCCTCATCGCCCTGGCCGTCTTCGCGATCACCGCGCTGCTGACCCGCCGCACGGCGCTCGGCATGCTGATCGAAGCGGTCGGCATCAACCCGGAGGCCAGCCGGCTCGCCGGCGTGCGGGCCCGCACGATCACCTGGACCGTCTATGTCTTCGTGGCGTTCTGCTCCGGCATCGCCGGGCTGATGATCGCGTCCAACACCAACGCGGCCGACGCCAACGCCGCAGGCCTGTTCATCGAGCTCGACGCCATCCTCGCGGTCGTCATCGGCGGCACCTCGCTGGCCGGCGGACGGTTCTCGCTGACCGGCACGCTGATCGGCGCGATGTTCATCCAGACCCTCGCGACCACGATCCCGACGATGAAGATCCCGGCCGAGACCAACTACCTGTTCAAGGCTGTCGTCGTCATCGTGGTCTGCCTGTTGCAGTCGCCCAAGGCGCGCGCTGCACTGTCCATACGACGACCGTCGTCCCTGCTCGCGAAGGGAACAGCGGCATGACCACCATCACGGCTCCGCCCGAGGCCCCTGCCGGCAACCCATCGCCCCGCTCGTCGCGCGGGTTCACCTTCCCGACGCGCTTCCTGCCGGTGATCGCGACGATCGTGCTGTTCATCGCGATGTTCGGCGCCGGCAGCATCCGTTACGAGGGGTTCTCCTCGCCGCAGACCATCCTCAGCGTGCTGGTCGACAACTCGTTCCTCATCGTCCTCGCGGTCGGCATGACGTTCGTGATCCTGACCGGCGGGATCGACCTGTCGGTCGGCTCGGTTGTCGCGCTGTCGGCCATGATCGCGGCCTCGGCCCTGCGCTCCGGCTGGTCAGCGCCACTCGTGGTCGTCGCGGTGCTGCTGACGGGATCCGTCCTCGGACTGCTGATGGGACTGGTGATCCACTACTTCGAGATCCAGCCGTTCATCGTGACGCTCGCGGGCATGTTCCTCGCACGTGGCCTCTGCTACGTCATCAGTGTCGACTCGATCCCGATCAAGAACGAGACCTTCACGTCCTTCGCCAGCGGCACGATCACGATCGGCGACTACTTCATCACCCCATCGGTCATCGTCGCCCTGGTGGTGCTGGTCATCGCTGCGGTGGTCCTGCACATGACGCGGTTCGGTCGCACGGTCTACGCGGTGGGCGGCAGTGAGCAGTCAGCCCTGCTGATGGGCCTCGCCGTCGCACGCACCAAGGTCGGTGTCTACGTCATCAGCGGCTTCTGCTCGGCGCTGGCGGGACTTCTCTACGCGATTTACACGCTGTCGGGCTACAGCCTCACCGCTGTCGGCATGGAGCTCGACGCCATCGCCGCCGTCGTCATCGGCGGCACGCTGCTGACCGGCGGCTCCGGCTTCGTGCTGGGCTCGGCAGTCGGAGTGCTTGTGCTCGGCCTGATCCAGTCGTTCATCTCGTTCGATGGGACACTCAGTTCATGGTGGACCAAGATCACGATCGGCGTCCTGCTGCTGGTGTTCGTGCTGATCCAGCGGATCTTCACACGGAGATCCGTATGACGGCCACCCCTCACCACGCGCCAGTGATGGCCGATGTCGCGAAGGTCGCCGGTGTCTCGCACCAGACGGTCTCGCGGGTCATCAACGGCATGCCCAACATCAAGGACTCGACTCGTCAGCGCGTCGAGGCCGCGATCAAGGAGCTCGGCTACCGCCCCAACACCGCAGCCCGTGCGCTCGTGACCCGCAAGTCCTCGACGATCGGGATCATCAGCACCGAGACCGGCCTCTACGGGCCCGCCAGCATCCACCGCACCGTCGAGGACGCCGCACGTCAGGCCGGCTACTTCGCCGGATCCGTGAGTCTCTCGACCGTCACGACCCAGTCGCTGACCGATGCGATCGACCACCTGCTGCGCCAGTCGGTCGAGGGCATCGTCATGATCGCCGCACAGCACGCCGCTCTCGACGTGATCCACCACCAGGACCCGGGCGTTCCGCTCGTGGTCGTCGAGGGTGACCTGTCCCGGGCGAAGTTCGCCGTCGGCGTCGATCAGCACCGTGGGGCGTACGAGGCGACCAAGCACCTGATCGACCTCGGGCACACCTCGATCGCGCACGTCCGCGGTCCGCTGGAATGGACCGAGGCCGAGGCGCGCCGCGAGGGCTGGGAAGCCGCACTCCGCGATGCCGGCCTCGCGCCCGGGCCCCTCTACCTCGGCGACTGGACACCGCGCAGCGGCTACATCGCCGGACGCCAGCTGCTGACCGAGACCGATCCGACGGCGGTGTTCATCGCCAACGACCAGATGGCGATCGGTGTGATGCACGCGCTCGCCGAAGCCGGCATCTCGGTGCCGGACGACATCAGCATCGTCGGGTTCGACGACGCTCCCGAGACGGAGTTCCTCAACCCGTCCGTCACGACCGTACGACAGAACTTCCAGGAGGTCGGTCGCCGCGCGATCGCCGTCCTGCACGCCGCGATCCTCGGCGAGAACGAAGACCTCCCACGACTCATCGAGCCCGAACTGATCATCCGCTCGAGCACCTCCGCACCGACCCCCCGAAAGGCCCAGAAGTGAGCGAACAGTACGTCGTCGGAGTCGACTACGGCACCCTGTCGGGGCGCGCCCTGGTCGTCTCGGTCAAGGACGGCCGTGAGCTCGCCAGCGCGGTGCACCCGTACTCGCACGCCGTGATCAGCGACGCACTGCCCACGACGCCCGGCTCGCCGCTGCCGCCCGACTGGGCGCTGCAGGTGCCGTCGGACTATGTCGACGTCCTGCGCATCGCGGTGCCCGAGGCCGTACGCGCGTCGGGCATCGACCCGTCGGAGGTCATCGGCATCGCGACCGACTTCACCGCCTGCACCATGGTGCCGACCCTCGCTGACGGCACGCCGCTCAACGAGCTGCCGCAGTTCGCCGACCGGCCGCACGCCTACGTCAAGCTGTGGAAGCACCACGCCGCGCAGGGCCAGGCCGACCGCATCAACGCCCTCGCCGAGGAGCGCGGCGAGTCGTGGCTGCCGCGCTACGGCGGGCTGATCTCGTCGGAGTGGGAGTTCGCCAAGGGCCTGCAGGTCCTCGAGGAGGACCCCGAGGTCTACGCCGCGATGGAGCGCTGGGTCGAGGCAGCCGACTGGATCGTCTGGCAGCTCTGCGGCACGTACGTGCGCAACGCGTGCGCGGCCGGCTACAAGGGCATCCTGCAGGACGGCGCCTACCCGGGGGATGACTTCCTCGCAGGGCTCAACCCTCTGTTTGCAGACTTTGTTAACGCTAAACTTGACCAGCCGATCGGCCAGCTCGGCCGCCCGGCAGGCACGCTGACGGCCGAGGCCGCCGGCTGGACCGGACTGCCCGAGGGCATCGCGGTCGCAGTCGGCAACGTCGACGCGCACGTCACGGCACCTGCCGCCCAGGCGGTCGACCCCGGCCAGATGGTCGCGATCATGGGCACCTCGACGTGCCATGTCATGAACGGCAGCGTCCTTCGCGAGGTTCCCGGCATGTGCGGCGTCGTCGACGGCGGCATCGTCGCCGGGACGTGGGGCTACGAGGCAGGCCAGAGCGGTGTCGGCGACATCTTCGGCTGGTTCGTCGACCACGGCGTGCCGGCGTACGTCCGCGAGGCGGCTGACGCCGCGGGTGTGAGCGTCCACGAGCACCTCACGGAGCTCGCGTCCCGCCAGCCCGTCGGCGCCCACGGGCTCGTCGCGCTCGACTGGCACAGCGGCAACCGCTCGGTGCTCGTCGACCACGAGCTCAGCGGGCTGATCGTCGGGCAGACCCTGGCGACGCGGCCCGAGGACATCTACCGCGCGCTGATCGAGGCGACCGCGTTCGGCACCCGCACGATCATCGAGACGTTCAACGCCAGCGGCGTTCCCGTCGAGGAGCTCATCATCGCCGGCGGACTGTCCAAGAACCCGCTCCTCATGCAGATCTACTCCGACGTGACTCGCTTGCCGCTCTCGGTGATCGGGTCCGCGCAGGGCCCCGCTCTGGGCTCTGCCCTCCATGCTGCCGTCGCGGCTGGCGCGTACGCGGACATACGCGCCGCCGCGAAGGCTATGGGCTCCCTCAATCGGGCAGTTGTGCTGCCCGATGAGGGACGCTCCAAGGTCTACGACCGGCTGTTCGCCGAGTACACCGCCCTGCACGACCACTTCGGTCGTGGCGGCAACGACGTGATGCACCGGCTCAACGCGCTGCGGCGCGAAGCACTGACGGGAGCTGCGTCATGACGCTCACCCAGGACGTGCAGGCGACGATCGCCCGCCTGCGCAAGGAGGTCTGCGCCCTGCACGCCGAGCTGACCCGCTACGAGCTTGTCGTCTGGACAGCAGGCAACGTCTCGGCACGCGTGCCAGGCGCCGACATGATGGTCATCAAGCCCAGCGGAGTCAGCTACGACGACCTCACGCCGGAGAACATGGTCGTCACGGACCTCCAGGGCACGGTGCTCGAGGGTGACCTGGCACCGTCGTCCGACACCGCCGCCCAGGCGTACGTCTACCGGCACCTGCCCGAGGTCGGCGGCGTCGTGCACACCCACTCGACGTATGCCACGGCGTGGGCCGCGCGCGCAGAGCCGATCCCGTGCGTGCTCACGATGATGGCCGACGAGTTCGGCGGCGAGATCCCGGTCGGCCCGTTCGCGCTGATCGGCGACGACTCGATCGGCCGCGGCATCGTCGACACGCTGCGCGACAGCAACTCCCCGGCCGTCCTGATGCAGAACCACGGCGTCTTCGCGATCGGCAAGGACGCCCGCTCGGCGGTCAAGGCCGCCGTGATGTGCGAGGACGTCGCGCGCACGACCCACATTGCCCGCCAGCTCGGCGAACCGGTGCCCATCCCGCCGGAGAAGATCGCCAGCCTGTTCGACCGCTACCAGAACGCGTACGGCCAGTGAGCCCCGCGACCCATCAGAAGGAGACGTCCATGAGCACCGCCGAACGCGAGATCTGGTTCCTCACCGGAAGCCAGGGCCTCTACGGCGAGGAGACGCTCCAGCAGGTCGCTGACCAGTCCCGCGAGGTCGCCGAGACGCTGGCTGCTCACCCCGACCTCACGATCCGCATCGTGTGGAAGCCGGTCCTGACCTCGTCCGACGCGATCCGCCGGATGATGCTCGAGGCGAACTCCGACGACGCGTGCATCGGCCTGATCGGCTGGATGCACACGTTCTCGCCGGCCAAGGCCTGGATCAACGGCCTCGACGCGCTGCGCAAGCCGTTCCTGCACCTGCACACGCAGGCCCACCGTGAGATTCCGTGGTCGACGATCGACATGGACTTCATGAACCTCAACCAGGCCGCGCACGGCGACCGCGAGTTCGGCTACATCCAGACCCGGCTCGGCATCGCCCGCAAGACCGTCGTCGGCCACGTCAGCAATCCTGACGTCGGCCGCCGCATCGGCGTCTGGGTCCGGGCAGCCGCCGGCGCCGCCGAGATGCGGTCGCTCAAGCTCGCCCGCTTCGGCGACAACATGCGCGATGTCGCGGTGACCGAGGGCGACAAGGTCGAGGCCCAGCTGCGCTTCGGCGTCTCGGTCAACACCTACGGCGTCAACGACCTCGTCGAGGTCGTCGACGCGGTCGACGAGACCGAGGTCGACAAGCTCGTCGGCGAGTACCAGGACCTCTACGACGTAGCGGCCGAGCTGCGCGTCGGCGGATCGCGCCACGACTCGCTGCGCTACGGCGCTCGGGTCGAGGCCGGCATGCGGCAGTTCCTCGAGGAGGGTGGCTTCCGCGCGTTCACGACGAACTTCGAGGACCTCGGCGGCCTGCGCCAGCTCCCGGGCCTCGCGGTCCAGCGCCTCATGGCCGACGGCTACGGCTTCGGCGGCGAGGGCGACTGGAAGACCTCGGTCCTCGTCCGTACGACCAAGGCCATGGCGGTCGGCCGCCCCGGCGGCACGTCGTTCATGGAGGACTACACGTACCACCTGGAGCCGGGCAACGAGAAGTCGCTCGGAGCCCACATGCTCGAGGTGTGCCCCACGATCTCGTCGAACAAGCCGACGATCGAGGTGCACCCGCTGGGCATCGGCGGCCGCGAGGATCCCGTACGCATGCGGTTCATCGCCGATCAGGGTGAGGGCATCGTCGTCGGCCTGTCGGACATGGGCGACCGGTTCCGGCTGACCGCGAACGACATCACGCTCGTCGAGCCCGACGAGCCATTGCCTCAGCTGCCGGTCGCCTGCGCGGTCTGGCAGGCGCATCCGTCGCTCGCGACGGCTGCCGAGGCCTGGATCATGGCCGGCGGACCGCACCACACGGTGCTGTCCACCGCAGTCGGGATCGAGGAGTTCGACGACCTCGCCGAGATCCTGAGCACCGAATTGCTGCACATCAACGCAGAGACGACGCCCAAGAGCTTCCTCAGGGAGCTCCGCTGGAACCAGGCGTACTACCGGCTCGCCGCCGGTCTCTGACCCTCACCCCAACCACCTTTTCGGGAGACATCATGAGCAGCCCTACCCATTTTCGGTCTGTGACCCGGGTCACATCGGCGGTCGTCGCGGTCTTCGCGCTCATCGCGAGCCTCGTCGTCGGCCTGCCGATGACCGCAACTGCGGCTGATGTCACCGCCGGACTCGTCCTGAAGTACGACCTGACGCAGGCGTCGGGCACGACGGTCGTCGACTCCTCCGGCAACGGCAAGGACGGCACGCTCAACGGCGGCGGCACCTGGGGTGGGGCGAACGGGCTGACGCTCGACGGCACCGACGACTACGTCAAGCTGCCCAACAACATCATGGCGGGCCTCTCGTCGATCACGGTGTCGACCGAGGTCTACATCGAGCCGACGCAGGCGGCGCCGTACTTCATCTGGGGCCTCGGCAACTCGGCGACCTCGTCGGCCGGCACGGGCTACTTCTTCGCCAGCGGCGACGCGTTCCGCACGGGCCTGACGCTGACGAACTGGTCGGGCGAGAAGGTCACCAGCAAGGGCTCCAACCTGGCCCGCGGCGTCTGGAAGACCGTCACCTACACCCAGACCGGGACGACCGGCACCCTCTACGAGGACGGCGTGCAGGTCGCACAGAACACCGCCGTCACCGTCGCGCCCAGCGCGATCGGCGGCGGCACCACGACCAACAACAACATCGGCAAGTCCAACTACGCGGCCGACAAGTTCCTCAAGGGCAAGCTGCGCAACTTCCGCATCTACAACCGCGCGCTGACGGCCGCCGAGGTCACGTCGCTCGCACCGAGTGACGCCGACATCGTGGCGTCCGACAAGGCTGCGCTCTCGCTCGGCGACCTCTCGGCGGTCACCGGCAACCTGACGCTGCCGACCCTTGGCCAGCGTGGGTCCGCGGTGACCTGGGCGTCCAGCAACACCGCGGTCATCGCGAACAACGGCACCGTGACCCGCCCGGCGGCGACCGACGACCCGGCCAACGTCACGCTCACCGCAACGCTCACCCGTGGCTCGGCCACGGACACCAAGACGTTCCAGGCGACCGTCCTGCCGGCCGAGGGTGACCAGGCCAAGGCCGATGCCGACGCCGCGGCCATCAGCATCCCCGACGTCGACGACGTGCGCGGCAACATCACGCTGCCCACCAGCGGCAGCCACGGCTCAACGATCGCATGGGCATCCGACAACACCTCGGTCATCGACACCGACGGCATCGTGCACCGTCCAGCCCACGGCTCGGACCCGGTGACGGTCCACCTCACGGCCACGGTCAAGGTCGGCTCGGCCACCGCCACCCGCCAGATCACCGCGACGGTGACGCCCAAGCCGGACCTAGGCCCGTACGCGGGCTACGCCTTCAGCTACTTCACCGGCGCCGAGGAGAGCATCTTCTTCGCCGCGAGCCGCGGCAACAACGCGCTGCAGTGGGACGAGCTCAACGGCGGCAAGGCCACGCTCAAGTCCACCCAGGGCACGACCGGCCTGCGTGACCCCTTCCTGATCCGCTCTCCCGAGGGCGACAAGTTCTACCTCATCGCGACCGACCTCGACATCGAGGCGACCAACTGGGACGCCTCGCAGCGCACCGGCAGCAAGTACCTCGAGGTCTGGGAGTCGACCGACCTGGTCAACTGGTCCGCGCAGCGGCACGTCAAGGTCTCGCCCGACACCGCGGGCAACACCTGGGCGCCCGAGGCCTACTGGTCCGACGAGCTCGGTTCGTACGTCGTGTTCTGGGCGTCGAAGCTGTACGCCGAGAGCGACACCAACCACACCGGCTCGACCTACCAGAAGATGCTGTACGCCACGACGCGCGACTTCCGGACGTTCAGCAAGCCCAAGATCTGGCAGGACTTCGGCGCCTCGCGCATCGACTCGACCGTCCTCAAGGACGGCGACACGTACCACCGCTTCACCAAGGACGAGGGCGGCGTGACCGGCTGCTCGGACATCATCCAGGAGAAGAACGACGACCTGCTCGAGGCCGACGACGCCAGCGTGCCCGGTTGGGACATCAACAACCCGGCGTGGACGATCGAGGACTCCTGCATCGGCAAGAAGGCCGGCACGAAGGCGGTCGAGGGGCCGACGGCGTTCAAGGCCAATGCCGGCGACACGTCGGGCTCGAAGTACTACCTGTTCACCGACGAGTTCGGCGGCCGCGGCTACATCCCGCTCGGCACCGACAACCTCAGTGCGCCGAACTGGCAGGTCCCGGCGAGCTACAAGCTCCCCGGCAGCCCGCGCCACGGCACGGTCATCCCGGTCACGGCTGCCGAGCTCAAGCGACTGCGCAACGATCCCGATCCGGTCAAGGCGAACGCCGACGGCGAGGTCGTGCACTACAAGCTCGACGACACCTCCGGGACGACGGCCAAGGACTCGTCCGGCAACGGCTATGACGGGACCCTGAGCGGCGACGCGTCCTGGACCGACGGCTCGCTGAACCTCGGCGGCACGAACGGGCACGTCAAGCTGCCGGACAACATCCTGACGGGCCTCAACCAGATCACGGTGTCGACCAAGGTGTGGATCGATCCCACCCAGGCCAACCCGTACTTCATCTGGGGTCTCGGCAACACCGACTCCGGAGGCGTCGGCAGCGGCTACCTGTTCACGAGCGGCAACGACAAGTACCGGACCTCAATCGCCACGGGCAACTGGACGACCGAGCAGACCGCGACGGACGACGCGTCCGCACCGCGGGGTGCCTGGAAGACCATGACCTACACGCTCAAGGACGGCACCGCGACGATCTACCTCGACGGCATCAAGGTCGGTCAGAAGACCGGCGTGACGATCGTCCCGGGTGACATCGGCGGCGGGAGGACGACGGCCAACTACATCGGCCGGTCGGTCTACAACGCCGACAAGTACCTCAAGGGCAAGGTGCGGGACTTCCGCATCTACAACCGCGCCCTGTCCGCGACCGAGGTCAAGGACATCGGCGCCGATCCGACCGCGATCACGGGCGTGCAGCTCGACAGCCTCAAGATCGACCCGATCATCGACGCGGCGTCGCACACCGTGACACTGCCGGTCAAGAAGGGCACCGACCTGAAGGCGCTGCAGCCGACGTTCGAGATCACCTCGACCTCGACGATCACGCCCGAGGTGACCGGCCCGATCGACCTGAGCCAGGAGAAGACGTTCACGGTCACGGCGGCCGGCGGAGCGACCCAGGACTGGAAGGTCCGCGCGGTCGAGATGAAGTCGCCGATCCTGCCGGGCTACAACGCCGATCCGAACATCGTGCGATTCGGCGACACCTACTACATCTATGCCACGACCGACGGCTTCGCCGGCTGGGGCAGCTCGAAGTTCAAGGTGTGGTCGTCCAAGAACCTGGTCGACTGGACGGAGCACGGCACGATCCTCGACCTGGGCCCGGACATCTCGTGGGCTGACAGCAACGCCTGGGCCCCGACCGCGACGGAGAAGGACGGCAAGTACTACTTCTACTTCTCGGCGCAGCAGAACATCGGCGTCGCGGTCTCCGACTCACCCCTCGGACCGTTCACGGATCCGCTCGGCAAGCCGCTGGTCAGCAAGGCCGACTACAACAACGCCCAGCAGATCGACCCCGCGGTGTTCACCGACGACGACGGCCAGTCCTACCTCTACTGGGGGAACGGCTCGGCGTACGTCGTGCCGCTCAACTCGGACATGACGTCGTACGACGTGACCAAGCGCGTGAAGCTCACCGGCCTGACGAACTTCCGCGAGGGCATGTTCATGAACAAGCGGGCCGGCAAGTACTACGCCTCGTGGTCGATCGACGACACGGGCAGCGAGAACTACCGCGTGGGTTACGCGATCGGCGACAGCCCCACCGGCCCGTTCGTCAACAAGGGCGAGATCCTCAACAAGGACACGAGCCTGGGCATCCTCGGCACAGGACACCACTCGATCATCCAGGTGCCAGGCACCGACGACTGGTACATCGCGTATCACCGCTTCGGAATGCCCGGTGGCGACGGCACGCACCGGGAGACCACGATCGACCGGCTCTACTTCAACGAGGACGGCTCGATCAAGAAGGTCGTGCCGACCCTGGAGAGCGTCGACCCGCTGACGTACGAGGGCGCCGCCCCGAAGGCTGCGATCTCGCACGAGGGCAGCGACGGCTGGTACGGCAAGGGTGCCGAGCTGACCCTGACCGGTGGCGACGGCGTCAAGAAGCTGCAGTACCGGATCGGCGACGGCGACTGGACGACGTACGACAGCGCGGTGACGCTTGACGCCGGGACGTACGACATCGACTACCGCGCCCAGGGCGACAACCTGGTGTGGAGCGACGTCTCGTCGCTGGCAGCCAAGGTCGACCTCACGGACCCGACGGTCTCGGACCAGCTCGACGACCGGACGGTGACCCTGACGGCGTCGGATGACGACTCGGGTGTTGCCGGGATCGAGTACCGCCTCGACGGCGGCGACTGGCTGGCCTACACCGCTCCGGTCAAGGTCGACGGCATTGCGGCTCACACGATCGGGTTCCGCGCAACCGATGCGGCCGGCAACACCGGCGCGACGGGTTCGCGCGAGATCGCCGCGCTGACGTACGAGGGCCCGGCACCGCAGGCCGCGATCTCGCACCCCGGCAGCAACGGCTGGTACGGCAAGGGTGCCGCGCTGACCCTCACCGGCGGCGTTGGCGTCAAGAAGCTGCAGTACCGGATCGGCGACGGGGACTGGGCGACGTACGACGACGTACCCGTCACGCTTGACGCCGGGACGTACGGCATCGACTACCGGGCCCAGGGCGACAACCTGGTGTGGAGCGATGTCTCGTCGCTTGACGCCAAGGTCGACCTCACGGACCCGACGGTCTCGGACCAGCTCGACGACCGCACGGTGACCCTGACGGCGTCGGATGACGACTCGGGCGTTGCCGGGATCCAGTACCGCCTCGACGGCGGCGACTGGCTGGCGTACACCGCTGCGGTCAAGGTCGACGGCGCGGCTCACACGATCGAGTTCCGTGCGACGGACGTGGCTGGCAACACCGGCGCGACCGGTTCCCGTGAGATCGCCAAGGCGGTCGACCCGGGTCCGGGACCGGCACCCGTCGCCACGACCGCACCGGTCGTGCTCGGGGTCCCGCGGGTCGGGTCGCTCCTGACGGCGTTCGACGGTGACTGGGACCAGTCCGGGCTGACGTTCTCGCGGAAGTGGCTGCGGGACGGCGTGGCGATCAAGGGCGAGGTCGCCCGCACGTACCGCCTGACCGGCAAGGACGCGGGCCACCGGATCTCGGTGCAGGTCACCGTCACCAAGGCCGGCGTGACTCCGGGCACCGCGGTCTCGGCCCCGACGGCCACGGTCGCCAAGGCTGTCAGCCGTACGAGCGCCTCGCTCAACGACACCTCGGTGCGCAGCGGCACGACCGTCAAGCTGCGCGCGACGATCAGCGCCAGCGGCATCGTGCCCGACGGCAAGGTCGACGTCTCGTATCGCGGCCGGCTGATCAAGACGCTCACGGTGCGCGACGGCAAGATCTCGTCGAGCTACCGCGTCGTCAAGAGGGGTCTGCACACGTTCCGGTTCTCGTACCGAGGATCGGCCGCTGTGCTCGCAAGCTCGGACTCGGTCACCATCCGCGTCCGCTGAAGCCCCGGGCGGCACCACCTCCTCTCCTCCAGTGAGGTGGTGCCGGCCGGTTCAATCCATCACCAGCTGTCGGCACGTCAATCGGGAGAAGGCACATCGTGAGAACTCAGACCTCGACCACCGGACGGCGCTCGCTGCGCCGCGGCATCCTTCTTTTCGTCGCCGGATTGTTAACGCTCACAATGCTGTCTCCGCAGATCGCAGGCGCGGCCGATCCCACGACGACGGGGTGGCGCGACGACTTCGACGGCAGCAGCCTCGGCGCCGACTGGAGCGTCACGAACGAGGACGCCGGCAACTACTCGATCGCCGACGGCAAGCTCGCGCTGACCGGCCAGGCCGGCGACACGTACCAGGACGTCAACACCGCCAAGAACATCTTCATGGTCGACATCCCGGCCGGTGACTTCACCGCGGTCACCAAGGTCTCGGCGCCGGTCGGCAAGGTCTACCAGGGCGCCGGCCTGATCGCGTGGAAGGACATCGACAACTACGTACGCTCCGGGCTGACGTTCGTCGGGAGCTTCTCGCCGTCCGGCGTCGCGATCGAGAACGACGTCGAGACCGGCGCCTCGTTCCGTGCCGCGTCCTTCGCGGACCGCCCCGGCGCGACGTCAGCGACCCTGCAGCTGAAGCGCACCGGCAACACGATCACCACGAGCTACTGGAACGACGAGACCAACGCGTGGGTTGCCGCCGGATCGGTCGACGTCGCCTTCGACACGACCGAGGTGGGCCTCTACGCCCTCGGCGCCCAGGACGGCACGGCCCTGCCGGCCACCTTCGACTACTTCTCGGTCGACGCGGCGCAGGGCGCCGACATCGTGCCCGCCACGACTTTCGCCCTCAAGAGCGCCGGCGACAAGCCCTACCTCGTCAGCGACGGCACCGACCTGACGCTCAGCGACACGCCCCCGACGGCAAGCCTGCGGCTGACCGCCGAGGCGGCCGGCGACGGTGCTGCGAACCTGCGGACCAAGGACGGCGGCCTGCCCGTCGTCATCGCCGATGACAAGCTGACCCTGGGGACAGCGTCCGACGACCCGACCGCGCTGCGCCTCACGGACGCCGGCGGCGGCAAGCTGTTCATCCGCTCGTCGGACGGCGACGCGTACGCGACCGAAGGCGACAACGGCACGATCCAGATGGGCGACCGACAGGACGCCGCGCGCTTCACGTTGATCGAGGTCGACGACAACATCGCCTCCCTGCAGATCGACGGCGACGGCAAGGGCGCGTCCATCAGCGACACGATGTTCGGCATCTTCTTCGAGGACATCAACTACGCCGCCGACGGCGGCCTCTACGCCGAGCTGGTCCGCAACCGCTCGTTCGAGTTCAACTCCTCCGACCGCAGCGGCTTCAACGGCATGACCGGTTGGGAGACGCTGAACCGCAGCGGCAACGGCACGACGGCGACCGTCCTCAACGACGGCGAGCGCCTCAACGCGATGAACCGCAACTACCTCAAGCTCGACGCGGCCGCTGCCGGCGACGGCGTGCGCAACATCAGCTTCAACAACGGTGTCGCGGTCAAGAAGGACGCGACCTACACCGCGTCGGTCTGGGCGCGCAGCACGACCGCCCAGGACCTGACCCTGCGCGTGGAGAACACCGGCAACACCGCGGTAGCCGCGACCGCGACGGTCGCGATCGACGGCAGTGACGTCTGGAAGAAGTACGACGTCGAGGTCACCGCCACAGCGACGACCGATGCGGGCCGTTACGCCGTGCTCGCCGGTGCCGCCTCCACGGTCCGGCTCGACATGGTGTCGTTCGTGCCGGAGGACCGCTGGGTCGGACCGGTCAACGGCAAGTCCGTGCTCCGCAAGGACCTCGCCGAGAAGGTCGCCGACATGAGGCCCTCGTTCGTACGCTTCCCGGGCGGGTGCGTCACGAACGTCGGCACGTTCAAGTCGTACGAGGAGAGCAACTACACCGACCGCAAGCGCACGTACCAGTGGAAGGAAACCATCGGGCCGGTCGAGCAGCGCCCGACTAACTGGAACTTCTGGGGCTACAACCAGTCGTACGGCATCGGCTACCTGGAGTACTTCGAGCTGGCCGAGGACCTCGGCGCCGAGCCGCTCCCGGTCCTGTCCGTCGGCGCCAATGGCTGCGGCGGCGCCGGGCTGGCCGAGATGCACGACCCGACGCAGATCGCCCGCTGGGTCGACGACACGGTCGACCTGATCGAGTTCGCCAACGGCGGCACCGACACGGAGTGGGGCGCCAGGCGTGCCGCACTCGGACACCCCAAGCCGTTCGGGCTCAAGATGATCGGCCTCGGCAACGAGGAGAACACCACGACGTTCGAGGCGAACTTCCCGCAGTTCCGTGACGCCATCAAGGCGAAGTACCCGGACATGAAGATCATCTCGAACTCAGGCCCGGACTCGTCGGGTGCACGCTTCGACACCCTGTGGAACTTCAACCAGGCGCAGAAGGTCGACCTCGTCGACGAGCACTACTACCGCGACCCGAGCTGGTTCCTGGCCAACAACCACCGTTACGACACGTACGACCGCAGTGGACCGAAGGTCTTCCTCGGTGAGTACGCCTCGCGCGGCAACACGTTCGGCAACGCGCTCTCGGAGGCGTCCTACATGACGGCCCTCCAGCGCAACGCCGACGTCGTACGCCTCGCGTCGTACGCACCGCTGCTCGCGAACGAGTCGAACGTGCAGTGGACGCCGGACGCGATCTGGTTCGACAACGACGAGTCGTGGTCGTCGGCCAACTGGGAAGTCCAGAAGATGTTCGGCAACAACGTCGGCGACGAGGTCGTGCCGAGCACGTTCGATGGCGCGGTCAACCAGCCGGAAGACATCTCAGGCGGGGTCTTCCTGTCGACCTGGAGCACCGCAGCGTCGTACGACAACCTCACGGTGAAGTCGAACGACAACGGCAGCACCTTGTTCTCCGACACGTTCGACGACGCATCCAAGTGGTCGCCGCAGTCGGGCACCTGGGCTGCGAGCGGCGGCAAGTACGTCCAGTCGTCGACGTCGGTCAACGACGCGCGCAGCATCGTCACGGGTGCGTACGCCAAGGACTGGAGCAACTACACGCTCGAGCTCGACGCCACCAAGCAGTCCGGCGCCGAGGGATTCCTCGTCGGCTTCGGCGCGAAGAGCACCAACGACTTCTACTGGTGGAACATCGGTGGCTGGGGCAACACCCGTTCGGTGCTGCAGAAGGCGTCCGGCGGTGCCGCGAGCGAGGTCAAGGCGCTGGAGAACAAGAGCCTGGTGACCGGTCAGACGTACCACGTGAAGGTCGTGGTCGAGGGGCACACGATCAAGCTCTACCTCGACGGTGACCTGCAGATGACGTACGACGAGGCGGCCTCGACCGAGAAGCTGTTCCAGGTCGTCACCCGCGACAAGAAGTCCGGTGACCTGGTCGCCAAGGTCGTCAACACCTCGACCAAGCCGGTCCGCACGACGGTCGACGTCTCGGGCGTCGGCATCAAGGGCGCCGGCAAGGTCACGCAGCTGACCGCGTCGTCGCTCACGGACACCAACTCCAAGTCCAACCCGACCAAGGTCGTCCCGGTCACCAGCTCGGTCAACGGACTGTCGGACTCGTTCGCGTACGAGTTCCCGGCCTCGTCGGTCACGTTCCTCCGGATGGAGACGGTCGACGCCGAGGCGCCGGTCGTGTCGAGCCTCGAGCTCGTGGGCGACAACGTGCGCGGCAACTACGCCGACCCGGTGACGGTCAAGGTCGAGGCGCAGGACGACCGCAAGGTCGACCACGTCGAGGTCTCCGTCGACGGTGGCGGGTTCACCTCGAAGGACGGTGCGACGGCATCGTTCGAGGTGGCCGGCAACGGCGTGCACTCCGTGGCCGTCCGCGCGGTCGACTCGTCCGGCAACGTCGGCGAGATCCGGCCGGTGACGTTCACGATCGACGCCACGCCGCCGGTCTCCAAGGCCGTCGTCGACGCCGATGCCCGCACCGTGACGATCACGGCAGCGGACTCCGGCGCAGGCCTCGACCACATCGAGTACCGCGTCGGCACGTCGGGAGAGTGGTCGACGTACGCGGATCCCGTCACGGTCGGTGACGAGGAGACGACCGTGGAGTTCCGCGCGCTCGACAAGCTCGGCAACGTCGAGGCGGCCAACACCAGCACCGTGCCGGCGAAGGGCAAGCAGCTCGGCGCGACCGTCACTGCACTGACGCTGTCGAGCACCGCGGTCAAGGTCGGCGACAAGGTGACGGCGACCGTGCGGGTCAAGGGCACCAGTGGTGTCCCGACGGGCGAGGTGTCGATCCTGTCCGGCTCGACGCTGCTCGGGTCCAAGGTGCTGACGAACGGTCAGGCGGTGCTGAGCATCAAGGCAGCCAGCATCGGTGTCGGCACCAAGACGCTGGTCGCCAGGTATGCGGGCGACGCCGACTTCGCCGGCTCCGAGGACTCGGTCGCCATCACGGTGTCGAAGGCGTCCTCGAAGACGAAGGCGTCGCTCTCGTCGACGACCGTCACGAGGTCGCAGCACGCCAAGGTGTCGGTGCTGGTCTCGGCCAGCCCGACGACGACCCTCGCCGGCACGGCGACCGTCAAGGTCTACCGCGACGGCAAGTTCGTCACCGAGCGCACAGTCCAGGTCAGCTCGACGGGCAAGGCCAGCATCACGCTGCCGAAGCTGTCGAGGCGGGACACCTACACCCTCCGGGTGAAGTACGCCGGGTCGCCGACCGTGCTCGGCTCGTCCGCCGCATCCGTCTCCCTCCGAGTCAAGTAGGCCGCCGTGTTCACCACCATCAGCAAGGGGCGTTCCATGAAGGTCACCACCAAGGTCTCGCGCGGCTTCATCGCGGTCACGGCTGCGGGTCTGGCGGCGATGCCGGCCTCGGCCAGTGACGTCTCGACCGGGCTCGTCGCCTGGTACAAGCTCGACGAGACGAGCGGCACGACCGCCGTCGACTCGTCGGGCAACGGGCGCAACGGCACGGTGACCGGCACGGCGTCGTGGAACGCCGGCGACGGGTTCACGTTCGCGGGTGGCGCGAGCAGCGCCGGCAACGCGATCGCGCTGCCCAACAACCTGCTGTCGGGGCTCGACGACGTGAGCGTCGACTTCGACGTCAAGGTCGACCCGACCCTGACCGGCAACTGGTTCATGTTCAACCTCGGCAACCTCGCGACATACCCCAACGGCACGGGCTATCTGTTCGTGACCGGCAAGGACTCCAACGGCTTCTATCGCGGAACGATGGCTTCGGGCGGTTTCGCGACGGAGCAGAGCGCCTCACGCGCCGGCGGTTTGAGCACGGGCGTGTGGAAACACGTGACCCTGACGGTCGACGGTGGCACACCGGCAGAGCCGGGCACGAGCAAGTTGTACGAGGACGGCGTGCTCGTCGCGACGAACAACAACGTCACCGCCAAGCCGTCGCAGATTGGCGAGCCGGACGGCACGTCGACACGCAACTTCATCGGCCGTTCGGCGTACTCGGGTGACCGTTCCTTCAAGGGCAACATCCGCGACTTCCGGATCTACAGCCGGGCGCTCGACGCGGCGGACGCAGCGACGCTGTCGGCCAAGACGTCGACTGCCGCGACCAACGCCGACAAGGCAGCCCTGAGCCTCGGCGACACCTCGGCCGTCATCGCCAACCTGACGCTGCCGGCCACGGGCAGCGCCGGGTCGACGATCACGTGGGCTTCGTCAGCCCCCACCACGGTCAGCAACGCCGGTGCCGTGACCCGGCCCGCGCACGGTGCCGGCAACGCCGCCGTGACCCTCACGGCGACCATCACCCACGGCGCCGTGAGCACGACCAAGGAGTTCCAGATCACGGTGCTCGAGGAAGAGGTCGACGACGCCGGCAAGGTCCAGGCAGCGCTCGATGCGATCGAGCTCGTGCACCCCGACGACGTACGCGGCAACCTCACGTTGCCGACGAAGGGCTCGTCCAACACGGCGTTCAGCTGGGCGTCGTCGAAGCCCGGCGTCGTGACACCGACCGGTGAGGTCACGCGCCCCGCGCACGGTGCCGACCCCGTCGACGTGACGCTGACGGCCACCGGCACGCTCAACTCCACGACCGACACCCGCGAGTTCGTGGTCACGGTCAAGCCGGCGCCGGCCGCGCTCGACTTCGAGGCGTACGCGTTCGCGTACTTCGCCGGCGAGAGCACGGACGACGGCGAGAAGATCTACATGGGCGCGAGCAAGGGCGACGACCCGCTCGACTACGACGAGCTCAACGACGGCAAGCCCGTCCTGTCGTCGCAGTTCGGCACCAAGGGCCTGCGCGACCCGTTCATCATCCGCTCGCACGAGGGCGACCGCTTCTACCTGCTCGCGACCGACCTCAAGGCGTACCCCGCCGTGGACTTCGGCGAGGCGCAGGAGACCGGCAGCAAGTACCTCGAGGTCTGGGAGTCGACCGACCTGGTGAACTGGTCGAATCAGCGGCACATCAAGGTGTCGTCGGACTTCGCCGGCAACACGTGGGCGCCGGAGTCGTTCTACGACGAGAACACCGGTGAGTACGTCGTCTACTGGGCGTCCGCGCTCTACCCGACGCCCTCGACGGCCGGCCGCGACATCAACACGTCGTACCAGCGGATGATGTACGCCACGACGCGCGACTTCGTGACGTTCAGCGACCCGAAGCCGTGGATCGACGTCAAGCGCGGCACGGGCCGCGGCATGATCGACGCGACCGTCGTCAAGGACGGCGACACGTTCTATCGCGTCGTCAAGGACGAGGCGTACATGATCCCGCGCCAGGAGAAGTCGACCGACCTCCGTGCCACGGTCACCGGCTCGCTGCCGACCACGACCTCCTCACCCGGCTGGCAGCTCATCAAGGAGAAGGTCGGCCTCGGCCAGCCCAACCCCTGGGGCGGCACGTTCACCGGCGGCGAGGGCCCGACGGTCTTCCGCGACAACGACGACCCGGACCACTGGATCATGTTCATCGACCAGCCGAGCTATCACGGCGGTCAGGGCTACATGGCGTTCGAGACGCACGACATCGCGTCGGCGGACTGGACGTCGGTGCCCGACGCGGACCTGCCGAGCAGCCCGCGGCACGGCACGGTCCTGCCCGTCACGCAAGAAGAGCTGGATCGCATGCGGCTCAACCTGCAGCCCAACCTGCTCGTCGACTCGGTCGACGCGCTGACGGCGACGACCAAGGCCGGCACCGCGCCGGTGCTGCCGGAGAAGGCGACGGTGCACTTCGCCGACGGCTCGACGCAGCAGAAGACCGTCGACTGGGACGAGATCGACCCCGCGAAGTACGCCGACGTCGGCACGTTCGAGGTCGAGGGTGACGTCGCGCCGGGCTCGACGGTCCGCGCCAAGGCGACCGTCACGGTCACCGACGCGCTGGACCCGAGCGTCACGCTGACGACCGACCCGGTCAACCCCGACGGTGCGGCCGGCTGGTGGAAGTCCGCGCCGGTCAGCGTCACGGCATCCGGCTTCGACGACCGCGAGGTCGCCAAGGTCGAGACGTCCGTCGATGAGGGTCCGTGGACCCCTGTCGATGCTGACGAGGTCACGGTGCCGGTCACCGGCGAGGGCGAGCACTCCGTACGTGCGAGGGCGACCGACGCGAGCGGCAACGTCTCGCCGGTGCAGACGCTCGACCTCAAGATCGACACCGCTGCGCCGATCAGCAAGGGCTCGGTCAACACCGCAGCGCGTACCGTCAGCATCGTCTCCGCCGACGAGACCTCGGGCGTGGACCACGTCGAGTCGCGGATCGGCACGGGGGAGTGGGTCGCGGGAGCATCGGTCGCCGTTGGTTCCGGCGAGACGGTCGTGCAGTTCCGCGCGGTCGACAAGGCCGGCAACGCCGAGACGCCGAACACCGTGACCGTGCCGGCCGTCGGGCAGGGCCTGCACGACTCGGTGACCGTCGCGACGCTGTCGGCGACCAAGGTCCGCTACGGTTCGAGCGTCACCGTCACGGCCAAGGTCAACGGCTCCGGACCGACACCGACCGGTGCCGTCCGGGTGCTCTCCGGCGACACCCTCGTCGGCACGGGGACACTGGTCGACGGCCGCACCACGGTGACCGTCAAGACCGCCGACCTCGGCGGGGTCGGGACGCACGCACTCACCGTGCGGTACGACGGGGACGCCGAGTACCGCGCCTCCGACGACGTCGTGACCCTGACGGTGACCAAGGCGTCGTCGAAGGTCTCGCTGACGATCCCGTCGCGGATCACCAAGTCGTCGCAGGCGAAGATCAAGGTCGCCGTCCTGGCCAGCCCGACGACACCGGTCGCCGGTCGCGCAACGATACGGGTCAGGGCGAACGGAAAGGACTACGTGCGGCGCACCGTGACGCTCGACTCGAGCGGACGCGTGAGCGTGACGCTGCCGAAGCTGGGCGCCCGGTCGTACACCCTGAGCGTCTCGTATGCCGGCAGCTCGACCGTCGATCCGGTGACCCGCACCGTGACGCTGCGGGTCACGCGCTAGGCATGGCCGTGCTGCATCAGCTGGACCGCGGCGTCCGGGGTCGCCACCACAGTGAGTGGATGGCGACCCTGGACCGGCTGCGCGCGCGAGGCATGGACGAGGCGGGGCTCGAGCTGCTGGTCGAGTGCATGGCGGCGGCCGAGCGTGACGCGTGGGCCTCGCAGGGCATCCCGACGCCGGTCTACGCGCACCGGGCAGCCGTGATCCACCGACGGCGGCGGGACCATGCCGCGGAGGTCGAGGTGCTGGAGCGGTGGATCGCAGCCTGCCCTGAGCCGCGGGATCCCTACAGCCGGCTGGCCGTGCGGCTCGTCAAGGCGCGCCGCCTGCGCGATGCCGCGGCCGGTCAGGCGCGCCGGAGGGCGTAGCGCGCTGCGTTGTAGCCGCACATGCCGTGGGCCCCGGCACCCGGCGGGGTTGCGGCGGAGCAGAGGTAGACGCCTGCGACGCCCGTCGCGTACGGATGCAGGGTCGTGCGCGGCCGGAACACCAGCTGCCGTGCGGTGTTGGCGCCGGCGATGATGTCGCCGCCGATGAAGTTGGCGTTGCCGGCTTCGAGGTCGGCCGTCGAGCGTACGTTGGTCGCCCGGATGCGGTCGCGGAATCCCGGTGCGAACCGCTCGATCTGACTCGTGATGGCTTCCGTGGCGTCGCCGGTGTAGCCCGACGGCACGTGCGCATAGGCGTACAAGGGATGCACGCCGTCGCGCGAGCGGGTGGGATCGGCGAGGTACTGCTGACCGACGAGCACGAACGGGCGATCGGGCATCTGCCCCTTCGACACGGCCAGCTCGGCGGCGGCGATTTGTTCTAACGTCCCGCCGAGGTGGACCGTGCCGGCCGAGCGGGACGGCTCGTGGGTCCACGGCACCCCGTCCTCGACCGCGTAGTCGACCTTGAACGCGCCGGGCCCGTGTCGATAGCGCCGGTACGCCCGGGACACGCGCGACGGCATGCGGTCACCAACGATGGCGGCTGCGGCCCGTGGAGAGGTGTCGAGCATGACGATGTCGGCCGCGATCTGATCGAGCGAGTTCACCGCGACGCCGGTCTCGAACGTCACCCGGTGGGCGGTGGCGAGCTCGATGACCGCACGGCTGATCTCACCGGTGCCGCCCTCGGCGACCGGCCAGCCCAACGCGTGGGCAGATGCGGCCAGGGCGAGCGGGATCGACGAGGACAGGACCCCGGAAAACGGCCGGAACGTGTGCGCTGCCGCACCCGCGAACAGGCCTCTCGCCTCGGGCGTCTCCCACCGACGGGCGAGGATCGGGACCGGCAGTGCCGCATACGCGCCGAACCTCGCCAGATCGATCGGGTGAGCCGGCAGGTGCACGACCGGCCCGAGGATGTCGGCCGTCAGGTCGCCGAACCGCTCGGCAAGCGGTCCGATGAGACGTCGCCACGAGCGACCGTCCTGTCCCAGACCCTGCGCTGTCGCGTCGACCGAGCGCCACACCGCCGCGCCGCTCCCACCGTCGAGCGGATGGCTGAACTGCACCTCGGGCCAGCGCCAGACCAGGCCGGCGGCTGCCAGGTCGAACTCCTTCGCGAACGCCGAGCCGACCGCCAGGGGATGGATCGCGGAGCACTCGTCGTGCACGAGTCCGGACAGCGTGAGCTCGCTCGACCTGGCACCGCCGCCGAGCCGTTCCGCCGCCTCGAGGACCGTGACATCGACACCTGCCGCCGCGAGGGTCAGGGCCGCGGCGAGGCCGTTGGGGCCACTGCCGACGACGGTGGCTGTCGTCATCCAGTCAGTATGCAGCGCGGGGCTCGACGGGGTTGGTCATCTCGCGACGGGGTAGTCCTCCCTACGGGAGGGATACCCAATGCGACTACTTCGTGGTCTGCTCGGCGCACTGCTGTGGATCGTCGCGGCGCTCCTGGGCCTGGTCGGCCTGGTGATGTGCGTGACGCTCATCCTGCTTCCCCTGGGCATACCCATTCTCGGCCTTTCCCGCCGGCTGATCACGCGGGCCGTGCAGCTGATGCTGCCGCACTCGCTCGCGCACCCGGTCAAGGAATCCAAGAAGAAGTCCAAGAAGAAGGGCAAGGAAGCCGGCTCTGCCGTTTCCGACGTCGGCGACAAGGCGAAGGAGAAGGGCGAGGGCGTCGGCTCGCTGGTCTCGGACTCCACCAAGAAGGCCAAGAAGAAGATCCGGAAGAAGACCACGAAGCGCACGCTGACCGGCCGGAAGCCCAAGAGCCTGCTCTGAATGACGGGGCCGGTGAACAAGGAGGAAGGACATGCGAGCTCTCAACGGTCTGCTCAATGTGGTGCTCGGCCTGGTCTCGGCCGTAGGAGGCGTTCTCCTCGGAGTCGTCGCGTCCGTGGTGTGGGTGCTCGGCTTCGTGCTGTGCCTGACCGTGTTGCTGATCCCGCTGGGCATCCCGGTCATGAAGCTGGGCGGCCGCCTGTTCGCCCTGGCCGGCGACCTGATGCACGTGGGGTGATGCTCAGGCTGGCCGGAGCGCCGCGCGGTACTGCCGCGGGGTCATCCCGAACCACCGCCGGCACGAACGGTTGAGCGTGCTCTGCTCGGCATAGCCGAGCAGCCCGGCGACCTGGCTCAGGTGCAGCATGGGCTCGGCAAGGTAGCGGGCGGCGAGGGTCTTTCGTTCCTGGTCGATGACGTCCTGGAACCGCACGCCCTCGTCGGCCAGCCGCCGCTGCAGCGTCCGCGGATGCAGGTTCAGCTGCCCGGCGATCTCGTCGGCATTGCAGTGTCCGGTCGGCAGCAGGCGTCGGGCGAGCTCTGCGACGCGCTCCGCGAGCGACGCGGTGCTCGGCGGGTAGCGGGACTCCAGGTAGCTCGTCGCGATCCGCCGCGTCTCCGCGTCTGCGTTGGGGATCGGCGTCCCGGCCAGGTCGGGGCGAAGCTCGAAACCACACCAAGCCTGGCCGAATCGCACCGGACAGCCGAGCGCCTCGGCATACGCGTCATCGGAACCGAGTTGATCGTGCAGGAACGAGACGGCTTCGGGCTCCACCTCAGGTCCGCCGAGGAGCCGGATCATGCGGGCTCCGTTGGCCATGCTCAGCTCGTAACCCTGGATCAGCTCCGGGAGGCCCAGCTCGGTCACCTCGTACGCGTACCGGGTCGCCGTGGCGGTGGGTTCGACCGCGAGATGGAGCGACGGCGAGTGCACGTAGAGGTAGTGGGCGATCGACGCGAGACCGCTCTCGAGCGTCGCCGCGTTCCGGGCGATGACCGCGATCGGGCCGAGGATGTCGAGCCCCTGCCAGCGCGAGAGGCGCAGCCCGAAGTCCGGGCAGCCGAGCTCGTCGGCGCTGGCCTCCAGCAGACGGACGAACGGGGCGAACGGCACGAACGCGTCATCCTCGTGCTCGATGCCCGCCGGGATGTCGAACCGCGAGAGGAGACGTTCGGGCGTACCGCCGAGCTCACGGACCAGGTCGACGTAGCCCCAGAGGTTGGTCGCCCGGATCATGCTGCCCATGGCGCCGCCTCAGTGTCGGGAAATGACAAAAGTATGTCCGATCGTGTCAAGATCTGTCGCCCTTGCGACGGCCATCCTCGAGGTGAGCGCGCTGCTGACCAGCAGGCGATGAGGGTGAGGATCTGCCATGACCGCACAGCACGTCGACGTCTTGATCATCGGAGCGGGGCTTTCCGGCATCGGCACCGCCTGCCAGATCTCCGGTGAGTTCCCCGACCGGACGATCGCCGTGCTCGAGCGGCGCGAGCGACTGGGCGGCACGTGGGACCTGTTCCGCTATCCCGGCATCCGGTCGGACTCCGACATGTTCACGTTCGGCTACAAGTTCCGCCCGTGGCACGAGCTCAAGGTCCTCGCCGACGGTGCCTCGATCCGTCAGTACATCGCCGACACCGCGACCGAGTACGGCATCGACGAGAAGATCCACTACGGCCTCCAGATCGTGACCGCAGACTGGGACAGCGGTGACAGCCTCTGGACCGTCACCGCGCTGCACGAGGCGACTGGGGACACTCAGACCTACACCTGCCGATTCCTGATCAGCTGCACCGGCTACTACAACTACGACGCCGGCTACCTGCCGGAGTTTCCCGGTGCCGCTGACTTCGAGGGTCAGCTCGTGCACCCCCAGCACTGGCCCGAGGACCTCGACCACACCGGCAAGAAGGTGGTCGTCATCGGCAGCGGCGCCACCGCCGTGACCCTCGTGCCGTCGATGGCGGCGGGCGCCGACCACGTGACGATGCTGCAGCGCTCTCCGTCGTACATCTTCTCGGTTCCGGCGTTCGACAAGATCTCTGCCGTGCTCAGCCGGGTCCTGCCCGACCGATGGGTGTATGCCGCAGCGCGCCGACGCAACATCGCCATCCAGCGCGGCCTCTACATCGCGTGCCGGCGCTGGCCCAGGGCGATGCGCCGGTTCCTCCTGTCGCAGGTACGCCGCAAGGTCGGACCTGGCATCGACATGAAGCACTTCACCCCGGCGTACATGCCGTGGGACGAGCGGCTGTGCGCTGTCCCTGACGGTGACCTGTTCACAGCGCTGGCCTCCGGTGAGGCGTCGATCGTCACGGACCACATCGAGACCTTCACGACGAACGGCATCCGGCTCACCTCCGGCGACGAGCTCGAGGCGGACATCATCGTGACCGCGACGGGCCTCGACGTCCAGATGCTCGGCGGGCTCAAGCTGAGCGTCGACGGCGAGCCGCGGGAGCTGCACGACCAGATGACGTACAAGGGCGTCCTGCTCGAGGGCATGCCGAACCTCGCCTGGATCTTCGGCTACACCAATGCGCCGTGGACCTTGAAGTCCGACATCGCCGGTGAGTACCTGTGCCGGCTGCTCAGGTACATGGACGACCACGGCCAGGTCGTCGCGACACCGCGCGACACGGAGAACTCCGCGCTCGACATGGGCATGCTCGACCAGCTGCAGTCGGGCTATGTGCAGCGGGCCAAGCAGACGCTCCCGCGCCAGGGCACCAAGAACCCGTGGAAGGTGCTCATGCACTACGGCCAGGACTCCAAGCTGCTGCTGGAGGACCCGATCGAGGACGGACTCCTGCGGTTCGAGTCCGGGGCGGTCGACGGCTCGCGCCAGCTCGTTGCAGCGGGCGGCCGCTCATGAGCACCTCGGAGATCCGGGAGATCGAGTTCACCAGCAACGGCGTGCGCTGCGCCGCGTGGCACCTGCCCGGCTCGCCCTCGACGTTCACTGGCGACGACGGCCGGCGTCCCTGCGTCGTCATGGCGCACGGCTTCGGCGGCACGCGCGACACGGGGCTCCTCTCATACGCCGAGGGGTTCGCCGATGCGGGACTCGATGTCGTCGTGTTCGACTATCGCGGGTTCGGTGGCTCGGACGGCACGCCCCGTCAGCGGGTCTCGTACCGCGCCCAGCGAGCGGACTATCGCGCGGCGGTCGCTGCGGCACGTGAGCTCGACGGCGTCGACCCCGATCGGATCATCCTGTGGGGCACGTCGTACTCCGGTGGCCACGTCCTGCCGGTCGCTGTCGCGGACGGACGCATCGCCGCGATCGTGTCGATGACACCTGCGATGGACGGGCTCGCGGCCATGCTCGCCATCGCCAGGCACCACGGAGTGCGGGCGCTGGTGCCGCTCGTCGTCCACGGCGTACGCGATGTCGTACGTGCCGTCCTGCGTCGGGCGCCCCATCACCTCGCGGTCGTCGGCGAGCCCGGTACGACCGCCATGATCACGTCGGCCGGCGCACTCGAGGGCTACGCGGCCGTGGCCGGACCGACGTGGCGCAACGAGGTGTGCGCACGCGCCGCGTTGGAGGTCGGCTTGAACCGGCCGATCCGGTTTGCCTCACGAGTGCGCTCTCCGCTGCTGGTGCAGATCGGAGATCACGACTCCGTCGCACCGCCCGCCGCGGCTCATCGGGCTGCTGGTCGGGCCGGACGTTACGCAGAGGTGCTCACGTACCCGGTCGATCACTTCGACGTCTACGACGGTGAAGGGCAGCAACGTGCTCTCTCCGACCAGATCGAGTTCCTCGGCCGGCACCTCGCGACCAGATCATCACTCGTCTCCCAGGAAGTGCGCAGCTCATGAACTCATACCCGGTCGACGGCAAGGTCGCGCTCGTCACTGGCGCCGCTCGAGGCATCGGCTTCGAGACGGCGCGGCAGCTGTGTGAGAGAGGTGCTCGCGTCGCGCTGGTCGACCTCGGCCCCGTCGCAACGGCCGAGGCGGTGCGCGAGCTGGGCGGCGGGGCGATCGGCATCGCCGCCGACGTCACCGACGCTGACGGGATGCGCGAGGTCGTCGCCGAGATCGTCCGACAGCTCGGCGGCCTCGACATCGTCGTCGCCAACGCCGGCATTGCGCCGCAGCTGGAGACGGTGCGGGCGATGGACTCTGCGATGTTCGAGCGGGTCATCGACGTCAACCTGTTGGGTGTCTATCGGACGGTGCACGCCGCGCTGCCGCACGTGACGGCGGCTGGTGGGCACGTCGTCGTCATCGCGTCGGTCTACGCGTTCGTCAACGGCGTCATGATGGCTCCGTATGCCATGACCAAGGCCGGCGTCGAGCAGTTCGGCCGCGCGCTCCGAGCCGAACTGACATCGCATGGCGCCTCGGCCAGCGTCGCGTACTTCGGGTTCATCGACACCGCGATGGTCCGTGAGGGTTTCGCGAGCCCCGTCGCGCAGCGCTTCGAGGCGACTTTCCCGCGTTTCCTGCGTCGACGACTCGCTCCGTCCGTCGCCGGCCGGGTGCTGGTCGACGGCATCGAGCGACGGGCCGCCCGGATCATCGCGCCGAGGCGCTGGACGGTCTATTCGGTCCTGCGCGGATTGCTGAACCCGATGCTGGACCGGCGAACCGAGGGCAACGCCGCCATCCAGGGCGTCGTCCGGGACGTCGACATGCCCGCCGTCAAGGTGTGATCTCGGCGGTCGTTGTCCCAGCGTCCCCGTTCATCCAGCGTTCATGGGCAAGGTCCAAGATGGGTGGGTGAACTCGCCGGCAGCACCCAGCTCTCCGCAGCCACTCAGCCGGCGACTGCTCGCGGAGTTCCTCGGCACGGGCCTGCTCGTCACCGTCGTGGTGGGCTCGGGCATCGCCGCAGGTGACCTCTCGCCTGACGACATCGGACTGCAGCTCCTCGAGAACAGCAT
Source organism: Aeromicrobium sp. P2_G6 (assembly GCF_056403535.1). NCBI lineage: Bacteria > Bacillati > Actinomycetota > Actinomycetes > Propionibacteriales > Nocardioidaceae > Aeromicrobium > Aeromicrobium sp. P2_G6. The sequence goes on along the minus strand of NZ_JBFUFH010000001.1, from coordinate 212,237 downwards.
GGCGACGGTCTTCGGCCTGGCCGCCCTGATCCTCATGCTCGGCCCGGTGTCCGGTGCGCACTTCAATCCCGTGGTCACGATTGTTGACTGGTTCCTGACCCGCCGCGATCCCGAAGGATTCTCGGCGGGTCACATCGCGCCGTACGTGGCCGCGCAGGCTGTGGGTGCCGTGGCGGGTGCCCTCCTGGCCAACGCGATGTTCGACGTCGGCACCACGTTCTCCGATCACGAACGTGCGAGCGGCGGTCATCTGCTCGGTGAGGTCGTTGCGACGGCGGGACTGGTCCTGCTGATCTTCGCGCTCGTCCGTTCCGACCGGGTCACCTTGGCGGCGCCCGCGGTCGGGGCCTACATCGGCGCCGCGTACTGGTTCACCAGCTCGACGTCCTTCGCCAACCCCGCGGTGGCCCTCGGTCGGATGTTCTCCGACACCTTCGCCGGCATCGCGCCGAGCTCCGTGCCGGCGTTCGTCCTCGCGCAGGTTATCGGCGGTGCAATCGGCGTCGCCCTGGTCCTCGCGCTCTATCCCGCGCAAGCGGTCACACCGCACGCCCATCAAGGAGAACCTCATGCCTGATCGCCCCAGCGTCTTGTTCGTCTGCGTGCACAACGCCGGTCGTTCGCAGATGGCGGCGGGCTTCCTGCAGTCCCTCGGCGAGGGACGCATCGACGTACGTTCGGCCGGGTCCATGCCTGGCGACGCGATCAACCCGGTCGCCGTCGAGGCCATGGCCGAGGTCGGCATCGACATCGCCGGCGAGCAGCCCAAGAAGCTGACCGACGACGCCGTCGTCGCCTCCGACGTCGTCATCACGATGGGCTGCGGCGACGAGTGCCCGTACTTCCCGGGCAAGCGCTACGAGGACTGGGTGCTCGACGACCCTGCCGGTCAAGGCATCGAGGCGGTCCGCCCGATCCGCGACGAGATCAAGCGTCGCGTGGAGCGACTGATCGAGTCGCTCGAACCCGAGCTGAGCTGACAACTGCGGGCTTGCATCCGGTACTTGGGTACAGGTTTATGGTCGAGACATGAACCAGGATCTCCAGATGCCAGGCGGCTGGATCCCCTCCTCGTGCACGATGCCGACGGCCGAGCAGCCGCTGCGTCTCGCTGAGTTCGACGCGCTGTTCGCCGAGGATGTCCTCTCGGTCGAGCAGACGTCATCGCGCGAAATTGCCCTCGCCCTGAGGCCGGAGTCGCACGTCGCGGCGCGCGCGGCGCACCTGGCCGCAGCTGAAACCGACTGCTGCTCGTTCTTCACGTTCGGCATCACGATCACCGAAGGGCGACTCGACATGGTCGTCTCGTCAGATCCTCGGCACGAAGACGTTCTCGCTGCTCTGGCGTCTCGTGCCGCCTCGCTGGTCGGGACAGCAGCATGAGCACCGCGATGCGGACCAGTCAGGTTGCCGAGGCGGTCGGGGTCAACGTGCAGACGCTGCGCTACTACGAGCGTCGCGGGATCATCGACGAACCGCAGCGGTCCCTGGGAGGCCACCGGCTGTATCCCGAGGAGACCGTCACGACGTTGCGGATCATCAAGGTCGCTCAACGGCTGGGGTTCACGCTCGATGAGGTGGCCGAACTGCTCGAGACCGGCAAGCATCACCATGGCGCCGGGGCCGGGTTGCTGGCTCGTACGGAGGCCAAGATCGCCGAGGTCGACCAGAAGATCGCCGACCTCAACGTCATCCGTGCCAGCCTGGTCGCGGCACAGGAAGCAGGCTGCGACGACCTCGCCCAGTGCGCGCAGGAAGAGGATTGTCCCTTGCCGTTCGTCGAGATCTCTCATGGCTGAGCTCGGCGTTACGACCCTGACCGACCGGGCGGCTCTCGGCCGCCGGGCGAAGCTGTTGGCGATGCTGTCGGTGGCTTACAACGTGGTCGAGGGCGTCATCGCCATCACCTCAGGCATCGCGGCTGGCTCGGTCGCCCTCGTCGGGTTCGGCCTCGACTCCGCGGTCGAGGTCTCGAGCGGCCTGATCATCCTGTGGCAGTTCTCGCATCGCATTCCCGAGTCCCGTGAGCGGGAGGCTTTGCGGCTGCTGGCCGTCTCGTTCTTCGCCCTGGCGGCTTATGTCGGGTTCGAGTCCGTACGAGCCCTGGTCACCGGAGCCGAGGCGGATCACTCGCGGGTCGGCATCGGTCTGGCGATCGCCTCGCTGATCATCATGCCGTTCATCTCGTACGCTCAGCGGCGAACCGGGCGCGCGCTCGGGTCGAACGCGGTCTACGCCGACGGAACCCAAACTCTGCTCTGCACGTACCTGTCGGCAGTGCTGCTGATCGGCCTCGTGCTCAACGCGACGCTCGGCTGGTCATGGGCCGACCCGGTCGCCGGCCTGGTGATCGCCGCCGTCGCGGTCCGCGAGGGCCTCGAGGCCTGGCGGGGCGAAGGCTGTTGCGCGCCCGCGGCTTCGCAGGGCTGCTCGGACGGTTGTTGCGAGTAGACCTTCTGATTTCACCCCCGCGCAGCCCTCCGGGCCGCCGGACTCGTGGTCAGGCGGCTTGGCGGTAGGTGGTTCGTCGTCGTTTGCGGAGGGTCCGGCCGTCGCGATTGGTGAAGGTGAATCCGTCGACGGCGTTGCCTGTGATGTGGAGCCGGCCGCGGTGCAGGAGCGTGTGGCATCTGGTGCAGAGGCCGATGAGGAGGTCGAGGTCGGTGGGTCCGCCGTGTGACCACCAAATGGTGTGATGGATCTGCAAATGCGTGTGATTGCAGCCGGGTGTGGCGCAGACCCCCTGTTGGCGGGCGATCACCGCACGGCGTTGCAGGATGTTGGGTTGGTAACGGGCGGTGCCGGCGTTGAGGATCTGCGCCTGACGGTTGCCGCCGTCCTGTTTCATCAGGAACGCGGTGAAGTCGGAGATGCACAGGAAGTGCATGAGCAGGTGGGGGCCGATCGCGCCGTGCCCGGCGAGCTTGGCTGGTTCGGTGGGTGGAATGGGGTCAGGGATCAGGTAGCGCCTCTCGCTGGTCTGCTTGACGTGCTGGGCGGCAGCTTCGAGGGTGTCGGCGTCGACGAACACTGACAGGTGCGGACGGACGCCCTTGTCCGAGGGGAGGCCGTTGGCAAGGACCGCGTCGCACAGGTCGTCCAGACCTTGGACCCGGCGTTGGGAGCCGGTGCGGTCGTCGTCCTTGTCCCGCGGCGCCGACACCGAGTCGAGGACAGCTTTGAGCTTCGCACCAGTCACGGTGTTGAGGAACCCGTTGACGTGCCAGCCGTCGGGCACGGCGTTGACCTGGAAGTCTTCTTTGTCCATGCCGCGTTCCCACGCGTCGTCGAGGTCTTCGGGATGGACCTTGTCCTTGAGGTGTTTGACGGCCTCGAACAGCTCTCCGGGTTCGTAGTCACGAGCGACTTGGACGAACACGTCCTCGAACTGCCGCATCGGTCCGAGGCCGATGTGCGCGAGCCCGTAGACGAACACGCGAACATGAGCGGCGCTGATCTCACCAGCCCACGCGGCCTCGCCCATCAAGGGCAGGTCGCGCATTGCCAGGACATTCTTGACCAAGGTGCGGGCTTGTCCGGAGTTCATCCGCAGCTGGGTGCGGACCCAGGCGTTCAGAGTGGAGGCGCCGTCGAGCTCGAAGTCCTTGGACGCCTCGAGGTCGGCCAGCAGCACGGCTTTCGCAGCATCGAGAGCGTCCTGCGCAGCCTGGATTGCGTGGATCTTGTCCCGCACATCACCGGAAGCGAGCGTCTGCGCGGCAGTGCGCATCGCGTCCACCACAGCCCCCGAATTCATGCCTCGACTCTAGTCGAACAGATGTTCGATCGTCAAGAGGAATCTACTGGAATTGCAAACAAAATTGAGTGTCCGACCCTTCTGCAAGGATGGACTCACGAGCCCTGCGACGCGGCTAGACCTTGAGCGTGTCGGCCAGCATCGGCAGGGCGCCTGGCACCAGCGCGTAGTACGACCACGTCCCCCGCTTCGTGCGGGTCAGCAGCCCGGCGTCCACCAGGATCTTGAGGTGGTGCGACACCGTCGGCTGGGACAGGTCGAGTGGTTCGTTGAGGTCACACACGCACGCCTCGCCACCCTCGTGCGCCGCGACCAATGACAGCAGTCGCAGGCGGGTTGGATCACCGATCGCCTTGAACCGGGCGGCCAGGGCAGTCGCTTCATCCGCGCTCATGGCTCCGCCGGTGATGGGGGAGCAGCACGCGGTGGCGGCGGACTCGAGCACGGTGAGCTGGGTGGTCATGGAGTCAGCATACCCCTTCATTGACATCTATCGATGAAAGGGTATCGTCGCATTCATCGAAACTTTTGAATGAATCAGGAGACATCATGCAGAACCCCGAGCTCCCCGTCGTCGTGATCGGCGCCGGACCGGCCGGACTCGCCGCCGCCGCCCAGCTGCGCAGCCGCGAGCTGCCGTTCCTCGTACTCGAGGCAGGCGACGTCGCCGGCGCTGCGGTGCGCGAGTGGTCGCACGTACGACTGTTCTCCCCGTGGTCCGAGCTCGTCGACCCGGCTGCCGCAGAGCTGCTCGAAAGCAAGGGCTGGAAGAGCCCCAGGCACGACAGCTATCCCACCGGCGGCACGTGGGCCGACGACTACCTGCAGCCCCTCGCCGACGCCCTCGGCGACACCGTGCGGTTCGGCACGAAGGTCGTCGGAGTCGCGAAGCGCGGACGCGATCGCCTGGTCGACTCGGGTCGCGAGGACGAGGTCTTCACGGTGCATGTCGAGACGGGAGCCGGCGAGGAGCTGATCGCCGCCCGCGCCGTCCTCGACGCCTCCGGCACGTGGACCGGGCCGAACCCGCTCGGCGGCGATGGCCTCCCCGCCCTCGGCGAACGCGCGGCGGCGGACCGCATCACGTACCGGATCCCGGACTTCAACGACCCCGCCACGCACGCGAGGTATGCCGGTCGGCACGTGGTCGTAGCGGGCACCGGTGCCTCCGCCAAGGGCGCGCTGATCGCGCTGGCGGCGCTCGCGGAGAACGACCCGTCGACCCGCGTCTCGTGGCTGGTCCGAAGGGCGAGCGTCGGGGCGGCTTTCGAGGGCAGTGAGGATGACGAGCTCGTCGAGCGCGGGGCACTGGGTCGTCGCGCCAAGGAGGCGGTGGCATCGGGCCCAGTCCGTACGCTCAACAGCTTCCGCACGACCTCGATCGAGCGCGAGACCGACGGCACCCTGACGCTGACGTCGATTGACGGCCAGGTCGTCGACAAGGTCGACGAGGTCATCGCGCTGACGGGATTCCGCCCTGACCTGTCGATGCTCTCGGAGATCCGGCTCGACCTCGACCCGGTGCTCGCCGCGCCCCGCCAGCTCGCCCCGCTGATCGACCCCAACGTGCACTCCTGCGGCACCGTCTATCCCCATGGCGCCAAGGAGCTCGCCCAGCCCGAGGCCGGGTTCTATCTCGTCGGCATGAAGTCCTACGGCCGGGCAACGTCGTTCCTGACGCTCACCGGCTTCGAGCAGACCCGCTCGGTGGTGGCCGAGATCGCCGGCGACCACGAGTCGGCCGCTCGCGTCGAGCTGACCCTGCCCGAGACCGGAGTCTGCGGTGGTTCGGGCCTGTTCGACGACGAAGCCGCTGGTGGCGGATGCTGCGGCGCACCTGCGGCGCCCGAGCTCATCACGCTCGGAAGCCGCCCTTCCTCGTGACGGAGACCAGCCGGCCCGGGACCCTCGACGGTCCCGGACTGCGCCGTGTCGTCTGGGTCCTGTCGACCACGGTCATCACGAGCTATGGCGCGCTCTATTACACGTTCGCCGTGCTGTCGTCCGCGATCGTCGACGACACGGGATGGAGCGCAGTCGAGCTCACCGCAGCATTCTCGGCCAGCCAGGTCGTCTCCGGCATCATCGGGGTCGTGCTCGGCCGGAGGCTGGACCGGTACGGCCCTCGGGTCATCATGACGGCGGGTTCGGTGGTGTCGGTCCTCGGCCTGTTCGCGATCGCGGCCGCCCAGTCGTACGTCTGGTTCTTCGCCGCATGGATCATCACCGGCGTCGGCATGGCCGGCGTTCTCTATCCCGCCGCGTTCGCCGCACTGACGCACTGGGGTGGGGGCCGGCGGGTTGCCGCGCTCACAACTCTCACACTCGTCGCCGGCCTCGCCAGCACGATCTTCGCGCCGCTTGCCGCCGGGCTCGAGGCAGCCACGGACTGGCGTACGACCTACGTCGTCATGGCTCTGATCCTCGGAGCCGTGACGATCCCGCTGCACTGGCGCGGTCTCGATCTGCCGTGGGTGGGATCCAGCTCAGCGGAGGAGGACCCGGCGTCGGGCGGCGCGGCACGGACGCGACCGTTCCTCGTCCTGATGCTGACCTCGGCGGCGGCCGCCTTCGTCGTGTACGCCGCCGTCGTCAACCTCGTACCGCTCCTTGTCGAGCGCGGCTTCAGCTCGACCGAGGCGGCCATCGGCTTGGGCATCGGTGGTCTCGGCCAGGTCGCCGGTCGCCTCGGGTATGCCCGTCTCGCCGCCGCCACGAGCCCGGTCTCAAGGGCATCCGTCGTGATCGCGTCGGTCGGCGTCACGACAGCGATGCTCGCGGTCGCGCCGACAGAGGTCTGGGTCCTGTTCACCGTGTCGGCCCTGGTCGGAGTGTCCCGCGGCCTCTACACGCTCATCCAGGCGACGGCGGTCAGCGACCGGTGGGGGACCTCCCAGTACGGGCACCTGAGCTCGATCCTCTCGGCGCCCATCCTGCTCGCGGCCGCCGTCGCGCCATTCGCGGGCGCGGTCCTGGCGACCGCGACCGGCAGCCAGCGCGACGCGTTTCTCATCCTCGCCGCGATCGCGCTCGTGGCAGCGGTCGGCGTGCTGGGGACCCATGTCGGGGACCGACGGGCGGACCGAGGCGGTGATGCCGTCCGCTCCGGTGGTCAAAGCTGATCGAAGTCGCATAGTGGAATCAGGAGGAATCCACCAGGAGGTCAGCATGAATGCGAACACCGAGACCGAGCGGAACAAGGCCGTCATCCAAAGGTTCGTCGAGGAGGTCCAGAACCAGAAGAACTGGGAGGTCTACGACGAGCTCAACGATCCCGAGTTCGTCAACCACAGCGGCCCTCCGGGGATGACCGACAAGGAGGGAAGCAAGGAGTACCTCGGCGCTTTCCTCAACGGCTTCCCGGACTGCACCTTCACTGTCGACGACATGATCGCCGAGGGGGACCAGGTGGTGACCAAGAAGACGTTCCGCGGAACCCATACGGCCGATTTCGCCGGCATCCCGCCGACCGGCAAGCCCGTGACGCTCCAGTTCGTCGACATCATGCGCGTACGTGACGGCCGGATCACCGAGCACTGGCTGTCGATGGACCAGCTGAGCTTCATGCAGCAGCTGGGAGTCATTCCGGCCGCACCGACGGGATGAGAGTGGGCCCCGTGGGACTCGAACCCACAACCCGCGGATTAAAAGTCCGCTGCTCTGCCAATTGAGCTAGAGGCCCGTAGCCTGAATGCCCTGAAATGCCGGGGATTCTGCTACGGTGGAGTATGGCTACATATCACTGGCTAGGCTGTCATGTTGGCTACACTCTGAGTCCAGTCTAGTGCCGACCCGGAGACAGCCCGGAGAGGGCAGCATCTATCAGCGCGAATCGGACGGGCGATGGATCGGTGTCGTTGATCTCGGGTGGGTCAACGGCAAGCGGGTACGCAAGACCGTGAGTGCCAAGACGCTCAAGGATCTGCGCCCCAAGTACAAGGCGCTACAAAAGCAAGTCGAGTCCGGGGTGACTCCCGATGACGGCACGGTCGAGCAGTGGATGAACCACTGGCTGGACAACATCGCGGCCAAGAAGCTGAGGCCGAGCACCCTCACGACCTACCGCCGCTACGTCGACAAGTGGGTGATACCGAGCATCGGCAAGAAGCGGCTGGACAAACTCCGGGCCGAGCACCTGGAGGCCCTGTACGCCGACATGGAGGACGCGGGTCGCTCCGATGCAACACAGCGCCAAGTCCACGCGATCATGCACCGGGCGCTGTCGATCGCGGAGAAGCGCGACAAGGTGATGTTCAACGCCGCCCAGAAAGTCGAGGAGCCGCCGTCCATCGGGCAGGGATCGCACGGCAAGTTCACGCTGCCCGAAGCCAAGCTCATCTTGCGGTCGATCGGCAGCGACCCGATGCGGTCCCGCTGGTCGTGCGCGCTACTAGAGGGCCTGCGTCAAGGCGAGGCGTTGGGCCTGACGTGGGAGCGGGTGAGCTTTGACGAGGGCCTGATCATCATCGAGCAGGCGATCCAGCAGGTTCCCGGCAAGGGGTTGCAGGTCGTCGGGTTGAAGTCGAACGCGGCCCACCGCGCTATCCCGATGCTCGAGCCCGTCCGTGCGCTCCTGTGGGAGGAGCGACGCGACACCGGATACGTGTGGGGCGGCGACAAACCGATCGGACCTCGCGCCGACTGGCAGGCATGGAAAGACATGCTCGCCGAAGTCGGCGTCCCTCACCGGCCGCTGCACGCTGCGCGCGCTACCTGTGGCTCGCTACTGGAGGATGCCGGCGTATCCCCCACGCTGATTGCCGAGATCCTAGGACACGCTCAGGTGTCGACTACTCAGCGCCACTACCTACATGGCGACGAGTTGCGGCGCCGTTCTGCCATGGACGCATTGACCGAGCTCGTGTATGACGACTAGCCCCCACCCCACCCGCCACCCCTCGCGACTGCGGACAAACGTGGGTGGCAGCGCGTAGGATGAACGAAAGTGCCCCCACCGCCGGCAAGGGCGATGAGGGCCAGCCGACTGTTAGGAGTCGACCATGGTTCATTCTATAGACAACACCGAGGCTGATCGTTTCGCCCAGATCGTGTTCGAGCGAATTGAGGCCGACCCGCATCAAGCTCTCGCCGGGTCGATGACTTGGACGGTCGTCGGTGAACACGCGGTGATCCGCTGGGACGGTATCGCGACGATGCCTGCGGATGAGTTCCTGGCGATGTTCAACGCTGCGCAGATCAGGGCAACTCCCGCATGACCACCGAAACCCTCACGATCACCGCGTTCGTCTTGGAGCGCCTTGACGAGTGGGAACGCGAGGCGAACAAGGCGGGATCGTTCACGCCATGGGACCGTGACTTCGAACGCGACAACTACGGCCAGTTGCTCGTGCAGCCGGGGATCATCCTCGCCACGTGCAAGGCGCACCGGGCGATCGTGGAGGGATGTCGCGTCCCCCTCGACGTTCACCTTTGGGAGTACCAAGACGATCAGGATGCGCAGGAGTTGGCGCTACTCACCCTCCGCGCCCTCGCATCCATCTGGGCCGACCACGACTCTTACGACGCGAGGTGGGCGCTGTGAGTGACGAGAATGCGGAGCCGATGGTCACACTGCGGATGCCTCTCTCGAACTGGCGTGGCATCGTCAACGGGATTGAGAAGTGGGTTGGCGACAGTGCGGCCAGCGACGAGATGGAGATACTTCGGGACATCGAACTGATCAACGGCGACGCCAGCGCTATTTGGTGGTTGAACGGCTACTACGACGATTGATCCACCAACGCACAGAACCGCCCCGCCTAGACCGAAGTCCAGACGGGGCGGTTCTTCTCTGTGTGCGACGATCCTACGCCAACCGTGCACCCATCGCAGTGAGCGCGTGTGAGAGTCGTGGTCGCACGTAGTCGACGCCGATACCAACGAGGGCGCATGTGACGAGGTAGAACGCTTTGCCGAGGTCGGCGGGCAAGTGGGCCAGCGACTCGAACGGTGGGTGGTGGCTGGTCATACTGTCCACCGGCCGATGAAGTACGCGGAGGTGCCGAGGCCGACGAGGAACACGACAGCGGCGACGGCAACGAGGACGACAGCGCCTACACCAACGGCGTATGCGCGCGCCTGCTCGAGCCTCATCTTCCGCAGCTTCGTGGATCAACGTCGCAACGCACCGAGTCACAGTGGTCGCACATGCCGCGATGGTGGTGCGGGTTGTCGTCATAGCCCCATCTGACCGGTGCGAGACAGTGGCAGACGGCATTCCCGCCGCCCCACGGATCGACACCCACGTCGTCGAACTCGGGGCCGAGGGTGGCTAGGAACCCGTCAACATCGAAGGGCGAGCACATGACGGGCTACTCGCTGACGTTCAGGTCGGCGAGACCAAGAGCGGCATTGGCGACCAGGAGGAACGCGGCCGACTGCTCACCATTGATGACGCCGTACAGGACGACGACAGCGAGGCCAGCGTTGACGAGACGGTAGATGTAGCGGCGGGTAGTGGGGGACGGATTGCTCATGCGTTTCTCCTAATATCGGCGGATGTGAAGTGGTGGGCTTACTTGAGTCGGCGCAACAGTCGGTGCGCCCAGTGGTCTCCGGTCAGCGCGCCGTACAACTGCTCGGCCTCGAGGACGTCGGCGTCGCGCTGCGTGATGTCAACATCGATGCGCCGGCCGAGTGTCAGGCCACCGGTCAGCCACGTGCGCCACCCGTTCGTCGAGTGATACTGCAGGTCGATCTTCTTCGCGGCCTTGTAGATGGCTTCGGTCCAGCCCCACAGCCGCGCGAGTGATGCCGCGGCCTTGGTGTTGGAGTCTCCGGTGACGAGGATGTTGGCGCGGGGGATGCCGTGCTTGTCTGCCATGTCGCGGGCGTGGTTCATCACGTCGCGCAACTGGACAGCCTGGTAGGTACTCCCTTCGTTCTCGTTGTGGAAGTTAACGTCTACCGCCCGATGTCCTTCCTTCTCCCACGCGATCACGAGGTGTTCCTTCGTGTCTTTCAACAGCATGTGCTCAACGTTCAGAAGTCGCGCCTCGATGATCCTGATGCCAGCACCCTTGAGGTAGTACGACTCTCGGCCCTTGCCACCCTGTGGCACGCGCGCATACTTCGGCATGCGCTTGTCGAGCTCGGGCCACATGTCGATCGCGCATTCCTGGAAGTGGAACCACAGCGGCGACTTGGTGTTGAAGTAGGCCGGGATGCTGGTCTGTGCGCGCTTGACCCGGTTGGCCATGCCGTGGACCTTGTCGTAGCCCGCGAGGTTGGCGCTGATTGTCTCGACCAGAACGCCATCGTCAGGGACAGGCGTCGGCTTCGGATCGGACGTAGGTACAGGATCTTGTACAGGATTCTGTACAGAATCTGGCGCGGGGGTGGTACTGCTGGTGGTACCAGCCTTCACGCGCGCCCGAACGTCAGCTCGGAACTTGCCCATGTCCAGGTTCGGGTCTGCATAGCCGCGCTGGTCTGAGCATTCGCCGTGACCGACAGACTCGCCACCGTCCCAGCCATAGAAGCGGGCAATGGCGGCGTTGATGCGAACCGATGCCTCACGTTGTGCTGCGGTCATGGACGATGCGGCGATGTTCTCGATGCCGTAGAAGTGGGTGTTGCCGTCGACGTCGTGTCCGCGCCATGCACCCGTCCAACCGGTCAGCGGGAAGTCGGCTGCAACGGCGTGTGCGAGCGACTTGGAGCCGATCGTCCCAGCGTGGTTGCAGCGGCCGACAGAGTTGACGTACACGGTGCCATTGGGTGCGACGACGAACTGTGCCTTGCATGGCGTGTTCGGGTCGCCGTTGATGATGCTGGCGATGTACTGCTCAACGGTGCGTGTGCCGAGGTTGCCTGCCGTGATGTGGGTCATCGTCCCGTTGATCGGACCCCATGCGCGAACCTTCGTCCCACCGGCTGCATGCGAACCGGTGTGGCATCGGCAACGATCACGTGACCCGGCGTACTGGACGACGGTGCAGCCTTCCGCCTTGAGTGCCTTGACGATCTGGTCATACGTCATCGGTGCGGCCATGGTGACCTCCTGAAGGGTCGACGAGATGCCCGCACGTTGGCGGGTTGTTGTGTTTGTGGGGGTTACTGGCCGGTGACGGAGCCGCGGACGGTGCCAGCCGAGACCTGCACGTACATGCCACCGGGGAACTGCAACGGCGGATCGAACGTGATGTGCTTGTCCTCAGCGAGGTTCAGCCGGATGTCGCAGTAGAGCGTGCCGGACGAGTTGGTGTCCTTCAGCTGGACGCGTGCAACCGCGGACGTGCCGGCGTTCTCGGTCACGTCGATGCGGTGACAGGTCTTGATCCTGCGCGCGGCGTCGAGGTTGCCGGTGAAGGGGATCGTCATCATTTCAGGACCGCCTCAAGGGAGATTTGGAAACCAGGAGTCGAACCGCCCGTGAATGTCATGTCGAAGTACAGCCGGGACCAGTAGCCGCCCGCCTGACGCTTCGGGATCACGAGACTGTTGGCTCCGGTGTTGTCGACGGGGCCGATGGTCTCTGTGGCGACTTCACCGAACGCGCCATCGGGCAGCATCCCGCGATGTTCGACCGGGTTGAGCGACAGCCACAGTGGGTCTTGTGTGGAAGCGAACCGGACATCCTCGGTCTGGTTGCGGGTGTGCATGGCCGCGATCTGGGGATAGACCCGCAACGATGCGGTGGTCGGCGTGCCAGTGACACCCTCGACGGTCAGCAGCCAGTCGATCTCGTTGGCCCAACGTGCGGGGATGCGGAACGACGCGAACGATGCCGTGAATGCCTGACCTCGGTAGAAGCCCATCTTGTGCATGACCATCAGACGTTCCTTCCGGTCAGGCGAATCCGTGACACGTAGGCGTCTGCTGCGGTCCTCGAGCCCGTGGTCAGCCCGCGCAGGTCGATCGACACGTTGAGACCATTCGCGAACCGGGTCAGCGTGGACGACTGGCCCTGTAGTGCCGAGATGGTCGTGTCGTTGGCGCCGGAGTCACGCAGCGTCCCGTACTTGCTGTCGTTGAACCGGGCACCCTTGTAGGCGTTGGCAACGGGGTCGATCTCCAACGCCATCAATACGACGTTGCGCTTGTTCTCGTTCGGTGGCCACGCGGACCAGTCGAAGGTGCTGATGGTCGGCTCGGTGTCAGCAGCGCCAAGTACTGTGCCGGATGCGCCACCATGGCCGGGAAGGATCGTGTACGACGGCACAGAATCGGTGCCAGTCTTTACGTCGAAGCGGTCCGTGGCGTCGACTGCGCCCGTGGTCTTCGTGAACACCCGACGCAGCGAGTAGTAGTTGCGTGCGCCCGCGTTGTCTGCCTGGTCGACGCCGATCTCGATGGACCGGATGTTGTTGTCGCCGTACCACTGCGCCAGTGACACCCACGCTTCGACGGTGATCCGGTTGAAGCGTTGGTAATGGGTCAGGCGCTTGATGGCTGTGGCGATCTGGCCGTTGGTGTTATCCAGCCCGATCCACATGCCGTTGCGGTCCCACCCAATCGGCGGGTTGTACGTGCCGGAGTAGAGCTGCTCGAACCCGTGAAGGTTTGGGCTGGCTAGGAAGTCGTAGTCGTACAGAACCGTGCTGTCCGGATATTTGGCTCCGAGCGCGGCGGTGAGGCTGGTCATGATGCAACTCCCGTGATGATGTCGATGAGGTCGCCCGTCACGGCGTCGGTCTTGATCCAGACGTATTTCGCGCCCGGGTCATAGGCGGGGAGTGTTGGGCCGGCGTAGAGCGCGCCGACACGCGCCTCAATGGCGTCGGGCAATGTCGCGATGGGCTGCAAGAGCGCGTCGGCATCTTCGCGGGCCTCAATCTCGTCGGCGAGGTCAGCCAGCGAGGGGACCGTGATTGCACCGACGTCACCATTGACCGACGTCACTCGACCGGTCGGCGTGACAACAGGTACAACGACTGTGCCGTCTTCGATCAGGTCGAAGTCGAGCGTCGACTGACCGACAACGGGTTGGATGTACTTGACCTTGGTGTACGTCTTGCGTGCGCTGTCTCGTGCGGTGACCTTGATCCGGTACGTCCAGTCGGTGACCGCATCACCGGAGCCGTCAATGAATCCCGGCTGGTCGACGTGCGGCAGTTGAAGCGTGACCGTGCCACCCGGACTTGACTCGACCTTCTCAGGGAAGGACGCGAGGGCTTGACCGGTTGCGGTCCACACGATCGAGCGGACATTCCCCGCGGAACCCTTGCCATCAAGGACGGGCTGCCACTCGACCTTCTCGATGTAGCCGTCACCCGCGAAGTCACTCAGGGGGCCAACACTGACAGCGCATGTGGTGATTCCTACGGGCAAGGCCATGTCGGCTCCTGGGTTTGCGAAGTTCGGGAGCGCGGCGGCTTGCGGCGTCCCGTGTGTTGCGAGTTGGGGGGTTACGTCAGGCTGATGGTCGGCCCGTCACGGACGACAACTTCGGGGCTGTCGGTCACGCGGACGATGGGATTCTTCGAGGGCGTGTCGCGGATGACTGCAACTGCGCCCGTGCTGTCGGCGTTCGGGCCAGCGACGAGCCATGCCGCCCAGTCCTGTCCGTCCCATTCGACGATCTGGGAGTCGTGCCAGGTGCCGCCGTTGTCGAACGATGCCTGCCACTCGTCGAGTTCGATGGGTGTTCCGTCGCTGGTTTCGGTGGCGATCTGGAGCCGGTAGAACTCGCGTGCCTCTTTGTGCAACTCCATGTCAAGTCCTCTCGGCAATGGTGACGGTGCGTGTTCCCTCGACGGCCGCCGTGTCGCGCGCGCCTTCGGTGATCGGGATGTTGCGCGTGGTCTGGGTGATCGGGACGTTGCGTGAGGCTTCGGCGGTGGTGACGACTCGTGCGCCCTCGATGACGGCGAGGATCTGGACGTCTCGGGGTGCGCTAGGATCGAAGACTGAACCGGACGCGGCGATGGTCGCCGTGGTCGCTAGCGTTGAGTCGGCCCGCGTGCCGACCGTTCCCGTTGCCGCGAGCGTGGCGACAAGGGGTGTGTCCGCGTTGGCGTTGCTGTTGACCGAACCCGTGGCGGCGAATGTGGTGGCGACAGGGTTTGTGGCGTTCGCGTAGGTGCCGACGATGGCCGAAGCGGTGATCGTGGCGACTGGTGCGAGCTGTGCCACTCCTGCGCCAGAGATGGTGCCGGATGCGTCGATGGCGGCCGTGGTCGGAAGGTCGGAGCTCGTCGCCGTTCCTCGCGAGCCGGTGGCCGTTATTGGCGAGGCGAATGCAATGGTGATGTCGCCGCTGCGTCCGACCGTGGCGGTTGCTGTGGTCGTGGCGGTTGTGGCTAGTGCCGAGTCGCCACTCCGGGCAACCGTCGCGCTTGCCGAGATTGTGGCGGTCGTCGCGAGGTTGGAGTCTGCGTTGCGGTTCAGTGACGCGGTGGCCGTGATGGCTGCGGTGGTCGCCAACACAGAGTCGGCGGACACGCCCCTCGCACCGGTAGTGGACACACTCGCGGTCGGGGCGAGTGCTGCGTCTGCACTGACGCCGGGGCTTTCGGCGACGCCCGCTGCGGTGATCGTTGCCGTGGTGACAAGTGGCGAGTCCCCGACCTTGCCGACCGTACCTGTTGAGGCGAGAGCGGCAGTCGCGGCGAGCGTGGAACCGGTAGAGCGACCCACCACTCCGGTCGCGGAGACTGTAGCC
The DNA here is from genome assembly GCF_056403535.1 of Aeromicrobium sp. P2_G6. Classification (NCBI taxonomy): domain Bacteria; kingdom Bacillati; phylum Actinomycetota; class Actinomycetes; order Propionibacteriales; family Nocardioidaceae; genus Aeromicrobium; species Aeromicrobium sp. P2_G6. Next base: position 196,875 of record NZ_JBFUFH010000001.1, on the reverse strand, counting down.
GTGACGGGCTGGCTGGTGTTGCCCACGGTGCCGACGATGCCGGTCGCGGCGATGGCTGCTGCTGCGACGAGCGCGCTGGTGCCAACGAAGCCCTTGGCGCCCGAAGCCGCGAGGGTCGCGGTTACCGGTTGGGAGGTGTCGCCACTACGCTGGTTGGCACCTGCGCCAGAGGGGTTCGCGGTGACCGGGAGGGATGCGTCACCGAACCTGCCCACCGTGCCGGTCGCGGTCAGGGTGGCCGTTGCCGGAACAGAGGCGTCCCCGTTGGGCGGGACCACTTCGTAGAACGCAATCGACGCGCCTACGAAGTCGTCGGCGGTGGAGGCGGTCCACCCAGAGGCCAGTGTGGCGCTGGACGACGCGACGGTTTGCCGCGCGGTCCCAACCCCCTGGTTGCCAAGATCTGGGTTGTTTATCAGGGTCCAGCCGGATGCCGGGGTCGAGGTGATCGCATTCAGGCCGGTGTGGATGATCTCGTAGGCTTCAAGTTTTACGCCGGTCGGCAGGCTGGTGATGTTCCACGACGGGTTAGCGACCGACGTTGAAGTTCCAGTCCCGGTGCCCGCCACCGCGATCGACCTCGCCGGATCGCCTGACATGGACGCCACGAACATCTGAAGAGCCGGCGTACCGGTCGCCGTCATTACGACGTTGCCCGAGCCTGTGGGCGGGCCGAGCAGGTAGTAGATGTAGACCGCGCCGGATTCGGTGGATTCGGTCTGGAACAGCGCCCGGGTCATTGCGACCCCGAGGTATGTGACGCCAGTGACCGCGTCGGTGGTCGAGGCGTTCTGCTCGATCATGACGACGGCGGCCTTGGTCGAAGCGGTGCCGACGAATCCAACCGTGCCCGAACCGGCGAACCCGTTGCCGTTGTTGGCGCTTTCGTGAGCGATCGTCACAGTCACCACCGCCTAACTATTTAGTCGGCGATGGGACCGCCTCAACGACGTGGATCAGGCGGCGAGCGGCGTAAGCGAGACTCCCAAAGTGTTCAGCGTGAACGTGTTCGCAGACACCCAAGCCTGCGATGCGGTCAGAGCGGCCGAATACAGGAAGTTGCCCGCCGAGATGTCGTCCCACACGCTGATATGCGTGATCGTTTCCGACGTGCCACCATTCGTCCAAACCGGAGCGGTGCCGTTCAGCGCGATTGCGCCACCCGACGCCGCGGCCTGAGTGACAGCAACACGAGTCGTCGAACCGGCTGCGGCGTTCGATGCACCAGCCGAACCAGGATCGCCCGTGTGCAGCTTCACAAACGTGCCGGCAACAACGGTGCGAGTCGTGCCGGACGCGCGGATGCAGTTCAACCAAGCGTTGGCCGTGTTGACGGTCGAAATCCCTGCGGTCATGACTGTTCTCCTTCATCGGGGGCGGTGCCTTGCGAGACGGTCCCCGAGGCGGTGATCGTCAGTTGAAATAGGTCGGTGGGTTGCTCGTCGGTTTCGGGCATGGCGCATTCCTTCGCTCGGTCTGGTGGGCTGGTTTAACTGGCGGTGCTGATGCGCTGGAAGATCTCGATGAGCACCATCGCTGCGCCGATGAACCAGCCGAGATACTGGATCGGCTTCCACGACTTGTCGGCCTTGTCGGCTTCGGCCTTCGCGGCCTTCTCCACCTTTTCCTGCGCTTCACTGAGGGCCAGGGCGGTCGCGGTGACGGTCTTCTTGTCGGCGACTGCGCCCTCCTCGAGCGATTGGATGCGCGAGCCGTGATTGTCGAGCTTCTCGTCATTCCTGCCGAGATGGTCGGTGTGCTCTCTGACATCCCCGCGAAGGTCGTCGACTCTGTCGAATATCCGGTCGATCTTTCCTTCCATGCGGGCTGCCTGTACGGCGGGAGATTCGACGATGGGCGGTGGCAAGTCGGTCACAGATCCTCCGGGAGTTTGGGGTATGCGAAAGCCGCGCCAACTCCGGAGAGTGTGCGCGGCTTTCGGGGCCGTGGATTAGGTCAGGCGGTCGGAATCTCGGACGTGACTTCAAGCCACACGTTCGACGTGGTGCCGAAGATGCTGGAGTTCGCGCACACTTCCTTGCCAGCCCGGTACAGGAAGATCGTCACCGAACCGAGACCGCCACTGCCGCCAGCCTGCACGCCGAGTTTCGCCATGAACTCGTCTTCCTCGGCGTCGACCTGCAGCACCTTCTCACCCGGCTGCAAATCCATGTTGACGACGAGACGGCAACCACCGGACAGGTTGATGGACGTGATGCCAATGGACCCATGTGCGCTGTTGGTGTGCAGGTAGACCGACGTACCGAGACGGATCACAGCCGTGCGCTCGATGATGCCGGACTGTGACGCGATGACCGGCTCAGACTCGGGAGTGTTCACGGCGATCGTGGCTGCGATGCTCGCGCCGATGATGGCAATGGTAGCCACCAGAACGGTGATGAAGCGGCCGATTTCTTTGAATCCGGTCATGCGTGCGGGTCTCCTAAGTCTTGGTGCAAGTCACCGTAGCGCATTCCGCTACAGAAGTGAAGCGATAGGCGCTACAGAAGTGCAGCGAGTAGCGCTACAGTGGACACTATGACCGTGACGCAACGCGGAGAACTATCCGCCGAAGACCTCGACCGCCTCCTGCAAGCCAAAGCCGCAGACCAGGAGGCCGAAGCCATGCGCACCCGCTACCGGAGCGTGTGCGTCGAGATGATGGGTAAGTCGTCGGTGCGAAACGTAGCCCACCTGACAGGCCTCTCAACCAACACCCTTCAACGCTGGAAACGCGAAGTCGGAGAGGTAGACAAATGAACAGTACCGATATTGACAGCGTGTCGTGGCGGAATGGGGATACGGTGTGAGCGCGTTTCAGATGACCGAGGATGTGTGCGCGATGCTGCGGCGCTACGAGCGTGACCGGGATGGCTACGAGGCTGACTACGCGGCCGAGATCCTAGCCGTTCAACGGAAACACCTCGCGCGGGAGGTCGCCGCCGAGACGCTGTTCGAAGCGGCCGACCTCCTCGCACCAGGGAGCGGAATCGGCATGGGGATGCAGCCAACCCGCGCCGAGATCGCGCATTGGCTGCGTGAACGCGCCCGCGTCATTAACGAGTCCGACTAGTTCACTTGCGACGGATGCGCGCACGAGCCAGATCGGCAATCGCGCGCTCCTCCGTGGGCGTGTACGAGTCGAGCTCCAGAACGGCAGAGTTGCTGTCATTGTCGAAACTGGCGCTGACAATCCGAAACACCGTCGCACCATCCGAAGCCGTAGCGGTCAAGGTGCTCGGTGTCGGCTGCACGCCACGTACGCGAATCAACTCACCCGCGCGAATGTGCTGCGGGCCAACCATGCGACCCGTCGTCCAATCCCTAATCGGTCCAGCAATCGTGATCGTGCCGGCGTTCGGTGCCACGGCATGAGCGGCAAGGAATGCGGTACCGACAGCCGTAGCCGCCGACGTTGACCAAATCTCCGAACCAAGCGGGATCGTCGCACAACGAGTGATGCCCTCAGCGTCGAGAACCGGAACCGTTGAAGTGACCGTGCTGTTGACGTCACGGCCTAGGGGAGTCTTGCCCGTGACGATGACCTTGTTGTAAAGCTCGGTCGTCGGCGTCGGCGCAGTGAACCCGTCATCCGTGGAAGCCTCGTAGCGGACGGTTGTCGGGAGCGCCACATAGTTGAACGGCCAGCGCCCATCCGTGCCCTGCTCCCAAACCTGCCACACAAACCCCGGCTCAATCGCAGCAACATCATCAGCAAGTTGCATGCCGTGGATGCCGTCGATATACGCCATCTGGTAAATGAACTGGGCACTCGTACCGATGCTCCCGGTCGCAGCGTTCAACCGCGGGCAGTAACGCACAACCCAATCAGTCAAAACCTCTTGCGGCAGAACATAGTTGTACCGAGTGTCATAACCCGTCGTCGTCAGCGAACCATCAGCGCCATACAACTGGGCACGCATCGCAAAGTCACGAACCGTCGCCCAATAGTCCTCATCCGTGACCGACGACAACGACGTGATCCGCTTGAACAAAAACAACACGTCATACCGGTCAGTGAAATCGCCATTGACGGTCTTGATCCTGAACGGGCTGATCGTCGTCGACCACGAATCGTCCTGAACCACATCAACAGTCACCCGGTCAAAACTCAGTACGCACGCGATGGTTCGCCAGTTCGAGTTGGTGATCCCGGCCTTGTCCTTGAACGCGATCCCACCAAGGCGCTGATTGCACAGGGTCGGAAGTCGCGTCGTCATCTCAACGGACGACAGGGCCGCAACCTGGATGCCCTCCTGCGTCACGTCACAGACAATGGTCGGCTCGTCATCGGACTGCACCGGGTAGTTCCCGACCGTCGCATCCATGCGCTTCGTGCTGCGGTAGTTCCGGTAGAACGTGTCAAGGTTCGTGTCGATCGCGAACCACGGCGACGTCACATCCTGCATCGACGCCAAACCCTCACCAAGACACGTAACCTGCCACGTGCCGTCATCATTGCGGCCCTGCTCGAGCAGCCGGCCGCCACCAGTCTGCTCGGCAGTCATCGGGTCATACGTGAACACGTCCGTGAACGTGTCGAACAACGACTGATCGAGTTTGCGCTTCACGTTGAACGTGACCGACGCGTAGCCACCAAACTGAATGTTCTTCGTCTGGATGTTGGAGACCTGATCGGTGATGATCGTGTCACCCATCCGAAGCTGAAGACTCACGTGGTCGCCGGACGGTCATAGAGGTACGCCGGGTAGTACGACCAGTTGACCGTGAACGTGACAGTCTTCGCATCCTTGGGGCTGAAGACGTGCAGCACATTCGCGGCACCCGGCACAACGTTCGGGAAGCCGCCAACAGCGATGACGCCAAGAGGGTTGCGGACTGTGCCGGTCTTCAAAGACGCTTCGGTCGTGTAGCCGTCCACCCACAGGTCATACGTCGACATCGGCAGCGCGGTGCCGTCAACGGTTTGGATCAGCGCAATCGCAGAGTCGCGCGAGTTGACCAAACCGGCCGGGACCATGATCCATGCGTCCTCGATGACCGTTCCCGCGCTCGTGGTCGCCGGGGTGACAATCGTGGCAGGAACCGTTGACGTCTGAGTCGCCGTCTCCGTGGTAGGCCACTGGTGATCCTTCGCCGCAGTCTTCGGAACCGCAACCACGCCATAGTCGCGCCAGAACATCGTTGCGTCAGTCGACGTGTGAGTCGCCAGAGCCGTGATACCCGTGCTGCCCTTGGTCGAAGCTGTCCAACCGACAGGCACGGACTCGCGGCGGAACAGTCGATAGTTGCCAATCGGCCCGCTGGCTGCCGACGTTGCCGACGCCAACAGATCCTCGACCGCGCCAGGGTTGACCTTCACGCCCTTGCCAGCCGTGCCACCGATGTACGTCGAAACCGTGTCAGTGCTGTGCGTCCAACCTGACGCAGCGCCACCGAGAGTCGCCGTGTAATCGCCAAAGTACGGCGTCGGGGGAGCGGTCGGATGCGAGCACGAAGCCACGACCATGGACGAAGGGGTTGCTGCCGAGCTGATCTTCAGGCGCAACGGCGTGAGGACGTCACCCGTGATCGTGGGCATCGTGTACGACATGCGGTTGGTGCCGGTTGAGGTGTCGTTCGTGATCGTCGCGCTGCCGGTGACCTCGATGCCGTATGCGCAAGGGTCCGCAACAATAGTCAGAGTTACGAGACGCTCGGGGGTGTTGTCGAGAAATACGTCATCAATGTCGATGTCGCCGTACTTCGTGCGGTAGAAGACGGGGGCCGTCTTGGCTTGGCTCTGCCACTTCAGCCACTGCGGACCATCGAGCATGCGCCCAAGGGCCTGGATGGTCGTGGCCTGCGCATCGGCTGAAGTACCCAGCTTGAACTTCAACACAATCGTGATGCGGCGGTCCTGGTACGACTTCTGCGACACCACGTCGCCGTTTTGCGCCGACGAACCGAACGAGGAGACCCGGCGCTGTGGGGGCGAGGTCGAAGTACCTTCGACCACCGAGAGCGGCAACTGGTCATCCAGGTTCAGCAGAATCGTCGGGCTCGTGGTTGGCGCGTCCACGAATGCGTAAGTTGGCACAGTTAGGCTCCGTTAATCTTGAGTCGCTGATTGCCGACCGTGCCGGTGAGGCCGAACTCGAGGCCGGGCAGGACTTCCCGCAGCACATCCCTGAGATCCGCCTTGCTGATACTTGGGCGGCCGGGTGTCTGCGAGGTGGAACTTCCGCGCTGCGTGCCGCCACCCGCGAAGCCCTGAGCGCGGCCAAAGAGGTCGTTGAAGTTCCCGCCCGAGTTCGCCCACCGCAGCCACGCATCGTTCGCCTTGGACTGCTTCTCGTTGATGATCCACTCACCAGAACGAACCATCAGCGGACGACCCGTGTTTGCGCCGCGCGCCCACACGTTGTCGACCGTCGGGTCGGCCGGGGCAGATCCCGGCACCACGCCACCGCCCGCATAGCCGGTCGGCAGCCGCATGCCCGTGTACGGCTGCAACATCTCGGAAAGGCTGTGCTGGCTCGGCGCATCCTTCGATGCGTCGTAGAACTCTCGGATCGTTCGGCGAATCGTCGTAATCGTGATCGTCTTGTCCTGCAAGCGGTCGCGCGCACGCTGCACGGTGCCGATCGGGCCGGACGCATTGTCGATAGCCTTAAGGATCGTCTTGACCTGCTTCGGCGTCAGGTTGTACTTCTTCCGCAGGCTTTCGATCTCGGCCGTCGTCGGCGCGTAGTTTAGGTTCTTGAGCTCAACCTGGACACCCTTCGGCAGGCCTCGCAAAGCCTCGCTCCACGTTGCCGTCGCCCGCGCAGCCGTCAGCGCCTCCGCCCGCCCCTTCGCGATCTTCGGGGTGACGAGACCCAGCGCCTGAGACAGCGCGTTGACCGCGTCGACCTGACCGCCGTTGGCGAGGCTGATCATCGGAACGTCCTTGCCCGCGATCAGTAGTTTCTGGTACTTGTCGAGCTGGATGTTCACTCGCCGAGTAGCGTCCTCGTTCCCGAGAGTGAAGCCAACCAGGTCGCGGTTGGCGATGCCGAGTGCCGATGCCGCCTTGAGCGCGTTGGTCTTGGTGAGATCGTCGAACGCCTGCGCGCGGGTGGCCTTTGTGATTGAGGCGCTCAGCCCGTCAAACGTGGCCGCGTACTCCTTGACCGATGCGCGGCCACTGTCGAACTTCTTCGACGTGTTGCCCGATGCTGTTGCGATGCCCGTCAGGGCGCCGATGGCCGCACCAATCGGACCACCGATCGCGAACCCGGTCGCGGCGTATCCCAGCGTCTGCGTGAGGTCACCGAGACTGTCATCGCTCTTGCGCGCCTTGTCCGACAACGCAATGAGGCCGATGCCGGCGACCAGCGCGCCACCGCGCATCAACATTTGCTTCTTGTTGACGTCGGCCATCGTCTCGCCGAGCAGCGTGAGGTTGTTCCGGAAGTTCGCGTATCCGGTGATCGCTCGCGAGAGAACGAAGACGCCGCCTCCAAGCGCTGCCGTGAGAGCCAGGGCCTTGACGATCGTGTCCTTTAGCGGGGCGGGCAAGTCGCCGAACGCGTCCGCCATGCCTGAGATGTGTTCCGTCATTTCGGCGATCACGGGCAGGATCGCGTCGCCTACCTGGATCATGTCGTCCTTGATGCGGTTCGCGGCCACCCTTACGCGCGAGGCGGTCGTGGCGTAGCGCTTGTCCGCTTCCTTCGTGAGGGCGGTGTTTTCCTGCCACGCCTTCGAACCGAGCTCCAATGAGTCCGTCAAAAGATCGCCCGACGAGGCCATGCCGATGAGCGCCTGAGAAACGCGGATGTCACTGAGACCGACCGCCTTCAGCTGGCCGTATAGGTCGCCGCCGGCCTTCTGGGTCTTCTCAAGACCCTTGATGAATGTGACCAGGCCGCCGGCTGCGTCCTCCTTGAACGCTTTGGCGAACTGCGACGCGCTGACGCCCGAGATCTTCGCGAACGCCTCAAGGCGCTTGCCGCCAGACGTTGCCGCCTGAGACATGGTCGCGAAGACGCGGGAGACCGCCGTGCCGCCCGCCTCTACGTCGATGCCCATCGAGGCGACCGCGTTGGAGATCGCAAGGACGTCCGACTCGCTGGCGCCGACCACCTTCGCCGCACCTGCGATGCGCTGCGACATTTGGATGATGTCTCGCTCGGTCGATGCGCCATTGTTGCCGAGCGCGACCAGGGCCGCGCCGAGGTTGTCGATCTCGCTTGGAGCGGTGCCCATGACGTTGGCCATTTGAGCGATCGATGTCGCAGCCTCGTCGGCCGACAGGTTCGTCGACTGACCAAGGTCGATCATCGTCTTCGTGAACGCCGCTATATCCTGACGCTTCACGCCGAGCTGACCAGCAGCCTCAGCGACGGCGGCAATCTCAGCGTGCGTCGTCGGCAGGGTCTTCGCTAGTCCGCGGAGCTCACTCTCGAGCGCCGCCATCTGGGCCGTGCTGCCGCTGGTCGTCTTTGTGACGCCCGCCCAGGCGGTCTCCCAATCCATCGCAGCCTTAGCCGACAGACCAAGACCAGCCGCAGCGGCCAAACCGACCTTGCCGAACGACGTGCCCAGGTCGTTGATCGCCTGACGCTTCGCCGCCGACTTGCGAACTTCCTTGTCGAAATTCGCCACGGACTGCTGTGCTGAACGGACGCCGTTCAACAGCCCCGAGACGTCGGCGCGGATGCGGACCATCAGGTCACTAGACACGTGGCAGCCTCCCGTGACGTCGATGTGGTGTTGAATGACCCCATGAGGGCGCTGAAGCTATCCGCGGGGGTCGGCGCGACGCTGGTAGTTCTCGTTGTCGCCGTGTGGGTTGGCGGCCTGTTCGGCTACGGCGCTGGTCCGACCGGAGATGGTGCCGCTAAGGCTTGCCACACGGATGTTGAGACGATGCTGAAAAGCCCTCGCTCTGCCGAGTACTCAGACGAGACGTCTGAGAAGGTCGGCGACAATAGGTGGTACGTGAGGGGCAGTGTCGACGCCGAGAACACCTATGGCGCGAGCCTTCGCAGCAGTTACGAGTGCACGGCCGAGTCGGGCGACGGAGGCCACTGGACGACGACCGGCGTACACGTCTCGCCCTAACGAGGGGGCGGGACGGGCACGTACCGGTCGACCCACGTCATGAACCGATTACAGTCGCAACGGTCGTCGGTGTGACCACTGTTCTTGTGATGCGCGGCCCGCACCTGATCAATCGCCTTGCAGTCCAAGCACTCAACGTGCTCATGTTGCACGTCCCGGGCTACGGAGGCGTCCATCGTCTTTGACATGTGGCCGTGGCACGAGGGGCATAGCTGCCGCTCATAGGACTGCATGTCCAACGCGATCTCGCGCTGCTCGTCATCCCACGGCGACTGCCGTGTGACAACGGTTCTCCCAGCCTCATTGCCTTCGACGTCGTAGTGGATGTGAACCTCTTCGGACATCCAACCGTTGAACTCGCGCAGGGTGACACCCCACGCGCGGGCGGCCTCTACCCGGCTGCGTTTCCGTTCAGAATCGACAAGGCCAGATCCAGTTTTGGGGCCTCGCGACCACCTTCATTCAGCGACCAGACGAGCATCGACAGCCGCTCCCACTCGCCCGTCGAGAGCTTCGAGGCGAAGAAGGCCATGACTTCCGCAGAGGGCTCGGGGTCGACCAGGCAAGCCTCGATCGCAGCGGGACCAAATGTGGCCGAATTGAACATGCCCTGGTCGTCAGTGTTGCCATCCCGCGGGGGATGCTGGTCGCGCAACGCAAGCCAGCCGTCGCGCTCAAGCGCTTCGAACTCGAGCTCGTAGAACGCCTCGGGGTTGGCCTCCATGAGGGACGCCATCTTCTGCGCGATGACCTTCGAAGCCAGTTCGTCGCCAGCCAGCCGTCGCTTCGTGTTGACCTTGTCGGGATCTTTCGGTCCCGACGCCGCCTGCTCGATAGCAAGAGCATCGCGCAACTCAAAACCGAGCTGCTCGAACTCGGAGTCCAACTCGGACGAGAAGCAGACCTGTGTGTGTGACCGCCTGCGCCCATTCGTCTTCGCGGCCATGACGGCGGCGAAGTCAACCTTGGCTTTACTCATGATTTCTCCACGGCAGTAGTGGCAGGCCCTCGCGCCCGCCTGCCAACGGGCGCGAGGGTGTTGATGGGTCGGATCAGGTGACGATCGCGACGTTCGGGATGATCGCCGACCGGATCGAGACCGGTTGCATGACCGTGTAGTCGCCGTTCTCGTCCGTGTCGCCCACGATGATGCGCGGGCCAAGCGTGACCGGGATGACGTTCACGAACTGAGCAACGGCCCACGCCGACGTCTTGGCATCCAGGCCGAGGCGCTCGACGAAGTAGCCCGACAGGCCCTCCGTCAGAATCTCGTATGCCTTCTTGCCATCCGAGCCAGCGGCAGCCTGCGGACTGATGACGTACCTCAGATCGCCGAGCTGAACGGTCGTGGTCGTGAAGCGCTCAAACTGCGAACGCTCGCAGAGGCGCCGAGGGCCGGAACCCTTCGACACATCCTGACCTGGCTCCCACGCATCTGCGAGGAGATAGCACGAGATGTCCAGCGACGCAGGCGAGGCTGCATTCAGCTCGGTGGCCAGCTTCGGCGCAGCCGTGTCGGCGATGGTCGCCACCCACTTGACGGCGGTGTTCCCCAGAACTGGGACACCTTCGGGCATCACAACAGGCATGACTAGCCTTCCTTCTTGGAGCCGGTGTCCCCGGCGGTGGTATCCGCTTTCGCGGTGCTCGCTTTCGTTAGCGAGACGTGCGGTTTGGGCGACACGGGGCCACCGGCTCGAAGCTCGGGCTCGCCGACTTCTTCAAGAGAGTCGTTCAAGTTGATGCGGTCGATGACGAACTTCGAGCCGCCGCCCTTCGGCTTGACGACGATGAACTCAGGCATGGTGCCTCCTGGTCAGGTTGCGGGTGAGGAATTGAACTGCCACACGTCGGTCGAGACCCACGCGACAGGTAGCGCGGAGTCGTCCTTGCGTGGCGTCGAAGATGTGGCAGGCGGCAGGAACGGGTCACAGGTGCGGCCGGTCACAGTCAGCCGGTTGCGGATCACGGCTGTGCGGACCTTCTCGGCAACCCACCGCATCTCATCCGGCGTGTCGCCGACGTACATCACGGCGAGGTTGAACTGTGCCTTGGGCATGTCCGCCGAAACCCTGCGCGACTGAGACACGCCTGCGGGTGTTGCCAAGAAGTAGATCGCGTATGGACCGGACGCCGTCGAGGGTGCCGCGCCGTCGTACCAGACCAGATTCGTCGCAGTGCTCAACAGGGTTTCAACGGCTCGAGCGTGAGCGCGGATCACAGCGAGTTCTCCACGGCGCGTTTGATCATGCGCTGAACAGACGCCTCGCGACCCTGAAAAGCGCGCAAGGCATCGAGGTGGGGGGGCTGGTTACGGGAGCCGTCCTCGAACGACATAGCTCCCTGCTTCATCGCCTCGTCGGGCTTGATTGTGTACTCAAGCGCGCCCGTCGAACGACCCTTGATCGCCAGCGGGTACCACTTGCCATGCTCGCCGGCCGTCTGCGTGGCGTTCGCCTTCCAGTCCCGCTCGACCTGACGACCGCCGACACGCACAGCCACCTCGACATTGCGGAATGCGCGACCCGAGATCTTGCCCAGGTCGGCTATGACCGAAGGCGCGTTGGTCGAAACAGAGATGCTCATGCCATCTCCTTGACGTTCAGCCGAGTCGCCGTGGCGTAGGTCTTGTTCATCGGCGCACCGGCGAGAAACTTGCGGCCAACGAGGCGCGGGTCGCTTGGATTCGTCAGGCACTCGATCACGTCGTCCTGATGGACCTGTGCGGTGCTGACGGGCAGGTGAATCTGGAGTTGGTCGATGACCTCGCGACGCCCGGCTACATCGACGTCCGACGTGGCGAGAGTTGTCGACTGAAACTTGGCAGGGGACTCGAACCGTGTTGCGTAAACCGGCTCTTGCTTGCCGCTGCTCTCGTTCTGCGACGTCTGACCAGTCTTGTACGAGACCCGCACAGTTGCCGTCATCAGCGACTCAGCCAGTGCGCGGCCCTCGAACGTGACCTGCTCGACGGCGGACCAGAAGTCAGCGGTCACGGCCAGACGCCAGTCGGATTCAAAGCGTCGAACGTCGTCTGCGGTGTGCCCGACCCGTAGTCCGCCTCGAAGCCGGGGCGAGTCGAGAATGCCGCCCGGTCATCGTTTGGCAACAGCGCCTGCCAGTCCGAATCGGTCAGGTCGAGCGGGTCGCCCGTCTCGCCGGACTCGTTGCGCTCCGTGATCGAAGCATCGTCCACCGAGCGCGTTACCGATGTGATCTTCTTCGGGTTGTTGACGCGGTCGACGACGCGTGCGACCTCGACATCGAGCACATCTTCTTCAGTCGGATCGCCGAGCGCGATCTGATCCTCAAGCACCAAACCGGCACGGCGGAAGCCGCGCTCAATCGAACGCTCGACCCGATCAAGCCACGCCTGCCACTGTGCTAATTCCTCGTCGGTGACGGACGAGAAGGGACGGCCAAGTTCTACAGCAACATCGCTAGGACTTGCGTATGACATGACCGCCCCTCTCGTCTATCGGTGGTTGGTGCGGACTACGAGGCGTCGGTGTACGCCACGAACGCGCCGAGCGCGTCGGACTTCACGAAGCCGTAGTACGCCTCCACGAGCAGGAGAACGAGGTTCTCCTGGAACGCGGAGTGAGTGGTGCCGTTCTCATCGACGTAGGACGCCGAGTCGGACACCTTGATGTTGATGTCCATGCCGACGCCATAGGCGCACTGGGAGAAGTCGCCGCCGATGGCGCGCAGCTTCGTGTCCTGGACCGGCGACTCGGTGATGGTCGCCTGCGAGGCCGCAGCCGTGCCACCCGTGAGCGAACGCTGATCGACGCTCAGCGGGCCAGAGGCGCCGCCAACCACGTTCAGCGTGAACGTGAACGGGCCGGGAGCCGTACCGGTCACGGTCGCAGCGGACAGGCCCGGCAGGAGCCGGACGGCCGTCTGGATCGTGGCAGCGGCCGCGTTGTAGGCCAGTGCCGACGTCGTGTTGCCACCGTAGGTAACGGTGAACGTGCCACCGGTCGGCGTACCGACGAGCGTCACGATCTGAACACGACCGCCCTGACGACGGTAGTCGCCCGAGACGCCGCGGTTGTAGTACGCCGGGTAGCCGATGAGGTTGCCGGAGATGCGGCCGTTGTCGGGCGAGTCGACCCACAGGGGGCGACCGGTCGTGTCCGTGGTGACCTTCAGTGTCGGCTTGAGGCGGGGGTCCGCCGCGAAACCGGTGAAGTCGTAGCCAGCATCGACCACGAGCTTTTCACCGCCGACCAGATCGGCGTACATGCCGCCAGTGGCCTGCGACGCGGTACCGAGCTCGATCGAGCTGACACCACGCTTCAGGTAGTCGGCGAACGGGCCAGCCGCTCCGGTGCGGAGGTCCAGACCGTGGATCGCGGCGTAGTCGAACGCGCGCGCGATGGCGGTCGGGAGATCCTGACGAAGCTGGTCGTAGAGGCCGGCCGCGTTGGTCATGGCGATCTCCTGCGAGACCGGGACCAGCAGGGCGACCTTCTTGCCGACCATCGTCTTGATGCCGACCTGACCGTTACCGACCGGCTTGACGCCACCCTCAGACACCCAGCCAGCAGCGGGGACGTCCATGGAAACGGGGATCGCGGTCTGAGCCGTCAGCGACAGCGGTACACGCCGCGCCAACTTCATGACGGCGGACTCTTCGACGGCCTGGTCGAAGATGGGTCCGGCGATGGTTGCCGGCAGCAGGGTGCTGTTGATTGCGGAGAGTGATGTAGCCATTTGGGGTTCTCCTCCTAGGAGAGTTGGCCCTTGATGAACGACGCGAAGTCGCCCTCAGGGGAGGAACCAGTCGGGGGCTTGCCGCCCTGACTGAGGTCGGGGCGGGGTGCCGTTGATGTCCGTGCCGCTAGTGCGACGGCCTGCTTCTCGACGATCTCCGGGTCGGAGCTGGTCAAGAACAGGTCTGCGTCCGAGGGCTCACCGTTGTCGCCCGGCTTCGTACTGATGCCGTGCTTCGCGGCGACCCGATACCGAAGGGCCTCGATGGTCGCCTTCGTGGCGACTTCCTCGGCATCCTTGGCGGCCTTCTGTGCCCTCTCGAGATCAGACAGGTTCGCTGCGTTGATCTCGTCGAGCTGCTTCTGCAAGGCTGCGGCCGACTTCTCGGCAGCGGCCCGCGCTTCGCGCTCGGCCTTCAGCGCCTTCTCGCCACCTTCGCCGAGTGGCTTGTCTTCCGAATCGCTCGGAGTGACAGGTTCGGCGGGTGTGACGGGCGGTGCGGGGGGAGTGGGTACAGCAGTGGTGTCGGACATGGTTTCCTCCATCGCGGAGTTGTCCTGTCGGCCTCGCGCCGTCAGGAAGAATGTGGGGGGCTAGGAGATGTAGCCGTAGAGCCGGAAGAGGCGCAGTGCGTCCTCGCGGTCCTTCGCGATCTCGAGGATTGATTCAGGCATCAACCTGATCCGGGTCGCGGTCGTGTAGCGATTGCCGGCCAACTTCTCGCGGGTCTGCGTGCGCCCGTACACGCTGCGCGAGCTAATGCCCGCCGTCGTGGAGAAGTCGCCGTACTGGTTTCTTACCAACCGGTTGGACTGTGCGGTTGTCATGCCGCGGCGCGCATTGACGACCTGCGAGATGTCGGCACCGCTTCGGATAGCCTCGGCGCCCGCGCCGGTGAAGATGCGGTCTTGGTCGGCCTTGGAGAGGCTGTCGAAGTACACGTCAGGCCGGGTGGTCAAGTCGCCAGCACGATCCTCGGTGGAGGGGATGTGGCGGCAGTCGCAACGGGGATGGCGGGCGAACCCCGCGTTGAACCTGTAGAACTTCCCGGCCAGAACGCCGCACCGTGAGCATGAGGGCGGATTCAGCATCCGCACATAGCCGATGTGGGGACGTGCCGCGATCGAGACCGAGGCCGCCTGTCGTGCCGCATCCTGGATCTGAGTGATTGCCATCAGTCCCAGCGATTCGGGACTGGTCGCTTGGCCGAACAGGGATTCGAGCGGGCGGCCATCTGTCGCCGTGCCGGCGAACGCGCTAGCGGGGATTGCGCCCGGAAGTGGTGCCGAGATGTTCTGCTCATCGAGCATCGGCTGAATCCAGTCCAACGAATCCCGCGCTGCGGTCAGTTGGATCGCGGCGATGATCTTGGCGAGTTCGAGCGGAGTGATCCCCTTGCGCCGCGCCGCGATCAGGGCCGCGGTGGTGAACTGCTGCTGTCGCCGGTAGAACTCAAGCGCCGACTGGAGCATCAGGCGGCGTGGTCGGTGGCGTACCCGCGGTGGGTCGCAGCAGTGTGGATATCAGGGCATCCGAAGATTCCGCGGCGAAGTAGGCGCGCTCCTTAGCCTTGCGGGCCTCAGACCAGCCGAGCTCGTCCCAGTAGCCCTCACGCGAGAGCACATCGGCCGCACGTCGCTTCGCCAGCGCATCCTCACGCTGCGAGACGGTCGGCGTGGACGGATCGAACCAGTCGACACGAACCCGGTTACCCTCGACCCACTCGCCGGTACGGAACCGCAGAGCCAGCGCACCAACCCAGCCGATCGTCATACCGACTTCGTCATTCTGGGACTCGACGCTACGAACCAGCCGCGCCTCCTCGGCACGAATGGAACCCTCGGTCGGAGGATTGGCTGACGTGATGCCGAAGAAGCTGGCCGGGAAGCCGTTCGCGTTCGCAGCCTCGGTGCGGTAGATGTTCAGCGACGTCTCGAAGTTCTTCAGGTCGGCAGCGTCAAGCTGGCCGATCTTCGCCTTGTCACTCGTGAGCATCTGGATCGCGTCGAAGTACGCCTCGAACTGCGGGATGGGCTTGCCGTCTACATCGACGAAGTCACCCTTGGCCACGCCGGTCATCCACATGCGCGGAATGCCGTGGGCCTCCTGCGCGAATTGCAGGTTGGTCAGCGACCGCGCTGCGCCGTCGACATGGGGGATCGTGTCGCTCATCTGCGACTCGCCCTCCCAGCCGCCCGACATGCGGCGGTTGAGGTGCATCACGACAGGCACCGCGCCGAGCTTGTGCGGGTCGCGGTCGACCTCTTCCCACTCCTGAGTGACACCTTCGCGGCTGGCCCAGATCGTCTCGTCCGGCAGGTACAACGTGACCTGCGTGGGGCCGTGGCCGCGATTGGTCGTGCCGTAGAAGCGCGCAGCCGACGACATCGTTTCCTTGCGAACGTCGACGATCGCGTTCAACTCGCGTGGTGACTCGACACGGACGAGGGGAAGTTCCTTGTTTGCCTCGTTGCTGCCGACCGACATGAACGAGCGGCCGTAGATCATCCGGTCACGGTTGAACATGCCGACATGCGAGGTCAGGTTGTTCGCGTCCCAGATCTCACGAAGCGCTGGGTCGGCCGTCTCCTCGCCAGGCAGAATCAGCGAGCGGACCTGCTGGCGGTCGTTGATCGTGTCGACGACGACACGACACCAGTTCGCGATCGTCAGGAAGCGGCGCATGTTCGGCGGGATCGCCATGCCCAGCTGCTCGACGCGCTGCCGGCCCTTGTAGTACCGGAGCAGCAACTCGTCATTGAGCGACCGTGAGTCGAGCTCGGACTTGTGGCGAGCAATCAGGTCAAGTTCGTCCGTGGAGAGCGCCACAAGCCCTCCTTCGGGTCATCGCGGTAGGCGGAAGTACGTCTCAGTCGGTTCTTCGGACCAGCCGTCCGCGATGGCATCTGCGCGGGCCTGGAGCGCGAGCGCGTCACCGACGACAGAGTCGATCTTGCGTGCGGAGTTCGGGGTTTCCTTGCGCACGAGGCGCATGCGGCCACGGGGCGCCACCATGACGTTGCCGTAGTGCTCGGCCGCCAACGGATCGTCGTCGTGCCACACCTCGCCGATGGTCAAGCCACTGTGCAGCCGGTCCAACGCCTCATTCATGCGGACGTAGCTCGACGTCGCAAACTCGACGACGCGATCCTCGCCTAGGTCCTGCGCGAGGGTGTCAATGTCAGAGCGCCACTCGTGCGGGTCGTAGTAGCCGCGAGCCACCGTGTAGAGCTCGTGGGTCTCGCGAATGGTCGCCAGCACCTCGAGCCGGGGAACCTGCCAGCCCTCGCCGGCAGCACCGTCAGGCTTGGCCCATGCGCCGATCTTGAACAGGAAACCATCCGACATCCGGCATCCCCGTAGGACTGTGGTGTCATCGTTCAGGGAGCCGTCGAAGCCGAGCGCGATCGCCGTACCGTGCGTAACGGTCCACGGTGCTGGGTCTTCGTTGGGTCGAGGTCGGGTCTGGCGCTCGTGGATGGCCTTAGCGATCCACGCATCCTGACCCGACATCGGCCGATTCAGGAAGTACCGGGCCGCCGTCGCCTCATCAGGACACGAACGCGGGTCCAGCATCTCGCGATAGATCCGGTCCAGGTCCATCCACTCAGACGCCGGTCCGTAGACGTAGCGCAACTGCTTGAGCGTGCGCTCCTCGTCAAGAATGTCGATCTTGCCCTTGGCCTCGCGATGATTCACGTACACCCGCGGCGAGAGTTCCTTCTTGCGCCAAGCGGTCAGCGTTTCCTCGAAGATCGACATCTCGCCAGGGCGGTACGCAGTCGAGGTCTGCAACAGCCACGGCTCAGCCAACTTGCGCTTACCGAGGTTGCGGCGGATCGTCCCGTACATCAACTTCAGCTCGCGCAGTACGTACAGGTGGGTCTCGTCCGCGACGACGAAGGTTTCCTTGCCGCCATCCTTCGACGCAGAGCCGGAAGTTGAGGCGCGGATCTCACCACCATTCGGCAGGTAGATCGCGGTCGCCGACTGATACTGACGGACGCCGCGGATGTCGCCGTAGACCTCGGGGCGGTTCTCCTTGCCCCAGTCGTTCACGATGTACGCGACTACCGAGAACGCAGCCGTAGCCTGCGACTCCTCAGTGGCAAGGCACTTGATCAGCGGCGACACAACCTGCTTGCCAACCGGCTGACCATCGTCACCCCAATGCGAAAACCGTGCGGGACCGAACGCCTCGAAGCAGACCAGCCAACCCGCGATCTCCGTCTTCGCGCGACCTTTCGGCCGGCTCAGGACACCTTCGTCGCGGACCTTGCGGCCAGTCGTGGGATCGAGCTCGTAGGCATCGACGATGAAGTCGAAGATCTCGTCATCGACCTGGACCGGGTACTCGCCCTGAAGATCGCCAGGACCGTAGCAGCAGTTCTCGATGATCCAGTCCACTGCGATGTAGCCGAGCGAGCAAACCTGCCCGTCGAACAGCGGGACGAAGCCCATGAGGTCTACGCACCAGACTTGCGAGCCCTCGCCCGATCGAGCGAGGAAACCTGCGAACCGCCAGCGATCGACGGCTTCTGAGCACCGCGCGCCCCACGGAACTGCGGACGCTTGCCCGACTCGGGATCAGGAAGACGCAGCGCCGCGAGAAGTTGCTTCATCAGGTTCGCGGTCGTGTTCGCATCAGCCTGAATCTTGGAGTCGTGCGCCTCGTTCAGCAGCACGGCAAGACGGTCGCAACGATCCTTCGCACGGCACGCTTCCTCGAGCTGAACGAGTTGGACCGCTTCGAGCTCATGCGCTTCAGTGACAGAGGTCCAGAGCGAGTGACCGCCAGGACCAAGACCGGTGGGGGTTGTCGTCATGGTTCCTCCTACGGCATCGCGCCGAACAGCCGCAGCATCGCGCTACGGCACGGGATATCTCATGGGAAGCATGTTGGTACAAGCCTCGATACAAAACTCAGAGTGCTTGGACAGCGAGACACCTCACCCACGGTCTAGGCTCAGGCGGGGCTAGGCCCATCCCCCTGGGTCTTGTCCACAGGCTTACCCGCGTGGTGATATGCCGTGCGAGGGGTGTGGACAACCCGTGCGTCCTGCCACCGCGTAGTCGCAGCGTGGGCACTCGGGGCCGTGGTACTTGGCGCGGTCTATGTCGCAGTGTCCGAGTGTCCAGCTGGTCTGGTCGATCGGCTTGCTGCATCGCCAGCATCGGACGAGTGCGCCTGCGTCTAGCCTGCGTTGCCAGCGTGCGCGTAGTTGCTGGTGCTTCGACCCATACCCACGCTCACTGCTGGTGCCTCGTGCCCTGTCCCTCTCGCGCTCGTGCTTGGTACAGCGTGTGGTGCCAGGGTCGACGAGGGTGGGACATCCGACCTCAAGGCATGGATGCTTGGCCACCTACTCGCTGCCCATGCCATCAAGGTGCATGGCCCTCAGCCTGTCGAGCTCAGCCTCAGCAGCAGGACATCCGCATGATCCCAACGGCACACAGCACTCGCGGCACCACGGCTTGGGCGTTGGCTGCCAGTCGGGGTGTGCCTCGCGGTCGTTCTCGAATCGATCGTGTGGCTCAGTCATTCCCACGCCTCGTCTTGCTTGGGTCCGGGTGGCACGAAGCCGAGACCCGTGTCGACATAGCCAGCGGTCTCAATGTGGCCGATCTGCGCTTCATTGTCGGGCGCATCTACACCTTGCGACTCGGGTTCGTTGAGGCTGATGGAGAACTTGATGCGCAGTCTCACAACAAACACCCGCAGCCGTCATCGTGCTGACCGTGTGGGCATGGTCGCAGTCCAACGGTGCGTGTCAGTTGCAGGTCGTTGGCGTATCCGACGAGGCCAGCAGTGGATTCGATCAGTCGTCCCATTGCGGCGTTGAACTTGGCTTCATCGCGAACCAGCGGTATCCACTGTGGCGCGGTCATCGCGCACCGGCTGGACGGGGTCGCATGGCTCCGGATTCCATGCTGATCGAGTAGCCGAATGTCAGCCACAGCATTATCACCGGCTCGACTTCGTGCCGTGAGCGAACGAACGTGATGTGAACAACCCGGCAACCGTGGCACTGCCGATAGGTGAAGTCGGCACGACCCTCGCCCGACCACGATCCACCGTCTTGCCAGTTGTGCTTATGCCGCCTCATGCTGCACCACGTGTGGTTGCAGCCCGTGAGTGCCGGGTGCCTTGGACGTTGGCCCCGCACGAGTCGCAGCGATAGAGCAGGTACAGGATCTGGTCGGCGAGCTTGACGCCGTTCCGGTCAAGGTTGCGACCGTTGCACTGATTGCAGTGCAACGCGTCCAGCGAGTTGCCGGACGTGACGTGCGGGTGGTTCGGGATGCGACCTCGAAGCCGGTCGTACAGACCCTCGGAAGCAACTATGTCACCACAGTTGTAGGCCCGCAGTTTCCGCTGCATCTTCACGTCGCCGGCGCATGCGTCCTTGGCTACCTGGACCTCGTACTTGTCCGTCTTGTGGGGTACGCCGAGACGTTTGCAGATGGCGTCGAGGGTGTTGGACTCCATGCCGAAGTGCTTGCGTGCGACCGCGAGCGTGTCAACGGTCTTGTACGGCGACGGCATTGGTAGTCCGAGCTCGAGCCACCCGGTTTGCAGGTGCTTGCTGTCGAAGCGTGCAACGTTGTGGCCGACGATGATGTCGGCCTTGTCGTACACCTCCCACGCAGCAACGAGCATGGCCGCATGTCCACCGGGCTCCCACTCTGCGGCGAACTCGACTTTCTTCGCTCCGTACCAACGCCATGCGAGGCAGATGGTCCGCGGCCATGAGACAACGAGGTCGGGGTGGATGCGGCGGTTCTTGAACGCGTTGAGGTCCCAGAAGTCGGCGGTGAACACGCCGGGGATGCGTTCGATGTCCAGCGTCACAATGTTGTGACCCTTGAGCATCGGGGCGGTCTTGGCCTCGACCTGCTCGGCGAGGGTCATGA
This sequence comes from Aeromicrobium sp. P2_G6, assembly GCF_056403535.1. Classification (NCBI taxonomy): domain Bacteria; kingdom Bacillati; phylum Actinomycetota; class Actinomycetes; order Propionibacteriales; family Nocardioidaceae; genus Aeromicrobium; species Aeromicrobium sp. P2_G6. Next base: position 176,190 of record NZ_JBFUFH010000001.1, on the reverse strand, counting down.
TTCGGACCGCTCGTTGGCCGCAATGCGTTCGAGCCACTCGTCGTAGGTGTAGCACTCGTGACCGGGTGCGCCGGGATACGAGAGGTCCCGATCGCAGGACGGGCAACCGACGCGGCTCATTTGAAGCACCTGCACCCTTTGGCGCGGTGCCTATTTATCGTCTGGCGACCCACCTCGTAGCCCTCTGATGTGAGCGCTTCGTAGATCTCTTGCTGTGACCATCCGCGCTTCTCGGGCGTCCCGAGCATGACCTTGAACGCGTCGAGTTCGTCACCCTTGAGCGTGTCTAGGATGACGCCGACTGAGCATTCTAGGCCGTAGCTTCGTTGCCGTGGCGTTTGGATTCTTTCAACAAGCGACATGTGACTGCCGTTCTCTAGCGCGTCGGTGCCTTGTGCCCTGACGCTGCTGATCCCCATTGACGGACAGGTTCCCAAGTGGGAACTGGTCTGTCGGTATTCCCACTTAGGTCGCTAAACGAGAAGTGGGGTGTTGCTGGTCGCACGAGTCGGCCGCGGTTCACGTTCGTGGTGGGTCGGCGCTGCGTGCGATGTCAGCGTGTTGTACAAGACGTACAAGATGTTGTACGTCGTGATATCACCCGCTATCGGGGTGATATCAGTTACGCCGGTACACGAGAGCGGCGATACCTGACGATGTTCGTCAGTCGCTCGATCTCGTCGTGGATGTTGTCGCGGGCCAGGTTGCGAATCTCACGATGCGCCCGACTTAGACGACCGGATGCGAGTTCGGCGTCGATGGTGTGGGACGCGTCGAACAGGTTGTGTATCGCGGCAACGATCTCAGCTTCGGACGTGTCGCGGTCTACGCGGAGGCGGGGCATGTGACCTCCCGCGTCTCGGGCATGACAAGAGCGACCGGTTCCCGGTTCTGGGATGCGTCGGTCGCTCTCATCCAATGGTGACGGCAAGAAGGCCCCTTGTCAAGGACCGACGCACCGTGCTATGCAGACCGCCTAGCAGTATCGTCCTGAGCCAGCATCACGTACACCTCGCCGAACCTGAACATCGCATCGGGACTGGTTTCGTGGGAGGCGATCAGGCCGCGCGCGTGCCACTGGTTGATCCGCTTCCGGACTTGCTCACGGCCTGCGATTAGACCGAGGTACGTCGACAGGTGCGCAATCTCCGACGCCGTGCAGAGGCGGTCGTCCAGTTGCTTGAGCAGGTACTCGCGCAACACTGCCGCCTGCCACTCGGTGCCGCATGTGTCGCACGCTGCCGTGTCGCGTCCCTGGCGCCCGTAAATGCGGCCTTGACACTTCTCGGCCAGTGCGGACTCACCGTGAGTCTGCGGGCAGTCGCCGAGGTACTGCTTCGCTGCTGGTCGGTCGATCACCCAGAGGCACCCCGCGTTCGTCGCCATGATCCCGTCAACGATCAGCGCGCCACCCTCGTGGAGCCGAACCGCCGTCAGTGAGCGCATGAGCCACCTCGAAGCGCCGGCCGCGTCGGTGTGCGACAACTTCCAGCCGTTGGACTCGGCGACCATTCGTGTCGCCGTCTCGAGCTCGGTCACCAGTCGGCCACGCATGTCGGACGCCTTGACGTTGAACATCATCGGAGTCTCGGCAGCCTTGCCAGATGACTCGGTCGTGTAGCGGGTCTGCTGCGTGATGACCGTGTCGAGTTCGTCCAGCATCCACGGCATCTCGGCCAGCACTTGCTCGAAGTGGCCCGCACACGTCTTGCACACGATCCAGTCGTCGCTCGGTCTGTCGCATGTGGCTACCTGGCAGATCGTCTCGGTGCTCATTCGGCTACTCCCTCGGTGGTGGCGTCAATGCAGACAGATTCGGGAACGCGGTGTTTGCGGCAGACGTGGCGGGCGGATTCCCAGCAGTAGACGTCGTTCGGCACGCCACCCTCCTGCTCGGTCAGGACTCCATGCGGGTATCGGTCGCGAAACTCACTCATGCCACATCTCCCTCTGTCGTTGCTCGCTGCCAAACATTGCGCGCGATCCTGTGTGCGATTCCGTAGCCGCGGGGTATAGCGCTGGCCGCTAAGTCACCAACGAGACGCGGCTGGTCGTCCGGTGGTACTACGGGCGGTACCACCGGTTTCACTGGTGCGCGGTTGTTCGCGGCGGCTATCTGTGCGGCCTCGATCTGGTCCCCGCCGAGCACGTCCCAATCGACGTCGGTGAGCAATCCGTCGTCGCGGGTCACGATGCGTCCTCCTGCAATCTGGCCGGCGTCGTGTCGGCGGGGGTTGATGTTGGGATGTGAATCGGGCATCGGGGGTGGGCGCTCTCGTATCGGCCAAGGCAGATGCATGCGAGTCGTGGTGGCCGAACGGTTGAGCACGGCCAGAGTTCTCCGCAACCTTCATGTCCGTCCCAGCCGCAGTAGGTCACACCGTCATCCGTGTAGGGCTGATGGATTGCACTCATGCGGACTCCTCAAGGTGCGACTGGACAACTTCCGCCGCATCGCGCACTTCACGCGTCGGCTCGGGTTCACGTGCGGCGGTGAGTTTCTTCTCGGCTTCGATACGTGCGGCCTGTTCCTCGCGCCGTTTCGCTTTGGCCTGTCGATCAACCTCGGCCTGGATCTGTGCCATCCGTGCCCTGTCAGCCATCTCGCGCGCAGTCCGGTCCAGCGATTCCCGTAGCGCGCCGACGTGTGACTCGATCGCAAGTGGCGGTTCGTCCTCGGTGATGTCGAACTCGCGATTCGCAATGACCCTCGACGCGTCCTCCGTGTGACCCGCAATGAACGCGTCCTCCCACAGCCGGGTCCAACGAATCTCCTTTGCGGGTTCGTCGGCAAGCTCGCGCGGTGGCACAACGGGTGGTACATCGCGGGCCATCGTTCGGCGCTTCTGTCGGACCAGGGCGTTGATGTGTGCGGGCTTCACGAACTCGGCGGACTCGGCGTAGTGCGCTATCACCCCGTCGATCGCTTCCCTCGGTGACATGTCGGCCAGTAGCGCTTGGCCCCAGATGGTTGCGACGTCGGTGGTGATGGTGCGGTTGTCGATGCCTGATGCCACTGTGAGGACTGCTGCCACGTCTGACGCGTTCATTCGTTGGCCCAGATTTCGGTGTCGTCTGCGGCGCGACCCAGCGCAGCGGCGAGCGCTCGAGCCTCGTCGGGTTCCAGGCGGAGGGTGCCATCGTGGACGATCAGGCGGACACCGCCACCGAGGACACAGGGGGCGACGTCGACGAATCCATGAGCGGGGCTGAGTAGGTCTCCGAGTTGCTTGTCACTGATGTAGGTACTCATGTGTTGTCGCCTATCGCTAGCCGGGTTGGGTCTGCCTGTTGCGCTTCTCGTCGTCTGAGCTCTTCGACAACGGAGAGGTTGGTTTGCATTCGGTCGGCCGCCTTGTTGGTGCCACGGGGTGCGGCTGGCTCGGGTCTCTCGTCCATCCAGCGCTTCTCGTTGAGCCATGTCGTTGCGTGGGGGATGAATCGAGACTCGGTTCCTGCGCGTGCGTGCCACTCGGCATGCTCGGCTGCGGCGCGGATCAGGTCGAGGCCGGTTGCAGCCTTCAGGGCTTTCGCGAATGCCGCCTCCGCCTTGCCGCGACCGACCTTCTTGCCATAGGCGTTCCAGAACTCGTCGAACAGAACCGGGTCGACTCGCGCAAGTTCTTTACCCTTCTCCCCTTCTCCCCTTCTCCCCTTCTCCCCTTCTCCAGCACTGAGGGTGTCGTGAGGGCTCACTGAGGGCTCACTGAATGCACGTGCGGGTTTGGCGTTTCCGCTGGTGGGGATGGGGTAGCGGTCGGCGGACGGTCTGTTGATGCGCTGATGCGTCTCCCACGCCGTGACATGCAGGTAGGGCTTCCGGTCGACCTTGTACCGAGTGATCTGACCACCTGTTTTTAGGTGCTTGAGGGCTCCGTGAACCCTCAGTGAGCACTCACTGAGGTCTTCATCGAGGGGGAAGAGAGCGGCGGTGATGAGACGCTCGACATCTCTGCCGACCCCGTTGTCATCGACGTAAGACCAGAGGCCGATGTAGACGAGGCGGGTGTGCCAGTCCATCTGTGCGACGTCTTCTGAGCTCCAGAACTCGGGGCGAATGGATCGGATGCGCACTAGGCTGCCTCTCGTTTCATCATGCGGTGGACGTGCCAGCCGGTGAGTTGCTCGAGCTTGGCGATCGAGCCGTCCCAGCGTTCGATGACGGCGAAGCGTTCGGCCATGTTGCAGTCCTCGAGCCAGCCGTTGAGGATGCGCTGTACCTTCACCTCGTCGACCGTGTCGGCGTCGTCGTCGGCTTCGGCTGGTGCGAGATCGTTGTCGATGTCGTCCCACATGAGAGGCGGGGCGTATCCCTTCTTGGCTGCGAGGGATCTCGTCCGGGCGTTGGCGGGGGTGTGTTCGGGGACGGTCATGTGCAGCCGCTCGTAGACCTCGGCCACGGTGCGGTATGTCTTCCGTTCAATCCATTGGCAGGGGCGGCCCTTTTGTCCGTGGAGGATGCGGAATACGCCGTTACGGTTCCCCCAGCCCGCTTCGTGCGCGATCTGCGTACTGGTCCATCCGAGGGCCATGAGGGCTTGGAGTCGGCGCTGGGTGCCGGTGGCGGGTATTGCCCACGAGATGCCGGCGCGACGGCGGTGCTTGGTCAGCTTCTCGTAGCGTGCGATGGCTCGGCGGCAGCATGTATCCCGGCATCCGGCATGGAATCCGCGGGTTGTTCCGTGACGGTTGTCGTCCGGTCTGAGGGCTGGTTTATCCTGAGGTGAGGCCATTGATGCTCCCTGTGTCTTTGCTGGTGCGGGTGCGGATTTGGTTAGGCCCTGGAGCGAGGTTGCAGCCTTCTCCGGGGCTGCTTCTATTGTGGTCGACCGGTGCGACACCTCGCGAGGTTGTGTGAGGTGCGTGTGGACAACTGTCTTGACACTCATGCCGCGTCCCTCCGCATCAGCTTTCGTTCGGTGGGTGATGTGCCTGCCCAGTAGCCGTGGACCTCGTCGATGGCCGCTTCTAGGCACTCAGCGCGGACGGGGCATTGTGAGCAGATGAACTTGGCTTCTCTTCCCGATCCGCCCTCTTCGGGGTAGAACAGCTCGGGGTCGACTTGCGCGCAGAGTGCTTGTTCTTTCCAGTCGTCGTTCGAGTAGATGTTCACTTCCCCACCACCTCGCATTCCCACGTCTCCCCGTCGTCCATGGCGATCACGACGTGTGTTGCGCGGTCGGTTTCGCGGGTGGTGAGGGTGGCTGTGGTGTCGCGTGTGGTTCCTGCGGCGGTGAGGATGTGCACGTTGCGCCGGGGGGTCATGAGGTGGCCACCGGCTTCATAAATGTGACCCAGTGAGTGCGGGCGGTCTTGCCGGAGCGGTGTCCGACGATCGGCGCAAGGGGTGTGAGGGCGAGGACTTCGCGGACGGGTATCTGGGTCTCGTTCCACTTGAAGATGAGCACGCCGTTGGGCCTCAGGACGCGGAAGCATTCGGCGAATCCGGCCTGTAGGTCGCCCTGCCAGTGGTCCCGGTCAAGGCGTCCGTACTTCTTGCCCATCCATGCGTTCTCACCCACGCGGACGAGATGTGGCGGGTCGAAGATGACGAGATGGAAGGACTCGTCATCGTGCGGCAAGTCGCGGAAGTCCATCTCCCGGTCTGGCGCAATGGTCAGCGTCCGGCCATCACAGAGGATGTGTTCCTCGGTGCGGATGTCTCCGAACTCGACGCGCGGATCGGCCTTGTCGAAATAGAACATCCGACTACCAGATGCCGGGTCTAGAATGTCTGCCGCCATCACTCGCTCACCCCTCCCGCAACCGACTCCTGCGCCTGTGACGACTCGTGCCGTCTGCCAGCGCGTCTTGCGTCTTCGAGGTCGACGGGTGGTCCGAGCGGGCCGCAGGTTGAGCATGTGGCGATGAAGTGGGGGTCGAGTGGGTAGCGGTCGACCTTGCGACGGGTGATGGTGTGCTCAGACATCGGGGGTCACCGCCTTGGCGCGGGCGATGCGGGCGTCCTGTATGGCCTGCGCGAATTCGGGCGTGCCCATCGCCGCCACCTTGACGCCCGCCGCTTCAATTGCCCGTGCGATCTCCCACGCCACCTCCGCGCGCGTCTCGGCCCGCACTCTCGCCAGCGCTGCGTCCGGATCTGCGACGGCATTCCGGATAGATGCTCCGATTCGCCACTCGCGCCAGTTCGGTTGCGCGTCGTACCAATCCGCGAGCGCCGCCACTGCCGCAACCTTCGCCGCGTCCGACCGTTCGAAGGCGCGAGTTTCGTTCGAGGACTGGTCGATCTGGCGTGCGGCTTCGAGGTCGGCTTCGGTTTCGTGGGTGCTCATATCGCCGCCTCGCGAAAGCCGAAGCGTCCGTCACACGGACCGGTATGCGTGCCCCAGTCGGACCGCTCAAGGGTGGGACCACACCAGTGCGGTTCGGTTGGATCGGTCGGCAGCAACCTCGGCACGTTCGGATAGATGCCTTGGTACTTCTCCATCTGGACCGAGAGGTTCTGAGCGACGGCGATGATGTCCATGTCGTCCCACGGCAGGTCGTACACGCTTCCGGGCCACCCACTGATCGGCAGGCCGCTGGATTCAAAGCATGCACGGATGAAGCAGTCGCGCACGTCGCGGTAGGTCAGACCCTCTACCAGCGTCTTGCCACGCTCGCCCATGTCTGTGTGTGGCTGGCCGTCATAGGGTCTGTCACGGTCCAGATGCGCAGCCATACTGCTGGGCGAAAGGCCCTCCATGATTGTCGGCAGGTCTTCGATGCCGAACTCTTCCGCGCTCATGCTGCACCGTCCGCGATCGAGTCAGCGTTCGACTTCAGGTCTGCGAGATCCGCGTCATCCCACTCGGCGATTGGCTTGCCGACGTGTGCTTCGAGGTTGCTCTGGGACACGTTGCGGCCTGCGAAGTAGTCGACGGCTTTGGCTGCACGTTCGGCTGTTGTTTCGAGTGGCGGGGATGATGGGGCGTCGGGCAACGGGTCGACGACGTGCGGTGCTCTCTTGCCGCGGGTGACAGTGAGCGCCAACTTCAGCGGCTTGTCGATGTGCGACAGGGCTGCGATCTTGATGCCCCCCACGACAACGCCGCCGAATTTCACGTCTGGATCGCCTACGAGTTTCATGCGCCGGCCTGCGTACTCAGACGCTTCCGCCCCCCATGCTGCGACGAGTACGCGACGCATGCTCTTGGATGGCTTGTACGGGCGGCCAGGGAACTCAGTCAGGTGAATCTCGACGGGCTGCTCCGATGACCCAGCCTTGACCTCGGTGATGGTGACGACACGCGCCACGCCGGCTGCGTAGTCATCAAAGTTCTGCTGGTCACTGCGTGGCGCCGTGGTTGCTGTGATGTCCATGGTCATGCTGCCTTTCGCTGTAGGTGGTTGAGGCGCCTGCATTCGCGGCAGCCTCGAGTGCCTTTCGGGGAGACGTAGAGGTTTTCGCCAGCTAGCGGGTGTCCCCGATGGCACTGGGTCTTGCGCTCAGGGCCGCCCCGCTTGAGCCCTCGTGCGGCGCGTTCTGCCCGCCTGGTTGCGAGGCGGACCGGTCTGCGCTTCAGCTCTCGTTCCTGCACGCAGGCACGGCACTTGCGGTGACCCTTTGCATTGACGACCGTGTTCCCCGCGTTGTACTCATGACCCTGTGGGCAATGAGTAATGAGGGCCGTGGCGCGCTGGATGTTCACGCGCCGGGTGACTGCCTCTAGGTGGTCAGGGTTGACGCATCGACGATTGCGGCACAGGTGGTCGATGTCGTAGCTATCCGGGATCGGGCCGACGTGATGCTCGTATGACCATCGGTGCGCCATATCCCTACGCGGTGTCGCCTTCGTGGCATCTACGGCGAACGAACCATAGCCACCCAGCGTTAGCCCACCGATCCACTCAAGACACCCACTGTCGGCAAGTGCGACCATGTCTGCGAATCGATCGACGACAGGTCGTGCGACAGGCCCGGTGCGGTCCTGAATTGGTCGGAGTGGTTCACCCCGGCGCTGCATGGCCCCATGCGGGTTGCATAGGCCACGGGCGTTATGCGCCCTGCCGCATCCGGGGTACGAACAGATCGGCGCGTACTTCCGGGCGGTCATGCTGGAACCTGGATGTCGCCATTGATACCCGCGATCTCTTCGGCCTCGTACAGGCTCCAATTCGGCAGGTCGGTCGCGTGAATCTCCCGATCGAAACCAGGCCAGTCGTCACGCTCGAGGCAGGTCGCATACGTGCTGATCGCCTTGTCGACCAACATGTCGCCGATCAGCCGATCCTTTTCGGACAGTTCGAGCACCGACACGAAATGCGGTGCGCTCTTGCCGACAGCGACGAACGTGAATGTCGGGTCGTCGTAACCGAGCAGCTTGAGAACGCGGCCATAGAACGCGCCCGCAAGGTGATAGCGGTACTCGGCAATCTCACGGTTGAACGAACGCGGATTCGCACCCTTGGCCGTCGTCTTCAGTTCGCCGATGCGTGGTGCGCCAATGTCGGGGAGTGTCAGCCAGTCGAACCGCGCCTGTAACCAGATGCCGGTGCCGGGGTCTTGTACGAGCGCCGACACCTCAGCGCGACCGTTCGTGAAGATGGACGATGCGAGCGGCGACGAATGAACCGCGAGCGCCATTGCTTCAAGGTTGCGCACATCCTTACGCAGCATCGGGTGACGGGCATTGGCATACGACTCAGCCTTCGCCTGCTGTGATTCCTTCGTGCGCCAGGAATCGAAGTCGTACACGTCGATCGTCTTGAACTCACCCTCAAGGACGAGCTCGTGAACCGCTTGCCCCTCATCAAACGCCGTCTTCTCGGTGCGGTTCTCCTGCTCCCACTTGAACTCGGCGGGCGACTTCGTGACCAAGCACTTCGCCATGGATGCCGATAGTGGCTTCGGGTTCGATCTGAGGCCACTGTGGTAGGCCGCGTTCGGGACGTCCTCGTGCAGTCCGGGTTCGAAAGTCATAGGTTCTCCTCAAGTCGGGCGTCGCGTTCTTCGTCGTATCTGCGGTCGTCAGAGCAAGCCAGGCACTCGGACCGCGGCAGGCAATCTGGGCATTCGTCGGGTTCGCAGACCCAGCACTGGTCGGCAGTGCAGGCATCTGGGCTGTGACACGTCATGCGGCCCTCTGTTGCATCTCGCTGGCAACGTGCTGGCAATACGCGCGTCCAAGGCTGTGACACCACGGGCATGTCGGCGGCTTGGACCAGCCGAACAGCACGCGGTCATTGGCAGGCTTCTCGAGGTAGCCGATGCCGCATGCGAGTGAGAAGTCAGGCAGGCAGATGTGTGTGACGCCGGCCGTTGTGTCGTCGGCGAACAGGTCGAGTTGCATCACATCGGCCTCCGCAGACACGTCCAGCACGCGAGCACGATGAGTGCCATGAGTCCGCAGATGACACCGGCCGCGTTGTAGTAGTCGGCGGTCATCACAGCCCCCACGCGAACCTGTACGCGAGTCGCCAGAGGGTGACGATGGCTGCGGCGGTTGCGATGCCAGCGACGATGATGGCGGTCATCCGACACTCGTTTCGGGGTCGCGGCCATAGGTGCGCTTGTCCTGGATGCGCCCGTTCTTCGTGCGGATGTAGAGCTCGCACGCATCGCTGTTGTTGTTGAACTCGGCGAAGACCTTGCCCAGCACCTCGCCGATCGCGATGGCCTCAGCCTTGGTGTGCGTGACGGCAAAGACTTTGCCGTTGATCCCGTAGTCGCCGAACGGTCGAACGACCCATGCTTTCCGGTCGCCGTCGTGGTCGACGACGAGGTCGATGCCCGCACTCATGCCGTCACCCCAGCGTGCTGCGGCCACGGGACCAGCGGGTACGACTGTGCGCACCAGACGACGTGCGCTGCTTCCTCGGCGAGATACGAGTAGTCACCATCAGCGTGACGACCGCGTGCGATGTGACGCCCCTCGTAGCCTGCGTTGCCGATCGCGAACAGGTGGTCAACGAGACCTGAGTACGGTTCGCTGTGTCGAGCTTCTGTTGCGGTTGATGCGTCGGCGGGGATCATGAGGCACGCAACTCTTCGTAGGTGTAGAGCCGCGCGGTCTGGTTGGTGAATCCTGCAACCTCGCTGATTGCTCTCTTGATGCAGGATTCGCGGGCGCACGTCACCTGCGACATGTGCGCTCCAGTGATCGGCGGGTGCGGGTTGTTCGACACGATGCCGACCCACTTGGACTGAGCGTGTGGACAAGTCATTGCTAGACTCCTTCTTGTATGGAGCCCGGTCGGTTGATGCGATCGGGCTTCTTGCTGTTGGTGAAGTAGGCACCTGCGGCAGGGCCAGGAGTTGTCGCGCACTCGGGGGAGGGTGGAGTGCCGACGACCCCGCCGCAGGGCGATCAGGTGCGGAGTCGATACATCCGCTGCGGCTTGCCCTTGTTGTGACCCTTGGCGTCGTCGTTGACCGTCCATCCGTCGGCAATCAGGAAGCCGTTCTTGCCAGCCGCTCGACTCCAGAACGCGGAGTAGCGGCGAGGCTCGATGGTGAGGCCGTGCTTGTTGGTCAAGCGCTCTCTGACGACATTGGGGTCCACGCGCCAGATGATCCTGATGACCGGATCGTTGTAGTCCGGCACGGCGGCACTGCGAGCGGCGAGGACGAACGACAGCCAGTCCTCATCACTGCGCCAGTCATTCGCGACCAGATCGACAGTCGCTTTCGTCTCACCCTCGATCGGCGCCGAGGGATACGCCTCAGCTTCCGCGTCGGCAATCGCGTCGAACAGGTCCGGTGTCTCGATGGTCATGAGGAAAGTCCCATCGCCGCCATGCGCGCCGCAGTCATCAGTTCGCGAGCGCGATCGTCCATGTAGATCGCGTGTGCAGCGTCGGGGAAGTCGTCCTCGACAGACGCCCACAATTGGCGCGCACGGTGATACGGATCAGTCTCTGAGCTTCCCTCGAAGAACTCGTCTGCCGTGACACGACCGTTGGCCTGCATGATGAACAGCACGGCCCTGCCCTGTTGCGCACTCATGCCACGCCCCCCAACGCAGCAATCCACGCCGCATGTCGCGCGTCCTCATCAGCGAGCATCCGATCGAACGCCGCGTTGATGACGGTGGCCGTGTCGACGATTTCGGCGATCGTTGCGTCGAGGTCGGGGGCGGTCATGCGAGTAGTCCTTCGGCTCGGAGGGCGTTGACGACATCGCGGCCACAGTCGAGCGCGAGTGCCTGATCAATGCGGTCGTTGTCGTCGAAGTCCTCACCTATTGCTGTGGTGATCGCCCGCGCCACAACCTCGACCGGATCGACTGGCGACGTGTTGCGCTTACGTGCGTCTGATGTGGATGCGGCGGTCATCGGGGATCACCGGCCCTGTCGACGGCGGCGAGGAAGTCGCGAATCTGGTTGCCGGAACGTGTCAGCATCGCGCCGTCTGAGAACTTCCTCATGTACTCGCGCAACTCGTCCAGCGCGGACGTTGGGACGGCGGTCGCGGGAGTGAAGGCGGTGACCAGATCGTGCGACCAAGAGCCGATGGTGCCGCCATCAACAACCGTCTTGCGATTCTTGAAGACACCAAGAACGCGGCCGGGAATTCGCGTGAAGTTCGCTTGCCCAGTGTCGCTGACCTCCAGCCATCCCAACGTCGGCTCGGTCGGCAGGTCCACGGCGGGTGCGGGACGGTCCAAGAGGTAGTGCTCCACCTCCGAGTTGATGTCGACATCCTTCTTCGACCTCCACGGCTGCCCGCTGCCAGACGCGGTGTAGGTGACCTCGTACTCGGCGTCGAACACCTTGTACTTTGCGACGATCCGATCACCCTTGCGGATCTCGGAAACCTCGATCGGCGTCTTCATCGCGCACCGCCACTAGGACGACGCGACACAATCCAAGGGCAGACGATCAACCACGCAGCGACGAGGAAAGCGCACATCTCGTAACTCATGCCGACACCTGCGCGATGCACTCGTGGCTCTCATCCCACGCTGCGGACTTCGACAGCCACTCGTCGAGGCTGCCCGTGAACATCTGCACCGAGCCACACACCTCGCACCCTTGCGACCACGTGCGACTGGCAATCGCGGCTTCGAGTTGCGCACGGGTGGATGACTCGAAGGTTGCTGATGCGCTGCGGACCTGGATGCGGTCGGCTACATCGGTTGCAGGGAGTGGCTTGGGTGCGTTGAGGCGGCGCTGGAGGGCGGTCATGAGGCTTCTCCAAGCTCGGTCAGGTACTCGTCACGGATTCGCTGCGACTCGGCAGCAACAGCGGGGCGGTGGTCACGGGCCGTCAGGTCACGATTGGCCGGCGGCTGGTGCTTGCCGATTTCCTCGCGCTCAACCGCAACGGCTTCGTCCCACGGGAACGGGCCGACGACTTCCATGTGATCGACCAGTGGGTACCAGCTCGAGGTGTCGTAGAAGCCGCCGTTCGGATTGCCCTGGTTGCGTTCGTGGGCGCGAAGGCGAGACTTGGGATCGACTGAGCGGCCGATGTAGACCGCGTTGCCATCAGCGTCGTTGAGGAAGTAGACGTAGTACTTGGCGGTCGTCAGGTCGCCGTACTTGCGCTGCCACCGTGCCTCGCGGTCTGGGTGCCTGTGCCACGCGAGCGAGGCTTTGGTCTGGCTCATGAGTCGTCCTCGCTTCCGACGCGAACAAGGGTGCGAAGCCACTGCTCGAGGTCACTGGTGAGGATGCGGATGGATCGCCCAACGCGATGCGCCGGCAGCGCTTGCTTGTTGATCGCGTCACGAATCGTCGTCTCGCTGATCTCGGTCAGCTGCGCCGCGGTTCTGACCGATACCGAGAGCGTCGTCATACGGCGACCTTGTCTGTCGCATGCCCCTTGACGGTCGGTCGCGCATCACTTGACACCGAGTCCAAAAAAAGGGTTCCGGGCAGGAGGCTCAGCGCCTCTTCGATGCGGTCGCCCACCGCCTTGGTGCAGGTGTTCCGGTCTCCGTTGAGAAGCGCCCAGATGAACTGGCGGGAGCACTCTGCGTATCGGGCAAGGCGGGCCTGAGAAAAGCCCTTGGCCTTCATGTAGTCGGCCATGAGTTCTGGCTTTTCGAGCTTCATCCATCGACTCCTGGAACGTCGGCGTTTGGGTGTGTTCCTCATTGTTGTCGCCTCCTTCTTGATTGTCAACCCCCGTGTGACCGAGTGTTGCATAGTGCTTGACAAGTCGTCAAGACCAAATCGTCGAGAAATTGCTCAGCCACCGGTCAGAACCGCTTGACGCCCGATACTCTTGCTTGACGGATTGCTTCACGAAATGCGACGAAGGCGCTTGACGCGAACAGAATTGTCCATTGGACACGGCAAGTTGTCACGGCGGAAGGTTGTTTTATGCACGCATACCGGAAGCTCATCGACCAGGAAATGGTGGCCCGCAAATGGGACCGCCAGGACCTGGAGCGGGAGGCTGGGCTTTCGCGGGCGCAGGTACATCGGCTAGTAACCGATGACAGGGGCCGGCTGCCACAGCCACCCCACGCAGAGACTGTGCAAGCCTTGGCAAAAGCGTTCCGACTCTCCGATGAATCGGTCTGGTCTGCCGTCGCCGAGGCGATGGGGTTGCCGCGTTCTGCGGCCCCCTCAATTACGCACGAGGTGAAGGCGGTCAGTGATGAGGAACTTGTCAAGGAGCTTGCTAGTCGTTTGGGTTTGGCAATCACGGTCCGGCACCCGAAGGCTTCGCAACCAGCGCAGGAAGATGAAGGTCAGAAGACCGTGCGCAAGGCGAAGTCGGCAGCTAAGAAGCCAGGGGGACAAGGCAACCCAGCACGTCATCACAAATCGTCCGACACTCCTCGGGGTCAAGGCCGGACCTGATGAATAGGATGCCATCTTCTTCTAGATAGAGTGCGACGTCTTCGAGTCCATCCACCTCATAGACCTGGACACCCAGCACTCGCACGAAGTCAATCCCCATTGTTGTTCTCCCCGAGATGATGTGCCCTTGGTTGTCGAAAGGCATAGCCAAAGGGTGCGGCACCTGAGCGGAAAAGGTTACGGATTCGCCGCTCAGGTGTCATGACACCCTTAATCCGTGCTCGAATCCCGGCGCCTTTCGCGCTCATCTTTGGTCCACACCCACAGGCACTCGTTCAGTACGTGAGCGATTGGCTTCCCTGTCCGCTTCGATTTGCGCACCGCTAGATTCCAGATCCGGGCAGGCGATCGGAACGTTCGCTTTGGTGTATTTGCCATGACTACCCCCTCCCTCTCCTCCGCCCACAAACGTGTCACAGATTTGAGACGGCCAGCCTTGACCCTCTAACGTGTCACAAATCTGAGACAGCGCAAGACGATGTTTGCGTTAACCCCCGCCTGACAGGTTGTAGCGCTCATGATGAGGCGTGCGCTCCCACGCAGGTCTCCGTGATGGCCAGGGGCGAACCTTCGCCGAATATCTGAATGACCAGATCTCGGCGGCGATCTTCCGTAGCGGGATGTCGATCAGGCAGGCTGCGGCGGCGTCAGGGATCAATCACATGACGCTGCACCGGAGTCTCGCTGGAGACCGGGTGTTCAACGCGGACGACATTGGGCGGATCGCGGAGGCGCTCGAGGTCACGCCCGCGGAGCTGATGAACGCCGATGGGTTCGCCCCCCACGGATTAGCTTAAGGGTCCTTGGCTGACACGCTGGCTGTCAAAGCCGGGTTATTCCCCGCCATTGCAACGAGCGACCGCGGATTAAAAGTCCGCTGCTCTGCCAATTGAGCTAGAGGCCCGCGTCGTACGACGCGCGTACACAGTCTGCCAGTGGCCAGACGTGTTCGTTAAACCGGAAAGGTCAGTTGCTCGACCGTCGGGCCTGCTGGATCTCGCGGGCCACGGCCCAGCCGTCACCCACGGGGCCGACGTGCCCGAGCTTGTCGGGGTTCACGACCGAGCGGATGGCCTGGATCCGCCCGTCGAGGACGTCCAACGTCATGGTGCCGACGACCCGGCCCGTGCGATCGCGGAGGACCGCGCCCGGGTCGCCGTTCAGTTGGCACGGCTCGATCGTGGCGTCGATGTCGGCGAACAGCGGGAAGTTCACGGCAAGCACCCGCGCCACGTTGTCGGCGCCGAGGACGACCCTGGCGAACGCGGGCGCCTTGCCGCCGCCATCGCCGACCATCTGCACGTCGGCGGCAAGCAGCTCCCGCAGACCATCGACGTCTCCGCCCAGAAGCGCGTCGAAGAACCGCGCAGCGAGCTCGTCCCGCTCTTTGCGGTCGGCCTCGAAGCGGGTGCGTCCGCCATCCATGTGACGTCGCGCCCGTGCGGCGAGCTGGCGGCACGCGACCTCGGACCGGCCGACGGCAGCGGCGACCTCGGGGAAGCCGAACCCGAACACCTCTCGCAGCACGAACACGGCACGTTCGAGCGGGCTGAGTCGCTCGAGCAGCAGCAGGGCGGCCATCGACACCGAGTCCGCCAGCTCCGCCGATCGCGCCGGGTCTTCATACGGATCCTCGACCAACGGCTCGGGCAGCCACTCACCGACATACGACTCCCGTCGCACGCGCGCCGAGCGGAGCACGTCGATCGAGATCCGCGTCACGACCGCAGAGAGGAACGCCTTGGTCGACATGGGCTCTGTCGGCGTGGACTCGAAGCGCAGCCAGGTCTCCTGGACCGCGTCCTCGGCCTCGGCCACGCTGCCGAGGATCCGGTAGGCGATCGAGAACAGCAGGCCTCGCAGGTCCTCGAACTCCTCGGCGCGGGTCACGCGAGCTCCTTCTCGAAGCCCTGCCGCCACGACGGGTAGCGCAGCTCCCAGCCCAGCTCGCGCTTGGCCTTCGCGTTGGCGAAGCCCCGGCCCTCGGTCATCATGCCCACCATCATCTCGCCCATCACCAGCCGAGCGAGCCAGGCGGGGATCCGTCGTGGAGGCTTGGCGCCGGCGCACGCCGCGTAGTAGGGGAGCCATTCGCTGAAGGGTGCCGGCTCGTCGTCGACGATGTTGAACACGCCTCGCGCTCGTTGCTCGACCGCCAGGACCGTGGCGCTCGCGGCGTCGTCGATGTGGACGAACGACGTGTATCCGGTGCCACCGCCCACGATCGGGACCAGGCGCTTGCGTACGAACTTCAGCTGCTCGTCGTCGGCGCCGGCGCCGTAGAACCCGCCGTAGCGCAGGACCGCGCCACCGGCTCTGGCCACGACGTCCTCGAGGTAGTTCACCGCCTTGGTGCCCTCGACGACCTCGAGCGGATCCTCCTCGGTCTTGACCCATCCACCCTCGCGAATCCCGTTGAAGCTGGCGTGGCTCTGCGAGACGACGTGGGACACGCCGGTCGCCTCTGCCGCTGCCAGGAGGTGGTCGATGCCCTCGCTGCGCAGCCGGTTGGTCGCGGCGAAGTATCGGTCGGCCTTCCGTGGGTTCATCCGGCCACCATGAGTCGGCGACAGGCCGGTCATCTGGTTGATGATCGTGTCCGGCGCAGCAGCGGCGACCGCCTCGCCGACCTCTGCCGCGTTCAAGCCATCCATGACGACCGGCTCAGCACCCAGCTGCCGCAGCATGTCGACCTTGTCCCTGCTGGTGGTCGTCGCCGTCACCTGGTGCCCGTTGGCCACCAGCTGCGGCACGAGACGCTGCCCGATCACTCCGGTCCCACCCGCCACGAAAACTCGCATGGTCATCACCTTTCAGATTCGAGACTCTCCTTGCTACTGGGACGAGACAGCCCGGGATCTTGTGACATGGGCGCGGGCAACCGGTCGTGAAACCGCAAAGGGGGTGCGCCGGGTTGAGCGACCCGATAACCTGAGGTCAAGGGGAGGACGATCCTGTCGTGATGCTGCGATCAGGCTGACCGTGTGTTGAGCAGATCGATGCAAGATGGAGCGCCCCTGATGCCGGAGCCCTTGGACAGTCGCCTTCGTGACGACCAAGCGCTCGACGAGATCGAGCTGACGAGTCGGCTGATCATTGCGGCCTCGTCGAAGGACGGTCACCTCTCCCAACGCGAAGTCGACGAGATCCTCGGGATCGCGAAAGCTGGTTGACGCCTGAGCGGCACCGCGATTGACACTCTGGAACGCCGTGCCTCTAGCATGGGCGTGGCCTACCCAGCATTGACAGGAGCTAGTCGTGCGTTTTCGCATCCGACCGGTTGAAACGACGTTCTACGAGCTGTTCACCGAAATGGCAACCCACCTCGTCCTCGGTGCCGATCTCCTGGCACAGATGCTGGACTCCGGCACCGACAAGAAGTTGATCGGCGAGCAGATGCGCGAGGCCGAGCACCAGGCCGACGAGACGACGCACAAGATCATCAAGCGCGCCAACTCCACGTTCATCACCCCGTTCGACCGCGAGGACATCTACCGCCTCGCCAGCAGCCTCGACGACGTCATGGACTTCATGGAGGAGACCGTCGACCTGGTCGGGCTGTACGAGCTCGGCGACCTGCCGGCCGACTTCGCCCCGCAGGTCGAGGTGCTCCAGCGCGCGACGCAGCTGACCGCCGAGGCGATGCCCCGGCTGCGCACCATGAAGGACCTCGACGAGTACTGGATCGAGATCAACCGTCTCGAGAACCAGGGCGACCGTTCCTATCGCCGGATCCTGGCCAACCTCTTCAGCGGCAACTTCAAGTCGCTCGAGGTGCTCAAGCTCAAGGACGTCGTCGACTCCCTCGAGCACGCCATCGACGCGCTGGAATCCGTCGCGAACACGGTGGAGCAGATCGCCGTCAAGGAGTCCTGAGTCGTGGACCTCACCCTGGCGCTGGTGATCGCCACTGTCGCCATCGCCCTGTTCTTCGACTACACCAACGGCTTTCACGACGCCGCCAACGCGATCGCGACCTCGGTCTCGACCCGGGCCCTGACCCCGAGGCTGGCCCTCACGATGGCCGCGATCCTCAACTTCGTCGGCGCCTTGTTGGGTGTCGGCGTCGCCAAGACGATCAAGGACATCCTCACGGGCTTCGACGACATGACGCCCAACCATGCCCTGACAGTTGTCCTCAGCGCCCTGGTCGGCGCGATCGTGTGGAACCTCGTCACCTGGTACTTCGGCATCCCGTCGTCCTCGTCCCACGCCCTGATCGGCGGCCTGATCGGCGCCGGCGTAGCCGCCAGCGTGACGGTCGACTGGGACAAGGTCGTCGAGAAGGTCGCCATCCCGATGGTCGTGAGCCCGGCGCTCGGCTTCTGCGGAGCGTTCCTCATCATGCTGACGATCATGTGGGTGTTCCGCCGGGCCAACCCGCACACGCTCAACCGCGGGTTCCGGCTGTCCCAGACCGTTTCAGCTGCAGCGCTGTCGCTCGGTCACGGCCTGCAGGACGCGCAGAAGACCATGGGCGTCATCGTCCTCGCCTTGATCGCCGGGGGTGAGCACACGGGTGACGAAATCCCGTTGTGGGTCATCCTCGCGTCGGCCACTGCGATCTCGCTCGGCACGATGTCCGGTGGCATGCGCATCATGCGCACGATGGGCCGTCGCATCATCGCACTCGACCCGCCGCGCGGATTCTCCGCCGAGTCGACCGCTGCGATCGTGCTCTACGGCATGGCGATCGGCGCGCACGCCCCGGTCTCGACGACGCACACCATGACGTCTGCCGTCATGGGAGCCGGAGCGACAAAGCGGTTCAGCGCCGTACGTTGGGGAGTCGCCCGCGGCATCGTCACCGCCTGGGTCATCACGATCCCCGCGGCGGCCACCGTCGGCGCCGTGACGTACTTCTTCCTGCACATCCTCATCCCCGGCAACTGACCGAGGCCCGAGCGCGCTCCGCGCGCGACCGGTCGAGGTGGTTGAGGTGCGAGGGCGCTCAGCGCCCGAAGCCTCGAAACCTCGTGAGATCAAGTCCCAACGCAACCGTGGTCGCGCTCGGGCTTGATCTCACGAGGTTTCGACTAGGTGGCGGCTTCGCCGCGCCTCGGCTCAACCTGGCTTCGGCGCTCGGCCGCGGGCGGCCTCGACCTCAGCCAAATCGGCCCTGGATGTAGGCCTCGGTCGCGGAGTCGGTCGGGTTCGAGAAGATCGTCTCCGTGCGTCCGTGCTCGATGAGCCGGCCGGGCTTGCCGACGCCCGACAGGTTGAAGAACGCGGTCTCGTCCGAGACGCGGGCCGCCTGCTGCATGTTGTGCGTGACGATGACGATCGTGTACTGCGACTTGAGCTCGTGGATCAGGTCCTCGATGACGCTCGTCGAGATCGGGTCGAGGGCCGAGCACGGCTCGTCCATCAGCAGGATCTCCGGCTCGACCGAGATCGCGCGGGCGATGCAGAGGCGCTGCTGCTGGCCGCCGGAGAGACCCGAGCCGGGACGGTCGAGGCGCTCCTTGACCTCGGCCCAGAGGCCCGCGCTGCGCAGCGACCGCTCGACGATGTCGTCGGCCTCGGTCTTCTTCATGCGCTTGCTGTTGAGCTTCTGCCCGGCCAGCACGTTGTCGTAGATCGACATCGTGGGGAACGGGTTGGGCCGCTGGAACACCATGCCGATCATCCGGCGTACGTTCACAGGGTCCATGTCGGCGCCGTAGAGGTCCTGGCCGTCGATCAGCACCTTGCCCTCGACTCGGGCGCCGCGGATGACCTCGTGCATACGGTTGAGCGAGCGGAGGAACGTCGACTTGCCGCAGCCGGACGGGCCGATGAACGCCGTGACGGACTTCGCGGCGATCGGGATGGTGACATCTTCGACGGCGAGGAAGTCGCCGTAGTAGATGTTCAGGTCAGAGACATCGATGCTCTTGGCCATGACAGAGTCCTTTCTGAACTCAGCGCTCGCCCTTGGGCGAGAAGAAGTAGGAGACGAGGCGGGCGATGAGGTTGAGCAGCATGACGATGAGCAGCAGCACGAGGGCCGCACCCCAGGCGCGGTCGAGGCTGAACTCCGGCGGGATGCCGGGGTTGCGCTGCGAGGCGAAGGCGAACACCGGCAGGGTCGCCATGCGGCCGTCGAACAGGTTGAAGTTCACCGAGTCGGTCATGCCGGAGATGATCAGCAGGGGAGCGGTCTCACCGATGACACGGGCGATCGCGAGCGTGATGCCCGTGACGATGCCGGCCAGCGACGTCGGCAGGACGACCTTCGCGACCGTGCGCCACTTCGGCACGCCGAGTGCGTACGACGCCTCGCGCAGCTCGTTCGGGACGAGCTTGAGCATCTCCTCGGTCGAGCGGACCAACACCGGGATCATCAGCACCGACAGGGCGACCGCGCCGCCGATGCCCATGCGCACGCCCTCGCCGAAGAACAGCACGAACATCGCGTATGCGAACAGGCCGGCGACGATCGACGGGATGCCGGTCATGACGTCGACCAGGAACCGGATCCAGCGCGAGAGCCGGTTGCCCTCGGCGTACTCGACGAGATAGATCGCCGAGAAGATGCCGATCGGGATCGAGATGACGGCGGCTGCACCGGTTATCAGCAGCGTCCCGACCAGCGCGTGGTAGATGCCGCCGCCCTCGCCGACGACGTTGCGCATCGAGTACGTGAAGAAGTCCGCCGACAGGACCTTGCTGCCCTTGCTGACGACGGTCCACAGGATGCTGAACAGCGGGAAGAGCGCGAGCACGAAGGCCGAGGAGACCAGCACTGTGACGAGCCGGTCGGTGGCCTTGCGGCGACCCTCGACGACGACGGACCACAGCGGCAGACCCATGCAGACGACCCAGGCGAGCAGCGCGGCCTGCAGGGCGTTGGCGCCCGCGGCGTACGAGCCTCCGGCCGCGACGACGCCGGCCGCGACGACGACCTGGGGTCCCCAGCTGGGCAGGCGGGCGCCATAGAGCTCCCGCGTGACGTCGACGGGCGGAGGAGTGAGTGTGGTCGTCATCAGTTGGCTCCGGAGAATTCCTTGCGGCGGTCCACGATGGCCCGCGCGGCGAAGTTGACGAGGAACGTGATCACGAAGAGCACCAGACCGCTGGCGATCAAGGCGTTGACGCTCTTGCCGCTGGCCTCGGCGAAGGTCAGGGCGATGTTGGAGGCGATCGTGCTGGGGTTGGTGCTGCTGATCAAGTCGGCGGTGACGACGCCGGCAGTGGCCGACAGGACCATCGCGACCGCGAGCGTCTCGCCGAGGGCACGGCCCAGACCCAGCATCGCGGCCGACACGATGCCCGAGCGGGCGTACGGGAAGATCGCCAGCCGAGCCATCTCCCAACGTGTGGCGCCGAGAGCCAGGGCTGCCTCTTCGTGCAGGCGCGGGGTCTGGAGGAAGATCTCCCGGCAGATCGCGGTCATGATCGGCAGGATCATGACGGCCAGGACGACGCAGGCGGTGAGGATCGTACGTCCGGTGGCGGAGACCGGACCGTCGAAGAAGGGGAGGAAGCCGAGGTGCTTCTCGAGCCACTCGTAGAACGGCACCATGCGGGGCGACAGGAACTGGATGCCCCAGAGGCCGTAGACGACGCTCGGCACGGCGGCGAGCAGGTCGATCAGGTAGCCGAGGCTCTGGCCGAGCTTGCGTGGTGCGTAGTGCGAGATGAAGAGGGCGACGCCGACGGCGACCGGCACCGCGATCAGCATCGCGATGGTCGCGGCGATCAGCGTGCCGTAGACGAGCGGCCAGACGTACGGGAGGAAGTGCTGCCCGCTCTTGACCTCGTCGGGAGAAGCGGTGATGCCTGGGATGCCCTGCACGGTCAGGAAGATCGCGACCCCGGCGAGGATCGCGAGGATGAGCAGTCCCGCGCTCAGCGAGAGCCCGGAGAAGATGCGGTCACCAGGCCGGCGGACCGGGGTCCGGCCGGGAGCGGGAGCCTGCGTGCTGGTCACAGGTGGTGCCTTTCAGGATGTGGGGGACCGGAACCCGGTCCTTGAGCCTGTCGAAAGGACGTGCGCCCTTCCGACAAGCTCAAGGGTCGGGGTCAGCTGACCTTGATCGTCTCGATCGCGGCCTGGACCTTCTTGCCGAACTCCGCGGTGAGCGGGGCGGACCCGGCGCTCTCAGCGGCTGCGGCCTGGCCCTCGTCGCTGGCGACGTAGGTCAGCCAGGCCTTGATGAGCGCCGCGTCCTTCGCGGGTGCCTGGCAGGCGATCTGGTACGACGCCAGGACGATCGGGTAGACGCCCGCTTCGGTCGACTTGCGGTCGATGTCGAGTGCGATGTCGGTCGCGGCGCGGCCGGCGACCGGAGTCGCCGAGTCGACGATCTTGGCAGCAGCCTCGGGCGTCGGGGCGGTGAACTCGTCACCGACCTTGACGTTGGCCTGGCCGAGATCGCCGGCCTGGCTCTCGTCGGCGTAGCCGATCGTGCCCTTGCCGCTGGTGACCGCAGCCACGACGCCGGAGGTGCCTTCAGCGGCCTCACCGCTCTTGAGCGGCCACGTCTTCGTCTTTCCACCGGTCCAAGAGCCCTCACCAGCCTGATCGAGGTAGTCGGTGAAGTTCTCCGTCGTGCCCGAGTCGTCCGAGCGGTGCACCGGGGTGATCTTGCTGTCGGGCAGCTTCGCGTCGGGGTTGTCGGCCTTGATGGCCGCGTCGTCCCACTTGGTGATCTTGCCCTGGAAGATCGCGCCGATGGTCTTCGGCGCGAGGTTCAACTCGTCGACACCGTCGAGGTTGTAGATGACCGCGATGGGGCTGACGTAGACGGGGACCTCGACGACGTCGCCCTTGCAGACGTCCTTCGCCTTGGCGAGCTCGTCGTCGTCCAGGTAGGCGTCGGAGCCCGCGATGGCGAGGCCACCGGCGAGGAACTGCTCGCGGCCACCGCCCGAACCGACTGGGTCGTAGTTGACGGTGGAGTCGGGGTTCTCGGTCTGGAAGGCCTTCTTCCAGGCGCCGACAGCGGCTTCCTGGGCGCTGGATCCGCCGGCGTTGAGCGTGCCGGACACCTTGGTGCCGGAGTCCTTCGAGCCGGAGTCGTCAGATTCGTTCGCTGCACCGCAGGCGCTGAGGCCGAGGGCAAGTGCGAGCGCGGCCGCGGGGGCGGCGATGCGCAGTGGGTTGCGGTTCACGGGGGTCCCTCTCTGGGATCTTTAGATGCTTACGTCCCGTGACGCTATGAGTTGCAGGTGTATCGATGTCCGACCGTGGGTGAACGCGGGGTGAACGGTGATGTAACGGTGGTGCCCGGTGATGGCCGTATGCCCTGTCAGGGCAGCTTCTCGGTCGCGACGACCTTGCCCTTGCGATGGTGAACGACGACGGCTTCGCCGGTGGCCAGCTCCTGCACATCCGTGCCGATCGCGTCGAAGATCCACGGCAGGGTCGGGCGGTGCGAGCAGAGCGCCACGGGCTTCTTGCGATCCAGCAGCGCGGTGACGGAGCGGTCGACCTGGGCGGCGCGGCTGTCCTCGGAGAGCCGGTCGTCGATCTCGAGGAACGTGCTGATGGAGTGCGCGTACGGCTCGACGGTCTGCGCGCACCGCACCGCGGGGCTGCTCACGACGCGGCGCACCCCATACGCGGAGAGCAGCGGCACCAGAGCGGAGGCCTGCTCGACGCCGACCGGGGTCAGCGGGCGCTCCAGGTCGTCGTCGTAGTCCTCGCGAGGCGCGGCCTTGCCGTGGCGCACGACGATGAGCGTACGAGCGCGGTGGCCCTGCTGTTCGCGCAGGCGGCGGAAGTCCTCGAGCACCTCGATGTCGTGCTCGTACGTCAGCAGCTCGCGGGCCTCGCGGATGCCGACCCAACGGATCTCGTCGACCTCCTTGTTGGGGGTGAACGGCTCGGTCGCACCTGGGCCGATGACGCGCGCGGACCAGTAGTCGACGACCTTGGTGCCGGCCGCGACCGGATAGCTGGCCTGGACCAGCCGCGGGCCCAGGCGCACGCGCAGGCCGGTCTCCTCGGCGATCTCGCGGACCGCCGTGGCCTGCAGTGCCTCGCCGGGATCGACCTTGCCCTTGGGGAAGGTCCAGTCGTCGTACGACGGCCGGTGCGCGACGAGCACGTCGACCCGGGGCTCGGCGCGACCGGATCCCGCCCGCTTGCGCCACACGACTCCGCCCGCAGCGTTGATGATCCGTTCACTTGGCATACGCGTATTCTCCCCTGAGGAGATGACCGGGGGATGAAGGAGGTATGGACGGGATGCGACTGCGGCTCGTGCTGATCTCCGTCGTCGTCCCGTCGTTCGTCATCGTGGCTGCCGTCGTGGGCGGCCGTTGGGCCGCCGGTGAGGTCGGAGGCGACACCCGCTCGGCCCTGACCTCCGCACTCGACTCCCTGCCCGCGGACACCCAGGTGGCCGGCTTCACCGACTGGTCGCGCATCCGCCGCGTGCTCGGGCTCGGCTCGGCGTCGACCGCAGCGGACCGGGCGGCGCTGGCCGACGATGCCGGTCTGCGCGACCTGTCGACCCGCTCGGTCATCGGTCAGTTCACCGAGGAGATGCACGACGCCTACGGCTGGTCGACCGCCGACCTCGACTGGGAGGCGTACGGACAGGCCCCGGATGGCGCCGCGATGGTCGCCCGGCTCGACGACTCGGTGTCGTTCGGGTCGGTGCAGTCGCACCTGCGAGAGCTCGGCTACTCGCGCGATGGTCGCGTGTGGACGATCGCCGACGGCAGCGACGTCGAGAGCCCCGAGCTGGCCTCGACGCTGAGCGCGATCGCACTGGTCCCCGGTCGTCGCCTCGTGATCGCGGCAGACCGCGCCACGTACGTGTCGACGGTCCTCGAGACGATCGACCGCGATGCACCCTCACTGTTGGGCGTGCGGAGCGCGGCCGATGTGGCGGGCACGCTCGCCGGGGGTGACAGCGTCATCCTGCAGGCCGGCTCGTCCGCGTGCCTGGCCACCTCGCTCAAGGAGGCCGGCGCCGACGTCAAGGCCCAGGCCCGCGCAGCCATCGACCGGGCCGGTGAGCTCGCCAAGCCCGAATACGCCGGCCGCGCCCTCGACGCCGGTTCGAAGAAGAGCGAGACGATGCGATTCGCGCTCGGCTTCCGCTCGCCGTCGAAGGCCGCTGGTCAGCTGCGCACGCGTACGGCGCTCGCGTCGGGGGCGTTCATCGGGCGATCCGGGCGAGTCGAGGACTCACTCGTGCTGCGCTCGTCGTCGGTGCAAGGAAGCACTGCCGTGCTGCGGTTCAGGCACGATCCGGACACCGCGGGATACATGACCGGCGACGGCCCCCTCCTCTTCGCCAGCTGCCCTGTGTAGATTCCCGGCCCCTAGCGACGAAGTCGCGGGAGGGAGCGAGGGACGAGCGACCGAAGGGGCGTACGGCGAGAGGGTTGGGCGAGCGGGGCAAGTCACCGCCCTTCGCTCGCAGAGCTCGCTCCCAGTCGGCCGCGGGCGGCCTCCTTAGGGATCGAGTCCTGCCTCAGCGGCTTCGGCGGGCCTTGGCGCGATCGATCAGCACCGACTGCAGGTCGGACGAGCCGACGTAGCGCTTCCACTCCCCGTCGGGGCCGAGGTGCCATGACGTGGTCTCGGCGTCGACCGACCGGGCGAGCAGGTCGCCGAGCTGCTCGGTGTGCGCGGCGGACGGCACGCGTACGAGCACCTCGACGCGGCGATCGAGGTTGCGGTGCATCAGGTCCGCCGAGCCCATCCATGCCTCGGGCTCGCCGCCACCCGCGAACCAGTAGATCCGGCTGTGCTCCAGGAACCGGCCGAGGATGCTGTGCACCCGGATGTTGTCGCTCAGGCCGGGGACTCCGGGCCGTAGCGTGCAGATGCCGCGGATGATGAGGTCGACCTGGACCCCGGCTCGTGACGCTTCGTAGAGCTTGTCGATCACGGTCTCGTCGACGAGGGAGTTGACCTTGATGCGTATGCCTGAGGGTCGTCCCGCCGCGTGGTGTGCGATCTCGGTGTCGATGCGCTCGACGATGCCGTGACGCAGGCCGGCGGGGGCCACCATGAGCCGGCGGTAGGAGAAGTCCTGCGCGAAGCCCGAGAGGTTGTTGAACAGGTCCGTGAGGTCGTGGCTGATGTCGGGATCGGACGTCAGCAGCCCGAAGTCCTCGTAGAGCCGCGCGGTCTTGGGGTTGTAGTTGCCGGTGCCGATGTGCGCGTAGCGGCGCAGCCCGTCGGGCTCGTCGCGCACGACGAGGGCGAGCTTGCAGTGCGTCTTGAGGCCGACCAGGCCGTACACGACGTGGCAGCCGGCCCGCTCGAGCTTGCGCGCCCAGCGGATGTTGGCCTGCTCGTCGAATCGTGCCTTGATCTCGACGAGCACGAGGACCTGCTTGCCGGCCCGCGCGGCGTCGACGAGCGAGTCGATGATGGGGGAGTCGCCCGACGTCCGGTAGAGCGTCTGCTTGATCGCCAGCACGTGCGGGTCGGCGGCGGCCTGCTCGATGAAGCGCTGCACGCTCGTCGCGAACGAGTCGTAGGGGTGGTGCACCAGCACGTCGCGCTTGCGCAGTGCGCTGAACAGGTCGGCGGGCTTGGAGGTCTCGACCTCGGCGAGGTGCTCGTGGGTGCCGGGGACGAACGGCTCGTAGCTGAGCTCGGGCCGGTCGAGGTCGGCGATCTCGTTGAGGCTGCGCAGGTCGAGCGGGCCCCTCAGGCGTACGACCTCGTCGACCCTGATGCCGAGCTCGGACACGAGCAGGTCGAGCACGCCGGGATCGATCGACTCCTCGACCTCGAGGCGTACGGGCGGACCGAACTTGCGCCGCAGCAGCTCCTTCTCGAGCGCCTTGAGGAGGTTCTCGGCGTCGTCCTCCTCGACCTCGAGGTCCTCGTTGCGGGTGACCCGGAAGGCGTGGTGAGCGATGAGCTCCATGCCCGGGAACAGCAGGTCGAGGTGGGCGGCGATGACCTCCTCGAGCGGGACGAACCGGCCCGGGTCGGCTTCCATCCACCGGTTGATGATCGGCGGGACCTTGACCCGCGCGAAGTGGTCCTTGCCGGTCTCGGGGTTGCGCATCACGAGCGCGAGGTTGAGCGAGAGCCCCGAGATGTAGGGGAACGGGTGGGCGGGGTCGACCGCCAGCGGCGTCAGGATCGGGAAGACACGGTCGCGGTAGAGCGCGCTGATCTGCTCCTGCTCGGTGGGTCGCAAGGAGTCCCAGTGGAGCAGCTCGATGCCCTCGGCCGCGAGGGCCGGCACCAGCTCGTGGTGGTACGTCTGGGCGTGCGCGACCATGAGCTCCAGGCTCGCCGCGAGGCTGCGGGAGAGCACGTCGCGGGGGTTGAGGCCGCTGGCCGACGGCACCGCGACGCCGGCCGCGATGCGGCGCTTGAGGCCGGCGATGCGGACCATGAAGAACTCGTCGAGGTTGCTCGCGAAGATCGCCGCGAAGCGTACGCGCTCCAGCAGCGGCAGAGCGTCGTCCTGCGCGAGCTCGAGGACGCGGGCGTTGAACGCGATCCATGACAGCTCGCGGTCGAGGAACCGGTCGTGCGGCAGGGTGCTCTCCGCAGGGTCGAACGGCGGGTCGACGTCGAACTCGTCGGGCGATGCCGGGGCCTCGAGGTCGGCAACGGCCATGTCATGGGTCTCCACGTCGTCCAGTTTGACAGGCCAAGATGAACGCGGATTGAACGAAATCGCGATGCGCTACCTTGGCCACCATGTCGCTCGTGGCCCAGCTGTCCGGTACCGCTCGCGGGGTCACCGCCCGCTCGCTCCTCAAGCTGCCCCGCCCGGTGATCCGGCGGCTGGCCGGAGCGCCCGTCGTGATCGACGGCAAGACGCTTGATCCCGAGATGCAGCTCTTGCTGCGCCTGCAGCGGATCGAAGGGCCGGCCACCGAGACCCTGCCGATCCGGAAGGGCCGGGCCAAGGTCGTCGACGCTGCGCGGATCGTGGGTGGCGACCTGCCGATCGGCGCCGTGACAGACCGGACCATCGACGGGCCGGGTGGTCCGTTGACGCTGCGCTTCTACACGCCGCGCGGCCTGACCGGCGATGCGCCTGCGCTCGTGTTCTTCCATGGCGGCGCGTGGATCTACGGCGACCTCGAGAGCCACGACGCGATCTGCCGGTTCCTCGCCGAGGAGGCGCAGGTCAGGGTCATCGCGGTCGACTACCGCCTCGCGCCAGAGGCCCCGTTCCCCGCGGGGTTCGAGGATGCGCGGGCGGCGTGGAAGTGGATCACGGAGCACGCCAAGGGCATCGCGATCGACCCCACTCGCATCGCCGTCGGCGGCGACAGCGCGGGTGGTTGCTTCGCCGCTCTCGTCGCGCAGCACGCCGTCAAGGACGAGGGGATCAAGCCGGCCTTCCAGCTGCTGATCTATCCGGTGACCGACTTCCTCGACACCAGCGTCAGCCGCAAGACGTACGCGGACGGGTTCTACCTCACCGAGGCGTACATGACGCTCGGCGAGGAGAGCTACCTGCTGGGCGACGAGGACCGGGCCGACCCGCGGTTGTCGCCCCTGCAGCAGGACGTCGCGGGCGTCGCGCCGGCATACGTCGTGACGGCCGGCTTCGACCTGCTGCTCGACGAGGGCAAGGCGTACGCCGACAAGCTGAAGGCGGCCGGCGTGCCGGTCGAGTACGTCTGCGAGGAGGGCTTGATCCACTCGTTCGCGAACATGGTCGGCGTGGGCACCTCCGCCCCGCGGGCGATGCGCCGGGCCGCCAACGCCCTCCAACGCGGCCTGAGCTGACAATTGGTGGTTGAGGTGCGGAGCGAAGCGGAGCCTCGAAACCACCGACGATTTCGAGGCTACGGCCGCGGACGGCCTTCGCACCTCAATCAGCCGGCAGCGTAGAGGACGTCTTTCTTCCAGTCCTGGAAGCCGAGCTTGCGGTAGACGGCCAACGCGGGCGCGTTGTCGCCCTCGACGTAGAGGTCGACGACCGGGACCCCGAGTTCGTACATGTGGCGCAGTCCGCGAGCCGTCAGCGCCGTGCCGAGCCCGCCGCCCTGCGCATCCGGGTCGATGCCGACGACATAGACCTCGCCCACATGGTCTTCCACCTTGGTCCAGTGGAACCCGATGATCCGGCCGTCGCGTTCGGCGACGAAGAGCCCGGCCGGGTCGAACCACTCCGCGGACGTACGCCGGCCGAAGTCTGCGGCGTCCATCGCACCCTGCTCCGGATGTGAGGCGAACGCGCGGGCGTTGACCGCGATGACCTGCTCGGCATCCGCGGGCGTGTACGACCGGATCGTGACGCCGTCGCGTACGCGCTCGGGTGCCGGCGGGCCGTCGAACGTGAGCCGCAGCACCAGCAGGATGCGTTCGGCCGTCAGCCCCGCGGAGGCTGCCAGCGCCTGGGCAGCCGGCAGGTCACCGTGCGCCCAGTAGCGGTCCTCGCCATCGGCCATGAGCTCGTCGAGGATGCGGCGCCCTTTGCCAGCGCGCCGGTGCGCAGGGTCGACGACGATCTCGACCGGCGCATCGCCCACCGCGTACGCCGCTGCCGAGATCGTTCCGTCGGGCTCGGTCTGCTGCACCAGGACCCGCGCAGGCGAACCGTCCCTGAGCGCGAACAGGCTTGCCTCGTTGAACGGCTCGACTCCGTCGGCGGCTGCGGCCCGCTCGGCCAGGGCGAGGATGCTCATCGGGCCCGCAGCGCCACGAGCTGCGATCCCACCTCAGCGGCGATCGCCTGCGCCAGCAGCTCAGGCGTGTCGCCCTCGGGCTCGGCGACGAGATGGTGCACCGTGCCGTTCTCGTAGAGGTCGATCGCGCTGACCCGCTGCGCCTCGGCCATCTCGGCTGCATGGTCGAGGTCGCCGTGCACGATCGCGCTGGCGCCCTCAGGCGGCAACGGTGACAACCACGCGTTCTCGGCGGCGATCACGACGTCCGCCGGCAGCAACGCCAGCGCTCCGCCGCCACAACCCTGACCGAGGATGACCGAGACCGTCGGCACCCGCATCGTCGACATCCACGAGATGCAGCGGGCGATCTCGCCGGCGATCGCCCCCTGCTCGGCCTCGGGGGACAGCTCGGCGCCGGGGGTGTCGATGAACGAGACCAGCGGCAAGCGCAGCTCGTTGGCCAGGCGCATCCCGCGCCGGGCCTCGCGCAGCGCGGCGGGACCCATGGGCTTGAAGCGGGTCTGGGTCGTACGGTCCTGACCGATCACGATGCAGGGCTGGCCGTCGATCCTGGCCATCGCCACGATCATGGCGCTGTCGCGCTCACCCTTCTCGGTGCCCTGCAGGCGCAGCGTCGCGTCGCTGCCGTAACGCAGCACCTCACGTACGCCCGCGCGGTGCCGGCTGCGCGTGATCTGGATCGACTCCCATGCCGACCGCTTGCGGGTGACCTCGCCGGTGCGCAGCTCGCGGGTCTGCGGTTTCGGCGGGTCGATCAGCAGGCTGAGCGCACGATCGACCAGGAGCGGCAGCTCGTCGGGCAGGACCACCGCGTCGATGATGCCGCGATCGGCGAGGTTCTCGGCGGTCTGCACGTTGGGCGGGAACGGCCGGCCCTCCATGAGCTCGTAGACCTTCGGCCCGAGGAATCCGATCAGCGCCCCGGGCTCGGCAACGGTCACGTGTGCCAGGGATCCCCACGACGCGAACACGCCGCCGGTCGTCGGATGCCGCAGGTAGACGAGGTACGGCAGCCCCGCCGCACGGTGATCCATGATCGCCCGCGAGATGTCGACCATGTGCACGAAGGCCGGGGTGCCCTCCTGCATACGCGTGCCACCGGACGCCGTGGTCGCCAGCAGGGGTATGCCCTCAGCCGTGGCCCGGCGAACGGCCGACACGATCCGCTTGGCCGCCGCCTGCCCGATCGACCCGGCAAGGAAGCGGAACTCGTTGACCAGCACCGCGACGGGCCGGCCGTGCATCAGGCCGCGGCCGGTCAGCACGGACTCGTCGGTACCGGCCCGCTCGGCGGCCGCGACGAGCTCCTGCTGGTACTTCGGGTCGAGCCCGGAGTGGTCGACCGGTTCGTCCCACGACTCGAAGGAGCCTTCGTCCAGCACGAGGTCGAGCAGCTCCCGCGCCATCAGCCGATCGCTCATGCCGCCGCCTCCGAGAAGAACCCACGATACGGAGGCGCCGGCATGATCCCTGCCTCATGATTCGCTCGCTGGCGCTCGCTCATGCTTTTCCCTCCTGCTCGCTCATGACGTCTCCTTCAGCCAGGCCCTGATGTCGTCACCATTCTCGTCGAGCACCGGCGGGGAGTCGTGCGAGGTCACCGTGACCTCGCCGCCGTCGGCGTCGAAGAACCGCAGCGGAGGCCCCGGCAGGGTCAACCTACCGAGCGTGCTGTGCTCGACGTCGATCAGCAAGCCCTGGCTCGCGGTCTGCTCCCACTCGTACACCTCGTCGATGGTCCGCACCCTGCCTGCAGGTATGCCGACCTCGGCGAGCCGGTCGAGCAGCGCGGCGGCGTCCCAATCGGCGAATGCCTTCTCGACGATCTCGACGACTCGTTCGCGTTGGGCGACCCTTTCTGGGTTCGTGGCGATCCCGGGCGCGGCCGGGTCAAGGCCGAACCCTGCGCAGAAGTCGTGCCACAGGCCCTCGCTGCCGACCGCTATCTGCACAGCGCCGTCGCGGCAGTGGAACAGCCCGTACGGCGAGATCGACGGGTGATGGTTGCCCTGCGCCTGCCCTACCTCGCCTGTGACGGTCCACCGCGTGCCCTGGAACCCGTGCACGCCAACCGTCGCCGCCAACAAGGAGGTACGCACGACAGTGCCAACACCGGTCGCCTCCCGCTCGTGCAGCGCCGCTATGACGCCGTACGCGCCGTACATCCCGGCGAGGATGTCGGAGATGGGAGTGCCGACCTTCTGCGGGTCTTCGGGGCCTGATCCCGTGATCGACATCAGCCCGGCCTCGCCTTGAGCGATCTGGTCGTAGCCGGCCCTCCCGCCCTCAGGGCCGTCGTGGCCGAATCCCGTGATCGACAGCACGACGAGTCCGGGGTTGTGCTCGTGCAGTGCGGCGATCCCCAGCCCGAGGCGCTCGAGCACTCCCGTACGGAAGTTCTCGACGAGCACGTCAGCACGCGACACCAGCTCGAGCAGGACGTCGCGGTCAGCGTCGTCCTTCAGGTCGAGCGCGATCGACTCCTTGTTGCGGTTGGCCGACAGGAAGTACGTCGACTCACGAGCTGCGTCGTCGCCGGCTGTCCCGGTGTGCCCGCCGTCCTCCGGCCAGCGGAACGGCGGCCCCCAGCCACGGGTGTCATCTCCGTGTCGCGGGTTCTCGACCTTGATGACGCGAGCACCGAGGTCGCCCAGCATCATCGTGGCGTGCGGCCCGGCGAGGGCGCGCGACAGGTCGACGACCAGCAGGTCCTTGAGCGGTCCGAAACGTGATGTCATCCGTCACCATCCCGGCAGCACGAGGGCTGCCCACACGAAGAATGGACCGACCGCGACGACGATGAAGCTGTACGTCAGGATCTGCTTGTAGAACGTCTGCTCACCGATCGTGTCCGGCCGGTTGGCGAGCATCAACGCGCCGTTGGTCGAGAACGGGCTGACGTCGACGATCGTCGAGGCGATCGCGAGGGCTGCGACGAGCGCCACGGCATTGATGCCGTGCTCGGCGATGATCGGCAGCGCGATCGGGATGATGATCGGCAGCAGCGCGGTGGAGGAGGCGAACGCCGAGACGACGCCGCCGACGTAGCAGAGGATCAGGGCGCCGATCGCGGCTGCGCCGAGGCCGGCCGCCCACTTGCCGACGAACTCGGGCGATCCCGCCTGCGTGAGGATGGCGGCGTACGTGCTGACGCCCGCGACCAGCAGGACCGTCGGCCAGGCGATCGCGCGCACGGCGTCGGTGTGCTGCTTCGGGGCGAGCATGTTGAGGATGACCGCCGCCGTGATCGAGACGAACCCGATGTTCTTGTCGAATGCGAGGGACACGACCGCGACCCCGACGAACGCGACGAGGGTCAGCAGCTGGTCGACCCGCACGCCCTGCGCCTTGGTGCCGGTCGGTGCCGTGGTGCCGTAGCCGCGAGCCGGGACGGTCGCGCCGCCGCTGTGCAGGTCGTCGAGCAGCTCGTCCTCGTCAAGATCGATGCGCTGGGACATCAGCTTGCCGCCGCCGAGCACGACGAACAGGATGCTGGCCATGATCAGGTTGACCACGAGGCTCGACAGGAACAGCGTCATCTCGCCAACCTCGAGGCCGTTCTCGCGCATCACGGAGTTGGTGATCGTGCCGTAGATGCTGATGGGGGAGAAGCCACCGCCCTGGGCGCCGTGCACGACGAACATGCCCATCATGAGCGGATTGATCTTGTACTTGCCGGCGAACCCGAGAGCGATGGGACCGATGATCGCGCACGCGGCGGGACTCGCTGCCCCGATGCCGGTCAGCAACGCCGTGACGCCGAACATGACCCAGGGGATCAGGGCGACGCGACCGCCGACGGCCTTGACCGCCTTGGTGACGATCAGGTCCACCGTCCCGTTGTTCTTGGCTATCGCGAACAGGTACGTGACGCCGATCAACGTCAGGACCAGGTCACCGCTCACCCCCGCCAGGATCTCCTTCTCGTCGAGCTTGAGCGAGTACATGCCGACGAGCCACGCCGCGACGTACGCGAGCGCCCCCATGTTGATCGGCAGCAGCGTGCCGATGGCGAACAGCGCGACCAGCGCGATGATCGCAACCCATTCCGGACCCATATCGATTCCTTTCTCGATGCGGCCCCCGTGAGCCACGTCACCATCACTGGTTCAGTGGCCTAGCCAATAGTCATCTTTGCCAATTGTCAATACCCTTGTCCCATGGGCAGCAGATCATTCACCGGCCTGAAGCCGGTCAGTCGACCTCGGCTGTACGAGCAGGTGGCCGAACAGATCATGGGGTGGATCGACGAGAACGGGCTCAAGCCGGGTGACCGGCTCCCGCCCGAGCGCGAGCTCGCGGCGCGGCTCGGCGTCAGCCGGGCGACGGTCAGCCAGGCCCTGGTCGCACTCGAGGTCATCGGTGTCGTGGCCGTACGCCACGGTGACGGCGCCATGCTGACGGAAACCCGTTCGTCCACCAAGATCATCGACGCGATCCGCGCCCACGCGACCCGGCTGCCTGAGGTCATCGAGGCGCGCGACGCCCTCGAGTCCAAGC
The DNA here is from genome assembly GCF_056403535.1 of Aeromicrobium sp. P2_G6. Taxonomy (NCBI): domain Bacteria; kingdom Bacillati; phylum Actinomycetota; class Actinomycetes; order Propionibacteriales; family Nocardioidaceae; genus Aeromicrobium; species Aeromicrobium sp. P2_G6. The sequence continues at coordinate 142,363 of NZ_JBFUFH010000001.1, read as the reverse complement.
TCGCCGCGCTCGCCGCCCAGCGCCGGAGCGACGACGACATGGCTCGCATCGACGGCGCCCTCGACGAGATGGAGCGTGACATCGAAGCAGGTGGCCGCGGGGTCGAGGGCGATGAGCAGTTCCATGCCGCGATCACCGCAGCAGCCCACTCATCCCTGCTCGCTCGGATGATGGCGGAGATCAGTGACCTGATCCTCGAGACCCGCATCGAGTCGCTGTCGCAGCCTGGTCGCCCCCGCGACTCCCTCAAGGCTCACCGCAAGATCGCCGAGGCAATCCGGCGGAAGGACCCCCGCGCCGCAGCCGAGGCGATGCACGACCACGTCGAGATGGTCAGCGACGTGGCGCTGCTGCGCGACTGACCTCGGGATGGACAACCTGGACCAGCTCGCGCTGCTGGCCGGCGGGCTCCTGGCCGGCATCGCGTCATCCTCCGTCGGCGCCGCGTCGCTCATCAGCTTCCCGATTCTCGTCGCGGTCGGCCTGCCGCCGGTCGTCGCCAACGCGTCGAACACCGTCGGCCTCGTGCCGGCCGGCGTCGGTGGGGCTGTTGGCTACCGCCGTGAGCTGCGGGAGTACCCGCGGCTCAGCGGGGCGGTCATCGCGACGAGCGGGCTGGGCGGCGTCGTCGGCGCGACGTTGCTCCTGGTCCTCAACCCCGGTGTGTTCGAGGCGATCGTGCCGTGGCTCATCCTGTTCTCCTCGGCACTCGTCGCCACGCAGCCGGCGATCTCGGCATGGGCGCGGCGAAGGACCCTCCGACGAGGCCTCGCGCCCCGCGACCGGCAGACGATGTCGGGACCCGTCGCTGGGCTCTCGACCCTCCTGGGCATCTATGGCGGATACTTCGGCGCCGCCCAGGGTGTCATCCTGGTCGCGTTCTATGCCCTCGGCATCGATGTCGAGCTGCGCATCATCAACGCCCTCAAGACCCTGGCGATCTTCGCGTCGAATGTCGTGGCGACAGTCGTGTTCGTCTTCTGGGCCGACCTCGACTGGGCTGCCGTCGTGCTGGTCGGCCTGGGCTCGCTCGTCGGGGGCTACCTGGGCGCGCTCATCGGACGCAGGCTTCCGCCGTGGCTCTTCCGGGTCCTCGTCGTCGCGATGGGCCTGACCGTGGGCCTGACGATGCTGCTCTAGCGCCTAGGCGTCGGCGGTGTCGCGGGCCGGCTCGGTCTTGGTGGCAACGAAACGGTAGCCGACGTTGCGCACGGTGCCGATCAAGGTCTCGTTGTCGGTGCCCAGCTTGGCCCGCAACCGGCGTACGTGCACGTCAACCGTGCGCGTGCCACCGAAGTAGTCGTAGCCCCACACCTCTTGCAGCAGCTGCTGGCGGGTGAAGACCCGGCCCGGGTGCTGGGCGAGGAACTTGAGGAGCTCGAACTCCTTGAACGTGAGGTCGAGCGTGCGGTTCTCGAGCTTGGCGGTGTAGGTCGCATCGTCGACCACGAGTCCGCTGGAGGAGATGACGTGGCTCTCGTTGTCGCCGTCGTGGGTCGCGGCGACGCGGCCGATTCCCAGCCGCAGGCGGGCCTCGAGCTCGGCGGGTCCGGCGGTCGTCAGGATGACGTCGTCCATGCCCCAGTCGGACGCAGCGACGGCGAGGCCGCCCTCGGTCAGGATCAGGATGAGCGGGCACTCGATGCCGGTCGTGCGGATGACCCGGGTCAGGCTGCGGACCTGGGCGAGGTCGTGGCGGCCGTCGACGAGAACGGCGTCGCAGGGCGGTGCATCGAGCAGGGCGCTCGCCTCGGCGGGGAGGATCTTGACGTGGTGCGGCAACAGGGCGAGGGCAGGCAGCACCTCCACCGACGACTGCGTGCTCTTGGTGAGGAGAAGCAGGTGGGACATGAGGTCAGCCTCCGGTGCCGCGTGAGTTAGCCGGGTCGATCTGGTCCAGATATGCGAAAAGGCCATGGCGGAACACCGTGGCCTCGTTGCATGGTCAACAATACTTCATGTGTCCGACCAATTGCCACGAGGTGACGTGAATGAGAAGGACGTCACAGTGCACTACTGGGCGTCCGCACGTTCTGCGGCAGGCATCGCCGAGGAGCAGGTTCCCGCTGGGACCCTCGCTGAGCTCCTCGACGAGATCAGTCGGCGGCATCGCGACCGCGACCGGTTCGACGACGTGATCTCGACCTGCTCGATCCTCCTGGGGGACACCCCTGTCGGCGCGCGCGAACCGGCGACGATCTCGCTGCATCCGGGTGACACCGTGGAGTTCCTCCCGCCGTTCGCCGGCGGTTAGCGCACGACCGCCCTCCACGTACTGGCATCATGCGGGGGTGTCACGCCTTGGATCGACCCTGCTGTCCCTCGCACTGGCCGGGGTCATCACGCTCGCGGCCTACACCGATCCGGTCTTCGTCGGCGCGGCTGTCTTCCTCGTCCAGGTGCTGATCGCGTTGGCGCCCCGCGCGGTCGACCCGTCCGGACGTTCCATCCAGTCACCCCACTTCGTGGCGGCATTGAGCGGCGGCGCGGTGGCCACGGTGATCACGCTGGCGCCCGACCTGCTGAATGGGGCGGACGGCACGACGGCCGACGTGGTGGGTGCGACCGACAACGGGATGTTGGCCGGGATCCTTCCGGCGATCGCAGTATCGGTGTTCGTGGCCCTGGTCGCACAGATGTTTCGCACCGACGGCCGCCCCGACCTCGTGCCGTCGACGGCGTACGCCGTGACGCTCGGGACGTTCGCGGCCTTGTCGTCGGGATGGATCGGCGCGGCCCAGTCGCTCGCCGAGGCCGAAGCCGTCGCCGTCGGAGCCGGCGGGCTCGCCGCCGGGCTGTTGGTCTGGCTCATCCCCATGGACCGTTGGATCTGTGCCTCGATGGCCGTGGTCGCCGGAGCCGCTGGCGGTGCCGCGGTCGTGCTCGGCGTCGACTCGACGATTCTCACCTGGGTCTATGGCGCCGCGATCGGCTCGGCTGCGGCCTTGTTCGGCGTCCTGGGTCAGGTGCTCGGGCGGGCCTGGTCCCAAGGGCGTACGCACGCAGCTGCCGGTTGGGGCTTTCCCGGTGCGATGTCGGTCGCGCTCGCCGCCCCGCTGGTCTACGTCGGCGGCCAGCTCGTGGGTGCGCCCGGCCTCTGAGACAGCCAAGGTAGCCCGGGCCGCCCCACGTACGCTGGAAGCATGGCTGGAATCGTGGCGCTCCTTGCCGCCGTCGTGGTGACGGTGGCCGTGGCGGCGATCGTCGAGGCCAGGAATGGCCGGTTCGCCGAGCAGCCGCCACGAGCCGACGCCCAGGTGCTCTTCCCGTCCGACATCGGGACCGAGCTGGGCGAGCGTGCGACGCTCGTCCAGTTCTCGACTGCCTTCTGCAGCCCGTGCCGGGCAACCCGTGTGCTGCTGAACGACATTGCAGCCAAGGTCGACGGCGTCGTGGCTGTCGACATCGACGCCGAGGAGCATCTCGAGATGGTCCGCAGGTTCGGCATCATGCGCACGCCGACGGTCTTCGTGCTCGACGCTGACGGCGTCGTCTCGACCCGCGCATCGGGCCTACCGCGTCGCGAACAGGTGCTCGCAGCGCTCGGAGAGGCCGTCGGAGACCCACGATAAAGGCCTGCAATGCCAGCAAGTGCGCCAACATGTGGGACAAGTGTCCACATCGCGAGACAATGGAGTGATTAACCCAGCAGGTGTCCCTACTCTTGGACACATGCTTGAGACGACACACCTGACGAGGCGGCGCGCAGTCGACAACTGCCGCACCCGCTCCTCGCTGTGTCGAATGCGCTGACACCTTTCGTCCGTCAGTTCCCGCACGCCCAGGCCATGCCGGGCCGTGCCTCAGCGCAGGAGCAACATGCCCCAACCCACACACGTGGACCCTCGTGGTCTGCGCGTAGCCGCTGGCATCACCGCCGTCGTGCTCGCGCTGGTGCTGGTGACGCCTGAGCCGGTCAACGTCGTGCTGCTCGCGATCCAGGTCGCGGTCTTCGCGGTCTCGGCACTGGTCAGCCTGCAGGTCTCGCCCTACTCGGTCTTCTTCGCCAAGGTCGTGCGTCCCCGGATCGGGCCGCCTGCCGACGTGGAGGACGCCCGACCGCCACGGTTCGCGCAAGTCGTCGGACTCGCGTTCACCAGCGCCGCCCTCATCGCCTTCCTCGCGGGAGCGACGACGGTCGGCTACCTCGCCACGGTGTTCGCACTCGTGGCAGCCCTGCTCAACGCATCCGTCGGCCTGTGCCTCGGATGCGAGCTCTACCTGGTGCTGCGCCGGCTCACGCCGGCACGTGCCTGACAACTTCATCTGCCCCACGAACAAGCACTGTCTCATCAACCAACGCCCATCCAGGGCACACAACGGAGGTACAGCATGAGCCGCGAATCCGCGCTCGTCACCGCAGACTGGGTCGAGGAACATCTCAATGACTCGTCGATCGTTCTCATCGAGGTCGACGAGGACGCCGAGGCGTACGACAAGGGGCACATCCCCGGCGCCATCAAGCTCGACTGGAAGAAGGATCTCCAGGACGGCGTCCGCCACGACTTCGTCAGCAAGGAGAAGCTCGAGGCGCTCCTGTCGGCCAAGGGCATCGGCAACGACGACACGATCGTGTTCTACGGCGGCAACAACAACTGGTTCGCCGCGTACGCCTACTGGTACCTCAAGTACTACGGCCACGACAACCTGCGTCTGCTGGACGGTGGCCGCAAGAAGTGGGAGCTCGACAGCCGTGAGCTGACGACCGAGGTCACCGAGCGTCCCGCGACGACGTACGTCGCCAAGGACGCGGACGAGTCGATCCGCGCGTTCCGCGATGAAGTCATCGCGTCCATCGGCACCAAGAACCTCATCGACGTCCGCAGCCCTGATGAGTACGCCGGCCGCCTCCTCGCCCCGGCGCACCTGCCGCAGGAGCAGGCCCAGATCGGCGGTCACATCCCGACCGCCGGCAACGTGCCGTGGAGCAAGGCTGCCAACGACGACGGCACGTTCCGCAGCGACGAGGAGCTCAAGGAGCTCTACGCCGACGCTGGTCTTGACGACGCCAAGGACACGATCGCCTACTGCCGCATCGGTGAGCGCAGCTCGCACACGTGGTTCGTGCTCAAGGAGATCCTGGGTCACGAGAACGTCAAGAACTACGACGGGTCGTGGACCGAATACGGTGCCCTGCGTGCCGTGCCGGTGGCCCTCGGCGACGAGCCGGGTGTCGCCTGATGTGCGGCGCGATCAAGGGCGGTCCGAGCCTCGACGGCGTCGACGTCGCGAATGAAGCTGTGATCCAGGGCATCGTGACGCGTGACGGCCAGCCGGTCGGCAATGCGTACGTACGTCTGCTCGACCGCACCGGCGAGTTCACCGCAGAGGTTCCCACCTCGGCGACCGGCCAGTTCCGGTTCTTCGCCGGACCCGGCGAGTGGACCCTCCGCACGCTCGCTCCGAAGTCGATCTCGGTCGACAACGCGGTGACGGCCGCCAAGGGCGTCGTTGCCGAGGTTGCCGTCGCGGTCTGACCTGCGCAGAAGGACATGACGAGGTGCATCCGGCTCAGCCGGGTGCACCTCGTCGTCACGTCGGGAGAGCCGGCGGGACCCGTCGATGACAGGTAGGCACTAACTGGCTCGAACCCGCCGTCGGTTGCGCTAGAGTTCCGCGTAACGAAGTGCCGGTGACGCTCGTTGTTCCACGCGTAACTCGTCTCACTGCGGCAACATGTTCCACATTCATGGTCACGGCCTGTCAAACCAGGATCTTCACGGGAGTATTCAATGTTCAAACTTCGGCTTGTCGCCGCGGCTGTGATCGCGTGCGGGATCACCCTGCTGTCGTCGGGTGTTGCCCAGGCCTATCCCGCCTGTGGTGTGTCGCTCAGCCTCAACAACTCGACCGTCGTGGGTGGCAAGAGCTTCACGTTCAAGGCTGATGCGGGCGAGACCGACTGCGCCTGGACCGTGACCTACCGGGGCAAGACCAAGACCGGATCGGGCACCTCGATCACCGGCTCGTTCTCGACTCCCGACGTCGACAAGACGACCTCGTCGAAGATCGTCGCCAAGTGCACGCACGAGGCCACCGAGTCCTCCGCCGCGACGGCAAGCGCCTCCTCGGACGTGACGCCGGCGTTCTACTCGACCGGAACCGCCACCGCCCTGCAGGCCGTCGACGTCACGTGCCCCATCTCGGCCACCGTCACGCTGCTCGCCGATGGCGTTGGCGACGAAGGTGACAGCGCACTGCCCGACACCGGTGGTTCGAAGCTCTGGCTCCTGGCCCTGGGCGGAGCCCTGGTGGTCGGCGGAGCCGGCGTCACGTACGCCGCGCGTCGTCGCTCCTCGCACTGATTCCTCGAAAGTCCACCACCACTCATGCGAGCCCTGTCATCGGGGCTCGCATGAGTGATGTCGGAGCACCTACGCCATGAGACTTCCGCAGCTCAGGTCGCGGCCACCCCAGCGACACGCCGGTCCCTGGTATCGGCGGATCACTGGTGGTCATGTCGTTCTCGCCGTCGGCGTGGTCCTCGGTCTGTTGCTCGTCGTCTTCGCGTTCCAGGCGTCCCAGGCCAGCTCGTCTCTACGCCTGGCCTCCAACCAGGCCGAGGTGCTCCAGAACCAGATCGTGGCAGGCGACGAGGCCGGGGCCAAGGTCACGCTCAGCGGCCTCCAGACGTCGACAGAGCGGGCGCGTGCCAAGACCGAAGGGCCGTTGTGGTCGATCGGCTCCAAGGTGCCGTACTTCGGCAAGAACGTCTCGGCCGTGCGGACGGTCGCCGTCGTGGCCGATGACATCGCCACCCAGGCCATGCCGCCACTGGTCAACCTGTCGGCGCAGGTCAACCTCAACGCCTTCAGCCCACGCAACGGCAAGGTCGATCTGGCCAAGATCCGCAAGATCCGGCCCTCGGTCATCGCCGCCGCAGACGCGTTGACCCGGGCGGACGACAAGCTGAGCGGCATCGACGCGTCCTCTCTGCTGGTCCCCATCCGGGGGCCGGTGAGCACGATCCAGTACAAGATCGCCTCGGCACAGTCCGCCGCCGTGTCCAGCCGGTCCGCAGCTCGCCTGATGCCCTCGATGCTGGGCGCCAACGGCACTCGTCGCTACCTGTTGCTGATCCAGAACAACGCCGAAGTACGACCTACCGGCGGCATCGCCGGATCGTTCGCGATCCTCAAGGCCGACAAGGGCAAGCTGTCGATGGGTGAGCAGGGGTCGATCCAGGACCTGCCGCCGGCCAGCAAGCCGGTCGTGCCGATGACGGCAGATGAACGGTCGGTGTTCTCCTCCGACCTCGTGACCGACATCCGTGACGTCAACAGCACCCCTGACTTCCCGCGCAGTGCGGAGATCGCTCGCGCCCTGGTCAAGAAGGGCCTCGACGTCGACGTCGACGGGGTCATCTCGGTCGACCCCATCGCGTTGTCCTACATCCTGGGGGGCACTGGGCCGGTGCAGCTGTCCGATGGCACGTCGCTCGACCAGTCCAACGCTGTCGGTGTGCTGCTCAACGGGATCTATGCCGCGTACCAGGACAACGACAAGCAGGACGACGTGTTCCAGAGCGCCGCCCGCAAGATCTTCGATGTCGTCAAGTCGGGCCGCGGGGACTCGCGCACGGTCATCTCCGCGCTGGTCACCGCCGCGAACGAGAACCGGCTCACGATGTGGTCGAGCCATGAGGTCGAGCAGAAGGAGATCGCTCCGACGGGGCTGTCGGGCAGCGTCGGGGGTGACGACGGCAACCGGCCGCACATCGGCGTCTACCTGAGCGACGCCGCCTCCACCAAGATGGAGTACTACCTCGACTACACGACCGTGGTGCGTCCTGGTCGCTGCCTGAACGGGGACATCCAGGAGCTGAGCACGACGACGGAGCTGGTCTCCAACGCGCCGGCCAACGCCGCGCAGCTGTCCCCCTATATCGCGGGGATCGGGGGATTCACCCCGAGAGGAACGATGCGGATCACCCTGCACATCTACTCTCCGTACGACGGTGGGATCACCGGCGTCCGGATCAACGGTGAATCGCAGACCGTGTCCGCGGGTCGCGTGGGCGGTCGCAACATCTCCTCGGTGACCGTGACGATCAAGCCCGGCGAGCAGATCTCCGTGACCGCCACGATGATCTCCGGACGCGGCCAGGGCGGCGACGGGGTGTTCAGCACCACGCCTGGGGTTCAGCCGACGCTGAACGACGTACGGGTCAACTCCGCGTGCGACTGACGGTCAGCCGACCTCGTCGGGCGGCTTCAGGACGTCGTCCGGGTACTTCTTGAGATAGGCCCGCAGGTTGTCCTTGCGGAACGCGGTGTACATCTCGTCGGACTTGAGCTCATCGAGCCGCACGATGCTGCCGAACGTCGGGATCGTCTCGGTGCCGGCGACCGGCGCGGTGAGGAAGATGACGTCTTTGGTCTGCACGCCCCGCAGGGAGAGCGCGAGGCCGCGCATGTCGCCTGCGGTCCAGGCCTCGTCGACCGTCAGGTTCTTGGTGAGGGCGCTGACGGTGTTGATGAGCTTGACCGGGTTGCGCATCGTGCCCTTCGCGAGGATCTTGCCCATCAGCGCGCGGAGGAAGTTCTGCTGGCGCGCGATGCGGTCGAAGTCGCCGCGCAGGAGGCCGTAGCGGGTGCGGACGTAGGCGAGCGCCTTCTTGCCCTCGAGGTTCTGCTGGCCGGCATCCCACTGGATCTTCTGCTTGGGGTCGTAGAACGCCCTGGGAATCGTCACCGGGACGCCGCCGACCGCGGTCGACAGGTCCTTGAAGCCCTCCCAGTCGATGATCGCGAGGTGCTTCATGCGGAGGTCGGTGAGGTGCTCGACCGTCGAGAGGGTGCCACTGGGGCCGTACTCGGAGAACGCCGCGTTGATCTTGTTCTGCCCCTGCGGCTCGCCCTTCTCGTTGTAGATCGTCGTGAACGTGTCACGGGGGATCGACATCAAGAAGGCGTACTTCCGGTTGGACGTGATGTGCACGATCATCAGCGTGTCCGAGCGGTACTTGCCGGTCGGCCACTTGTCGGCCTTGGCGTCGTCGGCGATCGACGTGTCCTGAGGCTCGCCGGCGATCTTCTTGCCCTTGTCCGAGCCGATCAGCAAGATGTTGAGCGCCTTGCCCTTGTCGGGGTCGGGGCGGTCCTCTTCCTTGATCTTCGGCTTGACCTTCTCGACGTTGCCGAGCTTGTTGTTGAGCATGTAGGCGTATGCGGCGGTCGCGGCGACACCGACGCTGAAGACGACTGCCAGGGTCACGAGGGTCAGGAAGGTCTTGCGGTGGCGCCGGCGAAACTTGTCGCCATCCGCTCGCCTCTTGCCGGCGTCGCGGTAATTGCCGAGCCTGCCTGCCATCGTGCTCCGTCCTCAGGGAATCCCGACCATTCTGCCGGGTCGCGTCAAGGCGCGTCCAAGTCGGTACGCAGTCAGAGCTCCAGGACCAGCGTGGTCGGTCCGTCGTTCGTCAGGGAGATCGCCATGTCCGCTCCGAAGACGCCCTCGGCCACGGTCGCGCCGAGCGAACGCAGGGCGTTGCAGAAGTGGTCGTAGACCGGTTCCGCGACCGGCCCCGGCGCCGCGGCGGTCCAGGTCGGGCGCCGGCCCTTGCGTGCGTCGCCGTAGAGCGTGAACTGGCTGACCACGAGGATCCCGGCACCGAGCTCGGCTGCGGACTTCTCCTCACGCAGGATGCGCAGGTTCCAGATCTTGGCGGCCAGCCGGTCTGCGAGGTCCGTGGTGTCGTCGTGCGTGACGCCGAGCAGGACCACGAGTCCCGTGCTGATCTCGCCGACGGTCTTCCCGGTGACCTCGACCCGGGCCTGACTGACCCTCTGCACGACCGCTCTCATGCACGTCAGCGTAAAGGGCGCCCGTAGACTGGGAACATGCCGTTCGAGATCCCGTCCGACCTCCACCCTGACCTCATGCCGGTCGTGTGGCTGCTCGGCAACTGGCACGGCGACGGGCACGGCGACTACCCGACGATCGACTCCTTCACGTTCGAGCAGGATGTGGTGTTCGCGCACGACACCCGCCCGTTCCTTCACTACTTCAGCCGGACGTGGATCACCGACGACAAGGGTGAACGCGTACGTCCGGGAGCGCTCGAGACCGGCTTCCTGCGACCCAAGGACGACGGCCAGCTCGAGCTAGTCCTCGCGCACCCCACGGGCTATGCCGAGGTCTGGTACGGCGAGGTCGACGGCCCGCGGATCACGCTCGCGACCGACGTCGTCGCGCGCACGTCGACCGCCAAGGAGTACACGGCCGGCCAGCGCATGTACGGCCTGGTCGAGGGCGACCTGATGTACGCGTACGACATGGCCGCCGAGGGCCAGGAGATGCAGTCGCACCTGTGGGGGAGGCTGGCCCGTGTCTAGCCCCCTGCTGGCCCTGCACGGCGCCGTCGGCGGCGACTCGCCGGATCACGCAGTCGCAGCGCACTACGGCGCGATCTCGGCCGAGCAGCGCCGTCTCACCGCAGGCCATACGTTCGTGGACCTGTCGCACCGCGACGTCGTGACGATCACCGGTCCCGACCGCTTGACCTGGCTGCACTCGCTCACGACGCAGTTCCTCGAGAACCTCGCGCCGGGTGTGCCGACCGAAGTCCTGCTGCTGTCGCCGCAGGGGCGCATCGAGCACGGGTTCTCCGGCATCGACGACGGCGAGACGTTCTGGGCGCACACCGAACCCGGGGCCGGCTCGGCGCTCGCGGAGTTCCTCGACCGTATGCGGTTCATGATGCGCGTTGAGGTCGCGACCGTCACGGACGACTGGGCTGTGATCGGCCTGCCCGGACTGCAGTGGAAGCTCGTCCCGCGCGCATCCCTGATGGAGCTGCCGGCCGAGCTCGGCGACCCGGTCGGGCTGTGGGCGTGGGAGGCCGAGCGCATCGCGGCCGGCATCGTGCGGGTCGGGCTCGACACCGATGACAAGACCATCCCCAACGAGGTCGGGCTGCTCGGCGTCGCCGTGCACCTCGACAAGGGGTGCTACCGCGGACAGGAGACCGTCGCTCGCGTGCACACGCTGGGCCGTCCGCCGCGCCGGCTCGTCCGTCTCCTCCTCGACGGCTCCGTCGACCACCTTCCTGCGCATGGCTCGGACGTGACCCTCGACGGCGTCCGGGTGGGATTCGCCGGCTCGTCCGCCCGCCACCACGAGCTGGGGCCGATCGCGCTCGCCGTGATCAAGCGCAACGTCGATCCCGGCGCGACGCTGCTGGCCGACGGCGTCGCAGCCAACCAGGAGGTGCTCGTCGACCCCGAGGCAGGGCTCCACGTACGTCCGGTCCTGCGCTGATGCCGGCGCAACGCTTCGCGATCCTCGCGGTGTGCACGGCCAACATCTGCCGGTCGCCGATGATCGAGGCGCTGCTGCGAGCCCGGCTCGACAGTGACAAGTTCGAGGTGGCGAGCGCCGGAGTGCAGGGCTGGGACCGCCAGCCGATGGATGCCATGGCAGCCATGGAGCTCCTGCGGCTGGGGCACTCGGCAGAGTCGTTCCGCTCCCACGCGATCGACTCCTATCTCGTCGACTCGGCCGACCTGATCGTCACGGCGACCCGGGTGCACCGCTCGGATGTGTTGAGCGTCAACCCGCGCGCCCTCCGACGTACCTTCACGTTGCGTGAGTTCGCGGCGCTCTGCGACCTGGTCCACGGCGCCGATCCGGGCGACCTCGTAGCCGAGGCGGCGCGACAGCGCAGCAAGGCCCCCGCCGACATCGACATCGGAGACCCCTACCGGCGCAGCCCGGACGTCCACCGCAAGACAGCCGATCAGATCGATGCCGCGGTGCAGACCATCAGCGAACGTCTCAACGCCCTCGTCGCGGTCGGCTGAGCCTAGGGCGTCCGGCTGCTGCGCCTGCCGCTCGTGGTCTTCTCGAAGTACTCCGGCCCATAGCCGTACCCGTAGCCATAGCCGTAGCGCGACAGCTCCTTGACCGGCGCCATGCTGAGCACGGTCCCCAGCAACCGGGCACCGACCGAGTGCAGGCGCTCGGTGGCGGTCCGCACCTCCTCGAGCCCCGTCTTGCCGTGCCGGACGACCAGGATCGCGCCGTCGGAGATGGACGCCAGCAGCGACGCATCGGTGACCGGGAGCAGGGGCGGCGCATCGATCAGGACGATGTCATAGCGCTGGCGCAGCTCCGAGATGAGGGACCGCATCGCGTTGGTCTGGAGGATCTCGGATGGATTGGGGGGCAGAGCACCACTGGCCAGGACGTCCAGCCCCGGCGTGGCGGCCTGTTGGAGCGCGGAGTCGAGGGTGACGCGACCCACGAGGACCGTCGTGAGTCCGACGGACTTCTCGATGCCGAGGTACTCACTGACGCGCGGACGCCGCAGGTCGCCCTCGACGAGCGCCACCTGCGAACCGGCCTGCGCAAGGGCGATCGAGAGGTTGCAGGCTGTGGTCGACTTGCCTTCGCCGGCCAGCGAGCTGGTGATCGTGATGACCTTGGTGTCGCTGTCGATGTCGAGGAACTGCAGGTTGGTGCGCAGGATGCGTACGGCCTCGAACCGCGGATGGTGCGTGCCGAGCGAGGTGATGAGCGGAGTGTGCACGGCGACGCGGTCATAGGCGATCGCGCCGAGGACGGGCGCGCCGGCGGCCTCTTCGAGCTCCGCTGGGGTGTGGACGCTGCGATCGGACGCGTTGCGGGCCGCGGCGATCACGAGGCCGGCCAGCAGGCCCAGGAGGCCGCCGGCGACGATCCACGGAACGGGTGCCGGGCTCGAAGGATCTGACGGGGCGGTCGCCGGATCGACGACTGATGCCGACAGGTTGGTCTTCTGTTCGGAGAGCCAGGTCACGAATGCCTCGGCAGCTGACTGGCTCATGTCCGCGGCCTGTTGGCGCTGGGTGCTGTCAGCAGTGACCCGCAGCACGGAGGTGCCGTCGAGGACCCGCGCGGAGAGGTTCCGGTCGGCCGAACCCGTGGTGCCGGTGAGCCCGAGGTCATCCACGACCTGGCCGGCGATGCTGCGGCCGCCGAGCACATGGGCGTAGGACGCGATCGTCCGCTCGGCGACCGCGTCGGTGCTCTTGGCGGCCGGCGGGGAGACGAGGACGTCGGCATGCGCCGTGTAGCGCGGGGTCGCGAGATTCAGCCAGAGCACGGCAAGGCCGACACCGATCAGGATCGTGAGGATGATGGACGGCCACCGTCGAGCCAGCGGCTTGGCGAGTTGGCGCTGGCTCACCCATTCACTCCTTCAGGGACGTGGACACCGTGTCACCGGGAAGATTACGACACCCGGTCGCCAATTGCCGACTCATCATCGATGTGAACGTAACCCACGCCGCACAGAATCGTTTCTACTGTGACAGGCGCCGCCCCCGAGGCGCCCCATCCGAAGTTGAGTGAGCATGGACTACACGCCGATCAGCACACGCCGTGTCCTCGTGGCATTCGCGCTGACGATGTTCGTCGCGCTCCTTCCCGTCCTCTACTTTGCGCTCGATCAGGGCGGAGCCATCCGCGGTGCGCTCCTCGTGGCAGGTAGTGTGGCGCTGACTGCGGCGGTGATCGGGGCACCTGTCCTGGTGGTCTCGATCGGTCGTCGCTTGGTCCGGCGCCCAGCGCGGGCGTGACACTTCAGGCGGAGACCACAGCTCCTCCGGTACCGGACGGGAGGGGCGAACACGTGGCTCCGGCGGCGGACTACCGTGGCACGGCGTGGGAACGCCGCTACGGCCGCCGACTCGTGATCTCCGATTTCGTGGTCCTGACGTGGGTGTTCATCACGGCTCACGTCGTGTGGGCCCAGAACCTCCCGGACATGGACGCGAACCCCTACGGGCCCTATCCCATCCTGGTGTCGGTCGCGATGCTGCTGTTGTGGCACGGTGTGCTCACCGCCGCCGGCACCCGCGACTACCGCGTCTTCGGCGCTGGGCCTGAGGAGTACAAGCGCGTCTTCAACTCGACGCTCGTGGTCTTCGCGGTCATCGCCTTCGTCGGCTACGTCCTCAAGGTCCAGGTGCCGCGAAGCTACGTGGTCGTCCTCCTGCCCTTTGGCCTGATCCTCCTGGCCCTCAGCCGCTGGTCGTGGCGGCAGTGGCTCCTGGTGCGTCGACAGCACGGCAAGATGACTCACCAGGCGATCGTCGTGGGCAGCATCGACGCGATCGAGCACCTGGCGGCCGTGATCGACCGCAACGCCGTCTTCGGTTACCGGCTCGCCGGGGCCTGCATCACGAGTGGCGAGCGACCCAGCCACGTCGCCGGCGTACCGGTGATCGGGGGTGTCGAAGAGCTGACCACGACGATGGTGTCGTCGGGCGCCAACGCCGTCATCATCACCTCATCGGATGCCACGCACCCCGAGATGGTCCGCCGGCTGGGCTGGGACCTCGAGGGCTACGGCATCGAGATCATCATCGCGCCCTCGCTGGCCAACATCGCCGGTCCTCGCGTGCACATCCGCCCGGTCGCCGGACTCCCGCTCCTGCACGTCGAGCAGCCGTCCTACCGCGGTGCTCAGCGCTGGGCCAAGGACCTCCTCGATCGCGTGGGCGGGCTGGGCCTGCTCCTGCTGTTCTCGCCGATCCTGTTGACCCTCGCGGCGGCGATCAAGCTCACCAGTCCGGGCCGGGTCTTCTTCGTGCAGGAGCGGGTCGGCCGTGACGGCAACTCGTTCGGCATGATCAAGTTCCGCAGCATGGTCGAGGGCGCCGACGCCATGCTCGCGGACCTCCAGCCCGACACCAGCAACGTCGTGATGTTCAAGATGCGCGACGATCCACGGGTCACTCGCGTGGGCCGAATCCTGCGCCGTTACTCCCTTGACGAGCTGCCGCAGCTGCTCAACGTGGTCAAGGGCGACATGAGCCTCGTCGGCCCCCGGCCGCCTCTGGTGTCCGAAGTCTCCGGATACGCCGCCGAGGCCCGTCGTCGCCTGCTCGTCCGCCCCGGCATGACCGGGCCGTGGCAGATCTCCGGTCGCTCCGACCTCGACTGGGAGGAGACCATGCGCCTCGACCTCTACTACGTCGAGAACTGGTCACTCGTCGGGGACATGCTGATCCTCTGGAAGACGTTCCGCGCCGTCGTGTCGTCCGCCGGCGCCTACTGAGTCGCATCACACTGTCGCTGAGTTTCTCCGAAGCAGTGCTCGACCGATACCGTTGGACGTGGGCGCGTACGTCTCACACGACCTTGGCATGCATGTGGCTGCCGACGGGTTGCACGGGACTTGGCCGATCCGGTCCCGCGCCATCAACCCAGGAGCTTCCATGACCACCGACACACCCGTCGAGACGCCGACCTTCTCGGATCTCGGCCTCGTCGACACGCTCGTCGACCGACTCGCGTCGCTCGGCTACGAGACCCCGACGCCGATCCAGGCACGCGCGATCCCCACCCTGCTCGAGGGCAAGGACGTCGTCGGCCTGGCCCAGACCGGCACCGGCAAGACCGCCGCGTTCGCGCTGCCCATCCTGCAGAAGATCGATCCGGCCAACACCAAGACCCAGGCGATCGTGCTGGCGCCGACGCGTGAGCTCGCGCTGCAGGTCTGCGAGGCCATCACGGCCTACGCGACCAACATCCCGGGCATCCGGGTGCTCCCGGTCTACGGCGGCCAGGGTTACGGCTTCCAGCTCTCCGGCTTGCAGAAGGGCGCGCACATCGTCGTCGGCACGCCGGGTCGCGTCATCGACCACCTCGAGCGAGGCAGCCTCGACCTGACGTCGCTGGAGTACCTCGTGCTCGACGAGGCCGACGAGATGCTCAACATGGGCTTCGCGGAGGATGTCGAGCGGATCCTCGCGGACACGCCGGAGTACAAGCAGGTCGCGCTGTTCTCGGCGACGATGCCTCGCCAGATCCGGTCGCTTGCCAAGAAGTACCTGCACGACCCGGTCGACATCGCGACGCCCAAGGCGACCACGTCGACCGCAACGGTCCGCCAGCGCTGGATCCAGGTCTCGCACCACCACAAGCTCGACGCACTGACTCGACTGCTCGAGGTCGAGACCGGTGACGGCATGCTGGTGTTCGTGCGCACCAAGTCCGCGACCGAAGAGCTCGCCGACAAGCTGCGCAGCCGGGGCTACTCCGCCGCGGCGCTCAACGGCGACCTGGTCCAGGCCCAGCGCGAGCGCACCGTCGCCCAGCTCAAGTCCGGCGCGATCGACCTGATCGTCGCGACCGACGTCGCCGCGCGCGGCCTCGACGTCGACCGCATCACGCACGTCGTCAACTACGACATCCCGCACGACACCGAGGCGTACGTCCACCGCATCGGCCGCACGGGGCGTGCGGGCCGCACCGGCGAAGCGATCCTCTTCGTCACGCCGCGCGAGCGCCGCATGCTGTCGGCGATCGAGAAGGTGTCGGGTCGCCCCGTCGAGGAGATGTCCGTCCCGACCGCCGAAGAGGTCAACGAGCGCCGCGCCGGCCGCTTCGCGCAGGCCATCACGTCCAGCATGGGGTCGCCGTCCTTCCACGCGTTCCGCTCGCTGGTCGAGGAGTACGCCAGCGAGAACGACGTCTCGATGACCGATGTCGCCGCCGCGCTCGCCGTCATGAGCCAGTCGGACAAGGAGTTCTTCCTGCGGCCCGACCCGCCCAAGACCGTCCGCGCTCCCCGCGAGGACTTCGAGCCGCGCAAGAAGCCCGCTGGCTTCGACCGTTCCGACCGGCTGCCTGCCGAGGGTGCGGCGGTCTACCGCGTCGCGGTGGGCAAGCGCCACAAGATCGGGCCGTCCGCGATCGTCGGCGCGCTGGCCAACGAAGGCAGCCTCAAACGGTCCGACTTCGGCAAGATCACGATCGGCCAGGACCACACGCTCGTCGAGCTGCCCGCCGACCTGCCCGATGCGGTCTTCGAGGCCCTCGCCAACACCCGCATCTCCGGCAAGCTGATCGACCTGCAGCCCGACACCGGCCCGCCGATCCGCCGCACGCGCGAGGATCGCAAGCCGTACAAGAAGAGCCATGAGAATCGCGCCTACCCGTCCAAGGCGCCCGAGAAGAAGCCGTACAAGAAGAAGGCGTCGACCACCGACAAGACGGCCACCGCACCCGCAGGGCGGAAGCCGCGGCACAAGTGATGCTCAGGCTCGACAACGCCTCCAGGGCGTACGACTGGGGTTCGCGGACCGACATCCCGCAGTTCGTCGGCGGCGAACCGGGCGAGATCCCGCTCGCCGAGATCTGGATGGGCACGCACCCGCTGGGATCGTCGACGATCGAAGGTCCGGACGGCTCGATGTCGCTGGCCGAGGTGGCAGGCGAGCTGCCGTTCATGTTCAAGATCCTGGCGGCCGACCGGCCCTTGTCGCTCCAGGTGCACCCCAATGAGGCGATGGCCCGCTCCGGCTTCGAAGCCGAGGAGGCCGCGGGCGTGCCGCTCGACGCCCCGCACCGGACCTACAAGGACCCGCACCACAAGCCGGAGATGGCGTACGCCCTGACGACGTTCGACACCCTGGTGGGGTTCCGGCCGACGGCGGAGATCCTGCGCGTCCTCAACGGTGTCGAGACGCCGCTGGCGCAGAGCCTCGCGGAGGACCTGCACGCCGAGCCCGGTTTCCGCGGCATCGTGCGCCTCATCGAGCGGCTGCTGACCGAAGAGGTCTCGGCGGCTGACATCGAGCAGATCGTGGTGTGCTGCCGCGACCTCGTCGACCAGGGCATCGACGTCAAGCGGGCGTACGCCACGGCCGTCGAGATCGCTGACCACTACCCGGACGACGTCGGCGTCGTGATCTCCCTGACGCTCAACCGGTTGACGCTGCAGCCGGGTGAAGCGGCATTCCTCGGCACCGGCATCATCCATGCCCATCTGCGCGGCATGTGCCTGGAGGTCATGGCGGCGTCCGACAACGTGCTGCGCGCCGGACTCACGAGCAAGCCGCTGGACCCCGAGGGGCTCATCAAGTGCCTCGACCGCGGCATGTCCCGGCTCGCCCGGGTGACACCCGAGCCGTTCGGGTTCTCCACCGACGTCTTCAGTCCGGACGTGCGGGAGTTCGCACTCGCCGTGAGCCAGTGCTCACGCGCCGAGCCCGCGGGCACCCTCCTGCCGTCCGCGGGGCAGCGCATCGTCGTGTGCACGGGCGGCGAGGTCGAGCTCGTCAACACGGCGGGTGAGCGGCTCAAGCTGAGTCGCGGCGACTCGGTCTATGCCGGCCCGGACGACGGCGACGTCCGTGTCGTGGGCACGGGTGAGGTCGCGCAGGCCTACATGCCGACGCCCGAGACCGTGGCAGGCGAGCTGATCGACCTCATCCCGCCGTTCAGCGAGCGCCAGCTCAGACGACGTCGGCGCGACCGCGGTCCTTCAGCACCGTGACGACATCTTTGACCTGCTGAGCGTGCTCGCGGGTCGTCACGAGGAGCGCGTCGGACGTACGCACGACGACGACGTCGCGCAGGCCGACCACCGCGATCGTGGTGCCGTCGTCGGCGATCGCCAGGCCATCGGCGTCGACCCACACGGTGTCTGACGACGAGATGCCGCCCACGTCCTGGAGAGCCGCGTAGTCGCCCACGTCGTTCCAGTCGAACGCTCCGGGCACGACGGCCATGCCGCCCTCGAGGGAGACCGGCTCGGCGATCGCGTGGTCGATCGCGATCTTGGTCAGTGTCGGCCACACCTCGTCGAGCACGTGCTGCCGCTTGTCGGTGGCCCAGGCCGTCGCGATCGTCGTGAGTCCAGCGTGGAGGCCGGGCTGGAGGCGCGCCAGGTGACCCAGCAGGACATCCGTGCGGGTCACGAACATGCCACCGTTCCAGCTGTGCACGCCGCTGGCGACATAGGTCGCTGCGGTCGGGGCGTCGGGCTTCTCCACGAACTTCACGACGGCACGAGCCGATCCCGCACCGTCGACCGTCAGGTGCTCGCCGGACTCGATGTAGCCGAATGCCGTTGACGGGCCTGCGGGCGTGATCCCGATCGTCGTGATGAGGCCCTCCGCGGCGACGGCGACGGCCTGACCGATGGCCTCGGCGAACGACACCTGGTCGTCGATCACGTGGTCGGCGGCGAACGAGCCGATGATGGCGTCAGGATCCAGCGTGCCGATGACCGCGGCAGCCAGGCCGATCGCCGGCATCGAGTCGCGGGGTGACGGCTCGACCAGCAGGTTCGTGAGCTCCGGGAGCTGGGCGCGGATGGCGTCGGCGTGGGCGCTGCCGGTCACGATGTGGATGCGCTCAGGCGGGATCAGGTCGGCCAGGCGGTCCCAGGTCTGCTGGATCAGCGAGCGCCCCGAGCCGTCGAGATCGAGGAGGAACTTGGGTCGCGAGGCGCGCGAGAGCGGCCACAGCCGGGTGCCCGCACCGCCGGCAGGGATCACGGCATGGAAATGGGCGAGGCTCACGTCGGACGATTCAGGCACCACGTCATCCTAGGGTGTGGTGATCTAGGGCGACGGGGTGCTGAGGCCACCCACGGTGGTCGTCGCGGTGGGCTCGCCGAGCTCCTTCGCCACAGCGTCAAGAGCCACGACTGCGCTGAGCGCATTGTGGTCCGAGACGGCCGGTCTGGCGTAGCTGGTGCCGGAGAGGCGTACGAGCTGCTTCCACCCCAGCACCGTGAACTGCCTGGACACGAAGATGTGGTCGACGTGTGCTCCTGACCGGAGAGTTCCGCCGTCGGGATAGCTGGTGTTGAACTGCGCGTTGACCGGGTTCTTGACCAGGTCGACGCTGTCCTGCAGGCCGGCGGCCCGCATCTTGACGCCGGGGGAGTCCGGATTGCGGTGCTTGCCGGAGTTGAAGTCGCCGGCGTAGATCACCGGCAGGTTCGTGTCGTTGATCTGAGCCATCCGCGCGAGCACGACATTCATCTCGCGAGCCCTCGCGGAGTCGTTGCCCTTGCCGTTGTCGAGGTGGATGTCGACGAAGTAGAAGACGCGGCCGGTCTCCTTGACCTTGAACTTGGCCCACGTCGTGTGGCGGCCGTCGCCGATCGGGAAGTAGCTGCCGCTGAGCTGCTTGAACAGCTTGGGCCGGTAGAAGATGTAGCGCGCCTCGGCACCACCGGTCGCACGGACGAAATTCTGCGAGCCACCGCTCCAGATGGCGTTCGTGGTGCGGCCAACGCGCTGTCCGCCCGACTCCTGGAGCCCGAACATGTCGATCTTGTTCTCGTTGAAGAACGCCGCGCCGATGCGCGCCCGTCCGGCATAGCCCGAGCACTTCTCGGAGCACACGTTCCAGGTGCCGACCTTGAACGACGTCTTGCGGACCATCGTGCGGAACTTGACGGGTTCGCTGATCCGGCCGACCTGGTCGCCGTTGACCGGCCGGACGCGGATCCAGTAGGCGGTCGCCGCCGAGAGGCCGCGGGTCACGAACGAGTTGGCTGCGCCGAGCGTACGAACCGACGTCACCTCTTTGGTGAAGGCCCGGTCGCGGGCGACCTCGACGTCGAAATGGCGTGCGTTCGCGACTTTGTTCCACGTCGCTCGAACGCCGTCGGCGGTGGTCTGCCTGATCCTCAGGCGGCCGACGGCGGCGGGCTTGAGGGTGAAGCGGGCGGTCCGCGAGGACCTGATCTTGCCGTCGCGGACCGCGTCGACGCGGTAGAACTGGTCGATCCCGGGGGTCGCGGCTCCGAGGTCGGCGAGGGTCACGCTCGTGCCCTTGGCCGGCACCTTGGTCGTCCGGGCCTTCGACAGCGCGCGGTCCGATCCCACCTTGACGATGTAGGAGTCGACATCATCGGAGCCATCCCAGGCGAGCTTGACGCTCGTCGGTGACAGGGGGGTGGCGGACAGCTCGGTGGGTGCGTCGAGCGAGTCAGGCGTCGCGTACGTCACCGCGAGGCCCGTGGCCAGCACGCCCACGACCAGCACGCCGACGACACCCATCAGGAGGCGACGACGATCGCGAGTCCTGCGGCGGCCGGCGATGCGCGCGGTGCGGCGGGACCGCCCGGGCGTGTCGGCACGCCGACGCGGGGCGATCTTTCTTCGGGTGACGACGGGAGGCTCCAGGACGTACGCGGGTGTACAGGTGGCTGAATTCTACGGGTTGCCCTGTGATTGCCGCGCGGAGTCCCGTCAGCGGCTGAGCCGTACGTCCGTGATGAGGGGGCTGTGGTCCGACGGGATGGGCGTCACCATCCGGCTGGCCGAGATGTATGCGCCGTTGGCCCACGACAGGATGCGGCCCTCGTCGGGCCTGATCCAGACGTGGTCGACGTGGTCGCCCCACTTGTAGCTGATCCGCGGCACGACCTGGAAGTCGTTGTAGCTGTTGGTGTGCTGCAGGCGCAGCTTCGAGGCCAGGTCGTACGCGTCGTAGTAGCCCTGGTTGTGGAACACGCCGGCCAGATAGTCGTTCGAACGGTTCTTGTGCGAGTTGAAGTCGCCGGCGTAGACCACCGGAAGATTGCCCGGGTTGATCGACGCGAGGTGCTGGGTGAGCGTCGTGATCTCGGCCTTGCGCTGGGTGGCGGCGGTCTCGGTGTCGCCGTAGACGAGATGCACGTCGACGAACACCGTGCGGTCACCCGTCTGCTTGTCGACCAGCACGGCCCACACGGCATACCGGCAGCCGCCGCCGTGGTAGCCGAGCAGGACGTAGCCCTTGGTGCTCTGCGGCCACGTCGCGTCGCAGCCTGCGGACGTCTTTGCCGGTTTCGCGGGCACGGACGTCGTCGCGGGTGCCAGGGTGAATCGTGAGGTCTTGTAGAGCAGTCGCTTCGAGCTCTTCTCGATCGCCTCGGTGTAGCCCATTTCTGCGGGCACGCTCAGGTAGATCGCTTCCTGGGCGGCGATGACGTCGGGCAGGTAGGCCCGGATGCGTCCCAAGGCTGCCGGCTGCCGACCAGCCCAGTTGGAGCACTTCTGCGAGCACAGGTTGTAGGTCATGACGCGGTAGGTCGGTCCGGTGCCGGGCGGGATCTGCCGGATCGTGGAGTGGCCGACCCGTGACGACTTCTGGCCGACCGCGCTGCCGTTGAGCGCGCGGACCTGCACGAAGTAGGGGACGCCGCGCACCAGGCCGGTGAACGTCTTGGCGCTCGAGGTCGACCCGTAGCGCTTGGCGTTGGACATCGTGTAGCTGCGCGAGATGTAGACCTGGTAGGACTTGGCGTAGCGCGTGTCAGGCCAGTCGATCGTGAGGCCCGCTGTCCCGGTGCTGGTCGAGTACGACGCCGAGATGAACGACACCAGGCCGACCTTGGGCGGCGTCGTCGCCGCCTGGGCAGGCTGGAAGCCGGCGAGGAGAACAAGGAGAACGGCCGCGAGGCCCCCGAGAGCGGTTCGCATGTGTCGAATCGTAGATCGGCGCAGGCCGCCGTGTCCGGCGATCACGAGATCAGCGCCGTGTGAGCATGAGGCATGCGCGACAGGACGTCGCCCTCGACGGATGGCATGGACATGCGGCGGAACGCGTCGAGCATGAGAATCAACCTCGCTGGTGGGGAAGCGGCTCGGTTGAGCCGACCAGTAGTCATCCGAGGATAGATGAAAACTCCCCAGAATGCCGGAGGAATGCGAATCGCAGATGTGTGCCGCCGCCACGACGACACCTCGATCGCGGCGCTGCCCGGCGCGGCGACCCGCGTCGTCTCCTAGAGTGGCCGACGTGGAAGTACTAGCCGAAGTCGTACGTTCTGGACTGGTGGAGAGCCGTCATCGGGGAGTCGCTGTCGGGGTCGATCCGGCCGGCGAGGTGATCTGGTCGATCGGTGATCCCGGCACTGTGGTCTTCCCACGGTCGACCAACAAGCCGATCCAGACGCTCGGCATGCTCCGCGCTGGGCTGCCGCTCGACGGGCGGCTGCTGGCCCTCGCGACCGCGAGTCACTCCGGTGAGCCGTTCCACCTCGACGGGGTTCGGGAGATCCTGGCGCTGGCCGGACTGGACGAACAGACGTTGCAGACCCCGCCGTCCTACCCGTTGGATCCGCACGTCCACGCCGACTACCTGCGCGCCGGCGGCACGCGGGACCCGATCTGCATGGACTGCTCAGGCAAGCACGCCGCGATGCTCCTGACCTGCATGACGAACGAGTGGACGATCGACGACTACCTCGACCCGGAGCACCCGCTCCAGCTCGAGATCACCGCGACGTTCACCGAGCTCACGGACGGCCCACCGGCGGTTGTCGGCGTCGACGGCTGTGGTGCCCCCCTGCTCGCCACCCCGCTGCAGCAGCTCGCCCGCGCCGTGGGCCGGATCATGCAGAGCCCCGTCGGCAGCCCGGGCGCCCGGCTCGTCGGTGCCGTGACGGCGCACCCGGAATACCTCAGCGGCACCACGCGCGCCGAGCGAGAGCTGATGCTCGCGTTCCCCGGCTTGCTGGCCAAGTCAGGCGCCGAGAGTGTCTACGTCGTGGGCCTGCCGGACGGCTCCGCGTACGCGATCAAGATCGAGGACGGCAGCGAGCGACCGCTGTACGCCGTGATGTGCCGGGCGCTCGAGCTGGCCGGCCTCGATGCGTCGATCCTGCACGAACGTCCCCGGGTGCTCGGCGGAGGCAAGCCTGTCGGTGAGGTCAGAACCACGTTCTGACCTGCGGTGATGCATGTGACTGAGGTCGCAAGCAACCCTGCTTGCATTTGCTAACTTTTGCAAGCACACTGGAGTCATGGCCAAGTTGAGCATGCAGCGGACCGTCGAAGGACTCGGCGACTACCTGCGTGAGCAGCGGGGTCAGGCACAGATGTCTCTCCGGCAGCTGGCCGAGCTCACGGATGTCTCCAATCCGTACCTCAGCCAGATCGAGAGGGGTCTGCGCCGACCTTCAGCAGAGGTCCTGCAGCAGATCGCCAAGGCGCTCAGGATCTCCGCCGAGTCGCTCTACGTTCGAGCCGGCATCCTCGATGCCGACGAGAGCGGAGCACGGATGGTCGAGGACGCGATTGCCCTCGATCCCCGTCTCACGGAGCGACAGAAGACCGCGCTGCTCGATATCTATCGCTCCTTCGTCGGCACTGACGAAGCGTCGGACACCGAGCTGGCCGCAACAGTGACCGAAGCCAACCAGGAGGAAACCACATGACCACCATCACCGAGACCATCAACGCCCAGGTGAAGTCCATCGTCGACGACGTCAAGGCGCTGCCCGAGACGCTCAAGAAGGTCGATGTCGCGGAGCTGCAGAAGCAGGCTCAGGGCTTCGCGCAGACCGCAGTCGGCACCGCCACGAGCGCATACGCCGACCTCGCCAAGAAGGGTGAGGAGCTCGTCGCCAAGGCCAAGGGCCTCACCGTTGAGGACATCAAGAAGACCGTCGACAGCGGCGTCGAGGACGTCACCAAGCAGGCCAAGGGCTTCGCTGACGACGCCCAGAAGCGTGCCGAGCAGCTCGTGACGGACGCCAAGACGCAGGTCACCAAGGTGACGTCGAAGGCGCCGACCACGGCTCGCAAGGCTGCCGAGAAGGTCGACACGACCGTCAAGAAGACGCCCGAGCCGGCCAAGAAGGCTCCGGCCAAGAAGGCTGCTCCGGCCGCCAAGAAGGCTCCGGCCAAGAAGGCGCCCGCGAAGAAGGCTCCGGCCAAGAAGGCCTGATCCACTGCAGCACCACACGAGGCGGGTCCCCATACGGGGGCCCGCCTCGCGTACGTCATTGGATAGCCTTCGGGGATGTTCGAGATCCAGAACGGCTTGATGTTCATCATCTCCATCGCGCTGTTCGCCGCGAAGGGCTTCGCTCTCGTCGACTGTGTCGCGCGCCCGTCCGTGAAGTTCACCTACATCGAGACGCTGCCCAAGCAGACCTGGCTCGTGATCCTGGTGCTTGCCGTCCTGGCGCACCTGGTGTGGTGGAACCCGCTCGATCTGCTCAACCTCGCCGGCACCGTGGGCGCGCTGGTCTACCTCGCCCAGGTGCGGGGCGCGGCCTCGCACTAGCCGTCGACGTCAGCGTGGGCGGGCTGGGTGCAGCCAGCGGGTGACCACGACCCGCAGCACGCCCAGGTCGGCGTCGGCCGGCACCTCCGGGTGGGTGTCGCGCACGGCCCGGTGAGCGACGACCAACCCGGTGAGCCACCGTGCGGTGTCGTCGACGTGGAGCTCGCGATCCACTGAGCCGTCCGCGATGGCCTGCGCGCAGAGTGTCGCGAACGTACGCTCGACGTCGGGGCCGAGCGGCAGGTCGGGGTTGGCGGCGAAGTGGTCGAGCAGGTCGAGCAGCCGGTCCCACGCGGTCTCGGTCGTCACACGGCCACCCTAGCGACTAGAACATACGTTCGACGAGGCGTACGATTGCGGAATGGAGGAGTTCTTCCAGGGGTCGCTGCTCGACATGGGTCAACCGACCGGTCTCGGGCCGCTGACGCCGAAGCGCACCGTCCTGACGCGCGGGGCCTGGGTCGACCTGCAGCCGGGCTGGGTCACCGGGTCCGACGAGCTGTTCCTCCGTCTGCAGGCCGAGGTGCCGTGGCGGGCGGAGAACCGTGAGATGTACGACCGCATGGTCGACGTGCCGCGGCTGCTGTGCCACTACGGCGTCGGCGCGACGTTGCCGGATCAGCTGCTGCTGGAGGCCCGCGAGACACTGAGCGACCACTACGAGCGCGAGCTCGGTGAGCGCTTCGTGACCGCCGGGCTCTGCTACTACCGCGACGGCCGCGACAGTGTGGCGTGGCACGGTGATCGCATCGGCCGGGGCCGCACCGACAACACGATGGTCGCGATCGTCTCCCTCGGCGCCGCCCGTCGGCTGTCGCTGCGTCCGCGTGGCGGCGGCGAGCAGATCGGCTTCTCGCTGGGTCACGGCGACCTCGTCGTGATGGGCGGGACCTGCCAACGTACGTGGGAGCACGCGATCCTCAAGACCGCCAGGCCCGTCGGCCCCCGCATCAGCATCCAGTTCCGCCCCAAGAACGTCCTCTAACTGGGCGGTGAGTTAGGGCCCAGTCGCTGGCGTGAGCGGTGAGTTAGGCACCTGTCCCTTCCAAGCGCGGTGGGTCCGGCACCTATGCACTGCGCCGATAGGTGCGCCAGCCACCGCTCCGTGGTCCCCAGATCTCATGTCGGCCGCCGTTGTCCACAAGCGATGCGCGAGCGCTGCCATCGACGCCGCGATTTAGGTCGGATGGGCAGATGGCACCTCATCCGCGCATTCCAGATCAACTCCGACACGGCCCCTTCACCCGCGCACAAGCGAGGGCGCTCGGACTGACGCCCCGCATGCTCAACGGGATTCGATACAAGCGGCTCTTTCCCCGCGTGTGGGTTTTGAGCGACTACGCGATTAGCGATCTCGACTGGATTAGGGCTGCCGACATGTCGACGCCCGAGCGTGCGCAGCTGAGCCACATCACGCGGATCCAGGCGCTCGGGCTCGACTTCGGCAACACGAAGCCGTTCCACTTCACAGTTGCCGGCGACCTGCATCTCGATGTCGACGACATCTTCTTGCACCGGACCGAGGTGCTACCGCCGCTCGATGGTGTCGGAGTGACTCCTGCAGCCGCGTTCATTCAGTACTGCGCAGACGCTCGGATGATTGACGCCATCAAGGTCGGCGACTGGCTCCTGCATCGCCGCCACATGACGGTGCTGGAGGTCGCGGAGCTCGCCCGCCGCGACCATTGGCGACCGGGGGCCAACAAGATACGTCGGGTGATCCCTCATTTGGAGGCGGGCTCCCGATCGCTCAAGGAGTCGGAATCGAGAGCGGTCCTCGTCTTCTCGGGCCTGCCCAAGCCCGAAGTCAACAAGGACGTACGCACTGCTCGCGGTGAGCTCCTTGGCTGCGGCGATCTCGTCTATCTGCTGTGGAAGTTGCTGGTTGAGTACGAGGGCCGCCAGCACCTGACGGATGTCAGCCAGTGGAACCGGGACATCGATCGGTATGGCGGCTTTCGCGACGACGGATGGCGCTATGTGCAGGTAACGAACGAGAAGCTCGACACTCCAAAGAAGCTGGTTGCGGAAGTGTTCGGGCAACTGGTCCGCGGAGGCTACGACGGACCTGCCCCGACCTTCGGACCGCGCTGGCGCTCGCTGTTCGAGTCGATTCGATCCTCCAGCCCGAGCGAGCGGTGGGTTAAGCACCCATCAACGCGCTCGATAGGTGCCTAACCCACCCCCCGGTGGGCGGAGGGTTACTTCTTGCCGCGGTTGGCGCGGTTGCGCTCGGTGGCGTCGAGGATGATCTTGCGGATGCGGACGTTCGCGGGCGTGACCTCGACGCACTCGTCCTCGCGGCAGAACTCCAGGGACTGCTCGAGCGACAGCTTGCGCGGCGGGACGAGCTTCTCGAACTCGTCGGCGTTCGAGCGTACGTTGGTCTGCTTCTTCTCACGGACGATGTTGATGTCCATGTCGTCGGCGCGGGAGTTCTCGCCGACGATCATGCCCTCGTAGACCTCGGTCGCCGGCTCGATGAACAGCGTGCCGCGCTCCTGGATGTTGGTCATCGCGTACGACGTCGCAGCCCCGGCGCGGTCAGACACGAGCGAGCCGGACGGGCGGGTCGAGATCTCGCCGGCCCACGGCTCGTACTTCTCGAACGTCTGGTGCGCGATGCCGGTGCCGCGGGTGTCGGTGAGGAACTCGGTGCGGAAGCCGATCAGGCCACGCGCCGGGACGATGAACTCCATACGGACCCAGCCGGTGCCGTGGTTGATCATCTGCTCCATACGGCCCTTGCGGACGGCCAGCAGCTGCGTGATCGCGCCGAGGTACTCCTCGGGTGCGTCGATCGTCAGGCGCTCCATCGGCTCGTGCAGCTTGCCGTCGACCTCGCGCGTGACGACCTGGGGCTTGCCGACCGTGAGCTCATACCCCTCGCGGCGCATCTGCTCGACGAGGATCGCCAGTGCGAGCTCGCCGCGACCCTGGACCTCCCAGGCATCGGGGCGCTCGGTGTCGAGGACCTTGAGGGACACGTTGCCGACCAGCTCACGGTCGAGGCGGTCCTTGACGAGGCGGGCGGTGACCTTGGTGCCCTTCTCGCGACCGGCGAGCGGCGAGGTGTTGGTGCCGATCGTCATCGAGATGGCCGGCTGGTCGACCGTGATGAGCGGTAGCGCGACGGGGTTCTCGGGGTCCGCCAGGGTCTCGCCGATCGTGATGTCGGGGATGCCCGCGATGGCGACGATGTCGCCGGGGCCGGCGCTCTCACCGGGTACGCGCTCGAGCTCCTTGGTGACGAGCAGCTCGGTGATCTTGACCCGCTCGGTCGTGCCGTCGTGCTTCATCCACGCGACCTGGCTGCCCTTCTTGAGGGTGCCCTCGAAGACGCGGACCAGCGCGAGCCGGCCGAGGAACGGCGAGGCGTCGAGGTTGGTGACGTGGGCCTGCAGCGGCGCACCCTCGGTGTACTCCGGAGCCGGTACGGCATCCATGATCGTCTGGAACAGCGGGATGAGGTTGTCGCTGTCGGGCATGCCACCGTCGTCGGGCTTGTTGAGTGACGCGCGACCGGCGCGGGCCGAGGCATAGACCACGGGGAAGTCGAGGGCGTCTTCACTGGCGCCGTCCTCGAGCAGATCGAGGAACAGCTCGTACGTCTCGTCGACGACCTCGGCGATGCGCGAGTCCGGACGGTCGACCTTGTTGACGACCAGGACGACCGGCATGTGGGCGGCGAGCGCCTTGCGCAGGACGAAACGGGTCTGGGGGAGGGGGCCCTCGGAGGCGTCGACGAGCAGGATGACGGCGTCGACCATCGAGAGGCCGCGCTCGACCTCGCCACCGAAGTCGGCGTGGCCGGGGGTGTCGATGATGTTGATCGTCACGCCACCGTCGGGCGCACCGGGACCGTTGTAGCGAACGGCGGTGTTCTTCGCGAGGATCGTGATGCCCTTCTCGCGCTCGAGGTCGCCGGAGTCCATAGCGCGCTCAGCGAGCTGGTGGTGCTCGTCGTAGTGGCCCTGCTGCTGGAGCATGGCGTCGACCAGCGTGGTCTTGCCGTGGTCGACGTGGGCGACGATTGCGACGTTGCGCAGGTCGGAGCGAATGGGCATGCGAAAAAAGTCCTATGCGTGGGGAATGCTCGAGAACCTCGGAGCCTTGCCATTCTACGGGGGACGACCGCTGGGAGACGAATCGCGGTCGTGCTCTGGTCATTGACGGTTCACAAAGACTTCATTTGATCAAAGGTTGCGTTTTGGTTATGGTTTTTCGGTGCCCACCTCACCGGACGAGCTCTACGCCGTGCTCGAGGACTTCGTCATGCGCCTGATGACGCTGGCCGAGAGC
This sequence comes from Aeromicrobium sp. P2_G6, assembly GCF_056403535.1. NCBI lineage: Bacteria > Bacillati > Actinomycetota > Actinomycetes > Propionibacteriales > Nocardioidaceae > Aeromicrobium > Aeromicrobium sp. P2_G6. The sequence goes on along the minus strand of NZ_JBFUFH010000001.1, from coordinate 113,266 downwards.
GATGGCATGGACGCCATGGTCGAGCTCGATCTCTCGTTCTCCCAGGCACGCACCTTGTTCTTCCTCGCCAAGAAGGGCGAGCCCACGCCGATCCATGCGATCGCCAAGGCGCTCGGCCTCTCCGACGCGGCGACCGGCCGCAACGTCGAGCAGCTGCTCAAGCTCGGCGTCGTCGAACGGCAGGAAAGTCCCGACGACCGTCGGGTCAAGCTCGTCTCGCTCACCCCGGTCGGCGAGAAGCTCAGCATGCAACACATCGACTCCAAGCGTGAGTCGATCAAGGCCTTCACGGCGGACCTGCCCGAAGACCAGCGCGACAACCTTCATCGCGCGCTCAGCACCATCCTCGCCGGCGACACCCTGCGCCGGCATACCCATTAGGAGATTGCGTATGACTTCCCCAACGGGACAGATCGACGACAGCGACAAGATCACACCTGAGCTCCTCAAGATCGCCGGCGTCGTCGTGCTCGGCGCCATCATGTCGATCCTGGACGTCACGGTGGTCAACGTCGCGCTGCCGACGTTCCAGACCGAGCTGTCCGGCAGCGACGAGCCGCTCGCGTACTCGACCGTGGCGTGGACCGCCACCGCATACATGCTCGCGCTCGCGGCGGTCATCCCGCTCACGGGCTGGGCGGCCGACCGGTTCGGCACCAAGCGCCTCTACATGACCGCGATCGCGCTGTTCACGATCGGTTCGCTGCTGTGCGCGACGGCGTGGAACATCGAAGCGCTGATCGGCTTCCGGGTGCTCCAGGGCCTGGGTGGCGGCATGCTGATGCCGCTCGGCATGACGATCATGACCAAGGCCGCCGGCCCGCACCGCATGGGCCGTCTCATGGCGATCCTCGGCATCCCGATGCTGCTCGGGCCGATCATGGGCCCGATCCTCGGTGGCATCCTGATCGACGCGGCCTCGTGGCACTGGGTCTTCCTCATCAACCTGCCGATCGGCCTCATCGGTCTGGTCTACTCCTGGCGGGTCCTGCCCAAGGACGCTCCCGAGCCGAGCGAGTCGTTCGATGTCGTCGGGATGATCCTGCTGTCGCCGGGTCTCGCCTCGCTGCTGTACGGCGTGTCCAGCATGGCTGAGGGCACCGTCCTCACCAGCAAGGTACTGATCCCGGCAGCGATCGGCATCGCCCTGATCGGCGCGTTCGTCTACTGGTCGTTCAAGCCCGAGCACCCCTTGCTCGACCTGCGGCTGTTCAAGGACCGCAACCTGACGGTGTCGATCATCACGATGTTCCTGTTCGCCGGTGCGTTCTTCGGTGCGCTGCTGCTGGTCCCCACCTACTTCCAGCAGGTTGACGGCTACTCGGTCAAGAAGGCCGGTGTGCTCGTCGCAGCCCAGGGCATCGGCGCCATGCTGACGATGCCGATCGCGGGTGCGCTGACCGACAAGATGCCGGTGGGTCGCATCGTCCCGTTCGGCTTCCTCGGCATCCTGATCGGCGTGTTCGGCCTGGCTCAGAACACCGACCCGGGCACCTCGGACTGGACGATCATGGCGTGGCTGTTCGTGACCGGCCTCGGCATGGGGGCGACCATGATGCCGCTGTTCACCTCGGCGCTCAAGACGCTCAAGGCAGCGGATGTCGCTCGCGGGTCGACCCTGCTCAACGTGACCCAGCAGGTGGCCAGCGCCACCGGCATCGCGACGATCTCGGTCGTCCTCACCAAGTCGATGAGGAGCGGCGACATCATCGCCGGCTCGGAGAAGCTGCCGGGCGTCGACGGTGGCCTCACCGCCGCACAGCTGGCGGCCAGCTCGCACACCGAGAACGGCGGCAAGCTCGTCGAGCTGCTCAATGTCTCGGACGCGACGTTGCAGAAGGGCTTCCAGGACCTGGCCGATGCGTTCCAGTCGTCCTACTGGGTGGCCTTCGGCGTGCTCCTCGCGACGTTGATCCCGGTCTACTTCCTCCCGCGTAAGCGTGAGGTCGTGCACCTGCTCGACGACGAAGAGGGTGCAACGCCGGTCATCCTGCACTGACCCTCGCCCGTACGAATGGCCTCACCGTGACGCGGTGGGGCCATTCGTCATTCGCGGTGCACCTTGTGGGCGGCTGCCTGGGCGATCGGCTTGAGCACCATGAGGTCGACGTTGACATGCTGCGGCCGGGTCGCGACCCAGACGATCGCGTCGGCGATGTCCTCAGCGACGAGGGGCTCGCGCACCCCGGCATAGATCGCATCGGCGCGGGACTGGTCGCCACCGAAACGGTTGAGCGAGAACTCGTCGGTGCGCACCATGCCCGGCGCGATCTCGGTGACGCGCACGGGCTGGCCGTTGAGCTCGAGCCGCAGCGTCTCGGTCATCGCGGTGACGCCGTGCTTCGCCGCGGTGTAGCCGCCACCCCCCTCGTACGTGATGTGGCCCGCCGTCGAGCCCAGGTTGACCAGCGTTCCGGCGCCGCTGGCCACGAGCGCGGGCAGCAGTGCGCGGGTCACGAGCAGCGTGCCGATGACATTGACCTCGTACATGTGCCGCCAGTCGTCAGGGTTGCTCACGGCGACGTGGTCGGTGCCGACCGCACCGCCGGCGTTGTTGAGCAGCAGGTCCAGCGACGGCCCGACCGCCTCGGCGAGGGCGGCGACCTGCGCCTCGTCGGTCACGTCGCAGGTGATCGCGGTGCCGTCGATCTCGCCGGCGAGTGCCTCGATGCGCTCGGTGCGTCGCGCGACGCAGAAGACGTGGAATCCGGCCTGGGCAAGGGCGCGTGCGGTGGCAGCGCCGATGCCGCTGCTGGCCCCGGTGACGACGGCGGTGGGCATGACGTCATGGTGCCAGACGGCCACACCGATGCGGGCTGGGCACCGGGTGAGACGATGGAGCCGAAAGGCGGCTGATCGATGATCAAGCGAATCGCGATGCTCTCGGCGCACACGTCGCCCCTCGAGCAGCCCGGCGACGGGGACGCCGGCGGCATGAACGTCTACGTGCTCGAGCTCTCCCGGCAGCTCGCCTCGCGCGGCATCGAGGTCGAGATCTTCACCCGCGCCACTTCCCGACACCAGCCTCAGCACGTCGACGCGGAGCCCGGCATACGTGTGCATCACGTGCCCGCAGGGCCGTTCGAGGGCTTGCAGAAGAACGACCTCCCGTCGCAGCTGTGCTCGTTCGTACGCGACGTGCTCCGCGCCGAGGTCGAGCGCGAGCCCGGTCACTTCGACCTCGTGCACTCGCACTACTGGCTGTCGGGCCAGGTCGGCACGGTCGCGCGCGAGCGGTGGAACGTGCCGCTGGTCCACACGATGCACACGATGGCCAAGGTCAAGAACGCGATGCTCGCCGAGGGCGACGACGCCGAGCCGATCGGCCGCATCTACGGCGAGGAGGAGATCGTCCGGCTCGCCGACCGCCTCATCGCCAACACGATGGAGGAGCGCCGCGAGCTCATCGAGATGTACGAAGCCCGGCCTGAGCACGTCGCGGTCGTGCACCCGGGCGTCGACCTCGAGGTCTTCCGTGCCGGCCGGCAGGCCGAGGCACGGGCGACGCTCGGCGTGCCCGACGACGCCGCGCTGCTGCTGTTCGCCGGCCGGATCCAGCCGCTCAAGGCACCCGACATCGTGCTCGAGGCGGCAGCGCGGATGCTGCAGCACGACCCGGAGCTGCGCGAGCGGCTGGTCGTCGCGATCGTCGGCGGCGCGTCCGGGTCTGGCCTCGACCGGCCGACGGCGCTGACCGACCTGAGCGCGCGGCTCGGCCTCGAGGACGTCGTCCGTTTCATCCCGACCGTGGCGCAGCAGGACCTTGCCGACTGGTACGCCGCAGCCTCCGTCGTGTGCGTGCCGTCCTACAACGAGTCGTTCGGTCTCGTCGCGATCGAGGCGCAGGCCTGTGGCACCCCGGTCGTCGCGGCCCGGGTCGGCGGCCTCTCGACGGCCGTGTCCGACGGCGTCTCCGGCGTACTCGTCGACGGGCATGATCCGCGCGACTACGCCGCAGCCCTGCACCCTCTGCTGACCGATCCCGAGCTGCGCGACGCGATGAGTCACAAGGCCGTACGCCATGCCGAGGGCTTCGGCTGGGACGTGACGGCCGACCGTACGCTCAGGGTCTACGAGGAAGCCATCGAGTGGCACCTCACGCACGTGGAGAACGAGGCATGACAGATGCTCGCGAGACGATCCTGGAAGCCTTGCGCGCAGCCGAGCTGGAGCACACCGAGCACCGGCCCGGCGTCTTCGAGGTCACCCTGCCCGGCGAGCGCAAGCTGCAGACGACGTGTCGGCTCGAGATCGGCAAGCACGCGCTCGGCATCCACGCGTTCGTGTGCCGCAACCCCGACGAGAACCACGAGACGGTCTACCGCTGGCTGCTGGAGCGCAACCTCAAGATGTTCGGCGTCGCCTTCGCCGTCGACTCGGCCGGCGACATCTACCTCGACGGCCGGCTGCCCTTGCATGCCGTCACGGCGGACGAGGTCGACCGCGTGCTGGGCGCCGTGCTGACGTATGCCGACGAGTCGTTCAACACGATCCTTGAGCTCGGCTTCGCGTCGTCGATCCGCAAGGAGTGGGCGTGGCGGGAGTCGCGCGGGGAGTCCACCCGCAACCTCGAGGCGTTCAAGCACCTCAAGCCGTCGAGCTGAGCACCGCGTCGATCCACGATCCGAGGGCGGCCGCGCACAGCTCGGGCTGCTCGTGGTGCGGGTTGTGGCCCGCTCCGTCGGCGACCAGGTAGGTCGCGCGCGGGTATGACGCCGCGAGCGCGAGCGCATCGGTGTAACCCACGACGGGATCCTGCCGGCCGAGGATGAACGTGACCGGGCGGTCATACGTCGTGAAGCGTGACTCGGGGCGGACGGAGAACTCGTATGCCGCGGAGATGCGCCCGATGGCGTCCATGTCGGCCAGGCGGGCGCCGGGCGCGACCTCGTCGAGGTAGAGCTGCCAATGCTGCTTCGTCTGGCGGAACGTGAACTCGGCGAAGTCCTGCCGGTCGTCGTCGGTGCCACCGTCAAGCGGCTCGACGTCGATCGGGACGAGAGCCGGCACGTCGCGGCGCGCGTGATCGGCGATGATCATCGGCGCGATGAGTGCCATGCCGAGCACCGTCGACGGCTCGCGCGCCGTCAGGGCCCGAGCGACGCCACCGCCGAACGAGTTGCCCACCACCGCGTACGACTCCCCGGGGAGCACGTCGTCGAGGAATGCGGCGACCCGCTCGACGACGTCATCCGACGAGGAGACGCCGTCGCCGCTGCTCATCCCGTGACCGGGCAGGTCGACGTGGAGCCGCCGCAGCCCGGGTCGCGGCCCGAGGACGGATTCGGTGAACCGGCTGATGAGGCGGTGGTCACCGACCAGGCCGTGGAGCATGACGACCGGGATGCCGGTGCCGAGCTCGTTCCAGCTGATGCCGGTCGCGTCGTGATGAGGCATGACACGAATCTAGAGGGGGAGAACGACGCCTTCGGAATCGCGTAGCGTTGCGGTCGTGAAGGTCCTGATCTTCGCCGACGTCACGGATCCGTGGTCCTACATCGGCGCCACCCGGTTCGAGCGCGCCGCCGCGATGTTCTCGATCCTCACCGGCGAGCCGATCGAGTTCACGCTCCGGGCCTTCCAGCTCGATCCCGACGCGGCCAACGACGGCCGGCTGCTGATGGACGTCAGCGCCGACGAGCTCGGCGGCGCCGACAAGGCCGAGTTCATCAACGTGCAGGTCACCGCGGCCGCCAAGATCACCGGCATCGACCTCAACTTCGACGAGGCCGTGCACGCCAACTCGTTCGATGCCTGGCGGCTGCTGACCTGGGCCGACGAGGCGGGGCCGGGGTTCCAGCGTGACCTGGCCCATCAGCTGTGGCGCGCGCACTTCCTCGAAGGGTCCGACATCGGCGACCCGTTCGCGCTGGCGACCAGGGCGGCGCTCGTCGGGCTCGACCTCGAGACCGCCGAGGCGCTGCTGGCCAGCACGGAGTACGCCGAGGAGGTCCGTGCGCAGGTGGCGACCGGGGAAGCCCTCGGCATCACGCAGCTGCCGTACATCGTGATCGAGCAGCAGTGGACGCTTGAGGGCATCCACTCGCAGAACGACTACGTGCAGGCGCTCAGCCAGATCTATCGCGAGTGGAAGGAATCCGATCCGCCGATTGAGCCCCCTCCCGCCGAATGAGCCCCTCCCGCCGGTTGAGCTTGTCGAAACCCCCAATAGGCTCAGTTCCATGAGCACCCTGATCCTCCTGCGCCACGGTCACAGCGAGTGGAACGCCAAGAACCTGTTCACCGGCTGGGTCGATGTCGACCTCAACGAGCAGGGGCTCGCCGAGGCCTCCCGCGGCGCCGAGCTGCTGGCCGAGGCCGGCCTCGCGCCCGACGTCCTGCACACCTCCTTGCTGCGTCGCGCGATCCGCACCGCCGAGATCGTGCTCAACGGCATCGACCGCCACTGGATCCCCGTACGCCGGTCGTGGCGGCTCAACGAGCGCCACTACGGAGCGCTGCAGGGCAAGGACAAGAAGGCGACGCTCGAGGAGTTCGGCGAGGAGCAGTTCATGACGTGGCGTCGGTCGTACGACACCCCGCCGCCACCGCTCGAGGACGACTCGGAGTTCAGCCAGGCCTCCGACGCCCGCTACGCCGCGCTGCCCGATGAGCTCCTGCCGCGCACCGAGGCTCTGGCCGACGTGCTGCACCGGATGCTGCCCTACTGGTACGACTCGATCGTCCCCGACCTGCTCGACGGCCACGTGGTCCTGGTGACGGCGCACGGCAACTCGCTGCGTGCCCTCGTCAAGCACCTCGACGGGCTGAGCGAGGAGGCCGTCGTCGGCCTCAACATCCCGACCGGCATCCCGCTGGTCTACGAGCTCGACGACAACCTGAAGCCAACGGTCAAGGGCGGCAAGTACCTCGACCCGGCGGCGGCCGAAGAGGCAATCGCAGCTGTGGCAAGCCAGGGGCGCTGAACCTTCCAAGACTCGGGCTCCCGCATTCAGCTCGTTGGCTTGCTCTTCGAGGCGCTCACCAGCGCTGACAAGTCAGTTAGCGCCCATCGACAAGCGCCGTTCGATGACCAGCTCGCGTTGCGTCGTCCGCTCGTCGACGCGCGCTAACGGACTCGTCAGCTCGGCGCCGTCCGCAGCGAGCTCAACGCCTTGCGGCGAGGGGTCAGGAATCGTACTTGTAGCCCAGTCCTCGCACCGTCGTCAGCGTGATGGGGTTCGCCGGGTCCTTCTCGATCTTGGCGCGCAGCCGCTTCACGTGGACGTCGAGGGTCTTGGTGTCGCCGACGTAGTCCGCGCCCCACACCCGGTCGATCAGCTGTCCGCGAGTCAGCACGCGGCCGGGGTTGCGCAGGAAGTACTCCAGCAGCTCGAACTCCTTGAGCGGGAACTTCGTCTCCGCGCCGTCGATCGTCACGAGGTGCCGGTCGACGTCCATGCGTACGCGGCCCTGCTCGAGCGAGGCGTTGTCATCGACCTCGTCGGTGAACCCGCGGCGCAGCACGGCGCGGATGCGGGCGACGAGCTCGCGGGGTGAGTAGGGCTTGGTGACGTAGTCGTCGGCGCCGAGCTCGAGGCCGACGACCTTGTCGACCTCGGTGTCCTTGGCGCTGACCATGATGATCGGCACCGACGAGATGGCGCGCAGGGCACGGCACACCTCGGTGCCGGACAGCCCCGGCAGCATCAGGTCGAGCAGCACGATGTCCGCGCCGCCGCGGTCGAACTCGGTCAGCGCATCAGGGCCGGTCTCGGCGATCGCGACCTCGAACCCCTCCTTGCGCAGGACGTACGACAGCGCCTCGCTGTAGCTCGTCTCGTCCTCGACGACCAGTACCTTGGTCACGCGTTCTCCTCATCGATCTCATGGCTGTGTGCCGGCAGGACCAGCGTGAACGACGACCCGAGTCCCGGTTCGCTCCACACCTCGACCGTGCCGCCGTTGCTGGCTGTGACGTGCTTGACGATCGACAGTCCGAGGCCCGTGCCGCCGGTTGTGCGGGCGCGCGCCGGGTCGACGCGGTAGAACCGCTCGAAGATGCGATCGAGCTCGTCGCCGGGGATGCCGATGCCGTTGTCGGCGACGGTCAGGCGTACGTCCTCGCCGTCGAGCTGCGCGGTCACGGTGACTCGCGAACCGTCGGGGCTGTAGGTCACGGCGTTCTCGACCAGGTTGCTGACCGCGGCGTGCAGCTGGGCCCGGTCGCCGTGGACGAAGAGATCGGGCTCGACAGCCGTGACGATCTCGATGCCCTTGTGCTCGGCGTCGGTCGCGGAGTGCTCGGTCGCCTCCGAGACCAGCTCACCGATCTTGATCGTCGTCGCGTCGTCGCTCAGCATGTCGTTCTGGAGTCGCGACAGGTCGATGATCTGCTGCACCAGACGGGTCAGTCGTTCGCTCTCGAGGTGCATGCGGCTGGAGAACCGGACGACCGCCTCGGGATCGTCCTTGGCCTCACCGACGGCCTCGGCCAACAGGTTGAGCGCGCCGACCGGCGTCTTGAGCTCGTGGCTGACGTTGGCGACGAAGTCACGGCGGATCGACTCGACCCGGTGCTCACGCGTACGGTCGTCGGCCAGCACCAGGATCAGCCGCGAGGTCAGCGGCGCGACCCGCGCGTGGACGTACGACGTGGTCCCGCGGCGCGGCTGCAGGGAGACGTCGGCCTCGCGCACCTGGCCGTCGCGGCGCACCTGCCGGACGAGGGTCATCAGCTCCTCGGGCTCGAGCCGGTCCTCGTGGACGATGCCCATTGCGAACGCGGGGGCCGACGCCTTGATGACGGTGTCGGACGAATCGATCAACACAGCCGAGGATGAGATGACCGACAGCACCTGGTCGGCCCCGGGCGGTACGAGCGGTGAGGGCTCGGGCACGGTCGCCTCGCGGCGCTCGCTGTAGCGCCACAGATAGGTGATCATCGCGCCGACGACGGCGCCGATCGCCCCCGCGATCAACAATCCTGCACTGGTGTCCACAGCATCGATCGTAGAGGGCTTTCGACGCTCAGTAGTCACTCTGACCCCTGCAGCGACAGGCCTTTCGGTTGCTGTTCACACCGCGTTCACCGGAGGTCGCCGTCCGTTCATCCCGGCTGCCTAACGTCTGGGTCATGCGCGATCAGTATTACGAACAGCTCGATGCCATCGTCGACGACCTGGTGAACCTGACCGGGACCGTACGCCGTGCCGTGGCCGACGCGACCAAGGCTCTGCTCGAAGCAGACGCCCAGATCGCGGAGTCCGTCATCGCCGGCGACAAGGACATCGACGAGGCGACCGAGATCATCGAGGAGCGCGCACTGTTGCTGCTCGCCACGCAGCAGCCGGTCGCCACCGACCTCCGGCAGCTCGTCGCGACGCTGCGGATGCTGACGGACCTCCAGCGGATGGGCGACCTGTCGGTGCACGTGGCCAAGGTGGCCCGGCGCCGGATGCCCGACTCCGCGGTGCCCGAGCACCTGCACCCCAACATCACCGCGATGGCGACCGTCGCCGACTCGATGATCGACTCGGCCTCGCGCATCGTCGCCAACCGCAACGTCGACGCCGCGGGCCAGCTCGAGAACGAGGACGACGAGATGGACCGGCTCCGCAAGGAGCTGCTGCGCTCGCTGCTCGGCGACAGCTGGTCGTACGGCGTCGAGCCGGCGGTCGACCTGGCACTGCTGGGCCGCTACTACGAGCGCATCGGCGACCACGCCGTCTCGATGGCCCGCCGTGTCGTCTACCTCGTCACCGGCCAGCTGAGCTGACGTACGCCTAGCCGGCGACGACCTTGAACGGCACGATCACGTCGCCGGACTGGAACGGGATCGTGACGGTGATCGTCTCGCCGACCGTGAGGTCCTCGGCGTCGAAGTAGTCGGCGTCGCCCTCGTGTTCCTCGTAGGGCGCGCCGTTGCCGATTTCGGTCTTCTCGCCCTTCACTGCCTCGATTCCGTACGGTCCGCCAGTCGCCGTCTGGTGCCGGTAGCGGACGGGCTTGCCGTCCGCGTCCACGGCCGTGGGCAGCTCCAACGCGCCGTCGTTGATCGTGGCGATCACGGTGCCGTCGACGTACGCCTTGCGCTGGCCCGGGAGGACCGTGATGCGGGCGTGCTCGACCTTGATCGCCGTGTTGGGCTCGTTGCCGACGACGGCGTCGTACTTGGGCGAGCGCGCCACGACGGGGACCTTGAGCGGGACGATGACTGGGGCTTCGACAACGCTGTCGGCCTGGCGGAACTCCAGGCTGAGTGGCGCGGAGTCCCCGAGCTTGTTCGCGTCTGGCATCCGGATCGTAGCCGGGTCGTCTTCGCCGCCTGTGGTCGCTGTCCCGTCGGCCGCGATGACGTTGTGATCAGATCGAAAGACGCGAACCGTGGGCCCGTCGCCGTACTGCTCCCCGACATACGCGTCGGAGATCTCCTGGTCTGTGTCCGTGTGGTTGACGATCTGGGCCGACAGGGTGGCTGAGCCGTCGTCGTTCATGACGAGCACGGCGTCGAGCACTTCGACGTCAGCGCGAGGGGTCGCGCTGGTTGACGGCTTGGGAGCACTCTTGCCGGGATCAGATTCCGAGCCGCACGAGGCGAGCATGAACAGGGTCGTGGCGAGCGCGATGAACTGACGCGCGGGCGGCTTCATGCCCCGCAGCCTAGGGCTCGCGGAGCAGGTTGGTGACAGGTTTACTCGGTGGAGTCCTCGGTGGACTCGGTCTCGGTGGGCGTCGGTGTGGGCTCGGGCGCCGAGGCGACGTCGGCGTACTCCTCGCTGCGGGTCACGACCGGAGCCTCGATCGTGACGGGTGCCGTGTCGTCGAACTCCAGCGTCACCTTGACGTAGTCGCCGGCCGTCGCGCCCTTGGAGATGAAGAAGCCGTCGGCCGTCTTGAGGTCGCCGGCGGGCAGGTCCACGTGCTTGGAGCCGCTGACCTGAAGCTGCTTGTCGTCGAGGGTCGTGACCGTGACCGACGTCAGCTTGTCCTTGGCGCCCGTGTTGTTGACGATCGCCGCCGAGAGTGTGGCGGAGCCGTCATCGTTGGCGACGAACAACGTGTTGAGCACGTCGATGTCGCCGCGATGGTTGGCGCCGACCCCGGCCTGGTAGACCTGATTGGTCTGGGCGCTGAAGCCCGTGCCACAGGCGCCGAGGGCCAGAAGTGCCGTCGTGGCAAGGGCGGTGGCCGCGAGGCGGCGACGTCGTACGGTGCTCACGAGATCACTGCTTTCAGTCCGTCGTTGATGCGTCGAAGGGTCTCCGAGATCGTATCGGAGGACGCTTCGAACTCTGCCTTTGACCTGCTGCGATGTCATCTGCTATGGGCGGGATGGCCTGAAACGGCAGGGATCGACATCCGTTACGCATGTTAGACTGGTCACCTAGGAAAGGTGTTTTCTCTATGACTTTTGTTGTCGGCGAAACCGTTGTCTATCCCAATCACGGCGCTGCAGTCATCGAGGACATCGAGACCCGGACGATCAAGGGCGAGGAGCGTGAATACCTCGTGCTGCGCATCGTCTCGCAGAACGACCTGGTCGTTCGCGTCCCCGCTTGCAACCTTGATCTCGTCGGAGTTCGAGACGTCGTCGACGAAGCAGGGCTTGAGCGGGTTTTCGGAGTCCTCCGTGCCGAGCACGTGGAGGAGCCGACCAACTGGTCGCGGCGCTACAAGGCAAACCTCGAGAAGCTGCACTCGGGTGACGTGCTGAAGGTTGCCGAGGTCGTCCGTGACCTCTGGCGCCGGGATCACGAGCGTGGACTGTCGGCCGGTGAGAAGCGGATGCTGGCCAAGGCTCGCCAGATCCTGGTCTCCGAGCTTGCGCTCGCCGAGAAGACCAACGAGGACAAGGCCGAGACCCGTCTCGACGAGGTCCTCGCGTCCTGATCTGACACACGTACGAAGCCCCCGTCTCACGCAGACGGGGGCTTCGTCATGTCCGGTGGGGTCAGAGGGGGAGGACGAGGGCGGTGGCGATCGCGGCGATGCCTTCGCCGCGGCCGGTGAGCCCCAGGCCGTCGGTCGTGGTCGCCGAGACGCTGACCGGCGCAGCGAGCGCATCGGCGAGCACGCGCTGCGCCTGGGTGCGGCGAGGCCCGATCTTGGGGCGGTTGCCGATGATCTGCACGGACGCGTTGCCGACCCGCCAGCCGTGATCGCGGAGGCGCTGCTCGATCTCGATCAGGAAGTCGACCCCGGACGCATCGGCCCACTCGGGCTCGCCGGTGCCGAACATGCTGCCGATGTCACCCAACCCGGCCGCACCGAGGGCCGCATCGACGATCGCGTGGGCGACGCAGTCTCCGTCGGAATGACCCTCGAGCCCCTGCTCCTCGTCGGGCCACAACAGGCCGGCGAGCCACATCGGGCGGCCGGACACGAGTCGATGGACGTCGGTGCCGATGCCGATGCGCGCAGATGTCACATGTCGATCATGCCGTACGCCCGTGGCGGTTGGGACATGCGCGAGAGGATGGACGGGTGACGTCCCGGCGGTCGGTCCTCAGCGGTCTCCTCGCGGCGGCTGCAGCCATTGCGACGAGTGAGGGCCTGGCGGCGCTGTTGAACCTGCGCGAGTCGCCCGTGCTGGCCGTCGGCCAGTCCGTCATCAAGCTGACGCCCGGGCCGATGGCCGAGGCGATCATCGGCGTGGTCGGTCATGCCGACAAGCCCCTGGCGGTTGCGAGCGTCGTGGTCGCGATCCTGCTGCTTGGAGCGCTCGCGGGCACTTGGTGGCCGCGCCCACGTGCATACGCCCTCGTGGTCGCGCTCGTCGTCCTCGCGTCCGCCGCGGTGCTGTCGCGTCCGTATGGTGACGCGGGCGGAGTGCTGGCCAGTGTTGCGGCCGGCGGCGTGATGATCGGAGCGCTCCACCTGCTCCGGAGGCGCCCTGAGCACACCGTGGACGAGAGCCGGCGTTCGTTCATTCGTACGTCCGCCGTCATCGCGATCGCCACGATCATCGTCGGATCCGCGGGCGAGGTGCTCGCCTCGCGTCACCGCCGCAGGCAGGCGATCGAACGCGTGCGCGCGGCACTCAAGCTCCCGTCGGGCCAGGTGGAAGCGCCGAAGGGCGCCGACCTCGCGGTCAAGGGCCAGGGGTCGTGGCTGACGAGCAACCGCGACTTCTACCGCATCGACACCGCCCTCTCGCCGCCACTCGTCGATCCGGGGTCGTGGACCCTGCGCATCCACGGGATGGTCGACAAGGAGCTGACGCTGACCTATCAGAACCTGCTCGACCGCGGCCTCGAGCACGAGTGGATCACGATCTGCTGCGTCTCCAACCCGGTCGGCGGCGACCTGATCGGCAACACCGTCTGGGGTGGCGTGCCGATCAAGGGAATCCTCGACGAGGTCGGGGTCCACGCCGGCGCGGATGCCTTGCTCTCGACGTCCGACGACGGCTGGACCTGCGGCACGCCGCTCGCAGCGCTGACCGACGGCCGCAACGCGCTGCTGGCGCTGACGATGAACGGCGAGGCGCTGCCGATCCCGCACGGCTTCCCCGTACGCCAGGTGGTCCCGGGCCTCTACGGCTATGTCTCCGCGACAAAGTGGGTCGTCGACTGGGAGGTGACCCGGTTCGCGGACTTCGAGGCGTACTGGACCCAGCGCGGCTGGGGCGAGCGCGGACCGGTCAAGACCGAGTCACGCATCGACGTGCCGAAGAGCGGTCAGACATTGGATGCCGGTACGACCGCGATCGCGGGCGTCGCGTGGGCGCAGCACGTGGGAGTCGAGGGCGTTGAGATCAGGATCGACGGCGGGGCGTGGCAGCCGGCAACGCTCGGCACGGTCCCGAACGTCGACACCTGGGTCCAGTGGCGGCTCGAGTGGACCGCCGAGGCAGGGGACCACACGATCGAGGCGCGGGCGACGAACGCCCATGGCAAGCCGCAGACCGAGGAACGAGCAGGCGTGCTGCCGGACGGCGCGACGGGTTACCCGAAGATCACCGTCACGGTGGAGTGAGGAATCGGTGGTGTAGCCGGTGAGCTAACCACTTGCGCGAGCGGCGCCTTGGGGATTCGTTGTCCGGGCCGCGGGCTGATCGCCATCCCGGAATCGACCCCCGGATGCCGTGGTGCGCATCAGGAATGTTCGCTCACCAGCGGGCGGTGTCGGGTGGCAGGACACGACTCGCGGGGCGGATGACGTAGACCACGCCGCCGCTGCCCTTGAGCCAGGCACGCTCGAACTGTGCCCGCGAATAGACGCGCCGCACCGTCGAGTTGCTCCCAGCCGCCGGGTCGTTGGCGATGACGCGACCGCCTGCGGTGAACCCGCGGATCACCAGGAGGTGCCCGGGCGTCGACGAGATCGGCGCACCGTCCAGCTCGCCCCGGGCGAACGCGATCGACGCGACGAGTGGGATGCCGGCATTGATGAACGCCTCGGCCTCGCGCAGGTTGTAGAGCCGCGTGACGAACGAGTCGAGCGAGTAGCGGGAGGCGTACGCGGTGTTGAACGGCCAGTTGCCGGTGCCGTCGTAGCCGTAGTCGAACGTGTCGCGCGCGGCATGGTCGACGAAGCTGTCGGTGTAGGGCGACCAGGCGTACGCCGACGGGGTCGGGCCCTTGCCGAAGTAACGCATGACCATCGAGGTCGACGTGGGCGAGCACCAGGCCTCGCCGCCGCCACCCCACTGAGGGAACTGACCCTTGTGGATCATCTGCGACGAACGCGGGACCGCGAGCTCCTTGGACGCGGTCATCGTCGTCGTGCTGGTGCCGACCGTGCGGGTCGTGTAGGTGGCGGCCACACCGCCGACCGCCTCCAGGGTCGGGCCGGCGTCGACCGACACGTGTCGCATGAGCTGGACGCGGACCTGCCAGCCGGTGAACGTCGTGCCGGTGTTGGCGATGATCGTGTCGGTCGAGACCTTGGCGAGGTCGTCGGTCTGGCTCGAGTAGGACGAGCGCTTGATGTAGGCGGTGCCCGCGGAGTAGCGAGCAACGCTGTCCCAGCTGCCGGTCGTGGTGCCGTTGCGGACCCGCACCTCGACCTTCGCCCAGGTGCCGCTCGGGGTGCTGATGTTCCACGACGGGATCAGGCTCTTGGCGGGGAACGCGGTCGTCTGCCACGGCGAGGTCCAGTAGCCGCGGTCGTAGTGCCGCACCCCACCGCTCACCCTCGGATCGTCGTACGCCATGACAGACGTGCCCGCGCCCAGGGTGACGGCGCCGGTCTTGGCGGCGAGACCGATCGAGGTGCCCGTGGCGAAGTCGGTTGTGGTGGTCCAGCGTGCGTATGCCGCCTGGTCGCCAGCGGCGGCCGCCGGGACGGCCGGCAACATCGCGAGTCCGAGCAGTGCGACGGCGGCGAGTCGGGGAAGATGGCGCATCGACCCATGGTAAGTGACCAGTGGGGCTTGTGGGACTGAAGTGACCAATTGCCCGCTCGGCCGAGCGTCGGGAGGATGCGAGCGGAGCCGATAAGGTTGGCGCGTGGCATTCCAGCTCTATGACACTGCGTCCCGGCAGATCAAGCCCCTCGTCCCGGTCCAGCCGGGACGAGTCTCGATCTACCACTGCGGGCTCACGGTGCAGGGCCCGCCGCACATCGGCCACATCCGCAAGGAGGTCGTGTTCGACGTCCTGCGGCGCTGGCTCGAGCGCTCGGGATACGCCGTCACGATCGTCGCCAACGTCACCGACATCGACGACAAGATCCTCACCAAGGGCGTCGAGCAGGACCGGCCGTGGTTCGCCGTCGCGTACGAGAACGAGCGCGCGCTGCACGCTGCCTACGAGGTGCTCGGCTGCGTCCCTCCGACGTACGAGCCGCGGGCGACAGGCGTCGTGCCCGAGATGATCGAGATGATGCAGACGCTGATCGAGCGCGGCCATGCGTACGCCGCGGAGGACGGCTCGGGTGACGTCTACTTCGACGTACGTTCGTGGCCGTCATACGGCGAACTGTCCAACCAGAAGATCGACGACATGCAAGCCGCCGAGGACGCGCCACCCGAGGGCAAGCGCGACGCCCGCGACTTCGCGCTGTGGAAGGGCCACAAGGAGGGCGACCCCGAGTCGGCCTCGTGGCCGACGCCGTGGGGCCGGGGCCGTCCGGGCTGGCACCTGGAGTGCTCGGCGATGGCGTCGAAGTTCCTTGGCGACGAGTTCGACATCCATGGCGGCGGGCTCGACCTGCGCTTCCCGCACCACGAGAACGAGCTCGCGCAGTCCCGCGCGGCGGGCCAGCAGTTCGCCCGGCTCTGGATGCACAACGCGATGCTCAACCTCGCCGGGTCCAAGATGTCCAAGTCGGTCGGCAACACGTTGCTGGTCAGCGAGGTCGTCAAGCGCGTACGCCCGATCGACCTGCGCTACTACCTCGCGGCGTCGCACTACCGGTCGATCGTCGAGTTCTCCGAGGAGTCGCTCGCCGAGGCCGCGACAGCGTTCCAGCGGATCGAGGGATTCGTACGCCGGGCGGCCGAGATCGCCGGGGAGGTGGGGGTCCCCCCACGAGCTCTGCGAGTAGGGGGCGAGGTCGGCGAGGTGCCCGAGGCCTTCGCCGCTGCGATGGACGACGACCTGTCGGTGCCCGCCGCGCTGGCGGTGCTGCAGGCCACGATCGGCGAGGGCAACAAGCTGCTCGCCGACGGCAACAGCGCCGAGCTGGCCGGCATCCTGGCGAGCGTACGTTCGATGCTCGACGTGCTCGGTTTGGACCCACTGTCCCCGACGTGGGACCGTGGAGGTGACGATGCGGCGTACGCGCAGGTGATCGACTCCCTCGTGGGCGGCCTGCTGGAGCAGCGCCAGGAGGCGCGAGCCAACAAGGACTTCGCCACGGCAGACCGAGTGCGTGACCAGCTCACGGCCGCCGGCATCGAGATCGAGGACACTCCGCAGGGCGCGAGATGGTCCGTGAAGGGCGACAACTAGACATGCCAGGCAACAGCAAGCGCAAGGGCGCGATCAAGAAGACCGGCAAGGGCAACCCCACCGCCGGCTCGGGTGGCCGCCGCCGCCAGGGACTCGAAGGCAAGGGCCCGACCCCGCGTGCGGAGGACCGCCCCAACCACAAGATCTACAAGATGAAGAACGCCACCCAGAAGCGCGAGGCCGCCCGGCCCAAGCGCAAGCAGGGTGACGCCGCCGAATGGGTCGCCGGACGCAACTCGGTCCTCGAGCTGCTGAGGGCGACCGTCCCGGTGCACGCGCTCTACGTCGCCGAGGGCACCGACCGCGACGAGAAGATCCGCGAGATCTTCAAGCTTGCCGCCGAGCAGCACGTCAGCCTCCTTGAGATCGGCCGCATCGAGCTCGACAAGATCACCGGTGGCGCCGTTCACCAGGGCATCGCGGCCAAGCTCAACGCGTACGAGTACGCCAACCCGCAGGACCTGCTGGACCTGGCGGCTGAGCGCGACGAGCCTGCGCTGATCGTGATGCTCGACGGCGTCACGGACCCGCGCAACCTCGGTGCGATCATCCGGTCGGCGTCCGGGTTCGGCGCGCACGGCGTCGTCATCCCCGAGCGCCGCGCCGCCCAGATCACCGCGGCGGCGTGGAAGACGTCGGCTGGTGCCGCAGCGCGCGTGCCGGTCGCCCGGGTCACCAACCTGACCCGCACGCTCAAGCAGTTCCAGGACGCCGGCTGCATGGTCATCGGTCTGGCTGCTGATGGCACGGTCGACATCGGTCAGTCGCAGATGGTCGACGGCCCGGTCGTCGTCGTGATCGGCAGCGAGGGCAAGGGCCTGTCCCGCCTCGTCGGCGAGACCTGCGACGAGATCGTCTCGATCCCGATGTCGACGGGCCTCGAGTCGCTCAACGCCGGCGTCGCTGCGGGCATCGCGCTCTACGCGATCGCCCAAGTCCGCGGCTGAGTCACCGAGATTTGGATCGTTCTGCACCACGCGGGGCGCCGACGTGGTGCAACAGCATCCAAATCTCGGGGGATCTAGAAGGCTTGGTGGGTGCCGAAGGTTCGTTGGTGGTACGCCAGCGGTGCTCCGGGTGACGGGATCGCGTCGACCACCCGGCCGAGCACGATGACGTGGTCTCCGCCGGGCACGAGCGATTCGACATCGGCGGCGACCCAGCCGTGCGCGTCGACGATGCGCGGTGCGCCATGGTCCTCGAACCACGGGATGTCGGCGAACCGGTCCTCGGCGGACCCGGAGAACCGCAGCGCCACCTGATCCTGGTGTGACGCGAGGATGTTGATCCCGAACCGGGCTCCCTCGGAGAGCCGGGCGAGCAGCCGTGAACGTACGCCCAGCGAGACCAGCACCATCGGCGGATCCATCGACAACGACATGACGCCGCTGACGGTCGTACCGTGCGGGGAGCCACCGGCCGACGTCGTGACGACGTTCAGCCCGGCGACGAGGTTGCCCATCGTGGCCCGCAGCCCCTGCTCCAGCCGCATGTCAGTGGTGACGGTCATTCGTGTGTCCTCTCCCGAGAGCATGTGGTTTCGAGTCTGGGCCGTACGACTTACTGCCAGGCGGCTGCCCGGATCCTGAGATCGGATGCCGGAACCCGCCGAGATGTGGTTTCGCGCGCGCTGCGCGAGATAGCACAGTTCGCGACGACGCGACAGGGCGTTCCAACCCGCGAAACCGCCCGCGACCTGCACTTTCACCGCCCTAGCGTCGTTGGCATGAACTCGATGACCACGCTCGTCGCACGCCTTGCGGTCGACCTGATGCGGACCCACAGCGCGACCTGTTGCTGACCAGCTCCGCGTCCGTCCCGTACGTCCTCATGTCCATCGAAGGAACTCGCATGACCATCTCCATCCGCAAGCTCACCAGCCGCATCGGCGCCGAGATCTCCGGCGTCGACCTCAGCTCCCCGCTCGACCCCGAGACGATCTCGGCGATCCGCCAGGCGCTCAACGCCCACAAGGCGATCGTGTTCGACGGGGCCGACCTCGACCAGCGGGGCCAGGAGCGCATCGCCGGCTACCTCGGCGACCTCACCGCGGCTCACCCGACCGTGCCCGCCGCCGACGGCAGCGCCGCTGTGCTCGCGGTCGACAGCACGCAGAGCAAGGCCAACCAGTGGCACACCGACGTGACGTTCGTCGTCAACCCGCCGGCGATCTCGACACTGCGCAGCATCACGGTGCCGCCGTATGGCGGGGAGACGCTGATCGCCGACTCGGCCGGCGCCTACCGCGACCTCCCTCCGGCGTTGCGCGAGCTCGCCGACGGCCTGTGGGCGGTGCACTCGAACGACTACGACTACGCGGTGCCGCCCGAGACGCTGAGCGACCACCAGAAGGCGTACAACGAGACGTTCACCTCGACGGTCTACGAGACCGCGCACCCGGTCGTCCGCGTGCACCCCGAGACGGGGGAGCGCGGGTTGTTCATCGGCGGGTTCGTGCGCCGGCTCGTCGGGCTGTCCAACACCGAGTCGCGCGACCTGCTGCGCCTCCTGCAGTCGTACGTCACGCGGCCCGAGAACATCCTGCGCTGGTCGTGGTCGCCGGGTCAGCTGCTGATCTTCGACAACCGGATCACGCAGCACTACGCGATCGACAACTACGACGACCAGCCCCGGCGCCTCGAGCGGATCACGGTCGCCGGCGACGTCCCCGTCTCGATCGACGGCAAGCAGTCGTACGCCATCAAGGGCGACTCGAGCCACTACTCGAGCATCGCCGAGAGCCGGTCGGCCGCATGAGCACCGGGTTCGCGCCCGCGCGCGTACGTCCGCCACGTCATGCGGTGCCAGCTCCGCGCGAGCGGGCCACCGAGACGTTCACGGCCCCGGCCGGTCGCGAGGGCAGCCGGGTCAACCGACTGCGCAGCCGGCTGAGCTGGCCGCTCGGGATCTACACGACGCCCGTCGCGATCCTCGTGCTGTGGCAGGTCACCAGCAAGGCCGGCTGGCTTCCGGAGAAGATCGCCCCCGCGCCGACCGCGATCGTCCAGGCCGGCATCGACCTGTGGAAGATCGGCGAGCTCCCGACGGACCTGACCACCTCATTGCACCGGGTCGGCCTGGGGCTGGCGATCGGCCTCACGATCGGCATCTCGACCGGCATCATCGCCGGGCTCCTGCGCTCGGGGGAGTACTTGTTCAACGGTGTCGTACAGATCGTGCACACGATCCCGCTGCTCGCGATCCTGCCGTTGATGATCGTCTGGTTCGGCATCGACGAGCTGACCAAGGTGTTGCTGATCTCGTTCGGCGCCGGGGTGCCGATGTACCTCAACCTGTTCGCGGCGATCCGCGGCGTCGACCAACGGCTCATCGAGATGGCCCGCGCTGCCGGAGTTCGCCGATGGCGGCTCATCACCAGGGTCCTGCTGCCCGGCGCCCTCCCGGGATTCCTGGTCGGGCTGCGGTTCTCCCTCGCGTACAGCGTTCTCGGGCTGGTCGCGGCGGAGACGATCAACGCCAATGCGGGGATCGGCTACCTCATCAACCGCGCGCAGACCTATCTGCGCACCGATCAGGTCTACCTGGGGCTCGTGATCTACGCCGTCCTCGGGCTCCTGGCCGACCAGTTCGTCCGGATTCTCGAGCGGGTGCTGCTGCAGTGGCGCCCGAGTTATGAGGCGCAATGAGCACCACGACCACGACCTCCGTCGACGTACGCAACGTCCGCCGCCAGTTCGGCGACCGGGTCGTCCTCGACGACCTGAGCCTGACGATCGGCGAGTCCGAGTTCGTCGTGCTGCTGGGCCCGTCGGGGTGCGGCAAGAGCACGCTGCTGCGACTGCTCGGAGGCCTCGACCGCCCCGACGCCGGGACGGTTCGGGTGCCGAAGGCGCGAGCCATCGTGTTCCAGAACGACCGGCTGCTGCCATGGCAGCGAGTGCTGCGCAACGTCACGATCGGCCTCTACGAAGCCAGCGCCGACGAACGTGCGCTTGCCGTCCTGGCCGAGGTCGGGCTCAAGGACCGGGCACGGGCCTGGCCCAAGACGCTGTCCGGTGGAGAGGCGCAGCGGGTGTCGCTGGCCCGCGCACTCGTCTCGGATCCCGACCTGGTGCTGCTCGACGAGCCGTTCGCCGCCCTCGACGCCATCACCCGGCTGCGGATGCACGACCTCGTGCGCGACCTGCGGCACCGGCACAACGCCGCGATGCTGCTCGTCACCCACGACGTCGACGAGGCCATCGCGCTCGCCGACCGGATCCTCGTGATGAGCGACGGCCGGATCGGCAGCACGTACGACGTCCGGCTCGACCAGGACGAACGCGACGTCGGCACCGCGCGTGAGGACCTCCGGGCGTCGCTGCTCGGCGACCTCGGCCTGGCCTCCGTCCACTGACCATCCCCTGTAACCCCTTAACCCCCACAAGGAGCACCACCATGAACCGCACCATGCCCAAAATCGCCGCCGCGCTCGCCGCGCTCGCACTCGCGAGCACGCTCACCGCGTGCGGTGGGGCTGCCGACTCGTCGACCGTCAAGAAGGTCAACCCGGAGTGGAAGAAGTACACCTTCACGATCGGCGAGCAGAGCGACGGCATCGTCGAGCTCGCCAAGGAGTCCGGCGCGTTCGACTCCGCGTCGTACAAGATCAAGTTCGCCAAGTTCGAGTACGGCCCGCCGCTCGTCCAGGCTGCCGCGTCCGGCGACATCGACCTCGGCAGTGTCGGCGCGGTGCCGCCGATCACCGGAGCCGCCAAGACCCTCGGCTTCCGGATCGTCGCGATCCAGACCCCGACCGACCCGAATCGCGCGCTGGAGAACATCCTCGTGCCGAAGGGGTCGCCCATCAAGACGCTGGCGGACCTCAAGGGCAAGCGCATCGCGATCCCGCAGGGCAGCTCGGCGCACGGCCTGGCGCTCAACGCGATCCAGAGCGTCGGGCTCACGCCCCAGGACGTGAAGTTCGTGTTCCTGCCGCCGGCCGACGGGCAGAGCGCGTTCGCCGCCGGCAAGGTCGACGCATGGGCGATCTGGGATCCGCAATCCTCGCTCGCGGTGTCCCAGGGTGCCCGGGTCATCGCCAAGGGTGTGCCGCCGTTGGACTACGGCAGCCAGTTCTACGTCGGCTCCAAGAAGACGCTCGACGACCCGGTCAAGCGCAAGGCCCTCGCGGATGTGCTGACCCGGCTCTCCAAGGCGTACGGGTATGCCCACAAGAACCCCGACAAGCACGTCGAGGCGCTGGTCAAGGAGACCGGGCTCGACCCCAAGGTCATCGAGAGCAACATCGCGGCGTGGAGCTTCAAGATCGGCGCCGTGACCCCGGCACAGGCCAAGGGTGAGCAGAAGCTGGCCGACAACTTCTACGACGCGGGCGAGATCACCACGAAGGTCGACGTCGACCAGGTCATCGACAACATCCTGCCTGCTGGGTTCGGTGCCTCATGAGCACGCGACAGCTCCATCTCAACGCGTTCCTGATGGAGGCAGGTCACCACGAAGCCGCCTGGCGGTTGCCGGAGAGCAACGTCGACGCCGACTTCGACCTGCAGCACTGGGTACGCCTGGCGCGGCTCGCGGAGGATGCGAAGTTCGACTCGCTGTTCCTCGCCGACGGTCCGGCGCTGCAAGGCTCGGGGGAATTCCGGCCGCCGGGACAGCTCGAGCCGCTGACGCTGCTGACCGCCCTGGCAGCGGCGACCAGTCGGATCGGGCTCATCGCGACGGTCTCCACGACGTACAACTCGCCCTACAACCTCGCGCGCCGGCTGGCCTCGGTCGACCACGTGAGTGGCGGGCGCGCCGGCTGGAACATCGTGACCTCGGCGACGCAGCGCGAGGCGGACAACTTCGGCCTCGACTTCACGCTCGGCCACGGGGCTCGGTATGAGCGGGCGGCAGAGTTCCTCGACGTCGCGCTCAAGCTCTGGGACAGCTGGGAGGAGGAGGCGCGCGTCGGCGACAAGGCCGCCGGGCGGTTCGCCGACCCGTCGCGGATCCACCCGATCCGGCACCGCGGTGAGTACTTCCGCGTCGAGGGTGCGCTGAACGTACGGCGTCCGCCCCAGGGCTATCCGTTGCTCGTGCAAGCCGGGTCGTCCGACGACGGCAAGCAGTTCGCCGCGGCGTACGCGGAGGCGATCTTCACCGCGCACCAGACGATCGAGCGGGCGCAGGACTTCTACGCCGACATCAAGGACCGCGCCCGCAGGATCGGCCGTGATCCCGAGGGGATCAAGGTGCTTCCGGGGATCGTGCCGGTCATCGGCTCGACCGAGGCGGAGGCCCAGCTGCTTGCGCAGCAGCTGGACGACCTGCGGGTGCCGGAGTACGGCCTGCTGCAGCTGTCGACGATCCTTGAGGTGCCGGCCGACGCGCTGGCGCTCGACGAACGGCTGCCGCAGTTCATCGTCGACCGGCCTACGGTCGAGGGCTTCCAGAGCCGTGCCGACCTGATCGTCGAGCTCGCAACGCGGGAGGACCTCACGGTCCGCCAGGTGCTGTCGAAGCTCGGCGGGGGTCGTGGTCACTACACCGTCGCCGGCACGCCCGAGCAGATCGCCGACACCATCACGACGTGGTTCGAGAGCGGTGCGGCGGACGGCTTCAACGTCATGGGGCCGGCGCTGCCGTCGGGGCTCGAGGCGTTCATCGAGCACGTGCTGCCGATCCTGCGGGCGCGGGGGCTGTTCCGCGAGGACTACACGGGGTCGACGCTGCGGGAGCACTACGGTCTCGCGAAGCCCGCCAACCAGTTCCACGCGCGGGAAACTGCGGTGGTCAGCGCGTAGGGACCTTGCGTCATACCTTCTGGGGTCGGGGGCCTCAGAAGGTATGACGCAACCGGTCAGCCGAGGACCTGGGTGAGGTAGTCGTTGGTGAAGGTGCGGTTCGGGTCGAGCTCGTCGCGTACGTTCACGAATTCCTCGAACCTCGAGTACGTCTTCGCGAAGTACGACGCGTCGAGGGTGTGGATCTTGCCCCAGTGCGGCCGACCCTCGTGCGCCGTGAAGATGTCCTGGGCGGCGGCGAAGTACGCCTGGTAGTCGGTGCGCCAGTACTGGTGCACCGCGACATAGCAGTTGTCCCGCTCGTTGCCGGTCGACATCCACACGTCGTCGGCGGCCGTGAAACGTACCTCGATCGGGAAAGAGATGTTCTCGTGGCCGGCGCCGAACCACGCCTTGAGCTCGGCCAGCACCGACGGCAGCGCCTCGCGCGGCATCGCGAACTCAGACTCGCGGAACCGCACGGTGCGCGACGAGACGAACACGTTGAAGGAGTCGTCGACGTACTCGCGCGGGCTGAGCACCGAGGCCGCGACGGAGTTGACCCGCGGGATCCAGGAGCGCTTGCGGGCGACGACCCTGTTGAGCCCCTCGAACACCGTGTTGCTGAGGAACTCGTCGTCGAGCCAGTGCCGGAACCGGCCGACGGGCCTGCGCTCGGTGCCCTCGGCGACGCGGTTGTTGCGCTTGGTCAGCGCCTTGTCGGTGTGCGGGAACCAGTAGAACTCGAAGTGGTCGTTGTCGTCGACGAGCGCATCGACCTGGTCGAGCACGTCGGGCAGAGCCATCGGCTCCTCGCGGGCGTGCAGGAGGAACGCGGGTACGCACTGCAGCGTCACCTCGGTCACGATGCCGAGCGCGCCGAGCGTCACCCGGGCTGCGCCGAACCACGCGTGGCTCTCGTCGATCTCGAGGACCTCACCGTCGGCGGTGACGAGCTGCACCCCGACGACGGCCGCCGAGATGCCGAACAGCTTGCCGCCGGTGCCGTGCGTGCCGGTCGACACCGCGCCCGCGACGGACTGCGGGTCGACGTCGCCGAGGTTGGGCAGCGCCAGGCCCAGTGCCTTGAGCTGCGGGTTGAGGTCGTGCAGCGAGATGCCGGCCTGCACGCGTACGCGCCCGGTCGCCGGGTCATACGCCACGACCCGGTTCATCCGGCCGAGCCGCAGCTGGACACCGTCGGTCGCGGCGATCGGTGTGAAGGAATGGCTGGCGCCGACGGCCTTGACCGTGAGGCCAGCTGCTGCGGCCTCGCGGACGATCCGCTGGACGTCGGCGGTCGAGGCGGGATGCTCGACGCGTACGGGATGGGCCTCGACGCTGCGGCTCCAGTTGGTCCAGGTGGTCAGCTCGGTCATCCGAAGTTCTTGCCCTCTCCGCGATACGTCGGGACCTGCCGCATCGTGCCGTCGGCCGAGACCAGCGCGACCTCGTCGAACCGCTCGCACATCTCGCCGGCCTTGGCGTAGCGCATCACTACGCGGTCGCCGATGTTCAGGTTGCGGGCGGCGTCGCCCTTGACCGGGCTCTGCACCTCGCCGGCACCCTCCGTGCCGATCGCCTTGAGCCCTGCGGGCCAGGTCGGCGTGGGTTGGCGGTTCTTGTTGGTCGGCCCCGACGCGATGTAGCCGCCGGCGAACAGCGTCGCGATGTCGGGAGCCGGTTTGCGTACGACCGAGAGCACGAAGTAGGCCGCGGGCCGCGCCTCGAACGCGTCGTAGCCGTCGAACAGCGTAGGCGCGAACAGGCCTGACCCGGCAGTGAGCTCGGTGATCGCCGGATCCGCGCCGGTGACCTCGAGGCTGCCGGTGCCGCCGGCGTTGACGATCTCGAGCTTCGCGTGCTCGGACACCGCGGCGACGACCTTGGACCGGCGCTCCAGCAGGTCCGCGGCGGAACGCTTCTTGACCAGGCGCACGGCCGGCGACGAGTCGGGCAGCCCGGCGATCTGCGCGTCGTAGAACATGACGCCGACGAGGTCGAATCCCGGCCGGTCGGCGATCGCCGCGGCCAGCGCTCCAGCCTGCTCGGCGGTGTGCACGGGGGAGCGGCGTACGCCCAAGTGCACCGGGCCGAGCTTGAGCGAGGAGTCGACGTCGATGCACACCCTGATCGGCGGGTGCCCAGCACCGAGGAGGCTGTCGATGTGGTCCAACGACTCGGTGCTGTCGACCATCACGGTGATCTGGGCGCGGCGCCGCTCGTCGGCGACGAGGTAGTCGAGCGAGCGGCGGCTCGTCGTCGGGTAGGCCAGCAGGATGTCGTCGATGCCGTTGTCGACGAGCCAGTTGGACTCGGCGAGTGAGTAGGACATGACGCCGGCGAACCCGTCGCGCGCGAGCGTGCCCTCGAGGATCGACCGCACGCGTACTGACTTGCTGGCGATCCGGATCGGGACGCCGTTGGCGCGCCGCACGAGGTCGTCGGCGTTGGCCCACAGTGCCGGTTCGTCGATCACCGCGAACGGCGTGTCCAGGTCCTGGGTCGCGGCGAGCAGTCGGGCGTACGGGCTGGACAGTTGTGGCACGCCGTCAGTATGTCGCACCGTCGGTGCAGGAACCGGTCACGGATACTGGACCGATGCGCAGGCTCCCAGCACTCGTCCTGGCCGTCGCGATGTCGTGTGCGGCATGCACCTCGGGGTCGGACGAGCCGTCGCCGAGCCCCGCACCCAACGCGACCCGGGCGGTGACCTTCCAGTCGCTCGACCTCGACTGGCCCAAGGCTCAGGGCAAGCTCGAGGCGCCCAAGCTGCCGGCCGCGCCTGGCGGTTTCGACACGGCGACGCTCGACCGGATGGCGACCGTGCTCGAGAAGTGGGCCCGGCTGAGCACCGTGGACGAGGGCATGTGGCACAGCGACGACCCGCTCAGCGACATCCGGGCCGTGCTGCCCAAGGACGCCGCCGAGACGTACGAACAGCAGCTCAAGGGCCAGGTCTCGCCGCACCTCGCGATCGCCAACGTCTTCCGCGACGACATCACGGTCGTCGGCTCGCCCATGATCACCTCAGCGTGGAAGGTCTCGACCGGCAAGGACCCGGCCAACGAGGCGTTCATGAGCCTGGAGCTGCAGACCCGCGCAGCGTACGAGGTGCGTCTCGGCAACGGGGGCACCCGCGTCATCGGCGTGCTGCGCGTGCACAGCCTCAGTGCGTACAAGGACACGGTCGACGACTTCGGCGTCGGCGGCGGGTGGCAGGAGTTCGGCGCGGGCGACTGCGACCTGGCCCTCGACGATTCGCTGGTGCCCGACAGCGACCGCGACGAGAGTCTCAAGGACCTCAAGACGTTCATCCGCGTGGGCAAGGGCACCAAGCTCGAGATGCCCGAGCTGCCGGCGCAGGAGCGGGTCGACGCCGAGTACCTCAAGCGCTGCCGCGACGGCCAGGTCTGACGTTGCTCGGTGGCTGATGTGCCTAGCCTCGAAACCACCTCAGCCCGCACCTACTACGATGGACCCCGGGCTTCGGCCCGTACGCCTCTGTAGCTCAGTTGGTAGAGCGCCTCACTTGTAATGAGGATGTCGCGGGTTCGAATCCTGTCGGAGGCTCAGGGAAAATTCGGGTTCGATGAATCGGGCCGCGCACCCCCGGCGCTCCCCCGCCGGTTGAGGACCTCCAGACCGGCCCGATCGGCGCTGTCGCCGAGGTAGTGCACGTAGATCTGGGTGGTCTGCAGGGACGAGTGTCCGAGCCACGCCTGGACCGTGGAGATCGACACCCCGGAGGCGAGCCAGAGGCATGCCGCGGTGTGCCGCAGGTCGTGGAGACGCCGGCCTCGTCCGGTGGTGGCCCAGCGGATGGACCGTTTGAACCCGGCGGCGTGCAGACGCCCGCCGCTGGACGACGTGAGGAGCAGGTCGTCGGCACCCTTGTCCTTCGCCATGCTGCGGACCAGCGGCAGCAGCTCCTCGGAAAGCGGGATGTGACGCGTCCGGCCGCTCTTGGTCGACTTGGGCTCCACCGACTCGGGCGCCGATCGGCGGACGACCAGCCGAGGCATCGGCACCTCGATGAAGTCGGCGACGCGCAGCTCACGCGCCTCCGACCACCGCAGACCGGTCCAGGCCAGCAGCCAGACCACATCGGCAAGCTGCTCGTCGTACGCGGCGATGTCGCTGCGGACCTCGACCAGCTCCGGCTCGGTGAACGGCTGCATGCCCTGGGCGGGCAGCAGCTGGTGCGCCACGCTCGTGCGAGCGACCGGGTTGTCCACCCGCAGACGTTCACGGACGGTCCACGAGAAGAAGCCCGACAGCACCGCGCGAAACCTCCTGACCGACGATTCGGCGTACCGGCGCGACCACGCGTCCAGGACCCGCTGGACCTCGCGATCGGTGACCCGGCCGACGTGGAGGTTGCCGAGATTGGGCGGCATCAGCTTCACCATCTCCATGTCTGCCTTGTAGGTCTTCACCGCCACGGTGTGCCGGCGCGACTCCATGTAGGTCGCGAACGCCTTGCGGCACGCGATCTCCCCAGCGCGCGGATCGGTGCCGCCGGCCAGCGCCGCCTTCTCCCGGCTGAGCCACCCGTCAGCCTCGCGCTTGGTGTCGAACGTCTTGCTGGTGACGTACTCGCGACCGTTCTTGAGCGTCGCTCGCCACCGACCCGAGCGGTCCTTCCGAACGGGCATCAGGACGCTCGTTCCTCGATGTACGCGAGTAGCTCGTCCTCGCGGTAGCGCGGCGTGTGGTCGGTGACCCACACGAATCGTGGGCCTTTGCCGGTCTGGCGCAACCGGCACAGCGTCGAAGGCGTGACGCCCAGGATCTTCCCAACCTGCGCCGGCGTCAGCAGCTGAATCTCTGTCATGGCACTCGTCCGTCCTCCCACCCCGATAGTGGATAGCCATCTCGACCCTCCAGTCTGAGCCGGTGAGGTGGGGAACGTTCCGACTCGATCGACATCTGTGGAGAACCACTTGCATGGCCTGCGCCTGTGGAATACGGGCACAACCCCTAAGGCCCGATTCCATGCGTCCTAGGGCCAGGGAACGTCGAACTTTCGGGGGAACGTTGAGGGGGAACGTTCGGGGGAACGTCCCCCTCGCTGTTCCCGACGGCATCCGCGAAGCCAGCCGTTTGTCCGCATCGACGCCTGCTCGTCCACGGCCGGCCAAATTGCTAGCGGCGAAGTCCCAGATACGCCCACGCACTTCCCGCGCCGCTGATAGACAGAGGGCTCCCGAACAGCATGACCAAGTAGGAGCCATGGGCATCTTCAGCAGCCTTCGACGTAGCGAGCAAAAGCCGGGCAAACACCGCGGCGAACCCAGCGAGCCGATTGGTGGCTTCACGGTCATCGACGTCGAAACCACTGGACTCAGCGCTCGGCAGCACCGCGTCCTAGAGATCGCCGTAGTGCGTACCGACACCCAGGGGCGCATTGCTGGCGAATGGTCACGGCGGGTCGATCCCGAAGGACCCGTCGGCGCAACTCACATCCACGGCATCACGGCAGACGACGTCCGCGGTGCCCCGAAGTTCCGCGACCTCATCCCTGATCTCAACGCCTGGTTCCAAGGAACTGTGATCGTCGCCCACAACGCACGCTTCGACCTGGCCTTCATGCGCGCGGAGTACTCGTACGCCGGATGGGAGCTGCCGTGGCTCCCCTCCTTGTGCACCCTCGACGCCAGCAATCACTATCTGCCGAACATGGACCGGCGCCGGCTGGCCGATTGCTGTGCAGCAGCGCGCGTCCAACTCCGAGGCGCGCATTCGGCACTCGGCGACGCCCGGGCGACAGCTGGGCTACTCGCCTACTACCTCGACCCTCGCACAGGGACTCCACGACCCGAGCATCTCGCGCTCCTGCCCGAGGCCACGGGCGTCACTTGGCCGACAGCGGCCCCACGTCGACCCCAGACCCCTGAGTCCACCGCTCACATCCAGGCCCGCATACAGATCAGCATGTCGAAGCCCAAACCCCCACAGCTGGACTTGGTGGAGTTGCTCGCGGACTTCTCGCTGATCGACGCCATGGACGAAGGCGCCCCACCCGCTGCACTGGCCTACCTGGAGAAGCTCGCGGAGGCTCTCGAGGACGGCGAGATCACCGAAGAGGAGGTCCAGGCTCTCAACGATGTGGCCGCAGCGCATGGGTTGACCGACGAAGATCGCGTGAGCGCCAACCGTTCGCTGTTGCTCGCGCTCAGTCATCTGGCGCTTGAAGACGGCATGGTCAGCCGGGCCGAGAAGGCCGAACTCGTCGCCGTCAGCGAGATGCTCGGGCAGCCGAAGTCGGTGTTGGCGCACACCCTCGATCAGGCTGAGGCAGCGCGACACGAGCGACTCAGCGCAGGTCTACAACCGCTCCCCGACGGGTGGCCCCACGGTGAGCCGCTCCGAGTCGGCGACAAGGTCGCCTTCACCGGTTGTGACGAGCAGCTCCGGGCGCGTCTCGAGGAGCGGGCCGAGAAGCTCGGGGTGCGAGTCATGAACAACGTCTCCACGAAGACCGCAATGTTGATCAGCGACGGCGGATTCGTGGGCACCAAGGCCGAAGCGGCTAAGCAGGTCGACTGCAACATCGTGCACCCAGATGTATTTCGCGAGATGCTCAAACACCTGCAACCAGCCCTGCCCAGGCAGCGGAAGAAGATGCCGAAAACTTCGACCCCGAGCGCGCGCCCGGCGAATCATCCCATCGATCAGGACAGACCACCGACCGCATCGACGGCCGACCCGGCATTGGTCCGTCAGTGGGCCCGCGAGAACGGGTATGCCGTCGGAACCCGGGGACGTATTCACCAGGATCTGTTCGCGGCCTACGACGCAAGCTATCAGGCGTAGTACGCGGCTTGGAGATTTACTGAAACCGCCAAATCGAGAGCTGACAGGAACGTGATGACGTAAGCGCGGCGAAGCGGCATCATCCCACGTCTGGAAGCGCTCTATCCGCCCAGTGCCGCGCGACGTCGCCCTGGCGATTCTTGAACATATGGCGGATGACCCAGCGCTGCGCGCGCGGCCCCAGCCATGGGACCCGGTGGATGAGCGCGAGAAGGCGGCTACCAATCCTGGAGCGGATCCCAGGGTCCGCGCGCTGGACAGGATCGATGACCGAATGCTGCCACCGCGTACCGGTGCAGTCGGTGAATACCACCATCGGGAAGACCCTCTCTTGGATGCTTTTGTCCTTCTCGTAAGGGAACCAAATCTCCAACGTCTTCGACGAGCGCGGGGTGACGTACGGGAGCACATCGCTGATCGCGCGAGGAAAGGTCAGCAGGTAGTCGTTCTGGAGCTCGACCCACACGCGCGAGATGACTTCATCTGAGTCGTTGTACAGCAGCACGTTGACATGGGCAAAGTCCTTATCGGAAAGGAACACTCCACCGTCCGAGTTGTCGAAGATAGTTGAGTCGCTTTGGTCGAGGGGCCTGATGTCGGTCCTCGGTATCGTGACTGAATCGTGCGCTGTGCTCGTTGCGAGCACCTGTCCGGCGGGGGTTTGCCAGACGCCAGCGGCAACTGCGTAGACGAGGCGCGCCTTCTCCTCGCGCTTGTCCGCAAGGCTGCGCTGGTAAAGGAACACAGCCCATCCGAATGCCACCCCGGTCGCGAGTACCCCGAGCCACTGGGGCAGCGTGCCACCTAGCCATGTCCCGGGCCCGGAGTAGGGCTGCGCGCGGTGGCTGTGCCATTGCGCGGCGAGGTCAGCTAGGTCGGTGAGCACAGGCAAGAGACTAGCGGCGCGTGGGAGCGTTCAAGGCATGTCGTGAGTTCTGATGAACTCAGTGGAAGTGCCCTTGCGCCGCTGCCCGAACCTCTTCGAGACGGCGACTCCTGTCCATGCAGCCCAACTCCAAGAAGCACGGGTGGCCACGCTCCAGGGGCTCAGCATCGGGAGGCGGAGATAGTCGCTGCGAGGGTGAATTTGTCGAATACCTGCTGCCGTGCTGCGCATCAAATATGGACGCAGGTTCGACCGGGCTAGCGCTACTCAAGTTCATGGCCTTCGGATCATCGGCAGATAGATGGCGTCCATAAGTCCATTGCGTATGGCGTTATAGGTCGATTCCCATTTGGGATCTGTTTGCAGGGTTCCCTCGCGACCGAGTCTGGCCAGTTCGTAGACCACGCGGCGGCAGCCAGCTGGTGAGGCCAACGTGCGGTCGACGCAGGCGGCGATTTGGTGCTCGAGTGTCTCAACTCGGCCGATTACCTCTACGGCGATGGCACCTCGAGCGGCCGCGCGGCGTTCCTCGTATGCGGCTCTTCGGCAGGCGTGTGAGCACCAAATCGGTGGCCGACCGGTCGCCTTCCGCTGCACGTCTTTGCCGCATCTAGGGCATGTTCCCCCCTGCGACCTTTCGTCCATTCTCCTCGCGCTTTTCTCGCTCTTTGTCTGCACTCATGACCCCTAAGGCCTTTCGTACGGACGCAAGGGGCCACCGAGAATGCACCGGGTGTGTGGATGTTCGTGTTCGAGATCTCCGAGCGGCGAAATGTTCCGCCATCTGCGATGGCAGAAGGCGAGCGACGCGGAGCCGATTGCGTACAGACTGAGCGTGCGAGTCGGTATGGCTCTGGGCGCCTCTGATCGTGAGCGGACTCCGGACCATGCGTGTCCCTGGTTGGCTTCATCGTCTGATGCTCGCCCCGAGGTCAGCCGCAATTTTCAGATGCGTGTGGCAAGAGCGAGTCATCACATCGCTATATGACATCACTTTTCGTCATATGACCGATCTGTTCTAATGTCGGACGCGGATTTCGACACACTCGCCGTATGCGCGGATGGAGGGCTGATGAGTGACGCGAATGAGACCGACCTGAAGGTTAGGACTCCTGGATTTGAAGGGCTGGTGGGGTTCAGCAGAAGAGATGTCACGCCTCCGGTTGGCATCCGCAGCCGCAACTGGGGCGCTGCGACGACAGATGTGGCGCGCGGGGTCCACCGACCTTTCAGTCTCTCGGTCCTCGCCCTGGCTTCGAACGACGGAGGTCAGCCCTTCCTGATCGTGGGTCTTGATGGAACCCACTGGCGACGGGTCGATGACTGGGCCCGCTTGCAAGAGGCGGCTCTGAGTCAGCTGCAACTTGAGCCGTCGCAGCTGATCGTGAACCTTTCCCATACCCAC
This sequence comes from Aeromicrobium sp. P2_G6, assembly GCF_056403535.1. Classification (NCBI taxonomy): domain Bacteria; kingdom Bacillati; phylum Actinomycetota; class Actinomycetes; order Propionibacteriales; family Nocardioidaceae; genus Aeromicrobium; species Aeromicrobium sp. P2_G6. Next base: position 80,584 of record NZ_JBFUFH010000001.1, on the reverse strand, counting down.
TCGGGCCCAGTTCTGGCCTCGAGCCACGCGGATCTTGCGGGCGGCGAATACTTGCAGCCGTACCTCGACGACCTTGCGTCCGCGCTGGTCGATGGCTGCCGAGAGGCAATGGCAGGCCTTCGAGCGGGATCGGTCGAGTGGACCGTCGGGCGATCAGCCATCGCGGTCAACCGTGATCTCGACCTCGATGGTCGGGCTCTGGTCGGCTTCAACCCCCAGATTCCTGCAGACGACACGGTGGTCGTCGGACGCGTCAGCGCGCTTGACGGTTCGCTCGTGACGACCTTGGTCAACTACGCGTGCCATCCCACCACGCTCGCGTGGGAGAACAACGAGTTGTCCCCCGACTATGTGGGCGAGCTGCGGCAGACTGTCGAGGAAGGCTCAGGTGCACCCTGCATATTTCTCCAAGGTGCTTCCGGTGACCTGTCCCCACGTCTCCAGTACAGCGGTGACACGGGTCTCGCCGACCAGCACGGTCGGGCAATCGGCCTGGCCGTCCTCGCCGCGCTCGAGACGATGCCGCCTCCCGCGACCGACCTCCAGTTCTCGGAAGCGGTCGAGTCGGGTGCCCCTCTTGCCGTGTGGAAGGCCGAGCCGCGGTCCGGTTCCCCAATCCTTCGCATTGCCAGCGGCCTGAGCGCTCTGCCACTACGAGAGCTGTCCTCCCTGGCCGAGCTCGAGGAGGAATGGCGAGAGATCCTCCCGCAGAGCCGCGACGAGCGGCTTCGCCGCGTGCGAGATCTCCGTGAGGACTACATCGATCTAGAACAACGTCCCGACAGTGTCGATCACCCGTACTGGATCGCTCAGATCGGGGACGCTCTTCTCCTGGCCCACCCGGGCGAGGCCTACAGCTGGTTGCAGACTGAGCTGCGTCGGCGCTTTCCCGACGTGCCGGTGATGGTCCTCAACCTCACCAATGGGCCGGGCTTCGTCTACCTTCCGGACCAGAGCGCGTATGACCGCGACGCCTATCAGGCTTGGCAGACGGTCTTCGCGGTCGGAGCCCTGGAGAAGTTCGCGGATGACGCGACACAGGCGTTGGTCGCTCTGACCTCGGAGTAGATGACGATGACGATTGATCTGCGATGGACCATGAGCGGCCTCACCACGGTCGTGCTGGAGAACCGGCACCTGAAGATGGTCGTCCTGCCTGAGGTCGGAGCACGAATCGACTCGATGATCTGCAAGCGATCCGATCGTGACTTGTTGTTCCACCACCCGCGAGTCGAACCACGGCCGGCGCCGTTCGGTGCGCCGTACGACATGTGGTGGTCCGGCGGCATCGATGAAGGCGCACCCACGGGCCATGCGTGCCAGGTCGACGGCATCGACGTGCCATCCATGGGAGAGCTGTGGTCCTTGCCATGGACCGTCGAGCAGCTCGATGACAACGCGGTCAAGCTTTCACGCGCGGCCGTGATCTCACCGCTGACGGTGTCGCGCACGATGCGGTTGGAGTCGCATGCAACCTTCGTGAGCCTCGAGCACGAGCTCACCAATACCGGCGCTAGCCCGATGCCCCTGCTGTGGGGCATGCACCCCACCATCCCTATCGGGCCGTCGACCACGGTTCGCGTACCGTCACGCCGTCTCGAGCCGGGACAATCGGGTCCTGGTGACGAGGTCCAGCCGATAGTCGACCCCCGTGCGTGGGCAGGGGAGCGACAGTTCGCTGATATACCGGGCGGTACGTGGTCGCTCGACTACGCGTGCGGCCTCGAGGACGGGTGGGTCGCGGTCGAGGACGCCGTCTGGAACGTCGGATTCGCGATGATCTTCCCTGCGGAGGTGCTTCCGAGCGTGTGGCTATGGGCCGTCGATGGAGGCTGGCGCGACATCCGCTGCATCGGCGTCGAGCCGTGGACCGGGCACCCCGCCCGGCTCGACGCCGCGATCGTCGCTGGAAATGTCCGGGTCCTTGCTCCTGGCGAGGTCATGCGGTTCGCGTCCCGCCTTGTCGCCTACGAGCCAGGCGCGGGTGACCTCGAAGGTTTCGACGACCATGGGATCCCTATTCGAAGGTGAGGATCGCGCGACCGCGGACTCGACCGTTCTCGAGGTCCGCGATCGCACGGTTGATGTCGGTGAGCGCGTAGCGGTCTGTCACGAGAGTTTGCAGATCGATGTCACCGTGTGCGCACCACTCGGCCAGCCGGGTGATCTCGGTACCGATGTCCGACGCAACTCCGAGACTGGCGGTGGCAGTTTTCTGCCCGATCAGGAGCTCTCGAGCAGCAATGCCGACACCGGGTGCCGGTACCCCGACGACGACGAGCTGTCCGCCTCGCACCCTGCCGAGGACGCCGCGACGTACCGCCTCGAGCGCAGTGTCCAGTGTCTGCTGACTGGCGACGCAATCGAATACGAAGTCCGCACCTGGCGGCTGGTTCGTCCGTGCTGTGATCTCATGCACGGCGTGCACGGCGTTCGTCTCGGATGCGTTCACCGTGTGAGTGGCGCCAAAGCGACGGGCCAGGACCAACTTCTCGTCCGAGACGTCTACGGCGATGATCGTGTCGGCCCCGGAACGACGGGCGGCTGCGAGCGCCGAAAGCCCCACGCCGCCGGCGCCCCAGACGACGACGCTGGCACCGCTCGGCACCTCAGCGACTCGAGTCACGGCTGAGGCGCCTGTCATAACGGCGCAGCCCAGCACGGCCGCGGCGTCATTCGCGATCTCGTGAGGAATGGGGTGGGCGTACCGCTGGTCGATCAGGCTGTGCGTGCCCCACGTGAAGACCATCTCGGCGGTGCTGGCGTACTCGCCGTTGGCGAGGGTGGCGCCTGCTCTCCACGCCTGACCATCTCCCGATCCCGGCACCCACGAGACGGAGACGGCGTCGCCGTGTCGGACTGACTCGACATCCGGTCCGACGGCTTGGACGATCCCGGATGCCTCGTGGCCCAGGAAGTAGGTCTGATCGCGGTCGGCGTGCAGCTCGTGGAGCTGGCTGTGGCACACGCCGGAGCCGAGGTTCTTGACGAGGACCTGGCCCGGACCGGGATCGGGAAGCTCGACGTCCTCGATGACCAGGTTCGTGGTGCCGGCTCGCAAGACAGCGATCTGGGCTTCAGTGGGCATAGAGAGCTCCATCCTCATCTTGCGCAAGGCGCGGCATCTGGTCAGGCGGTGCGGACTAGATTATCATTGACTCAGGATTCTATGACACTACTAATATGATGATGTATGGAGAACCTCTCCGGGCATCATCCTTCGTGAATGATGATGTGGAGTACGCGTGACTGTTTCCCCCGAACGATTGAGTGATCCGATTCCCGGCTTCAGGGGTCTGGCAGGTTTTGCGCGCCGAGACGTCACTGGTCCGGTCGGCATACGCAACAGGAACTGGGGCGCGGCAGTCTCGGATCTCGCCGTCGGGGTCCATCGTCCGCTGGAGATCGCGAGTCTGGTCGTGGCGAATGCAGACCGCTCTGGGCTGCTCGTGCTGGTGGCATGGGACAACTGTGTCTGGAATCGAGTCGACGACTGGAAGCTGCTCCAGGCGGCAGTGCTGGACGCTCTGGGTCTGACGGCCGATCAGTTCATCATCAACATGTCCCACACCCATTCGGGCGTTCACACCTGTCGGAACGATGTCGATCTGCCAGGCGGGGCGGAGCTGCCGGCGTACATGGATGCGATCACGGCTGCTGTCATCGATGCGTCACGCGAAGCCATCGAGTCTCTGCGCCCAGCAGTCATCGAGTGGACTACAGGTCGCTCGGACATCGCGGTCAACCGTGACCTCTTCATCGACGGCGAGGCTCTGGTCGGGTACAACCCCGAAGGGACTGCTGACCCGACGATCCTGATCGGTCGGGTCACCGCTGACGATGGAGCCGCGCTTGCGACGATGGTCAACTACGCCTGCCACGGGACCACGCTCGGTCCGGAGAACCTGCTGCTGTCCCCGGACTACGTGGGAGCGTTGAGGGAGACGGTTGAAACCGCAACCGGCGGCCCTTGTATTTTCTTCCAGGGTGCCTCGGGCGACATCTCCCCGCGTGAGCAGTACAGCGGGGACGTGGGTGTTGCCGACAGGCATGGCCGCGCGATCGGTCATGCGGTGGTCGCAGCGCTCGAGACCCTTCCGCCGCCTGCCACGGACCTGGCCCTGACCAAGACAGTCGAGTCGGGTGCTCCTCTCGCGTACTGGACGCCCGAGCCAGCAGAGCGTTCGACCCGCCTGATGACGACGCTGCAATTCGTGGAGCTGCCGCTGCAGTCACTGAAGTCCGTGGCCGAGCTCGAGATCGAATGGGCGGAGATTCCCGCCCAGAGTCGCGAAGAGCGACTTCGTCGTGTCTCCAACGTCCGCGATGGATACGTTGATCTCGAGAACAGGCCGGAATCGGTGGATCACGGGCTCTGGGTGGCGCGCATCGGAGATGCGTTGCTGGTGGCCCAGCCCGGCGAGGCGTACAACTGGTTCCAGACCGAGCTGCGACGTCGGATCCCGGGCGTTCCCATCTTCGTGTTCAACGTCAGTAACGGCCGATCGGTGTACCTGCCCGACGACAAGGCATACGACCGAAACGCGTATCAGGCCTGGCAGACGGTCCTTGCTCGAGGCGCCCTCGAGCAGTTGGTCGATGCGGCCGAGGGTGCGTTGCGCGCGCTCATCTGACCGGCATCTTCTGAAGCAGGCGCCGAGGTCGGCGCCTGCTTTGGCCTGCCCTCGCGGCGTTCGAGGTCTGCCTGTTCTCCAAGAACATCACTATCTTACTACTTCCATAGAATCATGACGTGGTGTTAACGTTCCGTCACTTAGTTGCGAGCCACGCTGGCTCACACGAACGCCGGAAGGTGGTTGGGCACATGAAGAACTCAACAGGTCACGGGGTGAGTCGAAAGCGTGGACGCACTGCCGCGATCGCAGCGGCGGCGGCCCTCGGTCTGCTGCTGTCAGCGTGTACGGGTGGCAGCAGCGGGGGTAGCTCCGCTTCGAGCAGCAAGGTCCTCCGGATCGGCATCGGCACCGAAGCGCTTCCCGATCCCGCCAAGGCCACCGTCAGCGGACTCTGGGCCGCGACCGTGTACGACCTCGCCTACGAGCCCCTCATCCACCTCGACACGGAGGGCGAGCTCAAGCCGGCTCTCGCAGAGTCCTGGGGCTACGTGAAGGACAGCAAGGTTCCCAATACCGTGTTCGAGCTCAAGCTTCGGACCGGCGCCAAGTTCTCCGACGGCGCACCCGTCGATGCCGACGCAGTCGTCACATGGCTGAAGTACTTCATCAAGGCCGGTGGTGCCTTCGCCGGTGCACTCGGCACGGACCCCGTGATCACCGCCACCGACGCGACGACCGTCCGGGTGGAGCTGACAGCACCCAACCCCAGCCTGGGCGTGACGTTCTCGGATGCCGGTCCCAACATCGGCTTCGTGGCGAGCCCCAAGGCGGTCGCCAACCCCGCCCTCTTCGCGAAGGGCACGTACGGCGCTGGCCCCTACGTTCTGGATGCCGGCAATTCGGTGACGGGCGACCACTACTCGTACAAGCCCAACCCGACGTACTTCGAGAAGTCTGCGGTCAAGTTCAGCGAGGTGGACGTGAAGGTCATCGCGCAGGCGTCTTCGCGTCTGCAGGCGCAGCAATCGGGACAGCTCGATGTGGCGTTCGGTGACCTTACGACTGCCGACGCGGCGTCAAAGGTGAAGCTGAAGGTGCTCACGGTCGCTCAAGGCGTGGTCGCCTACACCTTCGACCTGCTCAACGAGAAGCAGCAGCCGGTGCTGAAGGATGTCCGTGTCCGTCAGGCCATCGCGCACGCCATCGACCGGAAGAAGCTGGCGAGCACTCTGCTGGACGGCCGTGCCGATCCAGCGTCGTCGCCGTTGTTCTCCGACACCGACACCGGCCTCAACGACTACTGGACGTACGACCCGGCGCTCTCGAAGAAGCTGCTTGCAGAAGCAGGCTTCAAGGACGGCTTCTCGTTCGACGCCTTGGTCCAAGGTCCCTACAAGGGTCTGACCGGCGAGCCGCTGATGCGTGCGGTCGCTCAGCAGCTGAAGGCGGTGGGCATCACGATGAAGATCACGTCGTACACGACGGATGCGGCATACGCGAAGGACGTCTTTGGAAAGGTCGCGCCGATGTTCGAGCTGGTGCCGACTGTCAGCACCGTGCCGACGTACTACGGGTCGTGGCTTGCCAAGGGTGGGGCCTTGAACTTCTTCGGGCAGGACACGGCTGTCGACAAGCTCTACACGGAGGGTGCAACGGCGAGCGACCCGAAGGAGGCGTGGACGCAGATGATGAAGGAGTTCGTCGACAAGGCGTACATGATCCCTGTCGTCACGGATCCGACGCTGTACTACGTCTCCGACAAGGTCGAGGGCGTGAAGGTCAGCACGGCGCACAAGACCGCGCTGCCGACCGAGTGGCAGTTCAAGAACTGATCACCAGCACGCGTCAGGGATGCGGCGAGTCCTCGGACTCGCTTCATCCCTGCCGACCGGAGGGAAGCAGGCATGACGATCCAACAGCTCACTCGGCGCCGTGGCGCTGAGCAGACTCGGCGAACAGTCGGGGGTCCATTGGTACGTCTGGTGCTACGTCGACTCGCGTCGGCGTTCGTGCTCGTCATCGGGGTCTCGTTTGCGAGCTTCGTGCTGATCGCGATCGCGCCGGGCGACCCGGCCCGACAGATCGTGGGACTCGAGGGAAGTGCGGCGGACTATGAGCGCGTGCGTCAGCAGCTGCACCTTGATCAGCCGATCCTGCAGCAGTACCTCAACTGGCTCGGATCAGCGCTCCATGGGGACCTCGGTAACTCGATCTTCACCGGACAGCCTGTGACTCACGCGATAGGGGAGCGTCTCCCGATCACCTTGTGCCTCATTCTCGGATCGCTGCTCATCAGCCTGGTTCTGGGTGTCGTGCTCGGTGTCGTCAGCGCGGTCCGTGGCGGCTGGGTGGGGTACGTCGGCGACGGCATCTCGCTGATCGGATTCTCTCTACCCACCTTCTGGGTGGGCGCGATCCTCATCGTCGTCTTCGCGGTGACGCTGGGATGGTTCCCGGCAACCGGATACGTCAGCTTTAGCGCATCGCCGTCCCTCTGGCTCAGCTCGCTCGTCCTCCCCGTCGCGGCCTTGGCCATCGGCGGTGTCGCCTCCTTCGCAAGGCTCACCCGTGAATCGATGCTGACTGCCTTGGGAAGCGAGCACGTTCGCATGGCACGAGCAGCCGGTACCTCGGAGCGCTCCGTCGTCTACCGCCACGCGTTGAGGAATGCCGCCATGCCGGTGGTGACCGTCGTCGGCGTGCACTTCGCAGCGTTATTGGGAGGGACGGTCTACGTCGAGACCGTGTTCGCGATGCCAGGTCTCGGCGGGCTGGTCGCCACGTCGGCGTCCAAGCAAGACATTCCCACGATCCAAGGAGTCGTCGTGACATTCACCATCATCGTGGTGGTCGTCAACCTGTTGGTCGACTTGACCTATGCGTGGCTCGATCCGAGGGTGCGGGTCGCATGACTGAGAACCTCGTCGCAGCACCGGTCGTCGCTTCACGCGAGCCCGGGTTCATCAGGCGATTCCTGAAACAGCGTGTGTCGGTGGCCTGCATCGTCTTCCTCATGGCCGTGACTCTGGTCGCGATCGTCGCACCGTTGCTATGGCCCGACGCAGCGCGTCAGGACGCCGGCGACCTCACGAACATCAGCAAAGGTCCATCGTCCGGTCACTGGCTTGGCACGGACACCCTGGGGCGAGATGTGCTGCAGAGACTCGCGGTGGGTACACGGCCGACAATCCTTGGGGTGGTCGAAGCTGTCGTCGTGATCCTGATCATCGGCGTGCCACTCGGACTGGCAGCCGGCTACTTCCGCGGCCGACTGGATCGGGTCCTGATGTGGATCTGCGACGCGCTGCTGTCTCTGCCGGGCCTCGTGGTCGTGCTGGTGACGTTGAGCGTCTTCAAGAACAGCATGCTCGCGGCGATGGTCACCTTCGGTGTTCTCGTGTCCCCGGCTCTGATGAGAGTGGTGCGTGCAGCCGTTCTGCCGCTACGCGAGGAGCTCTCGATCGATGCTGCGAAGGCGGCCGGTCTTTCGGACCTCTACATCATCACCAGGCATGTCCTCCCGCGTGCGGCAGGACCGATCATCGTGCAAACCTCGGTGCTGGCTGCCACGGCCCTCATCGTCCAGACCGGCTTGTCATTCCTCGGTCTCTTGATCAAGGCCCCAGCACCCAGCTGGGGCGGGATGATCGCGGACGGGGTGAATGTGATCCTGGTCCAGCCGTGGTTGATCTGGCCTCCCGGTATCGCCACTGCCCTCACGATCCTGTGCCTCGGTCTCGTCGGGGACGGAGTGCGTGACGCGTTGACCGAGGGGTGGGCCCCGTCCAACCAGAAGGGCGGTCGCGCTCGCAGGTCTCGTCGTGGTGACACTCGGCTGACCGGCACACGTGAACCGGCGACCTTGCTCGCGGTCGAGGGACTTCGGGTGGACTTCACACTTCCCGACGGACGAGAGGTCGGCGTCGTCGAGGACGTGAGCTTCTTGGTCGAGCCGGGCGAGACGGTCGGTTTGGTCGGCGAGTCCGGCTGCGGGAAGACGCAGACGGCGATGTCCATCATGGGCCTGCTCGCCAGCAACGGCCGGGTTACGGGGGGCTCGATCATGTTTGGTTCCACGAACTTGGCAGGTCTGTCGGAACGTGGCATGAGTGCCATCCGGGGCAAGGAGATCGGGCTGGTGTCGCAGGAGCCCATGGTTGCGTTCGACCCGACCTTCACGGTCGGCTGGCAGATCTCAGAAGTCGTGCGAAAGCATCGCAAGGTCTCGCGCAGTGAGGCGCGACTGATCGCCATCGATCTCCTGCGTCAGGTCAACCTGCCGGACCCGGAGGCCGTGTACGGCCGCTATCCGCATGAGCTCTCGGGAGGCATGGCACAGCGTGCCTCCATCGCCCGGGCTCTGTCGGGCGAGCCGAAGCTCCTGATCGCAGATGAGCCGACCACGGCCCTGGATGTGACGGTCCAGGCCGAGATCCTCGATCTTCTGCGCAACCTGCAGGCACAGACGGGTATGGCGATCCTGCTGATCACCCATGACTGGGGCGTCGTCGCCGACATGTGCGACCGTGCTGTCGTCATGTACGCAGGTCAGGTCATCGAGAAGGCGCCGATCGTGCCGGTCTTCGAAGAGCCGCAGCACCCCTACACGGCAGCGCTTCTCGCGGCCAACCCTCATGGCGCGGGAGGCGCTCGGCTTCTGCCCAGCATCGCAGGCAGCGTTCCCGCTCCCGGTTCTCGACCGAAGGGCTGTTACTTCCAGGATCGGTGTGCGGTCGTCTCGGACGACTGCCGCGAGGAACCGGTGCCGCTCCTCTCTGTGGGCGACGCGCGTGAGACGCGGTGCCTCCATCACGAACGAGTCAGGGGAGTGCGCGCATGACGGTGGATCAGGGCGCCGGGCCCGAGCTTCTGCTGGATGTTCGCGGGCTGACGGTCGAGTACGCGGGCGGTCGTGGTCGCCCACCCTTCAGGGCAGTCAACGACGTGAGTCTCAGCGTCGCGAAGGGCGAGACGGTCGGTGTCGTGGGGGAGTCGGGCTCGGGCAAGTCAACCGTCGGCCGCGCGATTCTCGGTCTGACCCCCGTGCATTCGGGCCAAATCGTGTTCGACGGCGAGGAGATAACGAACATCGCGCCGCGTCGCCGACGTGCGCTGACGTCGGAGCTGCAAGTGGTCTTCCAAGACCCGTACAGCTCCCTGAACCCCGCGCGCACAGTTGGTCAGACTCTCGCCGAGGGGCTCCGCGTGCATCGAGAGCTCACGCGTGAGCAGGTCGCGGGGCGGGTCGGAGATCTTCTCGAGCGAGTCGGCATGCCACGCGAGGCGGCCAGTCGCTACCCGGGTCGATTCTCGGGTGGACAGCGGCAACGGATCGCGATCGCTCGCGCGCTGATGGTCCAGCCACGTCTGATCATCTGTGACGAGCCGACGAGCGCACTCGATCTATCCGTACAGGCGCAGGTGCTCAATCTTCTTCGCGAGCTGCAGGACGATCTCGGACTCAGCTACCTGTTCATCGCCCACGACCTGGATGTCGTGAAGCATCTGTGCGACCGCCTTGTGGTCATGCGCTGGGGCGAAGTGGTCGAAGAGGGCGGCACTCGCGAAGTGACAGCATCGCCGGCCACGGACTACACGCGTGCTTTGCTCGAGGCAGCGCCGGTACCGGACCCACGACGTCAACGGGAGCGCCGCTTGCAGCGACAGTCGCGCGCCGGGCGTGCTGACGGATGAGAACTCTTCGCGACAACATCGTCATATTATTCCTTCCATAGAATCATGAGGCGGTGGTAATGTTGGCTCCTACTGATTGCGCCACCGTCCCGGTGATCGCCGTAGAGCGAGGTACGAACATGACGACTGAATCTCAGGCACCCCCCCGCAAACTTATGGGCCCAACGACGCTGGCTCTTATGGTCGTGGCCATGGCTTCGCCCGTCGGTGTCGTCGTCGGGACTGTTCCTCTCATGATCGGACTCGGCGATGGCATCGGGACGCCTGGCGCCTTCGTTCTGATCGGCGTGGTCCTTCTGCTATTCGCCTTCGGCTTCGCCGCCATGGCGCGCGCTATACCGTCGGCCGGTGGCTTCTTCGGGTTCATCCGCGCTGGACTCGGGCAGCGAACGGGAGTCTCAGCGGGTTTCGTTGCCGCGAGCGCGTACGCGATCATCACCGTCTACGTGGCGTCACTGCTGGCCTACTTCGCCAACGCCTTTGTCCGGGCGCACGCAGGAGCGAACATCGACTGGGCCGTGTGGGCACTCGGTGCCGTGTTGGTGGTGGCTGTCCTGATCTTCATCGGGGTGAAGGAGAGCGCACTCATCACGGCGGGCCTGTTGATGATCGAGTTCCTGATCCTCACCACGCTTGCTGTCGCTGTTCTCGTCCGCCGAGGGCCGAGCGGTTTTCCGCTCGAGAGCTTCTCCCCGTCTCATGTCTTCAGCGGGGCGCCCGGTTTCGCGCTCGCACTGGCCTTCCTCAGCTTCATCGGCTTCGAGGTGACGGCCGTGTTCACCAACCACGTCCGCGACCCTGAAAAGAGCATCGGCCGAGCGACGATGGTCGGTATCACGATTCTCATCGTGGTGTTCTCGTTGGGCTCGTGGGTGACGATCGCCGGCTTGGGCTCGGCCTCGGCACTCGCGATCTCGCAGGGCCCAGACTCGGGCCAGCTGATTCCCCGGGTGGCGGAGGCGAACGTGGGGGAGTGGATGGGCGTGCTCTTCAACGTGATCCTGATGACTAGCCTCTTCGCGACCTTGATCGCGGTCTCGTCGACGACCGCGCAGTACGTGCAGACCATGGCCCGAGACGTGGCGCCTCGGGCACGACTGGCTCGCCTGCATCCCACCCACGGCTCGCCGGCCAGCGCCGGGATCGCCCTCGCTGGTCTGGTGTGTGCGGTTATCATCGTCTGCAGGATCGCCGGGCTCGATCCGTACGTGCAGGTCTCCGCGCTGCTCGGCGTCCTGGGCGCGGTGGCGGTCTTCGGGCTCGAGATTGCTTGCGCCGTCGCGATCTTTATCTACTTCAGACGTACTCGTGACCGACGCGTGTGGACGACAGTGTTGTCGCCTGCACTTGCGAGCGTCGCCTTGACCGTCTTTCTCGTCCTCGTGCTGACCAACTACGCCGACCTGACGGGGTTCTCCTCACCGATCATCACCTGGTCGCCCATGCTCTTCGTGGTTGTCGCCGCGTTCGGTTGGTTAGTGGGCGGCACCCAAGACTCCAGCCCTGAGGCTGGCCAACCCGAGGACCTGCGGGCTGACGCCGTGGCAGTCCACGACCTAGAGGAGACACTCGATGCCAGATGACGCCGTGATGGATGTGACCGACGCGCGGGCGGTTCTTGACAAGCTCGCGGCGCGACGCGTTCGGGTGGAGTTCATCGACACCGACGGCCGGATTCGCGGCAAGTACGTCACTGTGGAGAAGGCGCTGTCCTCGGGCGGGATTGGACTCCCTGAGTTCTTTTACGCACTCGGTGTGGACGACGGCACGTACGATGTGCCGATCGCTTCGGCGGATCACGGGTTCCCGGACTTCTTTGCCTTGCCTGACTGGTCGACGCTTCGGCCCGCACCGAACGAGGAAGGCGTCGCCGCGGTCATCTGTGACGTGCGCTCCAAGGCCGGCGAGCCCGTACAGTTCGATCCGCGCTCAGCATTGCGCAGGACATGTGATCGCCTGGACGCCGCAGGATTCGAGGCGCTCATCGGCGTCGAGATGGAGTTTTATCTCTACCAGCTCGGTGAAGAGGGCGAACAGATCCTGCGAGAGGGTCGACCCACGAGCCTGCGTCCTGTCGGGAGGCAGAGACAGGCGCTGAGCGTTCACCGTTGGCCCGATCACGGGAAGTTCGTGGCCGATCTGGACCTCGCGCTGCGGTCCTACGACATCGAGATCGAGGCCTGGTCGACCGAGCTCGGCTACGGCATGGTGGAGGTAGCGTTGTCTCCGGCTCCGCCCCTTCGCGCTGCCGACAACGGGGCGCGGTTCAAGCAGGTGTGCAAAGACGTGGCGCGCCGAAACGGCATGATCGCGAGCTTCGTAGCCAAGCCGGACATGCAGCAGGAGGGCGCTGGTGCTCACCTCCACCAGAGTCTGCTTCGAGACGGGAACAACGCCTTCTGTCCCGAGGACGGGGTGAGCACCGGAATGTCGGACGCCTTCCGACACTACGTGGGTGGGGTTGTTGCGACCGCTGGCGAGGTGTCGGTCTTCCAGTGCCCCTACCCGAACAGCTACCGGCGCCTCAACCCGGAGTTTTTCGCGCCCACCAACATCTCGTGGGGCATCGACAATCGCTCGTCGTGCCTACGCGTGATCACGGACTCGCGGTCAGCGACGAGGTTGGAGCATCGGCGAGGTGGCGCGGACTTCCATCCATATCTGTCGATCGCAGCCAGCTTGGACGGCGGGCTGTACGGCATACAGAATCGGATTGAGCCGCCCATGGCATCGACCGGGGCCGCCTACGAGGACGATCAGGCCGAGGCGTTTCCGTCGACGTTGAGGGCTGCCGCTGCTGCGCTTCACGGCTCCTCGTTGGCCCGAGAGTGGTACGGCGAGGACTTCGTCGACCACTACGCGGCGTCCCGGGTGTCTGAGGCCTCGACGTATGAGGGGCTCCGGGACGCGCACGTCCCGGACTGGGAGCTGGCCCGCTATCTGGAGCTTGCCTAGGCAGACAGCCGCTGACGCCGGCGCTCCGTGGGGGCGTCGGCGTCAGAAGCCAGCTGCAGGAACGTCCACCCGGGTCATGATGATTGCCGCATCCCGTCCGTCCGCCCGGATGTCGTCGAGGGGCGGGCCGGCGGTGATGAAGAGGCTCTTCCCGTCGTCGCCGCCGAGGACCGCTGAGTAAGCGGTGTAGGGACCTGTGTCGACGTGGCCGACGATGACACCTCCCTCGGCGATGCACCAGACGCCTGACCCGGCGGCGTCGGCGATCCAGAGGTGACCGGCCGCGTCGAGAGTGATTCCGTCGGGGATCATCAGGACACGTCGTCGGGCGTCTCGCACGGAGCGTCCGATGACCGGATCCCCGAAGCTGGCCCACGTCCGGCGGTTGACCAGCGAACCGTCGGTGAGCACGTTCCATGAGCTCACCCGGCCCGCGAACGACTCGGAGAGGAAGAGCTGTGTGCCGTCGGGGGAGACGATGACGCCGTTCGGGGTGACGACGTCCTCGGTGGCCACCGTGACGCTGCCGTCGGGATCGCACCTCACGAGTACCGTGGGCCCGAGAGGGTCGAGAGGCCCGTCGTTGCCGACGTACGCTCTGCCCGCCGAGTCGACCCACATGTCGTTGGCCAGGCCGGGGAAGTAAGGCGCGAGCTCTGCCACGACCTCCAGAACCCCATCCCGCCATCGCATCAGTCGACGCTCGGACATGGAGACGACGAGGAGATCTCCGTCGGGTGTGAATCCCAGTCCGGAAGGTTGGCCTGGCACCTCACAGATGGTCTCGAAGTTCACTCCGTCCGAGCGGATCACACGCTGCGTGTAGAAGTCCGAGAACCACAGGGCGCCGTCATGCCAGCGAGGAGCCTCGGTGAAGGAGAATCCGCGACCGATGGTGTCCATCATGGTGGGCTTTCTAGCCGTGCCCGAACGAGCTGGACCGCACGACGTGTGGGAGTACGTGTTCAGGCCGATACGTGATGCCCAGCCCCGGAGAGCTCGGCGCTGAGAACTGTCCTTCAATGGCCTGAAGGTCCTGCGTGTGGATGAACCGGTCGACGAAGTCGAAGGCGTCATCCGCTGGGAAGAGCTCTACCGGGCTGTCGGTCGTCATCACGAACGCTGCGTGACGATGGATCTCGGGATAGATGTGGAGGGACACAGGCACGCTCGCGTTCTCCAAGACCGTCTGAACCCCTGTGAGGCCACCGACCGTCGTGGCGTCGGCTCGGAGCACGTCGACGGCCGAGTGCTCGAGCAGATCCGAGAGCTGCTCGAGCGGGGCTTCGTCGCCGGCTGCGATGGGGAGCGGAGAGGCGGCGCGTATCGCGGCCATGTCGGAGGCAGCAGCCACTGGTATCGGATCTTCCACCCACGTAATCCCGAACGATTCCCATGCGCGCGTCGCGTCGACGATGGCAGTGACCTCCCGGCCGCCGAATCCTAGGTCGAGGACCAGCTGGAGGTCTTCGGGCGAGGCGAGATCACGGACAGCCGCCAGTAGTCCTGTCGTCCGGTCTACGTCGAGACCTGACGCGATCTTGATTGCTCGGTAGCCTCTCTCCCGCCATCCGACCAGCCGCTCGGCCATCGCGAGATCGCTCTCCTGACGACGGCGGTACCCAGCGACCAACAACGCGGGCCGGTGTGGCGCCGCCTCGCCCAGGAGCTTCCATGTAGGCACTTGATGCACCTTGCCGAGGAGATCCCAGCCGACGCAGTCCAGCACCGCGCTGGCGCGCTGGTCCGTGGAGGGGCCGCGATCCGCTCGATGAAACAGATCTCGAAGCGGTCGCCCGATGGCCTGCTGCGCTCGCTCTTCGGCAGCGGCGCCAATCTTCTGACCGCGGGTGAGGACGTATGCCGTGCCGGTGGTACCGTCCTCCAGCTCCACCTGGACGACGACATACTCTCGCGTGGGAACCTGGCGACCGGCGAGCTCGAGCGGTGGGTCCATCGTGAACACCAGCTCGTCAACCCTCGAACCAATGATGCGAAGATCGAGGGCGCCGTCGTCGACAGCGATCATCCTGCGTCCTTTGTCCGCGCGCGGCGGGCGAGCGCCATTGTTCTACTGATCCTGGATGTAGGCCGTTGCTTCGACCTCCACCAGGAGATCGGGGTTGAGGAACTCGATGGCGCCGACTGCAGTGCTGGTCGGCAGGTGCTCGCCGAACATCTCAGCGTGGGCGCGTCCAGCTTCGCGCCAGTCTTCGATGTTGCGGAGGAAGACTCGCGTGCGGAGCACGTCCTCCTTGCGTCCACCGAGTTCCTCGACTGCTGCCAGGACAACGGACAGTGCGTAGGCGGTCTGCGCATAGAGGTCTCCCGGTCCCTCGATAGAGCCGTCCGGCTTGCCAGCGGTCGTCCCTCCGACCTCGATCAGTGGTCCGATGCGTGTGGCGCGTGAGTAGCCCCAGTCCGCCACCCATGGTGCCTTGGCCACTACTCGCTTCACTGTGCCAGCTCCTTCGCTGAGTCCTTGGTGATGGTGAATCCGCCATCGACCGGAACGACTGCCCCGGTCATGAACGACGACTGCTCCGAGAGCAGAAAGGCGATGACGGCAGCGATTTCCGATGATGCTGCGGGCCGACCCAGCGCGTGCCGATCAGCCATCTCCTCGATCGACCTGACACCGGCTGGCCGCTTGCCTTCTGCCATGAGAGGGGAGTCGACGGACCCGGGTGCCACAGCATTGACGCGGATGCCCCAGCGAGCCCACTCGACAGCAAGTGTTCTCGTCACGGCTTCGATGCCGGCCTTTGCGACCGGGTAGGGCAGTCGACCTGGCCAACCGAACGGCGCTGCGACAGAGCTGACGTTGACAATGGCGCCGGTCGTGCCCGCCTCGATCCAGGACCGAGCTGCAGCCTGCGCTACGAACAACGAACCAGCGACGTGCACGTCGAACAGTCGGTGCAGGTCCTCGAGCGTCAGGTCCAGACTGGGCTTTGCCAGAAGGGTTCCGGCGCAGTTGACGACTCCGGAGATGCTGCTGCTGGCAGCGACGGAGTCAACGATTTGGGCAACGGCATCTCGGTCCGCCACGTTGCAGGCCGCGGCCGAGACTCGCGTCTCCCCGAAGCGCTCGGTCAGCCGATCGATGACGGTGGGGTCCGGGTTGAGGTCGAGTATGGCGCACGCCGTGCTTCCACCTTCGAGCAGTGTCTCGACCGTCGCGAGACCGATTCCGCTGGCGCCCCCGGTCACGATCACCGTCCCGCTTGGGCTCATGGTGCTTGGCATCGTTGCTCCTCTAATGGTCGCGTCCTGCGGCGAGTGCATGTGTCGACCACCGCCTTCCGGCGAGGTCATACGATAGGCTACTCAGTGTTCGTACTCTGATGCAATACATCAGATCGCGAGTTATATCCGCGACGCTCGATAATGAGCTCGCACGGCCCCAGTATCAGAGTGTTAGTCTCCGCCCAAGATTGTTTGACAGCTAAGGATTGCTATGTCTGAAGGCTCGTTTCGGATTCAGTCGCTTGCGCGCGGGCTCGCCATCGTGACCGCGGTGGCGGAGAGCGATGGAGAGCTCACGGCGGCAGAGCTGAGTCGACGGATCGGTGTCTCGTCCCAGACCACCTACCACCTCCTGCACACGCTTCGGCAGGTCGGATATGTCGAGCAGGACTCGAGTCAGCGCTATCGACTGGGGCGAGCAATCCCCACCATTATCGAGGGGTATGAACGACAGTTCACGCCTCCTGACGCTGTTCTCCGTCGGCTGCGTAAGCTCCGTGACGTGACGGGCGAGACCTGCTCGCTCTCCGTCTGGTCCGGTGATGACGTGGTCCTCATCGCCCAAGAGCCGGGAGATCATGCGGTGCGCGTCGCGGACATCCGGGTGGGCCAGCGCGGCGCCTTGCATGCCCGCGCGTCGGCCAAGGTGCTGCTAGCGCGTGCTGACGAGGAGAAACGTGCGCGCATCCTCAAGGACATACAGCTCAAGAAGTTCACCGACCACACGATCACGCGCCGCGCGGCGCTGGAGCAGGCGATCGAGCGGGCCTCGGTCGACGGTTGGGCGATTGACGACGAAGAGCTCGTGCCGAGGGTGACGTGTATCGCTGCCTGCCTCGAGCACAAGGGCGTTGAGTTCGCACTGACGGTCCTCGCGCCCACTGACCGGCTGAAGGAGAAGTCCGACCAGTACGTCGCTGCCCTACGCGAGGCTGTGCGCCCATGATGGGCGGGACACGGTGATGGGAAGCGCTCGAAGCGCGGTGGTGACCGGTGCGGCATCGGGCATCGGTCTCGCGACCGCCCATCGTCTCGCGGGCGATGGCTGGGCACTCGCGTGCGTCGACACCAACGGCGACGCCCTCAACAGTCTGGTCGACGAGCTGACGGCGGATGGACATCGAGCGGTCGCGGTCTGTGGCGACGTCGCACTTCGAGAGACGCACGAGCGGGCGATCGTAGCTGCGGAGCAGCTGGCTCCGTTGGGTGCCTGGGTCGGCGTCGCCGGAGTGGCGGTTAATCACGACCTGACAACTGTCTCGGAGGCCGACGTGCGCAGACTCATCGACATCAATCAGCTCGGCATGCTGTGGGGGTCGAGCGAGGCTCTGAGGATCTGGAAGGCGTCCGGGCGTCCCGGGACGATCGTCGTCACCTCGTCGGTACATGCGCGGCATGCTGCCTCCGGATCCGGGATCTACGAGATGACCAAGGCGGCCATCGAAGCCCTGGCGCGCAACATCGCGATCACCTATGGACCGCTGGGGATTCGTGCGGTGGCTGTCGCGCCTGGGGCGATATCGACGCCGGCGCTCCAGCAGTCATTCGAGACCGCAGCCAATCCCGACGCAGCTCGACAGCATCTGCAGCGTCAGGCTCCGCTGAACAGGCTCGGCGAGACGGGTGAGATCGCTGCCGCCATCTCGTTCCTGATCTCTGATGAAGCCAGCTACATCTCAGGGACCACGCTCACCGTCGATGGAGCAATGTCGTCAGTGCTGATGTTGCCGTCGACAGACCCGGAAGCCCTGCGGCCGCCGGTCGACTGACTTTTCTGAACATCCCCGTCGCCGCTCGGCGACGGGGGATTTCGTCATGCACCCGTTGATTCGAGGCGGTCAGGGCTGCTCCACCCCTCATCAGTGCATCACTATTTTACTACTTCCATAGAATTGCGAAGTGATGCTAGTGTCCGACTCCATCGATGGTGAGGCTCGGGGGCCCTGACCTTCGAGCTCGTCAGGCGTCGTTGCGACGGCCTTTCCCGCAATCAAGGAGTGAACATGCGAACGACTCGAGTGATGGTCGCCGTAGGGCTGGCCGCAGGCCTGCTGACCGCGTGCACCGGCGGCTCGTCGGACGGCAAGAAGGTGGATCTTGGGACCAACCAGGTCGCTGCCGTCTGCAAGGGCGAACCGAA
Organism: Aeromicrobium sp. P2_G6; assembly: GCF_056403535.1. Taxonomy (NCBI): domain Bacteria; kingdom Bacillati; phylum Actinomycetota; class Actinomycetes; order Propionibacteriales; family Nocardioidaceae; genus Aeromicrobium; species Aeromicrobium sp. P2_G6. The sequence goes on along the minus strand of NZ_JBFUFH010000001.1, from coordinate 61,969 downwards.
GCGAGGTGGCAACCTTGTCTACGCGCGTCAGGTGGAGACGAAGTCCCTCGATCCCATCGCGATCCGCAATGCGAACGGCGACATCTTCGCCGACGAGCTGATCTACGACGGGCTCGTCTCGTACGACCCGTCCGGGTCCGCAAAGATCGAGGGAGGAGTCGCGGACAGTTGGAAGGTCTCCGCCGACGGCAAGACCTACACCTTCACCCTGCGCAAGGGCATCAAGTTCTCCAACGGAGACGCGGTCACCGCCGAAGACGTCAAGTTCAGCCTGGATCGGTTCGGCGATCCCAAGATCAACCAGATCATGGGTGTGCTTGCCGATGGCTACGAGACAGCCAAGGTCATCGATCCTCGGACCGTGGCGATCAGCCTGAGCCGGCCCACGCCGACGTTCCTCGACAACGCAGCGATCTTCCCTTCTTTCATCGTCCCCAAAAAGCTCGTGGAGGAGCAGGGTGATGCCTTCTTCAAGAATCCGGTCGGCACGGGTCCGTACAAGGTGAAGGAGTTCGTGAGCGGCTCGCACATCACCTTCGAACGAAACCCCTATTACTGGGAAGCCAAGAAGCCGTACCTCGACACGGTCCGATTCAACTTCGCGACGGACAGCAACAGTCGCCTGCTGGCTCTCACGAGTGGCGAGGCGCAGATCGCTGACGGCATCCCCTTCTCGCAGATCAAGACCGTCAAGGCCAACAAGAAGCTGCTGCTGCAGAAGGTGCCCGTGCCTGCCTGGATCGGACTGTCGTTGAACAACTCGTTCAAGCCGCTCGGCGACCAGAAGGTACGTCAGGCGATCCAGTACGCGATCGACCGCAAGACAATCAACGACTCGATCTTCCAGGGTGTCGGAACGATCCCGAACAGCATGCTTCCGCAGTTCAAGTACGACGCACCGGACGACGTCGTCAAGCCGTTCAATCTGGACCTCGCAAAAGCCAAGAAGCTCATGTCGGAGTCGAGCTATCCGGATGGCTTCAGCGTGACGCTGACCTATCCGACGGGCTTTGACTACTACAACCAGATGACGGTGCTGCTGAAGCAGAACCTGAAGGCCATCGGGATCAACGTCAAGCTTGTCACCCAGGATGCAGCCGAGATCGTCAGCAAGTTCTCGGACACGAAGTACGAGATGACTTTCCCGTACCCCCAGCTCACCAGTGACATCGCAGCGCCCGACGAGTTCGCCAACTTCTATGCGGCAACGAACGGCTTCGACACCGACTGGAAGGACCCGGCGGTCACGAAGCTGGTGAACACGTTCATCTCTACGCCCGACGAGGCGTCGCGCACCAAGCAGTGGCCGGCGATCCAGCAGGCGTTCATGGACGCTAGTCCGACGGTCAACATCCTCGATGTCCCGTTCCTCAATGCCCATGGAACCAACGTCTGCGGAACTGACGTCAACATCCTGGGCGCCGATCAGCTCCAGAACACCTGGATAGCTGCCGGCTGACGGCTCGATCGCCGGCTGGCTCAGGGGGGCTCGCCGGCGATCGACTCGACCTTGTATTCGACCGAAGCGGTCACTGACCGCATGACTGAGGAGGCGCCAGCACGTGCTTCGATTCCTGCTCTACAGACTCGCACTGTCCATTGTGGTGGTGTTCGGCCTCGCGACGGCGACTTTCTTCATCATGCACCTCGTGCCCGGTGATCCAGTGCGCTCAGCGCTCGGTACGCATGCAAGCTCGGAGACGGTGGCACGCCTCCGGCACGAACTGGGTCTCGACCGGTCGATCCTCGTTCAGTACGGATCATTTCTGCGCGATCTGGCGCACTTCGATCTCGGTCAATCGCTCGCTCTCAACTCGTCTGTCTCAGAAGTCGTCGCTCCGCGGTCTCAACCAACGTTGTGGTTGATCGCTTACGGACTCGTGATCGCTCTGGTCATCGGGGTGCCGCTTGCTGTAGCTGCAGCGCTACGTCCGAACGGCGTCGTCGACCATGCCGTCCGGTTCTTCGCGACCTTCGCCTTCGGCATGCCGACGTTCTGGCTCGGTCTGATACTCGCGCTGATCTTCGGTCTGCGCCTCGGCTGGTTTCCCGTGTCGGGCTACGAGACCGGAGTAGGGGGGATCATCAAGACCCTGACACTGCCCGCTCTGACACTCGGGTTGTCCCTCGCGGTCATCGTGGTCAGGACGCTCCGCTCTAACCTCATCGAGGTACTCAAGAGCGAGTACGTCGAGGCCGCGAGATCCCGTGGACTTTCAGAGATGCGTGTCGTCGGTATCCACGCGATGCGCAACGCGGTGATGTCGACACTGACGATCCTCTCGGTGGCGATCGGCTATCTCATCGGCGGGACCGTCGTCATCGAGGCGGTCTTCCAGATCCCTGGTGCCGGCTCGTTGCTGGTCAAGGCCGTGCAGCAACGCGACTACGAGATCGTCCAGGCTCTGACGCTCATCTCGGGCACCGCCGTGGTGGCCATCAGCCTCCTCACCGACCTGGTCCAGGTCGCCATCGATCCACGAGTGCGATTGGGAGCACGATGACCAACTCGACAGATTTGCAAACATCAAGAGCCCGTTCTGCGTGGTCGCATTGGAACGGGCTGCCGGTGCCAGCCAGGATCGGTGTCGGCATCGTTGCCGTCCTCGTCCTGGGAGCAGTGCTGGCACCCGTGGTGGCTCCGCACGACCCCAATGGCCTGGACTTCTCAGCCACGCTCTCCGCGCCGTCGCCCCAGCACCTCTTCGGAACTGACGACAGCGGCCGCGACATCTTCTCGCGGGTCCTTTATGGCCTGCGACTGGATCTGCTCGTGGTCCTGTTCATCACCTATGTCCCACTTCCGCTCGGAGTGATCGCCGGCGTGGCTGCAGGCTACTTCGGTGGTGCGGTCGACTCCGTGGTCTCTCGTCTCGTTGACGTGATGATTGCCTTCCCGTTCATCGTCCTCGTGATCGCGGTGATCGCGATCGTCGGCCCGGGTATGTCCGGAGTGTTGATCGGGGTGCCGATCGTTGCATGGGCCCTGTACGCCCGACTTGCGAGGTCGCAGATGGTCGTGATCCGGGAGCTGCCGTTCATGGAGGCCACGACGGCGCTCGGCTACTCTCGGTCCAGAGCGATCTTTCGTCACGGCATCCCGAACGTCATGCGCACCTGCTTGGTCTACTCGACGGTCGACCTGGTGGGCAACCTGTTGCTCCTGGCTGGCTTGTCCTATCTGGGTCTGGGCGCGCAAGCGCCCACAGCTGAGCTGGGAGCGATGATCTCGCAGGGGCAGCCGCTCCTCATGAGTGCGTGGTGGGTCGCGACCGTGCCAGGACTGGTTCTCGTCGTCTTCGGCGTCGGAGTCGGCCTCATCGGTGACGGATTGTCGGACGGCAAGACGGGCAGGGCCACCGCATGACCCTCCTGTCCATACGCAACTTGTGCGTCGAGTTCGGAACCACCAAGCTGCCGGTCCCCGTCGTGAAGGACGTGAATCTGACGGTCGAGAACGGGGAAGTCATGGGCTTGGTGGGGGAGTCAGGCTCGGGCAAGAGCCTGACTTCCCGAGCGGTGATGCGGCTCATCCAGTATCCGGGACGTATCAGGGCTGAGGATCTCCGCTTCGACGGACGTGACGTGCTCAGCATGACGTCCAGGGAGCTGCGGAGGTTTCGAGCCCGCGACGTCGGCATGGTGTTCCAGGATCCATTCAGCTCGCTGAATCCGGTGTATCGCGTGGGTGCTCAGATCTCGGAGACTTTGCGATGCAACCTTGGACTGGATCGCGCGGCCGCACGTCGCGAAGGAATTGCGCTGCTCGAGCGGGTCGGGATTCCTCGACCAGATCGTAACTACCTCTCGTACCCGCACGAGCTGAGCGGCGGCATGAGACAGCGGGTGATGATCGCACTGGCGACGGCCTCGAAGCCGCGCTTGCTCTTGGCAGACGAGCCGACGACCGCACTCGACGTGCTCACTCAGAAGCAGATTCTGGAATTGCTCGCCGAGATGCGTCGTGACCTGGGGATGTCGATGGTGCTCGTGTCCCACGACTTCGGTGTCATCGCGCAGATGTGCGACAAGGTCGCGGTCATGTACGACGGCACGATCGTCGAGACAGGGCCGGTCGGACAGATCTACGACTCGCCGCAGCACCCCTACACGAAGTCTTTGCTTGCAGCGGTTCCCCAACTGGAGTGGGATCCGGCGGGCATCACGGGAAGGCGAGAAGGATGACGACAAGCTCAGCCACCAACGGGACGGACATCGCTCTCACGGTCGAATCGATCACCAAGGACTTCAAGCTGCGACGCGCCCGGGGAGCGCAGAACTCCTCGTCCCATCGGGCAGTCGACAACGTCTCGTTCGAGCTGGCTCGCGGTGAGATCCTCGGTCTTGCTGGCGGCTCCGGCAGTGGCAAGACGACACTCGCGCGTTGCATCATTCGGCTGGTCGAGCCCGACGCCGGGCGGGTGCTGCTCTGTGGCGACGACGTCCTGGCCGCCCGTGGTCGAGAGCTTCGGCACATCCGGCGACGGATCCAGATGGTGTTTCAGGATCCCTACTCATCGCTGAATCCCCGCATGACGGTAGGTCAGACGATTCTCGAGGCCGGACGCGTTCACGACCGCCCAGGAGCGGAAGACGCTGATGCGTTCGTCCACGGACTGCTCGCCAAGGTCCACCTCGTGAAGGCCTTGGCTGACCGACGTCCGAAGGACCTCTCAGGCGGACAGCGACAGCGAGTGGCGATCGCGCGTGCGCTCGCGGTGGGTCCTGAGGTGCTCATCGCTGATGAGGCGGTGAGCGCACTGGACGTCTCGGTACAGGCTCAGCTCCTCCAGCTGTTCGTAGACCTGCGCGAGGAGGTCGGCATCTCGATCATCTTTGTGGGTCATCAGCTCGCCGTGCTGTCCGCAGTCGCGGACCGCATCGCCGTGATGCATCTCGGTCAGGTCGTCGAGCTCGGGACCGCGCAGCAGATCTTCGGGCGTCCCCAGCACGAATACACCCGTGCCCTCTTGGATGCCCACCCGCACGCCGATCCCCGGCGGTCCTTCTTCACTACTTAGTCCCAGCGACCAGCCGCACGTTCACCGTTCCACACCCTCACCAGAAAGAGACCATCTTCATGCTCACCGGACAGCTCACCGCAACCGACGCCTACCGCCGCATGGCGCTGATCCGTCGGTTCGAGGAGCAGTGCCTCGACCTCGGACGCGAGGGCCACATCGTTGGGTCCGTCCACCTGTGCCTCGGACAGGAAGCCATTCCCGTCGGGACGGTTGCCGCGCTGCAGCCGCAGGATCGCGTCCTCTCCACCTACCGCGGTCACGGGTGGGCGCTTGCGGCCGGGTCGGACCCACTCGCTCTGATGGCCGAGATCGCGCAGCGACAGCACGGGGTCAACGGCGGGCGAGGGGGGTCGCCCCTGCTGAGTGATCCGGACGTGGGATTCCTTGGCGAGAACTCGATCGTCGGCGCGGGGGTTCCCATCGCAGCTGGCGTGGGACTGGCGTCGAAGGCGCAGGGCACGGACCGTGTCGTGGTGACGTCGATCGGTGACGGAGCTATGAACCAAGGGGCGACGACCGAAGGCATGATCTTCGCCGTGGCCCGCAAGCTGCCTGTCATCTTCATCTGCGAGAACAACGGTTGGGCAGAGATGACGCCCGTGTCGACCACGACGGTGCACGAACACCTGGCTCAACGCGGACAAGGTCTGGGCATCGAGTCGCGGATCGTCGACGGTGGAGACGCGTTTGCCGTGGAGGCCGCCGTGCGCGAAGCCGCCGAGCTGTGCCGCCGCGGTGAGGGCCCGGTCCTTCTCGAGTGCAAGGTTGCCCGCCTGTCCGGCCACTACAACAAGGACATCCAGCACTATCGGACAGAGGCAGATTCAGAAGCCGCTCGTCTGGCAGACCCGTTGCTTCGCTTCATCCAGGCTGAGCGGCTGCCCCAGGCTGACGTCGACCAGATCGACGAGGAGGTGTTCGCGCAGATCGCACGAGTTGCCGCCGATGTCAGGGAGATGCCGGCGCCCGACCCCGTGGATGTCATGGAGCATCTCTACGCGCCGTCCGGACAGACGGATCGAGCCGGGCGATCGGCGGAGCCCTCGAAGGAGATGACCTACCTGTGGGCGATCAACGCTGCTCTGAAGGAGGCGCTGGACGAACGTCCCGAGGTGCTCGTCTACGGCGAGGATGTCGCGTACGCAGGCGGGATCTTCGGTGTCACGCGCGGGTTGCAGAAGACGTACGGCGCGGACCGGGTGTTCGACACGCCCATCGCCGAAGCGGCGATCCTCGGCTCGGCTGTGGGCGCCGCGATGGAGGGGATGCGCCCCGTCGTCGAGGTCATGTGGGCTGACTTCGTGTTCGTCGCACTGGACCAGATCATCAATCAGGCGTCCAACGTTCGATACGTGAGTCGTTCCAAGCTCACCGCTCCGCTGACCATTCGCATGCAACAGGGTGTCACGCCAGGATCTTGCGCACAGCACTCACAGTCGATTGAAGCCATCCTGGCGCACATCCCCGGAATCAAGGTTGGGCTTCCTGCAACGCCACAGGATGCGTACGACATGACAAGGGCAGCCATCGTGGATCCGGACCCGACCATTCTGATCGAGCACCGCGCGATGTATCAGGTCGCAGAGGACGTCAGCCTAGGCGGGGAGATCCAGCAGGTCAGCGGCGCGCGTCGCCATCGGACCGGATCGGACGTCGCGATCCTGACGTGGGGTTCGATGCTGGATCAGGCGCTCGAGGCAGCGGACAGGCTTGCCGCGGAGGGCATCGACTCGTCAGTCCTCGACCTTCGATGGCTGAGGCCGCTGGATGAGGAAAGCATCGCAGAAGTCGTCGCGGCGACGAGCGGTCGGGTCATCGTCGTGCACGAAGCCACCACCAGCGGTGGCTTCGGCGCGGAGGTCGCAGCGCGCGTGACAGAACGGCACTTCGACCAGCTGGCGTCGTCAGTCGTTCGGATCGGCACGCCAGACATCCGCATGCCGTCTGCCCCGTCGCTCCAGTCCGTCCTGCTTCCGACATCTGCTGACATCGTCGACGCAGCTCGCAAGCTGGTGGCACAGGACGCCGCTCGCCACTCCGCGGTGACGGGCGATGCTCAGTGACCGTCCAGATCTTGCTGCCCGAGCTTGGCGAAAGTGTCACAGAGGCGACTGTCACGGCATGGTTCAAGGATGTCGGCGACTTCGTCAAAGAGGGGGAGGCCCTTCTCGAAGTGTCGACCGACAAGGTGGACAGCGAGCTGCCCTCTCCGGTGACGGGCACGGTGACGTCGATCGATGTCGGTGTGGACGAGAACGTCGTGGTGGGTGCTCTGCTTGCAACGGTGTCTGGCGAGACACCCGCGCAAGCGGGGCCGTCCGACGACGAAGCCGTCTCGCGGCCCGACCTAGAGGTCAAGACCTTCGACGTCAATGTTGAGGGCCCAGCACCACTCAGCGTCCTGGCGAAATCCCAGGCCGAAGCGCGTGGAGTAGACCTCAGCGGTCTGGCAGGGTCCGGCCTCGCCGGACGGATCCGGCTGACCGACGTCAGCTCTGCGACTCCGACGCTCGAGTCCCTCACGCGTTCTCCGTACGTGTTTGTGGCTCCGGTCCTCCACCCCCTTCCGGCGCTAGATGCACCCGACTCCGCGGCGGTGTCAGACGAACCTGACGGCGAGGAGCGCATATCCCCGAACGGGCCCGACGTCGAGACACGCAAGCTCAGCCGGCTCCGGGCGACGATTGCTCGGCGCATGACCCAGTCGCTTCAGACCTCAGCACAGCTGACATCGGTAGTCGAGATCGACGTGACTCCGGTCGACGAGGCACGTCGTCAGCACGGAGAGAAGTTCATGGCCCGCAACGGAGTCAAGCTGAGCTTCACGCCGTTCTTCGCAGCCGCCGCGGTGCGAGCATTGGCCAGTCATCCCGTGCTCAACGCGTCGATCAGCGAGGACCTATCGACTGCGACGTACCACCAGCGAGTGCATCTGGGGATTGCAGTCGACACGGAACGCGGGCTGCTGGCGCCCGTCGTCAGGAATGCTGACGACCTCACGCTCGACGCCTTGGCACGCAGCATCGTTGACATGGCCGATCGCACTCGCAGCGGTTCTGTCACCGTCGACGAGCTCAACGGCGGCACCTTCACGCTGACCAACACGGGCAGTCGTGGGACTCTCTTTGACACGCCCATCATCAACCAGCCGCAGGTCGCCATCCTTGGCACGGGCGCGGTCGTGAAACGGCCAGTCGTCCTGACGAAGCCGTCCTACGGGGACACCATCTCTGTGCGATCGATGGTGCACTTCGCGCTGACCTACGACCATCGGCTAGTCGACGGAGCGGACGCAGCGCGCTACCTGGGCGCAATCAAGGCGATGCTCGAAGATCCTTCCTTCAGCCGAACGATGGTCGGCGCATCAGTCGACGAGCTTTAAGAACGGAGTAGCGATGACGCGACCGACACTCCAGAACTGGACCTCTCCGCCCGGCAACGCATGGGCATTCGGGCACATGCGCGAGATCATTCCGACCGCCAAGGTGGCCACCTCGACCCCATCTGCGCTAGAGAAGGCACCTTGGTCGGACCTCTTCGACGTCCCATTTGCCGAGAATGACAGAACCGAGTCAACTCTGCACCAGCATCTTCACGACACGCATGCAGACTCCTTCGTGGTGCTCCATGGTGGTCGAATCGCACTCGAGTGGTATCGAGAAGGAACGGGCCCGCAGGACCTCCACCTCAACTTCAGTGTCACAAAGTCCGTGACAGGCCTGCTCGCCGGGGCGCTCGCCGGCGAAGGCCGGCTCGACCTCGACGCCGCAGTCTCCGCATACGTGCCAGAGACCAAAGGGTCTGGATTCGATGACGCGAGCGTCCGTCACCTGCTCGACATGAGCACTGACCTCGCTTTCGTCGAGGACCACTCGGGGCCCAACGAAGATATGAATCGTTACAGGGCAGCGACCGGATGGGCGCCTGGTGGTGAGGGTGATGGGTTGCATAATTTTCTGTGTTCGTTGGGTAGGCGCAGCCCGCACGGTAAGGCATACCGGTACGTTTCGCCGAACACAGACATGCTTGGCTGGGTCTGCGAGCGCGTTGGCGGTGCGCCGTTCGCGAATGTCCTGTCCACCCATCTATGGAGTCCCATGGGCGCCGAGTCGGACGCGGACATCACGTTGGATCGCCGGGGCGCTGCACGCTCAGCCGGCGGCTTGTCAGCGACTACTCGTGACATAGCACGCGTCGGGCAGTTGATCGTTGATGGTGGTCGCGGGGTGGTTCCACAGTGGTTCGTAGAGGACCTTTTTACAGGCGGTGATCCAGGTCTGTGGGCTGCTGGCGACGATACAGAGTGGTTCCCACCGGGATCGGTGTACAGGAGTTGCTGGTTCAGCTCACGCGATGGCTCAGAGATATTGCAGGCGGTCGGTGTACACGGCCAGTCCATATTCATCGATCGGAAGCGCCGCGTCGTGATGGCTCGGCATAGCCATTGGCCAGAGTCCGACGACCTTCACCTGTTCCGACGGACGACGGCTTTTGCAGACTCGGTCGCCCGCGCGATCACCTGCTGAGGACGACACGAACAGTTATGAAGATCCATCCGAACGGGGAGTACAGTTTTGTTCCCGGCTCGCAGTTCGCTGCGCACGCCGTGCGAGCGACCGATGGCTTCTCCATCGAACGTGCGGTGTTCTCCGCGCCTATTCCCTGGGACGAGGGATTCGAGAAGGTTCGGATCTTGCTCGAATCGTGGGGACGCCCGTTGGCGTCCATCTGCGGGATCGAGCTCAGAATGCCTAAAGCGCTCGAACTGGACGAATTCGACGAGCTCAACGACAGCTATCTCGAGCACCTCGACGCATGGGACCTGCTCATCAGCGGTGATTCGCCGTTCGCGCGCACGAACGTCGCTCCGACGTCGAACTCGCTGTTGGGGCCGTCTATCGCAGGCTTTTCCTTCACAGCTGAAAGAAGTTGTCCCATGCCGACCTTCCTGTTGGCTGGCGCTCCCGAGATCCTGCCAGAAGCTGTATATCCGGAGCAGATCGTGCGACTTCGGGAGACCTCGCCCGACGCGATGCTCGACAAGTTGCGGATGGTAGTGCGGCTGATCGAAACATATGCCGAGCATCTGGGGGTGCCATGGGATCCATCAGTTGACGTGCATCTCTACACGGCCCACGATGTCGTCTTCGCCATGGCTCGAACGGTCTTGGAGGAGCTGGGAGTCGTGCCGCAGCAGGGAATCATCTGGCACGATGCTGCGCCGCCGATCGTGGACCTCGCCCTTGAGATCGATCTACGTCGTTGCGCGCGACAACACCTGGTGCAGCGCTGAGATTCTGCAACTGGGTGCGCGAAACACTGCCCCAATTTAAGAGATGGACATAGAGTCGGAAGATGGTGAGCCACATCGCGGGTGAGAACGGCACGTCGCTACGCGTCATTGGATGGGACGCGGAGAGCGTGTACCAGAGTTCGTCAGATCGGCGGCAAATGTTCGTCGAGTACTTGCTCTCGCGCCCAGCGACGGAGACTGAACGCAGCGAACTCCAAGCGCTCGGAATGAGCACCCGCTTCAGAACGCTCGGGGTCCAAGAAAGTACCGACGACATCGTGGGCGCGATGAATCAAATAAATCTCGATCTCGCGAACCTTGGATCCAGCGCTTCGATTGAATGACGCCGCCAGCTCAGTCGTCATGTGCTTCGCCTTCGATCGAGATGAGGAGATCCCTCAGGGTCGCGGAAAGGTGCTCCCGATCAGACTTTCCGATCTGGTCCAGCAGGCGTCGCTCGTTCTCCAGATGCGCAACCATAGCCTCGTCAAATAGCCTTTGGCCTGGAAGTGTCAGCTCGATCAGCAACCCTCTTCCGTCTGTGGGATGAGGCACCCGCTTAACGAACCCTTCACGCTCTAGTCGGTCGATCTGCTTGACGACACCGCCTGACGAGATGATGAGCAGTCGGCTGAGCCCCGCAGGTGAGACGCGTGGCGGGGTCGAACGCCGCAAGGCGGCGAGCAGGTTGAACTCGCTGAGCCCGAGACCGTACTCGCTGAGTACTCGGTCGATCTCTCGCTCGAAGTGACCGGCGATCCGCAAGACGCGACCCACGACGGCAAGCGCATCCGTGTCTAGCTGCGGACTGGTCCGAGCCCATTGGGCCACTATCACGTCGAGATGATCAGTGCGATCGCCGAGGAGGGGGGCAGCCATGGGGGTGAAACTATACCGATCTGAGGAGGCTGACAACTCCCTTCCTCGGAAGTGGTCATGGTTTACATGGAAATGAATGTATCCACGTGGGACTTCGGACGGCGATCCCGAGGACGGAGACCGCGAGGTCCGCGCTAGATGGCGGCGGCTCCGGCCTTGAATGCGGCGGCAGCGAGGTTGTTGGCGCGCGGATCCCCGTCTGACAGCATCCGGTTCGTGACGAAGCCGAAGCCGATCTCGCTGGCGGGATCGGCGAATGCCATGGACCCGCCGGCTCCAGGGTGCCCGAACGCCTGCGCTCCACACTGCGGGGGCAAGGATGCACCGACCATGTAGCCAAGTCCGAAGCTCGCGTCGTCGCCGAACACGGCGTCCTGTCCGACAGACCGCGGTACCGCTGCCGCGGCGATCGTCTCGTCGTTGAGCAGTCTGATGCCGTCAACAGTCCCGATGCAGGCGGCGTACATTCGGGCAAGGGCACTAGCGCTCCCGACTCCGCCGGACGACGGGATCTCGGCCGACAGCACGTCATTGCGTTGCCACATGTCATCGTAGTGGAACAGGTTGGACGGCCCGACAAATGCGCGAGCGGCGAGAGAATCGGGGCCGAATCGATCCTCGGGCGTTGGATCGGTCATGGGCGGGGGCGAGAGTCGTGCGCACCGTGAATGCTCGGCTGGGGGGAGTCCGATCCATGCGTCGAGTCCTAGCGGGTCCGCAATCTCGCGTCGCCACATGGCCCCCGGGGTCAGTCCGCTCTGTCGACGGATGAGTTCGCCGATCAGCCACCCGAAGCTTCGAATGTGGTAGCCGTGCTGGGATCCAGGAGTCCAGTGGGGCGTCATTGCGGCGAGAGCCTCGACAACCGGCCTGGTTGACAGTACCTCGGCAAGCGTGAACGTCCCCGGGATGTCGATGAGTCCGGCTCTGTGCGAGAGCACCATTCCAACGGTTATCTCGTCCTTGCCGTGGGATGCGAACTCCGGCCAGTACCGCGCCACAGGTTGGTCCGGATCCAAGGCTCCACGCTCGATCAGGAGGTGCGCGAGCGTTGCGGTCATGCCCTTGGTGCAACTGAAGTAGGTCGTCAGAGTGTTCTCAGTCCAGAGGGCGCCGGTTGTCTCATCCTTGACGCCCGACCAGAGGTCGATCACCGGTCGACCGTGGTGGTAAACGGAGACGTTTGCGCCGGTTTCGCCTGCACTCGCAAAGTTCTTCTGGAACGCGTCCGCGACCAGGCCCCATCCTGGCGCGACCCACCCTTCGATGTCGTGCGTCACTTGTCGGCCTCCGTAGGTGCTGGCGGGAATTTCCTTGACGATTTCACTTCCACGGAAGTAATCTACCCCGACAAGGGCGCCACGGGGTAGCGCTCGACAGCACTTGAGTTCATCCACCTGGGAGCCGGCGAATGGGACATCGTGGCAACCAAAACGACCAGGGAATGAGGCACCAAGCTATGACTAGTGACAGAGATCGCCGATTCGAGTCTGTTGATCTGAGCAGACGTCGGTTCTTGCAGGTGAGCGCCGTGGGCGCAGGCGTCATCGGTGTAGGAGGGCTGCTGGCAGCCTGCTCTGGCGGGTCGACCACGGCGAGCAGTCAAAACGGAGCTAACGGCAAGCCTGTTCGAGGCGGCACGTTACGTATCGGTGCTAGCGGTGGCGGTTCGACCGACACCCTCGATCCACAGAACTGGGCTACGTCGCCCGACGGGCTCCGTGTCAAACAGCTCTTTGATCCACTGGTGAAGATCGACAACACCGGGAAGCCGATGCTGATGCTCGCCGAGTCGATCACCCCCAATTCTGATGGCACAGAGTGGACGGTCAAGATCATCAAAGGCGTCACGACGCACAGTGGACAACCATTTACCGCTGACGACGTGCTCTTCAGCCTGCGACGGATAGTCGACAACAAATTCCCGGGGGCGAATGGTCTGGGACCGATCGATCTCAAAAGCTCCAAGGTTGTAGATCCCACAACCCTCCTGCTCAAGTACAGCAAGCCTTTTGGCGCTCTCATTGAAGGCCTCAGCCTCGACCTGAACTTCATGGTGCCCCGTGGGTTCGATCTCAAAAAGCCCGATGGGACCGGCCCCTTCATGTTCAAGAGCTACACCCCAGGGGTAGAGAGCACCTTCGTTCGAAACCCCAACTACTGGCAAGCGGGGAAGCCCTACCTGGACAAGATCATCACGACCGATGTCAAGGACGAGACGGCGCAGGTCAACGGGCTTCAGTCCGGACAGTTCGACGTCATCTCGTCTCTGTCGGCCAGTTCGATCGCGACGCTTAGGGGCAGCGGTGTTGTTGCGGTGGTCAACAAGTCCGGCAGCTGGATTCCGTTCGTCCAGAACTGCTCCGTCCAGCCATTCTCCGATGTCCGCGTGCGCCAGGCGATGCGGCTGATCGTGGATCGCCCGCAGATGAACGAGCAAGTTTTCGCTGGGTATGGTGCCATCGGCAACGACGTATTCAGTCCGAATGATCCGTCATTCCCCACCGATCTGCCACAACGAGTCCAAGACATCCCGAAGGCCAAATCCTTGCTGAAGGCAGCGGGCTATTCCGATCTCAGCCTGAAGCTTTTCACGTGCGCAGGGACCGGCGGCATGATCGAGTCCGCCGAGGTGCTCGCAACCCAGGCGAAGGCGGCCGGGGTCAAAGTCGCGTTGGAGCAGCAGTCGGTCGGTGACTACTTCGGCAAGTCGTACCAGAAGGTCGCCTTCGGGATGGACTACGGAACCACCTCGCTGTACCTGCCCAACGCCGGATTCCTCATGAATGGCAAGAAGTCCTTCTACAACGCGAACCACTTCGACGACGCCGAGTACAACGCCGCGTATGCCAATGCTGTCGCGACGCCGGATGCGTCCAAGCGCACGCAATACATCCAGGACATGGCGCGCATCGACTACGAGCGAGGTGCGTACATCGTGCCGGTGTTCTCGCCCGTCGTCGACGGCTACTCGACCAAGGTCGGCGGATATGAGAAGTCGATCACGGGCGTCAGTCCCGGCAACGCCGACTTCCAGAATTTCTGGATCTCATGAGCCGAAAGACCTGTTCACTGTGAAGGTGTCCAATCCGCAGCCTCGTCCCCCCGCATCCGGCAACAGCCACCCGCCTGATTCCACAGGTGCTCTCCACCGCGACTCGACGTACCTGACACCTGACGGGCCGGAGGCGAGGCCAGGCCCGATGGCCGCCAACGGCGCGGCCCGAAAGCGAGCTCCGCATCCAGTCCGATCGATGGTGCTGCGACGGTCGGGATTCGGTGTCGTGTCGATTGTCGTCGTCGCCGTCATCGTCTACCTGGCGACGCTGGTGCTGCCGGGCGACGCCGCTCAAGCGATTCTCGGCAAATCAGCGACTCCGGAACGTCTCGCCTTGCTTCGAGAGCAGCTGCACCTCGATCAGTCGCCGTGGTCCGGCTTCACGCAGTGGATCGGTGGAGTGCTGACTGGCGATTTCGGCACGTCCTTGGTCAATCAGCAGTCTGTCGGCTCTCTGGTTGCGCCGCGGATCTTGAACTCGTCAGCGCTGGTCATCATCACCGCCTTGGTCTCGAGCCTGCTAGGCGTCGGTCTGGGGGCGCTCGCCGCGAGTCGGCGAGACAAGCTCAGCGATCATCTGATGTCTACTGTGGCGCTCGTCGCCAATGCCCTCCCTGAGTTCGTTGTCGGCATCTTCGTCGTCCTCGTGATGGCCATCAAGCTGCAACTCTTCCCGGCCATCTCGATCCTCCCTCCGGGAGACACGATCTGGCAGCACCCGAACGCTCTCGTGCTGCCGGTGATGACGCTCGTCATCGTCGTGACCCCCTACATCTTTCGCATGACGCGCGCTTCGATTATCGAGTCGCTCGACAGTGACTACGCCGAAGTCGCACGGCTGAAGGGCGCGACACGTTCGAGGTTGCTGTTTCGACACGCGCTGCCGAACGCGTTGGCGCCCACCGTTCAGGTGATCGGGCTCAACCTGCTGTACCTCGCAGGCGGCATCGTGCTGGTAGAGACGGTTTTCCAGTTCCCGGGCATCGGCCTCGCGCTGGTGGACTCGGTCAACGCTCGCGACATCCCGACCTTGCAGTTCATCGTCCTGGTGCTGTCGACCTTCTACGTAGTGCTCAACATCCTGACGGACGTGGTCGTACTCTTGCTCACACCGCGTCGTCGGCTCCCGAAATGAGGCTGACATGAGAAGACGTGTTGAATCATCACCGCGGCGACGCGGAGGCGGCGGCACCACCTTCAACGCTGTGAAGACGGCGGCAGCGACTGCCCGCGGGCGCGTCGGCTTGACGATGACGGCTGTCGTCTGCGCGATCGCGTTCGTCGGCCCCCTCATCAGCTCGAAGTCTCCGACTGCATTCGTCAGTACCCCGTATGCGACGCCCGGCTCTGGAGACGCAGGCTTTCTGGGAGCAGACGCCCTTGGTCGAGATGTCGTGACGAGACTGCTCGACGGGGGACGATCCCTCCTACTTGTGGCAGTGGCCGCCACTGTGCTCGCCGTCTCCATCGGGGCCGTGGCCGGCGTGGTGGCCGCATACCGCCAAGGGATCGTCGGTGGCCTGATCATGAGAGCCGTCGACATCTTGCTGGCCTTTCCCCAGATCGTGTTCGTCCTGCTCGTGGTCAGCGTGCTGGGTGCCAACTCGTGGTTGCTGATCGGCGCCGTGACCGTGGTGCAGGCCCCAGGAGTGTGCCGGGTGATCTACGCGGCAGCGCAAGACATCTGCGAGCGGGACTTCGTCCGGGCGGTGGCTCTGTGGGGTGTTCCCCCACGCAAGGTGATCGCACGGCAGGTGCTTCCCAACCTGGCAACGCCGCTCGCAGTCGAGGCAGGTCTCCGGCTTAGCTTCTCGATCATCATCATCTCGGGCATCAACTTCCTTGGATTCGGAGCGCAGCCGCCGAATCCCTCGTGGGGCGTGATGGTGAACGAGAACAGGCTCGGGCTCTCCAGCAACGTATGGGGCGTGGTCGCGCCGGCGATCATCCTCGCCGTGCTGGCAGTGGGAACCAACATGTTCGCAGACGCATTTGCACGTGCAGCATTCGGCGAGGATCGCGCGAACGACGTCGTTGCTGCCTCGACAGGTGCCCCCATCGACGGAGGAAAGATCGGATGACGGTCACTTCAGACGTACAAGCCGCCGTGACAGGCGTGACCGTTCGAGGGCTCACGGTAGTCACCAAGAGTCGGCAGACACCCATCGTCGAGGATGTGGCGTTCGATATCCCACCCGGGACAGTGATGGGGCTCGTCGGTGAGTCCGGTTCGGGCAAGAGCACCGTGAGCGTCGCCCTTCTCGGGCACGCGCGGCGCGGCCTGCAGATCGCCGGTGGACAGGTGGTGGTCGGGGGGCAAGACATCCTCGCCATGGCGCCTGACGATCTCCGCCGAACGCGCGGTCGCCTGGTGAGCTACGTGCCACAAGACCCAGCAAGTGGACTAAATCCAGGGCTTCGGGTGGGGTATCAGTTGCGCGAAACTCTCATGATTCACCCGGATGCGCTCGCAGCGGGGCAGACGATCTCCGATCGGATTGGCGAGGTGCTCGACGAAGTAGGACTGCCGAGCACACCGCGGCTGCTCGATAGCTATCCGCATCAGCTGTCAGGTGGACAGCAGCAGCGCCTCACGATCGCGATGGCATTCGCGTGCAGGCCTCGACTGATTGTTCTGGATGAGCCGACAACCGGGCTCGACGTCAGCACCCAGCGTCGGGTGCTGGACACTGTGCGGGAGTTGACCGTGCGTCACCATGTCACGTCCGTCTACGTGAGCCATGACCTCGCCGTGGTTGCGCAGATCGCAGATCACACGGCCGTCATGTACGCCGGACGACTCATCGAATCAGGTCCGAGCGCCGACATCTTCAACTCGCCTCGTCATCACTACACGGCTGGGCTGATCCGCGCAGCGCCGTCAGCTCGCCGCAGCACTGTCCTGGTCGGCATCGAAGGACGGCCGCCACGGCCGGGCGGCTGGCCGGCCGGGTGCGCCTTCGCAGGTCGCTGCCCGGCCGCTCAAGATGACTGCCATACGACACTGCCGGCGCTCATCACAATCGGGCAGGGCCACTCCGCGCGTTGCCTGCACCCGCTCGAACCACGTACGGCGACGACAGTAAACGCCGACGTGCCTACGGTGCGTGCTCAAGCAGGGACTGGACTCCAGGTCCGCGGGTTGGTAGCTCATTACGGTACGAAGGAGGTCCTGCACGGGGTGGATCTTGACGTCGCACCTGGTAGGTGCACGGCGATCGTGGGCGAATCGGGGTCCGGTAAGACCACGATGGCTCGTTGCATCGTCGGGCTGCACAAGTCGTGGACGGGTGAGGTTCGTTACGGCGGCGAGCAACTCGCGACTTCGCCGCAGCGACGGACGAAAGACCAACGAAGGGATCTGCAATACGTCTTCCAGAACCCGTTCGCATCTCTCAACCCACGGATGTCCGTAGGGGAGAACATGCAAGAGCCTCTTCGGCACTTCACGTCGCTCACTCGTCGGGACAGGCGAGCGAAGGTGCTCGATGCGCTCGACGCCGTGGCCCTGAGTTCGGAGTTCATCAACCGCATGCCCGACCAGCTATCCGGTGGAGAGCGCCAGCGTGTTGCGGTAGGTCGGGCCCTCACGGTTGACCCGAACCTGCTGGTGTGTGACGAAGTGACCTCTGCTCTTGACGTCTCGGTTCAGGCGCTCCTCGTCGAACAACTACGGAGCCTGCAGCAGGACCGGGGAGTCTCGATGGTCTTCATCACCCACAACCTGGCCGTGGTCCGCAGTATCGCGCAAGAGGTCGTCGTGCTCTCGGGAGGGACAGTCGTCGAGAGCGGAAGCGTCGACGAAGTGCTGGACAATCCCCGTCACCCGTACACAATCCAGCTACTCGCTGACCTCCCACACCTGGAGCAGGCGCAATGAAGACGCTGCTATCCGGTGAACCAACTTCGGACATCCTGCGTCACGCATACGGCATGTTCCCCAGCGGCGTGACTGCCGTGTGCGCCATCGTGGGCGGCGAGCCGACCGGGCTCGCCGCAAGCTCGTTCACGTCGGTCTCTCTTGAGCCCGCACTGGTATCGCTCTGCATCGCTCACACATCGACCACGTGGCCAGTTCTGAAGACGGCCAACCGGCTAGGCATCAGCGTGCTTGCGGCCGAGCACGGCGACATCGTTCGATCTTTGTCAGCCAAGTCGGGTGATCGATTCGCGGACGTGATGTGGGAGTCGGACACCGACGGGGCAGTATTCGTGCACGGCGCGACACTATGGCTGAACTGCGACGTGGACGATGAAATACGCGCAGGCGATCACGACATCGTCGTGCTGCGGGTTCGTTCATTGCAGCCGTATCCCGAAGTCGCGCCGATGATCTTTCACGCCAGCAAGCTGAGGGAAATGGCGAGTATCGACCGCTCGCCAGCCGCCTCGCGGAGCCACGTCGTGACCAGCCCGGGTGACCATCCAGCATGGGAGATCTGGGCAGTGTGAGGACGGCAACCGTCTCTTGACCGATCGCTTCCATGGAAGTAATCTTGAGAGATCGCGGTGAGGCGGTGACGTTTCATTCCCTCTCAACCTGAACTTGTTCGATCGATAAGGATGGCAGGCCAACACATGAAGTTCGGACTCTTCAACGTTCCCTACAGCTTGGACTACGTCGCAGGTCTCAAAACCGCAGAGGAGGTCATCGCCTGGGATCTGCAACTGGCTCGTTGGGCGGACGAGTACGGGTGGGCGGAAGTGTTTTTCGCCGAGCACTACACGATCGGCGTCGAGCCCAGCCCTGCGCCGGATCTGATGATCGCCGCAGCCTCGCAGATCACTACCAACATCCGTCTCGGTGCCGCAGCTCACCTGCTGCCCTATCACAACCCGATCAACCTGGCGTATCGCCTGATGTGGTTGGACCACATGACCGGCGGGCGCTACATCTGCGGCGTCGCTCCAGGAGCCTTCCCGACGGACGCGCAACTTTTTGGAACAGGGAATGCAAACGCGGAGATGATGAGTGAAGCACTCGAGATCATCCTCGCGATTTGGACGCGCGAGGGGCCCTTTCGGATCGAGGGCAAGCACTGGACGGTCGACATGCCGGCGTTCTCTGACAAGTGGGCGGGGCCGCACCTCAAGCCGTTGCAGAAGCCGCACCCGCCGATGGCGATCGTCGGGATGCAGCCGACATCGCCCTCGCTGGCAGAGGCGGGCGTGCGTGGACTGCTGCCCATCAGTCAGCAGGTGTCCTCTGAGGTTCTCCGTCAGCACTGGGAGACATACAGCAACGGTGCGGCAGGATCGGGTGAAGGGGCGGACCGCAAGGACTGGCGTGTGATCCGCGACATCTTCGTCGCCGAGACCGACGACGAAGCCATGAGGCTTGTCCTCGATGGCGCGATGGGGGCCGCGTGGCGCGAGCACACCCTCAACAGCTTCAGGGCGATGGGTGCAGCGAAGCTGCTTGCTCCGATCTCGGAGGACAAGCTCACGATCGAGTATCTCGCGGAGAATTTCTGGCTCATCGGCTCGCCGGACACGGTCGGCGAGAAGATCACCGCTCTGTACGACGAGACGGGTGGGTTCGGCACGCTTCTGTCGCTCAGCTACGACTATTCGGACGACCCCGAGCCTTACCGACGCAGCTTCGAACTGCTCGGACGTGAGGTCGCCCCACGCCTGGCGGGGCTCGACGGGAGCACGCCTGGGCTGAAGGCGGAGGCGAGCCGATGAGCACGACGTCGTTGGTCGACCCGTCGACCCGTGAGTACCAGACTGTGAACCCCGCCACCGGCGAGGTGCTGCAGCGTTTCGAGCGAGCCGACGATCACGAGTCGGAGCAGATCTTGGCCAGGGCGCACGGTGCCTACCTCACGTGGCGTCGGACTTCCGTGGCCGAGCGAGTGCAGTTGTTCGAGCGGCTCGTCGAGCTGATGGAGACCAATGTGGATGAGCTCGCGCGTCTGATCACTTTGGAGATGGGCAAACCGCTCGCGCAATCGGAGTGGGAGGTGCGCACCGCCGCCAGCATGTTCACCTATTACGCCGACCATGGCGAGGAACTGCTCGCCGATGAGGAGTGCAACATCGAGGGCTTCGAGAAGGCGGTCACGCGCCGAGAGCCCGTGGGCGTCGTGCTCGCAATAGAGCCCTGGAACGGTCCCGTGTTCCAGGCGGCGCGTGCGGCAGCGCCCAACCTCATGCTCGGCAACACGATCGTCGTGAAGCCCTCGGAGGTGTCGGCAGGGTCGACCCTGTTCTTGGACAGCCTGTTCGTCGAAGCCGGCTTCCCCGAACACGCCTACCAGACCGGCCTGATCTCGACGGCGCAGGTCTCGACCTGGATCGAGGACGACCGCGTTCGCGCGATTACGCTGACTGGCTCAGATCGGGCCGGTTCGGCCGTGGGAGAGCAGGCAAGCCGGAATATCAAGCCAGTCGTGCTCGAGCTCGGCGGATCGGACGCGTTCATCGTCCTGGACTCGGCTGACGTCGCGAGAGCTGCCGGCATCGCGGCCTCCTGTCGTCTGGCCATCGGTGGACAGGTGTGCTGCTCTCCCAAACGGGTCATCGTGACCGAATCAGTCGCTGATGAGTTCATCGACGCCTACGTAGCAACCTTTGGTAACCAGCAAGTGGGCGATCCGTTCGATCCCGCAACCACGGTTGGCCCGATGTCGTCGGCGGTCGCGGCAGACACGCTCCAGGAGCAGCTCCAGGACGCGCTGAGCAAGGGTGCGAAGGTGCTGGTGGCTGGTGGCCGGCTCGACGGCCCTGGGGCCTACTTCCAACCCGCCGTCGTCACGGGCATCACGCCGGACATGCGCCTGCATTCCGAGGAGGCGTTCGGGCCTCTCGGAATGATCTACCGCGTGAGCGACGCTGATGCTGCGCTCGAGCTGGCCAACAGCTCCCAGTACGGACTCGGCGGCACGGTCTTCGGTGAAGATCTCGCGGAGGCGCGCAGGGTCGCGAACGAGCTCGACACTGGCATGGTCGGGATCAACAACTATCTCGGCGCGCCGGTGGAGATCCCCTTCGGCGGCACCAAGCGATCCGGTGTCGGTCGAGAGCTTGGTCGGTCGGGCATGGATCAGTTTGCCAACCTCAAGACCTACGGAATCGCCTGACTCGCGCCGGTCACTGAACGTCGCGACGCAGGTCGCTGCCCCTCCGTCCGGAGAGGGGTCCATGTTGTCGATCCCTCACGAGGTGATTCGGCATGTCCGAAAGGTACGAAAGCAATGCAGAACCACGCATCTCAGCAGGTTGTCGCGCACGACCTGACGTGTGGGGGAGGTGCATGGCATGCATGACCTGGTAATCAGAGGGGGGCTCGTCGCTGATGGGGCCGGCGGTGAGCCGACACCCGCTGATGTGGCCATATCGTCCGGGCGGATTTCGAAGATCGGTCAGGGTCTCGGCGCCGCACGGCGTGTCATCGACGCGACAGGTCTCCTCGTCTCGCCGGGGTTCGTGGACGTCCACACACACAGTGACTTTACCTTGCCTCTCAGGCCGCAGGCAGAGGCAAAGCTCCGCCAGGGAGTGACGACCGACTGCACCGGAAACTGCGGATTCTCGCCATTTCCCTTTCTCTCTGCGGACGAGTCCACCCGCCGTCATGGAGTCTTCTT
Source organism: Aeromicrobium sp. P2_G6 (assembly GCF_056403535.1). NCBI lineage: Bacteria > Bacillati > Actinomycetota > Actinomycetes > Propionibacteriales > Nocardioidaceae > Aeromicrobium > Aeromicrobium sp. P2_G6. Next base: position 40,123 of record NZ_JBFUFH010000001.1, on the reverse strand, counting down.
CGAGCCGGACCTCGATGAGCGATGGTCGACCCTTGCGGCGTTCGCGCGAGACATGGAGATGCGGGAGTTGGGCATCAACATCGCCCCGCTCGTCGGGTTGGGCGCCATCCGTCTTGCGGTGCTGGGCGATGAACGGCGAGCCCCGACCGAACGCGAACTCGGGCGAATGCAGGAACTTCTTGCTGAAGCTCTCGGCATGGGGGCATTTGGCGCTTCGACGGGACTCACGTACGCGCCTGGGGGCTTCGCAGACGTGAAGGAACTCGTTGCCCTTGCCGACACGGTCGGTGAATGGGGACGACTGTATGCGACTCACCTGCGCGACGAAGGTGATCAGCTTGAGGCCTCCTTGGAGGAGGCCATTGATACTGTCTCTCGCTCCGGAACGCGACTGCAGATATCGCACCTGAAGGCCTTCGGGGGCTCGAACTGGGGACGAGTCTCCGACGCGCTGGAGCATATCGATCGCGCGAATGCTGCCGGCCTGGACGTTGCGTTCGACGTCTATCCGTACACGACCGCGTGCACGACACTCGCGTCCGCGCTGCCTCCCAGCACGCTGGAGGGCGGCGAGGCTCGGTTGCGCGACCACCTCGCGGACCCGATGTTGCGCAACAGCTTGCGTGAGATGTTGCAGAATGGTGAGAAGCCTCTCGACACGATCATCCTGTGCGATGTTGCCTCGCGACCTGAGCTATCCGGTCTGAGGCTGGCCGACGTGGCGGAATCTCTCGACATAGGACCTGACGACCTCTTGCTGGAGCTGATCGAACGCGACGGTCTGCAACCAACAATGTTGATCGACGCGATGTCTGAGAGCGACGTTCGCGAAGCAGTCAAGCACGAGAAGAGCATGTTCGGTTCCGACGGCTGGACCATGTCGACTGACGCCTTGCCGTATGCGCATCCGCGCAACTTCGCGGCCGCGGTCCGGCTGGTGACGCACTACGTCCACGACGAGTCGCTGCTGAACATCGGCACCGCCGTCCACAAGCTCACGGCCCTGCCGGCTCGGCGACTCGGACTACATGATCGGGGCCTCATCGCAGAAGGCCATGCCGCTGACATCTGTGTAATCGATCTGGAGGGGCTCGATGATGTCGCTTCGGTCTCGGATCCATGCCGGTACCCGACGGGCGTCCAGTACGTCCTCGTCAACGGCAGTGTCGCCGTAGAAGACGGCACGCTCACCGGCGCCCGAGCCGGACGCGTTCTCACAGCAACGTGAAAGTCCTGCCGACGATGCCTCGAGCGGTAGCCGAGATCAATGTGGCCGCCATTCAACGAAATGTTAGTCATCTGAGAACTCGGCTGGGCGCCGCTTCCCTGTGCGCCGTCGTCAAGGCGGACGCCTACGGCCACGGGGCGGGGCCGGTAGCGTCGGCGGCACTCGATTCCGGCGCGAGCATGCTCGCGGTAGCGACGGCTGACGAGGCTGCAGGCCTGCGTGATGCAGGACTGAACGACGTAAGGATCCTCGTCCTGGGCGCGCTCAGCAGCGGCGAGCTGTCACAGGCGGTGGGCGCTGGGGCGGAAGTCGTCGCGTGGGACGAAGGCTTCATCCGCTTGATCGCACGACAGTCAAGGCATCCGGTCCGCGTTCACGTGAAGCTGGACACGGGCATGGGCCGCCTCGGTACACGGAGCCTGAGCAAGGCGGTCGACGTGGCAGCAGTGATTCAGGGCGATCCGCACCTACAGCTGGCAGGGATCGCGACACACCTCGCGACCAGCGACAGTGATCTCGCGTTCGCATCTCATCAGCTTCGTTCCTTCGATCGGTTGGTGAGGGCTCTGGCGCGGCCAGGTGTGGCAGCACATGCCGCCAACAGCGCAGCGACTCTCCGATTGCCGTCCAGTCACTACGACATGGCGCGCTGCGGCATCGCCTTGTACGGAGCAGACCCGATGAACGAGAATGCATCACGATTCGGGCTCGATCCGGCGCTGGCTCTGCGGTCGTACGTTGCCGCCGTAAAGCGCATTGACACAGGGCAGAGTGCAGGCTACGGCAGAGGTCACATCGCATCGACTGACAGTTGGCTCGCCACTGTGCCGATCGGGTATGGCGATGGTGTGAGCCGGGCACTCAGCAACGAGGGCGAGGTCCTGATCGGCGGCCGGCGCTACCCCATCGTCGGCCTTGTCAGCATGGACAATCTCACGGTCGACCTCGGCCCTCGACCATCTCGCACGACTCCGACTGTTGCAGTCGGTGATCCGGTGACCTTGATCGGAACGGACGGGGCTGAGCGAATCTCGCTTGAAGACATTGCAAAGCTCACCGGAACGATCAACTACGAGGTCCTGGCGCGGATCTCAAAGCGGGTGCATCGCCGGTATCACCATGATGGTCAGGAAATGTGATGGCGCCGCCCCTTCTTGACAATCGCTTCCATGGAAGTAATATGAGTTGGGAGCGGTGTCGGAGCGGGTCAAACTCGTCTCTTGAACATCGCTCAATGACGATAAGGAGTTCGTTATGGGTCGGGTCGACGGCAAGGTTGCATTCATCACCGGTGCGGCGCGCGGTCAAGGGCGGAGTCACGCGATCAGGCTTGCCGAAGAAGGCGCCGATATCATCGCCATCGACATCTGCGAGCCAGTCAAGGACATGACCGGCCCTGGGGCAACAGAAGCTGATCTGGCCGAGACTGTGCGACAGGTCGAGGCGCTTGATCGGCGGATAGTCGCGCGCAAGGTTGACGTGCGTGACGTTGACGGGCTCACCGCCACCCTGGCCGAAGGTGTTTCCGAGCTCGGCCGTCTTGACATCGTTAGCGTCAACGCCGCCATTACCGGCAAACCCGTCCTTCTGCACGAGATGTCCGCAGCGACGTGGCAAGAAATGATCGACATCGACCTGACTGGTGCCTGGAACTCGGCGAAGGTAGCCGTTCCTCACTTGGTGGCGACCGGGGCAGGCTCGATCGTGTTCACCAGCTCGGTCGCCGGCGTGAAGGGATCCGCGAACATGGGTCACTACGTGGCCGCCAAGCACGGAGTGATGGGGCTCATGAAAGTCATGGCCAAGGAGCTCGCTGAGTACTCGATTCGCGTGAACGCAGTCCTCCCCACCCAGGTCAAGACCCCAATGCTGATGAACGAGGACATCTACCGCCTGTTCAGTCCGGAGCTGGAGAATCCGACGGTCGAGGACTTCACGGTCGTCTCGCAGAGCCTGAACGTCCTGCCGATCCCGTGGGTCGAGGTCGTTGACATTAGCAATGCGCTCCTGTTCCTCGCCTCGGACGAAGCGCGCTATGTCACCGGCGTCGGACTGCCGGTCGATGCTGGAGCGCTTATCAAATAGTCGTGCCATGAATCACCCTGATCGAGGCCACGTCAGCGAGAGGAAACACCGTGTTTCGTCAACTAGGACCAACCGAGATCTTGATCGTTCTCGGGGTCGTGCTGTTGTTGTTCGGCGGCAAGAAGCTCCCCGAGCTGGCTCGCGGATCTGGACGGGCGCTCCGCATCTTCAAGACGGAGATCGAGTCGCTGAGCGACGGCGAGGTCGCGACAGACGGTCGCATGGTCCCTTTGGCCAACAAAGATGATGTGCCCGAGCGGAGCGGGTCCCACCCCTCGATCTAGATCGCGCTGCGCTGACCACTTCAGACAGGACAGCTTGCTTTTGGGGTGGGGCAGCCGCGCGCACTCGGACATGCAGAGGAAAGAAGTACGTATGAACCCTTCGCCCATTCTCACCGGCCCTGCTTTGTGGTCGGCGCAAGCGCACATGCCCTCCATTCTCGGTCGTCAGATTGTGATCGAGAGTGGGCAGGGCGCATACCTCGAGACCGTGGAAGGGCATCGACTGTTCGACGCAACGGCTGGTTTGTGGCACGCCAACATCGGCCATTCCCATCCCGTGCTTGCCGAAGCAGCGCGGACGCAGATGCTGAAGCTCGAGACCCACCACATCTTCGCGCGTTTCGCGAACGATCAGGCGCTGGCGCTAGGCGAGCGGTTGTCGGCGATGTCTCCGATCGACCGCTCAAAGGTAATCCTCAATTCTGGCGGATCCGATGCGATCGACGTCGCTTGCAAGCTGGCACGTCGGCACTGGCAGCGCGAAGGGCGCACCACGAAGACGACCATCATTAGTCGCGAGTACTCGTACCACGGACTCCACGCGTACGGGACCAGCATCGCGGGTCTACAGTTCAATCGAGAGGGCTATGGGGTCGAGTCGCTCGTGCCCGAGACGGCGCGTGTCCCGTTGCACGATGTCGAGGCACTAGCGAAGTCGATCTCGATGATCGGGCCTGACAACATCGCTGCGTTCGTGACCGAGGCGATACAAGGCACTGGAGGCGTCAATCCTCCTGAGCCCGGCTATCTCGCTGCGGTTCAACGTTTGTGTCGGGACAACGACATACTTTTCATCCTTGACGAGGTCATCACGGGCTTCGGACGAACTGGTCATATGTTCGCTGCGGAGCGATACGAGCTCGAACCAGATCTGATCACCTTTGCCAAGGGAGTCACCTCCGGATACGCACCTCTGGGCGGCGTGCTGGTGTCCCCTCGAATCTGGGAGCCGTTCTACGTCGACAGCGATTCGACTCCGATATTTCGTCACGGCGCGACTTACGCCGGCCATGCCACCGCGTGCGCGGTCGCTATGGCGAACCTCGACGTGCTCGAGCAGGACCATCTTGTCCCTCGTGCGGCCGAGCTGGAGCTGCTGCTCAGCTCCACGCTGAAGCAGCTGCAGACCCGACGACCCGGCGTTGCAGAAGTTCGTATCGGTGGTTTCCTCGGCGGAGTAACCCTCGTTGACGAGATCCCAGCGGAGCGGGTCGCGGACTCGCTGATCGAGCTGGGCTACATCTCGCGTCCTCTGCGTGGCAACACCCTGCAGATCAGTCCACCCTTCATCACAAAGGACCAAGAGCTCATCGAGCTCGTAGATGCTATCGATCATGTCCTGGTCGCCGAGGAGAACGCATGACGCTTGACTGCGGTCAGCTGGCCGTCGGTGATCCTGAGTGGGTGCTTGCAGCGGAGCGGGTTGTAGTTGATTTAGCGCTTCCCGATGGGCCAAAGAGTCTTGATGTTTGCAATCCCGCCAGCGGTGAGACTGTCGCACGTCTCGCCGACCAAGGACCCGATGAGGCGCTGGAGGCGGTAGACGTGCGCATGCGGCGGGGCTGGGGTGGGCGGCTACGACTCCTCGCCACCGAGCTGACACGCTACGCCGCTGGTACGACCTTCTTGTGCAGCATTCAGACGAGATCGCGCTCCTGATCACTCTGGAGATGGGCAAGCCTCTGACCGAGTCCTATGGCGAGATAACGTACGGCGCCGATTTCGTCCGATGGTATGCCGAGGAGGCAGTGCGACCGGGGGCAACACGCGTGACGCCCCGACCGGGGGCAGCATGCTGCTCACCAAGCGTGCACCCGTCGGACTCTCGGTTCTGATCACCCCGTGGAACTTCCCTCTGGCGATGGCAACTCGAAAGATTGCCCCGGCGCTCGCGGCGGGCTGCTCCGTCGTCATCAAACCGGCCGCCCTTACCCCGCTGACGACGCACTTCGCGGTCGATCTTGCCCGCCAGGCCGGCGTGCCGGACGGTCTGATCCGCGTCATCAACACGTCTGATCCATCCGCCTTCAGCGAGGCAGTCCTGCGCGACCCGTGAGTAAGAAAGGTGTCATTCACCGGTTCGACCGGAGTCGGCAAGGTGCTACTGCGGCTTGCTGCCGACAACGTCCTTCGCTCGTCCATGGAGCTCGGAGGGAATGCACCATTCATCGTGTTCGACGACAGTGAGCTGGAGCGTGCGGTTGACGGCGCATTTGCCGCCAAGATGCGCAACGGTGGACAGTCCTGCATTGCCGCAAAACCGGATCTACGTCCAGAACGGGATCGCCGACGCTTTCGTCGAGGGCCTAACCGAGAAGATGAGTCAGGTCGTGACAGGCAATGGGCTCATCGGTGACGTCACGCTCGGCCCACTCATTGAAGACCGAGCTGTCGCGACCATGGAGCGCCTCGTGCTGGATGCAGCAGCTCGAGGGGCAACGGTCGCGACCGGAGGCCACAGAATTGCAGGGCCGGGATACTTCTCAAACCCACGGTCATCGACCAAGTTCCCTCAAGCTCGGATGTTGTACAGAGTGAGATATTCGGTCCGATCGCGGCGATCCAGCGCTTCTCTTCGGAGGCAGAGGTCCTTGCGCGCGCCAATGAGACCCAGTTCGGCCTCGCAGGGTATGTGATCACACAAGACCTCGATCGAGCGCTCAATGTCGCGGATCGGCTTCAGACCGGGCTCGTTGGAATTAGCCAAGGTACGCCGTCGAATGTTGCAGCGCCTTTCGGTGGTGTCAAGCAGTCCGGGTTGGGACGTGAAGGCAGCGCGGAGGGCCTGGAGGAATATCAGGACGTGCGTTTCTACAAGGTCGCTCGTCGGGCTACGTCATAGATCCGGCCTCGGGCGCGTGGCGCCGATCAGGTCAGGCTGTCGCGCCACGCGGTGAGGCCGGCATCGACCTTGAGGTCGGCACCGTTGACGAATGAGGCGTCGTCGGAGGCCAGGAAGCACACCACGGCCGCGACCTCCTCCGGCCTGCCTAGGCGCGGCTCCGGCGTCAAGTGATAGGCGGAGAACTGTCGACGCATGGCCTCCGGATCGTCAGCCCCTTGGAACTGCTGCTCGACCATCTCGGACCCAATCGTTCCCGGCGAATACGACACCACGCGGATTCCGAACTGCCGCAAGTCGAGCGCGGCCTGACGCGTGAGTTGGAGGACGGCTGCCTTCGTTGCCCCGTAAGCGGCTTCGCCCGCAAATGCCAATGGGCCCCCAGACACAGACGCACAGTTAACGATGACCCCATAATCACTAGCGGCCAAGTACGGAACGGCGTGCTTCATGGTCAGCCACGTGCCTCGCACGTTGACGGCTTGTACGCGATCCCAGACGTCGATAGGAATCTGGTCGATTCTCAGATCTGCACTGAGTTGGCTGTCGATCACCGCCGCGTTGTTGACCAATACATCCAACCCACCCATGTGAGCTGCAGCCTCGTCTAAAGCCTTCTCCACGCGGCCTGCATCGGCGACGTCGCACTCGACGAACGAGGCGTTGAAGCCTTCGGTGGACATGGCAGCGACTGCTTCGCGGCCCCGCTGCGTGTTCGTGCCGACCATGGTCACCGCCGCCGCACCTCTGCGAGCCAACTCGCGTGAGATAGACCATCCGATTCCGCGAGCTCCCCCAGTCACCACACATCGACGACCAGACAACTGCGCAGAGACCGACATCAGGCAAATCTCCTATATTCGTGAGGGCCACGAACCCCTCGATGGCTTGTCGGTGTCTCCAGCTTAGGTATACATCAAAATACTTCCATGGAAGCGACCCGTCAACCCAAGCGCAACGTGATTGCGTCAAATCGATGGGTGGACGCTAATCAACGGACTACCCGTGTGCGCCCTGGCAAGCCAGCGGGTTCAAATGTCTGAATGCAATTGGAGTGTCGGCACGCCGCGGCCGCTGAATCATCCGTCTCCATGGATGTCGCGGGTTCGCTCCTTGTCAGAAGCTCCACGAAAATTCAGGCGTTTGGGTCCGCGGTCGTGTGCCCCGGCGTGCCGGCCGATTCAGGAAGTCCAGACTCGGTGGCGTTCCAGAAGGACATCAGGAGCGCGCGTTGAGGTACGCCCTGAGCTCGGCCATGGATTCGGCGAGGACGGTGGTGAGTCGTAGCTCGGGGTGTGCGAGCCAGCGCTCGTACGATGCCACGGCAAGCGCGAGGCTCACGTGGCCGACCAGCCGGGGAACCGCGCTATCGGCGGACTCTCCGAGTCGGCGGGCGACGTACTCGCTGATGACCGCGCGCCATGCCTCGTAGCGCAACGCGGAGTGGGCCTGCAGCGCGGGGGTCGTGAGGATCAGCCGCATCCGCATCCGGTGCTGCGGCAGGGCCGCCTCGTCGAACTCGTTGAACGCGACCACGCATCCGTGAACCGCTTCTGGCAGCGGGACGTCGTCCGGCAGGGCGTCCAACTGCTCACGGAAGCGCTGGAGGCTCAGGTCGAACTGTCCCCACGGGATGTCGTTCTTGGATGGGAAGTAGCGAAACAGCGTGCGTCGGCCAACTCCTACGGCATCAGCGATCTGCTCCATCGTCGTGGCGTCGAACCCCTGTGCCTCGAACAGCGCGAACGCGGCACGCTCGATCGCGGCGTGATCAGTTGCCGAAGGGCGGCCTAGGGACCGCGTGCGAGAGGCGCTCATGACGGTGCGAATCTAACAGGCCTTCCATTGTGGCGCTGAGTGCCATAACCTATCGGCCACGTCACATCACACGCGAAGGAGCGAGCCATGGCAGAGAACCCCACGACCGAGAACGTCGCCACCGATGACGCCGAGCTGGTGACCGAGGACCTCATCGAAGAGGTGTCGATCGACGGCATGTGCGGCGTCTACTGACCATGACTACGTTGATGGCCGATCCGATGCTGGACGAGGCCTGGACGCTCTCGGCCTCGGTCGCGCTGCGGCCTGAGCCGTTCGGTGCGCTGGCCTATCACTTCGGCAACCGCAAGCTGACGTTCCTCAAGAAGCAGGAGCTCGTCGACGTCGTCAAAGCGCTTGGCGACTCGGAGACCGTCGCCGCCGCACTGAACCAGGCTGCCATCCCTGCAGCGCACTGGCCGACATACGTGAAAGCGCTGCGTGGTCTCGCTGCCTCCAACATGATCCTCGAACGGAACCCCGCATGACCCTGCTCGACGACGTACGCACGCCGGTCGCCCGTCCGACTACAGGCCCATTGGTGAACCAGTTCGAGTTCGGCCTCGACGCACCGATCTGCCTGACGTGGGAGCTCACGTATGCCTGCAACCTGGCATGCGCGCACTGCCTGTCCTCGTCGGGCAAGCGCGACCCGCGCGAGCTCACGACCGAGCAGTGCGAGGCGGTCATCGACGAGCTGCAGCGCATGCAGGTGTTCTACGTCAACATCGGCGGGGGAGAGCCGACGATCCGGCCGGACTTCTGGCATCTGCTGCAGTACGCCGTGGACCGCAGCGTCGGCGTGAAGTTCTCCACGAACGGCGTTCGGCTCAACCCTGAGCGTGCGGCGTTCCTAGCGTCGACGGACTACGTCGACGTGCAGATCTCGTTGGACGGTGCGACCGCCGAGGTCAACGACTATGTGCGCGGTCCCGGGTCATACGACACCGCGATCGCGGCGCTGCAGAACCTGCAGGACGCCGGCTTCAAGGACGCCAAGATCTCCGTCGTCGTGACCCGCCAGAACGTGACCCAGCTCGACGAGTTCAAGGCACTCGCGGACCAGTACGGCGCGACGCTCCGCCTGACCAGGCTGCGCCCGTCGGGCCGTGGCGCGGACGTGTGGGACGAGCTGCACCCGCTGCCGGAGCAGCAGCGCATCCTCTACGACTGGCTGATGGCCAACGGCGACAACGTGCTGACCGGTGACTCGTTCTTCCACCTTGCGGCCTTCGGTGAGTCGCTGCCGGGCCTCAACCTGTGTGGTGCCGGACGAGTGGTGTGCCTGATCGACCCGATCGGCGACGTGTACGCCTGCCCGTTCGCGATCCACGACAACTTCCTCGCCGGCAACCTGTTGGCCGACGGCGGATTCAAGCAGGTGTGGCAGACCTCCGAGCTGTTCCAGGAGCTCCGCTCACCGCAGACGTCGGGCGCCTGCACAAGCTGTGAGTTCTTCGACTCGTGCCGGGGCGGCTGCATGGCCGCCAAGTTCTTCACCGGGCTTCCGCTCGACGGGCCCGACCCGGAGTGCGTGCAGGGCTACGGCGAGAGCGCCCTGGCCGGCGATCGTACGATCCCGGCCGCCAGCCAGGACCACTCACGGACCACCCCCGGACGTAACCAGCCGGTCATGCTGACCCTCACCCGCCGTGAGGACCTCGAGGCACCACCGGTCTCCGCGTGCGCAGAAAACCCCCTCGCCGGCTTCCGGCTCTGAACCGAGAGAGAACCATGTCGAAGAATCCTTGGGCCAAGAACCCCTGGTTCGAGTCCGTCGCCGTCGCGCAGCAGCGGGCCAAGAAGCGCCTGCCGTCGTCGGTCTACGGCGCCCTGGTCGCCGGCTCCGAACGGGGTCAGTCGATGGCCGACAACGAGGCCGCGTTCATGGAGCTCGGCTTCGCGCCTCACGTGGCCGGGCACCAGGCCAAGCGCGATCAGGCCACCACGGTCATGGGCCAGGACATCTCGCTGCCGGTCATCATGTCGCCCACTGGCGTACAGGCGGTGCACCCGGATGGTGAGGTCGCCGTCGCCCGGGCCGCAGCGGCGCGTGGCACAGTCATCGGGCTCAGCAACTTCGCCAGCCGATCGGTGGAGGAGGTCGTCGCGGCCAACCCCGCGACGTTCTTCCAGATGTACTGGACCGGCGAACGCGACGTCATGATCCAGCGCATGGACCGGGCCCGAGCCGCCGGCGCTGTCGGCCTGATCGCGACGCTCGACTGGTCGTTCTCGATGGGGCGCGACTGGGGGAGTCCCGAGATCCCGGAGAAGGTCGACTTCAAGACCGCCCTGAAGTTCGCGCCGCAGGTGCTGCGCAAGCCCCGCTGGCTCAAGTCGTTTGCCGGCAACCTCCCCGACCTCACGGCACCCAACCTGGCCGCCCCCGGTGAGGCGAAGGGCCCGACCTTCTTCGGTGCCTACTACGAGTGGATGACCACGACCCCGCCGTCGTGGGAGGACGTGGAGTGGATGCGCCAGGAATGGGGCGGCCCGTTCATGCTCAAGGGTGTCTGCCGGGTCGACGACGCGCTCCGAGCAGTCGACGCCGGGGTCACCGCGATCTCGGTGTCCAACCACGGCGGCAACAACCTCGACGGCACCCCCGCGCCGATCCGCGTGCTTCCCGCGATCGCCGAGGCGGTTGGTGACGACATCGAGGTCCTGCTCGACGGTGGCATCCGACGCGGCAGCGACGTCGTCAAGGCCGTCGCCCTCGGCGCCCGCGCGGTGATGATCGGCCGGGCATACCTGTGGGGCCTCGCCGCCAACGGCCAGCCCGGCGTCGAGAACGTCCTCGACGTCCTGCGAAGCGGCATCGACTCCGCCCTGCTCGGGCTCGGCGTGTCCTCGATCCACGAGCTGACCCCCGAGCACCTCGTCATCGCCGATGGATTCGCCCGTACGTTGGGCCGCCCGGTCTCATGAAGCTCGCCGACCTGACCTGGCCCGACGTGGACGCACGTCCGCTCGTGCTGGTGCCGGTCGGCTCGATCGAGCAGCACGGCCCGCACCTGCCGCTCGACACCGACGCGACGATCGCGGTCGCCGTGGCCGAGGCGGTTGCCCGCAAGCTTGGGGACTCGACCGTGGTGGCGCCCCCGCTCAGCTACGGCTCGAGCGGTGAGCATCAAGGCTTTGCGGGGACGAGCTCCGTCGGCACGGAAGTGCTGCGGCTCACGGTGATCGAGCTCGTGAGGTCGATGAGCGCATGGGCAGGCCGGATCGTGTTCGTCAATGCCCATGGCGGCAACGTCGCGGCGCTCTCGAAGGCGGTCTTCCAGATGCTCGCCGAGCAGCACGCGGTCGGCTGGGTCCCGTGCGCGACCGAGTCCGTCGACCTGCACGCCGGGATCACGGAGACGTCGCTGATGCTGCACCTGCGCCCGGATTCCGTACGCCTCGAACAGGCCGAGCCGGGGGAGACCAGGCCGCTCGCCGACATCATGCCGTTGCTCATGGCTGGTGGCGTCGGCGCCGTCTCGCCCAATGGTGTGCTCGGCGATCCCACCGGGGCGTCCGCCGAGATGGGTGAGCGGGTGCTCGCCGAGATGACGGCCGACGCTCTGCAGCGCATACGTGATGGTGCTCCGGATGCCCGCGGCATGCTCTTGCGGTCATCGATCGGCGTACGCGCATGAGCCGCGTCGCCCTGGTCACCGGAGCCGCTCGCGGCATCGGTGCGGAGGTCGTACGGACCCTGTGTCGCGACGGCTATCGCGTCGTCGCGGTCGACTCGTGCGCCGGCGACGACGTGCCCGACGGTGTCGCGTACGCACTCGCCACCCGCGCCGAGCTCGATGCAGTGGCCGCGGAGTTCCCTGACCAGGTGCTCGTCCGAGTCGCCGACGTACGCGACCGGGATGCCCTGGCGGCGGTCGCCGCCGACGGGGTCGACGCGTTCGGCCGGCTCGACGCCGCGGTCGCCGCCGCCGCGGTCATCGCCGGCGGCTCGCCGCTGTGGGAGAGCCCCGACTCGCACCTGGACAGCCAGTGGGACGTCGACGTCAAAGGGGTCTGGAACACCGCTGCCGTGACGATCCCTCACCTCCTCGCGGGGCCCGACCCGTCCGGTGGCCGCTTCGTCGCGATCGCCTCCGCCGCCGGGAGCCACGGGCTGTTCCACCTGGCCGCCTACAACGTCGCCAAGCACGCCGTCATCGGACTCGTGAAGGGCCTCGCGGCCGACCTCGTCGGCACCGGGGTGACCGCCTGCGCGGTCTCACCGGGCTCCACACGTACGCGCATGCTCGACGCCACCGCCGCCATCTACGACCTGGCCGATTCCGAGGAGCTCGCATCGTCACAGCTCCTGCGGCGTGTGCTCGAGCCATCGGAGATCGCCGCCACCATCGCGCTGTGCTGCTCCATCGAAGGGGCCGCGCTCAACGGTTCCGTGGTCTCGGCCGACGGTGGATTCGGCTCATGACGCTCCCAGCCGGTTTCGCCGTCCGGCTTGCGCCGGGCGTACGCGTGCGCGACCACGGGCGCACCTTGATCGGCGGCGCACCGATCCGGGTCAACCACCTGAGTGCGCATGCCCAGGACCTCATGCGCGATGGGACGCTCGTCGTCACCGGCACCACGACGGGTCGGCTCGCCGATCAGCTTCTGGACTCCGGGATGGCCGAACCCGTCACCGCCTTGCTGGCGCCAATCGGCCTCGACCAGGTCACCTGCGTCATCCCGGTTCGTGATCGCCCGGCGGGACTGGATCGCCTGCTGATGAGCCTCGGCGGCGCGATGAGGGCGATCGTGGTGGACGACGCCTCCATTCACCCTGAACGCACGGCTCGCGTCGCCGCACGTCACGGCGCCGAACTCATCCCGTTGAGCCGCAACCTCGGTCCGGCCGGCGCCCGCAACACGGGCCTGCGTGAGGTGACCACGCCGTACGTCGCCTTCGTCGACTCCGACGTCGTGGTCGATTCCGACTCCATCGGTCGACTGCTTCGACACCTGCACGATCCGCAGGTCGCGATGGCCGCACCGCGGATCCTTGGCCTCGACCCCGACGACTCCTGGATCGGCCGCTACGAAGCCGCACGCTCGTCGCTCGACCTTGGTCGCGACTCGGCACTCGTACGCCCGCGGTCGACCATCTCCTGGGTGCCGTCGGCCGTGGTGATGGCACGCGTCGCCGCGCTCGGCGACGGCTTCGACGCATCGATGGCGGTGGGGGAGGACGTCGACCTCGTCTGGCGACTCGACGCCGAGGGGTGGCGAATCCGGTACGACGCCAACGTCGTCGCCAGACACGACCACCGCACCTCGCTGCGCAGCTGGCTGCACCGCAAGGCGTTCTACGGCACCGGAGCGGCGTCACTGGCCGATCGTCACGGTTCCACGGTGGCGCCCGCTGTGCTCACGCCGATCGGCGCGGCGACCGCGGTCGCAGTCCTGGCGCAGCGGCGCTGGTCGTTGCCCGCGACGGGATTGCTCTCGGGTGCGATGGCCTGGCGGTTGTCGAGGTCGCTGCGTGGCAGCGATCGTCCGTTGCGCACGGCCGGCGAGCTGACGGTGCTCGGCGTCTCGTCCACCCTGGCTCAGCTCATGCATCTCCTGCTCCGGCACTGGTGGCCGGCCGCAGCTGTCGGCGCGACGTTCTCTCCGCGGTTGCGGCGCGCGCTGGTCGTTGCTGCCGCCGCCGACACGGTCATCGAGTGGCGCCGGCTCAGGCCCGAACTCGACCCGCTCCGCTTCGCCATCGCCTTGCGCCTGGACGACGCCGCGTATGGCGCAGGGCTATGGGCCGGCGCAGCTCGTAGGGGCTCCCTACGAGCGTTGACGCCGCATCTACGTGGGTCGCGCTGAGGCTTGCCGCGTCTTGGGTACCGATCGACCGGGAGATCAAATCATCCGCGTTCCGAATTACGGTACACAACTGATCAGCTGTGGTCGTTGAGACAGATTTTCATCGACCCTCTAACCCGGGAGCAGGCCGAATCGATTCGTGGGTGGAGCGATCAGACGATTGCTGAGTCGCTCGCAGCAGAACCAGGTACTACCAGGCAGGGCGGACTGTAAGCGGAGTCGATTGTGGCTGCTCTGGTTTCCCGAACACTGTCACTTCGCGGGTCTGACAAGCTCTGCGATTACCTGGCCAGAACCTTCACGAGCGTCATACACCTCAATCAGTGACATGTCGCGCCGCCGCTTGAACATGGCCGAACCTAGCCGTATCTCGCAGAGCTCGAGTCAGCGGATGGCCTGATTTGCGGGGCCGACCGCGTAGCCGTTACTCGGAGTCGCTCTCTGAGCGAAGTCGCCTAGTAGCGCCGGGGTCGATCTTCGCTCGCGGCGGTGTCTCAAACTGGGCCATCCTCGGCCTGCGTCGCTGGGGTGAGATGGTCCAAGGTCGTGGCCGCGCTGAGCCATGCTTCATGCGCGCTCGATCAGCGAACCCACCTCAGAAGGGATGGACACATGTCCGACAAGATCTGGAGCAATTACGTAGGGGGTCGTTGGCAGGAACCGTCGTCCGCCGGCACCTTCGGTGTCTACGACCCCGCGACGGGGGGCTTGGTCGGAGAGGTTGCGATCGCGACAACCGAGGACGTAAGCGCCGCGATTGACGCAGCAGCCGCCGTGCAGGACACATGGGCAGCCATGACGGCGCTCGAACGCTCCGACATCATCCGTCGGGCTGCGGCGATTATGAGCAACCGAAAGGACGAACTGGCAAACCTGCTGACCAGGGAACAAGGCAAGCCGCTCGCCCAAGCCGTTGGAGAAATCACGTACGGGGTCGGATTCCTTGAGTGGTTCGCGGAGGAGGGCAGGCGCGTCAACGGGTCGACGCTCCCGCCGACGGCCTCGTCTAAGCGGATCATGCTGCTTAAGCAGCCGATCGGCGTGACGGCTGCCATCACGCCGTGGAACTTCCCCAACGTCCAGATCATTCGGAAGCTGGGAGCTGCGCTGGCCGCCGGGTGCACGATGATCGCGAAGCCGTCCGAGCTCACCCCGCTGTCCTGCCTCGAAGTAGCCCGATGCTTCGAGGACGCGGGCCTGCCGCCGGGTGTCTTCTCGGTGCTGTGCTCGCCGGAGCCCCACGTTTTCGCGAACACCGTGATGGCCGATGAACGTGTGCGGGCGATTTCCTTCACAGGCTCGACTGCGGTCGGGAAAGCCCTGATGCGCGGAGCAGCCGACACCATGAAGAGAGTTTCCCTCGAGCTCGGCGGACATGCTCCACTCATCGTGTTCGATGACGCCGACCTCGATGCCGCGGTCGAGGAGACGATGGCCTCGAAGTTTCGCAATATGGGTCAGGTCTGCATCTCGGTCAACCGAATCTTCGTGCAGGAGGGCGTCGTTGAAGAGTTCACAGTGCGTCTGAGGCGGGCGATAGAACGGCTCTCGCTGGGCCACGGCCTCGAGCAGGGGACGTCGGTCGGCCCACTGGTCGCACAAGCAGGCGTCGAGAAGGTCGAGCGGCACGTCAGTGACGCCCTAGACAAGGGAGCCACCCTCGTCACAGGTGGTGCGCGAGCGACAGGGCCGGGCCTGGACTCCGATCAGTTCTACGAGCCGACACTGCTCACGGGGGTCGATAGCACGATGCTCGTGGCGCAGGAGGAGACGTTCGGTCCTGTCGCCCCGATCATCACGTTCACCGACGAGGCAGAGGTCGTGGCGGAGGCCAACAACACGCCGTTCGGGCTCTCTGCCTACTTCTTCACAGCCGACCTGAATCGTGCCATCCGGGTCTCCGAGCAATTGGAGTTTGGCATCGTGGGGGTCAACGACGCGATGATCTCGGCTGTCCAGGCACCGTTCGGTGGGATGAAGGAGAGCGGGATCGGCCGCGAGGCGGGGGCTCTCGGGCTGGACGAGTTCCTTGAGGTCAAGTATGTGTCGATCGGACGAGTCTCTTGAGTGACTCGCAGCTCGATGCACTGCATCACCCTCGGTCGGTGGCGGTCTTTGGCGCCTCCGACAGCGTCGACAAGGTGGGTGGCCGCCCTATTCACTTCCTCAAGTCTTTCGGATTCGACGGAGACGTGTTCCCCATTAACCCGGCGCGAGCGACCGTGCAAGGCCTGCCGGCCTATCCGGACGTAGCCTCGCTGCCCAGCGTCCCTGACGTCACGGTAATTGCGGTGCCGGGGCAGAAGGCTGTCGACGCCGTGCGGCAGAGCGCGGCGGCCGGGGTCAAGGGATGCGTGGTCCTCGCGTCGGGGTTCGCCGAGACGCACGAGCCAGAAGGTCGTGCGATGCAGGAGGAGATGGTGGCCCTTGCCAAAGCCTCTGGCATGCGGCTTGTGGGCCCCAACGCGCACGGGCTCGCGAACTTCGGCAGCGGTGCCGTGCTGTCGTTCTCGACGATGTTCTTGCAGATCGAGCCGATGGACGGCCCCGTCGCGCTGATCAGCCAGAGCGGGGCGATGTCGGCCATCGCCTACGGCCTGCTGCGCCACCGTGGGATCGGAATCAGATACGTGCACGGCACGGGCAATGATGCGGACACCAGCGCCAGCGAGCTCGTCGCGGCCGCCGCCACAGATCCGGAGCTGCGGCTGATCCTGCTCTACATCGAGGGCATCGCCGACGCGAACGCGTTTGAGCGAGCCGCGAGCGCGTCTGTCGCGCATGGCGTGCCCATCGTGGCTCTGGTGGGAGGCAGCAGCGCCGATGGTGCGCGTGCAGCGCAGTCTCACACCGGTTCGCTCGCGAGCGAAAAGGTCGTCGTGGAGGCCTTCCTCGAGAAGCTCGGAGTTCGGACGGTCCGGTCGATGACTGAGCTCGCCGACTGCGTGCAGCTCTATCTGAACGACACGGGGGCTGAGGTAACGGGCGATCGGCTGGCCATAGTCAGCAACTCGGGGGGCGTCTGCGTCCTGGCGTCGGACCACGCGTCGACGTACGGGTTGCCGCTAGCCACCTTGGACGACCGGACCAAGCATGCACTGGCGGACGCACTCCCGTCGTTCGCCTCGTGGGCCAACCCGATCGACATCACCGGGATGTTGCTCAAAGACAGCTCCCTCGTGCGCCGCGTGCTCGATTGCTTCACGGAAGACTCCGGCCCGGATGTGTTCCTCTTGAGCCTCCCCGTCGCAGGCCGCGGCTACAACGTTGACGAGTTCGCGTCCGCGGCCCGAGTCTTCGCCCGGCGGATCCGGCGACCGTTCGTCGTCGTGAGCCCGCAGCCAGAGGTGGCGGGGCTCTTTCGGTCGAAGGGCCTCACCGTCTATGGCGACGACGATGACGCGCTCCGGTCGCTATCGGGCTACCTGCGCCATCGGCGGGCGATAGCGGCGGCACGCGACCGAGGACCAGTCGACCTGCGTCGTCCGGCCGAGCGCTCTCCTCTGCTCAACGAGCACGACAGCCTCACAATCCTCGAAAGGTGCGGCGACGTCGTCGAGCACGTACTCGTCGACGACGCCACTGGTGCGGTTGAGGCCTTCGATGCTCTCGGGCGGCGTCCGGTGGTCGTCAAGGGCTGCACGACGGCCGTCTCGCACAAGTCCGACCTCGGATTGGTCAGGCTGGGCTGCGAGACCGGGCACGACGTCGCAGCGGCGGCGAGGGACATCCTGGCGGCCATGAAGGATCACGACCTAAAGGTCGACGGGCTCCTCGTGGAGCCGATGCTGGATGCCGCCTTTGAAGTAATGGTGGGTGCCCACCGCGATCCGAGCCTCGGGGCGGTCGTCATGCTGGGCGCCGGGGGCAAGTACATCGAGGCGGTGCCCGACTTCGCGACGCTCGTGCCACCGTTCGGCCGGCAGGAGGTGGAGACTGCGATCCGGAGCCTGCGCATGGCGCCGCTGCTCGACGGTGTCCGCGGCGAGCCGCCGACCGACGTGACCGCATGGGTCGACCTTGTCATCGGGGTGGGGGAGCTCATGACGGACCGGGACGGTCAGGTCGACAGCCTCGACGCGAACCCGGTCCTGCTCGTTCGCGACCACGGCGGGACGAGGGCGGTCGTGGCAGATGCCGTCGTGGTGGCGCGGACGGCACCCGAGGAATAGCGAGACTAAGGGCTCGCACAGGCGCCGATCCGAGGCTCTCTCGGGTCGGCGTTTCCTGCTGTCGCTGCGGGGTCGACGACGTGTCGTGAGGCATGTCTCAAAGTGACACGGTGCCGAGGCCGGCGTCCTAGCTACCTTCAGGTTTCGCGTGGGCACAGTGGCCCGCGTCACACAGATCGTCGAGAGGGACCCGCATGTCCACCACCACCAAAGCGCCTGCAGGAGCGTCCTTCCGGACGGGGCGTCGCCTCCGGCTCCCGGCGCGCGGCATCATCCTGGCGAATGTCGCACTGGTGGTCGCGTCGGTCGTCCTCCTCCAGGTCAACGTCTTCGAGAAGGCCAGCACGTCGACTCTGACACCGGTCATCGGCGTCATGATCCTCGTCTCGCTCGGGCAGGCGTTCGTGATCGGCACAGGTGGGATTGACCTGAGCATCCCGGCGACCATGACCCTGGTCGGCGTCGTCGTGCTCAAGGCGTCGGACGGGTCTGACGCCCACCTGTCTCGGGCTGTCGTCGCCTGTCTGCTCGTGTGCATGGCGATCGGGTTCGTCAACGGATTTCTCGTAGAGGTCCTGCACCTGAACTCCTTGGTCGTGACACTGGCCACCGGACAGCTGATCGCAGGCCTGACCCGGATGTACAGAGGGCCCGTGCCGTCAGTCTCGACCGTCCCGCGCAACTTGTCAGACTTCGCCCGGGGCAGCCTCCTCGGGGTCAGTGTCATCCTGGTCCTCGCCGCACTCGTCTGCGTGCTCACCGCGGCGTGGCTGCGCTACCACGTAACAGGCCGCACGGTGTCGGCGAGCAGCGTGGCAAGGGCGGCGGCGGACTACAGCGGACTGGCGGCGACCCGTCAGCGCATCGTCGCCTGGATGACCGGGTCCGTGCTAGTCGCCGTCGGAGCCCTGCTTCTGGCCGGTCAGGTCAACACGCCGGATCTCACCTTCGGCGACCCCTACCTGCTGACGTCCATCGTGGCTGTCGTCCTCGGAGGTGCGTCGATCGCGGGTGGACGGGTCAAGGTGGCCGGCACGTTCTTCGGCGCCGTGTTCATCATCGTCCTCGACTTCGTATTCAGGGTCCGAGGGCTCTCATCGGGGCTCAGTCTCGCCGTTCAGGGCGGCGTGCTCGCTGTCGGTCTCGCCGCCGTGGTCACCAGTCGGCGCAACATCCGATGGCTCACGCCGTTCCACCGCGGCGACATCCTCGTCGGGTCCACCGAGGGCCCGGCTCAACATCAGGAAAGTCAGGAGTAAGCAATGCGAAACACAGTGCTCAAACCAGGGGCCCGTCGCTCGACCAGAGGGGCTGTGCTGTCGGCACTCGTGCTCTCGCTGTCTCTGGGTCTTAGCGCCTGTAGCTCCGACAGCTCGTCGGGTGACGACAAGGGGACCAGCGGTGACAAGGTCTCCCTGCCGAAGATCACCGATCCGGCGGTGCAGGCTGTGGCTAACCAGGCGCTCGGCTCCGACGGCCCAGTCGCGGACATGGACCCTGCGATCCAGCTGGCGTTCCGGCACGCCGCCCTCGACCTCACGGACGACCAACTGGCGACGGCCTACAAGTGCTGGAAGGCGACGACGTGTGACATCGGAAGCGGTGACGTAACGCTGGGCATTGCGGACGGCTTTGGCCAAAACACATGGCGGAAGTTCACGAAGATGGAGATCATCCTCCAGGCGCTGACATACCCAGAGATCGGAAGGATCATTTCGACCGATGCTGCGGGCGACCTCAACAAGTACCTCCAGAACGTGCGCAGCCTCGGGGCACAAGGGGCGAAGGCCATCGTCGGCTACAACGACTTCGGCGATGCCGCCCTCCCGGCGTTCACGGCGGTCCAGAAGCAGGGAGCCTTCGTCTCCACGTATGTCGGCGGAGTGCCTGGGGCCAAGCCGGACCAGGTCGCCAACCAGGTCCACTTCGACGAGTGCCAGGCGGGCGACTCGATGGCCGACATCGCGGTCGACGACTTCAAGATCGACGGACAGATCGCGCTTCTCAATGGCACGCCGGGCAATCCTCAGGGCGCTGCATGGAACAAGTGCCTCGGCGACAAGATCAAGGGCACCTCAGTCGCGATCGGCACCAAGCTCGATACCGACTGGACGCCTGCCGGCACCTACAAGGCGGCGGCCGCACTGGTCAGCTCCGGCAAGGACTATGCGGGCATCTTCAACGACTACGCAGACCCTCTGCCCCAGGTCGTGTCGGCCTACGAGAAGGCCGGCAAGAAGACCCCGGACCTGATCACGATCACGTCGAACAACGGGCTCTTTAAGGCGTGGAACGAGCGACAGGGTACGGACAAGGCCTTCGACCTCTACTACACCAGCGGATTGAACTGGATGGCCCGGGCGTCGCTCACGGCCGTGATGACGCGACTGGACGGCGGCAAGGTGACGCCCAACATCAGCGTGCCGATCCCGTTCGTCAAGGCGGCTAAGGGCGTCTATGCGTCGGATCGCCCGACCGACTACCCCGGCCCCACGCTGCTGGTGCCTGACTCGCTGGTCAAGCAGATCCTCGGCAAGTAAGCCCACGACGGGCTGGCCTCGCGGCTAGCCCAGGGGAGGGGCTGTGCGCCAGCCCCTCCCCGTCGTCTTCTATGGACAAGGAGTCCCACATGTCTGACACCGCCTTCAGCGACCCGCCAGAGGTGGAGTCCTCGGCCGGGGACAAGCACCACCTGCTCACTACGTCAGGACTATCGAAACGTTACGGCAGCGTCACGGCGTTGTCCGACATGAGCCTCGCTCTGATACAAGGTGAGATCCACGCGCTCGTCGGCGAGAACGGCTCCGGCAAGTCGACGTTCGTCGGGATCGTCAGCGGGACGGTGGCTCCCGACACCGGGTCTGTCGTGATCGACGGCTCCGAGCTTGTCCGCGCCGAGCCGCGCGGCGCGCAGGCCAGGGGCGCCGTGACGGTCTTCCAGGACGGTTCCCTGATCGGGGAGCTGTCGGTGGCCCGCAACCTGTACCTCGGCGCTGCGCCCGAGGACCGGCCTCCCTATCACCGGATCACCGCGTGGGCGAGCGACCTGCTGGGCCGGTTCGGCTTCGACGTCGATGTGATGCTGCCAGCCTCGCAGTTGCCGCCTGGGGACCGACAGCTCGTCGAGATATTCCGGGCTGTCGCGCGACGACCGACGTTGCTGATCCTCGACGAAGCGACCTCCGCCTTGGACGCACGAGGCGTCGACATCGTCCTCGACCTGATGCGCGAGGTAGCCGCGTCAGGTTCGGCCGTGCTGTTCGTCACCCACCGCCTCTCGGAGGTGATGCGGGTCGCCGACGCCGTCACGGTTCTGCGTGACGGGGCATTCCAGGGGACGTACGCGGCCGCTGCGGTCACGACACACGAGCTCGTCGAGCTTATGGCCGGCACGCAGGTGGACATGGAATTCCCCGACCGGACCGGGAGCGTGGCGAACGACCCCGTCCTGTCCGCGCGCGGGCTGACGGGTGTGGGCCTGGGTCCTGTCGACCTCGAGCTGCACGCCGGACAGATCGTCGGCATCGCGGGCGCGGACGGCAATGGTCAGGTCCCCCTGCTGCGAAGCATCGCCTGTCACGGCGACGACGTCAGCGGCACAGTTGACGTCCGCGGGCAGCGCGTCACGAAGTACGCGCAAGCGGTCAAGGTGGGAGTTGTCTATCTCAGCTCGGACCGCCGAACCGAATCCTTGTTCGGCGATCTGTCGATCGCCGACAACCTCGGCATCGGCGTCCTCCATGAGCTGTCCGACGCGGGAATGATGCGAACGGGACGCGAACGGCGACACGTGTCGACCGCGGTCGACCGCTACCGGATCAGGATTAGCCATCCTGGCCAGAGCCCGCACGAGCTCTCGGGAGGCAACCAGCAGAAGGTGGCGCTGAGCCGGGTCCTGGCCATGAGCCCGAGCGTCGTGCTGATCGACGAGCCGACGCAGGGCGTGGACGTACGCTCGCGGCTCGACATCTATCGCTTTCTGCGCGAGATCGCGGATGCTGGCAGCGCCGTCGTCGTGGTGAGCTCGGACGCGTCCGAGCTCGCCGGGTTGTGTGACCGGGTTCTGGTCATGTCGAGGGGCAAGGTGACCCGGGAGATCGACGGGCTCGAAGCGACCGAGGAGTCGATCGTGGGTGCTTTCGCCGTCGAGCACGAGCTTGACGCCGCCGACGTGGCACCGGCGACGGTCGTCGAGCCAGGCGCCGGCACCACCGTCGCCCCGAAGCCACGGCGACGCAGGCGTGCGCCGTCGAGCGACGCGGTACGCCTGACCGCATTGATGTCGTTCATCGTTGTGCTGTGCGCCTTCACTCAGTCTAGGAACGACACCTTCCTGACCGAGATCAGCATCTTTAACGTTATGCTCGCCGCGCTCCCGCTGGTAGCGGTGGCCTCGGCGCAGTACTTCGTGCTGATGATCGGGGGGATCGACGTATCCGTCGGCTCCACGATGACCTTGGCCGTCGTCATGACGTCGTTCTGGCTGCAGGGTGGTGGTGAGGGCAGGGCATTGATGATGACTGCCCTGGTTGTGCTCGCCGTGGGTCTGGGTGTGGGCATCCTCAACGCCGTGCTCGTCGAGGTGATTGGGCTCTCGGCCGTGATCGCGACGATCGCCACGCTGGGCATTGTGTCTGGGGTGTCGCTGATGCTCCGTCCGACGGCCGGCGGAGTCGTCTCACCGGACCTCGCGACCCTGATCGAGCACCGTGTCGGACCGGTCCCGCTGTCGTTGATGGCACTCCTGGTCGTCCTGGTGCTCGTTGACGTTGTCCTGCGCCGCTCGGGGTTTGGGCTCAGGCTGCGGGCGGTCGGCCTCCACACGGTCTACGCCCGCCGACTCGGGATACGGATCATGCCGCTACGCGCCGGCAGCTACGTCGTGTGTGCGTGTCTCGCTTCGTTGGCGGGGGTTCTGCTGGCCGCTCAGGTGGGCATCGGTGATCCCAGCGCGGGCAACTCCTTTACGCTTCTGGCGATCGCGGCGCCCGTACTGGGCGGTGCTGCGCTCAGCGGCGGTCAGGGCACCCTGGTAGGCGCGGCGATCGGTGGGTTGATCCTTGTTATCTCACAGGCATTGGTCAGTGTGCTCGGCCTCTCCGACGGCGCCAGCTATCTGTTCGCCGGCGGGCTCACACTCCTCGCGCTCGTCAGCTCAGCCGAGAGCCTGGACCGGGTGCGACGAATGTTCGGCCGCAGGACGTCGCGCGGCTGAAACGATGCGAAACGACCGGGCAGCCTGATCATCTGGCTGCCCGGTCGTTTTGCGGACCCGTGGTTGGAGCGGGTGCGTGACTAAGACGGGGAAGGCGTGTGCTGGTGTGCAGCCAAGTCCGCCATCGTGGGCTGCCGCCGCGCGGCGACCTTCTCCTGATGGGCGTGCTCGTTCTCGACCGACTGAGTGTCTCCGCGCATCTTGGCCACGAGCATCCGCCCCGCGCTCTCATCGAGGTGACAGAGGCCGGGCACATGCGGAAGCCTGCTGGCCAAAGACGGCGAACCGGGAGGCTGCGGCACTGAGGTTGCGGCCGGCGGGGTGGAGAGGCCCACTGAGCGGCACAAGCCGACGGGGGACCAGACGCGCCGCGACTCAGCACCACACGCGCCGCACACCGAGTGCGAGGGCGGCGGGCTGGACACCCACCGCTCCTCGTCCGAGCCGCAAGCGGGGCAGCGATAGTCGACCAGAACTGCCATGATCGGACGCCCTACTCGTACGCGTACGGAGCGCGCTTGAGTTCGGCCCAGTCGTCCGGGTCGTGGTTGATCCAGACCGTGGCCTCTTCCGCTTCTTGGATCCGCTTGAGGCGACGGAGGGTGTCGACGGCCGCCTTGGTGTCGGAGTCGACCGGGAAGTGATACTCGTTCTGCAGCGCTGCGCGTAGGTGCACGGCGTCGCCGGTCAGGATGAACGTGCGTGACGCGAGCCGGACCTTGAGGCTCAGCTCGCCGGGGGTGTGTCCGGGCATCGACAAGATGACCAGGCTGCCGTCGCCGAACAGGTCGAGGTCGATCCCGGGCACCTCTCGCCACTCGAAGACACGCGTGTGCTCGAGCTGAGCGGCGCTCGGGAAGTACGGGGCCTGGATCGGTGTGGGCCGGTGCGCGAAGGCGAGCTCCCCCTGTCCGACGTAGAACTTGGCTTCGGGAAACAGGTGAAGTCCGCCGGCATGGTCGAAATGCATGTGGGACACGACGACGTGGGTCACGTCGCTGGTCGCATAGCCGAGCGACTCGATCTGCCGGTCGACTCTCATGTCGGCCGTCCCCCCGATCCCCAGGAGCTCGGCGAGCTCGGTGCCGAAGACGCCCGCGGCGTCCTCGATCGCGTCAGGATCGATTCCCGTGTCGAACAGCACGAGTCCCTTGGCGTGCTCAATCAGGAACACGGGCATCGGGATCGTCAGCTGACCGCTTAGTCCATACATGAGGGTGCCGGCATCGACGGTCAGCGTCGGGCTTTCGAGAGCCCACATCCTCTTGGCAAATCCCAGCGACATAGCGCGTTCCCTTCCACGTGGAGTACGTCAACATCTCGACTCTGGGGTGCCTTAGGGGCGCGACGGCGTCCCAGTTTGCGACACCGTCGCAAAGTCGGACAGGCACCGAGTGAGCTTGCGCGGTTAGTTGGTCGAGACGATCAACCGAAAGGACCTCCTCCCATGTCACAAGGGCGCATCGCAGCACTGGTCGGACCCGAGCAGATCGAGATCCAGTCATACGAAGTTCCCGAGCCTGAGCCCGGCGCGCTCGTGCTCCGGATCCGAAGAGCCAACGTGTGCGGGAGCGATGTCCACCAGTTCCACTACGAAAGCGCCGCGTTGCGGGACGCCGGCCTGGGTCACGAGTTCGTCGGCGAGGTGGTTGCCTTGGGCGCCGGGGTCGACGTCGATTTCGCGGGTGTGCCCGTCGAGGTCGGCGACCGCGTTGTGGCGGTCTACTACTTGACCTGCCACCGGTGTGCTGCGTGCCTGCGCGGCGAGTTCAACCTGTGCCAAAACGGCCTGGCCTCCTGGGCAGTTCCGCCGACCGAACCGCCGCATTTCCGCTCGGGATTTGCGACCCACTACTACGTCCAGCCGGGGCAGTTCTTCTACAAGGTGCCGGACGAGGTCGACGACGCCGCGGTGGCAGGAGCCAATTGTGGACTCGCTCAGATGTTGTTCGCCCTTGACGAGCTGGACCTGCGAGCCGGGGAGACACTGGTCGTGCAGGGTGCTGGAGGGCTGGGCTTGTACGCGTCCGCCGTGGCGCACGAGCGAGGCATCGGCGTCATCGTGATCGACGGTGTCGCCGACCGTCTCGAGCTGGCCCGGCGCTTCGGTGCGACGTCGACCCTCGACCTGACGGAGATCTCCACAGTGCCGGAGAGAGTGG
Source organism: Aeromicrobium sp. P2_G6 (assembly GCF_056403535.1). Taxonomy (NCBI): domain Bacteria; kingdom Bacillati; phylum Actinomycetota; class Actinomycetes; order Propionibacteriales; family Nocardioidaceae; genus Aeromicrobium; species Aeromicrobium sp. P2_G6. The sequence continues at coordinate 14,500 of NZ_JBFUFH010000001.1, read as the reverse complement.
CCGCGGTGCAAGCCCTCACGGGCGGGCGGGGTGCCGATGCCGTCCTCGAGGTCACCGGACACCCTCAGGCCTTCGTCGAGGCGATCGACCTCGCTCGGGTCGGTGGCCAGATCGCGTCGGTCGGCAACCTCAATGCGGACAACACAGTCGAGATTGCACCGGGCATGGTGACCCGCCGGAGCCTCACGATTCGCGGAGTCCTGCGATACCACCCCTGGTACTTGCACCGGGCTGTCGAGTTCCTGGCGCGAAGGATCGATGCCCATCCGTTCGACGAGCTGTCCGCCACCACGTACGCACTCGACGAAGTGCTAGAGGCCCTGCGCGCCGGCGAAGGGCGCTCGGTGGCGCGCACGGCGATCGTTCCGTGACCGCCTTCGTGTCCGGCGTGGGCCTGACTGCCTTCGGTCGCCAGCCGGGTCTCGACACATGGGGGTGGCAGGCTACGGCGGCCGAGGCCGCGATCGCAGACTGCCGACTCGACCCTGGCGACATCGATGGACTCCTGGTCGGCTACTCGACGACGGGGAGCCACCTCATGCCTGCCAACGTTCTTGCCGAGCGGCTCGGACTGAGACCGACAGTGGCGTCAGGGATGAGTGCGGGAGGTGCGACGAGTTTGGCAATGCTGTCCCACGCCGCGGCGCTGGTCGGGTCGGGCGTCGTCGAGAACGTGCTGATCGTCGCTGGAGAAAACCGTGCCAGCGGTCAGTCTCGGGAGACCTCGACACGAGTGCTAGCCCAGGTCGGACACGAGCGGTTCGAGGTCGCGCTTGGCGGCACGGTGCCCGGCTACTACGCCTTGCTTGCCTCGCGATACCTGTGGCAGCACGGCCTCGACGAGCGGTCGCTCGCACCGCTGCCAGTCCAGATGCGCGCGCATGCCGCACGCAAGCATGGTGCTCACTATCGCGCGCCCATCACGGTCGCCGACGTCATTGACTCGCGTCCGGTAGCGGAGCCACTGAAGCTGCTGGAGTGCTGCCCGGTTTCCGACGGCGGAGCTGCGTTCATAATCTCCTCGACGCCTTCGTCGGACCGCTCGATCGAGGTGCTCGGAATCGGTCAGGCCAATGAGCACCAGCATCTGTCAGCGTTGGATCCTCGGGCGACTGGGGCGTCCGTGGCGTGTCAGAGGGCGCTCGACGGCACCGGCCTCGCGCTGACAGACATGGACGTCTTCGGAATCTATGACAGCTTTTCGATCACGGTTGCGATGATCCTTGAGGAACTTGGCATGGCGCCTCCCGGCCAGGCCGGAGCCTACGCAGCGGCAGGAGCGTACGACCTGGATGGAAAGTATCCAATGAACACGCACGGAGGACTGATGTCCTACGGACATTGCGGTGTCGCCGGTGGCATGGCCCACCTCATCGAGGTTGTAACCCAGATCCGTCGCGAACGAGGGGCCGCGCAGATCGCCGGATGCGACCTCGGGTACGTGCACGCAGACGGAGGGATCCTGTCGGCGCACGTTGGCGTGGTCCTCGGCAGGAAGGCGGCGGCGTGAGCATGCGCGACAGGGACTGGACGGATGGCACGCCAAGGCTGATGATGTCTCGGTGCGACCGATGCGCGACGGTCTGGTACCTGCCGCGTGAGCGCTGCCCCGCATGCCTGGGGGATCGTCATCATGCGATCGAGGCGTCGGGCATCGCCCGATGCGTCGCCGTCACGACGCTGCACGGAGCTGCTGCTGCAGGCGGAGAGTCGATCAGCTTGTGCCTGGTGGAGACGGAGGAGGGCCCGCTGGTCATGGGTCGTACGCAACCCCCGGTCGGGCCGGGATCTGCGGTGAGACTGGTCTTCGTCTCTGTCGATGGACGATTGATGCCTGGCTTCGTGCCGAAGTCTCAGTAGTACTGCTTGTCCGGGTCTATCCGGTAGGACTGCAGCTTGCGGTAGAGCGTCGACCGCGAGATACCGATCGACTGTGCTGCGGCGACCTTGTTGCCGCCGTGCCGTCGCAACGAGTCCAAGATCGCACTTAGTTCGAGCTCTTCGATCGTGCTGAGGTCGCGCCGGGACTGCGCCTGCAACTCCGCGGGTAGGTCGTCCGGCCGGATTTCGGTGCCGATCGTGGTCGATACGACGGCGCGCACCACGGCGTCGAGCTGACGCAGGTTGCCCGGCCACGGCGCACGGATGAGGCACCGAAGCGCGGCCGAGGAGAAGAAGTAGGGATGCTCTCCACCATGCTTCTTGAGCAGGGCGACGGCGGCGGACGCGATGTCCTCGCGACGGTTCCGCAGGGGCATGATGTTGACCCGTCCGAACGCGACGGTGTCGACGAGTCGGCGTAGCGAGTTGGGCGGCGGGCCTTCCTGGGAACTCGTCGTCAGCGTCGCGATGATGCGAGGGGCGGAGTCCGACTCGGCCGCACGCTCCAGGAAGGAGGCGGCGGCGGATGCGGACTCGGCCGACAGCGACTCGAGGTGTCGCAACACGATTGCCTGAGGTCGCCGCTCGACGTGTTGGCGCAGCATCGCGATGAACGTGGAGCCGCCATCGAGTCCGACGGTGGAGCAGTCGACGGTCACGGTGCGATCGGGGTCGACCTTGGCCGCCTCAAGGATGGCGCGCGCCAACGCCGTCTTGCCGACTCCGGTCTCTCCTTCGATGAGGATCGACACGCGAGTGGCAGCGAGTCGGATCGCATGGCTGACGGTCTGCGCCTGGGCCGCGCTCGCCCCAGGCAGGGTCAGGGTCGGCCGGCCTGCGACGTCGAGCGCCGACTTGTCGGACTCCGGGCGTACGTCGAACTCGATCAGCGCGCCGATCACGCGATCGTCGTGTTCGACGAGACGGCAGCGTGAGATGCGAAACCGCCCGCTAGGGTAGCGGTCGTCGACATCGCGCCCTCGTCCGGCCGCCTCGCGTACGTACTCCCACAGCAGGGCCCGATCGGTGCCGTCGAGCAGCTCTGTGACTTGGGGACCGGCGATGAGGATGTCGGGACCGATCGCCGCGATGGGTGCCCTTCGCGTCCCGATCGCCGTCGTATAGGCATCGAGCAGTGCGCGCTCGGTCGCGGTGGCGGCATCGAGCATCCGTCGCTCGATGTCTCGCGCGGTGCTCGTCATGAGCGGGATGAGTAGAGGGTTGCCGCTGCTGGCCCGGCACGATACCGCGACGCAGCCCTCGAGGCGACGGCTGATGGGGTGATGGATGGGTACTCCGACGCAGGTAAATGGCGCCAGGGCAGGCGCCAGGTGCTCCGGCCCGGAGATCTGCATGGGGGCGCCGAACTCGATCGCGCTCCCCGCACCGTTGGTCCCAACGATCTGCTCGTTCGCGCTGAATCCGACGTCGGAGTTGATCTGGTCCAGGAGCCGCCGGATGGGTGAGCGACTGGCGACCCACCGACGCACGATGACCGAGTCCTGGTCGGAGAGACAAACACCGACATCGAGACCGGAGAGGCGCTCCGCTAGCTCGGTCAGCACGGGGTCCGCAGCGACTCGCAAGGACGCGTGACCTTGGGCATCGCCGTGGTACTGCAGGCTAGGTGCTCCTGGATCGAAACCGCTCAGGACGGAGCGCTTCCACGACTGCAGGACCGTAGGATTCAGCGCGCGCGAGAGGTGGTCCGGCAACTGGCCGTCGGCGAGCATTAGGTCACGTGCCTCGAAGATCCTCTTCACGCTGGTCACCATTGCGCCTCCTCAGTACATTGCGTCATTAGAGCACGGGGCAGCCCGTGGGGAAAGGCCTGCGATGTCGACTGTGTCAAGGTGGGACACATGTGATGTACCTCTCTGTCGTGGGCCGGGCGTCTGTCGTAGGCCGGGCGTCGACGCTAAGGACGCACCGTCGCCTCGATGACGTCCGCCACAGTGAGGCGCTCCACGTCGAGCAACGCCGCGACCAGCCCGTCGAGTGCCTCGGCACTCATGTGCAACTCGGGGCCGAGACTCGAGAGGCGTCGTTGGACCTCCTCGAAGGTCCAGTCGAACGTCGCCGGAGTGGGGATCTCAGTGCTGCTGAAGTTGCCGCGGGGTCCGTCGATAGAGAGCACGCACTGTCCGGGGCTGAGTGTGGAGTCGCTAACCACAGCGATGCGGCTCGCGAGCTCCAGGACGTCTGGGTTCGCCAGGTCCTCGATTGACGATCGCGTGACCGTGCGTTCACGTGCAGCGATGGCCAGGCAGTAAGGGGCGCTCATGAGCGCACCCCCGACGCCGGCGAAAGGACCGTAGGTCTCAGTGCCGGGATAGGCTGCCTCCGCCGGTGACAGGCGCAGCGACATCTCGTCGATGTCGGCGGCGCTCAGGCCCAGGGCATCGAACATGGCGAGGAGGACCGTAACGGGCATCTGGTTGATCGCGCATACCGGGAACGGCTTGTAGGTCACTTCGAGCGTTCGCCATCGCAACCCGAGGTCGAAGGACGGTCCGTGCGGTTCGCGCCCGCCCGTGAAGGCCGCGTACAGCCCGGCCGCTCCTTCGAGGGCATCCGGTGCGGCCAGGACGCCCTCCTGCGCCAACTCCGCTGCAAGCATCCCGTTGCGTCCTGCGACGCCGACTTGGTACTGCCACTCTTGGGTGCCGGCGACCCACGTCTGTCCGGTGCCCCCACCGAATGAGGCAGCGAGCCCGATCGCCGCGGCGATGCCCTGGGCGTCGAGGCCGAGCAGCCGCCCGACCCCTGCACTCGCGGCCATGCCGCCGATGAAGCTCGAAGGACGGAATCCGCGTGACGAGGCCACCGGTCCGACTCCCTCGGCAATGGCTCCTCCAACCTCGTAGGACGCGAGCATCGCGTCCAGCAACTCCGGTCCGGTCGCGCCGACGTCCTCGGCGATCGAGAAGAGTGCAGGCAAACAGGTCGCAGCGAGGTGGGTGATCGTCGGGAGATGCGTGTCGTCCTGCGTACGAGCGTGCATCATAGCTGCGTTCGCGACGACCGCGCGATCGCGATGTGTCCTTCGTCCGTCGTGCAGCAGGCTGCTCGAGCCCGGCCCGTCGTAGGTCTTCGCGACGGCGATGGCGGGACCAGCAAGGCCCTGTCCGGCTCTAACCATGCCCAGGTTGTGCAGCAATGTCGCCTTGAGTTTGGCGACCACCGCAGTCGGCGTCGACGTCGCGGAGATCGACGCGGCAAACTCCCCTAGCTGCGCGCTTTCGACGTCCATATGACCTCCCAATCTAGGACTGAGTTTAGTGGACCGATTGGTCCAAGTGTGATCGACGTCATGTTAGGCGCTTAATGATGCCGAGGCAAGAGCTCAGACGCGTTGATTGTCGCCTGCCTGCCGAGTCCGCGAGGCGTCTCGATTTGGGACAACCCCAGGCCTTCCTGACGGCACACGATGGCGGTCGCACCGCTGAACCAGCGTCGTCATGCGCGCCGCGGCGACTCGCCACGGTCGGGCCGAGAGAGGAAACACCATGAGCAATGTCAACACCACATCCGACGTCGTCGAGGTCGATGCCGTCGTGATCGGAACCGGCTTCGCCGGGATCTACTCGATACACAAGCTTCGCAACGAGCTGGGACTCTCGGTCCAGGCGTTCGACAACGCCAGCGGCGTGGGCGGCACCTGGTACTGGAACCGATATCCAGGTGCCCGGTCTGATACCGAGGTCAATGCCTACTGCTACTCGTTCGACCCGCAGCTCTTCCACGACTGGAAGTGGACTGAGCGTTACCCCAAGCAACCGGAGATCCTCGCTTATCTCAACCACGTCGTCGATCGCTACGACCTTCGGCGCAGCATCCAGTTCGACACTCAGATTGAGAGCGCCACGTGGGACGACGCGTCGAGTCGTTGGGAGGTCGTCACGAACCAAGGCCAGCGTTTCCGTGCTCAGTTCCTGATCGAGGGTGTCGGCCTCCTCTCGTCGACGAACTTCCCGGCGTTCCCGGGACAAGAGAAGTTCAAGGGCGAGATCCACCACACGTCCCGGTGGCCTCACGAACAGGTCGACCTGGCAGGCAAGCGGGTCGGCGTCATCGGGACCGGGTCCAGCGGCGTCCAGGTCATCTCCGAGATTGGTTCGATCGTCGACCATCTCACTGTTTTCCAGCGGACGCCTCAGTACGTCATCCCGTCGATGCACCGGCCGATCTCGCAGGACCTGCTGAAGTCAATTGAGGAGGACTATGACGGCTACTGGCGTGGCGTCCTAAACTCCAACACGGCGTTCGCCATCCCCGAGCCGGACATCGCCGGCGAGGACCTCACCGAGGCCGAGAGACTGGCAACCTTCGAGGAGGCCTGGAACAACGGCGGCGGCTTTGCCTACATGCTGGCCCTCAACGACGTCATTACGAGCCTGACGACGAACCATTCGGCGTGCGAGTTCATCAGGGGCAAGATCAAGGAGATCGTTAAGGACCCCGATCTTGCCAAGAAGCTGACCCCATGGGAGCTCTACGCGCGCCGTCCGCTGTGCTGCGACGGCTACTACGAGACATACAACCGCGAGAACGTCGAGTTGGTCGATGTGAAGTCGCATCCGATCGTCGAGATCACCGAAACCGGGGTCAAGACGACCAACGGTGAGTACGAGCTGGACGTGATCGTGTTCGCGACGGGATTCGATGGGGTGTCCGGCAACTACCTCAAAATTCGCCAGACCGGGCGCGACGGCTTGGAGCTGCAGGACCACTGGAAGGACCGTCCCCGCACGCACCTGGGCCTGATGACCTCGGGGTTCCCCAACATGTTCACGATCTTCGGACCGAATGGCCCCTTCACCAACCAGCCGCCGGTGCATGAGTACCAGGTCGACTGGGTCGCCAGCGCCATCCAGTACGTCCGCACGACCGGGCAGGAGTCGATCGAGCCGACGCCGGAAGCTGAGAACGGCTGGTTGGAGATGTGTGACGAGATCGCTAGCGGGACGCTGATCCCCAAGGTCGACTCGTGGATCAATGGCTCCAACATCCCGGGCAAGCCCATCGCGGTCATGTTCTATATGGGTGGCATGTCCGGCTACATGGAGCACATGGAGCACGCCAGCGACAACGGCTTCGAGGGGTTCATCACGGCTGGTGCGCGCGTGACGACATGAGGATGCCCGCGTGAGCAGCGTGACCGCGATCCTCCCCGTCAAGCCGTGGCCGCTTGCCAAGTCGCGGCTGACGTTGCCGGCCGAGCGTCGGGAGTCGTTGGCGCGTGCGTTCTGCTTCGACGTTGTCGAGGCGGTCCGCGCGTCGGGGATGATCTCGCAGCTGGTCATAGTCTCTGCGGAGCGCGAGCTCGTCGCCGCGGCACGGTCGTGGGGCGCTGCGCTCTTGGTCGATCGGCCGCTGGTGGAGCCGGCCGCCCATCGTCTAGCGGTCGAGACCGGTCGACGATGGGCGGCGACCCACCGGCCTGGCAAACCGGTGGTCGTGGTCCCTGCGGACATGCCGGCTCTGACGGGCCAGGCTCTGGACGAGGCCCTCCACGAGATGCTCCGCTCCGACATGGCAGTCGTGCCCGACAAGGGCGGCACCGACGTCACGTGCGTCTCCGCGACGTCGCCAGAGCGGCTCCGTTTTGCCCGAGCCGATGACTTCGCAGCGAGCTGCGCAGTCCAGGGGGCCCGGGTCGTGGAGCACGTGAGCCCGCGGGTCCGGTGCGGGGTGGATGTCGTTGCAGACCTGGGAGATGCCTACAGGATGGGTGTTGGCTGCTGGACGTCGCGAATAATGCTCGACACGGTTGAGGTCTCAGGTCCCGGTGAATTCGGGTCGCGCCGAGGCGCCGTGCTCGCGGAAGGCTTGGAGTCCTCGGCGGCCGTCGGCGCTGTCGAAGCATGCGGCAACGGCACGAGCCTCAAATTCGAGACCCTCCTCGAGGGGAAGGTCCAGTGAGGCCTGCACGGCCCGCTTGGCCCAGCGCAGGGCGAAAGGGCCGTCGGCGAATGTCGAGGCACGCTCGACGGCCCGGGCGAATGGATTGTCAACCACCTCGTCGACCAGGCCGACGGCAAGGGCTTGATTCGCATCGCGAGGTAGACCGTTGAGGATCATCTCCTTCGCCACCGCGAGCCCGACGATGTGCGCGAGGCGCTGCGTGCCACCAGATCCCGGCATGATCCCCAGCGTGATCTCTGGCAAGCCGAGCACTGCGCGGCGTCCAGCGATGCGGATGTCGGCGGCGAGGGCTAGTTCGCAGCCTCCGCCTAGGGCGTATCCGTCGATCGCGGCGATGACGATCTGTGGCGCAGTCGCGATGAGGGCGAACGCCCCTTGGAGCACGCGGTTGCGTTGCTCGAAGTCCGCTGCCGACAGACCAGACATCTCGGTGATGTCGGCACCCGCAGCGAAGTGCCGGGTGCCAGCAATGACGACGGCTCGTAGAGGCGAGTCGTCGTGTAGTGCGCGGCCGATATCGGCGAAGCCATCCCACATCGCCTGCGACATGGCGTTGACGGGAGGTCTGTCGATTCGCAGCACGCCGATCCGGGGATCGGTCGGCAGCGGGTTGAAGGTAACGCCTTGACGATCGCTCACAACGGTGGCCTCTCTAGAGTAGTTGTCAAAACTGTACCGATCGGTCTGCAAAAGGGAAGAGGTAGGACATGATGGACATCGCAGGACGGCGAGTCGTCATCACCGGCGCCGGGCGCGGGCTGGGCGCGGTGCTCGCGCGGTCGTTCGACGAGGCGGGGGCCCATCTCGGGCTTGTCGCACGATCGCGCGACGCTCTCGGCGAGGTGGCTGCGACCCTGGCGCGGGAGCCGCTCGTCGCCGCAGGCGACGTCCGTGACGCCGCCTTCAACGACGAGGTCGCCCAAGGCATGCTCGACCGATTCGGGGGTGTCGACGTGTGGATCGCCAACGCAGGGGTCTCGTCTCCTCCGGTAGACGTCGTGGACGTGCTGGCGAAGGACTGGTCCAAGGTCATTGACGTCAACCTGACAGGGACGTTTCTTGCCGCCAAGACAGCCGCGCGCGTGTTGAGCGAGGGTGGACGATTCATCGTGACGAGCTCGGTTATTGGCACCCGACCACGGACCGGGCTGGCGGCCTACGCGTCGTCGAAGGCTGCCGTCAACGCTCTGGTGCAGACCCTGGCGCAGGAGCTCGGCCCCCGCGGGGTCACGGCGAATTCAGTGGCTCTGGGATGGTTCGACACGGGGCTCGGAGCGCATTGGCACGGTGCCGCGGATCGTCATGACGACATCGTCGGGCATACAGCGCTCCGACGTTGGGGCACGCCGATGGACCTGCCGGGAATCTACCTGTTCCTGGCCTCCGAGGCGTCGGCATACGTCACTGGGACGACCATAACCGTCGACGGCGGCTACTCCCTGCTGTGAGCACGATGACTTGCCAGGGACCGTTTCTCATCCTATTATGGACCGAGCGGTCAACGAAACTAGCGAAAGCGGGCGGAGGTCGCGTGCACAACGACACTGACAGGACACGTCTCGTGATGAGGGCGCTGCGGTGGCACGGCGCTGGCGACGTTCGGCTGGAGGAGGTCGACCGACCGACGCTCCTGCCTGGCACGGCGGTGGTAAAGGTTGCGGCGTGTGGACTGTGCGGGACTGATCTGCACGAAGTCGCCCACGGGCCGGTCATGATCCGAGACGGCGCGCATCCACTGAGCGGCACACGACCACCCATAACGTTGGGGCACGAGATGAGCGGCACCGTCGTCGAGATCGACGACGTCGTGCCGGGTATCGGCATCGGCACCCGGGTCGTCGCCGATCCCTGTCTGCGCTGCGGGACCTGTCCGGCATGTCTGCGCGGTGATTATCACTTGTGCGCTCGGGGCGGCTCGCTCGGGCTGGCCGACCATGGTGCACTGGCGGACTACGTGCGCGTACCTGTCATTCAACTCCACCCCGTCCCGGACGGCGTCAGCGACGAGCATGCAGCGCTCGCCGAGCCGTTAGCGGTGGGGCTGCATGCAGCCAAGCGGGCCGGTATCGGCCCGGGCGACACCGTGCTGGTCCTCGGCGCCGGCCCAATCGGCCTCGCGGCCCTGGTCGGAGCGCGTGCCTGCGGCGCGACCACCGTGTTCGTCAGTGAGCCGGCATCCGCCCGGGCTGCCGTGGCGCGGAAGCTCGGGGCCTCCGAGGTCTTCGACCCGTCGGCCGACGACGTTCGCACCGAGGTGTACGTGCGTTCCGGACGGGTCGGCGCCGACGCAGTCATCGACGGAACTGGGCGTCCCGAAGCCATCGAGCTCGGGCTGAGGTCGCTGCGGCGGGGCGGTCGTATGGCAATCGCCGGCATCTCGCCCGCCCGATTCGACGTCGATCTGCGTCAGATCGTCCTCTACGAGCGCGAGATCCGCGGCTCGCTGGGCTATCAGTTCGACATCCCCCGCGTGCTCGGTCTAATGGCCTCCGGCGCGATCGACCCTCATCCATTCGTGACCGCGGTCAGGCCGCTCAGCGACGTGGTCTCGACCTTCGAGGAGCTGTCCTCGGCCAACCAGCACGTCAAGGTGCTCATCACCCCACAGGAGTCATGATGGACTTTTCCCTGGATCCTGAGATCCTCGCCATGAAGGCCATGGTCCGCGACTTCGCGGAGCGAGAGATCGTCCCGCACGCGGCCGGATGGTCGGAGCGTCACGAGTTCCCGGTCTCGCTGTTCAAACAGTTGGGCGACCTAGGTCTGATGGGCATGCTGGCCCCCGAGCAGTACGGCGGGATGGATGCGGGCCTCGTCGCCTATGTCGCCGCGATGGAGGAAATCGGACGCGCGGACCAGTCGGTCGCGGCCGCGTGGAACGCCCACTCGACGATCGCCTCTTTGCCGCTGGTCCTGTTCGGGACCGAGGACCAGAAGGACCGCTGGCTGCGCCCTCTCGCGACAGGCACCCACCTCGCAGCGTTCGCGCTGACCGAGCCCGGCGCCGGATCCGACGCCGCAGGCATCACGACTAAGGCGACCAAGGTCGACGGCGGGTGGCTAATCAACGGCGCCAAGATGTTCATCACCAATGCCGGAACCGACATGACGCTCGGTGTGACGGTCCTCGCCCAGACCGGCGAGCGGGCCGACCGTCGGCAGCATGGTGGGTTCTTCGTCCCGAGGGACACTCCGGGATTCGAGATGGGGCAGTCGCTGCGCAAGCTCGGGTGGCACGCCCTCGACACGCGGGAGCTCTACTTCTCGGACTGCTTCGTGGCCGACGACCACCTGATCGGCGATTCCGAGAACGGATTGGCGCAGTTCTTGGACGCACTCGACCCTGGTCGCATCAGCGTCGCGACCCTGGGCCTGTCGCTGGCACAGGCAGCCCTCGAGCTCGCCACCGAGTATGCCGCCGGGCGCAGCCAGTTCGGGCGACCGATCGCCTCCTTCCAGGCCATCAGTCACAAGCTCGCCGATATGGCGACGCAAGTAGAGACTGCACGGTGGCTCATATATCGCGCCGCGTGGCTGGCCGACTCGGGACTGCCCTACCGCAAGGAGGCGGCGATGGCCAAGCTGCATGCGTCGGAGGTCGCGAATCGGGTTGCCAGCGACGCGGTGCAGATCCACGGCGGCTACGGCTGGATGGTCGAGTCGCCGGTCGCGCGATTCTTCGCCGACGCCAAGATCCTTGAGATCGGCGAGGGGACTAGCGAGATCCAGCGGACCGTCATCGCACGTGAGGTGCTCGCCGCCACACGGTGAGCCAGGACGCCTGCACCCTCCCACCACCCGGCGGCACGAGCCACCGATGAGCAAAGGACACCGTCGTGGAGAACTTCGCCTCAACCCTCGACCACCACGCCGATCGACGGCCAGACAAGGTCGTGCTGCGCGACGACAATGCGACGCGCACCAATCGCGAACTGCTCGAGAGGGTCAATGCCCTGGCCGCAGCCCTTGCCGACCTCGGCGTTCAAGAGGGCGACATCGCGGCTATGGTCCTGCCCAACAGCGTCGAGTTCATTGAGATCATCTACGCGGTCAACCGCCTCGGTGCAATCTTTCTGCCGATCAACACACGCTTGGCTCCGGCCGAGTGGGATTACATCCTCACCAACAGCATGGCATCGGTCGTTTTCGCAGCGCCCGAGTATCTCGCAGCCCTCGACGAGCTGGGGTTGTCGGCCTGGCCGAGTCGGCGGATCGTCGTTGGGGTGGGACCGGCAAGTGGTTGGCTCGCCTACGAGGAGTTGGTCGAAGCCCAGCGAGGTGCCCGGATCCATCCGGTTGATATCGAGGGCGAGTCGATGCAGCGCCTCATGTACACCTCGGGCACCACATCCCGCCCCAAGGGCGTTTGTATCTCGCACGACAACGTCGTGGCGAAGAACATTGCCCTCATCATTGAATTCGGGCTGACCGAGGCTGATGTGACGGCAGTCGCCGGCCCCCTGTATCACGTCGGTGCGCTCGACATGGGTGGTCTGGCCACCCTCCACGCAGGCGGATCGCTAGTAATCCAGAACAAGTTCGAACCTCGCGGCCTGGTCGAGTTGATGGCCGAGCACCGGGCAACCACGGTGTGGCTCGCCCCCGCTATGGTCAACGCGGTCCTGCAGTCGGGTGCCCTCGCGGAGGCGGATCTCAGCATGCTCCGGGCGATTCTCTCCGGCGGAGAAAAGATGCCCGAGGCCCGCCTCGAGCAGATCCTCACCTGTCTGCCGCACGTCAGATTCGCCGATGCGTACGGTCTGACCGAGACTGTCTCGAGCGACACGTTCGTGCCGCGGGACCACATGCACGACAAGTTGGGCTCGGTCGGACGCGCCGTCATCCAGCACCAGGTGCGCATCGGGGATGCTGAAGGTCTCGACGTCCCGCCGGGCACGGTGGGCGAGGTGATGATCCGCGGCGCCAAGGTCTTCGGTGGCTACTGGAGAGACGCAAAGGCGACCCAAGAGGCGTTCGTGAACGGCTGGTTTCGCACAGGAGACCTGGGCCGGATGGACGAGGACGGCTACCTCTACATCGAGGACCGCAAGAAGGACATGATCGTGTCCGGCGGTGAGAACATCGCGAGTCCGGAGGTCGAGCGAGTTCTCTACGAGCATCCGGACGTCGTCGAGGCTGCCGTAGTGGGTCATCCGGACGAGCGGTGGGGCGAGGTGCCGCACGCGTTCATCGTCCTGCGCGCCGGGACCACGCTGGACGAGGTCGAGATCAACGAATTCTGTCGGGCACGGCTCGCGGGGTTCAAGACGCCGAAGTACACGACGGTGCTGGACGAGCTCCCACGCACAGCGTCGGGCAAGGTCGTCAAGCGATCGCTCCGAGTCCTTGCGACGGAGGAACGGACATGACTGCCGTCGACGAGAGCAGGCAAGCACCGGGTGTCAGCACTGACGAGGTAACCGAGATGTACCGCCGCATGGTACGGATACGCCTATTCGAGCAGGCGGCCTCGAAGCTCTACGCGGACACGGAGATACCCGGCTTCCTGCACCTCTCGATCGGTCAGGAGGCGACCGCGGTCGGCGCATGCTGGCACCTCGGTGACAACGACGGCATCACGTCGACTCATCGCGGTCACGGCCACTGCTTGGCGAAGGGGCTGCATCCGATGCCGATGTTCGCCGAGCTGATGGGCCGCGAGGGCGGAACGTGCCACGGCCGTGGAGGGTCCATGCACATCGCCGACCCCGAGTTGGGGGTCTTCGGGGCCAACGGCATCGTCGCCGCAGGTCTTCCGATCATCGCGGGCGTGGGGACGGCGGCCCAGCTTCGAGGGGACGGGCGCGTCGCTGTCGGGTTCTTCGGTGACGGTGCGGTCGCGCAGGGCATGTTCCACGAGTCGATCAACCTGGCGGCCGTGTGGGATCTCCCGGTCGTCTTCTTCTGCGAGAACAACCACTACTCCGAGTTTTCCCCGGAGGCCGATCAGCATCGAGCGACGCTGAAGGAGCGGGCAGCCGGCTACGGCATCCGCTACGCGTGGGTCGACGGCAACGACGTCGTTGCGGTCGCCGACCTGATGCGCACGCTCGTCGAGGGGCTTCGGGCTGGTGAAGGACCGGTCCTCGTGGAGGCCGATACCTACCGGTGGCACGGTCACTACGAGGGTGACCCCCTGAAGTACCGCGAGAAGGGTGAGCTCGAGACGGCACAGGAGCGCGATCCCCTGCTCATCGCCCGGCGCAGGCTGCACGCAATGGGTGTCCCGGAGTCGGCGACTGCTGCCGTCGACGCCGAGGTCGGGACCGAGGTGGAAACAGCCGTCGTGGAGGCTCGCAAACTGCCGTTCCCGTCGGAAGCGTCACTGTTCGACCACGTCATGGTCGAGGAGGACGACGCCGACGAGCCGGCGCTCGAACCCCAGGGCGAGTGGCGGACCATGGACGCGGTCCGGGCCGCGGTCGTCCGGGAAATGACCGACGACCCGACGGTGTTCATGGCGGGGATCGACGTCGGCAAGGGCGGCAACGTCTATGCGCTGTTCCGCAAGCTCTTCGAGCAGTTCCCCGGACGGGTCCGCGACACGCCAATCTCTGAGTCAGCAATCATCGGCACCGCGGTCGGGTCGGCCATGGCCGGGATGAAGCCCGTCGTCGAGATCATGTACATGGACTTCATCGGGGTCTGCCTCGACGGCATGATGAACCAGGCCGCCAAGCTTCGCTTCATG